>NZ_NOKQ01000120.1 GCF_002265435.1 Tetzosporium hominis
TCCACGCTTGACCTATCTATTATCGATCTACAAGATGCAAGCTGTAAATTTTTGAAGGTTGGATCGACGCCTAGCTTTATCAAACGGGGCGACCAGGTAATGAAAGTTCAAGCGAGCAATCTGCCAATCGGTATTATTAATGAATTCGATGTGGAGGTTGTGAGTGAGCAGTTGAAAGCGGGTGATCTCTTGATTATGATGAGTGACGGCATATTTGAGGGCCCTAAGCATGTAGAAAATCATGATTTATGGATGAAACGCAAAATGAAAGGGTT
>NZ_NOKQ01000126.1 GCF_002265435.1 Tetzosporium hominis
CCATCTGGTAGCCTCTCTGGGTTGCCATTGTGGCGATGCTTCTTGCTCCGGCAGAGCCGTGGCTGATGCCATGCAGTTCAAGTACCTGGCTGCGTAATACAGCCCGTCTGCCGTCTGGCTTTTCAGGACGGTTTTTCCAGTATTTGTAGCTGCTGCGATGGACCCCGAACACATGGCAGAGAGTGGCCACAGGATAACGCGCCCTGAGTTTCCCGATTATCGAGAACTGTTCAGGGAGTCTGACATCAAGAGCGCGGTAGCCTTTTTTAATATTT
>NZ_NOKQ01000172.1 GCF_002265435.1 Tetzosporium hominis
CAAAGCTAAAACTGCATTGGAAGCAGAAGGTGTGAAATTCCCTATCCACTTGGATATTCCAGTAGACCAAACATCTAAAAACTATATCGCACGTATCCAATCTTTCAAACAATCAGTTGAAACAGTACTTGGCGAAGGCAATGTAATCATTGATATCCAACAAGTTTCTAAAGATGAGTTGAACAATATCACTTACTATGCTGCAAGCGCTGCGGCAGAAGATTGGGATCTCTCAGGAGCAGTTGGGTGGAACCCAGACTACGAAGATCCATCAA
>NZ_NOKQ01000118.1 GCF_002265435.1 Tetzosporium hominis
GAGCGCCATCGCGACAATCGCTTCATTGTTCGGAACGACGCCGTTCACATGAAAGGCTGCTTGAAACATCTTTCCGAACGGCTCAAGCGAGCCAACAAGGATGCCCGCCCCGGCTGAAATCACGATAAAGCCTAAAAACGATTTGGTCGTCCCTTTCACAATTTCATTGGCAGGCTTTTTTTGAAGCAGAAGACCGATAAGAGAAATGGCTGCAATTAATACAGCCGGCTGGCTTAACACATCCATCATCAGCTTTAGTGCTCTTTCACCCATTT
>NZ_NOKQ01000117.1 GCF_002265435.1 Tetzosporium hominis
CGATTTCGCGGTCCGATACAAAGTTCCCTTGAAGGCGGACAGGTTTTCCCGAGCCGTTTTCCAAAAAGAGCATATCCCCTTTTCCGAGAAGCTTTTCTGCACCGGCGATGTCAATGATCGTTCGGGAATCAACCTGGCTTGAGACAGAAAATGCGATTCTCGTCGGGATATTCGCCTTAATCAGGCCGGTAATGACATCGACTGACGGCCGCTGGGTTGCGACAAGCAGATGAATTCCGCACGCTCTGGCTTTTTGGGCGATCCGCGCAATGCTC
>NZ_NOKQ01000115.1 GCF_002265435.1 Tetzosporium hominis
AAGGAAAAAAAAGAGTACTACAATATTGTGGAAGATGTTGAGAGGTACAGAATGTTCGTCGGGGAAATCGGCGTTCAGGGCGAAGGGATCAAAGTGACGCTGAAAGACGCTTCGTACATCCCAGAGGGTGAGAATGTCAACAACTATATCGTCCATGAAAGCCACATTTTCCGCCTGCTCAATGAGCTGTGGATTTCCGGGGCGGCCGCGGTGTCGATCAACGGACAGCGCGTGACACATCATTCCTACATATCGTGCAACGGCCCTGTCATCAC
>NZ_NOKQ01000114.1 GCF_002265435.1 Tetzosporium hominis
AAACGCTATGTAACTACGAAAATGGTAAAAATATTCCATCGTTAGAAAATATTCGTAACCTATCTATTGCTTTAGAAATTGATGAGCTTGAATTTGTTAAAGAAATATTGGACTTGCTTTAATCAATTTCTATTTCAACTTAGATTTAAGAAACCTTTCTATATTAAAAAATTAATTTGTAAACATAATCCATCGAAGCTGCGGATAAATATGGCTTGACCATGGTCTTCACAGGCGTGAGGCATTTTAGACATTAAAAAACGAAAGGGAAGAA
>NZ_NOKQ01000113.1 GCF_002265435.1 Tetzosporium hominis
AAGCAGGCCGATAAAGTTGAACAGCGCTTCCGGCAAGTAGCCAAGCTCTTTATACTGCTCGATGAATTGAATAATGGACTCATCGCGTTTGCTGAGCTTTTTACGGCTTTCATTTACGATCAGCGTCATGTGTCCGAACTGAGGAATATCCCATCCGAATGCTTGATAAATCATAATCTGTTTCGGTGTGTTAGAAATATGATCCTCACCGCGCAGCACGTGTGTCATTTTCATTAAATAGTCATCAATAGCTACTGCGAAGTTGTAAGTCGGC
>NZ_NOKQ01000132.1 GCF_002265435.1 Tetzosporium hominis
AAAAAGATTTTCAGATTGTTCCCGACCAAATCCCAGTTTCCGTCTTCGGTATAAAGCTTAACTGCAAAACCGCGCGGGTCTCTCAATGTTTCTGGTGAATGTTTTCCATGATTTACCGTAGAAAAACGGACAAATGCCGGCGTTTTCTTGCCTTTTTCCTGAAAAAGCTTGGCCCGGGTGTACTTTGAAATCGGCTCGTCTCCAAAGCTTCCGTAAGCTTCAAAATACCCGTGTGCACCCGCTCCTCTGGCATGAACAACCCGCTCAGGGATGC
>NZ_NOKQ01000278.1 GCF_002265435.1 Tetzosporium hominis
CAGAAAACGCTCGGCTTTGATATTCAAACGCTGTCCAAAATGTCCTTATACTTAATGTCTCCTTTTCTGGCATTTGATACGTTCTATACTAACAAACTGACGATGGATTATGTCTATCTCTCTATTTTTGTGCTGGGGCTTTGCCTGGTTCTTGTTCTATTTGTCTACTTTTTATCTTTTTTTCATAAGTATCCGAACCAAGATCGCTGTGCCATGATCCTGTCATCCGCTTTTATGAATAACGGCAATTACGGAACGCCTGTTGTCCTGCTGG
>NZ_NOKQ01000194.1 GCF_002265435.1 Tetzosporium hominis
CAGCGTTCGTCCTGAGCCAGGATCAAACTCTCCATAAAAGAGAACTTAATATAAGCTCATTTTGTTGCTGGCATCATAATGATGTCCATTTTTGAACGTCCGTCACGACCGTTTATAGGAAGTGACTTGGTTCTGTTTGCGTCACACACACCCAACGGGGGTCGGGGTGGTGACGCTCTATCTTGACGTCTTGCATGTTCAGTTTTCAATGTTCATATGTCGTCTTGAGACAACTTTCATATAGTAACAAAACATTCAATGTGTTGTCAACTATTTGTTTCGTCTCGTTTTGGCGACCTCTGTATCTTAGCATCGTTTTAAACATATCGTCAACGGTTTTTCGTAACTTTTTCTAAAGTTTTTTCGTTTTTCTCTACATTTACAAGATGATGTGATACATTCGTTTATTCAACACAACATATCCGGCAAGAGAAATGTCTTTACACCTCGTTCGTTAAAACTCTAAACTATCAAAACTTATAAAACCTTAGAATCAACCGTTATATGAAAATAAGAAAACCGCTCATTACTGAGCGGCTTGCTGCTTCCGAGCCTTGCGTCGTTCTTCACGTTTCGCTAGGTCGATCTCGGATTGTTTGTTGTACTTTGGTAATGCTAGAAGTTGGAATGCATTCACCGCGAGTATCGGGAACAACAATAATGTAACCCAGCTATCTACATTCTCTGCTCGCACCATAAGCACAGGCAACCATTCAAGCGTTGATACAACGATCATAAAAAATAAAGCAGAAATCAATGCATGTTTCTTAGTTAGTCTCGCTTTGATGATGGCTACCGTTACAGATGTTCCAATAAGAACAGCCAGTAATCCTAAATACAGTAGTAGTTGGGATGTCGATGCGCTGCCTGGACGGAAACGGAAAATAATCAAATCTGCGATAACGATAATAATTAATAAGATCTGCACCCAATTCCATAATGTCAGACTGCGGAAAATGTTGACCCCCATCTGATGAATCGTAAGATAAGCGAAGAATCCCATCTGAGCAATGACGCTCACAGTGAAGCCCATTACCATCATAAATGCGAAAGCTGCAAAGAACTCTCCCCACTGCCCTGCTTGGAAATAGCTAGCGAAAGCATCGTCCCATCGTATGAATAAGCCGAGCACACCTGTGATTAACCCACCGATGAGCATCGCGCGTACAAAAAATTTAAACCAATTTCGTATTGTCACGAAAAGTCCTCCATCTCTTTCTAGTTCTTAACGATTGTATCAAATTTTTTAGATAAAAATCTATGAAAGCTCTTCATCCTTGTATATTTCCCTAGCAATTGTGAACACTAATTGAAAAAGGGGTGACGATAATGCGCTACATAGTAGTCTTAAGCTGTATGCTGCTTCTCTCTGCCTGTTCTCCAGGTAACGACAAAACGAGCTATGAAGAGACAAAGAAAATGGTCGTTGATGCGTTGCAAACCGAGGAAGGAAAGAAAGCCCTTCGCGATACTCTTGGTGATCCGACATTTCAGAAGATGCTAGTGCTAGAGCAAGATGTAGTGAAACAATCTGTGGAGACCAGTCTATTGAGTGAAGAAGTAAAAGCCTTTTGGGAACATTCGATGGAAGATCCAAAGTTCATGGAAGCGATGGCTAAGAGTATGACGGACCAACAGAAAGAACTAATGAAGCAACTTATGACGGATCCCGACTATATGAAAGAATGGGAAGAGTTTTGGAAACAGCCTACTCAACAACAGGAGCTCGGGAAGCTTTTAAAGTCCAGTGAACTTCGAGACGAGATGAAGAAGGTCGTGGAAGAGACCATTCAAAACCCAGTTTGGCAAGCGTACTGGCAGGAACTTGTGATGAATGCGGCTGAGGCTGGCAAAGGAACTGGCGAACAACAAGGCTCTGGCTCTCCTCCAGGCGGAACACAGGGCAGCGGATCCTCTGGCGGTGCTGGTGGAGGATCTGGTGGTGGTGCCGGTGGTTCTAGCGGAGCTGGTGGTGGTCAATAAAAAGAAGCCGTATTTTCACTCGATGTGAGAATACGGCTTTCTTCTAATTATGCGCGCTCAATGACTTGTTGCGCGATTTCGTTATACAGTTTTCCTGTTGGGTGCGATTCTTCATATACAGATGGTGCAAAATCTTCGTTGTCCCAGTCCGGTTGGCCAAGTGGAATCTGTCCGAGTAGCACGGTACGAAGCTCATCAGCAAGTTTCGGTCCGCCACCTTTACCAAATACCATTTCACGCTCACCCGTAGACTTTGACTCATACCAAGACATGTTCTCGATAACTCCGAGTACTTCGTGGTCCGTCTGAAGAGCCATTGCCCCTGCACGTGCCGCTACGAATGCTGCCGTTGGGTGTGGTGTCGTGACGACAATCTCTTTAGAAGCCGGAAGCATCTGGTGAATGTCTAGTGCCACGTCTCCTGTACCTGGTGGTAAGTCGAGTAGCAAGAAGTCTAGCTCGCCCCACTCCACATCTTTAAAGAATTGATCCAATACTTTACCAAGCATTGGTCCACGCCATACAACTGGCGCGTTGTTCTCTACGAAGAAGCCCATCGAGATGACTTTGACGCCTTTACGCTCTACTGGAATGATGCGGTCTTCTTTGATTTGAGGATTTTCTCGAATCCCCATCATGTCCGGTACGCTGAATCCATAGATGTCCGCGTCAACCAGACCCACTTTTTTACCAAGACGCGCAAGTGCGACTGCCAAGTTCACAGATACTGTAGATTTCCCTACGCCGCCTTTACCAGATGCGATCGAGATGATCTTCACACTAGTTGCTGGGGACGTTAAGCTCTCAGCCGCTGCACCGAGTTGTCCACGGAACTGTTCTAACGCTTCTTTTGGTAATTCTTCAAAGCGAATCCCTACAGTTGCGACGCCGGCACTTTTCAATGTGTCGACGACTTTTGTCTGAAGCTGCATTTGCTCTGCTGTATTGGTTTTTGCGATAGCTACTTTGACACTTACATAGTTCTTTTCTTCTTTGATTTTGACGGAAAGAATGCCGTTTGTTTCTTCGAGTGTTTTATGTAGAAACGGATCTTCGAGTTTCCCAAGAAGAGCCCGTACCTCTTGTTCGTTTAGCATGCTCAAAACTCCTTTTTTTCCTAGTCGTCTATTAGTATAGCATACCCCTGTTGCGTAGGGGATGGTTGTGCTTGCGACTGAAAAAACTGTTCGAGTCCTTCTACAATACCTTGTGCAATTTGCTGTTGATATTCCTTCGATTGGAGCAATTCTCGTTCTTCATCATTGCTGATAAAACCCGTTTCGACAAGGACCGCTGGAGCATTCGCTTTTTTGAGTAAATAGATTTGACGAATCCCCATGGCTTCACGTTCTGTATTTTGAAGTGTATCTCGGAGGCTTTGCTGGATGGCTTTTGCGAGAGGTTGACCATTGACGGTGCCCTCTTCATGAAAGAACACTTGGGCACCTCGCCATTTGGATTGCGGGACGGCGTTCACGTGGACGCTGAGGATCGCATCGGCTTTTGCTTCATTCATTTTCTCTTCACGGTACAGGAGATCGGCTCGTTTGCGCGCTCGGACTGTTGGGTACTCTCCATCTGGTTGTGCTTCTTCTATAGCATCCGCTTCAGTCAAACGAGTGAGGATGACGGACGCTCCGCATTTCTCGAGTTGCCGCTTCACTTCTTGGACGAGTTGCAGCGTGATCGTGCTCTCAATCACTTCTCCATGACTGGCTCCCCAATGTCCTGGATCTAGAACAATCATTTTCCCCTCAAGTGCGTCCGGTCCGAATCCCCCCATCATCCCATTCGCTTGCTGCGACCATGCCCAGATTCCGGTAAAGATGATGACGCCCAGCAGCAACCATCTCTTTTTCATGCCTCGACTCCTTTTTGATGCAGTGTATGCGGGGGAGGTTTTGGGTATGTGTTGGGGGACTACGGGGGGACTGAATTTCAGGATGTGAATTGAGTCACGACGGAATACTTTAGTTGAATGATTATTACAGTAAGTGCTCTGATTGTGACGTTAGCAGGCTCCACTCTTACGTTAACTCCCTCCATTCTGACGTTAGCTCGCCCCACTCTGACATTCCTCACTTTATGGAAACTAACTCTAACAAAGCAACCCTCTAATCTCGAGAGTGTCATTCATTCCCTAGAATACCTTTGAGACTTTGTATACCCACTAACTTTAAACCCTGATTCCAGTAACAAGCTTCGTATTATCCTTCCTTCAAGGTCTGGAAGATGCTTTTTGATTTCCGCGACAGACAGATGAGATTTCCGAATAGTGAATTGGCTGAAGATATTAGTAGCGACTAAATGATTTGCTTGGATTTTACATGTAGGACAAATCCATGTGCGCACAGATTTCTTGAGTACAGTATGGCACTCGGGACAATAGAGTCCTGGCAACAAATCTTTCTCATCAACCTGGTACCTCGAGCAATAGGATTTTTCTTTGAATGCTTTCGTACTAGTGAGAATTTCGCATTTTAGTTTGGAATAGTTTTCTTCTGGTAAGGAAACAGGGAGTTTTTCTAATTGCTGAATGAATAAGGGAAGTTTTTTTCTTGTAAGGAAAGGATGTGATGGTTGGAAGGAAAGTTCGAATGTTGTCGTAGGGTTCGCCCAGACTACGCAGCTATAAACAGGTATCTGGAGCTTTTTAAATAACTTTTGAAAGCCATCTACATTTCGATCGAGTTGAGTGAAGGGACAATCAAAAGCTTGAGGGATTTTGTTTGGAAGAGTTCGAATGATTTGGGGTGGTGTGAGAGTGAACTTCACATGCCCTGCGATATTTTTCACTTCTATTAGGAGCAAATATTTTCGAGTGACTACTAGATAATCAATTTGAATTATACGTTTCTCATGAACTTGTGTTACAAAATTACGGATAATCAGCGCGGGTTCTTCGAAAGCCACTTCCTCGAGGGCTCGGAATATTTTCGATTCTCCACGGCCACCTATCTTCACGTGAGTTAGTTGAGATTCCACATAACTTTTTTGAGGGTGTGCAGAAGGGATTCGGGCATAGAAGATCTCAAGATCTTGAAAATAAGTATCGTTGTAATAGAGTTCGATAGCGATTCCTCCTTTTAAGTAGAATAGCATTTTGATTACAGAGTGTATATTGGATTTGGTATGTAGATTATACAACTTTGGAATACTTTAGTTGAGTGATTATTACATTAAGTGCTCTGATTGTGACGTTAGCAGGCTCCACTCTTACGTTAGCTCACTCCATTCCGACGTTAGTTCTCCCCACTCTTACATTCCTCGCTTTATGGAAACTATCCACGCCCCCAACTACCCAAGCCCTTCCTAGTAAGACCTTCACTTTAGTTGAGTGATTATTACATTAAGTGCTCTGATTATGACGTTAGCAGGCTCCACTCTTACGTTAACTCACTCCATTCCGACGTTAGCTCGCCCCACTCTTACATTCCTCGCTTTATGGAAACTATCCACACCCCCACCCCCAGCTACCCAAGCCCTTCCTAGTAAGATCTTTAGTACCCAAGCCCTTCCTAGTAAGATCTTCACCCAACAAAAAAACCCACCCTCGCCGAAGCGAGAATGGGTTTGTACCGTAATCCAAACATTAACGTTTTGAGAACTGAGGTGCACGACGAGCGCCTTTAAGACCTGGCTTTTTACGCTCTTTCATACGTGGGTCACGTGTTAAGAATCCAGCAGATTTTAATTTCCCGCGGAAGTCTGGGTCTACAGTAAGTAGAGCACGTGCGATACCGTGACGGATAGCACCAGCTTGACCAGTGAATCCTCCACCGTTTACGTTTACGTGTACATCGTAGCTACCAAGAGTTTCAGTAGTTACAAGTGGTTGTTTGATGATTTGCTCAAGCGTTTCGTATGGAACGTAGTCCGCTACTTCACGTTTGTTGATGATGATTTTACCTTCGCCCGGTACTAAACGTACGCGTGCAACTGAGCTTTTACGACGGCCTGTGCCGATATATTGAACTTGTGCCAAGGGTATGTCCTCCTCTTAATGATTATCCGCGAAGCTCGTATGCTTCTGGTTGTTGTGCTGCATGTTGGTGTTCTGCTCCAGCATAAACGTGAAGCTTACGGAACATTTGACGACCTAAAGAGTTTTTAGGAAGCATGCCTTTGATTGCTAATTCTAGCATTTGAGTTGGGTACTTAGTACGCATTTCAAGAGCTGTACGTTGCTTTAATCCACCAGCGAATTGAGTGTGACGGTAGTAGATTTTGTCTTGCAACTTGTTACCTGTTAATTCGATTTTGTCAGCGTTGATGATGATTACGTGATCACCTGTGTCAACGTTTGGTGTGAATGTTGGTTTGTTTTTACCACGTAAGATAGATGCTACTTCTGAAGCTAGACGACCAAGAGTTTGGCCTTCCGCGTCAACAACTAACCACTTACGCTCTACTTCGTGACCTTTAGCCATGAATGTTGTACGCATGTATATTGTCCTCCTAATAACGATCTGATTCGTTCTTGAATTTTCTATTTAACCTAACAATTAAGTTTCGGGGCTTATTTGTGGGGTTTGAAAATACCATACATCATCGTATAACAGATACGGCCTGATGTCAAGCGGTTTTCAAAAAACACCTGGAAAAGTTGCTACAAAGTTTCGTAGCCGACTTTTTCAAGATACAAGCCCTGCGGTGGCGCGGTTTTGCCAGCCTTACTGCGGTCCATCGCCGCGATGATTTCAATCATCTCTGAAGGCTCGCGTTTACCGATTCCAATTTCCCACAAAGTTCCCGCAATGATCCGCACCATATTGTACAAAAAGCCGTTTCCGGTGATCACTAGATGAAGCTGGTGATCATGCTGCTCCAGACGCGCTTCGTAAATACTTCGCACAAAATCTTGGATACTTGTGTTCGTAGCACTGAAACTTCGAAAGTCATGTTCTCCGATAAGGTGATTAGCCGCTTCCTGCATCCGTGACAGCTCCGGACGCTTTCCTTGGACATAAGACACCATATGACGCTCAAACGGCATAGGGATGTCCTCAAGCGTCCACTTGTAGCGATAGGTCTTCCACTGGACGTCAAAGCGCGCATGAAAGTCGTCAGCCACCTGTTCCACTTGTAAAATTCGAATGTCATCTGGTAGCTGGGCATTGAGACCCTTTACCCACCCCATTGGCGGAATCGACAGTTCACTATCAAAATGGATGACCTGACCTGTCGCATGTACTCCAGTATCTGTCCGGCCACTTGCTGTGATACGCGTCTTCACACCTTGATGCATCTTCGTCAAGACGGTTTCAATCTCTTCTTGAACGGTGCGACCATTCGGTTGAACCTGGTAGCCAGAGAAGCCGCTTCCGTCATAGCTGATGATAGCTCGTAAACGCATGGTCCTCTCCCCCTACGACCTTAATAAGAAAAGCCCGACTGCAAATACGAGCAATAAGAGAATCGCTACCGTGTCGCGAAGGTTCCAGTCCAGTTGACGGTAGCGCGTGCGTCCTTCGCCACCTTTATAGCCCCTGACTTCCATTGCAGTAGCAAGGTCTTCTGCACGCTTGAACGCGCTGACAAACAGAGGAATCAACAAAGGAACGACCGCTTTCATTCGCTCTTTGAACGGCCCTGTCGTCATATCCGACCCTCTCGCCATCTGGGCTTTCATGATTTTGTCCGTCTCGTCCATAAGCGTTGGAATGAAGCGAAGCGAAATCGACATCATTAAAGCAAGTTCATGTACCGGTAGCTTGATTTTCTTTAAAGGATTCAACAACAGTTCAAGTGCATCTGTAATCGAGATCGGTGTCGTCGTGAGTGTCAGAATCGTCGTCATCACAACCAGTACGAAGAACCGGATTGCAATGAAAATACCTTGAATTACACCGCCTGTGTAGATTTCTGTAAATCCTAAATCGAGCAGCACCGTTCCTTCTTTGGTGAAGAACGTGTGCAACAAGAAGGTAAAGACTAGTAAGAACAACACAGGCTTCAGACCACTGACGATAAAGTAAAAGCGAATTCCGGATACTGCGACGATTGTTAACGTGAACACAATCAACAAGCCATAGGTGATCCAGTTGTTCGCTAAGAACACGATGGCGATGAACAAGAACACGAAGACGAGTTTCGCTCGCGCGTCAATTCGGTGAACAATCGAGTCTCCCGGGATGTAACGCCCAAAAATCATTTTCTCAAGCATCAGTTCATCCCCTCCCCATTCGGCGTCCAGTAGCTAGCTAGTGCTTCAGCAAGCTCTTCTTCCGTCAGATAGAGTGTCGGGAACTCATGCCCGGTAATCTCTTCAATTGTGCGCTGCAGCTTCACAGACTGAGGAAGCTCCAAACGGAAATCTTCTAGAAGTTCGGTCTGTGCGAACACTTCTTGAGGGGTGCCTTCGACGACACATTTTCCGCTGTGCATGATGGCAATCCGGTCTGCATATCGCGCCGCATCTTCCATACTGTGCGTCACGAGAACGGTCGTCAGCCCTTTTTCGCGGTGAAGACGTGCGAATAAGTTCATGATCTCTTTACGACCTCGTGGATCCAGTCCAGCTGTCGGCTCATCAAGGACAAGCACCTCAGGGTCCATAGCAAGAACTCCGGCAATTGCTACTCGGCGCATCTGGCCACCAGACAAGTCAAACGGAGATTTCTCTAGTACTTGTTGTGGCAATCCAAGAAGACCGACCAGCTCATGCGCACGTCGACGTGCTTCTTCTTCTGGGACACCAAAGTTCATTGGACCGAACATGATGTCTTTTTCCACAGTCTCCTCGAACAACTGGTGCTCAGGGAACTGAAACACAATGCCGACACGTTGACGGACCGATTTTAACTCTTTCGGCTTCTGACCGGCATCAATGCGTTTGTCACCGATCTGCACGGTCCCAGTCGTTGGCTTCAGTATCGCATTCAAATGTTGCAGGATGGTCGATTTCCCAGAGCCAGTGTGCCCGATGATGGCTTGATAGCTGCCTGACGGAATCGTCAAGTCCACGTCATACAAAGCGCGTTTCTCAAATGGCGTACCTGCCGCGTAGGCATAGCTTACTTGTTGGAGTTTAATGTCCATAAGGCATCCACCAATTCTTGCTCTGACATAATCGTTGACGGCACATCTAGTCCGCGTGCACGGAGCAGCGCCGCAACATTCGCTGCAAATGGAAGGTCAAGTCCAAGTCCCGTAATCTGCTCGCGGTTAGCAAACACATCTTGCGGACTTCCTTCTAAAAACTTCTCTCCGCCGTTCATTACAATGACACGGTCTGCAAGCATCGCTTCTTCTAAGTCATGTGTAATAGACAGGACGGTTACATCAGACGCCTCACGGAGCGTCTGAAGCGTCTGTATGACCTCTCGGCGCCCTTGAGGATCCAACATCGAAGTGGCCTCATCTAAAATTAATAATTTTGGTTGCATCGCTATAGCGCCTGCAATAGCAACACGCTGTTTCTGCCCACCTGATAGGTGATGGGGCTCCTGATTGACGAATTCCGCCATCTGGACCTGTTGCAGGGCTGAATGAACACGCTGGACCATATCTTCGTATGGAATCCCATTATTTTCTAAAGCGAATGCCACATCGTCTTGTACTGTAGCTCCTACAAACTGATTGTCTGGGTTTTGAAAGACCATCCCTAGCTGGGAACGACTCTCCCACAACGTCTCTTCTGTCAAACGGTGTCCAAACAACTCGACGCTTCCCTCACTTGGGAAGAGCAAGCCATTGATCAGCTTGGCCATAGTAGATTTCCCTGAACCGTTATGTCCGACAATCGCAATCCATTCTCCTTGATTGACGGAGTAGGATACATGGGACACAGCGGGTTTGATTGGTTCTTCTGAAGGATACGTGAACGACACATCCTGTAAACGAACAACGGTTGTCATGAATGACTCCTCCTCTAGCTGTCTCATCTTCTCTCATCTAGGCTTTTTACTGTGCCCGAAGCAATGCA
The DNA here is from genome assembly GCF_002265435.1 of Tetzosporium hominis. Lineage (GTDB taxonomy): Bacteria > Bacillota > Bacilli > Bacillales_A > Planococcaceae > Chryseomicrobium > Chryseomicrobium hominis. The sequence continues at coordinate 9,911 of NZ_NOKQ01000194.1, forward strand.
CGGCTATGCATTCTTTCCGAAACAGTCGGTTTTTTGGGTAATAAAAAAGCGCGCACCTCATCAGTGCGCTCTTCAGGGTTGTGCAGGCTGCTTGCTCAAGGCATGCCTGCTTGATGAGGTGCGTAGAGCTAGACGAGACGCCACCAAGAAGGTCCGCTCATCATAACGCTCAGCCTTTTTAATTGTCGTATAAATCGTTTGAAAAAGAGAGAGTCTGGGTGAACCCTAAACCCTCTCTCGTTTGTCTTACACTAATTCGATCACTACTACTGGTGCGCCGTCTCCACGACGTGGACCAACTTTCATGATACGAGTGTAACCACCTTGACGATCTGCGTAGCGTGGTGCTACATCATCAAATAGTTTAGATAAAGCGTATACTGATGTTTCATTGCCTTCTTCATCTGTTTTCACAGCTGTTTCATTGCGAATGTAAGCAGCAGCTTGACGGCGAGCATGAAGATCGCCACGCTTTCCTAGTGTGATCATTTTTTCAACTACAGAACGTAATTCCTTCGCACGTGCTTCAGTTGTCTGAATACGCTCGTTGATAATTAGGTCCGTAGTTAAGTCACGTAACATTGCTTTACGCTGAGAACTTGTACGTCCAAGTTTGCGGTAACCCATGGATGTTTCCCTCCTTTAGTTCAATACCAAGGTTACGTACTTTCATCATGTCGTCTTCTGACTTGTTAGCTAATTCTAGAACCGTATTGATTCCAGCGCGCTTCAAGCAGTTGTAAGAACGAACAGAAAGATCAAGCTCTTCAATTGTCATTTCCAAGACTTTTTCTTTTTGATCTTCTTCTTTTTCGACCATGATTTCAGCAGTTTTTGCCTCATCCGTCATGCCAACAAAGATGTTCAAGTGCTCCGTTAAGATTTTAGCTCCAAGCGAAATCGCCTCTTTTGGACCGGTGCTGCCATCTGTCCACACATCAAGCGATAATTTGTCGAAGTTAGTCGATTGACCAACACGAGTATTTTCCACTTGAAAATTAACGCGTGAAACTGGAGTATAAATAGAGTCGATCGGGATTACGCCGATAGGAAGATCCTCACGTTTGTTTTGATCAGCAGGAGTATAGCCACGGCCTCGGTTAGCGTATAAACGCATACGAAGGTGTCCGTTTTTGCCGATTGTTGCGATATAGAGTTCAGGGTTCAAAATTTCAACATCACTGTCATGCGTAATGTCTGCAGCAGTCACTGTTCCTTCACCTTTTACATCGATTTCGATGACTTTTTCTTCATCGGAATAGATTTTAAGTGCAAGTTTCTTCACGTTCATAATGATCGATGCTACGTCTTCAACAACGCCCTCAATAGTTGAGAACTCGTGAAGTACACCGTCAATTTGAATAGATGTCACTGCAGCTCCTGGTAAAGAAGACAGAAGAATGCGGCGTAGTGAATTCCCCAAAGTATTTCCATACCCACGTTCTAGCGGCTCAACAACAAATTTGCCATATTTCGCATCTTCGCTGATTTCTATCGTTTCAATCTTTGGTTTTTCGATTTCCAGCATACTACTTTACCCTCCCTCAAAACATCGAATGTATAGGACTTGCCATCATGAATTCGATCGTTGCTGATTTTCATCAGTCCAATAAATGATGCAGTTTCACCTATTACACGCGACGGCGTTTTGGTGGACGGCAACCGTTATGTGGAACTGGAGTTACGTCTTTAATAGCAGTTACATCTAGACCTGCAGCTTGAAGTGCACGGATAGCCGCTTCACGACCAGCACCAGGACCTTTTACTGTTACTTCCAACGTTTTTAAACCGTGTTCCATAGAACCCTTTGCAGCTGTTTCAGCAGCCATTTGCGCAGCGAATGGAGTAGATTTACGTGAACCACGGAATCCTAGTGCTCCAGCGCTTGACCATGAAAGGGCATTTCCTTGCATGTCAGTAATCGTAACGATTGTATTGTTGAATGTAGAACGGATGTGAGCAATACCAGATTCGATATTCTTTTTCACACGACGTTTACGAGTTTGTTGTTTACGTGCCATGTTGTAGAAAAACCTCCTTTACCGATTATTTTTTCTTGTTCGCTACAGTTTTACGAGGACCTTTACGCGTACGCGCATTGTTCTTCGTATTTTGTCCACGAACTGGTAGACCACGACGGTGACGGATACCACGGAATGATCCGATTTCCATTAGACGTTTGATGTTTAGAGAGATTTCACGACGAAGATCTCCTTCTACTTTAAACGCACCGACTGCTTCACGAATTTTGTTTAGCTCATCTTCAGTTAAGTCGCGTACGCGTGTATCTTGAGATACGCCAGCAGCTTCTAAAACTTTCTGAGCTGTGTTTTTACCAATACCATAAATGTATGTTAATGAAATTACAACGCGCTTATCGCGAGGAATATCAACACCAGCAATACGTGCCATGAGTGCACCTCCTTCAAATTAACCTTGTCTTTGTTTGTGTTTAGGGTTTTCACAGATTACCATAACTTTACCGCGTCGGCGAATAACCTTACATTTTTCGCAGATCGGTTTTACAGATGGTCTCACTTTCATCTAACCTAACCTCCTTAATAGTCCGGAGTGCAAAAGATTATTTAAAACGGTACGTAATACGACCGCGAGTTAAATCATAAGGAGATAGTTCAATTGTGACTTTGTCTCCAGGAAGAATACGAATAAAGTGCATCCGGATCTTGCCTGAAACGTGCGCCAAAATAGTATGACCATTCTCAAGTTCTACCTTGAACATGGCATTTGGCAAAGTCTCAATTACTGTTCCTTCGACTTCAATTACATCATCTTTCGCCATCAACCCAGTCTCCCTTCTTATACAAATCAAGCCGAAGCCCATTCGCTGTTCTGTTGCTTCATACAGGTACGATCGTCTGCTGAGAGCATATGTCTGGAAAGCATGAGAGATGTTCGAAAGACACTCGTAAGGCTTCGCATAAAGCAATCGATGCTTCCACGAAACCCATTATACCCCTTCCAATAGGTAGTTGTACACTAACCTATCATCCGTTCGTATACCGGGCGCAATATGCTTTTGCAGCTCTCTAGAAAAACATGTTTCTTGTTGCATACCACCCGGATGTCCGAAGACAAGAACCGGGGTTACTTGCGGTGGTTTGTTAATAGAGCATCGATATCAGCAAATACTTTAGTGATATGTTGCTGACCATCAATATTAGTTAACACGCCTTTGTCGCCATAAAAGTCGAGTAGTGGCTGTGTTTGCTTCATATTTACTTCCAGACGGTTTGATACCGTTTCTGGATTATCATCCGCACGTTGATACAATTCGCCACCGTCTTTATCACATTTGCCTTCCTCTTGTGGAGGGTTGAACACTAAGTGATAGGCCGTACCGCATTCTTTACAGATGCGACGACCGGTTAAACGTTTAATCAATTCCTCTTGCTCCACTTGGATGTTGATCACATGCTCTACAGATTTCCCCATATCCGCAAGTGTTGCATCCAATGCTTCTGCTTGAGGTACTGTGCGAGGGAAGCCATCTAATAAGAAGCCTTTCTCACAGTCTGCTTGGCTTAAACGTTCACGAACAATACCAATCGTTACTTCATCAGGTACTAATGCACCTTGATCCATAAACGATTTTGCTTCAAGACCTAGTGCCGTTTGGTTTTTAATCGCCGCACGGAACATATCGCCTGTAGAAATATGAGGGATTTCGTACTTCTCAACAATTTTATCTGCTTGCGTACCTTTTCCGGCACCTGGCAAACCCATTAAAACGATATTCATACGTTTTTTCCTCCCTCTTATCAATAGGTCGAAAGAGGAACGAAATGTTCCCTTTTCAACCTCTTACTTCATAAACCCTTTATAGTGACGCTTCACAAGCTGTGACTCTAGCTGTTTCATTGTCTCTAATGCTACCCCAACAACGATGATCAAGCTTGTTCCACCGATTTGCGCAGATTGTGGCAACCCTGCAAATTCGATGAATAACAGTGGCATAACCGAAATCACTGCTAAGAAAATAGCTCCGACAAATGTTAAGCGGTAGAGGACAGTTGTTAAGTAATCTTGCGTCTGGCTTCCTGGACGAATCCCCGGAATGTAAGCTCCCTGCTTTTTCAAGTTGTCTGCCATATTCTCCGGATTCACCTGAATGAATGCATAGAAGTATGTGAAGGCAACGATCAAAGCAACGAACAAGATCATACCGATTGGCTGTGTGTAATCAAGGACACGTGTCATAGCTTCTGTAACCGAGTTGGTACCGAAGAACAACGTCAATGATTGTGGCGCCATTAGAAACGCAGAAGCGAAAATTACTGGGATGACTCCCGCCGCGTTAACTTTTAATGGTAAGTGTGTTTGCTGACCACCTGTTTGAGAGGAGCCTGCAACACGTTTTGCATATTGAATTGGAATTTTACGTAGTGCCTGTTGAACGTAAATAACGCCCACAGTTACTGCGATGATTGCCAAGACAATTAATGCGAGAATAGCAAGATTGATGAATAGGGCATCGCCCGCTCCTTCAATTTGCGTAGCGTAAATTTGGTTCACTGCTGTTGGAATCGCAGCTACGATACCTGCGAAGATGATAATGGAAATCCCGTTACCTACTCCGTGTGCTGTAATTTGCTCACCTAGCCACAGCAAGAATGCTGTACCTGCAGTCAGAACGATTGCAATAACCACATAAGTCATTACGCCGTCGTCTTGAATCAATTGACCACCGTACATACGGTTGAATCCGTAAGACATGGCGATCGCTTGAATGAACGCTAATACGATTGTGAAATAACGAGTGAATTGCGCAAGCTTACGTCGACCGACTTCACCTTGCTTCGCCCACTCTGTAAATTTAGGGACAACATCCATTTGTAACAACTGCACAATAATGGATGCGGTGATGTATGGCATAATTCCCATCGCAAGGATTGAGAAGTTAACCAACGCCCCTCCACCGAAGATGTTTAGGAATCCAATGATTCCTAACTCATCTGATGCACGTAGCACGTCTGCATCTACATTTGGCACTGGAACAAAAGTTCCAAGGCGGAAGATGACAAGCATAGCTAGCGTGAATAGAATTTTATTTCGAATATCTCGCACACGCATAAAGTTAGAGATTGTTTGAAACATTAAATCACCTCGACGGATCCGCCGGCGTTCTCAATCGCTTCTTTAGCAGAAGCAGAGAACTTGTGAGCTTGAACAGAAAGCTTTTTGTCAAGAGTTCCGTTACCAAGGATCTTGATTCCAGATCTTTCTTTGCTCACTACACCTGTTTCAATAAGAAGAGCAGGTGTAACTTCTGTGCCCTCTTCGAAACGGTTAAGCGCATCTAGGTTGACTACAGCATATTCTTTACGGTTAATGTTTGTAAATCCACGTTTTGGTAAACGACGGAACAATGGGTTTTGTCCACCCTCAAATCCTGGTCGTACTCCACCGCCAGAACGAGAATTTTGCCCTTTATGTCCACGGCCAGATGTTTTACCGTTACCAGAACCTGTACCACGACCTACGCGGTTGCGTTCCTTACGTGAACCTTCAGCTGGTTTTAACTCATGTAGTTTCAACTGGTGGCACCTCCTTAATTGTAAAATCAGAGAATTACTTCTCGTTAACTGTGACTAAATGTGCAACTTTCGTGATCATACCACGAATTGCAGCGTTATCTTGGTGTTCAACTGTTTGGTGCATCTTACGAAGACCAAGTGCTTCCGCAACTTTACGTTGGTTAGGCTTTGAACCGATCAAACTTTTAGTTAGGGTGATTTCTAATTTGTTTGCCATTGTCAATTCCCCCCTTATCCTAATAGTTCTTCCACAGATTTACCACGTAGCTTCGCAACATCTTCAGCACGTTTTAATTGTTTTAAGCCATCAACAGTAGCGCGAACCATGTTGATTGGTGTGTTAGAACCTAGTGATTTAGAAAGAATATCCGTAATACCAGCTAACTCAAGTACAGCACGTACTGGTCCACCAGCGATTACTCCTGTACCAGGTGCAGCAGGTTTGATCATAATCGAACCAGCGCCGAAACGGCCAAGCACTTGGTGAGGTGTAGTTCCTTCTACCATTGGTACTTCAATCAAGTTTTTCTTCGCGTCTTCAATAGCCTTGCGGATTGCGTCTGGCACTTCTTGTGCTTTACCAGTACCGAATCCAACATGTCCATTCTTGTCACCAACAACGACTAATGCTGTAAAACGGAAACGACGTCCACCTTTTACAACTTTAGCAACACGGTTGATGGTTACTACGCGTTCTTCGAATTCAAATTTGTTTGGGTCAATAGCACGCATGATGTATGTCCCTCCTTCTTCTTAAAATTCTAAGCCATTTTCGCGTGCAGCATCAGCTAATGCTTTCACACGTCCATGATATAAGTAACCTCCACGGTCAAATACAACATTAGTAACGTTCTTTTCTGCAGCGCGTTTAGCGATTGCTTCGCCAACCTTAGCTGCGGCTTCTACATTACCAGTAGCACCGTCAAAGCCTTTTTCCATTGTTGAAGCGCTAGCTAGTGTTACACCAGAAGCATCATCAATCAATTGTGCATAAATGTGTTGATTAGAACGGTATACGTTTAAGCGTGGACGCTCAGCAGTACCCGTGATTTTTGTACGAACACGTGCATGACGTTTCTTACGAACTTGATTTTTATCTTGTTTCGTAATCACAGTGGTCACTCCTTTCTAATGCTTACGAGCATTATTTACCTGTTTTACCTTCTTTACGACGAACGTTTTCGCCTTCATAACGAATCCCTTTACCTTTATAAGGCTCTGGAGGACGTACTTGACGGATGTTTGAAGCTAATGCTCCAACGCGTTCTTTGTTGATCCCTTTAACGATTACCTTCGTATTTGAAGGAACTTCGATTTCAAGACCGTCTTCAGGTGTGAATTCAACTGGGTGAGAGTAACCTACGTTAAGAACAAGTTTCTTCCCTTGTAATTGTGCACGGTAACCAACCCCAACTAATTCTAAACCGCGTGTGAATCCTTCAGAAACGCCTGTGATCATGTTAGCTAGTAACGCACGAGTTGTTCCGTGGATTGTACGGTGTTCTTTTGATTCAGATGGACGAACTACAGAAAGTGTAGTACCTTCTTGTTCGATCTTCATATCTTGGTTGAACGTACGAGTTAACTCACCTTTAGGACCTTTAACAGTGACCGTATTGTCATCTGCAATTGTCAAGGTAACGTTAGCTGGTACTTCGATAACTTTTTTACCTACGCGAGACATGCTGTTGCACCTCCATTCATTTGTTACTGATTACCAAACGTAAGCGACGACTTCTCCGCCAACTTGTTTAGCACGAGCTTCTTTATCTGTTACAAGACCTTGTGAAGTAGAAATTAAAGCGATACCTAGTCCGTTAAGAACTTTAGGAACATCGTTAGTTTTCGCGTAAACGCGAAGACCTGGTTTTGAAATACGTTTTAAGCCAGTGATAACGCGTTCGTTATTTTGACCGTATTTCAAGAAGATACGAATGATACCTTGTTTGCTATCTTCTACATACTCAACATCACGGACGAAACCTTCACGCTTTAGAATTTCAGCGATTTCCTTCTTCAAGTTTGAAGCAGGCACTTCTAGTTTCTCGTGACGAACCATATTCGCATTACGAATGCGAGTCAGCATATCTGCAATTGGATCTGACATTGTCATTACATTTACCTCCTTCCCAGTTTAGGGGATTACCAGCTTGCTTTTTTAACGCCTGGAATTTGTCCTTTGTAAGCTAACTCACGGAAACAAATACGGCAAAGCTTGAATTTACGATATACAGAGTGCGGGCGTCCACAACGCTCACAGCGTGTGTAGGCTTGCACTGGATGTTTTGGCGTACGTTTTTGTTTAGCGATCATTGATTTTTTAGCCACGATTTCGCCTCCCTATTATTTACTTTTGGAATGGCATACCGAATTGTGTCAATAACTCGCGAGCTTCTTCATCAGAGTTCGCAGTTGTTACAATTACGATGTCCATACCGCGGACTTTAGATACTTTATCATAATCGATTTCAGGGAAGATCAATTGCTCTTTCACACCTAATGTGTAGTTACCGCGACCGTCGAATGCTTTTTTAGAAACACCACGGAAGTCACGTACACGTGGAAGTGAGATTGCGATTAATTTATCCAAGAAGTCATACATACGCTCACCGCGTAGTGTAACTTTCGCACCGATTGGCATACCTTCACGAAGACGGAAGCCGGCGATAGATTTTTTAGCTTTAGTGATTACTGGTTTTTGACCAGCGATTGTTTGCAGTTCTTCAACAGCAGCATCAAGTGATTTAGTGTTTTGGACAGCGTCGCCCACACCCATGTTGATCACGATTTTGTCTACTTTTGGTACCTGCATAACAGATGTATATTCAAACTTGCTCATTAGAGCAGGAGTAACTTCGTTAACAAACTTTTCTTTTAGGCGGTTCATGTGTGTACCTCCCTTCTTCATTTAGCTTATTTAATAATTTCACCAGATTTTTTGGCAACACGAACTTTTTTACCGTCTTCCCCTTTGTAACCTACGCGTGTTGGTTCCCCTGTTTTAGGGTCGATCAACATGACGTTTGATACGTGAATGGCAGCTTCTTGTTCAACAATTCCACCTTGTGGATTTGCTTGATTTGGCTTAGTGTGCTTTTTGACGATGTTTACACCTTCAACTAGCACGCGGTCTTTCTTAGGAAACGCTGAAAGGATAACACCTGTTTTCCCTTTGTCTTTCCCTGAGATTACCATGACTTTATCGCCTTTTTTTACATGCATTCTGTCGCACCTCCTTGATTGGCACTATCTCGTAATTAAAGAACTTCTGGAGCTAAAGATACGATTTTCATGAAATTGCTGTCACGTAGTTCACGTGCAACTGGTCCGAAAATACGAGTTCCACGAGGTCCTTTGTCGTCTTTGATGATGACACAAGCGTTCTCATCAAATTTGATGTACGTACCGTCTTTACGGCGAACTCCGCTCTTAGTGCGAACGATTACCGCTTTAACAACGTCACCTTTCTTGACAACGCCACCTGGTGTTGCTTTCTTAACTGTACACACGACGATATCGCCGATGTTAGCAGTCTTACGTCCAGTACCACCAAGTACTTTAATAGTTAAAACTTCACGTGCACCTGAGTTGTCAGCAACTTTCATACGACTCTCTTGTTGGATCATTTAGGTTACCTCCTTCCGGAAATAAATCGTTCCGAATTTTATTAGATAATAACCGCTTTTTCTACAACTTCCACTAAACGGAAACGTTTTGTAGCTGACAGCGGGCGAGTTTCCATGATGCGTACGATATCTCCTACTTGAGCTTCGTTCATTTCATCATGCGCTTTGAATTTCTTTGAATATTTTACACGCTTGCCGTATAACTTGTGCTTTTTGTAAGTTTCAACTTGAACCGTTACAGTCTTGTCCATTTTGTCTGAAACCACTCGGCCTGTATACACTTTGCGTTGGTTACGCTCAGTCATGCTTGAAAACCTCCTTTATCAGTTGTTTGCACTGATTTCTCTTTCGCGAATCACAGTTTTCATACGTGCAATCGCTTTGCGGACTTCACGAATGCGAGCTGTGTTTTCTAATTGACCAGTCGCCAATTGGAAGCGAAGGTTGAAAAGCTCTTCTTTCAGTGATTTTACTTTTTGTTCGATCTCAGCTGTAGTAAGTTCACGGATGTCATTAGCTTTCATTAGATTCACCACCAATTTCTTGACGTTTAACTACTTTACATTTTACAGGCAACTTGTGAGATGCAAGGCGAAGAGCTTCGCGTGCAACTTCCTCAGATACTCCTGCAATTTCAAACATAATTCTTCCTGGTTTAACGACAGCAACCCAGCCTTCAGGTGCCCCTTTACCAGAACCCATACGTACCTCAAGAGGCTTTTTCGTATATGGTTTGTGCGGGAAAATTTTAATCCATACTTTACCGCCACGTTTCATGTAACGTGTCATTGCAATACGTGCAGACTCAATCTGACGGCTTGTGATCCAGCTAGCTTCAGTTGACTGAAGGCCAAATTCACCAAATGTTACTTCTGTACCGCCTTTTGCTTGTCCGCGCATTTTTCCACGGTGTTGACGACGGTATTTAACGCGTTTAGGCATTAACATATTAGTTGCCTCCTTCCTCAGAGTTCTTCTTAGTAGGAAGGACTTCTCCACGATAGATCCATACTTTAACGCCTAACTTACCATAAGTAGTATCAGCTTCAGCGTGTGCGTAATCGATATCAGCACGAAGTGTATGAAGTGGAACAGTACCTTCGCTGTAATGTTCAGCACGTGCGATGTCAGCTCCACCTAGACGACCAGAAACTTGCGTTTTGATCCCTTGTGCGCCAGCACGCATTGTGCGTTGAATAGCTTGTTTTTGTGCACGACGGAAAGATACACGGCCTTCAAGTTGGCGTGCAATTCCTTCAGCGACTAATTTCGCATCAAGATCCGCGCGTTTGATTTCAACGATGTTGATGTGTACACGCTTGCCAGTAAGATCATTCAAAGATTTACGTACAGCTTCAACTTCTGTACCACCTTTACCGATTACCATACCTGGTTTCGCAGTGTGAATTGTAATGTTCACACGTTTTGCAGCACGCTCGATTTCTACTTTAGAAACAGACGCGTCTTTTAGACGTGTGTCGATGAATTTACGAATTTTCAAATCTTCGTGTAAGAGTGTAGCGTATTCTTTTTCAGCGAACCATTTTGATTCCCAATCACGAATAATACCTACGCGTAACCCTATAGGATGTACTTTTTGACCCACGAATTATCCCTCCTTCTTCTCAGATACCACTACAGTGATGTGGCTAGTACGTTTATTGATCGCACTCGCACGACCTTGTGCACGTGGACGGAAACGTTTTAATGTTGGACCTTCATCAACGAAGACCTCAGATACTACTAAGCTATTAATGTCTAAATCGTAGTTGTGCTCTGCGTTAGCGACTGCAGATTTTAAAACTTTCTCAACAACTACTGATGCAGAACGTGGTGTGTGGTTTAAAATTGCAACAGCTTCGCCAACTTGCTTACCTCGGATCAAATCAACGACTAATCGTACTTTACGAGGAGCAATGCGCACTGTTTTAGCAACTGCTTTAGCTTGTGCCATGTGGTGTTACCTCCTCTCAATTAGCGTCTTGTTTTCTTATCGTCAGCACCGTGACCTTTATAAGCACGTGTTGGTGCGAACTCGCCTAATTTGTGTCCAACCATATCTTCAGTTACGTATACAGGCACGTGTTTACGACCATCGTAGACTGCAATCGTTTGACCGATGAATGATGGGAAAATTGTAGAGCGGCGAGACCAAGTTTTGATTACTGACTTCTTCTCACTGTCCTTCTGAGCGTCCACTTTTTTCATTAAGTGATCGTCTACAAAAGGTCCTTTTTTCAAGCTACGACCCATTTTGGAACCTCCCTTAGTGATTCCACTACGGCTCCTACGAACCGCAGTTTAACCACATTATTTTTTACGACGACGAATGATCATTTTGTCGGATTTGTTTTTCTTCTTACGAGTCTTCGCTCCTAGAGTTGGTTTACCCCATGGAGACATTGGAGACTTACGTCCGATTGGTGTACGACCTTCACCACCACCGTGTGGGTGATCGTTCGGGTTCATTACAGATCCACGTACAGTTGGGCGTTTACCTAACCAGCGTGAACGACCTGCTTTACCGATGTTTACTAGTTCGTGTTGTTCGTTTCCTACTTCACCGATAGTTGCACGGCAAACACCTAGGATTAGACGAACTTCACCAGATTGAAGACGTACGATTACGTACTTACCTTCACGACCTAAAACTTGTGCAGATGTACCAGCAGAACGTACTAGCTGTCCACCTTTACCAGGTTTCATTTCGATGTTGTGGATTGTAGAACCCATTGGGATGTTTTCAAGTGGTAACGCGTTACCTACTTTAATATCCGCTTCTGGACCAGATACGATTTCCATACCTACTACTAATCCTTTTGGTGCTAAGATGTAACGTTTTTCTCCATCAACATAGTTGATTAATGCGATATTCGCAGAGCGGTTTGGATCATACTCGATTGTAGCAACGCGGCCTGGAATGCCATCTTTGTTGCGTTTGAAATCGATGATACGGTATTGACGCTTGTGACCGCCACCGTGATGACGAACAGTAATTTTACCTTGGTTGTTACGGCCGCCTTTACGCTTCACAGGTGCAAGCAATGATTTCTCAGGCTTGTTTGTTGTGATTTCAGCATAATCAAGACTAGTCATGTTACGACGTCCGTTTGTGGTCGGTTTATACTTTCTAATCGCCATTTTTTTCCCTCCTTCTTGGTTTTAACTCTTCTATAAGATTAGATCTCGAATAATTCGATTTCTTTGCTGTCAGCAGTCAATGTAACGATTGCTTTACGACGTTTGTTTGTGAATCCGCCGAAACGGCCAACGCGTTTGAATTTACCTTTATAGTTCATGATGTTTACTTTCGCAACTTCAACACCAAAGATTTCTTCCACAGCGCTTTTCACGTTTGTTTTTGTTGCGCGAGTGTCCACTTCGAAAGTGTACTTCTTATCGCCCATTAGTTCAGAAGAACGCTCGGTAATGACCGGACGTTTAATAATATCACGTGCTTCCATTATCCAAGCACCTCCTCCACTTTTTCTACAGCTGCTTTAGTCATAACTACTTGATCATGTCCAACAAGATCAAGAACGTTAATTCCAGAAGCAGGAACTACTGTGATACCAGCTAAGTTACGAGCAGATAATGCTACGTTCTCATCTAGATCAGCAGTAACGAACAATGCTTTTTTAGCGATTGAAAGATCTTTCAATACTTTAGCAAAGTCTTTTGTTTTTGGTGCATCAAATGACAATGCATCTACGACTACGAAGCTTTCTTCACGTACCTTAGAAGATAACGCTGAAAGAAGAGCTAAGCGACGAACTTTTTTCGGTAATTTGTAGCTATAGCTACGTGGTACTGGACCGAATACGATACCACCGCCACGCCATTGTGGAGAGCGGATAGACCCTTGACGAGCACGGCCAGTTCCTTTTTGACGCCATGGCTTACGTCCACCACCAGATACCTCAGAGCGACCTTTCACTTTGTGGTTACCTTGGCGTAGAGAAGCACGTTGCGCAATAATTGCTTCAAACAGTACTGATTCATTTGGTTCGATACCGAATACTTTGTCGCTTAATTCGATCTCACCAACTTCAGCACCTGTTAAATTTACAACTTTAACTTTTGCCATTCCTGTTTCCTCCTTTCTTCAAAGATTATTTCGATTTAATAGCAGCTTTAACGACTACTAATGATTTACGAGAACCAGGAACATTACCTTTTACTAATAGAAGGTTACGCTCAGCATCAATCTTCACAACTTGTAAGTTTTGGATTGTTACTGTGTTTCCACCCATTTGACCAGGTAATTTCTTTTGTTTGAATACACGGTTCGGAGCAACTGGACCCATTGAACCCGGACGACGGTGGTAACGAGAACCGTGAGACATTGGGCCGCGAGATTGTCCGTGGCGTTTAATCACACCTTGGAAACCTTTACCTTTTGTTACACCTGTTACATCGATTACATCGCCTTCAGCGAAACTTTCTACATTGACTACTTGACCAATCTCGTAATCAGCAGTATTAAGTCCGCGGAACTCGCGGATGAAGCGCTTAGGAGCAGTGTCCGCTTTTGCTACGTGTCCTTTAGCTGGTTTGTTAGAAAGCTTTTCGCGCTTATCTTCAAAACCTAACTGGATCGCTTCGTAGCCATCCGTGTCAACTGTCTTCTTTTGTAAAACTACGTTTGGAGTAGCTTGGATTACAGTTACAGGGATTAGATCACCGTTCTCAGCAAATACTTGCGTCATACCGATTTTTCTACCTAAGATTCCTTTGGTCATTCGTCACACCTCCTGTTAATTGTTTGTTTTTTATTTTTCTACCATTAAAGTTTGATTTCGATATCAACGCCAGATGGTAAATCAAGCTTCATTAACGCGTCAACAGTTTGTGGTGTTGGGTTAACGATATCGATCAGACGTTTATGCGTACGCATTTCGAATTGCTCACGAGAATCTTTGTACTTGTGAACCGCACGCAAGATTGTGTACGTCGACTTCTCAGTTGGAAGTGGGATCGGACCTGATACACTAGCACCTGAACGTTTCGCAGTTTCTACGATTTTCTCAGCAGATTGATCAAGAATTCTGTGATCATACGCTTTTAAACGGATACGAATTTTTTGTTTTGCCATTATTTTCCCTCCTTTTCGCCTATTTTCTAGACATTCTCCACGAAAATTTTCCAGCACACCCGCCATGGCAAAGCGGCCGGGTGTGTCGGTAACCTCTCGCTTCATCGCAGTCAAAGACCAACATTCAACATTATAACTAAAATAAAAAGAATCCGCAAGTGTTTTTGCGAATTCTTTTTTGTTTCTTTTTAATTAAAGAATCATTGCGGCAATCCAGCCGAAAATAATGAGCGGAATGTTGTAGTGAATGAACGTTGGCACTGTAGTATCCCAGATGTGATTGTGCTGGCCATCTGCATTCAATCCTGATGTCGGACCAAGCGTTGAGTCTGACGCTGGTGACCCTGCATCTCCTAGTGCCCCTGCTGTTCCAATTAGAGCGATGATTGCCATAGGACTAAATCCGACTTCCATAGCAAACGGTACGAACAATGTCGCTATGATTGGAATCGTAGCGAATGATGATCCAATCCCTAATGTGACCACAAGACCCACTACAAGCATTAGAAGGGCAGCTAAGGCTTGGTTGTTCCCAATAGCACTTGTCGTTCCCTCTACTAATGTTTCAACGTCTCCAGTTGCTGTCATGACGCTAGCAAAGCCATTAGCCGCAATCATAACAAAACCGATGAATGCCATCATCTGCATTCCTTCTATAAGAACACGATCCGACTCGGACCAACGCACTGCGCGAGTGGCGAATAAAACAGCGATACCAGCTAGAGCTCCGATAATCATACTCTCTGTGAGCAATTGTCCTGCTAACGCAGCAGCTAATGCAAGAATCGTGAATAAGATAGTCATCGGCGTTACTTTGACACGCTCAACTTCTACAGCTGCTGTATCTTTGTAGTCACGAGCTTTTCGGTAGCTGATAAATACCGCTACGATAAGACCGACTACTAATCCTGCTGTCGGGATTAACATCGCCATAGGAATGTCCGAACGGTCGATTGTCATTCCAGCAGCCTCCATCTGGGTTGCGATGATATCGTGGAAGAGAGCTCCGAATCCGTATGGCAATAGAATGTATGGAGCTGTTAGACCGAACGTTAAAATCGAAGCAATCAAACGACGGTCAATCTTCATTTTATTAAATAGTGGCAACAACGGCGGAATCAATAAGGGAATAAATGCAATGTGAATAGGAATGATGTTTTGTGATGCAATTGACATCAATAAGATGGCAGCTAGCAAGAACCACTTGATGGTTCCAAAGTTGCCTGATTTATTCTGGTTCGCTGAATCCACCAGTTTGTCTACTAACCAAAGTGGCAATCCAGTACGCGAGATGGCTACCGCAAAGCCTCCAAGTAACGCATAGCTGAGTGCAATGGTCGCTCCTCCGCCAAGACCTTCTGTAATAGCTGTTAATGTATCCGTTAGTGACAATCCGGCAATAAGGCCACCAGAGAGCGCACCAACAAGTAATGCGATGACCACGTTGACGCGCAGCAAGCTGAGCACAAGCATGATCAATACCGCGATAAGTACTGCATTCATGGAAATTCCTCTTTTCTAGATATCTATGATTAATACTTTAACCTGCTAAACAAGTAGAGTATTAAAGTAACAAAAGCTATAATAGCACGGGTATTTAGAGGTGTCAACAGGAGTGATTAATGATCCGTATAAATGAATTTATTGGTGAATCCTTGCTTCTATAAAAGAAAATGCCGCCAGATATGGCGACACTCTCACTCGTTCTCAAGCTTTTTAATTTCCTTCTTCAATCGTTTTAAATCGTCTCCTGTAAATGTCGGATATTTAGGATCCAGCTTTTCCATCAACTGAATCATGATTTCTGTCACCAGACGTCTACTATGCCATTCATCATCGGCCGGTAAGACATACCAAGGGCAGTAACTGGTCGACGTATGATTTAGCATTTCTTCAAAAATTTTATGATAGTCGTCCCAGTGCTCTCTTTCTTCTACGTCAGCAAATGAAAACTCCCAATGCTTCTCTGGGTTCTTCATACGCTCGAGCAACCTGTCTTTCTGCTCGTCTTTCGACATGTGGAAGAAGAACTTCACAATGTGGATGCCATTTTCATATAAATATTTTTCATAATCATTTATTTGACGGTAGCGCATCTGCCAAATACTTTGTTTATCTCCATGTGAAGGAATGTCCCCTTCTTCTAATAAATCATGAATACGAGGAGCGATGACTTCTTCGTAATGAGAGCGGTTCAAAATACCGATCTCGCCTCTACTAGGTAAGCCTTCTTGAATGCGACGCAAATAATCTTTTGCACGCTCATCTTCTGTTGGTTTTCCCAAAGTGGTGGTTTTTAGTCCCTGGGCACTTAGGTTCGAGAAAATGTAACTAATGGCTTCATCTTTCCCCGCTGCATCCATTGCTTGCAGCACTACAAGGATTCCATGCTTTTCTTCAGCATGTAGCCGATGATGTAACGACTTCATCTGTTTCACCAAGTCTGGAATGATTTCATCTCGTATGTGTTCATTTTCTTTTTTCTTATCTTCAGTAGTGGGATAGTCTTTTAGACGAATGGATTTGGTACTGGGGACTTTGTAAGTGCTGATCCTCATGAGGGATAGCCTCCTCTATTAATATAGGAGACTTTACCCGTGATGAGATTTGGACAAACCCTTAGAGTGTGGTAGGTCTTTCTAGGAAAGATTTAGGTAGCTGGTGGTTAGGGAAAAGGGTTCCATAAAGCGAGGAATGTAAGAGTGGAGCAATCTAATGTCAGAGTGGAACGAGTTAATGTAAGAATGGAAGCCTCTAACGTCATAATGAGAGCATTTAATGTAATAATCACTTAACTAAAGCATTTCTAGAGCGGCGTTCTCCACATCTAGTGATATCGAGCTGCGAACGCCTTCCGCATCTAGACGAAATCGAGTTGCGAACGCCAGAAATCCCCGCGAAAACCGGTCGCATCCATAGAGGCAAAAGCGCCTCTACGGACCCGCCCGGTTTTCACAAGATTTCTAGAACGGCGTTCTCCACATCTAGATATATAAAAAACCCTTCCCAGCGTCCCGGGAAGGGTCAAGATCAGCAAAAGCTGAAATTATTTAGTGATAGTAGCAACTACGCCAGCACCAACAGTACGTCCACCCTCACGGATAGAGAACTTAGTACCTTCTTCAAGCGCGATAGGAGCGATTAGAGAAACAGTCATTTCGATGTTGTCTCCAGGCATAACCATTTCAACGCCTTCTGGTAAGTTACATACGCCAGTTACGTCAGTTGTACGGAAGTAGAACTGTGGGCGGTAGTTAGAGAAGAATGGAGTGTGACGTCCACCCTCTTCTTTTGAAAGAACATAAACTTCAGCTTTGAACTCAGTGTGTGGAGTGATTGAGCCTGGTTTAGCTAATACTTGTCCACGTTGGATATCTTCACGAGAAACCCCACGAAGAAGTGCACCGATGTTGTCTCCAGCTTCTGCATAGTCAAGAAGTTTACGGAACATTTCTACACCAGTTACAGTAGTAGATTTTGGCTCTTCAACGATACCGATGATGTCTACAACGTCACCGACTTTAACTTGTCCACGCTCAACACGGCCAGTAGCAACTGTTCCACGACCAGTGATTGAGAATACGTCCTCAACTGGCATCATGAAAGGCTTGTCAGTTTGGCGCTCAGGTGTTGGGATGTAAGAATCTACAGCGTCCATAAGTTCCATGATTTTTTCTTCCCATTCTGCTTCGCCTTCTAGAGCTTTAAGAGCAGAACCTTTGATTACTGGAATCTCGTCGCCTGGGAAGTCGTATTCTGATAATAGATCACGAATTTCCATTTCAACTAATTCTAGTAACTCTTCGTCATCAACCATGTCACATTTGTTCATGAATACAACTAGGTAAGGAACACCTACTTGACGTGAAAGAAGAATGTGCTCACGAGTTTGTGGCATTGGGCCATCAGCAGCAGATACTACTAAGATACCGCCGTCCATTTGTGCAGCACCAGTGATCATGTTTTTAACATAGTCAGCGTGACCTGGGCAGTCAACGTGTGCATAGTGACGAGTAGCAGTTTCATACTCAACGTGAGAAGTGTTGATTGTGATTCCGCGCTCTTTTTCTTCAGGAGCGTTATCGATTTGGTCGTATGAACGAGCCTCACCACCAAGACGCTTAGAAAGAACAGTAGCGATTGCAGCTGTTAGAGTTGTTTTACCGTGGTCAACGTGACCGATAGTACCGATGTTAGCATGTGTTTTGGAACGATCGAATTTTTCTTTAGCCATTAGAGTAAATCCTCCTCAGTAATTGTTTGTTTTATGATAAAAGCGAAAGGGGCAAGCCCCTCGCTTTCATACACTACAAGATAGTTATACTTGAAACGAAGGTGAATTTCAATTATTCACCTTTATTTTTTTTGATGATCTCTTCAGAGATTGACTTAGGAACTTCTTCGTAGTGATCGAACACCATTGAGAATGTTCCGCGTCCTTGAGTGTTAGAACGAAGAGATGTTGCATAACCAAACATTTCAGCAAGTGGAACCATTGCACGAACTACTTGTGCGTTTCCGCGAGCTTCCATACCTTCAACGCGTCCACGACGTGACGTGATGTCACCCATGATATCGCCTAGGTATTCTTCTGGAATTACAACTTCTACTTTCATAACAGGCTCTAGAAGAACTGGGTTAACTTTAGATACTGCGTTTTTAAGTGCCATAGAAGCGGCAATTTTGAACGCCATCTCATTCGAGTCAACATCGTGGTATGAACCATCGAATAATTTTGCTTTCAAGTCGATGATTGGGTAACCAGCTAACATACCGTTATCTAGAGAGTCACGAAGACCCGCTTCGATTGCTGGAATGTATTCACGTGGTACTACACCACCAACGATAGCGTTTTCGAATTCAAAGCCTTTACCTTCTTCGTTTGGAGAGAACTCGATCCAAACGTGACCAAATTGACCACGACCACCAGATTGGCGGACAAATTTACCTTCTACTTGAGCAGTAGAACGGATTGTCTCACGGTAAGATACTTGTGGAGCACCTACGTTAGCTTCAACTTTGAATTCACGACGCATACGGTCAACTAGGATATCAAGGTGAAGTTCACCCATACCAGAGATGATCGTTTGACCAGTTTCTTGGTCCGTGTGAGCACGGAACGTCGGATCCTCGTCTTGAAGTTTTTGTAGAGCTTGACCCATTTTATCTTGGTCAGCTTTTGATTTTGGTTCTACAGATAGTGAGATAACTGGCTCTGGGAACTCCATTGATTCAAGAATGACTAAGTGCTTCTCGTCACAAAGTGTGTCACCAGTAGTTGTGTCTTTAAGACCAACAGCAGCAGCGATATCTCCTGCATATACCTTAGAAATTTCTTCACGTGAGTTAGCGTGCATTTGTAGGATACGACCTACACGCTCACGCTTCCCTTTTGTTGAGTTCTGAACATAAGATCCAGAGTCCAATGTACCTGAGTACACACGGAAGAATGTTAATTTACCAACGTAAGGATCTGTCATAACTTTGAAGGCAAGTGCAGAGAACGGAGCTTCATCAGATGGCTCACGTACTAGCTCTTCACCAGAGTCTGGGTCGATACCTTTCATTGGAGCTACATCAAGTGGAGAAGGCAAGTATGCGATAACCGCATCTAGCATCTTCTGAACACCTTTGTTTTTGAACGCAGTACCACAAACAACTGGGTAGAACTCGACGTTTACAGTACCTTTACGGATACCTTCAACTAGTTCTTCGTTTGTGATTTCTTCGCCACCAAGATATTTTTCCATAAGTTCTTCGTCAAGTTCAGCAACCGCTTCAACTAACTTTTCACGGTATTCTTCAGCTTGAGCTTTGTATTCTTCTGGAATTTCTACTTCTTGGATGTCAGTACCAAGGTCGTTTCCGTACATCGTAGCAGTCATTGTCACTAAGTCAATGATTCCTTTGAAGTCGTCTTCTGCACCGATTGGTAATTGGATCGGATGAGCGTTAGCTTCTAAACGATCGTGTAATGTTTTAACAGAGTACAAGAAGTCTGCACCTGTTTTATCCATTTTGTTGATGAAAACGATACGTGGTACGCCGTAAGTTGTAGCTTGACGCCATACTGTTTCCGTTTGTGGTTCTACACCTGACTGTGCATCAAGTACAGTTACCGCACCATCAAGTACACGTAATGAACGTTCAACTTCAACTGTGAAGTCTACGTGTCCTGGTGTATCGATGATGTTTACGCGGTGCTCTTTCCATGCAGCTGTTGTAGCAGCTGAAGTGATTGTAATTCCGCGCTCTTGCTCTTGCTCCATCCAGTCCATTTGTGAAGCACCTTCGTGCGTTTCACCAATTTTGTGGATACGGCCAGTGTAATAAAGGATACGCTCAGTCGTTGTTGTTTTACCAGCATCGATGTGGGCCATGATTCCGATATTACGAGTTTTCTGTAATGAAAATTCGCGAGCCATTTATTTTGTCTCCTTCCACTTCGGATTAGAGTGTTTAGATTCGGATAAATCCTACCAGCGGTAGTGAGCGAATGCTTTGTTCGCTTCCGCCATTTTGTGCATATCTTCGCGTTTCTTAACTGAAGCACCAGTGTTGTTAGATGCATCTAGGATTTCATTCGCTAAACGCTCTTCCATTGTTTTCTCTCCACGTAGGCGAGAGTAGTTTACAAGGTAACGAAGACCAAGAGTAGAACGACGGTCTGGGCGAACCTCAACCGGTACTTGGTAGTTCGCTCCACCAACACGGCGTGCGCGTACTTCTAGTACTGGCATTACGTTGTTTAGTGCAGCTTCGAATACTTCTAGTGGATCTTTACCAGAACGCTCTTTTACTAATTCGAACGCTCCATAAAGAATCTTTTGAGAAGTACCTCTTTTACCATCAATCATCATTTTGTTAATTAAGCGTGTTACTAGCTTTGAATTGTAAATTGGATCTGGTAACACGTCACGTTTGGAAACAGGACCTTTACGAGGCATGTGTTTTCCTCCTTTCAAAGATTGGTACGATTTGAATTAAATTATTTCTTTTCTTTTGGACGCTTAGTACCGTAAAGTGAACGGCTTTGCATACGACCATTAACACCAGCAGTATCAAGTGCACCACGAACGATGTGGTAGCGTACCCCTGGTAAATCTTTTACTCGTCCGCCACGGATAAGTACAACACTGTGCTCTTGAAGGTTGTGACCTTCACCTGGAATGTAAGCAGTTACTTCCAGTGTGTTTGTTAAACGCACACGAGCATATTTACGAAGAGCCGAGTTCGGTTTCTTCGGTGTCATTGTACCAACACGCGTACAAACTCCACGCTTTTGAGGCGAGTTCAAGTTTGTCGTTGATTTTTTAAAGCTGTTGTAGCCTTTTCCTAGTGCTGGTGATTTTGACTTAGTGACGTTGGATTTACGAGGCTTACGGACCAATTGGTTAATTGTAGGCATCGATTTGTCCTCCCTTCATTTCTAGTTAATTTAAGACCACACATCCAGGTGGTTCATTTTTAGGTAAAAAACAAAGGCTTTGTGAATTTCACAAAAACCGTTAGTCAGCAATTGCTACGACAGAAGCGTGAACCCGAAGGCCAGCCACTTTACCAAGCTGTTGTTTTGATGGAACGTGAGTTACTGGAATATTGAACTGTTGTGCAACTTCTAGAACCGGTGCAATCACATGGTGATCGGCATCCATCGCTACAATAATTTCGGACAAGTGTCCTTTTCGCGCAGCTTTTACTGCTTGCTTTGTACCGATGATCGTTTTCTGTGCTTGCTTCACTTTTTCATAAGACATTTGCATATCCTCCAAAGCGGTCAAGTCATGGAACTATCAACCTTAAACATATTATCATCTCTACAGATTCATGTCAACACGAATCCATAAAAATATCACGGGCTCTCTCCAGTTTGGAAGGAGCCCGCGATTCATCGACTAGTGCTTATTCAGCACCGATCGTTTCTAAATCTTCTTCAAGCTCGTCTTTTGCTAAGCGCAATTGACGGTAGCGTTGCATACCAGTACCTGCTGGGACAAGCTTCCCGATAATAACGTTCTCTTTAAGACCAAGCAACTCATCACGTTTTCCTTTGATCGCAGCATCTGTAAGAACACGAGTTGTCTCCTGGAACGATGCAGCAGATAAGAAGGATTCTGTTTCAAGAGATGCTTTTGTGATCCCTAGGATAACTGGACGGCAAGTTGCCGGAAGTTTTCCTTCAAGAACTGCATCACGGTTAGCTTCAGCGAATTGGTGAACATCCAGAAGTGATCCTGGAAGAAGTTCCGTTTCGCCTGCCTCGATGACACGCACTTTACGAAGCATCTGGCGAACCATAACCTCGATGTGTTTGTCTCCGATTTCTACCCCTTGCATACGGTATACTTTCTGAACTTCTTTCAGCAAGTACAGTTGAACTGTGTTTACGTCTTTGACACGAAGTAACTCTTTCGGATCAATAGAACCTTCTGTCATAACTTGTCCACGTTCTACTGTATCGCCTTCAGCGACTTTCAGACGGGCATTGTATGGTGCCAAGTATTTACGTGTCTCCACGTCACCTTGGACTGTAATTTCTTTTTGGCCTTCACGAATCTCATCGACCTTCGCAATTGTACCGTTGACTTCTGAGATGACCGCTTGTCCTTTCGGATTACGAGCTTCAAAGATTTCTTGGATACGTGGAAGACCTTGAGTGATATCGTCTCCGGCAACCCCACCTGTGTGGAATGTACGCATTGTTAACTGTGTACCTGGCTCTCCGATAGACTGGGCAGCGATGATACCAACTGCTTCTCCCACTTCTACTGTGTCGCCTGTTGCAAGGTTTAGACCGTAACACTTCTTACATACACCGTGTTTCGTGTTACAAGTGAATGCAGAACGGATTGTTAATTTATCAAGTCCAGCGTCTAGAATCTCACGAGCAATATCCGTTGTAATCAAGCCGTCTTTTTCTAGGATCACAGCACCAGTTTCTGGGTGGTAAACTGTTTTCTTCGTGTGACGACCAACGATACGTTCGCTGAAGTCCTCGATGACCTCTGAACCTTCCATAAGTGACCCAATTTCAAGACCGCGGTCTGTACCACAATCGTCTTCGCGAACGATGACATCTTGTGCTACGTCAACAAGTCGACGAGTTAGGTAACCAGAGTCAGCTGTTTTCAGGGCTGTATCGGCAAGACCTTTACGAGCACCGTGAGTTGAGATGAAGTATTCAAGTACTGTCAGACCTTCACGGAATGAAGATTTGATCGGTAACTCAATGATACGACCAGCCGGGTTGGCCATTAGACCACGCATACCTGCAAGCTGTGTGAAGTTAGACGCGTTACCACGTGCTCCAGAGTCTTGCATCATGAAGATTGGGTTCAATTTGTCTAGAGATTGCATCAGTTTTTCTTGGATGACTTCTTTTGCTTTACTCCACTGGCTGATGACACTTGCATAACGCTCGTCCTCCGTGATAAGACCACGACGGAACTGCTTCGTTACTTTGTCCACTTTGCCTTGTGCTTCCTCAAGGATTTCTCCTTTGTCCGGAAGTACCACGATATCCGAGATACCGATTGTGATACCGGCACGAGTTGAGTGCTTGAATCCAAGAGCCTTCATGCGGTCCAACATTTTAGATGTTTCTGTGATGTGGAACTGCTTGAATACCTCTGCGATGATGTTTCCAAGAATTTTCTTCTTGAATGGAGATACCAGCTCAACTCCCTCAAAATGTTTTTTCACATCTGTGTTTGTTGGAACGAAGTATTTCTCCGGTGTTTCTACTTGTAGGTTGAAATCAGTTGGTTCGTTGATATACGGGAATTCCTTAGGAAGGATCTCGTTGAAGATCACTTTACCAACTGTCGTTAATAACAACATTTTGTTTTGCTCTTCTGTGAACGTTTGGTTGTTCAAAGAAGATGCTGCGATTGCGATACGAGAGTGCAAATGCACGTGTCCGTTCGTGTACGCAAGTAATACTTCATCTGGACCGTAGAAGATAGAGCCTTCACCAGTTGCACCTTCACGCTCAAGAGTTAAGTAGTAGTTTCCTAATACCATATCCTGAGATGGTGTAACAACTGGTTTTCCATCTTTCGGGTTCAAGATGTTTTGTGCAGCAAGCATTAGAAGACGAGCTTCTGCTTGTGCTTCTGCAGATAATGGAACGTGAACCGCCATTTGGTCACCGTCGAAGTCGGCGTTATACGCTGTACATACGAGTGGGTGTAGACGGATGGCACGGCCTTCAACAAGTGTCGGCTCGAATGCCTGGATTCCTAAACGGTGAAGCGTAGGTGCACGGTTAAGAAGAACTGGGTGCTCACGAATCACGTCTTCTAGTACATCCCATACTTCAGAGTGCAAACGCTCAATTTTACGTTTAGCAGATTTAATATTGTGAGCCAGACCGCGCTCTACCAATTCTTTCATAACGAACGGCTTGAATAGCTCGATCGCCATTTCTTTTGGCAGACCACACTGGTACATTTTCAAGTTAGGACCTACAACGATAACCGAACGACCTGAATAGTCAACACGTTTACCCAGTAAGTTTTGACGGAAACGTCCTTGCTTCCCTTTTAGCATGTGAGACAACGATTTCAATGGACGGTTACCTGGTCCAGTAACTGGACGGCCACGACGACCATTATCAATTAATGCATCTACAGCTTCTTGAAGCATACGCTTTTCATTTTGGACGATGATGCTTGGAGCACCAAGGTCAAGAAGGCGTTTGAGACGGTTGTTCCGGTTGATTACGCGGCGGTACAGGTCATTCAAGTCAGACGTCGCAAAACGTCCGCCGTCTAGCTGTACCATCGGACGTAGTTCCGGTGGTATAACAGGAAGAACATCAAGGATCATCCAGTCTGGTTTGTTCCCAGAGTTACGGAATGACTCTACTACTTCAAGGCGTTTAATCGCACGCGTACGACGTTGACCTTGTGCAGTTTTCAATTCTTCTTTTAATGTATCGGTTTCTTTTTCCAAGTCGATTTCTTCAAGAAGGCGTTTGATAGCCTCTGCACCCATCGCTGCTTGGAATTTTGTACCGAATTTATCACGGTATGCACGGTATTCTTTCTCAGAAAGAAGTTGTTTCTTCTCTAGAGGTGTATCCGCTGGATCGACTACCACGTAAGAAGCGAAGTAAATGACTTCTTCTAATGAACGTGGAGACATGTCTAGGATCAAGCCCATACGGCTTGGAATACCTTTGAAGTACCAAATATGAGAAACAGGAGCAGCAAGCTCGATGTGACCCATGCGCTCACGACGTACTTTTGCACGTGTGACTTCTACGCCACAGCGGTCACAGACGACGCCTTTATAACGGACGCGTTTGTATTTCCCACAGTGACACTCCCAGTCCTTTGTAGGACCGAAGATACGTTCACAGAATAACCCGTCTTTCTCAGGTTTTAGTGTACGGTAGTTGATTGTTTCTGGTTTTTTAACTTCTCCATAAGACCATGAACGAATCTTGTCTGGTGAAGCTAATCCAATTTTCATATATTCGAAGTTATTAACGTCTATCAAGGAGCCTACCTCCCTCTAGTGTTGTCTTTAAAAGACTTCAAGCAGCTCTGCTTTAAGATAGGCGGGAAGGAGAACCCTCCCGCAATAAATTAGTTCTTATTCAACTGTTCCAGCAGTCTCTTCTACTGCTGGTGGCAAGATGCCAAGTGATTCTGCTGATGGCAGGTCTTCGTCTTCTTCAAGATCGCGAAGCTCGACTTCCTCATCATCAATCGTCATCATCTTCACATCCATACCTAATGACTGAAGTTCTTTGATCAATACTTTGAATGATTCAGGAACACCTGGTTCTGGAACGCTTTCGCCTTTAACGATGGCTTCGTATGTTTTCACACGACCTACCACGTCATCGGATTTTACTGTCAAGATTTCTTGAAGTGTGTAAGCAGCACCATAAGCCTCAAGTGCCCAAACCTCCATCTCCCCGAAACGCTGTCCACCAAACTGAGCTTTACCACCCAGCGGTTGTTGCGTAACAAGTGAGTAAGGACCTGTAGAACGAGCGTGAAGTTTATCGTCAACCATGTGCGCAAGTTTGATCATGTACATGATTCCGACAGACACGCGGTTATCAAATGGTTCTCCAGAACGACCATCATAAAGAACGGTTTTCCCGTCACGGTTCATTCCGGCTTCTTCCATTGTCTCCCACACGTCTTCTTCATTCGCTCCATCAAATACTGGAGATGCCATATGAACGCCAAGAGTACGAGCAGCCATACCTAAGTGAAGCTCAAGTACCTGACCGATGTTCATACGAGATGGTACCCCAAGTGGATTCAACATGATATCTACTGGAGTTCCGTCTGGAAGGAAAGGCATATCTTCCTCTGGCAAGATGCGAGAGATAACCCCTTTATTTCCGTGACGACCCGCCATCTTATCTCCGACAGAGATTTTACGTTTTTGTACGATGTACGCACGAACCAATTGGTTCACACCTGGTGGAAGCTCATCGCCATCTTCACGGTTGAATACTTTCACGTCCAGGATGATCCCGCCAGCACCGTGTGGTACACGTAGAGATGTATCACGTACTTCACGTGCTTTTTCACCGAAGATTGCGTGTAATAGACGCTCTTCTGCAGTCAATTCTGTAACCCCTTTAGGTGTTACTTTACCAACTAAGATGTCGCCATCGCGTACTTCAGCACCGATACGGATAATTCCGCGATCGTCTAAGTTACGAAGTGCTTCTTCTCCGACGTTTGGAATATCACGAGTGATTTCCTCTGGCCCAAGCTTTGTATCACGAGATTCTGACTCATACTCTTCAATATGGACAGATGTGTAAACGTCATCTTTTACAAGACGCTCACTCATGATGACAGCATCCTCATAGTTGTAACCATCCCATGTCATGAAGGCAACAAGAACGTTACGACCTAGCGCAAGTTCTCCAGCTTCCATAGATGGACCGTCTGCAAGAATGTCTTTTGGTTTTACAACATCACCAACACTAACGATCGGGCGCTGGTTGTAACTTGTCCCTTGGTTCGAGCGGATGAATTTTTGTAATTTATACGTAGTTAAGTCGCCTTTTACTTCTTTGCCATCGACTTCCTCGATGCGGCGAACGCGAATTTCTTTTGCTTCTACATGTTCTACGATTCCGTGATACTTCGCTACTACAGCAGCACCTGAATCCCGAGCATTGACGTGCTCCATACCTGTTCCGACAAACGGTGCTTCTGGGTTTAATAGAGGCACGGCTTGACGTTGCATGTTCGCTCCCATTAGGGCACGGTTGGAGTCATCATTCTCTAAGAACGGGATACAAGCTGTCGCAGCCGAAACAACTTGTTTCGGTGATACGTCCATGTAGTCGATTTGTTCGCGGCGGAATACCGTGTTGTCTCCACGGAAACGACCTACGACTTCTTCGTTAGCAAAGCTACCGTCTTCAGTTAGAATCGAGTTTGCTTGTGCTACTACATAGTGGTCTTCTTCGTCAGCTGTTAAATAATCAATACGGCTTGTCACTTGACCAGTTTCTGGATCAACGCGACGGTATGGAGTTTCGATGAAACCGAACTTGTTCACTTTCGCGAAGCTCGATAGGGAGTTGATCAAACCAATGTTTGGACCCTCTGGCGTTTCAATCGGACACATACGACCATAGTGAGAATAGTGAACATCACGTACTTCAAAGCCGGCGCGTTCACGTGTCAAACCACCTGGTCCAAGTGCAGACAGACGACGCTTGTGCGTAAGTTCTGCAAGTGGGTTGGTCTGATCCATGAACTGAGATAACTGAGAACTACCGAAGAACTCTTTAATCGACGCGATAACAGGACGGATGTTGATCAGCTGTTGCGGTACGATAGATTGTGTGTCATTGATAGACATACGCTCACGTACAACACGCTCCATACGAGAAAGACCGATACGGAACTGATTCTGAAGAAGCTCTCCGACTGAACGCAGACGACGATTTCCTAGGTGATCAATGTCATCTGTGTTTCCAACATTGAATAGTAGGTTAAAGAAGTATGAGATAGAAGAAATGATATCCGCTGGTGTGATATTTTTGATTTCTTCTTCTACGTACGCATTGCTGATAACCGTAATTTCTTTTTGGTTCTCATCGTTTGGCGCGTAGATTTTGATTGCTTGGATCGTGATGTCGTCTTCTAGAACGCCACCCACTTGTGAAAGTGTTTTGAAACCAATGCCGTTTTCAAGGTTTGGAATCAGACGGTCTAACACACGACGGTCAATCATTGTACCTTCTTCAACTAGGATTTCTCCTGTTTCTGGATCTACTAATGTCTCAGCGATCGTTTGGTTGAACAGGCGGTTTTTGATGTGAAGCTTTTTATTCATTTTGTAGCGACCTACATTCGCTAAATCATAACGCTTCGAATCGAAGAAACGAGAGTAAAGCAGGCTCTTCGCGCTTTCTACTGTTGGCGGCTCGCCTGGACGAAGACGCTCGTAGATTTCAAGAAGTGCTTTTTCTGTAGTTTCTGTGTTGTCTTTTTCTAATGTATTGCGAAGGTATTCGTTGTCTCCAAGAAGATCAATGATTTCTTGGTCAGTCCCGAAACCTAGAGCACGCAATAACACAGTAACCGGTAATTTACGAGTACGGTCGATACGGACGTAGACAACGTCTTTTGCATCAATTTCATACTCAAGCCACGCACCACGGTTTGGAATCACTGTAGCGCCGAAGCCTTTTTTACCGTTTTTATCTGTTTTGTCATGGAAATATACACTAGGGGAACGAACTAACTGAGAAACGATAACACGCTCAGCACCATTGATGATGAATGTGCCTGTCTCTGTCATAAGTGGGAAGTCACCCATAAATACGTCTTGCTCTTTTACTTCGTCTGTCTCTTTATTGTGAAGACGAACTTTCACACGAAGTGGTGCTGCATACGTAGCATCACGTTCTTTTGATTCGTCTACTGAGTATTTAGGTTCGCCCAGCTTGTAGTCGACGAATTCCAGAGAAAGATTCCCTGTAAAATCTTCGATTGGCGAGATGTCTTTAAACATTTCACGCAATCCTTCTTCTAAAAACCACTCATAAGATGCCGTCTGAATCTCAATCAGATTCGGAAGATCGAGCACCTCACTGATACGCGCAAAACTTCTGCGCTGGCGGTGTTGTCCGTACTGAACTAGTTGACCTGTCAACTTATTCACCCCTCAAGAAACAATTTTCTTTCTATGCTGCAGTGCAGCGATAAAGACAAAAAGAAAACGAGTTCTAAGTTAGAGCTCATTTTCGATTACATAAACAAATTGATGAAGCACGCTTTAAAAATGGGCATACTCCTACAAAATAATATTTTTGCATTTTATTATAATATCATAGCCATTTTGTCAAGTCAATATTTCTTGGCGTTTAAAATCCAATATCCCTTGACTTTTTCTACGACTTCTACTTCATTGAATAGTTCCTCAAGAAAGTCTTTTGTAGACGGCGCCCCTTGTTTCTTCTGGATGACGACCCACAATTCTCCGCCTGAAACCAAGCGATCATACGCTTGTTGGTAGAAGCGAAAGATGGTTTCTTTCCCCGCACGAATCGGAGGATTGGTGATGACCGCAGCCAGTTGATCTGGCACACGTTCCATTCCATCACTCACGGCAATTCGCACATTTTGAATCCCGTTGCGACTTGCATTTTTCCCGGCAAGCTCGACTGCTCTCTCATTGACGTCCACCATGTGGACTATGCGATTTGGAAAATCTTTGGCGAGCGTCAGTCCGATCGGACCATAGCCACATCCAACATCAGCGAAATCCCCTTCTATCTGAGGCGCTTGAAATGCTTCCATGAGCACACGGGAGCCAAAATCTACTCCACTCTTGCTGAAAACTCCCCTGTCCGTCTCCAATGTGAACTGATGACCACGACCGGTATGCGAAATGCTGGACGGCTTGCTTTCTACATCTGGGCGATTCGAATAATAGTGGTTGCTCATGATAGTTCCTCCTTCCCAAAACGTAAAAAGAAGAAAAGCCCGTCACCAATATGACGGGCTTTTCAATGTAAGAAGTAAGAAATTACTTAACTTCTACGTTAGCGCCTACTTCTTCAAGTTGAGCCTTGATTGCTTCAGCATCTTCTTTAGATACGCCTTCTTTAAGTGCTTTTGGTGCGTTGTCTACTACTTCTTTAGCTTCTTTCAAGCCAAGACCAGTGATTTCACGTACCACTTTGATTACTTTGATTTTTTGATCGCCAGCAGAAGCTAGGATTACGTCAAATTCAGTTTGCTCTTCAGCAGCAGCTGCACCAGCGCCACCAGCCATAGCTACAGGAGCTGCAGCAGTTACACCAAATTCTTCTTCGATTGCTTTTACTAGGTCGTTAAGTTCAAGAACTGTCATTTCTTTGATTGCTTCTAAGATTTGCTCGTTTTTCATTTTAATTTCCTCCTATTTGGATGTAAGTTTATGAAGCTACGAGGCTGCTATTAAGCGCCTTGCTCTTCTTTTTGTTCTGCAACAGCTTTTGTTGCAAGCGCGAAGTTGCGCATTGGAGCTTGAAGTACAGAAAGTAGCATAGAAAGTAGGCCTTCGCGTGATGGAAGTTCTGCAAGAGCTTTAACGTCTGCTGCAGATGCAACCGTACCTTCGATGATTCCCGCTTTGATTTCAAGCGCTTCGTTCGTTTTTGCGAAATCGTTGATGATTTTCGCTGGAGCTACTACATCTTCGTTAGAAAATGCAACAGCGTTTGGACCTGTTAAGTGCTCGTTTAATGCTTCAAAGCCAACAGACTCAGTCGCACGACGAGTAAGTGAGTTCTTGAATACTTTGAACTCCACACCAGCTTCACGAAGTTGTTTACGAAGTTCTGTTACTTGCGCAACGTTTAAACCACGGTAATCAACAACTACAACAGAAGCAGCAGCTTGGAATTTCTCAGCGATTTCTTTCACTTGCACTTGTTTTGTTTCGATTGCTTTGCTCATAGTGGCACCTCCTATTAGAATTGCCATTTATACCGACAAAAGAAAAGCCTCCGGATCTCGAAAGACACGAAGGCAGGAAAAGTCATCATCAAAAAGAATCTGAATTTTGCTTGTCCTCGGCAGGAACATTAAGCGCATGACACGCACCTGCTGTCTTCGGTACAAATGATTAAGTTACAACAAGAGACATCTTAACAGATGTCTCTTGGAGTTGTCAACAATTATTTCGCTGCAGCTGCAGCGTCGATTTTTACAGCAGGACCCATAGTTGTTGTTACAACTACAGACTTCATGTAAACACCTTTAGCCGCTGATGGCTTAGCTTTTTGAATTGTTTCAAATACAGTTTTGAAGTTTTCTACTAGCTTTTCGTTGTCGAAAGAAGCTTTACCGATTGGAGCGTGGATGATTCCAGCTTTATCAGCGCGGTATTCAACTTTACCTGCTTTGATTTCGTTAACAGCTTTTGTTACATCAAATGTAACTGTACCTGTTTTCGGGTTTGGCATTAAGCCTTTAGGTCCTAATACACGACCGATTTTACCAACTTCACCCATCATGTCTGGAGTCGCTACGATCACGTCGAAGTCGAACCAACCTTGTTGGATTTTGTTGATGTAATCAGCATCGCCTACGAAGTCAGCGCCAGCAGCTTCTGCTTCTTTAGCTTTGTCACCTTTAGCGAATACAAGTACGCGCTGAGTTTTACCAGTTCCGTTTGGAAGCACTACCGCTCCACGGATTTGCTGGTCGTTTTTACGAGTGTCGATTCCAAGGCGGAATGCCACTTCAACTGTTGCATCGAAGTTCACAGTGCTAGTTTCTTTAGCAAGTGCGATTGCCTCGTCAACAGAATATAATTTCGTACGGTCGACTAATTTCGCCGCATCTTGTAGTTTTTTACCTTGTTTAGCCATTTTAAAATGTCCTCCTTATAGTGGTCTTAGCGGAATAAACCTCCCACAATTAAGGGCTGTAGCTATTCATTATATGAACAACTACAACCCCCAAAAACAAACGCGTCATAAAAACGTGAGCACAGTATTAGTCTTCGATCGTAATACCC
The DNA here is from genome assembly GCF_002265435.1 of Tetzosporium hominis. GTDB lineage: Bacteria > Bacillota > Bacilli > Bacillales_A > Planococcaceae > Chryseomicrobium > Chryseomicrobium hominis. The sequence continues at coordinate 42,196 of NZ_NOKQ01000194.1, forward strand.
ATGCTACGTGCAGTACCTTCAACCATCAACATAGCTGCTTCAACAGATGCTGCATTTAAATCTGGCATTTTTTGTTCTGCGATTTCGCGAACTTTATCACGTTTCACCACTGCCACTTTTACGCGGTTTGGTTCACCTGATCCAGATTGAATACCAGCTGCTACTTTAAGTAGAACTGCTGCCGGTGGAGTTTTTGTAATGAATGTAAATGAACGGTCTTCAAATACAGAAATTTCAACCGGAATGATTAGTCCTGCTTGATCAGCAGTACGTGCGTTGAACTCCTTACAGAATCCCATGATGTTCACACCTGCTTGACCTAGTGCTGGTCCAACTGGTGGAGCTGGGTTAGCTTTACCTGCAGGGATTTGTAGTTTAACAACTTTAATCACTTTTTTAGCCACGAGACACACCTCCTTAAGTCCGTGATGTGGTAATAGGGTTGCCCCTCCCACTCAATATCTGTCTCTCAGCGTTACGCTGCTTACAGTAATAAAATTTGTTAGGCAGACTTTTTCAGCCTGACCTTTGAAATGATACTATAATTTCCAAGGTTTCGCAAGTGCGAAATGGAAATTATATTTTCTGAACTTGCTCATAGTCAAGTTCCATGTTTGTTTCACGGCCGAACATGTCGACAGAAACTGTGATTTTGCCCTTAGAGCCGTCGATCGCTTCAACTTTTCCTTGGAAGTGCGCAAATGGTCCTTCAAGTACTTCAACCAATTCGCCAATTTCAAAGTCCATCTCCACTTTACGCTCGGACATGCCCATTTGCTTCAAGATGAAGTCAACTTCTTCAGGAAGAAGTGGAGTCGGTTTTGTACCGCCACCTGATGACCCGATAAATCCTGTTACACCTGGTGTATTACGTACGACGTACCAAGCGTCATCTGTCATGATCAATTCGACCAAAACGTACCCTGGGAACGTTTTACGCATCACTGTGCGCTTTTTACCATCTTTATAATCTGTCTCTTGCTCTTCTGGAATGATGACGCGGAAAATCTTGTCCTGCATTCCCATCGTCTCAACGCGCTTTTCAAGGTTTGCTTTTACTTTGTTTTCATACCCAGAATACGTGTGGACAACATACCAATTCTTCTCCATCGGTGTGGAATCCTCCTTTTTTTCTCTCCAAATGAAAAAACCCGTTTCAAGTACGGGCTATTCGTTCACATATCAAACTGTTGCTGCTTACAGATCAAGATACCAACGGAACAGTTCTGTAATTCCTAAATCAACTAGAGCAAAGAATAATGCAACAACTACAACCGTGGACAGTACAATGATCGTGTAACGTGTAAGTTCCTTACGGCGCGGCCAGCTGACCTTACGCATCTCAGAAACGACGTTTTTAAAGAAATTACCTACATTAGCCATTCGAGCTAAAACCTCCATGCGTGGGATCTTACGATGTATGTTTACAGTGTTTGCTTATGAAGTGTATGTGCATTGCAATGCGCACAAAATTTCTTGCGTTCAATACGCGTTGATGTCGTTTTGGCAGGAACGATATAGTTACGGCTGCCACACTGTGTACAACTTAAACTGATTTTTTGAGACATACCATTCACCTTTCGGCGTGTAGAGTCTTTTACAAGCGTAACACCTGATTTTTCCTGTGTCAATAACAGATATGAATCCCCAATCAGCTCATAACACTCACTTCTGCATAGCGCTCCAATTTGCGTTTGACCCTTTGCAGAGCGTTGTCGATAGACTTGACATGACGGTTCAGCTGCTCTGAGATCTCCTGATAGGACTGCCCTTCAATGTATAGCATGAGCACTTGTTGCTCCAAATCACTGAGCATCTCGCCCATCTTCTCTTCGATAAAATCAAAGCTCTCCTGGCTGATTAGTAGCTGCTCGGGATTGTCGATGACCGTACTGGCAATCGTATCAAGAAGCGTCCGTTCCGACTCCTCGTCAAAATACACCGGCTTATCGAGCGAGACGTACGAGTTCAGCGGAATATGCTTCTGTCGCGTAGCCGTCTTGATAGCAGTAATGATTTGACGCGTGATGCATAGCTCAGCAAAAGCTCGGAAGGACGTGAGCTTCTCCTCACGAAAATCACGAATGGCTTTATAAAGCCCAATCATGCCTTCTTGCAAGACGTCTTCCCGATCGGCACCGATCAGGAAATACGACTTACCTTTCATGCGGACGAGTGGCTTGTATTTGGTGATGAGAAAATCGAGTGCTTCTGTATTGCCGGCATGAATAAGTTCTAAAACCTCTTCATCCGACTGCTGTGAAAAGGGAGCATGCCCATGTGCTGTCTTATCCATGAAGTCACCTCGGATGCGCTTGTTACCTCTAGTATACAGAAGTTGGTAAGCGCCTTCAATGCATCATTTCAATCCTCTGCGCCATTTTTCAAAAATTTCTGCCACTTCTTGCGTCAGCGGAATCTTAGTGTGGGCATTTGTGGACTGAATCGTCCGCACTTCCTTAGTGATTTGTTTTTCGACAAGTTCCATCTCAATCTCTAACTCTCGCGCAGATTTCCGAAGAGCGCCTTGCGCAAAGATGACCCATTGTTCGATGGAATCGGACGTGGCCACGATAACTTCTGTCCGGCGGTTGATCAGCTGTGCAGCTAATTTTTCAATACGCTCGTCTGCGGTCTCGTTTTCACGTGTATAAATGATTTGCAGCTTATACTTCTGTTCTTTCGCCTCGATGCCAGGCACCAAGTGCGCATCAAAAACGATGATGACCTCGCACCCCATGAATGCCTGATATTCAGCCATATGCTCAATCAATCGGTCGCGCGCATCAAGGAGCTTCGTATCTTTCAGCACGCGAAGCTCTTTCCAAGCCCCGATGATGTTGTAGCCGTCAACAAGAAGAATCTGCTTCATATCAGGACCCTAGCGGATGACGGTTTCGGTACACTTCATACATCAAAAGTGAAGCAGCTACAGAAGCGTTGAGGCTTGTGACGTGACCGATCATCGGCAAGTGGTATAAGAAATCACACTTGTCTCTGAGTAGGCGGCCCATTCCTTTACCTTCTCCTCCGATGATGATAGCAAGCGGAAGTGTCGCATCCATACGGCGGTAGTCTGTAGAGCCTTTTGCGTCTGTTCCCGCAATCCATACGCCACGTTTTTTTAACTCATCAATCGTTTGAGCCAGATTCGTCGCACGGTGAACCGGCACGTGTTCGATAGCACCTGTTGAAGCTTTCGCTACAACTGCAGTTAGACCGACAGCGCGTCGTTTAGGGATGATAATACCATGAACACCTGATGCGTCCGCTGTACGTAAAATCGAACCGAGATTATGCGGATCTTCAAGTTCATCTAGGATTAAGATGAAGGGGTCTTGCCCTTGTTTTTCAGCAAGCGCAAACATGTCGTCAAGCTCTGCGTAGCTATAAGCAGCGACAGATGCCACGACGCCTTGGTGAACGGAGTCTGTTAACTGGTCGAGCTTTTTCTTAGGAACGAACTGAACGATGACGCCTGCTTCTTTCGCCAATTTGACGATTTCTGCAACGCCCCCTTTTTGCGTCCCTTCTCCAATCCAGATTTTATTCATCTCACGGCCGGCTTTCAATGATTCAAGGACAGGATTCTTCCCTGCAATAATTTCACCGGTTTGTGTTGTATGTTCTGTCATAATGTTGCCTCCTTTCGGCTATCGATCAACTCGATGGCATAACGTAGCAACTCTTCTACTCGGTCGTGTTCGCCGCGAAGATAAAGGCTACCAAGCACAGCTTCAAAGCCTGTGCTCGCTCGGTACGTCTGCACATCGGTATTTTTCGGGACAGTACCGGACTTGGCATTTCTACCGCGTCTGTATGTCGCCGTTTCTTCTTCGGTCAAAAATTCGTTATCTAACATGGTGTGTACGATCAGACTCTGCGCTTTAGCGGAGACGTAATTCGTCGCTTCTCGGTGCAGCGCATTAGGACGGATCATGCCGTTCACCAAAAGGTGTTCTCGGACAGCGCGTTCAAGTACGGCATCTCCCATATACGCAAGCGCAAGAGCATTCAACTGTTTCACATCAGCAGGTGTTAAAGTCATCTGGTCAGCCCCGTTTCCAGCGGACACCCTGTGCGGTGTCTTCAAGCAGAATGTTGAGCTCTTTCAACTGGTCGCGAATTTCATCTGCGCGTGCGAAGTTGCGGTCTTTACGTGCTTGATTGCGTTCTTCGATTAGTGCATCGATTTCTTCGTCCAACAGTTCTTTTTCAGCAGACAATTTCAAGCCGAGCACTTGCATGAACTTTTCAAGTGTCGATGCATACGCAGTCAATACAGCAACAGACGTCTGGTTCTGTTTCAAGTAGACGTTTGCTTGTTTTGCGATTTCGAACAACACGGCGATAGCATTCGCAGTATTGAAGTCATCGTCCATCGCATCTTCAAACGCTTTGATCTGCTCGTTTAACTGGAACGTCCACATGTCGTCTTGATCCCCAAGGTCTGCTGAGTGTTCTAAACGATGAAGTACATTCGTGTAAGAGGTACGAATGCGGTCAAGCCCTGCCTCCGCTTGCTCTACAAGCTCCCCTGAATAGTTGATCGGATTGCGGTAGTGCACGCTGAGCATGAAGAAACGTAATACTTGTGGGTCGATATGTTTGCGAATGTCATTCACAAGGACGAAGTTCCCTAGTGACTTCGACATCTTCTCGTTGTCGATATTGATGTAGCCGTTGTGCATCCAGTAACGCGCGAACTCTTTGTCATTGTGCGCTTCTGACTGAGCAATCTCGTTCTCGTGGTGCGGGAACGTCAAGTCTTGTCCACCCGCGTGGATGTCAATTGTATCCCCTAAGATGTCTCGTGCCATAACAGAACATTCGATGTGCCATCCTGGACGCCCTGCTCCCCAAGGACTTTCCCATGAAATCTCTCCCGGTTTTGCCGCTTTCCATAAAGCAAAATCAAGCGCATCTTCTTTTTTCTCGCCGACTTCAATGCGTGCTCCACTCTTCAAGTCGTTGATGTCTTGATGAGACAGTTTGCCATAACCTTCGAACTTTCGAGTGCGGTAGTACACGTCTCCTTGTGACTCGTAAGCATAGCCCTTATCGATGAGTACTTGAATGAAATCGATGATTTGATCCATATGATCCGTAACGCGAGGGTGGTCGTCTGCACGGTGGCATCCGAGTGCCTCGATGTCTGCAAAGTAGGCTTCTATGAAGCGCTCCGTCAACTCAGAGACTTCTTCACCAAGATCGTTCGCTGCTTTGATGATCTTATCGTCGACGTCTGTGAAATTCGAGACGAAATGAACGTCGTAACCGCGATACGTCAGATAGTTGCGCACTGTATCGTATACGATGACAGGACGGGCATTTCCGATATGAATGTAGTTGTATACAGTAGGTCCGCATACATACATTTTGACCTTACCCTCTTCTAACGGAACGAATGTCTCTTTTTCACGAGTCAACGTGTTGAAAATACGAATACTCATTGTCCTCTCTCCTCTCGCAATTGCGTACTTAAACGGTCCAATTCTCGTTGCAGCTTTTCAATGCAATCTTCCATCTGCTGACAACGCTCATCTACTGGATCAGGTAAATTTTGATGATTCAAGTTCTGTTTCACTCGGATTCCATCTAAAATAACCACTTTACCTGGAATGCCGACGACTGTAGCGTTAGGCGGGACATCTTTCAACACGACTGACCCTGCCCCAACCTTGCTGTTGTCTCCTAGTGTTATGGAACCTAGCACTTTGGCTCCGGTAGCAACAAGCACGTTGTTCCCAAGCGTCGGATGGCGTTTGCCTCTCTCTTTTCCAGTCCCACCTAAAGTGACACCTTGGAAGATAATACAGTCGTCCCCAATTATACAGGTCTCTCCAATGACAACACCCATACCGTGGTCGATGAAGAAACGGCGTCCGATTTTAGCCCCCGGATGGATTTCAATCCCTGTGAAGAAACGGCTCACTTGTGAGACGACGCGCGCCAAGAAAAATAATTTATTGCGAAATAGTGCATGTGCGATGCGGTGCGCCCAGACAGCATGCAGTCCGGAATAGGTCAAGACGACTTCCAAGACACTGCGTGCCGCGGGATCTTGCTCGAAGACGGTCGCGATGTCTTCTTTCATACGTTTGAACATGCAGGTTCCTCCTTTTGTATACATAGATTGTGATACGGTCGTTCAATTTGACGACCGTCAAGTTTGTTTTAAGGACCGAGAGCAGGGATTTGGCGCCTGAGTAAAGCCATTTAGAGACCCAAGACGCTCATTTCACGCCCCAAGTGATTTTATGGAAACCAAACCACACCCACTATCCCTCACGAAAAAAGCGCCCCGTCCAGTCAGATCGACTAGACAGAGGCGCTATATGCACGGTTCCACTCTGATGAGGAATTTTTCAAAAAAGAATCCCACTTTTCCTACCCGTAACGAGGGCGAATCGTCTGGCCTACTACAAGTTCAGCACAGCGCTCAGAGGTGCATTTCAAAGTTGCATTGGCTCAGGTCACTTTCAGCCGGTGGTGACCCTCTCTACGGGAGCATACGCCTTTTACTTCTCCTCATCGAAGCTTTGGTATCGTTCATGTGGTTCTAATTTTACTCACACTGAAAAGAAAGTCAACTTTATTGTTTAGCGAACTTTTCAACGCGGCTCAGTACTTTGTCTTTCCCTAGAAGAGCTAGAGCATTTGGGAGATCCGGGCCATGAGTTTGGCCTGTAGCAACGACACGGATTGGCATGAACAAGCCTTTCCCTTTCGCGCCAGTCTCTTTTTGAACGGCTTTGATAGCCGCTTTGATAGCATCTGCCTCTAACGTATCCATCGCTTCAAGCTGTGCTTTGAACGCTGTCATAACAGCTGGTACCTGTTCTTCGTTCAAAACAGCCATTGCATCGTCGTCATAGTGAAGTTCATCTGCAAAGAATAGTTCAGACAGCTCTACGATTTCCGCACCAAAGCTCATTTGCTCTTGGTACAACGCTACAAGTTGGTTTGCCCAAGTTGCTTGCTCTTCCGTAAGTTCAGCCGGTAACTTACCTGCTTGTTGAAGATGCGGGATCGCCATAGCAGCGACTTCTTCAGCGGATAATTTCTTCATGTACTGGTTGTTCATCCATGTTAGTTTATTCGTATCGAACATAGATGGTGACTTCGATAAGCGTTTTTCATCGAACAACTCGATCAACTGCTCTTTAGAGAAAATTTCTTCTTCTCCTTCTGGAGACCAGCCAAGTAGTGCGAAGAAATTGAACATCGCTTCTGGTAGATAGCCTAAGTTTTTATATTGCGTGATGAACTGAATGATGGACTCGTCACGTTTTGAAAGTTTTTTACGGCTCTCGTTGATGATCAACGTCATGTGACCGTATTTCGGTGCTTCCCACCCAAATGCATGGAAGACCATGATCTGCTTTGGTGTGTTGGAAAGATGCTCTTCCCCACGAAGCACGTGGCTGATCTTCATGAAGTAATCATCAAGAACAACTGCATAGTTGTAAGTAGGAATGCCGTTTGCTTTCACAAGCACCCAGTCGCCAACGTCTTTTGATTCAAACGTAACTGTTCCACGAACCATATCTTCGATCGTGTACGTTACATCTGAAGGGACACGCATACGAATCGTGAACTTTTCACCAGCCGCTTCTTTTGCAGCGACTTCTTCAGCGCTCAAGTTGCGGCAAGTTCCGCTGTACATCGGAGCAGCAATACCAGAAGCCTTTTGCTCTTCACGCTCTGCTTCTAATTGTTCTGGTGTACAGAAGCATTTGTAAGCATGTCCTTCTGCAAGCATTTTTTCTGCATGCTCTGTGTAGATATCTAAACGTTCCATTTGACGATATGGGCCGTAGTCTCCACCGATATCAACGGACTCATCGTAGTCGATCCCTAACCAGCGAAGGTTCTCAAGCTGCGACAGTTCGCCACCTTCAATATTGCGTTCGATATCCGTATCCTCGATGCGGACGATAAATTTCCCGCCGTGGTGGCGAGCAAATAAATAATTAAAAAGCGCTGTGCGGGCACCGCCGATATGGAGTTGACCAGTCGGGCTCGGTGCGTAGCGTACGCGGACTTCATTCGTCATGGGGTGTTCCTCCTCTAAAATTCACTTGTACCATTCTATCACTGGATAGGCGATAGAGAAAGTTTATTTTTGTACTAATAGAATCGTTGCAAGAGCCGCGATTCCTTCTTCGCGTCCTGGGAAGCCTAACTTTTCCGTTGTCGTCGCCTTGACGTTGATCTGCGACTCGTCCGCTTCCAGAAGCTCCGCAATCCGTGTGCGCATCGCAGGAATATGCGGCGCCATTTTCGGGCGCTGTGCAATAATCGTACAGTCAATGTTTCCTAGCACGTAACCTTTTTCTTTGACGATGTTCCAGCAGTGCGTCAATAGCTTTGCTGAATCCGCATCTTTAAATGCTGGGTCAGTATCTGGGAAGTGGCGTCCGATATCCCCTTCTCCGACAGCACCTAAAGCTGCATCCGTTATCGTGTGAAGCAGTACATCGGCATCTGAGTGGCCGACTAGACCGCGCTCATGAGGAACCGTGATTCCTCCGATGATCAATGGGCGTCCTTCTTCAAAAGCATGTACATCAAATCCTTGTCCAATACGCATTAGTTGTTCTCCTTTCGTCGTTTCAAAATCAATTCTCCAATTAATAAATCGTCTGGTGTCGTCATTTTTTGATTGTCATATGAGCTTTCAACAACATGAACCGGGATACCTGCGCGTTCAGCAAGCATCGCTTCGTCCGTCCCTAAAAACCCGTCTTTTTGCGCTTGCTCCGCTGCTTCGAATAAAAGTGGGTAGCGGAAAGCCTGTGGTGTTTGGACCGACCACAACGTTTCTCGGTCAATCGTCTCTTCTACACGACCGTTCCGTACACGCTTCATCGTATCTTTTGCTTTTACAGCCGCTATGGCACCACCTTCTGTGTCTGCTTTTTCAACGAGTGCGTGAATCGTCGACTGCAAGATGAACGGTCTCGCTGCATCGTGGACCAATACGATTTCGCACGGATAGGCAGCCTTCAGCGCCTCAAACACACTGTGCTGGCGTTCACTTCCCCCTTGAACGAGGTGAGTAACCTTTGTAAGCCTGTACGTTTCGACAAGCTCTTCAATGATGTTCCGTTCTTCTTCTTTAATAGCAAGAACGATCGCTTCGCACCAAGGATCTTGCTGAAACACTTGCAACGTGTGCGCGAGGATGGGCTGCCCTTCTAGCTTTAAAAACAGCTTGTTGTGTTCAGCTCCCATTCGCTTCCCACTTCCTGCAGCAGGAAGCACCACTGTATAGTTCATATGTAAACACCTTTCTATCTGTTGTAAACAAACGGAATCTCGGTCCGACGTGCAACCGAGATTCTGTGGCTATTTGGATTCAAGTGGCTTGGCGAAGATCATCCGACCAGCAGAAGTTTGCAACACACTTGTCACTTCCACTTGGATGGCTTGGTTGATATACGCTTTTCCGCCTTCTACAACAATCATCGTACCATCATCGAGGTAGGCAACGCCTTGATTTTGCTCTTTTCCGTCTTTGATGATGACGACTTGCATCACTTCGCCCGGAATAACGACGGGTTTCACCGCATTTGCGAGATCGTTGATATTGAGCACGGGAACATTGTGAAGTTCACATACTTTATTCAAGTTGAAGTCATTGGTCATAACGACTCCTTTTTTCTTCTTAGCAAGCTTCATCAATTTCAGATCCACTTCGTGCGTGTCATCGAAATCGTCATCTGCAATTTCAATAGGAGTGGCACGTTCTGCCTGCAATCGTTTCAACACATCTAGGCCCCGTCTACCACGAGTTCGTTTCAGAGTGTCAGAAGAATCCGCAATATGCTGGAGCTCTGTCAAAACGAACTGAGGAATAACAAGCGTCCCTTCTAAGAAGCCTGTATCCGAGATGTCTGCGATTCTCCCGTCAATGATGACACTTGTATCGAGTAATTTGTAATTCGGCGTATCAGAAACTGCTAGTTCCTCTTCCGCTTTCTTTTTCGCTGCCGGAGTACGAACACCTGAAAAAATCGACATCATCTCTTCTCGTTTTTTAAAGCCCACTTGGAATCCAAGGTATCCAAGAACAAGCGAGAGCAGTACCGGTACGACTGAACCGATTGCCGGCAAGTCGAGTGTGTTGATGGCACTACCAAGAAGAAATGCTACAACTAGCCCCAGTACCAATCCAATGGTTCCAAATACCAGGTCCCAGACAGGCGTGTTCAGTAATCTCTCTTCCATCCAGCGAATAAACGTCACCAGATAATCTGTTATAAATAATGCGGCCACATAAAGTAAAACGGCCCCTACTAAAATGGATACGTACGGATTGGCAATCCATGGGTTGTCGGATAAATTCATAGCTTCGTATAAGTGCGGTAATAAAAATAACCCGAGTGTACCACCAATCAGAATAAACGCGATTTGAATGATCCATTTAAGCATGTCTCCACCTCCTTATCAGTTGTCTTTTCATTATACGCTTACATTTTCTTGTCCGTCCACGCGGAGCCTAAAGAATAAGCCATAGACCCGAAAAGGTCTATGGCAAGTAAATCATTCTTCGCGAAAAGCTAGTTTCATCGCTTCGTTGACGCTATCAACGCCGATGACTTGAATGCCTGCTGGGAAGTCCCAGCCTCCCAAGTTACTAGCGGGGACTATAACACGTTTGAAGCCAAGTTTCGCTGCTTCCTGGACACGTTGTTCAATGCGTGACACGCGGCGGATTTCACCCGTCAGTCCGACTTCTCCGATAAAGACATCGGTCGGTTTCGCTCCGGTATCTCGGAAGCTCGAGACGACGCTGACGAGAATGGCTAAATCGATAGACGGTTCATCCAACTTCACGCCACCCGCTACTTTGATGTAGGCATCTTGCGTCTGCAGTAGCATCCCCATCCGTTTCTCGAGGACGGCCATGAGGAGGGAGACGCGGTTCTGATCAACACCTGTTGCCATTCGCTTCGGATAGTTAAAACTCGACTGTGTGACGAGAGCTTGAATCTCGACTAAGATTGGCCGTGTCCCTTCCATAGATGCCACAATGGCGGACCCTGGGGCTCCGTGCGAACGCTCCTGCAAGAATAGTTCCGATGGATTCAGCACTTCTTTTAAACCCGCTTGAACCATTTCAAAAATGGCAATCTCGTTCGTCGAACCAAATCGGTTCTTTTGCGAACGTAAGATGCGGTAAGTATGGTGACGCTCCCCCTCAAAGTACAGCACGGTATCTACCATATGTTCGAGTAATCGAGGTCCTGCAATCTGCCCTTCTTTTGTTACGTGACCGACTAAAAAGATAGCAATATTTTTCGTCTTCGCAATGCGCATCATTTCCGCTGTACATTCGCGGACTTGAGAGACACTACCTGGTGCACTCGTCACTTCCGGATGGTGAACCGTCTGAATGGAGTCGATAATGACAAACTTCGGCTGCACCGTTTCAATCGTTTCGTTGATCAGTTCGAGGTTGGTCTCAGCGTACAAGTACAACTCACTCGATGCCACTCCGAGACGTTCTGCTCGAAGCTTTGTCTGGCGGACAGATTCCTCCCCAGAGATGTAAAGCGTGCGCATATTTTTATTCGCTAACAGCGAAGATACTTGAAGAAGCAACGTAGATTTCCCGATACCCGGATCTCCACCGATCAACACTAAAGATCCTGGCACGATTCCGCCACCTAGTACTCGGTTTAATTCGCCAAGAGATGTATCGACACGAGGCTCTTCTTGTGTTTCTACAGAGTTGATTGGTGTTGCTTTACTTGATGGGCCATCAGAAGTGACAAACGAACGCTTTGGTCCTTTCGTGACCACTTCAACTTCTTCTACCATCGTGTTCCAGTTACCACAGCCCGGACATTTCCCCATCCATTTTGCTGATTCATAGCCACAATCATTACACATAAATTTGGTTTTTCGTTTTGCCATGTCTACCTCCTATGGAACGTGCGTTCTCTCTAGTATACCGCAATTTCTTTAGAACGAAAAACAACACCCCATGCATGCGATATCATAGGGTGTTGGATAAATTTACTCACTAACTGGTTCTGCTTTTTGCGTACGAACAACGAATTCGTCGTTCTCCACATCGAACAGGATGTGTTGGCCAGTCAAGACTTCACCTTTTAAGATTTCTTCAGATAGGCGATCCTCTACGTGTTTCTGTAGAGCACGGCGCAGTGGACGAGCACCGTAATCTGGATCATAGCCTTCTTTCGCAATCTTATCTTTAGCGGCTTCTGTCAGCTCCAGCTCAATATCTTGCTCTTTCAAGCGTTTTGTCAGTTGGTTCGCCATCAAAGTGACGATTTCTTTTAAGTGCTCGCGCTCTAAAGAGTGGAACACGATCATTTCATCAAGACGGTTTAAGAACTCTGGGCGGAACGCCTTTTTCAGTTCTTCAAGCATCTTCGACTTCATGTCTTTGTAGTCTTTAGAAGAGCCTGCTTCTTGCAAGTTGAAGCCAACATATTTGTTGTACTTCACAGCGTCTGCTCCGACGTTCGATGTCATGATGACCACCGTGTTACGGAAATCGACTGTGCGACCTTTTGAGTCTGTCAAACGGCCGTCTTCTAACACTTGCAATAGGATATTGAATACATCTGGGTGCGCTTTTTCGATTTCATCCAGTAGGATGACTGAGTAAGGTTTGCGGCGCACTTTCTCCGTCAATTGACCACCTTCATCAAACCCTACATATCCTGGAGGAGAACCGACTAGGCGAGACGTTGAATGTTTCTCCATGTACTCAGACATGTCGATTCGAATCATCGCGTCTTCATCCCCGAACATCACTTCAGCAAGCGCTCTGGCAAGCTCAGTCTTCCCGACACCAGTTGGCCCTAGGAAGATGAAGGATCCGATTGGACGTTTTGGATCTTTCAGACCCGCACGTGCACGGCGAATCGCACGAGAGATAGCGTCGACTGCTTCCGATTGACCGATGACACGTTCATGAAGTGTATCTTCAAGCTTCAATAGCTTGTCAGATTCAGTTTGCGCAAGTTTCGAAACTGGTACACCAGACCACATCGAAACGACAGTCGCGATATCTTCTACAGTGACTTCTGTCTCTGCCTTACCTTGTTTTTCTTTCCAGTTGTCTTTTAGTTTTTCAAGTTCATCTTTTAACTTCTGCTCTTTATCACGGAACGAAGCCGCTTTTTCGAACTCTTGGCTTTGAACTGCCGCATTCTTTTCAGAACGAAGGCTCTCGAGCTGTTGCTCCATCTCTTTTAAGTTTGGTGGAGTTGTGTAAGAACGCAAGCGAACTTTTGATCCCGCTTCATCAATCAAGTCAATCGCTTTATCCGGTAAGAAACGGTCCGAGATGTAGCGGTCTGACATTTTGACTGCAGCTTCCACAGCAGCATCTGTAATTTTCACACGGTGATGCGCTTCGTAACGGTCACGTAGGCCGTAGATGATTTGGATAGCTTCTTCAACAGATGGCTCATCGACTTGAATCGGTTGGAAACGACGCTCAAGCGCTGCATCTTTTTCGATATATTTACGGTACTCATCCAGTGTTGTAGCACCGATACATTGCAATTCGCCACGAGCTAAGGCTGGTTTCAAGATGTTGGAGGCATCGATAGCTCCTTCAGCTCCACCGGCTCCGATTAAGGTGTGCAACTCATCGATGAATAGGATGATGTTGCCCGCTTGGCGAATCTCGTCCATTACTTTTTTCAGACGGTCTTCGAACTCACCACGGTATTTTGTACCAGCGACTACAGTACCCATGTCCAGTGTCATAACGCGTTTGTCACGTAAGATTTCAGGTACTTCGTTGTGAACGATCTGCTGAGCAAGACCTTCTGCGATTGCCGTCTTACCAACACCTGGTTCCCCAATTAGAACTGGGTTGTTTTTCGTGCGACGCGCTAAGATTTCAATGACACGCGTAATTTCTTTACTACGTCCGATGACTGGGTCAAGCGTGCCTTCACGTGCAATCTGAGTCAAGTCACGAGCTAAACCATCCAGTGTCGGTGTACTCGCAGTAGATGTGGAAGACGAAGAAGACGAATTGTTCGCCTGCTCGCTGCTTCCTAGCAGGTGCAATACTTGTTGACGCGCTTTGTTCAAGCTGATACCCGCATTGCTTAGTACACGAGCCGCGACGCCTTCGCCTTCACGGATCAATGCAAGTAATAAATGTTCTGTACCAATGTACGAGTGGCCAAGTTTACGAGACTCATCAACAGATAGCTCGATTACTTTTTTCGCACGAGGTGTATAGTGAACGATCGGGCCGACGTCTTTCTCACCAGTACCGACCAATTCTTCAATGCCTTCTTCAATAGCTTTAGGATCGACGTTGCTTGCTTCTAGAGCTTTAGCCGCAATCCCGTTACCTTCACGAATCAGTCCTAAAAGGATATGTTCAGTGCCAATCGCTTCATGTTTTAGACGAATGGCTTCTTCTTGAGCTAGTTGAAGCACTTTTTGTGAACGTTGTGTAAAACGATTAAACATCATATGAATTCTCTCCTTTTTCTTCTATAGTCAACCGTTCCCTAATCATTTTCGCCCGAAACACATCGCGGTCTTTCGGGGAAAGAGAGGATCCGGCATATTGCTGTAAAAATCCTGGCTGCATAAACACCATGCATTCATTCAAGATCGTTTTGCTGACGTGGGTGATGATTCCCAAGTCAATAGCGAGACGCACATCCGATAAACAAGAAGCTGCTTCTTCCGTTGAGAGCATTCGTGCATAACGGAGTGTTCCAAGTGAGCGGAACAGTTTGTCTTCTAAGATAATGCGCGAGTGAGACAAGAGGGCTTGCCGCGCTTCTCGTTCTTTTTCAATCAGTTGCTTCGTCAAGCCTTGCAGTTCTTGCAAAATCTCGACTTCTGCCTTTCCAAGCGTCACTTGATTGGACACTTGGTAGACGTTGCCTAGAGCTTCACTGCCTTCTCCGTAAATACCCCGCACGACCATACCCAGTCGGTTGATGATTGGTGCAATTTTGGCCATTTGCTTCGTGGCAGTCAGTGCCGGTAAATGCATCATTACAGAGGCTCGAAGTCCCGTTCCTGTGTTGGTAGGGCATGTGGTCAAATAGCCATACTTTTCATCAAATGCGTAACTGACTTCACGATCGAGCACACGGTCAATGTTGCGCGCCTGCTTGTAGGCTTCTTCAAGTTGCAGCCCTGGCAAGATGCACTGGATGCGCAAATGGTCTTCTTCATTGACCATGATGCTGAGTGATTCATCTTCTGAAATCACGGCAGCCGATTCATATTCTGCTTCGATCAAACTCGGACTGATTAAATGTTTTTCAATCAACACTTGCTTGTCGAGCGGGTCGAGCTGCTTCATTTGATATGACGTGAACTGCTGAGGAAGCTTGTCAGCATCGAGCAAGATGCCCGTCACGGTCTGTTCGATTCTATGCGCTTCGTCTTCTGTAAATGCTAATGGAAAGCGGTAGCCGTCCAAGTTTCGTGCTAGACGGATGCGGGTGCTCATGACGATGTCGGCATATTCCCCGGTACTTTCCATCCAGCTCGTCACTTGGTTCTTCAGAAAGCGGTCCATATCCACCGTCAATCGCCCCCTTTCAAAAGCTTCGCTTCGAGCTCACGCGCTTGGTCACGTAGCGTTGCGGCCGTCTCAAACTCTTCTTGAGCAATGGCTTCCTGCATACGCGAGCGAATATCTTCTATACGGCGTTTTAAATCACGCGTCTCTTCATATGCTTCCGGTACTTGGCCTATATGTTCAGCATTGCCGTTATGGAGCCGCTTCATGACAGGCGGTAAGGCATTGCCAAATGTCGTATAGCAGTCGGCACAGCCAAACTTCCCGCGGTGAACAAAGCGTTCATACGTCCATCCGCAGGTTGGACAGCTCCACTGGCTCTTTTCCCGGTTGGCTTGTTTAGTCGGTTGTTCAGGTGTAAACAAATTAGTTAATAACTGATGTACGGTGAGCGGATCTTGCTGATTTTGAAATGGATGCAGCTGACTCGCACACACCTCACATAAGTGGCGTGTAAAAGGTTCTCCGTTCTGCGTCACGGTCATCTTGACGTGAGCAGGTCGCTGTTTGCAGTTTTCACAAATCATCTGGCATCCTACCTTTCCTGATCAGGCTGTAACAGTGTCAATAACATCGCCTGGGCGACTCGGCCTCGCAACTGGTCACGCAGTGGCAACGGCACCGATAAGGTAGAACGCGCACAAGCGGCGACAATCAGTTTGGCTTCTCGTTTTGAAATCATGTCAAGGTCAAGTAGTCGATACACCATGTCTTCGACCATCGATTCAGAGGCGCCTCCCTTTAGTACATCTAACATATCGCGGATGACGTCCGTCTGTTCACTGGCAGCAACTCGGAAAATCCGAATGTATCCGCCTCCCCCTCGCTTGCTTTCTACGAGGTAGCCCCGGTCTACAGTAAACCGTGTATTGATCACGTAGTTGATCTGTGACGGAACACATTGAAATTTTTCAGCGACTTCATTGCGCTTAATTTCAATTTGCCCTTGTTTAGTAGTTTCGATAATACTTTTCAAATACCCTTCAATTATGTCTGAGATATTTTTCATGGTCTCACCTCCTACTGACTTTGACTATCTTTGACTTTATTATACGAATTCACTTTAGACTGTGCAATTGATTTGCTTTCATATAAAAAACGCCCCGAGCATGAGCTCGGAGCGTGGTGTATTAATGAGGCAGGTAGATTAGTTGGAAGAAGAACAAGACGGCAAAGATATAAAGAAGTGGATGTACTTCTTTAAAGCGACCTTGAACCATCTTCAGAATCGGATAGATGATGAATCCAAGCTCGATCCCTGTTGCAATGCTCGATGTAAGCGGCATTGCTAAGATGACGATGAATGCCGGGAAGGCTTCATCAAATGCATCCCAGTCGATATGTTTGACTGCACTGATCATTAGCGACCCAACAATAATCAGTGCTGGCGCTGTGATAGCAGCAACACCTGACAAGGAAGCAACTAACGGGCCAAAGAAAGCAGAGACCATAAACAAGATGCCGACTGTCAACGTCGTCAATCCTGTTCGCCCTCCTACCGCTACCCCTGAAGAAGATTCGATATAAGCAGAAGTTGGACTTGTCCCGAACATCGATCCAATCGTTGTAGCAACAGAATCTGCAAGAAGTGCCTGACGAGCACGTGGCATATGGTCACCTTTCATCAGACCAGCTTGTTTGGCTACCCCGACCATTGTTCCTGTCGTATCAAATAATGTTACAAGTACAAACGAGATGATGATTCCGATCATCCCAAACTCAATGACATCGCCGATCGCTGCAACCGGATTCCACACAAGAATTCCTTCTGGCAACGATGGGACTTTGAAAAAGCCATCGAACTTCAGTTGTTCTGTAAAGTAAGCGACAATCCCTGTTGTGAGCATGCCGTAGAAGATAGCTCCGTAGACGTTTCGCACCATGAGAATCAATGTGACAAGCAGTCCGAATAAAGTTAGTAATACTGACGGGTTCGTCAAATCTCCAAGCTTTACTAAGTTCATCTCATGCGCTTGCACAATACCGGATAAACGTAATCCGATAAAAGAAATGAACAACCCTATTCCTGCAGTAATCCCGTGCTTTAAGTTAGACGGAATACTGATGATGAGTTTTTCACGCAGTGGTGTAACAGATAAGATAACAAAAATGATTCCTGCAATAAAGACAGCTGAAAATGCCGTCAAGTAATCAATCTGCCCGTTTGAGGAGATGACCACCGTATACGTGAAGAACGCATTAAGCCCCATCCCTGGTGCAATAGCAATTGGATAATTTGCAAACAACGCCATCCATAACGTACCGACAACGGACGCGATAATCGTAGCTAAGAAAACTTGATCAAATGGAACTCCTGCATCCGCCAAGATGACAGGATTGACAATGACAATATAGACCATAGTCAGGAATGTTGTAATTCCTGCTAATACTTCTGTTTTAACGGTTGTACCATGTTCTTGTAAACGAAACATGAAAACCCTCCTAAATACGAACAATTTGAAAACACTTAACCATATTATTCGCAAATGGAGGGGATTGCAATGCTTTTTATGAAATTATCGTTTTATTTTATTGTTGTTACGTACTGATTTCGTAATTTGTTTCCATTTGTTGCGCTCTTCACGCTGTGCCGAAGAATCTGCCTTGCGTTTCATATGAGCAAGCTCTTTTTGCAGTTTTAAATAACTTGAAAAGCGGTCTTTTTTCAATGTTCCTTCTGCAATGGCTTGTTGTACCGCACATCCTGGCTCTTTCTGATGTTGGCAGTCACGGAAGCGGCAGTGTTCAGATAGCTGCTCCACATCTGAGAAACTCTCTCCTAGACTTTCACCTGAATCCCATAGTTGAAACTCTCGCATTCCCGGAGTATCCAAAATAGCTCCTCCACTCGGAATCAGTACTAGTTCACGATGGGTGGTCGTGTGACGGCCCTTCGCATCGTCTTCTCGAATCTCACTGACAGCCATCCATTCTGTCCCCAAAACCGCATTAACTAGTGATGACTTCCCGACCCCAGACGAGCCAAGTAATGCGGCAGTCTTATTCGGCTGAATCAGCTCGCGCAAGTCTTCGATTCCTTCTCCTGTCTTACTGCTAACTGTAAAGATAGGAACGCCGAACGCAACTTCTTCCACTTGCTTTTGATACCACTCCGAATCGTCACACATATCTTTTTTCGTGAGTACGACAATCGGTGAAGCACCTGAATCGTAAGCTGCGATCAAATAACGTTCTAGCCTACGCAAATTGAAATCTTGATTCAGCGACATGGTCAAGAAAGCATAATCCACATTGACGGCAATCACTTGGACTTCTGTAGTACGTCCCGCAATCTTGCGCTCAAATTGAGAAATTCGAGGCAGCACTTCGTGAATGATGGCTCGTTGTTCTCCTGGCATTTGTTCCACTACAACCCAGTCCCCTACTACAGGTTGGTGCTCTCTGGATTGTGAGAATTCAAACTTCCCGCTAGGAGCAGCGAGCCATTCGCCTTCCTCAGTTGCCACTCGGTACAAACCTTTATGTGCAACAGTCACTCTTCCCGCCGTTCCTTGGCGTGTCATTTTTTCTTCCCAAGCTGGTGTCCAGCCATAATTTTCTAATAGGTGCAATGTGATGCCCTCCAAATAGGTAGTCGCCGGCTTCCCCTTTTGCTTTTTGCCGACAAAAAAAGCTGTCTCTGCACGCATCTGCGTTCAGAAACAGCTTTCATCCTATTGCAAAACAAACCGATCGTCAGAGCTGACCGGAATGTACACATAGAGAATGAAGCATGCTGACTGAACAGATGCGTGCGTTTACATATACACTTGCCATAATGCTCCACCTCTTTTCGATTTCTAGTTAGCTTCACTATACGTCAGGACTTTTCCTAATGTCAATACAGGATTTTACTTTTGAGAATACGAGTGAGGGGGTATGATAGAACAAGTAGGAGGTGTTTGCATGATTCGCACGCTAGGAGTCACTACAGAGCACGAGCTCGTCCAAGACTTCACTTTAGAAGAATTACAAAACCAACTGTTCGAATGGTATTGGGTCGACATCAGCAACCCATCCATTGACGAACAAAACTTATTGAAAGATTACTTTCAGTTTCATCCGTTGGCGATTGAAGACTGTTTACACGATTTGCAACGCCCCAAACTAGACAACTATGACCGCCATACCTTCTTTGTGCTTCATACATATAATGAACAGACCATGGAAGCGGAAGAACTCGATGTCTTTGTCGGTGGGAACTTTGTCGTGACCTTCCACTATGACGAGATGCATGAGCTAGACGAAGCGCGAGATCGCTTGATACAAAGTACAAAGTCATGGAAGCGCGGCTCCATGCAGGCGCTCTATCAGATTATTGATAAAGTAGTGGATCACTACTTCCCGATCATCTATAAGATTGAAGATTATTTGAATGATGTGGAAGACGATATGTCTTACCAGCAAGACCAATTTTCTATGAAACAGGTCTTTGAACTGCGAAGTGACCTTCTTCACCTTCGCCGTACTATCAATCCGATGCGAGACCTATTGTACCGGATGCTAGCTTCCTCACGACTTAATTTTACCGAAGAAGAGCGAACGTATTTCCAAGATATCTATGATCATTTAATCAAACTTTCTGAGATGATCGAGTCTAATCGAGAGCTGACTTCGGATATTCGAGACAGCCATATGTCGATGAACTCCAGTCGCATGAACCGGATTATGATGACTCTTACGATTGTATCGACCGTCTTCATTCCATTGACGTTCATTGCAGGTGTCTACGGAATGAACTTTGACTATATGCCCGAACTTTCTTGGTCATTTGGCTACTTTGGAGTACTGCTTTTTATGTTCTTGATTGCGGGAGGTATGCTAGTGTGGTTTACCTACAAAGGATGGTTTAAACTGTTTAAGAATCAATAAGGAGGCAGAGTATGCGTATCAACAAATATTTAGCAGAAGCTGGCATCGTTTCACGCCGCGGCGCGGATCAGTGGATCTTAGATGGACGCGTTTTAATCAACGGCGCACCAGCAGAGCTTGGAAGCCGTGTACAACCAGACGATGAAGTAACTGTAGATGGCAAAGTCATTTCTCATGAACAGGATTTGGTCTATATCGCGTTAAACAAACCCGTGGGAATTACAAGTACTACAGAACGACATATCGAAGGCAATATTGTAGACTTCGTCAACCACGACCAGCGCATCTTTCACATAGGACGACTTGATAAAGACTCTGACGGGTTGATTTTACTAACTAATGACGGCGACATCGTCAATGAAATTTTGCGTTCTGAGAACGAACATGAAAAAGAATATATCGTGACTCTTAATGAGCGGATTACACCGACGTTTCTTGAGAAGATGGCATCCGGAGTGCGGATTTTAGATACGGTGACGAAACCGTGCAAGGTGAAACAGCTCGGGCCACATACCTTCTCCATCATCTTGACACAAGGACTGAATCGACAGATTCGTCGTATGTGTTCGGCTTTAGGGTTTACCATTAAGCGCCTTCAGCGTGTACGTATCATGAACATCGAACTCGGTAGTTTGCCAATCGGCAAATGGCGCGATCTAACAGACAAAGAAAAGCAAACGTTGTTTGCTATGCTCGACTATCAACCGAAACGCTAATTCATCTGAAGAAAGGACGTGTTGGTATGTTATCGATTCAATCAACCCCTTACAGTACAGGGGCCACTGTTAGTGGAGACATTTGGGATTTAGATGCGTTTTTAACAGCGGCGTTTGATCTCCTTGGGGAAGAGAACGCGTTTTACGACTACGAAAGCACCCATAGACGCCTAACAAAAACACTGTTATGTATCGCTGCTGCACGAAAAGGAAAGGAAGACGTGATGGTAGTAGCCAATGGGGCACGGCGAGACTTGCTGAAAGACCGGGACATGATCACACCGGAGCGCAATGTGTATTTTGGCTGTAAAATTCTTTGGCCAGAGCTGCTGTTCACCGCTTTCGGGTTGAACGATTTCATTCGCTTAGCTGGCGAAGACATCAAGCACCCACATCTTCATGTATATTCGATGGAAGTGCGTCTTTTCCAAGCGAAAGTTATTGAAGCGTTAGAAAGTGTGTTACCTGAAGAGGATTTCACAGACGTCAAACAGGCGCTCCTTTCTCCTCAGCGTTCAACGGAAGATTATGCGACACAATACGTTGACATGCTGGCCGTGTCTTTCTTGAAAGTACCGAAAGAAGAACGTAAAGTCATCCTGCCAAAACTAGCTCGTAGCATCGTGGTCGGCGGACCAGACTACGAAGGCTTTAAGCAAAAGGTTATTGCGGAGGCCAATAAGACAAAAAGTGCCGTCCATGATATTCAATTGACGGTCGATTACCCTAAAAACGAAGACATTGAATGGTAAAAAACAAGCCCTGGAGCAAATGTGCTTCAGAGCTTGTTCTGTCATTAGACTCCCGCCACTCGTGTAGCAAGAGGTTTGAATAGTTTTTCTCGGTCTAGCGTAGGTTGCATGTCCGCAAGTTGTTCGAGCGCAAATTTTGCGCCGTAGTCCATGCCTTGGCACCCTGCAAGTAACACGACATCTTGTTCTTCAGCACGTGACAAGCCTTCTTTCACCGCATCTGGTAATTCTTCATGCAAATGCACTTGAATCCCGGCAGCTTCCATAACTTCCAAGAAGACCGCTTTCTCTTCTTCCGCCACGACATCTTTAGCTGTGACGTGTGATTTACTGATTGTCGCAATCACTTCTGTGAGCCCGAGCTTCGGCGCCCAACGAGCAATAGCCTCTGCATTTTCACGGTTGACCGTCACTCCACGGTCCCCTCGAATGGCATAGACAAGCTTCAAGTTGCGGTAGTCCATCTTCTCAAGTGTTCCAAGTGTAATATCAATATTCCCGCTGTTTGCGAAGTGATCATCGATAATTTTGAAGCTCTCTTCGAAAATCATCTCGAAACGACGCTCTACTCCGGTGAAGTTTTCCATTGCTCGTTGAATGGTTTCAACCGATGCATCACAAAGGAGTCCAATTGCAATCGCCACTAAAGAATTGTAAACCGAGTGATATCCTGGAGTACCTAAAGTTACCGTGAAGTCTCCTTGAGGAATCGTTCCTTGTGGCGTTTCGATTGTACGCGCAATTGCTACTGTGAATGTAGCTCGTCCTGTAGACAAATCGAGATTCGTGCAGCGGATGTCCGCTTCTTCACTTTCTACACCAATCGTTACAACCTGAGCCTCCGTCTGATCTTGAAGCGCTGCTGAGTAGGCGTCATCCAAGTTCAAGATGGCTACTTTATCAGCACCCGCTCGTGTAACTAGCTTTGACTTGTGCATCACGTAGTTTTCAAAGGATGAATGCAGGTCGATATGCTCCCGGCTGATATTATTGAAAGTTACGATATCAAAATCCACACTGCCCACGCGGTCGAGTTCTAGTGCTGAAGACGAGACCTCCATCACCACATGCTGGATATCTGCATCTACCATCTCTGAAAAATAACGTTGCAGATCAAGTGACTCTGGTGTCGTCAATTCAGAAGGTTCTGCTTTGTCTCCAATTTTTACGACTACCGTTCCGATAAGACCTGTTTTAAGTCCTTGTTCTTCTAAAATGGCGTTCGCCATAAATGAAGTCGATGTCTTGCCATTCGTTGCTGTAATGCCAATTGTTTTCATTTTTTGCGTCGGGTGATCAAAATAAGCGTCTGCTAAGGCAGCAAGACTGCTACGCGCGTCTTTCACCAAGTATTGAGGAACGGCAAGCTCCGTTAAGAACTCTTCCACAATCAATGCAACTGCTCCCGCTTCTACTGCTGAAGGTGCAAATTTATGCCCATCCGCTTTGACACCTCGGATACAGACAAAGACGTTCCCCGGTTCTACTTTGCGAGAATTATAGGCGAGCCCTGTAATATCTACCGCTTGTTCGTTTTTCACATCAACTACATCAAGAGCCGATAAAATTTCTGTGAGTTTCATGAGTTCACCTCTATCCCTATCATTCTGCTTCTGTATAGTGCTCCTGGCAAAATGCCAAAAGAGTTGTATATTCGTCTTCTTCAATTTCAAAGTCTAACACTTTCCCTGTAGCTCGGTCGATAAAGTGCGCTTGAGCGATGCGTTTACCTTTACTGTCATCAGCAAAGATGACACGCACATCGATTGAATCCGTCTCTTCAAACAATTCATCTTCTTCGTCATAAGCTAGTCCGAATAAAAATTCATAGCGATCTCCTTCTACAATTCCAGTCGGATCGAGAAGTCTTTCTACTTCATAAGATTCAATTTGCATGGGTATCCTCCTTGTCCATGTTCCCATTATACAAAAAACAGCCCCTCCCATGAAGGAGGAGCCATTCAATTTATGAATTTTGAAGTTCTTTGTTCTCTTCCGATGTGAATGCACGGGATCTTGTCAAAAAGCGTTTGCCTTCTACACCCTCTAAAGAAAACATGCCTCCACGACCGTCGACTACATCAATGATCAGTTGCGTATGCTTCCAGTAGTCAAACTGATTTTTATGGATGTAAAACTTGGCGCCGCCGATGGTTCCAAGGTAAATGTCTTGGTCCCCTATCAACAAATCTCCTTCCGGATAACACATCGGAGAAGACCCGTCACAACAGCCTCCTGACTGGTGAAACATCACGGGGCCGTGCTTTTCTGTCAACAGCGCAATTAAATCCAGTGCCGCGTCTGTCGCTACAACCCGTTCTGTCATCGCCATCACCTCCTCGGTGGGATCAGAAGAATCCTAATTTGTTTTCATCATACGATACAAGCAAGTTCTTTGTCTGTTGATAGTGGCTCAGCATCATCAAGTGATTTTCGCGTCCAATACCCGACATTTTGTAACCACCGAAAGCAGCGTGTGCTGGGTACGCATGGTAACAGTTTGTCCACACACGGCCTGCTTGAATGCCACGTCCAAAACGGTACGCTGTATTCATATCACGTGTCCAAACACCTGAACCAAGTCCGTATAATGTATCATTTGCAATTTCAAGCGCTTCTTCTTTCGTCTTGAACGTTGTAACAGAAACTACTGGACCAAAGATTTCTTCTTGGAAGATACGCATTTTGTTGTGGCCTTTGAAGACAGTTGGTTTGATGTAATAGCCTTCTGCAAATTCGCCGCCTAGGTCATTGCGCTCTCCACCTGCTAGACACTCAGCACCTTCTTGTTTCCCGATATCTAAGTAAGACAAGATTTTTTCCATCTGCTCTGTAGATGCCTGTGCACCCATCATAGTATTCGGATCAAGTGGGTTTCCAGTTGCAATTGCCTCTACTCGCTTCAACACTTTTTCCATGAATTTATCGTAGATTGATTCTTGGATTAGCGCACGAGATGGACATGTACATACTTCCCCTTGGTTTAAAGCGAATAGCACAAAACCTTCTACTGCTTTATCTAAGAACGCATCGTCTTTGTCCATAATATCTTCGAAGAAAATATTTGGTGACTTTCCACCAAGTTCAAGTGTCACAGGAATCAAGTTTTGAGATGCATACTGCATAATCAAACGACCAGTCGTCGTTTCTCCTGTAAACGCAATTTTCGCGATACGAGGACTAGACGCAAGTGGCTTCCCAGCTTCAAGACCAAATCCATTGACGATATTGATAACACCAGGTGGTAGCAAGTCTTCAATTAATTCCATCAAGACTAAAATAGAAGCAGGCGTTTGCTCCGCTGGCTTTAACACGACACAGTTTCCTGCAGCAAGTGCCGGTGCCAATTTCCACACAGCCATTAAAATCGGGAAGTTCCAAGGAATAATTTGCCCTACCACTCCTAGCGGCTCATGGAAATGATACGCTACTGTATTGTTATCAATCTGACTCAGATTTCCTTCTTGCGCACGGATAGCTCCTGCAAAGTAGCGGAAGTGATCAATGGCAAGTGGTAGATCTGCGTTTAAAGTTTCACGTACGGCTTTCCCATTGTCCCAAGTTTCTGCAACCGCTAGCATCTCTAAATTTTCTTCCATACGATCTGCAATCTTATTTAAAATGACTGCACGCTCAGCTACAGAAGTGGTTCCCCAGCTATCTTTTGCTGCGTGAGCCGCATCTAATGCTAAATCAATGTCTTCAGAAGTTGAACGAGCTACCTTAGTAAACACTTTTCCTGTTACAGGTGTTACATTTTCAAAGTATTGACCTTTGACTGGAGCTGTCCACTTCCCATTAATGTAGTTATCATACTGCTCTTTAAATGTTATTACTGCACCTTCAGTGTTTGGAAACTTATAAACCATTCTCATCTCTCCTTTTGTTTAGTCGCGCAATGAATACGCTTACATTTCTCCCACTTACTATTTTGTCAGATAATAAAGAATTTTTCAACAAAGATTATTTTGAGTTCAAAATAGTCTTCCGTTTAGTTCCCGGTTTGGTATGCTTATAACTATACAAATGGAAAGTTGGAATTTGAATGATGGATACTATTATTGAATTACCTGATGGTACAAAAAAACGAATTGCCAATCGTCAAACACCTGCTAAAGTTTTATTCGCTAGACTACTTCTCATTTTTATAGGTGCCGTGGCAATGGCTGTAGGACTTGAACTGTTCCTTGTTCCAAATAAGATCCTAGACGGCGGGGTTGTGGGTGTGTCCATTATTCTCTCTCATGTCACCCCTATTCAGTTAGGAGTTTTTATTTTCATATTAAATATCCCGTTCTTCTTTTTAGGGTATAAACAGATCGGAAAGACATTTGCCTTATCCACGTTGTTTGGAATTACCGTATTATCGATTTTTACCGCAATCCTGCATCCGGTTCCGGCCTTCACGGACGATTTATTACTCTCTACAGTATTTGGAGGAATTGTTTTAGGATTTGGAGTCGGCTTGGTTATCCGAAATGGAGGGTCTCTTGACGGGTCGGAGATTTTAGCGATTCTTTTCAACAAAATCACTCCATTCTCTGTTGGAGAAATCATCATGATCATCAACTTGGTCATTTTTTCTATTGCGGGGTTTGTATTCACATGGGAACAAGCTATGTATTCTTTCCTCGCCTACTTTATCGCTTTTAAAACAATCGATATCGTCATCCAAGGCTTGGATGAATCTCGTTCTGTATTCATCATTAGTGATGAAACTGAAGATATTGGTGCCGCTATCATTGACCGTCTCGGTCGTGGTGTGACGTTTTTACACGGAGAAGGTGCATACACCGGAGACCGGAAGAAAGTAATCTTTACCGTCGTGACTCGTCTGGAAGAAGCAAAATTGAAAACGATTGTAGAAGACTTTGATGAAAATGCATTTCTTGCCATCGGTTCTATTGCGGAAGTACGCGGCGGGCGCTTTAAGAAAAAAGATATTCACTAATAAAGTAAGAACCGATCTGTCAGCTCGACAGATCGGTTCTTTTACATACTAATACTTCTCGGGTAAAGCGTTGTTTTGTCGTAGTCGCTCGGTCTACGATCTGAAGTCCTGCTGCTTCAATTGCCTTGTCCATTGCCTCAATAGTTACGAGTACGATTGTTTCAGCAAGACGCGCCGCATGATCGATGAGCGCATGTTGCTCTGTTTCCGTTGAATGTGTGTAGAGGTTATAGGGTAGATCTAAAAACGCGACGTCGTAGTGACCATCCTGGTCTTCAATTGCCCCTTTTTCCACATCAATTTCTACGGGGTAGTTATAATGTTCCAAGTTTTCTCTCGCTCCTACACAAGCAAGCGGATTCTTGTCCCGTCCTCTGACGAACAGCCCCATGGAGGCCGCTTCTACTAGCACCGTTCCGATACCACAGCAGGGATCAATCATAGTCAGCGGCTCAGCTTTTGGATTGGCGATGTTGACTAAAGTACGGGCGGTTCGAGCACTTAGGGCTGTGGAATAGCCCTGAGGTTTGTCTACATGTTTCATCCAGACCGGTTGGCTCTTTTCGTAAATCCCTAGATACCAGACTCCGTCTAAATGGGTAATCGCGTAAACTTGGTCAGGATTTTTAAAAGACAGGGTACCAGGCATCTCGTTACCTACTGCACGCGTCAAACGGAGCCGTTCTTCGTTGCCCCATTCTCCTGTTTCATTGACTCGGTCGTGTTTTAAAAACATTACCTTGTAGGATTCATCAATCGCTCCAAACTGATGAGCTTGCTCAATCAAGTGTTCCACTGAATCAGCTTTCAACAAGACGTGTACCTTTTCACGGATAAAGACGCTGCGAGAAGGATCTACCGATACGGGAGACACAATAACTTTGCCTTTTGCATCCTCACCAAAGAATGCTCGAATTTCCATTTCTGCAAGTTGACCTTCATCTTCGTTGTACCCATACATATATAAATAGCTTATTACTGTCATGAATTTGGTACTCACTTTCTAAAACCCTAGATTTTTCAAGAACAGACGAATGACATCTGCCCCTCCAATAAATGTTCCAATCGAACCAAAGATATTGGTCAAAACTACAACTAACAAGACACGCGTCACTTTATTGTGCCAAAATCCTTTAACTGTGAAGACGTCTTCCGATAGTGTCTCAAAGTCTGCCACTGTTGGCTTCCGAACAAAGGCTTGAACAAGCCCAGAGACCCAACCTGATGCCAAAATCGGATGCAGTGCCGTAATCGGTGCAGCAAAGAAAGCGGACACGATAGCTAAAGGGTGCCCGAAAGCAACAGCGGCTCCAATCGCCGCCATTGTTCCAGTCCAAAGAATCCAACTAAAGGCTTGGTTTGCTCCCGCTTCAGGATTGATGAAAAAAGTCGCGACGATCAAAGCAATAATTAAAATAGGCAGTGCCCATCCAAGAATAGTCGGCACAATCGACTTAGGTGGACGCTCTGAGAGCTTTTCCAAATCGTGGTCACGGTAAATTTCTTTTGTGATACCCGGAACATGGGCTGCACCAAGCACAGCGACAACTTTATCACCAGGCGCCGACTTGATCTTTTGCGCTAGATATTGGTCACGCTCATCTATTAAAGGTGTTTTCAAACGAGGGAACGACTCCGTAAATTCAGCAAGTACGGCTTGTAAGGTATCTTGTTCTTTCATCTTTTCCATCTCTTCTTCTGTGATGGTATCTTTTTCAAAAATACCGAAGATGACTCCTGCTAAGAGTTGCGATTTTCCCCAGAAGCCAAGATTTCCCCAGATACGCGCAAAGGTTACTTGAATATCTCGATCCGCCAAAACAAGTTCGGCACCAACCTCTTTAGCACTAACAATCCCCTGAATTTGCTCTTGCCCTGGCGTGACGTCAAATTGCTTCGCCATACGGTTTTGAAAAGAAGAAATAGCCAGGTTCATCAACAACATAGTTGCTTTCTTCTCTTTAATGACTTTAAAGATGTCCATGTTTTTCCACTTGTCACCTTGTTGGATGGATTGAAAACGTTGTTCATCAAGTTCAATACACACAGCATCTGGCTTTTCACGTTCAATCACTTCTTTAACTTCGGTGGCACTAGCTTTCGAGACGTGCGCAGCACCTATTAATATAATTTCTTTCCCGTCTATTTGCAGGCGGGTAATAGTTTCTTTCATGCAATTGCCCACCTTTTCATATTTTCAAATAATATTCAGAAATTCCTTAAATTTATGAAAGCGCTTTCTTCAGTAAACCATTCAGCACTTGTTGTTCTTCCTCGCTCCAGTGACCCAAGAATTCCTTATCCGCACTTACAGCCGTCTGGTGTAAACGAGTTACTTCTTGTTCTCCTGCTTCGGTTAGTGTGACATGCTTCACATTTCCGGACTTTTCCGTTTTCACAAGATCAGCTTTTTCGAGACGGCCAATCAATTGGCTTACATTTCCTTTAGTTACAGATAATAGGTCACTTAATTGCTGTTGGTGTAATGGCTGATGCTCTTTGATTTTGCGCAGCGCATTATATTGTGTAAAAGTGATGGTTTGCTCCGCGAAAGCTGCTTCCATACCACGATTCCACTCTAATGCTAATCGTTGCAACTGTTCATTAATCTCAAGTGATGCAGCATGTTGCATCGTCGAAAGAATTTGATTTTTAATTTTTTTACGCTTTTTTTTCATTTTTACCATGGGTGTTCCTCCTTGAGGTTTATAATTAAACATTTTACATGACATCGGCTTTCGTTTCCACCGATATCTTTAGGATTTCTACAACATAAAAAAACCCTCAAAAGTTGAGGGCTTCAATTGGAGCTGGTTCAGCTTGCGGACGGCCTATGTAGTACCCTTGGAATAAAACATAGCCTGCCTGCTTTAACCACTCATATTCTTCTTTCGTTTCAATTCCTTCAGCTAGTGGCACGGTTCCCATCTCGCGTGCGTGAGCAAGAAAAGATAAGGCCACCTCTTGTTGTTCTGGTCGCTGATGAATATCGGTGACAAATTTACGATCTAACTTCATGTAGTGAGGTTCAATTCCGGTTAACATCTCCAGCGTACTGAACCCTTCTCCTACATCATCAAGTGCATACATGAACCCTTTTTCTTTATAGTAGGTCAAGATTCTCTTTAAATGCTGCAAGTCTTCTACTTTTTCAGTCTCGACCACTTCAAATACCAACTGTTGTAGTCCTAGTATACCATCACGGTTAAAAAAACAGCTTACGAATTCTCGTAAACTGTTTGTGTTTAGGTGAAGCCATTTATCCTATTTTTCTCTGAACATAGCTTTAATTTTTTCTCGTTTGAACTTAGAAACTAGAACGTAAAGGACGTCCCCACCTTGAATTAACGTATCTCCACGAGGTGTGATCACACGCTCTCCTCGAATGACTGCCGTAATCAATGTATCGGTAGGAAGCTCGACATTCTTTAGCTCTTCTCCATCGATTTTTGTACCAGGTTCAATCACAATCTCGATGATTTCTGTATTGGTTTTCCCTATAGATACAAGTTCTAAACTGTGAGGAACTTGAACTGTCTTAGGTCCTACAAGCTGCAATTTCTCAGCAAATGGTGTCAGCGTAGCTCCTTGGAATAATGCAGACAATAACACGACGAAGAACACGACATTGAACAGCAAATCTGCGTTATCAATTCCAGCAAGTAGTGGATAAGTTGCTAATACAATAGGAACCGCTCCTCGTAACCCTGCCCATGAGATGAACAGCTTTTCTTTTGCATTGAACTGACTCGTCAATAAGCTGATATAGACGCCAATAGGTCGTGCAACAAACATTAAAACCACAGCGAGTAGCAGACCCTGCCAAATGACTTCACGCAGCTGATTTGGGAACACTAGTAGACCAAGAAGAATAAACATACAGATTTGCATCATCCAAGCAAATCCCTCATTAAAGCGGAAAATGGAGTGACGGTATGTGAGATCCATGTTTCCAAGCAGCACCGCCATGACATAGACAGCAAGTAACCCACTCGCTCCCACGGCTGTTGTAAAGGCATATGTGAAAATGGCAAACCCCATCGCGAGCACCGGATAGAGACCAGAAGAATCCAAATTGATTTTGTTGATAGCCCACACAGAGATCCTTCCAATGATAAGTCCTAGAACTAAGCCAAGACCCATTTGCCAAAAGAACGATCCGATCAACGACCAGATAGATCCTGCTTCTGCTTGAATCAAGCTAATGAACGTGACTGTTAAAAAGACAGCCATCGGATCATTCGTTCCTGATTCAGCTTCAAGTGTGGACGTGATATTTTGTTTGATATTTTTATTTCCTAGGACTGCGAATACAGCTGCCGCATCGGTAGAGCCAACAATAGCACCGAATAACATGCCTTCTAACCAAGAAAGGTCGAGCACAAATTTGGCTACAACCCCAATCCCGACTGTTGTAAGGAGCACACCAATAGTCGCGAGTGAGGCTGCAGCTGGCAATACTGTACGCATCGATTTCCATTTTGTTTGCATACCACCCTCAAACAAAATAACAATCAATGCGAGAATTCCAACAAGTTGTGTAATCTTAGCATTATCAAAATAGATGTATTGGCTGGCAAGCATACCAACCCCAATGAAGAGTACTAGTGAGGGTAATCCAAGACGTGAGGAAAATTTAGTAGTAGCGACTCCAACAATTAATAGAACAGATAATACAAATATTGCGCTATCGACGGTAAATGTCATCCGTCATCCCCTTCCTAAACATTTAGATATTTTAAGTATACCGTTTGAATAATATGAAAACAATTAACTCCCCTTCTGTGAATCTGCTACGATATAGAGAACAGAATAAAGGAGGAGACATCATGAAACAGAAGCAAATTACTGTAGTGGGGGCAGGAACAATCGGATTGTCTTGGGCATCTTTGTTCCTCAGCCACGGGCACCAAGTAACTATTGTCGACATCCGAGACGACTTGGCGTCTGTTTGGGAACAGCATCATCAAACCGTACAACCTACACTTCGAGAGCTCGGATTACCAGATACATATTCTGAAGAAGCACTACGTGTCACAATGAACCTCCAGGAAGCCCTCGCAGCAGCGGACTGGGTTCAAGAGAACGGACCTGAGAATTTAGAGTTTAAGCAAGGGCTGTATCAACAAATGGAGCAATGGGCCCCTGCCCATACACTGTTCTTCTCTTCTTCCTCAACACTTCCGGCAACTGCGATCTCAGAGAAGATGAAAGATCCGTCACGGGTAGCCATAGGGCATCCATTCAACCCACCTCTTGTCATGCCTCTAGTAGAAGTGGTACCAGGAGAATCAACTTCGTCTGAAACAATTGAGGAAGCCATGGCATTTTATCAATCATTGGGGAAACATCCGCAGCTGATCAAGAAAGAAGTCTTTGGTTTTGTAGCCAACCGGCTTCAATTTGCTTTACTTAGGGAAGCTATGTATTTGGCCGATCAAGGAGTCGTAACGATGGCAGAAATGGACGAAATCGTCAAAGATTCAATTGGACTGCGCTGGGCTGTCACAGGCCCCATGCTTGGCATGCACCTTGGAGGTGGCGAAGGCGGAATCGCAGCTTTCACAAAACACCTAGGACCTACTATGGAGTCTTCTTGGGAAGCTCAAGGGAACCCGCAAATGGATGAGGCAACCAGACAACGGCTAGCTGCTCTTGCAGAAGCCTCCTACGGACAGTTCACAATTACAGAGCTTGCTCAAAGACGCGATCAAGGACAGCTCGCCATCTTAAAAACAAGAAGCTAAACAAAAACCCAGACCTAAGATGGTCTGGGTTTTTAATAGTTATAAGTTTTCTGTGTTGATTCGAGGCTGAGGATCTACAACTTCTGTATTCTCATTTTTATCCGAATCCATGTCATTTGAAGAAAGCTTCAACTTCTTATCTTCTAATTCACGAATTTTACGTTTTTCGTGTTCATCTTCTTTTTTCTTACCAAACATCGAATCACCTCACTTTTACTAGCTCGTACTGTATCTATACCCGTTTTTGCCATTTCTAAGCAAAAAAATTGAAGTATCACTGAATTATTTAAATAGTTTCAATTATAAAAAAATAGATTGACTGGGTTTTGCGAAACCGCTTACAATCAAAGAGACTTTTTTATACGATAAGGGGATCGTTTAAAGTAGTTTTGAGCGAACGCTCAGTCGAGAACTTAAAGTCTTATGATCTCAACCAATTACGCAGCGCCGTTTCAGCTGGTGAGCCACTGAACCGTCAAGTAATCGAGGCGTTCCAAGACGCGTTCCAATTAAACGTTCGTGATGGTTACGGGCAAACTGAAAACACATTACTTGTAGGAACTCTGCAAGATATGGAAGTTCGCCCAGGTTCTATGGGGAAACCGACTCCTGGAAACCAAGTGGATGTCATCAATGAATTTGGAGATCCCGTAAAGCCAGGCGAAGTCGGAGATATTGCGGTCCATAAAACAGCTCCTGCTTTGTTCCGCGGCTACTACAATGATAAAGACCGTACAGCTGCTGCTTACCGTGGCGACTGGTACCTGACTGGTGACCAAGCGACAAAGGATGAGGACGGATACTTCTGGTTTGAAGGCCGTAGTGACGATATCATCATCAGTTCTGGCTATACAATCGGGCCATTCGAAGTAGAAGATGCTCTTACTAAGCATCCTGCTGTTCGTGAGTGTGCTGTCGTAGCTGCTCCAGACGAAATCCGCGGGAGTGTAGTGAAGGCCTTTATTGTCCTTCGTGATTCGAATCAACATGAAGACAAAGACGCTTTGATCAAAGAATTGCAAACGCATACGAAGGAAATTACAGCACCTTACAAATATCCTCGTATTATTGAATTTATTGAAGAGCTTCCAAAAACGACGTCTGGAAAAATTCGTCGTGTGGAACTTCGCACACCTACAAAGTAAGAGAAAAACCACTTTGGCTTTAATCAGCCAAAGTGGTTTTAAATTTCTGTTCATGGGCTAATAGCCATTCTTTGCGCCATAGACCTCCTGTATAACCTACCATCTTGCCGCTAGATCCAATGATTCGATGGCATGGTAAGACGACAGTAAACGGATTCCTGCCATTCGCTCCTCCGACTGCTCGTACCGCTTTTGGACGATTGATCGATGTGGCAATTTGTAAGTAGGATCCTGTTTCTCCATAAGGAATGGCACTCAGACTCTGCCATACTTCTCGCTGAAACGGTGTACCCGTTTGAGGTTCCATTTGAAACGTGAAGTCTTTTCCTTTCCCCTCAAAGTAGTCTTTGATTTCCTGAAAAGCCAGTTTTAACTCTTGTGGCAATGTTTCTGAATAGGGGTGTTGCAGCTCGTCTCCGTCTTCAAACAAGACAGAATGAACTGCCTTCTCATCTCCCGTGATGACAAGGCGGCCGATCGGTGTTGCATAATCCACTTGTGCCATGAAGTGTTCTCCCTTCCCATTACTACTTTTCTTTAGTATACTATGGGCAACTGAAAGACACGAAAGTTTTCTAGGGTTCCGGAAGCTAGCGCTTTGACTGGTCCGAGAGAAAACGCATGGCATGGCCATGTACACGGAGGGACAAAAGCCTGGGAGATACTGCGGAAGCAGTGTCTTTCAGGTTTTTATTTTGGAGAGGAGTTCGAATAATGAAAGAATGGAGTTTATTAGTAGTAGCAGCTGTATTTGAAGTGATGTGGGTCATTGGGTTAAAACATGCTACCACGCTACCTGAATGGGGACTTACTGTCGTGGCCATTGTAATCAGCTTTGGCTTGTTGATCCGCTCCGGTAAGAAATTACCTGTAGGCACGGCTTATGCTGTATTTGTTGGACTCGGAACTGTAGGAACTGTACTAACAGATGCATTAGTTTTTGGACAACCCCTTGGTTGGATGCAAATTCTATTTATCGGTTTATTACTGGCAGGAATCATCGGATTGAAACAAACGACGAAGGAGGAGAATGTCTAATGGCTTGGATAGCGCTTGTTGTTGCAGGACTTTTAGAAATGACAGGAGTAGCTATGATGGCGCGTCTCCATCAAAAGAAGACAATTGGTTCTGTAGCTCTACTGGTTGCGAGCTTCGGAGGGAGTTTCTTATTTCTTTCAATCGCTATGGAGACATTGCCTATGGGTATGGCTTACGCTATTTGGACGGGAATCGGTGCTGCCGGTGGAGCTGTTTTGGGAATGGTGTTTTATAAAGAATCAGCTGCCCCACTTCGCCTTTTCTTTTTGGGTCTCATCATCGCCAGTGTCGTAGGATTGAAATTAGTCAGTTGAAAAAACGGTCACTTCTCCATTTGAAGTGACCGTTTTTTATGTGGGCTGCTGATTTCCATTCAAGAATGTCAAAAGTTCTAATGGGTTATGCGCCAGATCCTGTAAAGTATAGTCATCTAATACAGCCAAATACGCTTGTAATGCCCTGCCTAGTGCATGTTTTAAAGAACATACCGGTGTTATCGGGCAGCCGTTTTTCTCTCGGTCAAAACACTCTACCAAATGAAAATCATCTTCCATTTGCCGCACCACTTGCCCGACATTGATGGACTCTGGTTCTTTCAGTAATCGGACTCCGCCACCTCTACCGCGAGTACTCTCAATGTACCCGAGCTTCGCTAAATGTTGGGCCACTTTCATTAAATGATGTTTAGAGATGCCATATGAGTCTGCAATCTCTGGAACTGTAGCTTTCTCACCGGTAGGTCGTATTGCCAAATAAATTAATAGACGTAATGAAAAGTCTGTATACATCGTCATCCGCATGCCGTTCACCTCTCTCCTCACTATCGCACAGGTGAACAACTTGTGACAACAAATGTGTCTAAAATTTTAAAGTGGTATTTTGTATATTGGTTTAAAGTCTGACGAGGAGTATGCTAAAGCTACCAAGAGAAAAGGAGCTGTTTTTATGTTATCTCAAGAAACACGCACGATCATTAAAGCTACTGCACCTGTCCTCGCTCAACACGGAACAACAATCACTACTGAATTTTATCGTTCTATGTTTGAAGCACACCCAGAACTTTTGAATGTCTTCAATCATGCAAATCAAGCAAAAGGACGTCAGCAGACGGCACTAGCCAACACCGTTTATGCAGCGGCTGTCCACATCGACAACTTAGAAGCGATTCTCCCTTCTGTGGTTCAAATCGCACATAAGCATGTTAGTCTCGGTATCGTACCAGAGCAATACCCTATCGTTGGAGAATTTTTATTAAAAGCCATCAAAACGGTATTAGGTGATGCGGCAACACCTGAAATCATCAATGCCTGGGCAGAAGCTTATGGTGTCATTGCAGATGTATTTATCTCTGTTGAAAAAGGAATGTATGATCAAGCTGCCGAACAAAATGGCGGATGGCGTTTGTTTAAAGATTTCACTGTTGTTGAAAAAGTTCAAGAGAGTGACCTCATCACTTCGTTCTATCTCAAACCTGCGGACGGCTCAACTGTTCCTACTTATCAACCGGGTCAGTATATTTCTGTTAGAGTGAAGATTCCTGGAGAACAGTACATGATGATCCGTCAATATAGTCTGTCAAAAGCTGCAGATGCAGAGACTTTCCGAATCTCTGTGAAACGTGAAGACGATCAAGACCCGAATGGAAAAGTGTCTGTGTACTTACACGATCAGCTTGAGGTGGGTGGCGTAGTCGAAGTAACTCCTCCAGCAGGAGAATTTGTATTAGATGAATCTCGTCAAACTCCGGTCGTCTTTTTAGCTGGCGGTGTTGGGATT
The DNA here is from genome assembly GCF_002265435.1 of Tetzosporium hominis. Taxonomy (GTDB): domain Bacteria; phylum Bacillota; class Bacilli; order Bacillales_A; family Planococcaceae; genus Chryseomicrobium; species Chryseomicrobium hominis. Next base: position 78,752 of record NZ_NOKQ01000194.1, read on the forward strand.
ACACCACTTATGAGTATGACGGAGCGCCTGCTTCAAACGTCAGCCAATCGTCCAATTCATTTTTACCATGCGGCACGAAGTGAAAAAGATGCTGCTTTTGCAGATGCGTTAACCAAACTAGATGCAGAACAAGAACACCTTTCTTACATCTCATTCTTCTCTGAGACAGATGGTCAGTTCATTACTCGTGAAGTGCTAGCAAACATTCCTCAAAATGCTGATATATATGTCTGTGGACCAGTCGGCTTCATGGAGAGCATGATTGCCAATCTGATTGACTTAGGCTTCTCACAAGAGCAGATCCATTACGAGTTCTTTGGACCTTCTATCGCACTTAAAGCTTTAGCTACTGTATAATCGTGGTAAGAGGTGAGTGTCATGGAAATCGTAGGAACTTGCGCGTCTTGTAGTAAAACCATCTATTGTGATGCCGGTTTTGTACAAGGTGTCCATGAAAATGGCCAGTTGCTTTGTTTTACATGTTACGAACAACAGAAAACTCCCGCACAGTAACGTTGTGCGGGAGTTTTTGTTATTCTACTAATGAGATAAACTGACGTGTTCGCTCATTAGATGGATTTTCAAAGAACGTGTTTGGATCCGTGTTTTCAATGATGACACCTTCATCTAGCATGATAATGCGGTCTGCTACTTCACGAGCAAACTTCATTTCATGCGTCACAACGACCATTGTCATACCCTCTTCTGCTAGTTGCTTCATAACTGCAAGAACCTCTCCAACAAGCTCCGGATCTAACGCAGAAGTTGGCTCATCAAACAACAGCGCTTTCGGTTCCATAGCAAGTGCCCGAGCAATGGCCACGCGTTGTTTTTGTCCTCCAGACAACTTAGAAGGATAGACATTCGCTTTATCCGCCAATCCTACTTTCTCGAGAAGGGCCTTGCCTTTTGCGATGGCCGTCTCTTTCTTTTCTTTCTTTACAATGATCGGTGCTTCAATCACGTTTTCGAGCACCGTTTTGTGTGGAAACAAATTAAAGTGCTGAAAAACCATTCCGACTTCCGCACGTACTTGCGACAATTTCTGTTTATTAGCATCAATCACTTGTCCATCGATTTCAATCGTCCCTTGATTGATGCGTTCTAGGAAATTGAAGCAGCGTAACAACGTACTCTTACCAGAACCAGAAACTCCTACAAGGACCACCACTTCTGATGGTTGCACTTCCAGGTTAATTCCTTTCAGAACTTCTAAATCTCCAAATGATTTGTGTAAATCAGTTGCTTTTAACATGTTGAATCACCTCCTATTTGTCTACGTTTAAACGGCCTTCATACCAGCGTAGAATCGCTGTAAAAATCATAACAAGCACTAAATAATAAAGTGCTACTACTAAATACGTCTCAAATGGTTGATACGACTGTGCCGCATCTCGGTTAGCGACCGCAAACAACTCGGACACACTGATAATATAGACGAGCGAAGAATCTTTTAATGTGATAATAAATTGATTCCCTAGTGGCGGAATTGAACGTTTCAAAGCTTGAGGAAAAATGATACGCTTCATGCTTTGACCTCGCGTCATTCCAAGTGCCATACTCGCTTCGCGTTGTCCTTTATCAATGCTTTGAATAGCTCCTCGGAAAATCTCCGCAATATAGGCCCCGTTATGAATCCCTAGCGCAATGGCACCGGCCCAAAAAGCATCTAAGATAACTATTGCGGTGATTCCAAAGTATAGGAACATGATCTGAACGATCAGTGGTGTCCCTCTTATAATCATAATGTAAGTATTTGCGATGGCTTGTAAGACTTTTGATTTTGAAATCTTCATCAAAGCGAAAACGAGCCCTAGAAGTGTTCCTAACACCAAAGCAACCGCCGTGACCTGTAAGGTCAGTACGGTTGCTTCGAGGAATCCGGGAGCTGTTCGCTTGAGAACTTCAAGTATAGTTTGTAAAAACTCCATTGTGTTTCCTCCCGGTTATTCTAAGATTGTAATGCCTTCTAGATCGACGTCTAATAAGTCACGTCCGAAATACTTCTCAGAGATTTCCGCATACGTACCATCCTCGATGATGGCATCGAGTGCTTTATCCATCTCTGCTAGTAATTCCTCATCTTCCGGACGAACAGCAAATGCTGGCTGTTCTACCCATAGAGGTTCTCCAACTTCTTGAATAGCCATTCCAGAGGAAATAGCTTCAAAGCCAACTACATCCGCCGTGATTACAGCATCTAAACGTCCCTCAACTGTTAAATCTTTTAAAGCCACGACGTCTGAATTGTAGTATTTAATATCGTCCGTGTATTCTTGCGCAGCTTCATCATACGTAGATTGAGCTACTACACCAATACGTTTTCCTTCTAAATCTTCGGCTCCTTGAATGTCGCTTCCTTCAGGAACAAAGATCATACCACCTGAATAGTAGTAAGGATCAGAGAAGGCTACTCGTTCTGCACGTTCTTTCGTAATGGACATAGAGCCGATTACGGCATCAAACTTATTGCCGAGTAACGACTGGATAATTGTTTCCCATGGGGATGTTACCGGATTTGGCTCTAGTCCCATCTCTTCTGCAATAGCCGCACCAATCTCCACATCAAATCCTTGCAGGTCTCCGCCTTCTTCAAAGCTGAATGGTTTGTAGAGACCACTTGAAGCATACGTTAGTTTCCCGTCTTCAAGGAGGTTCATACCGCCTTCTTCACCTGAGTTTTCCGATCCTCCAGAGCCGCATGCTCCGAGTACCAAGGCTGCTGTTGCTGCGAGTGAAACAAATAGTCCTGTCTTTTTCTTCATCCAATCTCTCCTTTTAATCGAGTTTAGTTCGTGTCTGACTTGGGGTTTGGTGGTAAAAAGATATCTTGACGTTCATACATATCATTTACGCGTTCAATGTTTTGAACCATCCGGTCATGCTCTTTCACATATAGGAAGCGCATAAGTGTGGCATTCAAAGCATGAACAGCTGTATAAGAATCGATGCTCAAGTTACTCGGCACCTGCACAAAGAACGTCACATCTGCAAATTCAGTAGCGGGGCTATGTGGTCCGTCAGTAACTACGATCACCTTTGCACCTTGCTGTTTAGCGATTTCGAGTGTCTTATTGACATTCTTTGTATATCTCGGAAAAGCAAACGCCAAAACGACATCGTCTGTAGTCAACCTTGAAAGCTGTTGGTAGTATTGGACATCTCCTTGCATGAGCAGCTGAGTATTTCCTTGTACCATGTCCAACCAGTGAGCAAATGAGTGAGCGAGTCCATAATCAAAAAAGTTACTCGTTACATAAATACGTTGCGCACGACTTAAAGCATCTACCGCTTGAAGAAGCTGTTCTTCATCTAAGCTCTCTTTCAAGACATGGAGACTTTGTATATCTGCATCGAGTAAATTTTTCACGATGGATGTAGAAGCACCTTTCGGAGGTTCCCCTGTTTCAATGTGGGCTTCTGTTAGAAGTTGTTGCAAGTGGGTTTGAAATTCGGTAAATCCTTTATAGCCTAGCTTTTGTGCCCACCTGATCACGGTTGACTCACTCACTTGTGCTTTCTTTCCTACTTCAGTTGCAGAAGAAAAGGCCACTGTCATTTGATTTTCTTTCAAAAGTGTTACGAGACGTTTTTGACCTGCCGACATAGTTCCAGCTGAATTTTCTACTTTTTGCAGTATTTCCTTCATATTGACCCTCCAAATGTGACAAAACACGTAACTTTCTATTTAATCGTAACGTATTGCAGGAATTCCTGCAACCCTATGTATAAAAAGGTGCCTATCTACAATTAAGATAGACACCTCTAATGTTCACACAGATTTAAATGGATTTTTCCACTCCATTAGCATGGCCATGTTGTGGGACTCCTCGTCTTCTAGATAGTTTCTCACAATTCGTACGGGTGTCCTACCACTTCGTAGCATAAATGTAATAACGGGGTCTTTCCATTCGCCAGCTAGCACGTTTTCCATATATTCTTCTGGTGTTGCTTGAGCCGCATAGCGATGATAGCCTGACATACGTCCTCCACCAAGCAGTCTCTCCAATCCATCCACAACGACCCGTTCATAAAGGCCTTGTAAGAGGAGGTTTCCTAGCTTTAAGCTACGAAATTCCGGTCGCACGCAGAGATCCACTACATAAAGTGTATTGCCGTCTGGTACGTGAGGGGAAATGTCTCCTCCGCCGGTCACTTCTTCCCACGTGTGGTCTGGATCCTCTTCAGAATAGTTCATACGTAAACCAGTGACAGAACCTGCGAGCTTCCCGTCCACTTCCACGCACAAAGCACCCTCTGGATAAAGGCGGATATGATTTTCTAATTGCTCTCGTGTCCAAAGAAGTTCATCTGGAAAAGGCGGCGGAAAGCTTTCGCGTTGAATTTGAATCAATTCATCAAAATCTTGTTCTGTATAGGTTCTCACGACCACTTCGCGTGGCATGCCACCTTCTAAAACATACTGTTGTTTACGATACATCTAAGACCGCCCTTTCCATTTTGTAATCAGCACCTCTGCCACATTCATACCTGAAAGTGTGACCATTGGCGAGCCGCCACCCGGATGGGTACTGCCTCCAACAAAGTACAGGTTGTGCAGATCTTTACTTTTGTTTCTTGGTCGTAAGAAGGCGTCTTGTTTGCGGTGACTCGAGAGGCCGTAAAGTGCTCCACGAAATGCCCCGAACGTTTCTGCAATTTCTGCTGGTGGAATAACTCGCTCCACTCGAATGTGCTTTCGGATAGCCAGTCCCTTTTCTTCTAAGCGATCGTAGATGAGCTCTTTATAAGCATCTACGTCATAATAAGCGAACCCGTCCTTAGATAGTGGCGGAGCATTAACCAAGATAAATAGATTATCGCCATCTGGTGACCGCTCTCGATCCGTTACACTTGAGTTGCACAAATAAATAGTTGGGTCTTGTGCGAGCTCTCCTCGTTCAAATAGCGCTTGAAATTCCGAACGGTAGTCGTTTGAGAAATAAACTGTATGATGATTCAAACCCTTTAATCGTGTAGTAAGACCAGCCAAAATTACAAATGCTGAAATCGAAGGCTCGATTTTTTCCACATGTTGATTTGTAAACGATGGACGGTCCGCCTCGTCCACAAGCTCCGGATAGGCCTTCAACAAATCGGCATTCATCACAACCTCGTCACCACTCCAGACTTGTTTCCCCTGTGAATGAAGGGCTGTAATGCGCTTCTGTTCAATAGTTATTTTCTAAATTTTCAGGTGAATATTTTTTTAGTGTACCTTCATCAACGAGATTTGTCATGACATGTCCGAAATCTCCATTAACGACCACTTCGTCTACGTCCACTTGTTCTCCATTCTCAAGGAGCAATCCTGTGACTTTCTTGCCATCAAGTTTGAACTTCTTCACACCTTGTCCTAAGTGGATTCGCCCGCCGTATTCTTCAACCACTTTGGCCATAGAATGCGAGAGCTGATTCACACCACCAATCGGATGATAAATACCATACGCGTGTTCCATATAAGAGAGGATTGAAAACGCTCCTGGACATTCCCAAGGAGACATCCCCAAATACTTAGACTGGAATGTAAAGGCTAGTTTTAATTCTTCGTGATTGAAGTAGCGGCTCAAGACGTCGTACAACGTTTTTCCTAGCTCAAGCTCGGGTAGTGCTTTTATGACAGATGGCCGCATGTAATGGATAAATTTGTCCATGCGAGATTGAAGGATCGGCGTCAAAGCAGAAAGCTTCTTGCTGCTTTCGTATAAAAACTGATCATACCCTTCACTATTTCCTGGATATGCCGCTTCAATACGACGCTTCATCTCTTCCCGGTCTCGTGTCATGTCCAAAGTATGTCCTCCATCAAACGTTAACTGATACATCTCAGGAAGTTCTACTAAATCCATGTAGTCATGCATATTCCGACCCGCCGCTTCAAACAATTCATCAACAATATGGATCATGCTTAAAAATGTAGGTCCTACATCAAAACGAAACCCTTCCATTTCAATGGCTGCATTACGTCCGCCGACCGTATCATTTTTCTCATAAACGTCTACTTCAAAGCCTTTTGAGGCCAATAACATGGCTGCTGCAAGTCCACCAGGTCCCGCTCCCACGACTGCGATTCTCTTTTTCATGGATGGCCCTCCTCTTTATACAATACTTGTACAATGATTATACAACCCTTTTCGTTTTTTAGCTATTATTTAGTAGAAAATGTTTTTAATTTGTACAACCTTCGCATAATCTTTCTGTAAAAGATTGCAGGACAGCAAAGTTATACATACAAAAAGCCACTCTCAGAAGGAGTGGCATTAAGGCACTTTATTTTTAAGAGCGACTGGTGTTTGATGTAGCGGCGGCACGATCAGCCAGTCCTTTTCCTTTAACAACCGTAACCACTTCAGTCCAGCCATCGCTTTATGAAAGTAAACTGTAGACAGAAAAGAAGTGGCAGACACTTGCAGCTAATACAAATACGTGCCAGACGGCGTGATGGTAAAGAAATCCTCGCCACACATAAAAAATAGCTCCAACCGTATAAAGGATTCCGCCGGCAATCAACAGCCACAATCCTTCTTGTGTCATCGCAGCGGTCAATGGATTCCAAGCGAATACGATCAACCATCCCATCACAACATAAAGGAATGTAGAAAGTTTTACGAAACGTTTGACAAAGTATAGTTTAAATAATGTGCCACCAATCGCGAGCGCCCACACGATGCCAAACAACACCCAAGCCAGCGCTCCTTCTACTGCTAAAAACAAAAACGGTGTATAGGTTCCGGCGATGAACCAATAGATCGAAGAATGGTCGAGCCACTCAAACCAATCTTTTGCCTTCCCTTCAGGAAAGCTGTGAACGAGTGTCGATGACGTATATAAAATCAACATCGAAGTACCAAAAACGGCGAAGCTCACGACATGCCAAGCATTTCCTGTTTGAGCGCCTGCAACGATGAGCACGACGAGCGCCGCTACACTGAGTAGTGCCCCCAGTCCGTGAATCAGAGCGTTGATCAATTCTTCACGTTTTGTAAATGTATGTGTTGTATCCATAGTGTCATCTCCTTATGTCTACTCTACACAATATGCGCACTATCCTACTAGTGACCACTGTCATCCTTTTTGCTGACAGCTGTCTGATGAATGGCAATTTGTTCTTCTATTACTTGATGCATCTCTTTAAACGAAAACCCTTGTTCATGAGCGAACGCTGTTGTCTGAGCAAGAGAATCCCCTAAGTCATAAGGACTGCGGTTTGTCATCGTATCTTCTGAAAGCCGGTATTCTCTATCAAGCGCCTGTGCAATCATCTGGTACAGTTCTTCGTGCGAGACACTCCCATCTGATCCTGCATTGATCGGGCCTTCAAAGTCACTTGCCGCCACTTCCACTAAAAAGTGAGCTGCTTCAGCAGAATCAACAAATCCGAAGCGCGCTTGGGGATTGCTCACTCCAATTGAGTGACCTTCTTCAATCGACCGCACGTGAAACGCGAAACGTTCTGTATAGTCGTCTACCCCAACGATATAAGGAAAGCGAACTGTGACGACAGGACAAGGGGCCTGTTGATAAAGTACCGCTTCCGAAGCACGCTTCGCTTCTTGATACCCCTCTAGCCCTGCGTATTCCTCACGCGGTTTATAATGAATGTCAAAGTGACGTGGATTGAACTCTTGTTCCGTCAAATTTTCCCCAAAATCGTAGACCGCAACAGAAGAAATAAATACATATTTCCCTACTCCGTCCCCTAAAGCTTCTAGCACTTCTCTCACTTCAACAGGAGAATAACATGTGTGGTCAAACACCACATCAAACTCTTTTCCTTGAAGAGCATGTAATACGGACTTCTCATCAGTTCGGTCTAAACGAACTCGGGTGACTTGGTCTCGGAAATCGTCTTGCTTCTGCCCTCTAGTTGCAATCGTCACTTGGATTCCACGCTCTAAAAGAAGCTGCACCACGCGTTTTCCGACAAACTGGGTGCCTCCGAGCATCAATGCTGTTTTCATATGCGTCCTCATTTCTACAATTCGATTTGTTGTTTGGTATAGGCAAGTTCTACAGGTCCTGAATAGGCAGATTCTGCTTCCGTCACAAGAACAGTCCGGTCTCCATACTGGGGTAAATGAGTTAATATCAGCCTTCCCACTCCCGCTTCCGATGCGAGCTTGCCCGCTTCTTTTCCAGTTAAATGTCCCTGGATCTTACCTGCGTATTGTGGATATACATTACACTCACTAATTAGTACGTCGGCTCTATCCGCAAATGAGACGAGCGCGTCTGTCCAGCCTGTATCTGCAGTGAAGACGACGGTCTTTCCACCTGCTTCAACACGAAAGGCAAGACAATAGACGGGATGCACAGTAGGACATGTTGAGACTTTGAATGGCCCGATTGTATAGGTAGCACGTGCATCTAGTTCCATACCTACTGTCACACCTTTATAACTTAACTTCCCAAACTCGACAGGGTCTTGCGTATGCGCATAAATTGGAATCGGGTTTTCTAGCTGCCCAAGCTGCTTGAAGATCATCGCGGCATGCTGAAGGACACCAACATCTGCAATATGATCTGGATGGTAGTGGCTGATTAACACCGCATCCAATTCTTGCACTTCACCTAGCGTTAAATAAGTGGATAATACAGCACTCCCACAGTCTACTAATAAACGACTTCCTTCATATTCTACTAGAAAAGCAGATGTCGCTTCTCCTTGGTTGGGGTAGCCTCCCCAAAACCCTAATGTCGTGACTTTCATTCTGCTCTCTCCTTCCTTACCCTAGCTCTCTCTAGTTTACCCATTTTCCGAATTCTTTGCATTTTTAGTCTGCTTACAAAATGATATAATCATGAAATGACAAGTACCTTTAAGGGGGCTATGAAATGGACGCTCTTCAGATTATGGATCACCTAGACCGCGTGCGCCCTGCGCTACAGCCAATCGTCAGTGCTATCACCCATCAAGTGGATGGCTATGAAGTATTGGGGAGATACGAAGAGGACGGCAACTGGCAGTCACTCGGAGAGTTCTTTTTAGATCCAGAGATTCCCGTTGAATTTAAAAATGAAGTCGATACGCATCTGCTGTCACTGGCAGTAGACCACTTACTAGCAACCGGAGACCCTGGATTCCTCTCAGTCAACCGGTCGGCTAGTCAATTGATCGAAGGAGACGACGAGGCGTTCCTACGCTTCTTAACCGAACAAGAGAAAAAAGGTTTCGCACTGAACCGTTTTGTTCTTGAAGTAACAGAGCACGATATTGAAGAAGAGTTTGAAAGTCTGAACCATCTGTTTCGCTATTATAAGACGTACGGCATTCGACTCGCCATCGATCATATCGGTGGCGCCAGCTCGAATATTGACCGGATTCGCGCTTTGCGACCAGACATTCTCAAAATCGATGCGTCGTTGACTCGCTCAACCAACTTAGAAAACTTTCAAGATATCCTTCATACTTTATCAGTACTAGCTAGACGAATCGGTGCCGTGCTAGCTTATGAGATGATAGAGGACGCCAATCAGCTCTATTTTGCTTGGAAAAATAACGGACATTATTACCAAGGGTTTTATATCGCCAAACCGAGTTGCCAGCTTGAACTTGATGTAACGCTCGATGTGACATTGTCTAGTCAGATTCAGACCTTTGTGAGTCGCGAAAAAGAATTGATCCTTCAGCGCATTCAGTTCACTGAACAATGCCACCAACGCCTAAAAAAACTATCCAAATGGCGAGACGAGGAACATGCAGACGACTTAGCAGAAGAAGCCAAAACCATTTTTGATGGCCCCGCATTCCGTCTCTACATATGCGATGCGAGCGGACGCCAAGTATCTGCCAACTTAAGAAAAAAGCAAGGGGCCTGGATGCGAGAAGAACAGGTCCGCGGATCTAACTGGGCGTTTCGTCCTTATTTCCTGGAGAACATGATGCGCATGCAGCGGACGCAACACGGACGCTTATCCGACCTCTACTCCGATATTGAGACGCGTGAGTTTGTCCGCACATTCAGCTACCCGCTTAGTAACGACTATTTTTTATTTATCGATTTTAGTTACGACTTTATAACGGAAAACGACTTTTTGTTTATGAATTAGAGGAGGATTGGATGCTTACACAATTTCACCCAACAGCTCACCTTACAGTAGGACTCACCTTACGTGATGAAACACGACCGGAATCAAACAATATAGCTCTTCATAGTTGTGTTTCTCCTGATGCAGTTCTAGAAAATCGACACCAGCTAGCAGCCGAACTTGGCGTTCCGCTCTCTCAATTTGTTTTAGCCAATCAGACACATAGCGCTAACTTTTATGAGGTAACGAAAGATGACTGGGGAAGAGGGGCCACATCACTGGAGACTGCCATTCCGGATACAGATGCGTTGTTTAGTTATGAACCAAATACCGTATTAGGTGTCTTCACAGCAGACTGCGTCCCTCTTCTTCTTTGGAGTGAGCAGAGTGGACTGATTGCAGCTGTACATTCCGGCTGGCAAGGAACGGTAAAAGAGATTGTACCGAAACTCCTGACGCATTTGATAGAAAAGAAGGGTGAAGATCCTAACCACCTGCATGCCTACATCGGACATTGCCTCAGCCAAGATCGCTTTGAAGTAGATGCAGATGTGGCTCAGAAGTATCAAGAACTAGGATATGCAAATGACTGGATTAAGTACCGGGAAGAGACTGGAAAATATCATATCGATAATGGGGCCACTGTGAAAGAACAGTGTTTGCGTGCGGGTGTTTTAGAAGCTCATATTGAACAAACAGCTATTTGCACGTTTACAAGTGAACGAGGATTTTCATATCGTCAAGATAAACAAGCGGGACGCCATCTAGGCTTCATCTTCCGCACGTAAAGGTCCTCTAACTGGCGTTTAGTTTATACTCTTCACCCGAGAAGCCCTTTCCTAGGGGAGAACCTGCGAGTCTCCCTCTAGAAAAGTTGATGTATCAACGTTTGAATTGCTCTTACGAGCTTTTTAATATTTTTTACCTTGATT
>NZ_NOKQ01000279.1 GCF_002265435.1 Tetzosporium hominis
TATGATTTTCGGGAACTAAACCAAAAGGTGTTATCGCAAGTCTTCTTTTAAATCTTCCGCATGTTCAATTCCGACTGAAAAACGCAGCAAGCGATTGCAGACTCCGTTTGCGATGCGGATTTCTTCAGGAATATCCATGTGCGTCTGTGTGGCAGGGTATGTAATAAAGCTCTCCACCCCGCCGAGGCTTTCTGCAAAACAAATGGTCTTCAGCGCTTTTAAAAATGGATTGACCCACTCTTCTTTCTGCAGACGGAAGGACAGCATGCCGCCT
>NZ_NOKQ01000285.1 GCF_002265435.1 Tetzosporium hominis
GCAAAACTAAAAAATCCCTTTTGGTTCGTATAAAACATAGGTCCCGATGCCGTTCAGCCGAAGCCTTTTTTCCGCTTGAACCTTCCCATTGAAGAACGTAAAAGGATCGCAGTGCAGCAAGTACTGTTTCTGATCGGGCAGCTTAAGCGTCTCCTTTTTTGCAAACGGACAATGCACCACTATGATTTCGTTCCAGGGATCAATTGCTGCAATGTTCTTCAGCTTGTAGGCCGTTACCTCTCCTGTACCGTCCATAAAAGAAAGATGCTCCTTG
>NZ_NOKQ01000288.1 GCF_002265435.1 Tetzosporium hominis
AGAGGATATCCATTCAGAGTTAGAACAAAAGCAAGCTACCGGTGATCGGATTTTGCAAGTCAAAGAATTAACCTTTACCTATCCTGATGCGGCCCAGCCTTCTCTGAGAAACATTTCCTTTGATATGAATCAAGGGCAGATCCTTGGTATAATCGGGGGAACTGGTTCAGGTAAATCAAGCTTGGTGCAAGTCTTACTTGGTCTTTATCCGGCAGACAAGGGAAGTATCGACCTTTATCGAAATGGACGTAGTCCTCGTAATCTTGAGCAATG
>NZ_NOKQ01000174.1 GCF_002265435.1 Tetzosporium hominis
CTGTTTATTTTTTGGGGAATCAACGCGGTCTCAACCAACATGCATCAAATCACCATTGCTCAAAAAGCCCGGAAAAACGGCGCAAAAATCGTCGTAATCGATGTTCATAAAAATCAGACCGGCCGGATGGCCGACTGGTTTATTCCGATTCGCCCCGGCACAGACAGCGCGCTTGCGCTTGGCATCATGCATGTTTTATTCAAGGAACATTTGGCTGATGAATCATTTTTGAAAGAATTTACAGTCGGCCACGAAGAGCTGCGCCGCCACGTG
>NZ_NOKQ01000191.1 GCF_002265435.1 Tetzosporium hominis
TCGACAAAAACCGCAAAAAGTGTGAAAACCAGTTACATCAATTCCTTTGATGAAGGTTCAGTTGTTTACAGCAGGCTATCTGATATGTAATTCGTCAGTAAGCTGTTTTTGGAAGGACTGCTCATCTATGGCGGAGGCTCATTTATGGGTTTGTTGGCTCAAGCTTATTTCCCGGCTGTGATCTTTGCGCGCTTTGTTCAAGGATCCGGGGCTTCCGCTGTACCCGCGCTTATCCTGGTCATCATCACGCGCTATGTCCGTCCGGAGGGCCGG
>NZ_NOKQ01000290.1 GCF_002265435.1 Tetzosporium hominis
ATACAGCGACGGAGGGCGTACATTCATTTTTTTAGACAGTGCGGCAAGCGTGACACCATTCAAGCCTTCCTGATCGGCAATCTCCGCTGCGGCGTCTACAATCATTTTTTGGCTCAATCCTATTCTCGGTGACATGCTCATCATCCTTTCTTTGCTTTTTGGATTGCCTGTCTCATCCGCTCTGAGGGTGATTTCAGGAAATTCCCATGTCCGACTGCGAGACAGGAAGGCGCCTTGTCGGCAAGCAATTGTGCGCTTTTCATGGCTTCCTCC
>NZ_NOKQ01000161.1 GCF_002265435.1 Tetzosporium hominis
TGTCAGCTTTCCCGGACCGTTTGTCCAATCGCGCGGTTTCTTTCCGCTCCTTCGCTTCTCCATCAGCGCGAGGCCTTCATGAGGTTCAAGCGCTCTGATCAGCACGGCCTCAGGTTCATCGGCTCCTCCGCTTACAACATTGATGAGTGTGTGGGTATGCATGGTGTACGTATACACCACGCCGGCTTCACGATACATGATTTCGGTGCGCTTTGTCCGGCGGTTGCCATAGCTGTGAGCTGCTCTGTCCCCTGGCCCTTTATAAGCCTCTGT
>NZ_NOKQ01000183.1 GCF_002265435.1 Tetzosporium hominis
ATGTGATCCTTGTTCATGCAGAAAATGATATAAGAAATTTGGTTCCACTGGAAACTGTTCCTGAATTTTATTCAAATACAAGTATAAAATACGTGAGCCAATTTGATGTTTCTATGGAGTTGCGTTTGCCTGAGGGGACAGAGAGTTTACTTGATTCTGAAGGAGTAGCGTCAGCAATCACCTTTACTAAAGGGCAAGGGCCAGATTTGGCTGTTGAAAACAATGTTACTTGGGACCTGACGATGTTGAAATTTTTAGTAAAGAATTTTGATC
>NZ_NOKQ01000292.1 GCF_002265435.1 Tetzosporium hominis
CAGCTTTGTCAGCTATGTGGACAAGGCGGCTAACCAGACAGAATTTTTCTTTACGAAGTCAGCCGGACCTCCGTCATTTGAAAAAAAGGTTCGGCTGTTTACAAAAAGTGAGCAGGATGAACAAAAGCTCGTGTACGGAATCGTGTATGAGCCTGATGTTCCTGATGCCCACGGCGATTTTATGACCGCTGAGGAAATTGAAAAAGCGGCGCACGGCTTTCTCGCGGAGGCACGGGAGATTGATATCAATCACAGCTTTGAGGGCGGAACCGG
>NZ_NOKQ01000362.1 GCF_002265435.1 Tetzosporium hominis
GCGACCTGTTCGAATTGACGCGCAAATGGGCTTAGAGGTCGATTCGTCAGGGCTGGCCAGCGTTCTCAGAGTGGCTTGAAGTGGTGATCCAGCGTGTCGAAATGTACAATGCATCGCTTCCCGTTCCGCTTTCACTGGCTGAATGTCGGGCTATTGGCAAGAGCATTGCGAAATACACGCACAGGAACTTCACGCCGGAAACTTTCGCACAGTATGTGGCTGATACGCACACGCCAGAAATTCAGGCTGCACGCGGTCGCAAGGGCGGTTCTA
>NZ_NOKQ01000310.1 GCF_002265435.1 Tetzosporium hominis
ATAGAAAGGACGCACCCAGATTTCGCATCAATGACCACTGTCGCGTAATGATGACCTTTGCGCGTAGCGAACTCATCGACCAAGACATGCTTTGCCGTTTTAGTCTCCAACTGGCTCGAAGCGTATTGATAGAACCACCTTTCAACGGTCGTGTACGGAACACCATATTCACGTGAGACATCAGAGATTGTCCTGCCATGACAACGTTTTGCTATCTCCACTCTATAATGTCTGGTTGAAGAACGAACAATGCCTAAACCAAAGTCATGAACAAACGTGATACCACATTTTTTACATACCTGGCGTGGGACATCTATCTCGATCCAGATCGTCCCTACGCCCCAGGCGTAGGAATGTCTAAAACGGCGACGTTCCTTTGAGTGGCGGACTGTCTGATTTGAACAGACAACACATGGGACTTGACGGTTCAGCGCAGAAATTCGAAACACGTTTGGTTCGGTGTCGGATGACGGATGAATTTTAAAAAATGATGGAAGTGGAAGGACTAATTTGATAAACTGTTGGGACAAGGCGAAAACTCCTATCGTGGTTTGTCTAGACAACAATTACGATACAGGTGTTTTCGCTTTTTTTCTATTTATTTACATTCTCAAATCAACTTAATGTCAACCACGACTTATGGTGATGAACCATTTTTTTGTAATAATTTTAATTATATGTTGGAGATAGAGATTGGAGGAGTACTGTTGCTAAATAAACGGACGATCCACACTTTTTATGACTTACTAACAGGCTACGGCACACTTGCAACAATTCAAAAGCTCTTTGAATGTGAATACATTTTTGAAGCTGAAAATCATGTTTCCACTTTAAGTGGGCAAAGACGTTCACTTGCTGACTCTTACGTTTCTTCGATTAATTTAAATAATCCTAGCGATCTACGAAAATTGTTCAATGTAATCGAAATGTTCTACCTCGAAAATGAAGAAAATGAATACTTTCAAAACGATACAACTTGGAAGCAATTTGTAAAGTTGTTAGAACGCGACGGCTATACTTTTGTAAATGGGAAGGTTCAATATGAAAATACTACATTCATTCCACATGAACTCGAGAGCTTCACTGGGGAGTACAACATTCAACACGTTGAGAATGATTGGAATAGAGCTTTAAGTCAAGCAAAGACTGATCCAGAAGACGCAATAACTGCAACAAGAGCGATGGTTGAAAGTACATTGAAATGGATTCTAGACGACATTGGAAAAGAATATAAAGAAACGGACAACTTGAGCCAATTATATAAGAAGGTTGCTCAATTGCTTCATATGTCTCCAGACCAACATGGTGAAGAAATTTTTAGACAGGTTCTTGGTTCAATTAATGGGGTTGTAACAGGACTTGGAGCATTGAGAAATGCTTACGGTGACTCACACGGTAAGGGGAAAATCTATTATAAGCCAAGTGAACGACACGCAAAATTTGCAATCAATTTGAGTGGAACACTTTGCATTTACCTTCTAGAGACATACTTGGGTAGTAGAAAGACTCCTTCAACTAAGTGAGCAAAGAGGTGAGGAATTAATGGCAGCAAAAGACGAACATTTAGCTCTCAGTTCTGGTATTGGTTTGGCAGGATTAGCAGTTTCGAATTTTGGGGATTATAGTTTAGAAGCATTTTATTGTTACAAAGACGATATTATTGAGAGTCTGGTTAAACCAAATAGAATGACGGCAATTCATTACTATTTGTATTTTTTTCAAGACATTGAAGATGAATTGGACAGAATATATAAAAACGTCGACGAGCTAGAATGGATTTATAATTTCATGGTGAGAACACTTGAAGGAGTAAATTTGCAGCCAAACATACCAACTCCCGTCTTTGAAAGTTGTAAAGACGAATTTCATGAAGAATGCAATTGTAGAGATATTGTTGAACAGCTCATGGTCTACATAAATGAACACCAAGACCAAATTGATGAACTGATCGTTCACGCAGCATTTCAATTTATTTTTCAGGATAGAAAGTTCTTGCATGATTTTCATTTGGAGCTTTCTGCATTTATTCAAAAACACATCGACGAAATTGAAAAGCAATATCCAGAGTATGTTACAAGCAAGAAACGGATTAAACGAGTCTACTTTCCGAAATGGTTGACCGAAGCTGTTTTTTATCGAGACAAAGGAACTTGCTCAAATCCAGAATGTCGTTGTGACCTTTCCAACTTGATCAGGACACAAAATACAAAGCACATTGACCATATTGTTCCATTGGACTTGTATGGCAGCAATGACGCTTCAAACTTTCAGTTGTTATGTCAACCATGTAACACTTCAAAAGGAGCAAGGTCGACTGCGAGTAGTTCGGTAAATGCACCGTATTGGAATTTTAGATAAGCCAGATAAAGTGTAAGGAGGGAGAAAGTATGAGCGAACAGGTTCAGTTAAACGTGTGGTTATCTAAACATAAAAGAGAGCAATTCATTTTAATTTATAAAAAATTGCAAGAAAAGTTCGGTACAACAATGGAGACCCTTTTTAAAGATATTGAAGGTTCTACAAATGATTATAAAGAAAGATTGGTTGAAGAGTACGGAACTGCCTACGATTATGAAATCGTTGACCCTAGTCACATTTTTGAACAAATTGAAATGGAATCTTACGAGTATTACAAAGCTGAAAAACTCATGGAATACAATTTTCAATTATCGTTGTTGGCAACAGCATATCAAATTTTTGAACAGCAATTGAGAGGATTTATATATTCGGAACTTAACCATAGTACAAGTCCGATAAGAACTAAAGAGGAATTTTCTAAGTTTGGTTTTAATATGGGTCAAATAAAAGAAGCGTATGGCTTTTTAAATTACGATTTGATAAAGGCTCCCCAATGGGAGGCGGTAGAACTATTAGCTGATCTTGTGAACACATACAAGCACGGAGACGGACGTTCTGCTACTAGGCTGTATAATAAGAACCCAGACTTATTCTTAAAAGGTTATTTTGGTAACGAGAAAATTATGGACGTTGAGCTAACAACCAACGGTCAAATTGTTTTCGATATTGAGAAGGTTGGTTTTGAGGAATACATAAAAGCATTAATTGGGTTTTGGGAAGACTTTCCCGAATACTTAAATCCGGTTGTGACAAATGATTAAGTGTAAAACGATTTTCTATAATAATGTCCCCCAATTACTAGTGATATAAACGAAGTTTAATACTTTTCTTTACTCTACAATTATTTAACTTATAATGATAAGTAAGGAAAAGGAGGATATATTTATGAAAAATAGTTTATTTTTATTGTTCATTGTACTTCTATTAACAGCTTGTGGCAGTCAAGATGCAACTAATGACAAAGAAACAAAAGGAACAGAAGAAGTGGCTGCAGAAATTGATAAGGAAAAGGAAGAGGAAAATATTAAGGTCGACGAGGACGTTTACTTTAAAGATAATGAAGCTAAATTAAATGATATAAAGATTAACATTACTGAAACAAAAATTATTAATCCTGGCGATCCAGGAAATGAATATGGAGAAAAACCAGCATTCGCTATCTGGTATGAAACGACAAATCTAAGTGACAAAGATATCGATCCAATGACTGCTTGGATTGTTGTGTTTACTGCTATTCAAGATAACGATCCTAACGCTATTAATGAGTTAAATGTTGGGATGTTACCAGATGATAGCTTTTTAGATTCTCAAATGGAGTCGATTAAGAAGAACGGCACAGTAAAAAATGCGATTGCTTATGAGTTAGATGATTTAGAAACTCCAGTTACATTAGTTGCTAATCAAGGTGTTGGTGGAGAAGAATTAGGTAGACAAGATTTTAATGTAAAATAATAACTAGCCAACTCCATTTAGCTTGGTGGTTTTGATTTTTTCAAAAACACCTCTTAATTAGGCGCCTTTCCTAAAACAATTTCGGCACTACTGCCTATTCAGTAAAAATATAATTTTATGCATCATTCCTATGTTGTTAGGGGAGTAGTTATTAGGACAGTATCCATTCTTTCAGCATATAGATTTTGTGTAAAAAATGGTACCTGTGCACCGTTCAATTCATTACAATTCTATAATTACCCAGACGACATTGATATATTAAGGTCGTTTTCGTATGACAAAACAAATGTCGTTCATAAATGATTCTACCTGTCAGCGGATCAAATCAGAAATACACTACAAATGAATAGATATCCAATTAGGTCTTTGCCTTTGTAGAGGTCTTTGAGTATTCATGAATTATGATTGAATTGTTTGGGTGACAGGTACTAAAAGAATTTCATTAAATAAACCGCAAGTACAGAAGCTCGGGTGTTGAAGTTTCTGGAAGCGGGTTCAAATCTCGCCGTCTTAAGTTTTCAGTAGTCCGAGTGGCTGTGATGAATGGTTTTATAAAAAGAAGGACATCTAGCAAAAGGCTACCTCTTGTTAGGTGTCCTTTTTTACTTTACGCTAGTAAATAAAAGCTAAAGCCTAATTGAAGGGATGATGAAATGTTCAACCAGAAACGAATCAGAGACTATGGAGTAGTAATTGGAAAGTTAAAGACCGGCTTACTAAACGCAATAACTGATGTACAAGGCGTCAGGGTTGGGCACGCTACACTCAGTGACAAAGATGTACAAACTGGTGTGACAGCCATTATTCCTCATCAAGACAATATCTTTGAAAATAAGTTGATTGCTTCGAGTCATGTGATCAATGGTTTTGGGAAAACGATGGGGACCATTCAAATCTCGGAGTTAGGCACATTAGAGTCTCCGATTATATTGACGAATACATTAAGTATTGGAGTAGCTGCTGATACATTAATAAATTATATGTTAGAAAGAAATCCTGAGATCGGAAAAACTACGGGCACAATCAATCCTGTGATCGGTGAATGCAACGATATGTTCTTGAATGACATAAGAGCGAAATCAGTTAAACCGGAACATATTCTTCAAGCACTTGAAAATGCCTCTTCTGAATTTGAAGAAGGTTCGGTTGGAGCGGGAACTGGAATGCTCTGTTATTCGTTAAAAGGTGGGATTGGTTCTTCTTCTCGAATAATGGAGATGAGTCATGGAACCTACTCGATGGGTGTTTTGGTGCTTTCGAACTTTGGCATTCTAAGTGATTTATTGGTAAAGGGTAAAGCTGTTGGTGAAGAACTGAAAGCTGCCATAGAAGACTCGTATAAAGAAGAAGACAAGGGCTCTATTATGATTATCGTAGCTACGGACCTTCCTGTTTCCGAAAGACAGCTCAATCGAATTATTAAAAGATCGGTTACAGGCCTATCTAGAACAGGCTCTATCATCACTCACGGAAGTGGGGAAATCGTTTTAGGGTTTTCCACAGCAACCAAAATTCCACACTATAAGCTTGAAAAACTACTGGAAATTCCTCAAGTTCACGAAGAAGATTTGGATTTGGCATTCAGAGCGGTTGGAGAAGCTACAGAAGAAGCGGTTTTAAATTCGTTAGTGACTGCTGAAGCGGTTGTTGGGCGAGATGGCAATCATAGACCAGCATTTAGAGATTTAATTGATGAGTTTGGCATTTCACTCACGAACTAGTGATTGCATATGTGTCCAAAAGTGATGAATTCAGTTATCTAAGAAACGATGTGAAGTCATTAAAAGGTGCTTGTCCCCAAAACAAATCCGGAATTCAAGACTATTCAATAGGTATACAAATCGAAGCCGCAATGGATCAACAAAAGAACTTATCTCTCGCCCAAACCAAAAAAACGGCACTTCCTTTTCGGAAATGCCGTTTCTATTTCTATTAAACCAAGTCAATTTATATCATCATGGGTAGGCTTACTTATTCCGTTCAAGACGGGTTTGTCGACCAGAGTCCTGCACTTTTTACGAAAACGCGTGGGTGCAGTTTCAAGCTTGCGACAATTAAGTCAGCGAGATCTTCTGGATGCATGACGCGTTCCACATCACCAGTAATCAAGTTAGACTCTTGCGCAAGGTCAGTGGCCACGGTACTTGGTGTCATAGCCGTTACGCGGATATTGTGCTTGCGTACTTCAAGGGCAAGTGATTCCGTAAGACCCAAGACTGCGAATTTCGAAGCACTGTACGCGCTCGTTACTGGAGCTCCTTTTTGCCCAGCAGATGACGAGATGTTGATGATGTCGCCTGAGCTTTGTTCAATCATGCCTGGTAGTACAGCACGCGTTGCGTTATAAACGCCCATTAAGTTAACGTCGACAATTTTCTTCCACTCTTCCGGAGACAAATCCATAAAGCCTCCAAATTTTGCGATACCCGCGTTGTTAATCAGAATATCAATTGCGCCAAGTTCACTTTTGAGTTGTTCGATTGCTTGCTCGATTGCAGCAAGATCCGTCACGTCTGCAGAAGCAGTCGCTACTAGGACACCAGTATCTTTCAGTTCATTCGCCACATTATCTAAATTTTCTTGATTCAAACCGATTAAACCGACATTGACTCCTTCATTAGCAAGCGCTATGGCTGTTGCACGGCCAATACCGCGTCCGCCGCCTGTAATGATCGCTGTCTTTCCTTTGATTGTTTCCATCGTAACACTCCTCATTGTGGGGATAATAGTTTCCACCTTAATCTACTTTTTTATTATCGATGATTTCTAGAAGAAATGCATGTATAGTGACTTAACGAAACTTTTGTAATGGTAAAAGAAACTATCTCTGAATAAAGTACCTATAAAAGTCCCAAAAACAATTCCGACATTCATGATTATTCATTAGATATACATTTCGTGACTACTTTTTTGTGGGACAGGCACCAAATGACACGCGACACATGACATGACCCTGTTCGGGATTCACTTTTTACATATCGAGTATGTGATAACTGAAAAGACTAACAATAGGGAGAGCCCTGTACTTTAGTGGCTAAAAATGGTTTACTAGAAGGATAGAGCAAATTCTTTTTAAGTTAAAAGTAGGTGACCACAATGGGAAAATATCAATTAGACGATAAAAGTAAAGTATTAGCTAATAAATATCAAGACGGGAAACGACCAGCTGTTTCGAACAAAAAAGAGAAGTTGGATCAGATTCGTGAGGCTTTTTTGAAAAAGAAGCAAGAGAAACAAGATAAGCACTAATAGACATCTTTGACCAGCTCTTTAGAGAGTTGGTTTTTTTATTTAGTAATGTTTATATCTTACCTAACATTTTTAGCAATTTAATATGAACATAAGCAAAATATTATTTGTTCGAGCATAATTATGATATCTTTAATTCAAAGCAGTTATTCAGCTTCATTTAGGGTATAGAACTTTGAACAAGTTTTAAGTTTCAATCTTTAGTACATGGGATTGGAATTAGTATCATCAAAAACTATTTTAGAATAGGGGAGGCAAAACAATGACAAAAGTTTCGTGGTCAAGATTCATACTCTTTGCAATGCTGTTCTTCTTGCTAACTTTAGCAGCATGTAGTAATGAAGAGACATCAGACGAACAACCAATGGATGAATCAGGTACTACTACAGAGGAAAGCGTTGATGAGGAGACTGAGGAAACGGATGAAACAGCAGCTACACCTGCAGAAACTGAACCGAAAGTTACCGAATTTGAACCAGCGTTCCCAGAACAAACTAGAGCACCAGCAGTAGAGACGGAAACGGAACTAGATGTGGAAATTATTGCTGAGGGACTTGGTATCTCATGGGGTATGGACGAATTTGAACCAAATCGCATACTTATGACGCAACGAGATAGAGCAGAACTTCTGATTGTAAACCTTGATGAAGGTTCTGTTTCAGATCCAATCGAAGGAACACCGGAAGTAAATAACGCAGGTCAAGGTGGTCTACTTGATGTTGCCGTTGCACCTGATTTTGACGAATCAAGACTAGTCTTCTTGACGTTTTCTCAAAATCTTGACGGTGGTACTGTCACAGCTCTAGGGAAAGGTGTTTTATCAGAAGATGAAACTGCGCTTGAAGATTTTGAAGTGATCTTCCAAGCAACACCAGCCTACGAGGGAGATTTACACTATGGTGGACGTATTATCTTTGATGATGCGGGCAACTTATTCTTAACAACGGGTGAGCGTTCAGATGACCCGATTCGTGAACGCGCTCAAGACTTAGATGCCTATTTAGGTAAAGTCATTCACATTACACAAGATGGCGAACCAGTAGAATCGAATCCATTTATGGATGATGAAAACGCTCTAGGTGGTATTTACAGCTATGGTCACCGTAATATTCAAGGTATAGACTTTAACCCTGCAACTGGAGACTTATGGATTGTTGAATTTGGTCCACAAGCTGGGGATGAATTGAACATCATCAAACCAGGAAATAACTACGGATGGCCAATCGTTTCTTATGGTATCGAGTATTCTGGTGAATTAATCAATGAAGGGATTTCTGAACACGAAGCGCAAGGCTTTGTGGAGCCTGTGTATTATTGGGATCCAACAAGTGCGCCAAGTGGTATGTCATTCTACGATAACACTGCCATTCCTGAATGGAAAAACAACTTGTTCATCGGTGGTTTAGCATCGAGCTATATTGCTCGTGTCGTTATTGAAGATGACATCATTGTTGGAGAAGAGCGTCTATTATCTGATGAAGGTCAACGTTTCCGTGACATTCTTGTAACAGAGGATGGGGCACTTATCGCCATCACTGACGGTGGTTCGATTTACAAAATCACTGCAGCAGAATAAAGACTCATATCTAAGTAGAGATCTCTTCGGGGGTCTCTATTTTTGTATGATGCATAGTTACATAGTATGTAAGTTTCACCTGAGAAGCTCCTTTCCAAGGGGAGAACCTCGGAGCGCTCCTGCTATTTACGAAGAAGAAAATTAGACCGAATGAAACAGAGCATGACGGTGGCTGCTATGAAAGAGCGAGATTACCATATTTATTTTTCATCCTCATAATTTGTCCCAACGCACAGATCAAGGACGGCAAGATCTTGAAGAAATCCTGAAGCATTTTTGGTATTTACAGCGCACATTTGGGATTGAATCAAATACAATACGGGAGTATTTAAAAAGGACCAGTCGATTGACTGGCCCTCCCATTGTTTCTTATTACCGCACTCCGTATTTCCGCTCAAGTTGTACAATTTCTGCGTCCGCATTCGGTTTCCCGTTTATTAAATCGAGGAGTAGTCCAGATCCCAGCATGCTGTAGACCGTTCCATTCCCACCGTAGCCGAGCAAGTAATAGTGGTTAGCTTTTGTCGGGTGTTCTCCTATGAACGGAAGGTTGTCGATGGATTCACCGAAGCTAGCTGCGTAGCACGCATTGATTTCAAACTTTTGATTGGGGAACAACTCACTTAGTGCTTCAAGTAGTCGCTCGCCTCGCTCTTCAATCAACTCGTCAGAGAATGGAGCTTCTGGTTTGTCTTCATCAAGGCCACCCACTACCACCGCATTTTCTTCTGTGAGTCTCAAGTAAAGATAAGGGCGCTTCGTTTCCCAAATCAACGCTCGTTCATACCACTCGGGAATCGATTCCACAGGCTTCGTCGCAATTGCGTAGGAGCGATTGATATCTGCTCCAATCCGTTTGCCGACAGGAACAGTTTCATACCCCGTTGTATAGATGATAGTCGACGTTAGAAACGTGCCATTCGAAGTCCGAACGTCTAATCCGTCTGGTGTTTCAAAAACATCAGTGACTTCCGTATAAGGGAAGAGGTGACCACCTAGTTCCTCAACGTTAGTTAGAACACCTTGAACAAATTTCAATGGGTTCACTTCTGCGTCTCCGTGTGTGATGAGTGCCGCAGGCTTTGAGAATGGAAGATGTCTCTCGACTTCCGTTTTATCCCAATATTCACAAGGGAAACCATGCTGAGTTAGGGCCGCAAATTCTTTTTGGAGTTTGGCTACGTCTTCTTCTACGCTTGCATAGCAAATACTAGGTCTTCTAATAAAATCGCCATTACCAGGAATCGTAGAAGCGACTTCCTCTAACTGATCCATTGCTTCGAGACACATCTTGTAAAAGCGGACCGCTTCAGATTCTCCAATTTGATCAATCAGTTCAAACAACATGATGTCATTTGAATATTGTAAGAGTCCTGTATTCGCACTTGTGCTTCCTGTACCAAATTGCCGTTTATCTAAGACCGCTACTTTCTTACCGTCTTTTACTAATTGGTAGGCAGTTAATGAACCTGACATGCCACCTCCAACTACTACGGCATCATAGTGTTCGAATCGCTCGGGAATAGGTTGTGGCTCAAATGGGGGCGTCGTTTGAGGCCAGTAGAGGTTTCCGTTATGTATGTGCATGGTCATTCTCCTTGTCTAGTAAGATAGACTCACTATACCCATGAGATATCTTAAGTTAAACTAGAGAGAAGTAAAAAGGAGGATTCTGTTATGCAATCACCACATATATTGGTCATCGATGGGATGGCTTTGTTATTTCGCTCGTTTTTTGCTACCGCGATGTCTGGACAATTTTTCGTTAATGAACAAGGGTTGCCGACTAATGCAGTGCAAGGATTTGCAAGACACGTTTTAACAGCACGTGATATTTTTGGGCCAAGTCATGTAGTCGTCACTTGGGACAAAGGAATGCACACGTTTCGTAATGAATTATTTGATGGCTATAAAATCAACCGACCGGCGCCACCTCAAGAAATGATTCCTCAGTTCGATATGGCACAAGAACTTTCTAAGCAACTTGGTTGGGCAAATTTAGGAGTAGTCGGAATGGAAGCTGACGATACGATTGCCTCTGTGACCAAGAAGTGGCAAGGGGAAGGGAACTTCACGATTATTAGTGGGGATAAAGATCTGCTTCAATTATTAAGACCGGATGTCTCCATCGAGTTTACGAAAAAAGGATTCTCCATCTATGATTCGTATCATTTAGAGCGCTTCCGTGAAGAGTATGGAATTGAACCGCACCAATTTCCAGATGTGAAAGCGTTTATGGGGGACAGTAGTGATGGTTACCCAGGTGTTAAAGGGATTGGACCGAAGACGGCACTTCAATTAATTCAGAATTACGGAAGTGTGGATGGAGTCTTAGCTGCAAAAGAAGAATTGAAACCAGGGCAGCGAAAAAAGATAGAAGAGGCAGGAGAACTTCTTGCCATCTCTAAACAATTAGCCGTCATTCGAGATGATGTGCCAATAGAAATCTCCCTCGATCAGCTATACTGGGAGAATGCACCACATACGGCAAAAGAGTTCTGTCAGCAAAATGGATACAAACAAGTGCTCCGCCAATTACTTTGACGGAGCCAGTTTGACAAATGTTAGGACAGAGTGATTCGGACCATAAAGAATTTTCCGTAATTTACTTTCCCGGTTTGGTCCTCCATTATCGTGAACAAAAAGATAAAGCTTACCTTGCTCTACTGAATAGCCAGTCATTGGTACCCAGTGGTAAGCAAAGGTAGACTGCAGATCAAATTCGAAAGAAAAATATTTATCAAACTTGACGGCTACCGGCCGTCCTTTTTTTATTTCTTGAAGGGCTTCATGTAGCGTACAGGTTTCCGCTGTCCAGTCGGGGCCCACAAGTCGATTCAAATTCCGAACAAAGCGATGGGTGAACAACCCAATCCTAGTGCCTTTTAATAGAATATAGAGGCTGTTGACCGAGGGGGCTGGAAGGCCGATATGTTTGAGTAGTAAATGTGCAGTGGTTGGACCACAAGCTGAAGAACGTAGCATTGGTTCAATACTCTTATCGTATTGAGACATTCCTTGAAAGGACAAAACTCTCTTCATAAGATACACCTCCAAAAAAAACGTGCCTTTATCAGGGCACGTTTTATAATCCTATTATTTTAATTTCCCGTTGTCTTCATTCAATAAACCTTGAAGCGCGCTGCGAAATGACTGATACGTCTCAATCTCGACATGAACTCCAGCACGCACAATTTCTTGAATTAATTTAGGATTGAACCCCACATAGATTGGACGCATTCCCATAAGTTTTAAAGAACTGTTTAAACTTGAAATCGCTATAGCCAGTTCGTTGAAATCAAAGTTCATTACATCGTCTGTAGAGACCCCTGTATAGTCAAAAATCACATTTTCAACTTCTCGATGTTCGGCGATATAGCTAAGTACTTGCGTTTCAATATTATTGAATCGCTCTCTGTAGATATAACCGGCAACAGGTACCATAATTGTTTTTGGAACAATCGAAGGAATAATAGGAGAGGACATGTTATAGACGATCGATTTGTAATACTCGAGCTGTTCTTTTAACTCCAGTACTTCTTGTTCAGTTGTCATAATCGGTCTCCTATTCATTCACTGATTCTAAGAAATCAGTAACTTGTTGTGGAGACTTCGCATTAGCACTGTGAAGATGTGCTTTCTTTTCTCCATCTTTAAAGATCAATAGGCTTGGAATTCCCATGACTTCATATTTATCTGCGATTTCTGGTAGTTCATCACGGTTCACGTCGTACCACGTATACTGATTGTATTCTTCCACGATTGGGTCGATGAACATATCCATTCGGCGGCAATCTGGACACCAGCCAGCTTGGAATTTCACCATAACTTCTTTTCCTGAATTGATGACTTCATTAAATTGATCCACTGTCTTGATAGGTTCCATAGAGCAACTCCCTTTCTGTATGTACTCTTAGTTTACAATAAAGCCACTAAAAGACAACTTGAAAGCACTAACAATAGTATTGCGAAAATTTAAAATATGTTCTACACTAGGACTAAGGGAAAATGAATGAATATTCATTCAAAAAATGAAGGAGGCATCTCTGTGTCATATCAAATTAAAAAAGCAGCGGTCATTGGGTCCGGCGTCATGGGGTCTGGAATTGCAGCTCACTTGGCAAATAGCGGGATTGCAACGTACTTACTTGATATCGTTCCGAAAGAAGTAAATGAAGCAGATGCAAAAAAAGGATGGACAAAAGAATCGCCTGCATTTCGTAATTCTGTAGCAACAGGTGCGCTTGAAAAATTATTGAAACAAAAACCAGCGCCGTTAACATCTAAAAAGAACCTTCAATTAATTACACCAGGTAACTTAGAAGACGATTTAGAAAAACTGAAAGATGTGGACTGGATCATTGAAGTCATCGTAGAGAACTTGGAAGTGAAACAAAACTTGTTCTCTCGAATCGATGACATTCTGACTCCAGGTACAATTGTCACATCGAACACTTCCGGGATCAGCATTGAAGACATGACAAAGGGAAGAAGCGAAGCATTTGCTAGTCACTTCTTAGGAACTCATTTCTTCAACCCACCACGTTATTTGAAGCTACTTGAAGTCATTCCAGCGTCTACGACAAAACCAGAAGTCGTCGAATTCATGAAACAGTTTGGCGAAGACGTATTAGGTAAAGGTGTTGTAGTTGCGAAAGACACTCCGAACTTTATTGCAAACCGCATCGGAACTTACGGCTTACTTGTCACACTACGTGAAATGGTAGAACGCGGCTATTCAGTAGGTGAAGTGGATTCTGTAACAGGTCCTGCAATCGGTCGTCCAAAATCAGCAACGTTCCGTACATTAGATGTGGTAGGTCTCGATACATTCTTACATGTAGCGAAAAATGTCTACGACAAAACGACAGGTGAAGAACAACAAGTCTTTGATCCACCTGCATTTATGAAGCAAATGGTAGAGAACAACTGGTTAGGTGCGAAATCGGGCCAAGGTTTCTTCGTCAAAAAAGACAAAGAAATCTTTGAACTGAACACATCTACTATGGATTATGAGCCAGTAAAAAAATTGAAAACGCCTTCACTAGAACTTGCGAAGCAAGAAAAAGGTCTCGCGAACAAAGTGAAGACACTCGTTTACGCGAAAGATCGTACAGGAGAGCTTCTTTGGAACATCTTCAGTCCAGTACTTCGCTACTCTGCAGAGCTTCACGGTGAGATTGCTGATGATATCGTAGCTATTGACCAAGCAATGAAATGGGGCTTCGGCTGGCAGCAAGGACCATTCGAGACTTGGGATGCTATCGGAGTAGAAAAATCAGTGGCACGTATGAAAGAAGATGGCCACGAGATTCCAGCATTCGCTCAATCACTTCTTGATCAAGGCCATAGTTCCTTCTATAAAGAAGAAGACGGCGAATTGTACTTCTTTACAGGCTCTGATTATGCGAAAGTACCGACGAATGAAAAAGTAATTGACTTAAAGGCATATAAAAAGAAACACGGTGTCATCAAAAAGAACAGCGGGGCAAGCTTGATCGACCTTGGAGACGGCATTGCACTTTTAGAGTTCCACTCGCAGTCTAACTCGATTGGCCCAGACATTCTGCAGATGATCAACTTTGCAGTAGATGAAGTAGAAAAGAACTTCAAAGGACTTGTCATTGGGAACCAAGGCAAGAACTTCTGTGTCGGCGCAAACCTTGGCATGATCTTGATGGAAGCGCAAGATGACAACATCTTTGAACTTGATTTCATCGTTCGTATGTTCCAACAAGCGATGTTGAAAATCAAATACTCTTCGAAACCAGTTGTCGCAGCTCCATTTGGCATGACGCTAGGCGGAGGAGCAGAAGTTTGCTTACCGACTGCGCACATCCAAGCATCGACAGAGACTTATATGGGTCTTGTAGAAGCAGGTGTTGGTTTGATTCCTGGTGGCGGAGGCAACAAAGAGCTTTATATCAAGCATTTAAGCTCTCTACCAAACAACGTCAAGGTAGATTACGTGGAAGTCGCGACGACTGTGTTTGAGACGATTGCTATGGCAAAAGTATCGACATCGGGTGAAGAAGCACGTGAAAACAACTTCTTGAACCAAGCAGACGGCGTTAGCGTCAACCCGGATCACTTGATCTACGATGCGAAACAAGCGGCTTTACATTTATATGAAGCGGGCTATAAAGCACCGATTCGTCAGAAAGTTCCTGTATCTGGTGCACCAGGCTACGCAACGATGCTCGTAGGAGCGGAAGGCTTGCGCTTGTCAGGATACATCAGTGAACACGATATGAAAATTGCGAAGAAACTTGCTTATGTATTAGCAGGTGGGGAGGTTCCATACGGGACACTTGTGGATGAAGAGTATCTGCTGAACTTGGAGCGTGAGGCGTTCTTAAGTCTAGTAGCAGAACCGAAATCGCAAATGCGTATGCAACATATGCTTGTAAAAGGAAAACCACTTCGTAACTAACCGAAATCAAAAGGAGGAAACAATCCATGCGTGAAGCAGTATTAGTAGCAGGAGCCCGTACCCCTGTCGGGAAAGCAAAAAAAGGCTCGCTGGCCACGGTACGTCCTGATGATTTCGGGGCGCTAGTGGTAAAAGAAACATTACAACGAGCAGGTTATGAAGGTCCGATCGATGATTTGATCATGGGCTGTGCGATGCCTGAAGCAGAGCAAGGAATGAACGTGGCGCGCAATATCGGCGCACTTGCAGGTCTTCCGGATACGACACCAGCGATCACAATCAACCGCTTCTGTTCATCTGGTTTGCAATCCATCGCGTACGCATCTGAACGCATCATGGTCGGCCATGCTCAAGCAATCATTGCCGGCGGTGTGGAATCGATGAGTATGATTCCGATGACAGGAAATACATTGCGTTTGAACCCAATTCTTGCAGAAACAGCACCTCAGTATTACATGGGGATGGGGCACACAGCAGAGCAAGTTGCGATAAAATACGGCATCAGCCGTGAAGATCAGGATGCATTTGCTGTTGAGTCTCACAAAAAAGCAGCAGCAGCGATTGCAGCTGGTAAATTTAAAGACGAAATCGTTCCTGTAGAAGTGACTCATCACTTTGTAGACGGGAACAACAAGCAACAGACAAAAACGCGTCTATTCGAGATGGATGAAGGTGTTCGTGAAGGGACGACAGTTGAAACACTTGCGAAGCTTCGTCCAGCATTCAACGTTCGCGGTTCTGTTACTGCTGGTAATGCATCTCAAACTTCTGATGGTGCTGGAGCTTTACTAGTTATGGACCGTGAAGTAGCGGAAGCACAAGGCTTGAAGCCACTTGCAAAATTCCGTTCGTTCGCAACGGCAGGAGTTCCACCAGAAATCATGGGTATTGGGCCTGTTGAAGCGATTCCAAAAGCACTGAAGCTTGCGGGTCTTTCTATTGAAGATATCGATGTGTGGGAGTTGAATGAAGCCTTTGCGTCTCAATCTCTTCAAATCATTCGCCAGTTGAACTTGGATGTAACGAAAGTCAACATCAACGGTGGCGCGATTGCACTAGGGCATCCACTTGGAGCAACAGGTGCTATCTTAACTCTTAAAATGATCCATGAATTAAAACGTCAACAAAAGCAGTTCGGTGTAGTCACGATGTGTATCGGTGGCGGTATGGGTGCTGCAGGCGTATTTGAATTACTATAAAAGGAGGACATGAATATGTCACAAGCAGTAAAAGGCGGAGCGTTTTTAATCGAAGATTTAACAGCTGATCGTGTATTTACACCAGAGGATTTCTCTGATGAGCAAAAGATGATTGCGAAAACTACAGAGGACTATGTAAAGAACTCGGTATTGCCAGTAGTGGAAAACTTGGAGCACCATGAGTTTGAACATTCTGTACGTCTATTAAAAGAAGCTGGAGAACTAGGCTTACTTGCAGCGGATATTCCAGAAGAATATGACGGCTTAGGTTTAGATAAAGTGTCTTCAGCTTTAATCGCGGAGAAGATGTCGGTTGCAGGCGGTTTCTCAATCACTCACGGAGCACACGTAGGAATCGGTTCCTTACCAATCGTTCTTTTCGGAAACGAAGAGCAAAAGAAAAAATACCTTCCGTACTCAGCAACTGCTGAAAAGATTTTTGCTTATGCGCTGACAGAGCCAGGTTCTGGTTCAGATGCACTTGGAGCTAAAACATCTGCGAAGTTGAACGCAGCTGGTACTCACTATGTATTAAACGGTGAAAAACAATGGATCACAAATGCAGGCTTTGCGGATGTGTTCGTAGTATACGCTAAAATCGATGGCGAGCAGTTCACTGCATTCATCGTGGAAAAAGACTTCCCAGGCGTCTCTGTTGGAGCGGAAGAGAAGAAGATGGGGATCAAGTCTTCATCAACTCGTACATTGATTTTAGAAGACGCTGAAGTGCCTGTAGAGAATTTATTAGGTGAAGTAGGCCGTGGCCACGTCATTGCCTTCAACATCTTAAATATCGGTCGTTACAAGCTGGGTGTAGGTACAGTAGGTGGAGCGAAGCGTGCGCTTGAGCTTTCTATCTCTTATGCAAACCAGCGTCAGCAGTTCAAGACACCACTTTCTTCATTCAACTTGACGAAGCAGAAGCTTGCTACAATGGCTTCAAAACTTTACGCTACAGAGAGCCTAATCTACCGCACAGTAGGTTATTTTGAAGACCGTATGAACGAGCTTTCAGAAGAAGCTCAAAAAGACGGAAAAGAAATTGCTGCAGCTATCGCTGAATATGCAATCGAATGTTCGATCAACAAAGTTGTCGGTTCTGAAGTGTTGGATTACATTGCAGACGAAGCCGTTCAATTACATGGTGGTTACGGATTCATGCAAGAGTATGAAGTCGAACGTATTTACCGTGATTCACGTATCAACCGTATCTTCGAAGGTACGAATGAAATCAACCGTATGATCGTTCCTGGTACGTTCTTGAAGAAAGCTATGAAAGGTGAATTGCCATTACTTCAACAAGCTATGAAGCTTCAAGAAGAGCTTCTGATGATGATGCCAGAAGAAGTGGGCGACGAGCCACTAGCTAAAGAAAAAGTATTAGTGAAGAATGCGAAGAAGATTGGTTTACTTGCAGCAGGTCTTGCAGCACAGCGCTTTGGCGCGAAACTTGATGCAGAGCAAGAAGTTTTAGTGAACATTGCGAATATCGCTAACAATGTCTTCGCTATGGAATCTGCATTGCTTCGTTCTGAAAAAGCTTTAGACAAAGTAGGCGCTGAAAAAGCAGCTCAGAAGATCCTTTATACAGAGATCTATTGCCAAGAGGCTTTCGAAGAAATCGAAAAGTATGCTAAAGATACACTACTTGCTGCTGTTGACGGCGACAACCAGCGCATGATGCTATCGGCTCTTCGCAAGTTGACTCGCAACACACCTTACAACTTGGTGACGAAGAAACGTGAAGCTTCTGTGAAGTTAATCGACGCTGAAAAATACGTAGTATAATCAACTGGTTTCCCTGTACTTTTGTGCAGGGATTTTTCTTGTGGACGATTTCTCGGTATACTATTACTAGAGAGACTGAAGGAGGAATGGACATGGCAATTGAGATGTATGGCTATCCGAACTGTACTACGTGTAAAAAAGCGGAAAAATGGATGAAAGAACAAGGTATCGACTATACCTATCATCACATCGTAGAACAACCGCCTAGTCGAGAGCTTTTAAAGAATATGGCTGAATCGAATGGTCTGGAATTGAAAAAATTATTCAATACTAGCGGTCAAAAATACCGTGAGCTTGGCTTGAAAGACAAATTAGCTACCATGTCTGATGATGAGAAACTAGACGTCCTCACGTCAGATGGTATGTTGATCAAACGGCCGTTCACAACTGATGGCGAGAAAGTGACGGTTGGGTTTAAAGAGCCAGATTTTGAAGCTACTTGGACAAAATAAGAGCTTGTCGAAAGCTTCAAATTGTGTCACTATTAAAGAGAAAATTGCAGATGTCGAGAGGAGATTAATGATGAGTATTCCTAAAGAACTTCGTTATTCTAAAGACCATGAGTGGGTAAAGCATGAAGAGGGCACAGCAACAATCGGTATCACAGATTTCGCACAGTCTGAGCTAGGGGACATCGTATTCGTTGAACTTCCAGCGGTAGGCGACGAAATCAAAGCAGGTGACGCATTCGGTAGCGTGGAATCCGTTAAGACGGTTTCAGAGCTTTATGCACCGATCAGCGGTAAAGTAGTAGCGGTGAACGAATCCTTAGAAGACAGCCCGGAGTTCGTCAACGAATCTCCTTACGAAAATGCATGGATGGTGAAAGTAGAGCCAACAGACTCTGCTGAAACGGATGCATTGTTAACTGCAGAACAGTACGAAGAATTAATTAGCTAATTAGAAGATGTAACAGAATCGGACTAGGGGTTTCTCTTAATTGAGAAACTCCTTTTTAAGTTGTATCGCGTGTAGGGGAAGCGTTCCGCGGGCGCGGGCTGAGCCAAATCGAGTTGCGAACGCCAGAAATCCCCATCAAAACCATTCACCCCAACCGAGGCAAAGAGCGCCTCACTTGGTGCGCCTGGTTTTGATGAAATTTCTAGAGTGGCGTTCTTCACATCTTAGAAAAGGTCTCAGCTTCCGCTTTTAATCCCGCTGGAGTCACCCCTACACGCTTTTTATTCAACTACTAAAACTTAATTGATTGTGTTTCAGC
Source organism: Tetzosporium hominis (assembly GCF_002265435.1). GTDB lineage: Bacteria > Bacillota > Bacilli > Bacillales_A > Planococcaceae > Chryseomicrobium > Chryseomicrobium hominis. The sequence continues at coordinate 19,275 of NZ_NOKQ01000310.1, forward strand.
TTTTTTCTTGAGATTGTGGAGAAGATTTGCTACCTTAGGCAAGTAAAGGTGGAGAACGAACATGAAAGAAATCACATATACAGAGTGGCAAGAAAGACGTTATTCGCTGCTTTACATCTACACACCGATGTGCGGCACCTGCCAAGTCGCGTCTAAAATGTTAAGTGTCTGTGAGCAGTTGATTGATGAAGAGATTCCTCAGATCAATGCAAACTACGCACCAGAGCTCATGCATGAACATCAGATAGAAAGTGTGCCTTGTTTATTGATTCAAAAAGGCGAAGAACCTATTGAGAAGATCTATGCATTTCAGTCTGTACCTTACTTACTAGAAAAAATAAAAAATTATTATAGAAACTAGTTGACGCTATAAAATAGCTATGATACTATTCGATTACTGACAACAATACTAATTGAATATGCGTCGCTCTTATAAAGAGAGGTGGAGGGAAGTGCCCTATGAAGCCCGGCAACCGTCACGAAAGTGAAATGGTGCCAAGTCACGCAAAGCTAGCGCTTTGAGAGATGAGAGAATGGATATCCGTTGATAAAACGATGACCCTTTCTGTCTGTGCGCAGAAAGGGTCTTTTTTGTTTTAGATGTGGAGAACGCTCGCCCAGAAACCCGGAGCTAATCCGGGGGCTCCATAAATGCGTACTTTGCATTTCTGGAGGTCACGGATTTGTGGAGTGGTTTCTAGCGTTCGGAACTCGATTATTCTTAAATCGGAACAACTTCTTAATAAAACGGCTAACAATAATATTATCCAAAAAGACAAATTATTAAAGAAAGGAGGCGGCGCGCATATGATTCAATTAAAAGATGTCTTTAAACAATATACGACAGGGAATGGAAATGTCGTAGCTGTAGACCATGTTTCACTATCCATTGCTCAAGGAGAAATCTACGGCATCATCGGCTATAGTGGTGCAGGAAAAAGTTCACTCATTCGTCTACTGAACGGACTAGAACGTCCGACTGCTGGACAAATCGAGGTGAACGGTAGAGAAGTTTCGAAACTGTCTTCAAAAGACATGCGACAGTTCCGACAAAAGGTCAGCATGATCTTCCAACACTTCAACTTACTTTGGTCTCGAACTGTAGAAGAAAACATCTCGTTTCCTTTGGAGATTGCGGGAGTTTCTAAGGACAAAAGAGCGGAGCGAGTGAAAGAGCTAATTGCTCTTGTAGGACTAGAAGGACGAGAGAAAGCTTATCCTTCTCAGCTATCAGGAGGACAAAAGCAACGTGTAGGTATTGCTCGCGCGCTAGCCAATCGCCCTGAGGTACTCCTTTGTGATGAAGCGACTTCAGCACTAGATCCAGAAACAACGGATCAAATCCTAGACCTTCTAGTCACCATCAACAAACAACTTGGATTGACGATCGTCTTGATTACGCACGAGATGCACGTGATTCAGAAAATTTGTCACCGTGTGGCTGTAATGGAAAATGGATTAGTTGTGGAGGAAGGACAAGTCATCGACGTCTTCAAAAATCCGCAACAAGCCATCACGAAACGCTTCGTTTCACAGATCTCAGACGGAGCTCACTTCTCAGATACAGTGGATCACTTCTTAGAAATGTATCCGAATGGGAAACTGGTGAAGTTAACTTTCGTAGGAGATCAGACGGATCAGCCACTAATTGCTCGGTTGATTAAGCAATACGGTTTAGAAGTGACGATAGTTCAAGGGAACATTACACAAACTCAAAATGGTGCGCTAGGTACTCTGCTTTTACACATCGATGGAGATGCGTTAGCTATCGATGAAGCATTGGGTTACTTACATGCACAAAAAGTACAATCGGAGGTGATTCAGCATGATTGAGAATCTATTTCCGAATGTTGATTGGCCGAAAATGTGGGAAGCCACATATGAAACACTTTACATGACAGCTATTTCTACAGCCTTGACCTTTGTATTCGGTCTTGCTATCGGGCTGCTGCTGTTTTTAACAGGACCCCATCAAGCTTGGTCCAATAAAATTGCTAACTGGTTGACTGGAGCACTCGTCAATATCTTCCGCTCCATCCCATTCATTATCTTGATTATTTTATTGATTCCGTTCACGAAGTTGTTACTTGGAAGTATTCGTGGACCTAATGCAGCTTTCCCAGCTTTAATTATCGGTGCCGCACCATTCTATGCGCGCATGGTACTTATCGCCCTTAAAGAGATTGACCGTGGGGTTCTAGAAGCCGCTAAGTCAATGGGAGCTACAACGTGGACGATTATTCGCAAAGTATTGCTTCCTGAATCGATGCCAGCCATCGTGTCAGGAATTACAGTAACATCTATTGCCCTTGTCGGTTATACGGCTATGGCGGGTGTAATTGGTGCTGGAGGACTTGGAACTTTAGCTTTCTTAGACGGATTCCAGCGCAACCAAACAGATGTGATGATTGTAGCTACAATTATCATTCTACTGATTGTATTTATCATCCAGTGGATCGGTGACTGGTTAACTAACCGATTAGATAAACGATAACAGAGGAGAGATTTGAGATGAAAAAGGTACTGACAGGAATAACACTTGGAGCAAGCATTTTAGCATTAGCAGCATGTGGGTCTGAAGGCGGATCTTCATCAGGGGACGATACAACACTAACAGTTGGAGCATCAAACGTGCCTCACGCTGAAATTTTAGAGCAAGTAAAACCACTTTTAGAAGAGCAAGGCATTGAGCTTGAAATTGAAACGTACCAAGACTATGTATTACCAAACCAAGATCTTGATTCAGGTGACTTGGATGCTAACTACTTCCAACACATTCCTTACCTAGAATCTCAAATAGCTGATAACGGCTATGATTTCGTGAATGCAGGTGGCATCCACATCGAGCCAATCGGTCTTTATTCTAAAAAATTCGGGTCTATCGATGAATTACCAGATGGTGCTACGATTTTAATGAGTAATTCAGTAGCTGACCACGGTCGTGTCCTTTCTATGCTTGAGCAAGCAGGTCTTATCAAACTTGATGAGAGCGTAGAAAAAACTTCTGCAACAATTGAAGATGTTGTAGAAAACCCAAAAAACATTCAATTCGATCCAAACTACGAGGCAGCACTACTTGTTCAAATGTATGAACAAGAAGAAGGCGATGCAGTACTAATTAACTCGAACTATGCATTAGATGCAGGTCTGAACCCAATCGAAGATTCTATCGCGATTGAAGATTCAAATTCTCCATACGTAAACGTAATCGCAGTTAATGCTGGAGATGAAGAGAACGAAGCGATCGTAGCACTTGTTGAGGCATTACACTCTCAAGAAATCCAAGACTGGATTTTAGAAGAGTGGGGCGGTTCAGTAGTACCTGTGACAGAATAACTAGACACTGCTACAAAAGGGCCAAATTCCCTTCCTACGGTTTCATTCGCTAGCTAGTGGGTATACACTAAATAGCGTAAGATACTAACTGAAGGGAATGATAGTTATCAAACCAGAAGGACAGCCTTACACGGAAAAAATGAATTTGGCTTTTCGTGACGTACATGGTTTCGGTTATGATGAAATGAGACAAAGTGAAGAATTACGTATGAAGGTGGAACAACGCCGTCAACGTGATCACGAAAAAAGCATGCGTATTGCTGCTCAAATTGATGCTCAAGCCCACAGAGGATAATATAGAAGTTGTACAAAAAGCCTGTAGAACCTTGATTCTACAGGCTTTTTTGGCCTTTCGTCATGATACTTATTCTCAATTAGGACGTTTCTATTGAAAATGAAAAATGCAGGAATGACAAGCGTTTAAATGATTTGCAGTCGACCTCTAATTGCTGTAAGATTAGAATGATAATAATTTAGAATGGGATCATCCGTTCAAAGCTTAGATATGGAGGGTATATAATGTCAACATTAGTGATTCAAGATTTGCACGTTTCAATCGACGGCAAGGAAATTTTAAAAGGTGTGAACTTAACACTGAATACAGGTGAAATCCACGCGGTCATGGGACCAAACGGTACAGGTAAATCAACTCTTGCTTCTGCAATTATGGGACACCCTAAATATGAAGTGACTTCTGGTTCTGTAACATTAGACGGTGAAGATGTATTAGAGATGGAAGTAGACGAGCGCGCTAAAGCAGGTCTATTCCTAGCTATGCAATATCCAAGTGAAATCACTGGGGTAACTAACGCTGACTTCTTACGCTCTTCAATCAACGCACGTCGTGAAGAAGGCGATGAAATTTCTTTGATGAAATTCATCCGTGAGATGGATAGCAAAATGGACTTCCTTGAAATGGACCAAGATATGGCGCAGCGCTATTTAAATGAAGGCTTCTCAGGTGGAGAAAAGAAACGTAACGAGATCCTTCAATTGATGATGATCAAACCTACATTCGCTATCTTAGATGAGATCGATTCTGGTCTAGATATCGATGCACTAAAAGTAGTTTCTAAAGGAATCAATGAAATGCGCGGAGAAGGCTTCGGAAGCCTAATCATCACCCACTACCAACGTCTACTGAACTACATCACTCCTGACCATGTTCACGTGATGATGCAAGGTCGCGTTGTAAAATCTGGTGGTCCTGAACTAGCTCATAAACTAGAAGCTCAAGGATACGACTGGATCAAAGAAGAGTTAGGTATTGAAGACGAAACTGTTGGGCAAGAAGCATAAGAAAGGAGACAGTCAGCATGACGGTTGAAACGACTTTAGCAGTAACAGAGCAAGACATTCGCGCTTACTCTGAAAAAATGCAAGAACCGGGATGGATGACAGATTTCCGCTTAACTGCACTTGCGCAAGCAGCGGACCTGCCAATGCCTGAACCGGATAAGACAAACATTAAGAGCTGGGACTTTCTTTCATTCTCAGCACACACAGTAGAGAGCGAAGGCTATTCTACACTTGCTGATCTACCACAAGACATCCAGTCTCTAATTGATACAGAAAACCAAAAAACTCTATATATTCAACGCAACAACACACCAGCTTATGTTTCTGTTTCACAGGAACTTCAAGACAAGGGTGTCATCGTTACAGATATCCACACGGCTATTCGTGAGCATGGCGATCTTGTAAAGCAGTACTTGATGACAGATGTTGTGAAACCAGATGAGCACAAACTGACTGCTTACCATGCAGCTCTATTAAATGGTGGAGCATTCATCTACATTCCTAAAAATGTAGAGATGGATGAAGTTGTTCAAGTTATTTATGTACAAGATGACGAGTCTGTTTCTCTATTCAACCATACATTGGTAGTAGCAGAGTCAAACAGCAAATTGACATATGTTGAAAACTACTTGTCAACTTTCGAAACAGCGACTGGCCAAGCCAACATCGTTTCTGAAGTACTTGCAAAAGACAATGCGAAAATTACGTACGGAGCAGTTGATGTATTAGCTAAAGGCTATACAGCTTATGTAAACCGTCGTGGTGTAGCACACCGTGATGCAGTCATTGAATGGGCACTAGGCTTAATGAATGATAGCAATACAATTGTTGAAAACGTAACGCACTTAGTTGGCGACAACTCGGAAGGCCATGTAAAAACAGTTGTTGTTGGTCGTGGAGATCAAAAACAAAACTTTACAACTAAAGTCATCCATTGGGGTAAAAATTCAGAAGGTCAAATTCTGAAGCACGGGGTTATGAAAGATTCAGCTTCTTCTATCTTCAACGGTATCGGTAAAATCGAACACGGCGCTTCTAAATCAAACGCAGAACAAGAATCACGCGTCTTGATGTTATCTGAAAAAGCACGTGGGGATGCAAACCCGATTCTTTTGATTGATGAAGACGATGTAACTGCTGGTCACGCAGCATCTGTTGGCCGAGTAGATCCAATGCAAATGTACTACTTAATGAGCCGCGGTATCTCGAAGCACGAAGCAGAGCGCTTAATCATTCATGGTTTCTTAGCGCCTGTAGTACGAGCACTTCCAGTTGAAGGTGTTAAAAAGCAGCTCACGGAGGTCATTGAAAGGAAAGTGCGCTAATGAATCAAACGATCCTCAGCAATTTTCCCATTTTAAATCAAGAGGTGAATGGACATCCACTCGTTTATTTAGATAGTGGCGCCACTTCACAAAAACCGACTGTAGTCATTGATGCACTTAAAGCGTATTACGAGCAAGATAATTCCAATGTGCACCGCGGTGTGCATACACTTGGAAATCGTGCCACAGAAGGCTATGAAGGCGCTCGTGAGAAAGTACGCAACTTTATTGGAGCTACTTCCACTAAAGAAGTGATCTTCATGCGAGGTACAACTACAGCAATCAACACAGTAGCGGCAAGCTACGGAGATGCGAATGTATCCGAAGGTGATGAAATTGTCATTACTTATATGGAACACCACTCTAACATTATTCCTTGGCAGCAACTTGCGAAACGGAAAAATGCTGTGTTGAAATACATCGACTTAGAAGAAGACGGAACAATCACTCTTGAGAACGTACGGAAAGCCATCACAGAGAAAACGAAAATCGTTTCTGTTATGCACGTTTCCAATGTCCTCGGAGTCGTCAATCCAATTAAAGACATCACGAAGATTGCCCATGAACATGGTGCAATAATGGTAGTAGACGGGGCACAAGCTGCTCCTCATATCAAAGTCAATGTACAAGATTTGGATTGTGATTTTTACGCTTTCTCTGGTCACAAGATGTGTGGTCCAACAGGAATTGGTGTTCTTTACGGAAAGCAGCGCCATTTAGAAGCTATGGAGCCAGTAGAATTCGGAGGCGAGATGATCGACTTCGTCGGTCTTCAAGAATCCACATGGAAAGAGCTCCCTTGGAAATTTGAAGGGGGAACTCCTATCATAGCAGGTGCTATCGGTCTTGCTGCTGCCATTGATTATTTAGAATCGATTGGTTTAGAAGCTATCGAACAACATGAACATGAACTAGCTGCTTATGCTATGGAGCAGATGTCTAAAATTGAAGGATTGACGATTTATGGCCCCAAAGATCCGTCTAAGCGGGCTGGAATTGTTACATTCAACTTAAATGATGTGCATCCACATGATGTAGCGACAGTCTTAGATATGCAAGGAATTGCAGTACGTGCCGGTCACCACTGTGCACAGCCATTAATGAAGTGGCTCAACGTTTCTGCGACGGCTCGTGCAAGTTTCTACTTGTACAACACAAAAGAAGATATTGACCGTCTTGTAGCCGGTTTGCAGAAGGCAAAGGAGTATTTCAACGATGTCTATTAATTCAAATTTAGACCAACTCTATCGTCAAGTGATTATGGATCATTACAAGAACCCTCGTAACAAAGGGTCTCTTGGAGAAGAAGCCTTAACTGTTGATATGAACAACCCGACATGTGGAGATCGTATTCACTTAACTCTCCAAGTAGAAGATGGTATCATCCGAGATGCTAAATTCGACGGAGAAGGCTGTTCTATCTCCATGTCTTCGGCTTCGATGATGACCCAAGCTGTCAAGGGGAAAACGGTAGAAGAAGCTATGAAGCTTTCGGAAATCTTTTCAGACATGATGACAGGCAAAGACTATGATGACTCAATTGACTTAGAAGATATTGAAGCTTTAAGTGGTGTATCTAAGTTTCCAGCACGTATCAAATGTGCGACGCTTTCGTGGAAAGCAATGGAAAAAGGAGTACAACACCAAAATCAAGGAACGGAGGAATAAACTATGGCTAAAAAAATGCCTGAAATCGGCGATTACAAATATGGCTTCCATGACAAAGACGTATCGATTTTCCGTTCTAAACGCGGTTTGACACGTGAAATTGTTGAAGAAATTTCTCGTATGAAAGATGAGCCTCAGTGGATGCTTGATTACCGTCTAAAAGCATTGGAAATTTTCTACGCAAAACCAATGCCACAATGGGGTGGAGAGCTTGGCGAATTAAACTTCGACGAGATCACTTATTATGTAAAGCCTTCAGAACAGACAGAGCGTTCATGGGATGAAGTACCAGAAGAAATCAAGCGCACGTTTGATAAATTAGGTATTCCAGAAGCTGAACAAAAGTACTTAGCAGGTGTTTCTGCTCAGTATGAATCTGAAGTAGTTTACCACAACATGAAAGAAGAACTTGAAGATCTAGGAATCGTCTTTAAAGACACAGATTCGGCTCTTCGTGAAAACGAAGATATCTTCAAAGAGTACTGGGGTACTGTAATTCCAGCCTCTGATAACAAGTTCTCTGCATTAAACTCAGCTGTATGGTCAGGTGGATCTTTCATCTATGTACCAAAAGGTATTAAAGTAGATACACCACTTCAAGCTTACTTCCGCATTAACTCTGAAAACATGGGGCAGTTCGAGCGTACACTCATCATCGTTGATGAAGGCGCATCAGTGCACTATGTAGAAGGATGTACAGCACCTGTTTACACAACGAATTCTCTACACTCTGCTGTAGTTGAAATCATTGTTAAAAAAGATGCGTATTGCCGTTACACAACGATTCAAAACTGGGCTAACAACGTATACAACCTAGTAACGAAACGTACTGTTGTAGAGGCAAACGGTACAATGGAATGGATCGATGGAAACATCGGATCGAAACTGACTATGAAGTACCCAGCATGTATCTTAAAAGGTGAAGGCGCTCGCGGTATGACCCTTTCAATCGCTTTAGCTGGTAAAGGGCAACATCAAGACGCTGGAGCTAAAATGCTTCACTTAGCACCAAACACGTCTTCTACTATCGTTTCGAAATCGATTTCGAAACAAGGTGGTAAAGTAACGTACCGTGGTATCGTTCGTTTTGGACGCAATGCACACGGAGCACGTGCTAACATCGAGTGTGATACATTGATTATGGATAACCAGTCGACTTCAGATACGATTCCTTACAACGAAATCATGAACGACAATATTTCTCTTGAGCATGAAGCGAAAGTTTCTAAAGTCTCAGAAGAGCAATTGTTCTACTTGATGAGTCGTGGACTTAGTGAAGAAGAAGCTACTGAAATGATCGTTATGGGCTTTATCGAACCATTCACGAAGGAACTTCCAATGGAATATGCTGTTGAGATGAACCGTCTGATCAAGTTCGAGATGGAAGGCTCTATCGGATAAAAAGAAAACCGCCACTTGGCGGTTTTTTTGCATAGAAAAACTCCGTTCCCGAGAGTTAAGACTCAGGAGACGGAGTTTTTTGGTTTTTGTAAGCTTTGAGCCAGCTGTCTATGTGCTTCTTCTGGAACGAATAGCGTTTACCGAAAGAAACGTAGTGCGGAATTATACGCTTTTCAATTAAAAACAAAATGTCTGCTTCTGAAAATCGTTCATCACTTTGCTGATTCAAATAGTCAAGTAGTGCATCGATTCCATAGAATCTCTCCATCTTGTCACCTCCCGCCAAACGCTCCTTCAAGAAAGAACACTTAGCATGAGTTACGAGATGTGCATTCCTTACATTGAAATAGTACCCGTTTTATTAGACAGTAAACCTAGAGTGAAAGGGAGCGGAGAAGGGAAAGGAAGTGGTACACTAAATACAAAGAGGTGAGTCTATGATTCAAATCGGATTAACGGGATGGGGAGACCATCCAGATTTGTATCAGGGAAATGCAAAACAAAAACTACAAGACTATAGCGCTCATTTCCCTATCGTTGAATTGGATGCAATGTTTTATGCAGTCCAACCTAAACGCAACAACGACAAATGGATCGAAGAAACTCCAAAAGACTTTCAATTCATAGTGAAAACCTATCAGCAACTAACGGGTCATCTACGAGGAGACAGTCCCTTCGATTCCTTGAAAGAGGCGTTTGAAGCGTACCGGCTCGCTCTTACTTCCTATCAACAAGCTGGGAAGCTCGGGGCAGTTCTAGCCCAGTACCCACCTTGGTTCGATTGTACAAAAGAAAATGTCGATGTACTGAGACAGCTTCGTGAAGAATTAGCCGGATTTGATGTGGCAATTGAGTTCAGACACCAGTCTTGGTATGAAGAGCGATTCCGAGACAAAACATTCGAATTTTTAAGAGAGCATGATTTTATTCATAGTATTTGTGATGAACCACAATCAGGTGAAGGAAGTATTCCACTCGTTCCAGAAGTGACAGCAGAAAAAGCGCTGTTTCGCTTTCATGGACGCAATGTGGCCGCTTGGCAAGCACCTGTAAATCGAAAAAACTGGCGAGAGATCCGCTATCTTTATGACTACAATAAGGCCGAGCTTGAGGAACTAGCAAAAATTGTTCAACAAGTAGATTCAAAAGCGAAGCAAACGATGGTGTTGTTCAACAATAACTCTGGGGGACACGCTGCTGCGAATGCTAAACAGCTCCAACAAAAACTAGCTGTTTCATTTGAAGGGTTGGCACCGAAACAACTTGATTTGTTTGGAGGAGACATGTAATGGAGTGGATACTCTTAGTAATTGCAGGGCTTTTTAGTGGGGTAGTGGGAGCTTTAGTTGGTCTTGGAGGTGGTGTGATTTTAGTTCCTGCCATCGTCTATTTAGGAGCTGCCGGTTTTATTGATGGCATCACACCACAGACGGTCGTAGGACTTTCAGTGATCATGATGATTTTTACGGGACTCTCTTCGACGATTGCGTATATGAAGAAGAAAACCGTTGATTTTAAAAGCGGAGCCATCTTCTTTGCAGGTAGCGCTCCTGGGACCGTGATCGGTGCATTTGTAAACAGAGGACTCGACTTGCCTTCATTCCAATTGTATTTTGGTATCATGATGGTCTTTCTTGCCTTGTTGTTATTAATAAGAAAGTATTTGAAACCCGTTCAGTGGTTTGTGCGTCACGGAAGAAAGACGACATTTACAGATGCATCGGGTACCTATGTCTATGGCTATCCAATTTGGTTTGCTCTTCTTTTAACGTTTGGAATAGGCTTTAGTTCAGGACTATTTGGTATTGGGGGAGGCTCCATGCTAGTTCCAGCGATGCTGTTATTGTTCTTATTCCCACCACATGTGGCAGTAGCCACTTCCATGTTCATGGTGTTTCTGTCTGCTCTTGTCAACTCGGTCACCCATATTTCATTAGGAAACGTACCCTGGATCTATACAATTCCCGTCGTACCTGCTGCCTATATCGGGGCGAAAATCGGGGCATACTTAAATCACCGCTTAAATTCAGACAGTCTTGTCGTCGTGCTACAAATCGTATTGTTACTACTTGGAATCCGCTCTATCTTTGAAGGGATTTACTAGGAGGTGAAGACATGTCGATGCTCCATATTTTACATACGAATGACTTACATAGTCACTTAGAAAACTGGCCAACAATTTTGAAAGAGATGGAATTATATAAACAACAGCTACCGGCAGAAGATGACCTGCTTGTTATGGACCTTGGAGACCATCTTGATCGTTCTCATATTTATACAGAGGCTACTGAAGGAAAAGGAAATGTTCTTTTGTTGAACCAGGCGGGCTATGATTACGTCACGATAGGCAACAATGAAGGCATCACACTTTCTCACCAACAGTTGGAGTCTTTATATGAGGAAGCTGACTTTCAAGTGGTCATTGCGAATTTTTTTGATACTGAAGGCAATCGTCCGAGCTGGGTAAAACCGTTCGTCATTCATGAGACCTCCTTCCACAGACGAATTGGTATCTTTGGAGTGACGGCAGCTTATGATGACTATTACAAACAACTTGGGTGGCATGTGACAGATCCCTTAGAAGCTGCTGCTGAAGTTGTGCACCAGTTAAGTGATCAAGTGGATTATCTTATCTGCTTGGCGCATGTAGGACGCTCGCACGAAGAAGAATTGGTTAGCCGTTTCCCAGCTATTCATTTAATCTTAGGGGCTCATACACATCATCAGTATCCAGATAACTTTAAGATTCAGGAAACATCTCTAGCTGCCGGAGGCAAATGGGGTCAGTTTTTAGGAGTTGCACAAGTAGCTTTTGAAAAGACTGGTCCAGTGACATCCACACGATTAATAGATGTGCAAAACAGTCCGCTGCATACATCAAAAGAAAATGAAGCAGCGTCTCAACATTGGCAAATCGAAGGGGAGCAGTTATTAAGTGGTCCTGTATTTTATAATGAAAAATTTCTGAAGGCAAGCCTACAACAAGCTACAAATCTTAGTGACCGTCTGGGAGATGCGCTGTTATCATATACAGGTGCTGATTGTGCTCTTTATCCTGCGGGATTGTTACTGACAAACCTCGATACTGGTGACGTATCATCCAAGGCGATGCATGACCTACTTCCACATCCCATTAATCCTTGTGTCGTCACATTGTCTGGAGCGGAGCTCATCGAGGCCTATCAGGTAGCGCAAAATAACAAATGGCCAACTCTGGAAGTAAGGGGATTAGGGTTTCGCGGAAAACAGCTCGGTAAATTATTGTTCCGAAACTTTGAGAAGCGAGAAGATGCCTATTACGTGAATAACCGAGCATTAGAGCTTAAAGAGCACTATCAGCTTGTTACAGTAGATATGTTCACTTTTGGATACTTTTTCCCTCGATTTAAAGAGCTTCCGAAAACCTATTTTATGCCCGAAACAATTCGAGATGTTTTTGTCGCCTATTCATCACAAGACAAGAACTGAGCATATAGTAAATAAAGGAGCTATTACGTGATCCAAAAACCTCGTCTGAAACGGTGGTTTGCTTATCCGAAATTCACGATTTGGTTAGTAGTCTTTGTGATGTTGGTGAGTGCACAGATTTACTGGTTCAATGAACGTTTGACTCCCACCTATTTGCGTTATGCAGAAGTGCAAACGAACAAAATTGCTTCAATGGTCATCAGTAAAGCCATTAATGGGCGAATTGCCAACGTACTTGATGTCAATGAGATCATTGAACATGTACCAGGTGATCAAGAGAGTATGGTGACTACTCGATTCAATACAGAAATCATCAACCGCGTTCTATCTGATACAAATCGTCTTGTCCAGTCACATTTAGAGCAAGCGGAAGCAGGCGATCTTAGTAGTTGTTGAAGTGCCTTTAAAACCAGAAGACAAATAAGGGGTTGTCAGACGTTTCGTTTCTTGTTAAGCTTATAGAGAATTGAATATTATATAGGTAGAGGCCGCAGAGCTTAAGAGTATGATACGGGAGTTTGACAGCTAAGATCGTGTTAAAAAGGAAGCTTTGCCGAAATAGGAGTGTGTCGTCACACACCTTCTATTGGGGTTATTTTGAATAAAAATAACACTGTCATTTGCATTCGGCAAATGGAGAGCTACAGTCAGTTGAGACAGTTAAGGGAATTCCCGTGTACGCCAGCCTAAAGATAGTTTTTAGGCTGGCTTTTTGTTTCACTTTTAGATCTGTAACTCCGCCTAAAAGGAGGAGAAAAGCCAATGGAAAGCACTATTTTTTCACTATTGCCGCCAATCTTGGCAATAGCAATGGTACTCATCACAAGAAAAGTACTATTGTCACTAGGAGTCGGGATTGTCTCGGCAGCTTTATTGTTACACGAGTTTTCGCCGGTCGAATCGGTAAAATCATTATGGACAGCGTTCCAGTTGTCATTCTGGGATGAAGGATTCAATGCATACAACGTCTTTATACTTTTATTTATTTTAAGTTTAGGAGTTATCACTGCACTTGTAACGTTATCTGGAGGCAGCAGAGCTTTTGCTGAATGGGCGATGAAGCGAGTGAAGACGCGCCGAGGTGCCAAGTTATTAACTGCATTCATCGGAATCTTGATTTTCATCGATGACTACTTCAATGCTCTTGCAGTAGGACAGATTGCTCGACCAATCACGGATTCTCATAGAATCTCAAGAGCGAAGCTTGCGTACTTTATTGACTCCACGTCAGCACCAGTTTGTGTAGTCTCTCCTATTTCTAGTTGGGGAGCGTATCTCATCAGTCTTCTTGGAGGGATTTTCACAACGTATGCGATCGTGGCATACACACCGCTTGAGGCCTTTGTATTAATGGCTCCAATGAATTATTATGTAGTAGCTGCTCTAGCGGTTGTATTCTTTGTTGCTGCTACAGATTTTGATTTGTTTGCTATGAAATCTCACGAGCGACGTGCACTTGAGACTGGAGAGCTCTATGATCCTGAAAAAGACGTAGCAGGTGAATTAAAAGAAGAATTCCCAGTTCACAATTACGGGAAAGTGACAGATTTGGTGATTCCAATCGTCACTCTCATTGCTGCAACGGTCGGGGCCATGCTCGTAACTGGTAATCAAGCAGGTGGCTCTTGGAACTTGTTTACGATATTTGAAAATACCGATGTACCTAAGTCTTTACTGATTGGTGGACTTGCTGGTGTGGCAGCTGCATTATTCTTATACCTGCGTCAATTTGGCAAAAACCCTGAAGCAGATGCTTCGCATATTACTACGGCATTCATCTCAGGAATTCGTTCTATGATGCCAGCAGTTTTGATTCTAGTCTTTGCTTGGGCGTTGACGTATTTGATTTCTGAACTACAAACAGGAGATTATTTGGCGGGTGTTGTGAGCAATAACAACATTCCTGAGTGGATTCTGCCAGCATTACTATTTGTTTTGACGGCTGTTATGGCGTTTTCAACAGGGACGTCTTGGGGGTCATTCGGTATTTTAATTCCTATCGGAGCGGATATTGCAATGGCTGTGAATCCTGAACTACTACTTCCTGTTTTATCTGCAGTTTTAGCAGGGGCCGTATTCGGAGACCACTGTTCACCGATCTCAGATACGACTATCATGTCGGCGACGGGAGCAGGTTCCAATCTATACGATCATGTGACAACCCAACTTCCTTATGCCATCATTAGCGCTGTGATTGCAGCAGTTGGTTATCTGGTACTTGGGTTCACGGGTTCTGCTTGGATTGGCCTTGGTGTTGTGGTTCTATTACTTGTTGTATTGTTTGTTTTTTGGACAGCCAAAGAAAAAGCACAAGCGCAAACTGCTTGATTAAATACCAGCCCCCGGGCTGGTTTTTTCTTAGTAGCGTGAATTGTGAGGAAGTCTAAAGTATGATATATTGACATCAGGATAGACAGAAGGATGGAGGCAACCGCAATGACATCTTGTAAACCCACATCGGAGCGCGAGCGCAAACCCGAATGGCTGAAAATCAAACTGAATACGAACGAAGAGTATACAGGTCTTAAGAAATTGATGCGTGAAAACAATTTACATACAGTCTGTGAAGAGGCCCGCTGCCCAAACATTCATGAATGCTGGGGGACGCGACGTACCGCAACATTTATGATTTTAGGTGCAGTTTGTACTCGCGCATGTCGCTTCTGCGCCGTGAAGACGGGTTTACCGACAGAATTAGATCTTGCTGAACCAGAACGCGTAGCGGACAGCGTAGTCATTATGAACTTGAAGCATGCTGTCGTAACAGCAGTTGCTCGAGATGATTTAAAAGATGGCGGTTCCCAAGTGTTCGCTGAGACAGTGCGTGCAATTCGCCGTAAAAATCCATTTACGACGGTAGAAGTACTTCCATCAGATATGGGGGGCGTAGAGGAAAACCTACGTACTTTGATGGATGCTAAACCAGACATCTTGAACCATAACATTGAGACGGTTCGCCGTTTGACTCCAAGAGTCCGAGCACGTGCTACTTATGATCGGTCACTTGAATTCCTGCGTCGCGCTAAAGAGATGCAACCAGAGATCCCAACGAAATCTTCTCTAATGTTAGGTCTTGGTGAGACATGGGAAGAAATCATTGAAGTCATGGATGACTTACGTGCAAACCATGTAGACATCATGACGATCGGGCAATACTTGCAACCAACAAAAAAACACTTAAAAGTACAAAAATATTACACACCACATGAGTTTGGTAAACTTCGCAAAATCGCTATGGAAAAAGGCTTCTCTCACTGTGAAGCTGGACCTTTAGTACGAAGCAGCTATCATGCTGATGAGCAAGTCAATGCAGCAGCGAAACAACGACAAGCGGCGGGTGAAGAAGAGCTCGCTGTACAGAAATAGGTGACGCGTGTGACACGTATTCATTTGGATGGCTATCAATATGAAGTGGTCGAGGAGTTCCGAGAAGGTTTTAATCAAGAAACTTTAGAAGAGCGCTACAGCGATGTTCTTCAAAAGTACGATTATATCTTCGGTGATTGGGGCTATGGGCAGTTACGTCTTCGAGGGTTTTATGAAGATAAGAATCCAAAAGCTACTTTTGATACTAAAATCGGAACAATTCATGATTACATTTTAGAGTTTTGTAATTTTGGCTGTGCGTATTTTTTGATCAAGAAGCTTGGTAAAATCCAAGTGCAGCCGACACCACCGGTGGAAGTTGAAGAA
Source organism: Tetzosporium hominis (assembly GCF_002265435.1). Classification (GTDB taxonomy): domain Bacteria; phylum Bacillota; class Bacilli; order Bacillales_A; family Planococcaceae; genus Chryseomicrobium; species Chryseomicrobium hominis. The sequence continues at coordinate 35,465 of NZ_NOKQ01000310.1, forward strand.
CCACCTGTAGAACAGAACGAAGAGTCTGAGACAAAATAAAGACAAGGGAGTTTCTCGTAAAATTGAGAGACTCCCTTTTAGTATGTTTTATTGTGTGCAGGGGAAGCGTTCCGCGGGCGCGGGCTGAGCCAAGGTCTCAGCTTCCGCTTGTAATCCCGCTGGAGTCACCCCTACACACTTTGCATGTATGTTGTTTTAGCTACTTTTGCTCATACAAACCAGTAAGTCTCCGTGAGTTTTTACTTGTATTTATTCATAAAACGAGTGTCGATTTGGTGCTTAATTCGCCAAGCAAGCTTTCCTTTGAAGTGCCAGTTGCCATAGAGCATAAGGCCTTCTCGGTTTCCAATGGATAGAATGGAGAGTTGCGGTGACTTTGGTTCGTAGGCTCGCAACTTTTGGTTTTCAATAAGTGCCTGCAAGTTGTACCAAAGGATAGGACCTTGCTTCACAGCATGTACGCCGTTTTTGGCAAGACTCGTTTTAGACACAGTGAAATGTGCGCAGTCACCCGTTGCAAAGATTGTCGGTTCATCAGTAGACTGCAACGTGCTTGTGACGTTCAAAAAACCATCTGTCGTGGAAAGGTTACTGTCCCGAAAAATAGGGAAGCTAGAGGAGCCAGTCAACCAAAATAGAGCGGTCGCTTCCAGTACATTCCCTTTCTTAGTATGGACAGTTTCATTTTCCATTCGGAGTACTTCATCTTCTTCCATCACTGATATTCCTGCTTGTTGGATCACTTTGTGGATTTCGGATTCTGCTCCAGTACCTTTTAGAAGGGGAGAAGCGCTCACGAGTTGGACAGGAGTCGTAGAACCATTTTTCAGGCGCCAGTGCTGTATTGAGAGAGCCATCTCAACAGCTGCAGCTCCTCCTCCGATTATGACGGGATGAGCAGTCGACCGGATTTTATTGATGGTGTCCATCATCTCATGGCTCGGTTTTACTTGTGGAGACACATCTTGAAACGCTTCAGGTATGGCTATCGTAGATCCTATATCAAATGACACGATGTCATAGCTGTAGCTTGTCCCACTCTTTCCGAAGAGCGTACGTGCGCTCGAATCTATTCGTTCAATCGTATCTTCGTAAAATAAAGCGCCTGCTATTCGGCAGAACGGAACAAGAGAAACACGTGTCTGTTCTTCTGAATACAATCCTTCCGCATACCCTGAGAACATCCCCGAATAATACTGGTACTTCGATGCGGAGATGACCACAAGTCTACAATTCGGAAGGGGTTCTTTTTGCCATGCTTTGATGACATGAAGGTGCGCATGTCCAGCTCCTACTAATACAATCGTCTTCATCATGCACCCTCCTTTAAAATCTTCCGTGCTTCACTTAGCCTCTGAAACGCAGTGAATAATTCAACAGCCAGAAAAACTAGAGTGAGTAAAGTCAAATAACTAGGGAATAGAATCATAAGTGAAAAAAGGATAAACCCTTCAGTTCGTTCTGCAAGGCCAGCCTGATAATAAAACGACTTCATCCCTTTTTTCTCTGTCAATGCCCCAACTGTTAAGAATAGTGTCATCGCCCAGATGATAGAGCACGCTAGTAATAAAAGAGCCCACATCGAATCTGGGTACAAGAACGCTAGTCCAACAATCACACTGATCTCTACAACTCGGTCATAGCTGATATCTAGCAATGTACCCCAAGCAGATGATTTCGTCTTTCGAGCCATGGAACCATCGACAGCATCTAAAAACCCCGAGAGCCATAAAACGACTAAAGCGAGGATAGGTTGGTCAAGATAGATAAAGATTCCCGATGTGACACCAATCACGAACGCGATATGAGTGACTTGAGTAGCCGTCAGACCAACTTTCAGTAACGAGCTAGCTGTACGGTCAATAAGCGGATCTACATATTTTCGTGCATGGGTATCGAGCATATTCATCACGCTTTCCAAAGGAATTATGGTATAGATTACATTATACACACATTTGACAAGAGAGGTGGTACCCAAGATGACCAAACAAGCAGATTTAGTGATCCTTGGCGCTGGAGCAGCAGGACTGACCGCTGCGTTCACTGGAGCCGGATTTTCAAAAAAAGTAATCTTGATCGACCAAAATAAGCCAGGCGGAGAATGTACGTGGTCTGGCTGTATCCCGAGTAAGGCCCTAATTAATAGAGCAAAAGAAATTCATCATGTTCGGAAGTACGTTCCGGAGTACAAAGCAGATACAGCTAAGATCTTACAAGAAGTTCGACACGTAATGGAACAGGTCTACGAAAATGAGTCTCCCGAAGTACTTGCAAAATCGGGAATTGAGTTCATTCAAGGGAAAGCCGAATTTCAAGATGCCCACCATCTTGTCGTAAACGGAGAAACCATTGAAGCTAAAAAAGTGATTATTGCAACGGGCTCAAAACCAGCAGTCCCTCCGATTGAAGGATTGAAAGACGTGCCTTACTTGACGAATGAAAACTTGTTTCAACAAGAAACGCTACCTGAAAGCTTGCTAATTTTAGGAGGAGGTCCTATCGGAAGCGAGATGGCTCAAGCTATTGCACGTCTTGGCACTGAAGTCCATCTCATTGAAAAAGCTCCAGGGATCTTAAGTAACGATGAGCCAGAGCATGCCGCCATGATCAAAAAGCGTCTAGAAGACGAAGGCGTCACAGTCTACGTCAACACAGAAGCGAAGTCTGTAAAAGAACAGGAAGGGAAAATCTATTTGACTGTCGAAAAAGAAGGAACCACCTTCGAAGTGACAGCAGACAAAATTTTAGTGGCACTTGGAAGACAAGCAACACTAAAAGGATTTGGTCTTGAACACACAGGGGTCGAATTTGATGACAAGAAAATCAAAGTGGATGACCATATGGAGACGACTGTAAAAGGCGTCTATGCAATTGGAGATGTGGTTGGACCTTACCAGCTATCGCATATGGCGAATGCGCAAGGAATCACAGCGGCACAAGATGCCATCCTACCAATTCGTCGAAAAATCGATTACGCGAATGTTACATGGTGCACCTACACAGACCCTGAGATCGGGCATTCCGGCTTGTCTGAAAACGAAGCTCGAAAGAAGCATGGGGATTCTATCCGCGTTTACACGCACTCATTTGACGAGCTTGACCGGGCAAAGACGAAGCCAGAAAACATGGGCAGTGTAAAGCTGATTCTAGACAAAAAAGGTGAAGTGCTAGGTGCAAGTGTGATTGGAGATCGTGCAGGTGAAATTATTAGCCAGATTCAAACTATCAAAATGCTCGATATCAACATGGGCAAGATGGCGAGCGTCATCCACCCGTACCCGACATATAGCGAAGTTCTCGTGAAGCTCGGGAAAAAAATTGCAGTCGATAATCTACTGAATAAGCCAATTATCAAACAAGTGACAAAATGGCGTGACAAGGAGAGTGACTAACATGAACTGGAAAGTAGGAGCAGCTCTAACAGGAATCTTATTGACAGGAGGCATGATGAAAATGTGGACACCACCAAAAGATCTAGGTGCTGAAAATGGAAAGTTGCGCGATTTGCCAAGCACTCCGAATGCAGTGTCTTCACAGACAGAGAAAGAGTCGGCCTATATTGAACCGTTTCCATTCCAAGGTTCAGAAGGTGAATCAATCGCACGTCTACTTGAGACGCTGGATTCATTTGACGAAATCGAAGTGATGAAACAAGAACCTCGTTATATTCATGCAGTTGCGACTACTAAACTAATGCGTTTTAAGGATGACCTTGAGTTTGCTGTAGTAGAAGGCGAAGATGTGATCCATGTTCGCTCAGGTTCTCGGATTGGCTATTCTGACGGAGGCGTCAATCGAAAACGGTTAGAACAGATTCGGTCTCGCTACTTGGATGATCAAAAATGACACGCTCCAAAAAGCTTGTCATTAGCTTACTAGCTGGATTTCTTTTACTAGCGGTTATTGTGAATAATGTTCCTGCATTTTCTGCTGAAGAACTCTCTAGATGGATTGAATCTCTTGGTCCCTTGGCTCCTGTCCTCTATATCGCTATCTATGCGTTGCGTCCACTCATTTTCTTTCCTGCTTCGATTTTGACGTTAACAGGAGGAATCTTATTTGGAGCGTGGTTTGGGACGCTCTACACTTTAATTGGAGCTACGCTCAGTGCTATTGTTGGCTATTTCATGGCGGAACGTCTCAGAGCGCTGTGGGGAAAAGGTGTTCCCGGAACACGTTTGGCAGCTGCACAAAAACAAATGGAAACGAATGGTTTTCTCTACGTACTTTGGTTCCGTCTCGTTCCCTTTTTAAATTTTGATGTGGTCAGTTATTTAGCAGGAGCCGCGAGGGTGAAATGGATTCCTTACATCACAGCCACGATTTTAGGAATGCTGCCAGGAACGATTGCTTACAATTTCTTGGGAGGAAGTTTACTCGATGGAGACTGGCGTGTCATATCAGCAGCAGTAATTGTCGTCATACTGTTCACACTGGCCAGTTGGTTGTTAAAAAATCGGATGGCGAAAAAATCAGACGGGGGAGGAGATTTATGAAAAAGCTATTTGTGTTGGGGATTCTAGGAACTCTTTTCATTGGAGGTTGTACTGAACAAACTGTACAACAGGAAGTAGATCTCAATCAAGAATGGTCAACATTTGAAGAACAAGCGAAGGGTACAGAAGTGAATCTTTATATGTGGGGAGGAAGCGATTCCATCAACCAGTATTTTGATGAGTGGGTGATTCCACGAGTGGAAGAGACCTATGACATCACATTGAACCGAGTTCCTGTGACAGATACTAAAGAAATATTAACTCAAGTATTAGACGAAAAGACAGCAGGTAAAAATGAAGGCAGTATCGACATCATGTGGATCAACGGAGAAAACTTCAAAACAGCAAAAGACAATGACTTACTAGGTAAGCCTTTCTCTGATAAATTACCGAATGTCCAGAACTTAATTGACTTGGAAGTTCCCCAGATAGCATCTGACTTTGGGATTCCTGTGGAGAATTTGCAAGCTCCTTGGGGCACCGCTCAGTTTGTCATGACATACGATGGAGCACGTTCCAATTATCCAACATCACTTGCTGAATTAGAAGAATATGTGCAACAAAACCCAGGAAAATTTACATATCCCGCATTGCCTGACTTTACAGGAAGTGCATTTGTCCGCCATGTCCTCTATCAAGAGGTGGGCAGCGAGGCGTTCTTTGAAGAACCGTTGATGGAACGTGAAAAAGTCGAAGAACTTTTAGAGCCTGTATGGAGTTATCTGAATGATCTTGAACCTTATTTATGGCGTCAGGGAGAGACCTACCCTGAAAGTCTCGCTCGTCTAGACCAACTATATGCGAATGGGGAAGTGGACTTCACGATGGCCTATGATCCGATAAAAGCAGCAGCCGAAGTTCAAAACGGACGTTTTCCAGAATCCACCCGAAATTTTATCTGGGAAGAAGGAACGCTTTCAAACACTCATTACTTAGCGATACCGTATAATTCTCCGAATCCACAAGGAGCTCTAGTTGTCATCAATGAACTCCTATCTGCAGAAGCACAGGCGGCGAAGATGGACCCAGCCAACTGGGGAGATCTGCCGGTCGTGGAGCTAGCAAAACTATCTGAGGAAGAGCAAGAGCTCTTTACCGCAATTGATTTAGGAGAAGCGACGGTACCGATCAGTGAGATGGAACAAAATCGTCTACCTGAAATTCCTTCGATCTATGTTGAGTGGATTGAGGAAAGTTGGCTTGAACATGTGGCGCAGGAATAAGTATGCACTGTTAGTCTTGCCTGCATTGCTTCTTACAATCACGCTGTTCTTCGGCGGATTGGCAGATGGGTTGTTGAAAAGCTTTGGCTATTTTCCAGCAATCGGACAAGAGACGTTGCATCTTTCATTTTATCAACAAGCCCTTACAGAACGTGCGTTTCAAGACTCTCTACTTCTGACTGTGCGAGTTGCTCTCTTATCTACTATCTTTGCAACAATCTTAGGTATAGTTCTTGCTCTTGTCTTGTATACATTCCAACTGCGCTCAAAGCGACCTTGGTTGTTCCGCTTGCTACAGCTGCCTCTGACTATCCCGCATCTCGCAGCAGGGTATTTTATGGTGTTAGTGCTATCTCAAAGTGGCTTGATTGCTCGACTGGCCCACACAGTCGGATGGATCGATGCTCCGGCTAAGTTTCCGGTAATGGTCAATGATGCTTTCGGTTGGGGGATGGTCATTACATACACATGGAAAGAAGCACCCTTTGTTGCTCTTTTACTGTATCCAGTGTTGGCGAGAATCGGTAGTGGTTGGTATGACACGGCTCGAATCTATGGAGCACGTCCTTGGAACTACATTTCCACTGTGTTACTTCCAGCTATCCGACCCGCACTGCTTACGGCAAGTTTGATTGTGTTTGTTTACACGTTGACTGCATTTGAAGTTCCGTATCTACTAGGTGTGACTTATCCGGCCACTTTGCCCGTATATGCTTATCAGCTCTATACTAGTGGCAATTTTGAAGACCGCTCACAAGCACTTGCCATCTTCTGGTTACTTACAGTAGTAACGTTTGTATTTGGTTTGATTGCTTACCGTTTGTATCGCAAGAGTTATGATCGGGGGTGGGAATGATGCGAAGTCTCCGCCTACCTTATAGTGTATTGGTTTTACTCTGTTTTCTCTTTGTGCTCCCGTTTGTCCCAGCACTCCTTGCAAGTTTAGGAGGCGTCTGGAGATTTCCTCTCGTGATTCCAGAAGGCTGGAGTTTTCGTGCTTGGGATGCGGTGTTTCGAGCAAATTCCGGCACACTTTCAGCAATCTGGACGAGCCTCTGGATCGCGTTTTGTGTCACGATGATCAATGTATTGGTGAGTGTTCCAGCAGCCTATGCCCTTGTAAGAGGGAATCTGCGTTTTCGTGCGGCTATAGAAGCAGTACTCCTGGCTCCTATTTTTGTCCCCGCTTTAGCGGCAGTAATGGGAATCCATCTAACGTTTCTACGGCTAGGACTCACAGAGACAGTTCTTGGTGTTATTCTAGTCCATCTAGCTCCATCCATGCCGTATGTTATACGAGCCGCCATGATCAGTTTTGAAACGATGAACCGAGAGACAGAACAAGCTGCACAGCTGCTGGGAGCCGGGCCATGGAATCGCTTCTTATTCGTAATACTCCCACATTTGAGGGCAGGTCTCGTTGCAGGAGTGACACTCAGTATGCTGATCTCGCTTAGCCAATACAGCGTGACCCTATTGATAGGGGGCGGCCAAGTCGTTACACTTCCAATCTTGTTGTACCCTTATATCAGTGGTGGGGACACGTCAATTGGATCGGCATACACACTCGTATTCTCTGCCATAGCATTGTTACTGGTAATTGTTCTCGATGTGGGGCTGCGTGGTCATTATAGAAAGAAAGGGAGGAGTCGAGTGTGACGGTCCTTCGTCTAGAAGAAGTTGAAAAAACGTATAATAGCGAGTTTACTCTTGCTCCTCTTGAGTTAGCCATTGAAGAAGGGGAGTTCTTTACATTAATCGGACCCTCTGGTTGCGGGAAGACGACCTTATTGAAAGTGATTGCAGGACTTGTAACGCCTGACCGTGGAACCCTATATCATAAAGGTCATGACATTACAGAAGTTTTAGCTGAGAAACGGCACTTTGCGATGATGTTTCAGCAACCGCATCTTTTTCCGCATATGACCGTAGAACAAAACGTAAGCTTTGGGTTACGAATGAAGAAAGTGCCGAAATTGGAACGAACTCGGAAAGCGAAGGAAGCCCTTCGTCAAGTTGGGCTGGAGGCGTTTCTGAATCGCTATCCCAGTGAGTTGTCGGGTGGTCAACAGCAGCGTGTGTCGCTTGCTAGGGCACTCGTCGTCGAACCTGAACTACTTCTTCTAGATGAGCCATTCAGTGCACTAGATCCTCAGTTGAAAGACGAGATGCAGCAGTTAGTGAAGCAATTGCAAAAACAACTCAGGATCACAACCATTTGTGTGACCCATGATCAGGAAGAAGCGTTTCTACTATCTGACCGCATGGCCGTGATGAAGGAAGGCGAAATTCTGCAAGTGGGAGCTCCTCATATGCTCTATAGCCATCCTGAAACTCGAGAAGTTGCAAGGTTTCTTGGGCATGAGAATGTGTTTACTGCTCAAGAAGCAGCTGCGTTGAATCCGTTGATACCAACAGTTCGAGACAATCAACTAGTAGTCATTCCTTCTGAAGCGATACGATTTGAGGAAACAGGAACCCTCGGCGTGATACGACAGATTCAACTGCAAAAAGATACCGCGCTAGTTACGGTAGCTGTGTCTGAACTTGAAGTGGTCGCAAAAGTTTGGGCTTCTCAAGCTTCTCGCTATCAACTGGGAGATCAAGTATTTACTACATTTGCACCTGATGCTGTCCATCTGATTCCAAACTAAAAGCGATGCGGATTTCCGCATCGCTTGTTTGTTAGTTTAACAGTTCGCGTAAATAGTCACGCAGTTCTTCTGCTTCTTCCGCATTGCGATTAAACGCATGCTCCAGATAGCCTTCTTCTTCGATATCGTCTGGTCCAATGATTGCCATCCGGTTGAACTGGATGTCCATCACCAAAACTTTTCCAAAGAAACGAGTGCTCTGAAGGATAGCTAAGTCATAGCGCTGTGTCTCTCCTGTAAAGCTGACAAACCGTGTTTTCGTGTCTTCTACATCATCATATAAATAAAAGCGTTCCATGCTCTTCACCTCAAGTTCTAGTCAGCTCTATGGTACTATAGAGGAGAGACGTATTCAACTGAATGAAACAGGAGGAAGTTCTATGTACTTTGTAGATCGAAAGCGAATTGAAGTGATTGCCAGCCATTTAGAAGAGCTACTGGCTGTCTATGAGAACAAGCAGCAATGGGAATCGTATCCGGAAAGTCACTTGATTTTGGAGCGCGTCACAGGCTCTGTCATTGAATCGATCTTGGATATCGGGAATGCGATGATTGACGGCTTTATCATGCGAGATCCTGGAAGCTATGACGACATCATCGATATTTTGGTTGATGAAAAAGTGGTCACTGCTGATATGGAACAAGGTCTTAAAGAAATCGTGGGCCTCCGCAAAGAAGTGGTCCGTGAATACTATGCAGTCGACCGTGACAATGTGGCAAAAGTGTTCGATGCCAACTTATCGGTCATTCGTGCTTTTCCTGGTCAAGTGCGTAAATACTTAGTGAATGAATTGGGTCCCGTTTCAGCTTTCTTACCGGAGGATTCCAATGTTCAGCTATAACACCGTGTGCTTTGATTTAGACGGCACTGTCTACAAAGGAGTCGAACCGATTCCTGAAGCAGTCGCTTTTATCAAGCATTTGAAATCTCAAGGTATTGAACCGTTCTATATCACCAACAATGCTTCTATGACTCGTACGCAGCTCAAAGAAAAGCTGGCAGGATTCGGAGTGGAGACAACTGAGAGTCATATTTACACGTCCGGTATGGCTGCGGCTCATTTCGTCAAACGCGATTATCCAGATGCATCTGTCTATGTTATCGGCACACAAGCACTACGTGACGAATTGTCTTCAGTAGGGCTGACTTTAGTCGATAAAGGTGCAGATGCGGTTGTGATGGGTATCGATAAAGACATCAATTATATGAAGCTTGCCCAGGCATGTCTGGAAGTTCGAGCAGGGGCTACTTTGATTGCGACCAATCCTGACCATGCATTTCCTTCGCACCAAGGATTTCTTCCTGGCAACGGCGCATTTGTTAGACTCGTGGAGTATTCAACGGAAACACCGGCTATCTTTTGTGGAAAACCGTCTCCTATCATGTTGGAACTGATTCAACAGCAGACCGGGAGTACAAAAGAAGAGATGGTCTTGATCGGAGATAATATGAAGACAGACCTGCAAGCAGGTGTGGACTTCGGAATTGCGACGATTCATGTCAACTCAGGTGTCGACCGACCCGAAACTATCCGGGCGAGCGGTATGAACATCACTCGGTTTGTTGAAACAGCAGCAGAATTAATGTAGTGAAATACCTAGAAAAGGCTAATTAGTAACATAAAATTTGTTGAAGAAAAATAGTTAAAAGGTGAGTAGGGGTGACTCCAGCGGGATTAAAAGCGGAAGCTGAGACCTTGGCTCAGCCCGCGCCCGCGGAACGCTTCCCCTACTCACAAAGTAGTACACGAAAAGGCAGATTCTCATTAATTGAGAACCTGCCTTTAGCTAATTGTTTTCCAGAATTTCTGTTAAAACAATGGGTTTTCTTCTATATAAGCATAAATATTATCGACAAGCTCTTGAGGTGTCTCGCCTCGGACGATATCCCCGTTCACTACGGCAAAGAGCGTGTCTGCACAAATAGTACAGTTGCTCGTGCAGCCGTATTCTAAAACATCCAAGTTCGGATCTTTCTCCAGCTGCTCGAATGCTTCTTGAGCACCGTTTACGATATTACTAATGCAAAATTCCACCATGGGATTCATCGTGTTCACCTCGCTACAAGTTGATGCTACTGCATTTCTACCAAGTCGTCAATTGTTGTGACTTATTGTGAAATGTCTCACAATCATTTATACTAAATGAGACAATGCATGCAGAGGAGTTTTCATATGCAAAAATTAGTACTGCTCGGAGGCGGCTATGGGAACATGCGTATTCTACTGCGCTTATTACCTAACAGTTTGCCATCAGATGTAGAAATCACATTGATTGACCGCACGTCATTTCACAGCTTAAAAACAGAGTTTTATGCGCTTGCTGCAGGGACAGTTTCGGATCACGATGTCCGTGTTAGTTTCCCAGTCAGCGAAAAGCTTCACATTAAATACGGTGAAGTCGTAGAAATCGACACAGAAAACAAAGAAGTTTTACTTGAGGGTGGAGAAGCTGTAAAGTACGACGATTTAGTTGTCGGCCTTGGTTGTGAAGACAAGTACCACGGAGTTCCCGGTGCAGATGAATTCACAATGAGTATTCAGACCATCGGAAAATCTCGTCAAACATATAGCACATTAGGCGACCTTCCATCTAATTCAGTAGTAGGAATCGTTGGTGCTGGTTTAAGCGGGATCGAGCTTGCGAGTGAGCTTCGCGAATCGCGTCCGGATCTACGAATCAAGCTATTTGATCGCAGTCCGCGTATCTTACGAGACTTCCCAGAACGCTTGAGTAACTATGTGAAAAAGTGGTTTGATGAGAACGATGTAGAAGTCATCAGCAACTCAAACATTACAAAAGTTGAGAAAAACATGCTTTATAATCACGACGACACGATTCCAGTCGATGCGGTTGTATGGACTGCTGGAATTCAGCCAGTAGCACCAGTTCGTGCACTTCCTGGTGAAAAGGATTCAACTGGTCGCGTTATTTTGTCACCTCACCACCATCTACCATTAGATGAACATATTTATGTAGTAGGTGACTGTGCATCTCTTCCATTCGCGCCAAGTGCGCAACTTGCAGAAGAGCAAGCAGAGCAGATCGTGCAAGTTTTAAAAGCAAAGTGGAACGGTGAGACGTTACCTGCGAAATTGCCTGATATCAAACTGAAGGGCTTCATGGGATCATTAGGAAAGAAGCAAGGATTTGCATACTTGGCAGATATGTCGGTTACAGGACGCATCGCGCGCTTGATGAAATCAGGTCTTCTTTGGTACTACAAAAAGCATAACGGATAAACGAAAAGAGCTGACAGTGCATCCGCACAATCAGCTCTTTTTTATTCCGCAGCTATATACCCATGCTGCTCAAGAGCAATATAGACAGGTTTTAACTGGATATAACCTTCCCCGATTACTTCATCTTCAATCGTGACCAAAGGATAAAACAACTCATCATTTTGAATCTGCTCAATAAACGATGCATCGACATCCGATTCGCTCGGTTGCTCGATGTCCACATAGCGGAATTGAATCTGGTGCGCATCAAACTTTCGACCAATCGCAGCCTCAAGCCATTCATACGTATCTTTAGAAGAAGGTGCATTTACACAGCTTGCACAGATGATGTCTGCCCCGTACACAGTCAACGTGATCTCTTTCATATTCCCAGCCCCTCTAGATTCTTTATTGGATTTTTTTGTTCTATCCAATTATAATAGGGATAGTGAAAGGAGTCGAAAGAAATGACTGATACGATGACTGAACAAGTTCAAGAAGTACTCGATAAATTACGCCCATTCCTACTGCGCGATGGTGGGGATTGTGAATTAGTAGATGTTGAAGACGGTATCGTGAAATTACGTCTCCTTGGTGCCTGCGGGACGTGCCCAAGTTCAACGATCACATTAAAAGCTGGTATTGAACGCGCTCTATTAGAAGAAGTACCAGGCGTTGTAGAAGTTGAACAAGTATTCTAATTCACGTTAAAAGACAAGGCACCGGCCTTGTCTTTTTGATTCATTTGAACAGAAAGGTGGGAGACGAACATGACACACGTAGTGGATCTGACGGAAGCAGCAGCTTTCCGTATTAAAGAAATGATGGAACACAACGAAGAACAAGGGGCTTTCCTTCGTGTTTCTGTAAACGGTGGGGGATGTAGCGGACTTTCTTATGGGATGAGCTTTACTCATGAAAAAGAAGCTGCGGACCGTGAAGACTTGCAGCATGACATTCCAATTGTTGTGGCTGAAGAAGATGCTCCGATTCTAATGGGCACAAAGATTGATTACAAACAATCGCTCATGGGTGGAGGCTTCACCATCGATAATCCAAACGCTATTGCCAACTGTGGATGCGGTTCATCATTCCGAACTGTCACTAAGCAAGGGACACCTGAAAACTGCTAACACTTAACCTGTCGAAATCCGACAGGTTTTTTCTATGAGTTTTCTCATTATTGAAAACGTTTAATTCGAAACAACTATTCATTGAACTTCTATACTAAAAGGGCTAATATAGAAGGTAAGTGTTTGCATCCGTCAAGGGGCAAATGAGTGAAAATATAACTAAAAGGTGGTAGCGGTACCATGAACAGAGCTAAGATTCTCATTCTAGGGGCAGGCTATGGCGGACTTTCAACTGCCGTAAATCTACAAAAAAAATTAAATGCAAACGATGCAGATATTACATTGATCAACAAGAACGACTATCACTACGAGTCGACTTGGTTGCATGAAGCAGCAGCAGGAACATTGTCTCCTGAAGATGTACGCTATGATATCAAAAATGTCATCAACGGTGACAAAATTCAATTCGTACAAGCAGCAGTTACAGGAATCGATGTTAACGCACGCAAAGTAACAACTGATAAAGGTGAGCACACGTATGACTACCTAGTTATCGGTCTTGGCTTTGAGGGCGAGACATTCGGTATCGAAGGTTTAGATAAATATGCACTTTCTATTGCTAACGTTGGCGCAGCACGCCTAATCCGTGAGCATATTGAATACCAATTCGCTATGTGGTCTCAAGACGAAGTCAAAGACGACAGCCGTCTGACTATCGTTGTAGGTGGAGCAGGATTCACAGGAATCGAGTTCTTAGGTGAACTAGGAAACCGTATTCCTGAACTTTGCAAAGAGTTTGATGTACCTCAAGAAAAAGTACGCGTTCTTTGTGTAGAAGCAGCTCCAATGGTTCTACCTGGATTTGATCCAGAATTAGTAGACTATGCGGTACGTCACCTAGAGTCAAAAGGCATCGAGTTCTCAATCGGAACTCCTGTAGTTCAAGCGACTCCAGAAGGCGTAAAAATTAAAAAAGGTGAAGAAGAATTCGACTTCATCAAAGCTGGTACGGTTGTATGGGCAGCTGGTGTCCGCGGAAACCGTCTAATCGAAACTTCAGGTATCGAAAACATGCGTGCTCGTGTCAAAGTTGACAAAGATATGCGTGCACCTGGATTCCCAGATGTCTTCATCGTTGGAGATTGCGCTTTAATGATCAATGAGGAAGTGAATCGTCCATACCCACCAACAGCTCAAATTGCGATGCAACAAGCTGAAACAGTTGCAGACAATTTGATCGCGTTGATGAACAATGAAGACACACACGAATTCGTACCAAAATTAAAAGGTTCTGTATGTTCACTTGGTGAACATGATGCAATCGGAGATGTGATGGGACGCAAAATCACAGGAACGAAAGCATCTATCATGAAGAAAATCATTGATAACCGTGCTCTATACATGATTGGTGGCGCACCACTAGTCTTGAAAAAAGGTAAATTCAACTTACTATAAGTAGCGATCAGACAGTTGCCATTAGGCAGCTGTCTTTTTTTTTCGTTATACTAGAATCAGTAAAGGGGGAATACGATGTCACGTAAAGAGAGAGGCAATGTCTGGCTAGGTGTAGCGGGAATTGTCATCAATACAAAAGGAGAATGGTTGGTCGTCCAGAAGCGATACGGTGGACTGAACGGAAAGTGGTCATTACCCGCGGGATTTGTTGAAGGAACGGAAACAGTGGATCAAGCAGTGCTTCGGGAAATCAAAGAAGAGACGGGCATTGATGCGGAAGTCATTCAACTCATAGGATTTCGTAGTGGAGTCATTAAAGAGAAGATTAGTGACAACATGGCGATTTTCTTCTTACGTCCCCTAGACCCAGAGCAAGTGCCAGATCCACAGCTAGATGAACTTTATGAAGCAAGATGGATGACACCTGAGCAGCTTCTTGAAGATGAAAGAACAACTTCCATGATCAAAGTATTTCTGAAAGTAAATCAAGAAGCGGGGTTCGAGACACGGGAAGGATTAGACCCAGGTCCAGTGTTCGGCTATAGCAGTTATAAATTATTTACGGCGTCTGAAAACGAAGATTGACACATTTTCGCAATATTTAAATAGAATTTTCAAAAAACTCCCTTGAATCTGTTTACACGTTTTTGCATATATGATATATTATCAGAAAATTAAAACTTAAAACAAGGGAGTTTTTCAATATGACACAATTCAAAAAACCAGCTAATCCAACACATTGCCCATACTGCAAAGGGAACGGCTATTTCCAGTTACGACTTGGTGGATCTGAGACATGTACAGTATGCCAAGGCTCAGGGAAGAAGTAATCGAATTTTGACAATCACGTGAATGAAGGTTGCCTATATTGAAAAGCCCGTTCTCTTCGAGTACACTTAAACAAGATGACACGGAGGGAAAATCATGGACTTTTCATTACCGCAACTGATTATATCAGCGTTGCTTTTTATTGTTATGTTTTTTGGAATTGGCTTCTTACTTAATATGCTTCTACGGATGACATGGTTTATGGCTATCGTCTATCCGATCGTAGTAATTTTCATTATTGATGATATTGGCTTCTTTGACTATTTCACAGAGCCTGTGGCTTCTTTTACAGCACTAGTTACGAAAATCACCAATTTGCATGTTGCAGATTATGTGATTTTAGGTGGCGGTCTTGTTGGAGCTATCATTGCAGGGTTAGTCAGTCGCTATCTACGTAAGAACGGCTATCAAATGTTCTAAAATAAAAACCGGGGTGCCAAAATTGGCATCCCGGTTTTCTATGGTCTTTATGAGCACGTGATACCATTTCCCAGGGTATCAGAGGTTCTGCGAGACCCCGCAGGAGCATGCGACGAGGAGGCTCGGAGGTTCTCCCCTTGGAAATGGTGTCTCGGGTGAAAGGGGTCTATATTACGAATGCTAAAACCGCAACTGGCGGTTTTTTATAATATCAAAGTATAAATAATAATCGAAATAGCAATCCCCGTCAGCGCGCCCATAAAAACCTCAATCGGCTTATGCCCGAGTAACGTCTTCAACTCCTGAATTTTCTCTTCTTCTTTCTTCTGTGGCCAGTCCTTCGTATGTTCAAAGAAGTTATGAAGGTCCGCTCTCAACTGATTAATAATGATTGCTTGTTGGCCTGCTTGAAATCGTACCCCGGTCGCATCAAACATCACAATCACTGCAAAGATTGCAGAGATGCCAAACATCGTGGAATCCAAACCTTCCTCAAATGCTACTGCCGTTGTTAAAGCGGTAACAGCAGCCGAATGGGAACTTGGCATGCCTCCTGTCGAAGTGAAAAGAGCGAAATCTACTTTTTTAGAAAATAAAAAATGAATAGGGATTTTCACGAACTGAGCAAAGAAAATTGCAAACAAGGCAGCCCATAAGGGGACGTTTTGAAAGAGTTCCATACGATTTCGCTCCTTTTCTACACTATATAGTTGTAGTATAGCACAGGAAAATTGGCGATAGCCAAATAGAATCGGTATAATAGAAAACGAATACACAAAGGAGGAATGGTTTGTGATTATTTTAACAAATGAAGTAAATTTACAAGAGATTCAATACGAAACGTTAGTAGTGGGTCTAAGCACTCACCTAGAACAAGTAGAAGGCTGGGATGCGTTTACAGCTACTTTCGGGCCTCAAATTACGGAACTGATCCGCTCTAAAGATTTATCAACGAATGAAAAAGAAATCACAACGTTCCATGTCACAACAGATTCCTCTGTGAAGCGTATTTTATTCGCAGGAATAGGGAATCGTAAAAAACTGACTGAAGACACGTTGCGTCAACTTTTCGGTCGCGTTGGAAAGACACTTCAGAAAAAAGGCTATTCAGATGTATCTGTGTTACTTCCATCGTTCGTGAACGAAGAGATTTCAGAACAAGATGTAGCCTTCTTAGCTGGTGAAGGCTTAGGGATGGGAACTTACCAAATCTTAGATTACAAAACGACAGCTCATGATACAGATTATGATTTAGCTGCTGTGGAACTTCTTTCACAAGCAGATGAGCAAGAAATCGTTTCGTATTTTGAAGTGGGTCTGATCTACTCAGAAGCAGTTAATGAAGCTCGTACACTTGTTAATATGCCAGGAAACATCCTGACGGCAACAGAGCTAGGTGAATATGCGCGCGAGCTCGGAGAAGAATTTGGATTTGAGACACACATCTTAGGTAAAGAAGAAATAGAAGAGCTAGGCATGGGGGCACTACTTGCAGTTAACCAAGGTTCTACTGAAGAACCTCGCCTGATCGTGTTAAAGCATCAAGTGACGGATAAATGGGAAGACCCTATCGCTTTAGTAGGGAAGGGAATCACATTTGATACAGGTGGTTACTCTTTGAAACCTAAAGACGGTATCGTCGGTATGAAAGGCGATATGGGCGGGGCTGCAGCTGTTCTTGGAGCAATGCGTATCATTGGAGAAACAAAACCGAACAAGAACGTCATCGCAGTTATTGCTTCAACTGATAACATGGTATCAGGTAACGCTTTCAAGCCGGATGATGTCATCACTTCTATGAGTGGAAAGACAATTGAAATCTTGAATACTGATGCAGAAGGGCGCCTAGTGCTTGCGGATGCTGTTACTTATGCGAAACAGCAGGGAGCTACTGCTATCGTAGATGTAGCGACATTAACTGGTGGTGTCATTGTCGCTCTAGGTATGGACAAGACAGGTGCATTAACGAACGATGAGGCCTTATTTGAAGAATTCATGGAAGCCTCTATGGAAACGGGCGAGTTTGTATGGCGTTTACCACTTACGGAAAGCGATAAAAAACGCATTCGCAAAAGCGATGTCGCTGATTTGAACAACTCACCTGGGCGTGATGGCCACATGATCTTTGGTGGAGGGTTTGTAGGAGAATTTGCTGAAAACACGCCATGGATTCACTTAGATATCGCTGGTACATCCGGAACACCAAGTGAGCATGATCTAGGACCTAAAGGTGGAACGGGTGTCATGGTTCGTACATTAGCTTCCTTCGTCGAGCGCCTAGCTGAACAAGAATAGTAAGACCCTTTCACTAATTTGTAGTCGATAATAAGACCACACAGTATTAAAAATAGTAAAAGAGCAGCCCTAGAGCTGCTCTTTTTTCGTGGCCTCTTTATCAACAAGAGGCGCCATATCGTCTCGAACCGTTTCTTTAGCAAGAGGTACCCCTGAGAAATAGGCAGCCTTCGCCATCATATGTCCGCCAACAGGACCTGTGATGAACAAGAATACGATTCCTAAAATAATTCGAGGATTAAAGTTCCCTTCAATCAACCAAAAGTGAAGAAATACACCAATTAAAATGGACATGACGCCAAGTGTTGCACTTTTAGAGGCGGCATGCGCGCGACTGTAGATATCAGGTAGACGAATCAATCCGATTGCAGTGACTAAAATGAAAAAGACACCGACGGAAATAAATATCACAATTAAACTATTTATGAGCATCTCTGTCATTTTCAATAATCACTCCCTTCTCTGTAAATTTAGAGAAGGCAACCGTACCAATGTAGGCAATGATAGCTAACAATAAAATGACTTCCAAGAAGAATGGAGAATCAAATAATATAGAGAACAAGCCTACCAGTGTGATCAGCCCCACACCGATTGAATCCAGCGCAATAACGCGGTCCGGAGTAGAAGGGCCTTTCATTAGACGATATAAGAAACCAACGAGACTAAAACTTAGGATTGCCACACAAATCCACAGAAACATCGTCATGATCGACTCACCTCCAAGATAGCTTTTTCAAACGTAGAGCGAATCGAATCGACAGCGTCATCAATATTGTCAAAATCAATTGCATGAACGTATAGCTTCGTACGGTCTTCCGATACATTCACAACAACGGTCCCAGGAGTTAAGGTGATCAAAAGAGACAATAACGTAATTTCCCAGTCCTGCTTCAGTTCCGTTTCCATTTCAAAAATGGCAGGACGCAAATCGAGCTTTGGTTTCAAAATCACTTTTAATACAGCAACATTGGCAGCAACCAATTCTTTTATAAAAATACCGCCGAGTTTTATAACAGCCCATACACGACCTAAATAGAAACGGGATGTAAAGAATCGACGAAGCATGAACAGCATGATCAAACCTAGTAAATACCCAATAATAAACGTTGCTGAGGAGAAGGAGTTGGATAAGAACATCCAAACAAACGCGATAAACACATTTAATAGTATTTGAAATGCCATTACTTCTCTCCTCCTAACACAGCGTCAATATAGATGGATGAATCCATCAGTTGAGTCCCTGCAGCTTGGAACAGAGGCATCAATACTTCAATGAAAACACCATATCCCATAGTCAGAGCGAATAAAATCACGACAGGGACCATTCGTTTTACGTAACTAGCTCTTGGAGGACTATTAAATGACTTTTCAGTTCCCCAGAAAGCATAGATGAAGATACGAATCGCAGAAAGAAGGACCACCATTGTAGATAGAGCCACAACGATAGACTGCCAATTAAATCCGCCCTCAAGACCACCTTGGAGGATTAAAATCTTCCCTGCAAATCCACTGAGCGGTGGGATTCCCGCAAGAGCAAAGACCGCTACGAGATAGGTCCAGCCAAGTACAGGATAGTGACGAATCAAGCCTCCCATTTCCCGCAAGTTTGTTTTTCCGGTAATAAAAATCAGCACACCAATCATCAAGAAGAGCAGTGCTTTCACCAGCATGTCATGAATCAAGTACAAAACAGAACCTGTAACCGCTACTTCGTTAAATGTCGCGACGCCAAACAAAATCACGCCAACTGCAATCACGATGTTGTAGATGATGATTTTTTTAACATCCATATAGGCGAGTGCTCCGATACTACCGAACAAGATCGTCGCAATGGCAAGCATCATCAGCATGTCATGAGTGAACACCACGTCTGTTGTGAAAATCAACGTATACACGCGCGTAATACTATAGATCCCGACCTTCGTCAGCAACGCCCCAAACAAGGCGAGAACAGGAAGGGGAGGAGCGTAATACGAGCCTGGCAACCAGAAGTAGAGCGGGAAGATCCCGGCTTTAATACCGAATACAACTAGGAACATGATGGCTACAGTAGAGATAACACCCATACTGCCGATATCTCCAAGTTTCACCGCAAGATCCGCCATATTCAGTGTTCCGGTAATCGAGTACAAATATCCAATTGTGATAACAAAAAGAGCTGCAGCCACGACGTTTACGATGATGTATTTCATCGATTCGCGAAGTTGGATGCGTTCGCCCCCTAATGCAATCAATACATAAGAAGCCATCAAGAAGACTTCAAAGAACACGAAAAGGTTAAAAATATCTCCTGTTGTGAAGGCTCCGTTGATTCCTGTCAGCATGAAGAGTGTCGCTGGATAGAAAAACGACAACTCTCGTTTTTCGCCTAAAGAATAGACGGAATACCAAAGTACTAGTAGAGTCAGAAGGCTTGCAGTCGTTACAAGAAGGATACTCAGCATATCAGATACTAGTGAGATTCCGTAAGGTGCAGCCCAGCTCCCCAAAGTGACGACTTGAATACCATCTGTAGCAACTTTAGCGAGTAAAATCAAAGAAACAACAAGTGTCGCTGCCGCTCCAAAAAGACCGAGCGCACGTTGCGCAAGTAAACTTTTTCGAAAAAGCAGTAAAACTGTACCGATAAACAGAGGCACAATGATTGGTAATACAACTAAATTAATCAATTTCACCCCTGCCTTTCATGTAATCCATATTATCTGTACCAATCTCTTGATACGTGCGATAAGCAAGAACAAGGGCAAACGCAGTGACACCAAAGCTAATGACAATCGCAGTTAAAATCAAAGCTTGTGGAAGGGGATCCACGTAGTCTGCAACGGTGACACCATCTGCGACAACAGGAGCCGACTTGCCACCAAGACCACCCATTGTAAGAAGTAAAAGGTGAGTCCCGTGACTTAGAAGACCTGTTCCAATGATGATACGCAGCAAACTTTTTGAAAGAATCAAGTAGGTGGCTGCACTGAATAAAAACCCGGCAATAATGGCCATCATGATCTCCATCAGTTGTCGCCTCCAATCATTTCAATTATCGTCAGTGTAATTCCAACAACGACCAAGTAAACACCGATATCAAAGAACATGGCCGTATGAATAGACGTCTTCCCTAATAGAGGGATGTCAAAGTAGTCGTACCAATGTGTAAAGAAGGGCACATTGAATACTAAAGAACCTGCAGCAGTTGTTAAAGCAATCAGCATGCCGATTGCTGTCATAGCCAAATAGTTGAACGGTAGCACTTCTTTAACCGTTTTAAAATCATACGCAAGCAGAAGCAGTACGATAGCAGAAGCCATCAATAAGCCTCCTACAAAGCCTCCGCCCGGGGTATAGTGACCCGCGAAGAAAATATGAATGGAGAACAAGAAAATGATAAAGAATACGACGCGTGTCGACGTTTGGAGAATCAAATCATTCGATTTCATCAACTGTTGCTCCTTTCTTTTTCTTTTGAAGGCGAAGTGTGATCATACTGATGATTCCGATTGAAGCAATCATCAACACACCGATTTCGAACAACGTATCGAACCCACGGTAATCAACAAGAATCACGTTGACGATGTTTCCACCACCGGCTTCTGTGTAGACTGTCTCTTTGTAATACTCTGAGATCGAAGTCATTTGACGCTGCGCATACGCACTAATACCAATCAATGTAACCGTCAACCCCACCGCAACAGAAATCAAGAAGTTACCTAAACGGAAGCGATTGTCTTCTTTCCCTTTATAATGCTTGTCCAGTTTCGGCAAGTGATAGAAAGCCGTCAAGAACAGCGCTACAGAAATCGTTTCAATGACTAGTTGCGTGAGTGCAAGGTCCGGAGCTTTAAAGATAACGTAGAACAACGCTACCGTATATCCGACCCCACCGAGTGCAATTACAGCAGTCAAACGAGACCATGTGATTAAAATAGCCATGACACTTCCGACCAAAATAATTGTCAGTACAATCTCAAACAAGCGTATTGGGGCAAGCCCCTCTGTTGTAATCGCAAAACCGCCTTGTGTAAACAGCGTTGTGATTCCCAAGATAGCCATACCCGCGAACATATACACGAGATAGTCGCGAATAGAACCAGTCATGAAACGATCAGATAAGGCACGATTCCAGGTTAACGAACCGTCCATGAGTGAATCATAACCTCGGTTCAATGTGAATCGCTCAGGCCATTTTGAGTATATAGGTTGCCATTTTGGCAATACTTTATAAAGTAGGAAACCAACAACCACCACTCCAACTGTCATCCAAAGAGCAGGAGACGTCCAACCATGCCATGCTTTGATATAAAATTCGATGTCGGCAGCGGATGTAAACGCCGTAGATTGAATGGCAGCTGTTGCCGGTTTTACTAGCCAATCTCCGATTACATTTGGAATGAAAAATACGAGAATGACAAGGGAGCCTAGAATTGCAGGAGAAATCAACATCCCAATTGGTGCCTCGTGAGGTACTTTTGGTAATTGCTCTTCCTTACGGGATCCCATAAAGGTATACCAAACAAAATAGATACTATAGATGAAAGTAAACACACTTGCTACCCATGCAACGATGGGTACAAGATACGCAACTGTCATCGTCGAAATATCA
Organism: Tetzosporium hominis; assembly: GCF_002265435.1. Lineage (GTDB taxonomy): Bacteria > Bacillota > Bacilli > Bacillales_A > Planococcaceae > Chryseomicrobium > Chryseomicrobium hominis. The sequence continues at coordinate 57,724 of NZ_NOKQ01000310.1, forward strand.
GCATGCAACAATCCTAAAACGGCTTCTAAGAACATTTCTTTACTTAAAAACCCGTTGAAAGGTGGTAGACCCGCCATGGACAAACTTCCAATCATAGCAATCGTAAAGGTTACAGGCATCAGACCCATCAAGCCACCGAGCTTTCGGATATCTCGAGTGCCGGTCTCATGGTCGACAATACCTGCCACCATGAACAAACTCCCTTTGAACGTTGCATGGTTGAACAAGTGGAAAATCGCTGCAAACGTTGCGAATGTAAAGGTTTCAACAGCATCACCTGTTACGAGGTACGCGAAACCACCCAAGCCTAACAGTGACATGATCAAACCGAGCTGACTGACTGTAGAAAACGCGAGAATTCCCTTTAAATCTGTCTGTTTGACAGCGAAGAGGGAGCCCCAGAACAGAGTCAGTAATCCAATACCAGTAACTAACCAGACCCAGACTTCCGAATAAGCGAAGACTGGAGTAAAGCGAGCTACTAAATAGAGACCAGCTTTAACCATAGTGGCTGAGTGAAGATACGCACTGACTGGAGTCGGTGCTTCCATTGCATCTGGTAGCCAGATGTAGAAAGGGAACTGTGCAGATTTTGTGAATGCTCCAAGTAACACTAAAACAACGGCAACAGTAAACAAAGGTTCAGTCACAATCGTATCTACTTGTGCAATTGTTTCACGAATAGAATAAGTACCTGTTAACACGTACAAGGTCAAGAAACCGACAAGCATCATTAAACCGCCACTTACCGTGATCATCATGGATTTGAGTGCTCCAAATCGAGAAGCATCTCTCTTGTACCAATAGGCGATCAATAAGAAGGAGGATATAGACGTCAGCTCCCAGAAAAAGTACAACGCCAAAGTATGGTCAAACTGCACAACACCAAGCATCGCACTCATGAACAGTAGAAGATAAACATAGAAATTCCCTAATTTCTCTTTCGTCTTATCCAGATAGAAAATGGAGTACAAGACGACAAGAGACCCGATACCCGTGATCAGTAATGAGAATAATAGACTTAACCCATCGATATGGATATCAAAGTAGAAGTCTAGTGAGGGAACCCACGATACGCGTGCAAGCTGCGCTTCACCTTGTTGGACAGGGGATAAGAAGCGTAGGTAAAACAGGAATAATAAAACAGGAGCTAGTAGGACAAACCAGCCCGTATGTATCGATTTTATCGATCTATATGCAAGCGGGATAAAAATGGCAAAAAGAATTGGTAGTACTATTGCCATGAAAAGTAGCATAGAGATTCCCCTTTCTTGAGTTAAGTGATTATGCACACTAATTAAAAGTATAACGTAAAAGAGGGGTGATTGCACTTGTCACAATCCAGTCTTCATGCGACTTCCACGGCTTATATATATGTAGAAACGGGGAACAGGAAATGAAAAAAGAGCCGGATTTTCATCCGACTCAAGACTTATGTGGCTTTCATATGCAGTTCTTCTTCAAGTAAGACTTCCTCAAAATCTTGTTGAGGAGCTTTTTGTACATAAGTTAACACAATGACTGCGACTACAAACAAAGCACCTGTTAGCACAAAGACTGTAGAAATACCGACCCAACCGGCTACAAATCCTCCGAACATGGGACCGATAATATTCCCTAAGAAGCGGGCACTCGTATTATAGCCCATTAACTCGCCCTGTACTTCAATAGGAGCTTCACGGCGAATAATGGCTGTAGTAATCGGCACAAGTCCGCCAGCTGCAATCCCAAACAAGAAGCGAAGGATCACTAGCTGCCATAAGGAACTGACAAACGCTTGAGGAACTATAAATAGAACGCTCAGCACTAACAGGATCATCAAGATTTTTTCATAACCATAAGTGTCTCCAAATTTCCCCCACGCACGAGTAAACAGTAAGTTGCCTACACCAGCAGCACTAAAGGCGAGGCCAGCTAGGAATGCGATGTTCGCTGCATGCGTCAGTTCGCCAACATAAAGTGACAACAGAGGTTGCACGCTGAACAGGCCAATTTGAATCAAGGCCGTAATTACAAGAACGTTCCAGATCAATCGGTGATGCAAAATGCCGGAGATAACTGTTTTCCGAGAGAAGGAGTGTGCGTTCGACTTTCTGACAATCTTCTCTTCTCGAATGAAGAATAGGACAATAAACGCGGCTAAAGTGACAGCTACGGCTGCAATGATAAAGGTGTAAGAAAAGCCGAACGTATCTGCCATTAATCCACCGAGAACGGGGCCGAAAAGGGTACCGGCTACACTACCCATTTGAAGCGTACCTAGTGTTTTACCGGCTACTTCTTTTGGTGTCTGGCTACTTATAAAGGCGAGTGACGTTGGGATAAACCCAGTTACGACTCCCATAAATAAACGCAAAATAAAAAACGCTTCAACAGATTGCACGAATCCCATTAATAGGACGGACAGTGCGATCCCGAATCCGTTTAATACAAGAATTGGTTTGTAGCCATAGCGGTCAGCAATTCGTCCCCAAATAGGTGACATCAAGAAAGCGGTAATAAAGGTTGCTCCAAAAACGAGCCCTGACCATTTTTGTACATAGGAGTCTGTAAATTCTCCAAACGTTTCGATATACAGTGATAAAAAGGGCATAATCATGGTCATCGTGCTTGCGACCAAAAAGTTCGTACCCCACATAATTTTAAAGTTTTTCTTTGAGTGCAATGAAATCCCTTCTTTCTAAATATGCATCTCATCATTTCTATTATAGAACATTTCGTAAGGCGAAGGAAGGGATGTGCTCATTATTTTATTTCGAGGAGAAGTCTATGGTACAATGAGGGCGACATCATAATACAGAAAGAAGATGACTCTGTGTTCAATTTATTGTTTCTTTATCTCTATTTCCCAGAAGATAAAACCGAATACATTCCTGTCGTGTTACAATTGGTTGCGGTGCTTATTTTAGCGGCATTTGTTATACGTTGGTTATTAAAACGATCCGCTATTGAGGCTGAACAAGCAAGACAGTTAGAAGAACGATTAAAAGCAGAAAAAGAGCAAGAACAGTCTAAATAGGCTGCTCTTGCTCCTTTTAATTCTTGGCAGAACGGACTCTTCTATCTGGAGACGATGGATCTTCTCTAAGAACTATAAACCAAAGGTGCAGGACTCGCTTATTGAGCGAGTCCTGCACCTTTCTTCATCGTAGGGGAGAAAATCCACATCTTGTAATGGAAAAATACCGGTCTGTGAGTGCTTTGCCGGAAATTGTGGAAACTCAGAATCCCTTCGTCGGCTCTGCCTCTATATGATGTGGCAAGAATCAATAGCTTTCTCTAGAAAACTAGGAAGAGGCGGGGCTGTGCTGGGGCAAGGCCCGATGTAGAGAACTCAAAAACACAATCTAGGACAGCTGGTATGCTGAAATGATGACAGAACTTTAACCCCTGGGGTTGTATCACTAAGAAGTGTAGTTCAGATGTTCCGAAAAGTTAGTACCATTTTCTCGCTGTCCGGTCGGTGCTTCTCAGTTTGTGGTGACGGGCCCGCCCCAGCGTAGCCCGACTGCTCTCTGATCTCTATTCAGCTAGTAGGTTACTACTTCAGAACAAGTAGAGGCGGAGACGTCGCAGGTACGTATCAGTTTCACAACTTCCCAACAAAGCTCTAGCTGTACAGGTCTAATCTGAAGGTTTGGATTGAATTGGTAGAGGACTAAGAAGAGTAGTGGCCGATTCGCTCAAGAAGCGAATCGGCCACTACTGGTTTTTATTCCTTTTCAAAAATCAATCCTTGGAGAATAGATAAGACTAGTACTCCAAGAATTCAATTTTGCAAGCAACGTTAGCTTTAGCTGATTTACTAATTACTTTTTTAAGCTTTTCACGGCTGTTAAGAAACGGTCGACACCTTCACCAACTGTCTCTGCTGGACAGGCCACATTCATTCGTAAGAAGCCGTCACCTTCAGGACCGTATTTGGTTCCTGGCTCAAGTGCCAGCTTCCCTTCATGTAACAAGGCGTGCATCATATCTTTCTCCGATACTTCTAGAGCTCGGTAATCAATCCATAACAGATAAGTCGCCTCTGGCTGGGGGACACGAATTTCAGGTGCTTCTTTTTGAAGACGCTCTGCGACATACTCCATGTTTGCCTTCACTTGCTGAAGAAGCTCTTCGACCCAGTCAGCACCTTGTTCATAAGCAGCCTGCATAGCCGTTGCCCCGAGAACCGTGACACCCATATGAGCGGCTTGCATGGCGGTCTCTTTCAGTTTCTCTCGTTTTGCCGAATCCGTCACAATCATATAAGCAGCTTGAAGACCTGCTAAATTAAAGGTCTTTGTAGGTGCCATACATGTGATGATGTGGTCTGTGTGCTCTGCTACCGATAAAGCTGTAACATGTTTGTGAGGAGCGAAAACCAAATCAGCATGGATTTCATCGGATATAAACAATACGTCGTTTTGATAACACAGATCGACCATAGCCTTCACATCCTCACGTGACCACACCTTACCACCTGGATTATGTGGATTACAGAAAATAAAAGCAGCGATGTCTTCTTTTAATGCTTGTTCAAATGCTTCTAAATCAATAGAGTACTGACCATCAGATTCTGAAAGACTGAAAGTCACTACTTCACGGCCTAGGTTGGAAGGTGTGTTACGGAAAGGTGGATAAACGGGTCCGTGTACAAGGACTCGGTCTCCAACATTCGTAAATGCTTGCAGTGCCAATGCCATAGAAGGAATGACACCCGATTCGTAAACTAACCAATCCTTTTCAATGGTCGTGTTATGACGATCCGCCACCCAGTTGCAGATAGCTTGTCCAACATGATCACCGGGATAGGAGTATCCAAAGACGCCATCGCGAATTCTAGATACTAGTGCATCTTCGACAAACGGAGGTAGGGCGAAGTCCATATCTGCCACCCACATAGGTAAAATCTCTTCTCCATGCTTTACAGCGTAGACCTCATTTAACATATCCCACTTGATTGAATCTGTGTTTCTACGATTATGTACTTTTGTAAAATCATACATTGGGTAATTCTCCTTCCATTTTGTATGTTCTATGCTATTATATAGCAGACTATATCAGAAAATAAGGTGAAGACATGCATCAAGTTGAAATGAACAAACAAGCCATACGAATTTTAGAAGACTGGGATCCGTTCGCACTAGGAACAGATCATTACGCAGCTGAAGCGGCAGATGTCGTAGCTTTCCTGCAAGGGGCTACCCATCCATCAGATGTTGCTCATCATATGCAGCTCGTCTATGAGCATTCATTTGAACAATGGATTCCTTTAGAAGATTGTATGGAAATTGCGTACAAACTCATTGCGCTTAAATTGTCCGTCACATGTAGCTTGTAATAAAAATCCCTGTGGAAACGGTTTCCACAGGGATTTCTTATGCGGTTGTTAAACCGTCCATTAAATTTGATGCAGGTACTTCTAAGGCGTTAGATAGCTTTAAAAGCGTTTGAGTTGAAGGCTTTTCAGTACCTGACTCATAGGCTTCTAATTTTGCTACGCCAATACGGACTTTCAAGGATAGGTCTTCTAACGTCATATTGCGTTCTTGACGTAGTCGTTTTAATTGATTTGCTAACTCTACATTCATCTTCGCCACATCCTTTCCTATATAAGATATGTTACCATACTTTTGAATGCGCAATAATCAGAAAACGTGACGAAACTCGTACAATTTATAGCAAGCTCTCCACGATTTTCTGAATCAGGATAAGTAAGATCATTACAGGCGCCACGTATCTAACTAATGAACGCCACAGTCTATAAACGGGGGGAGTAAGAGCCAATTCTTCTTGTGTAAGCGATTTGGACAATACATACCCAGCGAATATAGAGATGAACAAGGCTCCAATTGGCAAGCCGAAATTGTTTACCAAGAAGTCCGCGTTATCAAAGAATGTTCGTCCACCTACTGTCCAGTCAGAAAGCACTCCGAATGACAAAGCGCTAGGAATTCCGAATAAGAAAATAGCTAATCCCATAATGAATGCAGCTCGGCGGCGACGGTCGTATTTTGACTTTATCACAATAGATACAGTAATTTCCAACATGCTGATTGAAGAAGTGAGTGTCGCAAACAACAATAAGATGAAGAACAGTAGCATAAAGAATGAACCAAATGCTACTTGTTCAAAGACAGCCGGCAAGATGATAAATACAAGGCCAGGTCCTTCATTAGGCGAGTATCCTAATGCGAATACAGCAGGGAAGATCACGAGTCCTGCAAGTAATGAGATGAAGATATTCATTCCCGCAACACTAGTTGCCGACTGAGCTAAGTTCGTCTCTTTCGACAGGTACGAAGCATAAGTAATCATTCCAGATACCCCAACGCTTAGAGAGAAAAATGCTTGTCCTAAAGCCATTAAAGCGGTCTCCCAACTTACTGCACTCCAATCGGGAACAAGTAAGAAGCGAACACCTTCCATAGCCCCGTCTAAAGTTAACGAACGAATCGCCAAAATAATAAAGAAGATGAACAAAGCAGGCATCATCCATTTGCTTGCTTTTTCAATGCCACCTTTAATTCCGCCAGAAACGATCCAAATCGTTAGAAGCATAAAAATTGCTTGGGCAAAAATAGCTTGCCAAGGATTTGAAATCATAGATGTAAAAGTTGCTTCATAGTCAATCGTTGAAGTTGTTACGAGTTGTTTAACGGAAATCCACAAATACGTGATAATCCAACCGCCTACTACCGAGTAGAAAGACAGGATCACGAAAGAGAAGACAAATCCGGCACGTCCAATCCATGCCCACGCCTTGGTATCACTGAGCCTCTGGAAGCTAGTCACAGCGTCCGCCTGACCTCGGCGGCCAATCAAGAACTCCGCAAGTAAAATAGGTAGTCCGATAAGAAGAGTAGCGATGATGAAGAATAAAACAAACACGCCTCCACCGTTCGTCCCCGCCATATATGGAAACTTCCAAATAGCGCCTAGCCCAATTGCTGAGCCTGCAGCAGCTAATATGAATCCGATTTTTGAACCAAATGAATCTCTTTTCATTTAAAACCCACCTTCAAAACTAATTGCCTTATTGTATATGAATTCTTTACAAAAACAAAGTATTAATTCTAACTGTACATTTCTGTAACTTTTACCAGTTCTATTACGTACCATACATAGCTAAGGGGGGATCATGTGACAGCCAATCTGATTGAAGCGGCGCAACAAGGAGATATAGATGCCTATGAACAACTCATCGCTCACTACGGAACAACAGTGGAACGGTTTGCTTTTCAATGTGGTGCCAAGTATCACGACGTGCCCGACATATCTCAAGAAGTTTTTATACGTCTTTATCGATTTTTACATCAGTTCAATCAAGAGCGATTTACAACATGGCTCTATAAAGTAACGTTGAATGCAACACGCGATCATTACCGAAAACAAGGAGTGGAACGTTCTAAAGAACAAAAAGTTAAAGAAGGCGTTCATCTGTCACATTCGACGGGATCCGATTACAAAATTTTAGTTGATGAACAAGATAGAGAATTACATGCGTGTATTCAGAGCTTGGATGAGAAGTATCGTTACCCGCTTGTCTTATATTATTTTCAAGACTGTAGCTATAACCAAATTGCTGAAGTCCTTTCTTTGCCACTAGCCACTGTTAAAATTCGAATTCACAGATCAAAAGATTTATTACGTGGACTACTAGAGAAGGGAGAGGTGAGTTCGCATGGAGGAGCATGATTTAGAACGTCGGTTGGCTAAATTGAAACAATCCTATGAGCACTTAGAGATGCAGGCAAATCCTAAAGCAATTACTGCGAAGTTAAAAGAGGAGCAGGGAGTAGAGCCTAAAGTCGTGAAAAAGAAATTTGCTTGGCGAGTTCCCTTGATAGCCGCTGCAGCTGTACTTGTGATGTTTATTATCTCGGCTACCTATCTTCAAAATGAACTGACTGCTTCTACGTCAGAAGAAGGAGTTACAGAGTTTGGACCTGCATCGTACGAAAAGTACGCAGAGTCTCTGGACATCTATTATGAGCAACTAAAAGCGAAACAGCTTGCAAGAAGTGGACTTGACGAGCAGCAATTTAATGCAATCTCCACGATGAAAAGTGCGGAAGAGTATTATAAATCCAACCGCGACTCCTTTATGAAAAAACAACTTATCACAGATCCTGCAACTCTTTATACTAAAGTGACAGGTGAGCTTGAGCGGATGATGAAGCTGCCAGAAGATCTCATAGAAGATGTACACAAAACAAATGGGACACTTCCTTTAGATGTTGCGGAATCTGGAAAAATTCTCGGGGATTACTTTGCTTTAAAAGATAAAGTCTTAGCAGCCACTGCATTGGATACGGAATACAAACCACTTCTGACGGCAGAAGAACAAAAGGCTTTAAAAGAAATCGTTGACCCTAAATGGCATCCGATTATTCGTCTCGAACAATTTACGGTGATGTATGATGATGTCCACGGACTGCCAATAGAAGAGGCATCAGAATTTTTTGCGGAGCTTGAAGCAAGTTATTCAGATCCCGATATTCAGTTACTTGATAATAAATACCAAGTGGTAGCGGTACTTTATAGAGCGTTATTTGGTTCATTTGAAACGGAACCTATATTTAAAAAATCAGGTGTGCCAGAAGAATTTCGTATGGCATGGAAAGAGTTTGCTAGTCAACCTGAGTCGACCATTTCTCATCGGATTTTCGCTCCAATCGTTGAAGAAATGGAAAGCTCCAATTGGACCTCTTCACCTACTTGGGAAGCAACGACTATGGAACGTTTGGCTGGAATGGTAGAAAAGCTCGACGGGGCCACTTCGGAACAGCTTAGTTATGTTGGAGAGGTCCAATTAGTAGATGCTGACTTTTCTTCGCGGGTGCATGAACTTTTTAAAAGAAATTCTATGAAAGTGGGACCGGATAAGTATGCTGATGCGTCGCCATTTGAAATTATCGGATTGTATTACTATTACGAAGAACTCGGTGAACGCTATTTACAATATGACATGCTTTTAGATGATCCAAACTTTTTCACGATTAGTTTTGAAGAGTATGAAACATGGCCAATGAATGAGGGGAGAAAGCTATCGGATTTCACAAAAAGTCTCTCTTTCGTAAGTTACGATATGGATTTTGCTCGAATTGAAATGCAGCTAACGGACGAGTCTGCTAAAGAGTTTGGACAGGAGTATATGACTTTCCAGTTGTACTGGACAAAAGATGGATGGAAAGTTCCACTCATGCCGACACAATAATGTTCAGAATAATGAATAAGTCTTCATTTTATGCTATACTGAAAGTGGCCGAATTGGCGATTTCTTTCAAAATAGAATGGAGCAATCCTCATGAAAAATTACAAAGTGGGAGATGTTGTAACGGGTATTGTAACGGGAATTCAACCATATGGTGCTTTTGTTAGCTTATCAGACGATACGCAGGGCTTGATTCACATTTCAGAGATTACCTATGGGTATGTGCGTGACATTCACGACTTTCTGCAAGTCGGACAAGCTGTAAAAGTGAAAGTGCTTGAAATTGACCGTAAAGAAAATAAAATCAGTCTATCCTTACGTGCCTTACAAGATCGCCCTTTTTACCACCGACGAGACGACAAGGGGCGTGTGCCTCTACAAGAACGAATCGATGAACAAGACGCTGGAGGGTTTGACACTCTCAAGAGCAAGTTAGACGGATGGATAAAAAAATCACTTAAGTAAAAGAAGCGGTTCCCAAATTCGGGAGCCGCTTCTTTTTATTGCTCTTGTTTTAAATTCCGAAGTTTGCGCAACCGGTATTGAAGGTTTTGTCTACTCATTCCGAGTGCTTCCGCTGCTTTAGTAATATTGCCATCGTATTTTTCAACAGCTTTCTGCAAATAATAAGACTCGGCTTCTCGTAAATACTGATCAAGAGGCATCAGTTCTTTTTCGGAAGTTAACAAGAAATCTGAAGCTGTCACTTGTGTCTTATCTTGGACAGCTAATTTATAACGGAAATGAACAGGCAGCAGATCCTCTGTCAGTTTGGACTCCATTGGCAACATCGTAGCAATTTCATCTAACAGAAGTTCCAGCTCTTTCAAGTTACCAGGCCACTCGTAGCTAGTAAGTAGGTCTATCGCTTTTCCATCCACTTCTACTTTCCCTTGGCCATGTCTGTCTTCAAGGCGACGCAAATAGTCAGACACGAAAGGTGCAATATCTTCTTTTCGAGCTCGAAGAGGGGGAACTGTAATCGTCATGCTCGCAAAATAATAATACAAGTCACGGCTGAGCGCTCGACTGGCTACTAAATCAATCGGATCCGTACCTACACTCGCAATGAATAGATTGTGTTTCCCTGTCGAGGTCTGCAGGATGTGTAACAGTTCCTTTTGTAACTCGAGAGATAGCAGGTCAATACGTTCACAGAAAATCGTGGAATTAGAAACGTTCTTTAACTCATCTCGAAACTTATTCACAAGTAGTGGGTCCGAACTGTGACAGAAGAGACTGATGAATTGATCATTCGGTGGAGTCAGTTGGTAATGAATCCCCTCAGCTATGAGATCTTTTCCAGTGCCAGCTTCCCCGATGAGAAGGAGAGGCATGCGAACTTGAGCTGCACTTTTTGCTTTTGAAATGACAAGTCGCATCGATTCAGAAACAGCAGTTATAGAAGTTAAGGTAATAGGTTCGTTGTAGCGGCGAAGTGGCTGATAGACCAAACGCTCCAGAGCTGTAATGTCTCGAGCGAATTCGATAGCTCCAATTAGCTCGCCTTGTTCAAAAATCGGATACGTATCATTGATGGTAGTGATTTCTCTTCCTTTTTTGTTCCAATATGTCTGCTTTACTCTCGTAATGGGAGTGGCTGTAGACAGAACATGAAGCAGCGTGCTCTCTTCTTTTTCGAACTGAAACACTTCTAAAATCGAGCGATCTTCAACGTCAATTGACGTCAATCCCTCGATTTCTCTCATCTGGTCGTTATAGAGTACAGTCTTTCCGTTTTTATCAATCGCATGAATGCCGACACCCACTTGATCAATTGCAAATTTATAAAATGGAATTAAATGTGCGATTAAAGAGTCCATTTGGTTCACTTCCTAAAAAAATTTGAGGAAAATACAATATATCACTTGAAAAACGCAACAATCTTTTGCATTATTATATATGTAAATGAAAACGAAGTGCAAATAATTTTTGCACTATACTAATTAAGGGAGGATGTTTCTCAAATGATTCCATACAAACATGAAGCATTCACAGATTTCTCATTAGAAGAAAACAAACGCAAAATCAAAGAAGGTATTCAAACTGTCGAAGGGTATATGGGTGAAGAGTATCCATTAATCGTTGGCGGAGAGCGTATCACTACAGAAGATAAAATTGTTTCATACAACCCAGCTAACAAAACGGAAGTTGTAGGTAAAGTTTCAAAAGCTAGCCGTGAAATTGCTGAAAAAGCAATGAATATTGCAGACGAGACATTCAAAACGTGGAGCAAAGTAAAACCTGAAACACGTGCAGATATTCTTTTCAAAGCAGCAGCGATCATGCGTCGCCGTAAATTCGAGTTCTCTGGACTTCTTGTTAAAGAAGCAGGGAAGACTTGGGTAGAAGCAGACGTAGAAGCAGCAGAAGCAATTGACTTCCTAGAGTACTACGGTCGTCAAATGTTGAAGTTGAAAGAAGGTTACCCAGTAGAATCACGTCCAGGCGAATACAACCAGTTCAACTACATTCCACTTGGTGTAGCGGTTGTTATTTCTCCTTGGAACTTCCCATTCGCAATCATGGCTGGTACTACAGTAGCGGCAATGGTAGCAGGGAACACTGTTCTACTGAAACCAGCTTCAACGACACCAATCGTTTCTTACAAATTCGTTGAAGTACTTGAGCAAGCGGGAATGCCAGCAGGCGTTGTCAACTTCATCCCAGGTTCTGGTGCTGAAATTGGTGATTACCTAGTTGAACACCCACGCACTCGTCTAATCAGCTTTACAGGTTCACGTGACGTTGGTCTGGGAATCGTAGAGAAAGCTGCGAAACTATCTCCAGGCCAAATCTGGATCAAACGCACAATCCTTGAGATGGGCGGAAAAGATACAATTGTAGTAGATAAAGAAGCAGATCTAGAATTAGCTGCAACATCTATCGTGAAATCAGCATTCGGTTTCAGCGGTCAGAAATGTTCAGCATGTTCACGTGCCGTAATCGTAGAAGATGTTTACGATCAAGTAGTAGCACGCGTTAAAGAATTGACTGATGAATTAACAGTTGGTGTTCCTGATAACGACGAGCACTTCATGGGTCCTGTTATCGACGGTTCTGCATTCAAAAAAATCATGGAATACATTGAAATCGGTAAAGGTGAAGGCGAATTGTTAACTGGTGGTACTGGTGACGATTCACAAGGTTTCTTCATTCAACCAACTGTATTCAAAGATGTGGATCCACAAGCTCGTATCATGCAAGAAGAAATCTTCGGACCAGTACTTGCTATCACATCTGCAAAAGACTTCGATCACGCTTTAGAAATCGCAAACAATACAGAATACGGTTTAACAGGTGCTGTTATCTCTACAAACCGTATGAACATCGAAAAAGCTCGTGAAGAGTTCCATGTTGGAAACCTTTACTTCAACCGTGGCTGTACAGGTGCTATCGTTGGATACCAACCATTCGGCGGATTCAACATGTCAGGTACAGACTCTAAAGCTGGTGGACCAGATTACATCCAGCTTCACATGCAAGCTAAAACAACTTCAGAAATGCTGTAATCTCTTATAGAAGAGGCAGGCCGAATGGTGCGCCTGCCTCTTTCTACATAGATAAGGAGGAATTCGAATGTCAAAAACAACTGCAGTTATCGAACAGACTGAAAAGTACGGTGCTAATAACTACCATCCACTTCCAATCGTCATCTCAGAGGCTGAGGGTGTATGGGTGAAAGATCCAGAAGGAAATAAATTCATGGATATGCTATCTGCTTACTCAGCAGTCAACCAAGGACACCGTCATCCAAAAATTATTAAAGCTCTTAAGGATCAAGCTGACCGTGTGACGTTAACTTCACGTGCGTTCCATAATGATCAACTTGGACCATGGTACGAATTGATCACGAAGCTTTCAGGTAAAGAAATGGCACTTCCAATGAACACGGGTGCAGAAGCAGTTGAAACTGCATTCAAAGCAGCTCGTCGTTGGGCTTATGATGTGAAGGGGGTAGCAGAAGATCAAGCTGAAGTTATTGCCTGCGAAGGAAACTTCCACGGACGTACAATGACAGCTGTTTCTCTATCTTCAGATCCTGAATACAAACGTGGCTTTGGGCCAATGCTTCCAGGAATCAAATTAATTCCTTACGGTGACTTAGAGGCTTTAAAAGCGGCTATCACTCCAAATACTGCTGCATTCATGATGGAACCGATTCAAGGTGAAGCAGGTATTGTTATTCCACCAACTGGTTTTATGAAAGCCGCAAAAGAACTTTGTGAACAGCACAATGTTCTATTCATTGCAGATGAAATCCAAGCTGGTCTTGCTCGTACGGGTCGTATGTTTGCTTCTGAATGGGAAGACGTAAACCCAGACATGTACATTCTAGGTAAAGCACTAGGTGGGGGAGTATTCCCGATTTCTTGTGTCGTTGCAGATCGTGACGTGTTAGGTGTCTTCAATCCAGGATCACACGGTTCAACTTTCGGTGGGAATCCATTAGCATGTGCAGTATCTATCGCATCTCTTGAAGTATTAGTAGATGAAGAGCTTGCAAAACGTTCTGAAGAACTAGGAAACTACTTTAAAGAAGAATTGCAAAAAATCAGCCATCCTTCAATTAAAGAAGTACGTGGCCGTGGATTGTTCATCGGACTCGAGTTACATGAAGCAGCTCGTCCATACTGTGAACAATTAAAAGAATTAGGCTTGTTATGTAAAGAAACACACGATACAGTAATTCGTTTTGCACCACCACTGGTTATTACTAAAGAAGAATTAGACTGGGCATTAGAGCGTATAAAAAAAGTTTTTGCATAACAAATTCCAATTGACTATGGTACAATGAATCTGAATTCTACTATTACTATTTAAAGAGGCGAATTGATAAAATGGCTGAAAATTTAAACCTGTTTACATCGACACAGGCAGTTGTTCAAGAAGCATTACAAAAACTAGGCTACGATGAAGCAATGTATGAACTATTGAAAGAGCCGCTTCGTATGCTGGAAGTTCGTATCCCAGTCCGTATGGATGACAACACAGTAAAAGTGTTTACTGGATACCGTGCACAGCATAACGATGCCGTCGGACCGACTAAAGGTGGAGTACGTTTCCATCCAGGTGTTACTGACGAAGAAGTGAAAGCCCTTTCTATGTGGATGACATTAAAATGTGGTATCGTCGACCTTCCATATGGTGGAGGTAAAGGTGGGGTAACATGTGACCCACGTGAAATGTCTATGGGAGAACTAGAACGTCTAAGCCGCGGCTATGTTCGAGCGGTTAGTCAGATCGTTGGACCAACTAAAGATATTCCTGCTCCAGACGTATTTACAAATGCTCAAATCATGGCATGGATGATGGATGAGTACAGCCGAATTGATGAATTCAACTCACCAGGATTCATCACTGGGAAACCACTAGTTCTTGGTGGATCTCAAGGCCGTGACCGCGCTACTGCTCAAGGTGTAACAATCTGTATCAATGAAGCTGCTAAAAAAGTAGGCATTGATATGACGGGTGCGCGTGTTGTTATCCAAGGTTTCGGTAATGCAGGAAGCTTCTTAGCGAAGTTCTTGAGTGACCAAGGTGCGAAAGTTATCGGGATCTCAGATGCTTACGGGGCACTTCATGATCCAAGTGGTTTAGATATCGATTATTTATTAGATCGTCGTGATTCATTTGGAACTGTCACTACTTTGTTTGAAAACACGATTTCCAATCAAGAGTTGTTGGAACTAGATTGCGATATCTTAGTACCAGCTGCAATTGAAAACCAAATCACTTCAGACAATGCTCACAACATTAAAGCAACAATTGTTGTAGAAGCTGCTAATGGTCCTACAACTTCTGAAGCTACTAAAATTCTTCATGACCGTGGCATCTTGCTTGTTCCAGACGTACTGGCATCTGCTGGTGGCGTTACGGTATCTTACTTTGAGTGGGTACAGAACAACCAAGGCTACTACTGGACTGAAGAAGAAGTTAGTGAAAAACTCCACAAGAAAATGGTCGACGCGTTCGAAAACATTTACAACGTGGCGTCTACTCGCAACATCAACATGCGCTTAGCTGCTTATATGGTTGGTGTGCGTCGTACTGCAGAAGCATCACGCTTCCGTGGTTGGGTATAAGATTGAAAGCTCCCTTTGTGGGAGCTTTTTTTAGTGCCTTATAATAGACGTGTGAGACCAGAAGATGTAGGATTATACTGAAAAAGAAAGGAGAGGTTGTATGAATTCATTTAGCTTCTATAACCCTGTAAAACTAATATTCGGTAAAGGTCAACTTTCCACATTGTCTAAAGAGCTTGCACCATTCGGTAAAAAAGTTCTTGTTGTATATGGTGGAGGAAGCATCAAGAAAAGTGGTCTTTACGATAAAGTAATGGCAAAGCTAGCTGAAGGTGGGTTCGAAGTGTTCGAACTAGCTGGAGTGGAACCAAATCCTCGTCTTTCTACAGCTAAAAAAGGTATCGAGATTTGTAAAGAGAATGATGTAGATGCAGTGCTTGCTGTTGGTGGAGGATCTGTCATCGACTGTTCTAAACTTATCATTGCCGGTGCAAAATACGATGGAGATCCATGGGACTTCGTAACACGTAAAGCACAACCACAAGATGCGTTGCCACTTGGTACTGTATTGACGCTTGCGGCAACCGGTTCTGAAATGAACGCAGGCTCTGTTATCACAAACGAAGAGACAGAAGAAAAGTACGGTTGGGGCTCTCCACTAAGCTTCCCGAAATTCTCTATCTTAGATCCAGAACATACTTTCACGGTTCCGGCAAACCAAACGGTTTATGGTATCGTCGATATGATGTCACATATGTTCGAACAATATTACAACAATGGTACGAACACACCTGTACAAGATGAGATGATCGAAGGGGTTCTACGAGCAGTCATTGAGACGGCACCAAAACTAATGGAAGACCTGACTAGTTACGAGCACCGTGAAACGATTTTGTTTGCCGGAACTCTTGGACTAAACAACTTCTTGCAGATGGGCTATAACGGAGACTGGGCAAGTCATAACATTGAACACGCAGTTTCTGCAATTTACGATATTCCCCACGCGGGCGGACTGGCTATCATCTTCCCAGAGTGGATGCGTCACAATGTAAAAGTAAATCCAGCTCGTTTTGCTCGTATGGCTACGAAAGTATTCGGAGTGAACCCAGAAGGGAAGTCAGATGAGGAAGTCGCTTACGAAGGAATCGATCGTCTAGTAGAATTCTGGACGTCTATCGGTGCTCCACAAAAACTGAGCGACTATGAAATCGGAGACGACCGTATTGAAGACATGGTTGATAAGACTTTAGTCTACGGGCCGTTTGGAAACTTTAATAAACTACAGGCAGAAGATGTTCGAAGCATTTTGAAAGCTGCCCTGTAACAAAGAAAAAACTCACGACGCTATTTCGCGTCGTGAGTTTTTAATGTTGTGTGCTGTTCTTTATGGTGCCTCCAAGACTTAATGCCGTCATTTTCATCGAACGAAATGACAACGTCTGTGACGCCTGGCTGACTTAATATTAGTTTAGACAATTCATCTTGAATATCATCCACCTTGGCGAACGATAGAGAGTGATCAATCTCAATCTCTGTTTCAACATGGAGATATTCGCCTTCTTTTACGACCTCTAAACGCTGTATATCTTTCACGTGAGGATTTTCAGAAATGACATACGCAATGTGAGTCAACATCTGTTCATCAGTTTCTCCAATGACGCCACGTGCATTTTCTAAGAACACTTTAAATACTACATAGAATAACATAAGTCCGATAATGATAGAGACTATACCTTCAGCAGCTAAGAAGCCAGTGAAATGAGCAATGATTACAGCTGTTGCTGCCATAAGGTTACCAACTGTTGCAACTAAATCTTCCATAAATACTAATTTTGTAGCAGGCTTTGCTCTATTTAGATTTGTAAAGCTCTTTGTAAGGGGGGCTAAAAATCCACCTGTAACATGTGCTTCGTGTAATACTTCTTTACCGGCCTTATAAAGAACAAATACTTCTAATAAAAAAGCTACTAATAAAACAGTTAGAATTATTGCGATGCCACCAGTTTCACTTGGGTGCCAAATATGGTGCCAGCCTTCTTTAATCGTTTCGTATGCCAAAATACCAACTATGATTGCTGCAGTAAGTACAACAAGATTCACTAGCCTTCCAAATCCGTTAGGAAATCGAGGGGTTGGTGCTTTTTTTGATAAAGCAGATCCGATAAATACAAAAAACTGATTTACCGCATCTCCGATGGAGTGCATCATCTCTGCAAACATGGCAACGTTTCCGGTAATCAAGAAAGCTCCACCTTTCATCGCAGCGATGAATGTGTTTACTAGAGCCGCCAATAAGGATGGTTTATTCCCACCTTTTAATAACCCAAAAACTTCTCTCATTCCTTTTCCTCCTAATCAATGGCTTCAATTTCGATAGCAGTAATATAACTTTGTTCTCTGAGCAGGTGATAGAATTCATTCGGCTTTACTTTATTGACCATAGAGATACGCAATCTTAACTCATGCTGTGGCATCAGTTCTAGAGAATGATCTTTAATTTGCATATCTTGAATCTTTCCTCCTTGAGACTGGATATATTCGATAGCCTGGTCAATATAGGCAGCTTCCGAAAGCCAAAGATGTAGAGAAATGTCTCTCATCCGCAACCTTCTTGGACCTAACTTTGTTAACAGAGGTGGTACTACTTCGATGCCAAGTAAAACAATGATGACACTAAAAGCAGCTTCTACATAAAATCCTGCACCTACTGCTATACCAATACCTCCAGCTCCCCAGATCATAGCCGCTGTCGTTAACCCACTTATACTATCGTTTCCTTTACGGAGAATAACTCCTGCCCCTAGAAATCCTATGCCACTTACAATTTGTGCTGCAAGTCGCAATGGATCCATAGTGATGTTCACTTCATCATTTCCTTCAGCAATATAGGCAGCTTCAATAGAGATATATGTAAGAAGACAGCTGAAGGTAGCAATGACTACAGAAGTTTTTAAACCTACCGGTTTCTTTTTCAGTTCCCTTTCTAAGCCAATAATTAAACTTAAAAGAGCCGCAAAAGTTAACTTAATTAGAATTTCATTGTAATCCGTCATCCATTCCATAGTATCGACTCCTTTTAATTATTCTCTCATATAAATATGAAGCGAAAAAGACAGGATTAAAAATACTTTTCATTTTTTAAAAATAGGGGGTTGCTATTTCATGTTCTACAAGGTATATTATTACTTGTCCTTAAAATAATATCAGTACGGTTGATAAATTATTTTAAAAAAGTGTTTGACACTGAAGAGGACATCGAGGTATACTAAGTGAGTCGCCAAAACGAGTGACACACAAACATGAACATTGAAAACTGAACATGCAAGACGTCAAGATAGAGCGTCACCACCCCGACCCCCGTTGGGTGTGCGTGACGCAAACAGAACCAAACTACTTCCTATAAACGGTCGTGATGGACGTTCAAAAATTAAGTCAGCAACAAAATGAGCTTATATTAAGTTCTCTTTTATGGAGAGTTTGATCCTGGCTCAGGACGAACGCTG
>NZ_NOKQ01000293.1 GCF_002265435.1 Tetzosporium hominis
CAGGATATGAAGCTATATATGAAAAACCGTGAGAAAGACAAACTGACTGTCGTTCGAATGGTTAAGGCTTCACTTCAAAATGAAGCAATTAAGCTTAAGAAAGACAGTTTGACCGAGGATGAGGAACTCACTGTCCTTTCTCGTGAACTTAAGCAACGTAAAGACTCCCTCCAGGAATTTTCAAACGCTAATCGTTTAGATTTAGTAGATAAAGTTCAAAAAGAGCTGGACATTTTAGAAGTTTATTTACCCGAGCAGCTGTCAGAAGAAGA
>NZ_NOKQ01000295.1 GCF_002265435.1 Tetzosporium hominis
ACGATTGGCAAGTCGGCATTAGAGCCCGCAAAATAGCCTGGAAACTGCTCTACGATAGCTAGCAGGCGCTCAAAACTCTGACGACTAATGGCCATGGGACGATGCTGGCCGTCTAAGAAAATACAGTGCTCATTAAAATAAGCATAGGGCGAATACTGGAAGCCCCACTCCTGACCCGCCATTTCAAAACGGATAATGCGGTGATTGCTGCGAGCTGGATGGTTAACCCGACCATGGTAGCCTTCGTTCTCTA
>NZ_NOKQ01000297.1 GCF_002265435.1 Tetzosporium hominis
TTATTCGCAACACCAGCTTGGAAAACACCAAAGGTCACCACTGCTCCCTCGATGGGGTTAACATTGCGGCTAACCACTGACTGCACCTGAGTGATAAAATAGCTAGCAGCCACCAAGGCATCATTGGCCTCATGCGGGAAAGCTGCGTGTCCACCTTTTCCTTTGAAACGGATCTTCACTTCACAAGTCCCTGCAAAGAGAGTGTGTGTATTGGTCGCAATCTGACCAACT
>NZ_NOKQ01000367.1 GCF_002265435.1 Tetzosporium hominis
AGGCCTGCCGGCGGGGATTGTGGCATGTACCGGACTTTTCATCCTGACGTACAGACGGCTGTTTGACAAACGAATCCGCAACACCAGCTCGCCATCGGATATCCTTATCCTCATCCTGCTGCTGTTCATGATGCTGTCAGGCGTTGCCGCCACGTTTCTTAACATTGATTCGAAAGGATTTGATTACAGGACAACAGTCGGGCCGTGGTTCAGGGAGATCTTTTTGTTCAGCCCTGACGCCTCTTTGATGGAGAGTGTCCCGCTATGGTTT
>NZ_NOKQ01000300.1 GCF_002265435.1 Tetzosporium hominis
TTTCCTGAAGGACTTCATATTCGTGTGTTTCTGTATCAAGAATAAGTCCGTCAAAATCAAAAATTAACGCTTTAATCACTGCGTACAACTCCTTTAGTCCAAATTGAGACATATGTATACACTCACTATACCCCGAAACATGTCTGCTTTCAAAAAGTAAGGTTTATGTGAAGAAAGAGCCTGCACACCGCAAGCTCTTTCTTATTAATGAATGTTTTGATGAGAAATGTTTGTCAGCGCTTCTCCAGCAGACTCGTTCGACATCTGATTG
>NZ_NOKQ01000302.1 GCF_002265435.1 Tetzosporium hominis
GCGTTTTCACAGCGCCTTCTCTGTACTCGGTATGTAATGCTTCCTCAGTTTTTGAGAGATGGATTAATTGGTCAATGTACTGTTCGATTTTTTGCCCCGCGTCAAGGATGTATCTGATATATTCCGACTGCTCTTGATTTTGCGGAGATAAGCTCAGCAACTCCGCATTTCCTTTGATGATGGTCACTGGAATTTTAATATCATGAGCCAATGCGCCGATCTGTTCTTTTTTCGTTTTCTCTAAATGCCACTGCGCCCGTAGGGAGGCTT
>NZ_NOKQ01000175.1 GCF_002265435.1 Tetzosporium hominis
CATCGAGCGGAGGAAGCGGCAGCAGATTAAATAAAAACAAAACAAGATTCAGCTGTATCCAAATGGAAAAGAACTGATCAAGTCCCGTGCTGAATGCCGCAAGCAGCTCCATTCCGTATGCATGCATCAACACTAACAAAAAGAAACCGATAAACGCAAGAATCAGGTTACTGACGGGTCCGGCAATAGATACAAGCACGCCGGCAAGCCGAGGGTTCTTAAAGAAGCGGCGATTGACGGGAATAGGGCGCGCCCATCCGAAGCCGGCCA
>NZ_NOKQ01000305.1 GCF_002265435.1 Tetzosporium hominis
CAGGAACTTCGGGCAAGGCTGCCGAAAAAGCTGATTGTGCATCCGGCTGAACCAAGCGGCAAAGGTACAGCCGTATCGCTTGAAATGATTTAATCTTATAACCAAAAAGCAGCCTGCTTCTAAGGAAGAGGCTGCTTTATGCATTTCCGACAACATTCTGGTCGCTTACATCCGGGTCTATATAATTTGTCGCGTTTATACCATTATTGACGATAAGGAAATCTCCAGTGTTACCAGCACCAGAACCGAGCGCAGACTTTGAAGTGCTTT
>NZ_NOKQ01000326.1 GCF_002265435.1 Tetzosporium hominis
CGGCAATTAATCCGTGGCGGTTGATGGTTTTTAACGGAATGGTAACATTAACTTCCGGAACGACTTCGCCATCCAGCATTCCTTTTCCTAATATAATATGATCTCCTTTGGGAGTGTATCTCGCATTTAATTCTTCAATGAATTGTGTTTTGTCTGCCATTTGCTCTTTTTTAACCTATAAATATAAAGTTTTTTGTAAAATCTGACCATGAAGAACCGTTAAATTAATTTTGGTTCTGAAATATTTCATATAATCAATAAATTCACCAA
>NZ_NOKQ01000309.1 GCF_002265435.1 Tetzosporium hominis
ATATATGGAGCTTTTCGAAAGGAGTGAAATACTGCGGATGTTGCCGGGGCCGTCTCCCCGTTATGAGTATCACCTTTCGGACAGTGATCGACCGGGGCGCCTCTATATTCATTCTCAGTTCTTTATCATTTTATCGCTTACAAATCGGAATAATTCTGTTTTATTTGGAGGGAAGATACATATGGCGACATGGGATTTAAGTAATATGAAACATCATATTTTTATCTGCAACGGCAGCAGCTGCAATCGGGCCGGAGCTGAGGAACTGAC
>NZ_NOKQ01000289.1 GCF_002265435.1 Tetzosporium hominis
TATTGGTGACGGAAAATATTTTTTCGGGCACTTGCGATGGTGAAAACCATTGATATATCAACATTTATAGAGGGAGGTGGAACCACTGGCATATTCAATTCTAGACTTATTAAACCGCAGCTACGACGAGAAGATTTCCGATTTGCATATTACAGTGGGTGTCCCACCTATGTTCCGAAAACACGGGAAGTTGATTCCAGGCGGAGACGTGAAATTGACAGAAGACATGACAAAGCAGATGGTCAATGAAATTTTGCCAGCTGATAAGCAGCAAGAGTTTATGGAAAAGGGCGAGACGGACTTTGGTTTTGCGCTTGGAGACAAGTGCCGATTCCGTATCAATGCCTACCACCAGCAAAAGCGAATGGCATTAGCTGCTCGTCAAATCTCAAATTCCATTCCGACTTTACAACAGCTCAACATGCCAAAGGTATTATATGAATTAGCGGAACGTCCGCAAGGGTTGATTTTGGTAACGGGTCCTACTGGATCAGGTAAGTCGACGACACTAGCTGCAATGATTGATCATATCAACCGTACGATGTCACGACATATTCTGACTCTTGAAGATCCAATCGAGTATGTACATCCGCATAACCAATCAATCGTCAATCAACGTGAGATTGGAGCCGATTCGCATTCATTTGCGAATGCATTACGTGCAGCGCTTCGTCAAGATCCAGATGTTATTCTGGTCGGTGAGTTGCGCGACTTGGAAACCATTTCAACCGCTATTACAGCAGCTGAGACTGGCCACTTAGTAATGGGTACCTTGCATACAAGTTCGGCACCAACGACGATTGACCGAATTATCGACGTGTTCCCGCCGTTCCAACAAGGCCAGATTCGAATTCAACTTGGTAACGTGTTGCAGGGAATCGTCTCACAAAGATTATTCGTCAACGCTACTGGAAATGGGAGGGTCGCAGCGACAGAAATTTTAGTTTCGACTCCTGCAATCTCTAACTTGATTCGTAACGAGAAAGTTCACCAAATCCAAAACGTTATGCAGACAAGCCGAGCGCTCGGAATGCATACACTTGAAGCCAACATTCAAGAACTCATCACAAAAGGTTCTATCAAGTACGAAGACGCAAAGCTATACTTATTGGCAGGTGAGTACTAATGGTTGTATACCGATATTTTGGGCGGACAGTAGATGGATACTTAAAAAAAGGTGTTATCGAGGCAAATACAAAAAAACATGCAATACAAAAATTAAGAGATATGAAAATTAATCCTAGAAAAGTCGAAGAGTCAAAGTCGCTATTGCACAAAGAGTTATCAATAGGACAAAAGGTAAAGAACCAAGACTTTGTTATCTATACTCGACAGTTCGCTACTTTAATTCGTGCTGGCGTTTCAATCGTGGAATCTACGCGAATTTTAGCGGATCAAACGAAGTCGAAGCCACTGAAGAAAGCTTTAAATAATGTAGAAGAAGATGTGCGAACAGGATTGACTTTCTCTGATGCGGCTGCGAAGTATCCGAATGTGTTTCCTGCGGTTTTTGTCAATATGATTCGTGCAGGGGAAGCGACGGGTAATTTGGATACTTCGTTAGATCGTCTAGCGATGTCGTTAGAAAAGCAGTTCGCAATTAAAAAGAAAGTACAATCGACATTGACGTATCCTGTGATTTTATTGATTTTAACTTTTGGTGTTGCTGGATTTTTAATGCTTACGATTGTTCCGCAATTTGTGACTATGTTTAATGATATGGGTGCAGAACTCCCCGCTATCACGAAATTCGTTATGGCACTAAGTGAATTTCTTCAATCTAGTTGGTTTATTATTTTACCCGTCATTTTTATTACAATTGGTGCATTCATGTGGCTCTACAAAAACAATTCGAAATTTCATTTTGGAGTGACGTATGCAATTATGAGGATGCCGGTTTTTGGACAGTTAGTTCAGAAATCTTCGATTGCTCGAGTCACAAGAACTTTATCCTCATTATTTAGCTCATCAGTTCCAATTCTACAAGCATTGACTATTGTAGAGAAAGTTTCTGGAAACCCTGTAATAGGTAAGGTATTACTAGAAGCAAAACGGAGTTTAGAAAAAGGGAGTACTTTAACAGCTCCTTTGCAAGCAAGTTGGATTTTCCCTCCGCTTGTTACTCAGATGACTCTCATTGGTGAACAAACTGGTTCTTTAGATTACATGTTAGAAAAAGTTGCTGTTTTCTACGAAGATGAAGTGGATCGCACAGTCGATACACTTAAATCATTAATTGAACCATTAATGATTCTTTTCTTAGCATTTATTGTAGGGGGCATTGTTATGGCAATTATGATACCAATGTTTAGTTTATATGAACAAATGTAAGGAAAATCATAACTTAAATTCTTTTAAGGAGGTGAAAACAACTATGGACGAAAGTAAGTACTTAAAACACCAAAATGAAACGATGGGAGAGAACTCATTCATGAAAACACTACTTAAAAAACGTTTAAACCAAAAAGGTTTAACACTTATCGAACTTTTAGCAGTAATTGTAATTCTTGCTATTGTGGCTGCTATTGCTGTTCCGGCAATTGGTAATGTAATCGAAAATTCGCGTTACAAGGCTGTTAAAGCCGACGCAGTAAATGTAATTAATGCTGCGAATCTATATTACACAGAAAACCCTTCAACTACTACCGCGGTAAAAGTTTCTGACCTTATAACAAACAAATTTTTAGATTCAGCTGGAAAAATTCCTGGCGAAGCTACAGTCTCTGTAAATAGTCCAAGAGGACTGACGACTACCGACATAACGTACAGTGGTGACAAAAAAGTTAAATTTACAAATGCTACTGTAGACAAAATCAATACTAATACGGAGCAAACTACTGAGATAAAATAATACCAACCTTATTTGAGGCCGGAGTAATCCGGCCTGACATAAGCTTGGCATTTCCAAGCAAGTAGATAGAGAACGGCAGAGAGGGGTCATGGGATGTTTCGAAAACGCGGAAGTCGGCAAGTGGTGTCGATGGATCTTCACGAAACGGTGTTGCGAGCGTTAGTGCGCCCGCGTGAAGATGGGGCGGACTGGACGCTGTATGAAGCGGCAGTTCCTGCTGGCTATGTAGAAGAAGATATGATCAAAGATGAGATGGGCTTCATTTCGTGGATGAAAGAACAAGTAAGCGCTTGGGGAATAAAGCGTGAAGAAGTTCGTTATTTCGTTCCCGACAGTGCAGTCATGATGAAAGCGTTCGACCATCCGGATGATGTCACTTCTGAAGGTTTGAAAGGGTATGTCCAAATGGAACTAGGGCGTTCGATTCAATTGCCTTTTGAAAATCCTCTGCTTGATGTTTATGACCCGGTAGAAGGCGATAAGAAAGCGACACTTTTCGCTGCTCCTGCAGAAGAAGTGATGCGCTTTGCGAATATCTTAGACGATGCTGGTTTAGATCCAACAGTTGCAGATATTCGAGCATTATCGTCCATTCGTTATTTCACAAAACGTAACTATTTAAAGCACGAAAAATCATATTTACTCGTAGAGTGGCTTATGACAGGGGCGGTCGTTACGATTTTCCGAGATGGTTTAGTTGAATTTCTTCGCTACCAACCATTTGAACGCGAAATGGGAACTTACAAAGCTTCTGAAGATGGAGATGACATTCGCTTCACTTTCAGTGGGGATGAAAACGACTACCGGAGTCAATTGGTCGATCAAGTAACAGAGCTTGAAAGAATGATGACGTTCTACCGATTCTCTATTCACAAAGGAGATATCGCAGTAGATGAAATCATCTCGTTTGGAGAGTCTCCACAACTAGACTATATCGACGAGCTACTAAGAGATAACCCGTCGTTCCCGCAGATTACGACCATTCGTGATGAGGATGTTGCGAAGTTTTATACTGGTTTTGGTACTAGTGACGTTTCGCTTGTAGGTCTGGCTTTAAAGGGGGATGTAAATGAATCCGGAAATTAATTTACTGCCCGTCTTTGAGAAGCGAAAGCCAGAAAGTTATCTTGGACTTATTTTATTTATTATTATTCTTGGAGCCTTGATAGTGTTTCTCGCTATTTATTTAATGGGTATCAAGCAAGATGCGGCGGACTTGGCTGCTGAAGAACAGAACTTGATTGCACAACGTGCAGCACTTCAAAATGAAGTGGCAACCGGAGAACCTGCACCAGAGATCACGTATGCGGATGCGGTTTTATTCGTCGAAACGAACTCATACCCTGTGTCTCCACTATACGAAGAAATTCAAAACTTAGCCGATGCGAATACATATGTCCGAAACTATGCATTCAGTCCAGAAGCTATTACACTCGCTGTAGATTTTGAAACCAAATCACAAGTGGCGCTTTTTGTAGAAAACTTGATGAAGAGCAACTACTTCGAAAACGTTCAAGTCGACAGTATCGTGGAATTTGAGCCGCTTAGCACTACTGAAGAAACTGAAGGCGTAGTAGAAGAAGAGGAAGTCGCGCCACGGTATACAGCCTCCATTCGTATCAAACCACTTCCTGAGTATGTTGCACAGGGGGTGACGCAGCCATGATGGATTCAATTCGTGAAAACAAACGAGCAGCGTTCTTACTTTTAGGTGCACTAATCGCATTAATTTTAGCTGGCGTCTACTACTTGTATATCGTGCCTTTACAAGATGAAAACGAAGCAAAGCGTAATGCCAATGCATTGATTCAAGCTGAAATTGTCGCACTTCAAGAACAAGCGGGCGACGGGGAAGAAGAAGTTCCGCTTCAAGATGACCCATACGAACTGATGAAAAAAGTCCCGAACCAGCTTGAGCTCGACAAGATTATTCGCACGATCGAAGAAATTGAATTGATCACTCAGACGAAAGTAGGTAGTGTGACATTCAATGGATATGAGTCTGAAGGTGTCACTGGTTTCGTCGAAGAAGAAGAGGAAGAAGTCGTCAACGAAGAGCCAGAAGAACAAGCCGAAGATCCAGTGACTGATGAAGAAACTCCGGAACCTGGTGACTCTTCTACAGAAGCTCGTGAAGAAGCCGCTACTGAAGAGACTCCAATATCGACAATCTCTGTTGCAGACTTGCCACTCGAGCTTCGCATGATCACGATGACGGTCGATGTCACAGCCGAGACAGAAGAACAGTTGGTTGCTATAATGAAAGAAATTGAAAATTTAGAACGTGTGTATCGGATTGACTCTTTGGATACCGGATTACCTGGGGAAGAGCAGATCGCAACAGATGCAGATGAACAAATCAGTGCCTCATTAACGATTACCACTTTCTATTACTTACAATAAAATTGAAAGGGTGGTTGCGATGGAAGTCGGACAGATAACAGTGTACATTCTGGTCTATCTTCTTCCTGCAGCCACTCTTTTTATGTTGTCTGTTTTGGCGCTCCTTTCAAATCCCTCGAACCGGGACAATCAAGTAGTTGCGGCCATTCCATTTCTCTATACGTTATTGCTATTTACCGAATTCATCCGTCATTTATTACCTATAGAATATAGTCCCATGTTTGTGAATTTATTTTTCGGTAATGTGGGATTAATTATGTTGGGCGTATCGCTCCATATGTATATTCAAATCAGTCGAATTCATCTTCAGAAGAAGATTCCGTATTACCCGATGATTCTATATGTGATACCTGTCCTTTTGATTCTTTTAAATATTTTTGGTGGGGATACTCTTACGAACAGTGAAGAGTTTACAAGACAAGGTCTATGGATTGTGCCGGAGTACAATACTAAATATTTCGGAACGATGGTCGGCTCGGTGGTGTTGATTTTAGTGTCTTTGTTTATTTTATCGCTAGGGATCAGACTAGAGAAATCAGAACAGCGTATTCGTATGCTTCAGTTTATTCGCAGCGGCTCTATTGTGACGCTTGTTGCGATGTTAGTTCTTGGCTTCTTTAGCTTTGGTAGTGTGCTGCCTCCGCATTCGTATATTTATATTGGGCTGATCTTCAGTATGTATTTAACGATTGCCATCTACAAATTCAATTTGATTCCATCGCTTACGGAGCGTTATAAGACCATCTTCTCGTTAAATCCAAATGCACTTGTGATTGTCAATGAAAGATGGGAACTCATTGAATTTAATGATGCAGCGAAGAAACAAATCAACCGATTTGGATTGAAGGGATCGAACTTAAAAGACATGCTCGGTCAAATCAATATTGCTGATCAATTTGTAGCATTTGTCGAAGAGTTGCAGAAGACACCCTTGCATCATCAGACAACAATTTCGTTTGAAGTGAAAGGCCAGGTAATTCACCTTCGAATTGACGGTGCAGTTATGAAAATAGATGCGAATACGCATTATGCTATTATTTACCGCGACATGACGACAGAGATCGAGAATACGAAATTAGTCAACAAACTGGCATATCAGGATTCTCTAACGGGTCTTGCAAACCGCACGTATTTCGTTGCAGAACTTGAAAAATCGATTGTTCTTGGACAACCGGTCGGTGTGATGCTGCTTGACTTAAACCGGTTCAAGCAGATCAATGACAAGTTTGGCCACTTGAGCGGTGACGAAGTGTTACGAGCCATCGCAGACCTTCTCGTCGAATCGTTCCCAGAGCCGCATATTCCAGCGCGTCTCGGTGGTGACGAATTCGTCGTGTTACTTCGAGACATCACGCGGCAATCTCAGCTTGAAGAAAATATCTCGTTCATCCGTAGAAAAGGAAAAAATTTCACAGTTTCTCTAGGAGAACTCGCGGTGCCTGTCGAATATAGTGTAGGTGGCGCGTTTTATCAGACTGGCGATACGCTCGATGAACTGTTGATGCGAGCGGATGAGCAGATGTATAAAGAAAAATATAAAGATCGTCCCCATGAAAGGAATTCATCCAATTGACTGTTGTTGTAGCTGCTTTTTTCTTTGTGTATGGTTTAATATTTGGAAGTTTTTATAATGTGGTGGGTTTGAGGGTTCCAAAAGACGAATCCATAGCTCATCCACCATCTCATTGTCCAACCTGTGACCGCAGGCTGACGATTCTCGACTTAGTACCTGTATTTTCTTATGTGTTTTTAAGAGGGAAATGCAGGGGATGTGGAACAAAGATCAGTCCGATTTATCCTATGATGGAATTGATTACAGGCGTCTTGTTTGCGGTCGCTTATTTGCATTTTGGCTGGTCGTGGGAATTGGCAGTAGCTTTAGTATTTTATTCCTTACTAGTTGTACTGACAGTTTCAGACCTCGCTTATATGTTGATTCCGGACAAGTTTCTACTGTTCTTTGGTATTCCCTTAGTCCTTCTGCGAATTGTAGAACCTCTTGACCCGTGGTGGGATAGTTATTTAGGAGCTTCTATCGGATTTATATTATTGCTCCTTATCGCGATTATCTCCAGAGGAGGTATGGGTGGAGGCGACATAAAGCTCTTCTTAGTGATTGGAATCGTTCTTGGAACCGTCCATTCGTTAGTGGTTTTAGGACTGGCTTCTGTTATTGGCTTAATCTTCGGACTGATTTCTTTGCGACTAACGAAAAATGGCCGCAAGACACCGATTCCGTTTGGCCCCTCTATAGCCATCGCAGCCGTCATAGTCCATTTATATGGCACCGAGCTGATTGATTGGTACTGGAACTTATTTTAATTGATCTACACCTACTGTTTCTCTAAAAAGAGATGCAGTAGGTGTTTTTTGACTGGATTTGTTTCAATTCCCGTTCATCATTCGACTTCATTTTTAGCTACCATGCGGTAGTGTCTACTATAAAGGAGGCGAACGGTATGATTCGATCAAAACAAAAAGATGTTGGCGTGTATATGATTGCCATCGCGCAGGGGGCGCTCATTGGGATTGTCGGATTCTTGTTGATGGGGTATTTGATCACCTATCTAGATAAAACTGCTCCAGTTCTGGCTGCTGCACCCGATTGACTTCCAAAAAAAATAGATGTCCAGTCATTCACTAAAGAATTGCTTGTGAAAGCGAAAGGGTGTCCTGCTCCGATTGAATTGCTGGCAGAAAATCTAGCCAAGCTCGATGATCAAAATTTTATTTTGAGCGAAGCAAAGGCCAGAAAATTTAAATGTAAGGAAATTGAAAAGTTGCAAAAAGTGCTAAATGCTATCAAAGAACATCCTTCCAAAGCCTTATTCACACTGAATTCCACACTTACAAGTGAGTCCTGTATCGCTATCGAACTAAATTAACTGACGCCGTGACAATGCTATTATCGCAATTGTCACCAAGTTTTCAGCAATTCAGTAGCGCGCTACACTTGATGTCAAAGGGGGAAACCAATGACCAAACTATTAGCAGACTCATTTGAAATGATTCGAGATGTGCATCACGAAGATCGCCCGCGCGAGCGACTCATCCAGCAAGGGGCTCAGAGCCTCTCCAACCAAGAACTCCTCGCCATTTTACTTCGCACCGGAACAAGAGACCATTCTGTATTATCCGTGTCGAACGAGATACTCAAATACTTCGAACGCATCCATTATTTGAAGAACGCCACAATTGAAGAACTGAAACAGATCAAAGGAGTGGGAACCGTTAAAGCTGTACAATTACTTGCTGCCGTGGAATTTGGAAGACGCCTTGCGACTCAAGACGTCCAGGACAAAGTAACTGTCCGGTCTCCAAAAGACGCAGCCGATTACATCAAACACGATCTGCATCACTTGATGCAAGAACATTTCATCATTTTATTTTTAAATGTAAAAAATCAAATCATTCATAAACAGACCATATTTATTGGAGGGCTCAGTGCATCGATTGTCCATCCTCGGGAAGTGTTTCGTGAAGCTATTAAAAAGTCGTGTGCGTCGATCATTGCTGTGCACAATCACCCAAGTGGAAATCCGACACCTAGTCCAGAAGACATCGCTGTGACCAAACGCCTACGAGATGCCGGTCAGATTATGGGTATCGAGTTGCTAGATCATCTCATTATCGGGGACCATCAGTTCATCAGTTTGAAAGAAAAGGGGTACATGTGAGACTGTATTATTTTTCTTCTATCGTCTATAATGAACTTTATGACGTCACTTGGGGTGACAGCGATAGAAAGGAAGTTGGAACGTGTTTGGATTTGGAGCAAAAGATATAGGAATTGATTTAGGAACCGCTAATACACTTGTATTTATGAAGGGGAAAGGTATCGTCTTGCGTGAGCCTTCCGTTGTAGCTAAAAATACGCAAACAAATGAAATCGTAGCTGTCGGGAACGACGCTCGTAATATGATTGGCCGTACACCGGGGTCTATCGTCGCAATTCGTCCGATGAAAGATGGAGTTATTGCAGACTATGACACTACTTGGAAAATGATTGAATACTATATGAAAAACGGTTTGAAAGCGGCAGGTAGCTCATGGAGTAAACCTAATGTCATGATCTGTGTACCTTATGGTATTACATCTGTTGAACAACGTGCTGTTATCGATGCAGCGAAGCAAGCAGGTGCTCGTGATGCTGTAACGATTGAAGAACCATTTGCAGCAGCAATTGGAGCAAGTTTACCAGTTTGGGAACCAACGGGCTCTATGGTCGTTGATATTGGTGGAGGAACTACAGAAGTTGCCGTAATCTCACTTGGTGGTATCGTGACAAGTGAATCGGTTCGAGTTGCAGGGGATGCGATGGATTCAGCTATCACTAGCTACATCCGCAAAACTTACAACCTGACAATCGGTGAACGTACAGCAGAAGCTATCAAAATGGAAATCGGTTCTGCATTAGTCATTGGTGAAGAAGACAAGATGGAGATTCGTGGACGTGACCTCGTAACAGGTCTACCCAAAACGATTGAAATCTCTTCTAAAGAAATCGCTGATGCACTTCGCGAGTCGATTTCAACGATAATTGATGGCGTGAAGCGTACACTTGAAAAAACGCCTCCAGAATTGTCTGCGGACATCATGGAACGTGGCATTATGTTGACAGGCGGTGGCGCGTTACTGAAAAACTTAGATAAAGTAATCAGTGACGAAACGAACATGCCGGTCTTTATTGCAGAAGAACCACTAGATTGTGTTGCTGTCGGAACAGGTATGGCACTCGATCACATGAATGAAATTCGCAAACAACAACCACGCCGATAAGGAGACGTTGACATGCCATCATTATTTTCTGCGAAACGCTTAATTGTACTATTGGTGGGCATGATCGTTCTTGTTGTGTTAATCAGTTTTACGCTCCGCGGTCGCGACAATGCGAATCCTGCGGAGTCATTGATAAAGGATGTCGTTGGTTTTGGTCAATCTCTGGTTGCCAAACCAACGCATTTTGTCGTTGAACGTTATAAAAATGTCGAAGATTTTCTCCATACATATGAAGAAAATGAGCGTTTGAAGGCACGCATCCAAGACTACGCTGCTGTACAAGCCGAAGTTCAACAGCTCCAGCAAGAAAACGCAGAGCTGAAAGAATTGGCGGAAGTTCAGGAGGACTTGAGCGATTATGAGCCGATTCGTGCTACTGTCATTGCGCGAAACCCAGAACAATGGGATGAAAAGATTATTTTAGACCGTGGAAAATTACACGGTGTATCCGCCAACATGGCTGTCATGACTGCTCAGGGATTGATCGGAAAAGTAACTCTAGTTACAAACCGAACAGCGACTGTTGAGCTAGTTACGACACAAAATCCGAACAACCGTATTTCTGCATTCGTCGCAGAAGACGAAACGATTTTCGGTTTGATCGAAGGCTATGATGAAGAGCGTCGTGAGTTGATTTTACGCCGACTGGATACTAATGCAAAGATTGAAAAAGGGCAAAAGATCACGACATCTGGCCTTGGAGGCATCTTCCCGAAAGGCATTTATATCGGTGAAGTGACTGAAGTGACTTCTGATGACCATGGTCTAACAAAACTTGCTTATGTAAAACCGGCTGATGATTTTCTGACTCTTAACCAAGTGATGATTGCAGCACGCACTGTGCCAATGGTATCTGGTGAGGACGGGACAGCTGAAGGAGAAGAAGCTGCGGAAGGAGAGGACAGTGAATGATTCGAGTTCTTGTCATCTTCGTCGCGGTTTTTCTCTTTTATATGGAGCCTGTCTTTGGACTCCTTTCGCCCGTCAGTATAGGGCAACAGTTCTATATTTTAGTTCCGCGTTTTTTACTAATCTACTTGGTATTCGTGGCGATTTACTACAATCGCAAGCGGGCCATCCTGTTCGGTGTGATTTTTGGTCTCTTGTATGATGTGTTTTTCATTGATATTATTGGACTGTATACCTTTATTTATCCGATCCTGATTTTTATCAGTGTGTGGGTGATGCGCTACATTCATTTGAATGTCTTGACACTCTCCCTGCTGATTTTATTGTTACTAGCAGGATTGGAATCGTTGTTGTTCGTGTTCCACACAATTATTGGCACGACAACATTAGTCTTTGATGAGTTTTTACAGCTACGTCTGATTCCAACTATGATTGCAAACTTCGTGTTTGTGGCTGTCATGGGCTGGTTCTTTAAGTGGCTACTCGTCCAGCGGTACGAACAAAAATATCACGTAAACACATGATAGATGGGGTGAAGTGTTTGTCGAAACAACAAGGAATCACCATCCGAGGCACAAAAGATGGGCTCGTCATGCGCTTCGATGACCAAATGGGCTATCAGGAGCTACTTGACGAACTGAAAGCAAAACTCAGTGAAGAAGCATTCGATGGCCAAGCCGAGATGACCGTCCAACTAGGCCACCGGTATTTAACAAATGAACAGAAAAAAGATGTAATCCAACTGATTGAGAAAAATCAGAAGATCCGCATCACTAAAGTACAAAGTGAAGTCATGACCGTCGAGGAATGCAACCAGCGCTTAGTTGAAAAGCAGTCTGAGACCTATGTCGGCATTGTTCGTTCCGGTCAAATCGTTCGAGCACAAGGCGATCTGGTCGTGATTGGAGACATCAACCCGAATGGACGCGTCATAGCAGGTGGTAACATCTACGTTTTAGGCCGTCTCAAAGGCATTGCTCATGCAGGTGCTAACGGGAACCGTAGCGCTGTGATAGCAGCGAGTTGGTTAGAAGCGACACATCTTCAAATTGACGATGTCCTTGAGACGATGACTGACGAACTTACCGTACTATCCGAACACCCTGAAATGGAATGCGCGTATTTACATACAACAGGGAAGTTGGTCATTGACCGACTCCAAGAATTAAGACGGATTCGTCCGGACATCTCGACGTTTAAAGGAGGAAGCTAATGTGGGACAAGCAATCGTAATTACTTCAGGTAAAGGGGGTGTGGGCAAGACGACGTCCACAGCCAACCTGGGAACTGCATTGGCTTTACAAGGCAAAAAAGTTTGTCTCGTGGATACTGACATCGGTCTCCGCAATTTAGATGTAGTCCTCGGACTTGAAAACCGCATCATCTATGATTTAGTAGACGTAGTGGAAGGGCGTTGCAAAGTGCATCAAGCCCTTGTGAAAGACAAGCGCTTTGATGACAAATTGTTCCTGTTGCCGGCTGCTCAGACTGCTGATAAGCACGCGGTGTCACCGGAACAAATGAAAGAATTGATCTCAGAACTCAAGCAAGACTATGATTATATTTTGATCGACTGTCCTGCTGGTATCGAGCAAGGGTACAAAAACGCTGTTGCAGGTGCTGATCAAGCTATCGTCGTGACGACTCCAGAGATTTCTGCAGTACGTGACGCGGACCGGATTATCGGACTACTTGAGCAAGAACCGAATCTGGAGCCACCAAAGTTGATCATCAACCGAATCCGTCAGCATTTGATGGATAAAGGCGAAGCACTCGATGTGAACGAAATCACGACCCACCTCTCAATCGACCTTCTGGGTATCGTGGCAGATGACGAGCGTGTTATCAGTTCTTCTAACAAAGGAGAGCCGATTGTGATGGATCCGACGACGAAGGCAGCTCAAGGTTACCGCAATATCGCACGTCGTATCTTAGGTGAATCCGTGCCGCTGATGTCGATGACCGATTCTAAAGGCGGCGTCTTCTCAAAATTGAAATCGATTTTTACGAAATAATTAGGAATGCCAGGAGCTAGTAAGCTCTTGGCATTTTTTTGTGGAGTTTAGTGGGTTTTGAGATGACCCCAGGGGTTATTTCGTTAAAGAGTTAACTTGGATTATGCGAATAAGCTTTTTTGGAGGTGGCACGATTCGGTCCTATGGTGGCACGATTTGGCTTAGGCTTCAGATTCTACAGATCCAGTGATGGATTCTCCTTGTGAACTTGCTTCCTATCCCGCCACATGACGGAGGATACATGGTGCACATCTTATTTGCAAAAACACCTTTCCAACCAATCGCGAATGGTCTTTCGTACACAGCATTACTAGGGGCATCGTTATTCGCTGCTAACCAGTTTTTCGTAGAAGCAAATGTGTTCCCGATGGTTGTTGTAGCGGTGCTTCTCTATGAAAATTATCTCCGTATAAAGTCTTGACGTTCGAGTCTCGTTTATGGTATTCTATTTGATGTTAGTCTTTGTAGCACCTGTGGCTGCAACCGCACTGAGAAGGTTCAAGTATTCCATTTGGAATCACCTGATGGCAGGCGAGTCTAAGTATATGAGGAGGTGCAGGAATATGTACGCAATTATTGAAACTGGTGGTAAACAAATCAAAGTAGAGGCTGGTCAAGAAATCTACATCGAGAAATTGAATGTAGAAGCTGATGAGACTGTAACATTTGATAAAGTTTTATTCGTTGGTGGTGACGATGTTAAAGTTGGAGCTCCATTCGTGGATGGCGCAACTGTAACAGCGAAAGCCGTGAAGAATGGTAAAGCTAAGAAAATTACTGTCTTCAAATACAAAGCGAAGAAAAACTACCGTAAAAAGCAAGGTCACCGTCAACCGTACACGAAATTAGTTGTTGACGCAATCAACCTATAATCATGATTCGTGTTGTTTTCAACCGAGATGAGGCAGGGATGATTCAGTCATTTTCGATGTCCGGACATGCTGAGTTTGATGTTAAAGGTAAAGATCTAGTCTGTGCAGGAGCTTCTGCTGTTGCATTTGGCGCTGTCAACTCACTTTTTGTGAATGGCAAGATTGAACCCATCATTGATCAAGGCACGGATGGAGGCTACTTAGCCGTCGAGATTCCTCAAATTGAGGATGAGATGACGAAGATTCGGGTCCAAGTGATTCTCGATACACTTCGTACATCGCTCGAAACGATAGAAAACGATTATAGTCAGTATATAAAAATATCCTATAACTAAACAGGTGGTGAGACACATGTTAAGATTAGATCTTCAGTTTTTCGCATCGAAAAAGGGAGTTGGTTCGACTAAGAACGGTCGTGACTCTCAATCTAAACGCCTTGGCGCTAAACGCGCTGATGGTCAATTCGTATCTGGTGGTTCAATCCTTTACCGTCAACGCGGTACAAAGATTCACCCAGGTGAAAACGTAGGCCGTGGTGGTGACGATACACTTTTCGCTAAAGTTGATGGAGTTGTTCGTTTCGAACGCTTCGGACGCGACAAGAAAAAAGTGAGCGTATACCCAACAGCTCAAGAAGCATAAGCTTATCGGTTAAAAGGACTGCACTTGCAGTCCTTTTTCTTTTGAACACTGTACGCATACAGTGGAATTATTCCACCTCACAAGGGTATAATAAAGACACATTCGCTGTGGAGTTGAGAGAGATGAGAGACACCATTGAAATCAATGATCTATTGCGCACTATCAATCATGATGCGCTGAATCGGCTGCAGGTGATGCAGATGAATCTAGATCTAGGTCGCACGGATGAAGTGCGTCGTCTGATAGAAGAATACTCGTTGCGTTGCCAACATTTTTTTAGGCTCAACAATGTAGGATTCAAGAAGACTAACAACTGGTTGGAAACGATTCATATGCATCATCCGGAGCTGAAAGCCACGTATGAAGTGGTCGGGAACCGCAAAGCAACGGTAGAACAAGATGAGGAAATGGTCATGATGTTTCAAGCGTTCACCGCTCAGATGAAAGAGCGGTTTATCGGGTACCATGATCAATTGATGCACGTAGTGTTTTCTATGGACAACCCACTTCATATTTCCATTCAATTGGTCGGCAATTGGTCGGATTTGAAAGTAATCTCTTGTGGGCAGGATACCGAATTTACAACAGAAGTACAAGAATATACAAAAACCTCTCTGAAGCTAGAAGTAGTGGAGCGAAGAGAACAGGAGTGAGAACATGTTTGTCGATCACGTTAAGATTTACTTAAAAGGCGGTGACGGCGGAGATGGCATGGTAGCCTTCCGTCGTGAAAAGTATGTACCAAATGGAGGACCAGCTGGTGGAGACGGCGGACGCGGCGGGAACGTCGTATTTGAAGTAGACGAAGGTCTTCGTACGCTGATGGATTTCCGTTTCAAGCGTCACTTTAAGGCGGACCGTGGAGAACACGGAGCGACTAAAGGCATGCACGGTCGTGGAGCACAAGACATGGTTGTCAAAGTTCCACCAGGTACCGTCGTTATCAATGAAGAAACGGGAGACATCCTTGCAGATCTAGTTGAGCACGGCCAACAAAAAACTATCGCTAAAGGTGGGCGTGGAGGACGCGGGAACATCCGTTTCGCAACACCACAAAACCCAGCGCCTGAGCTTTCTGAAAAAGGAGAGCCAGGTCAAGAGTTGAACATTATTTTAGAACTGAAAGTATTAGCAGACGTCGGTTTAGTCGGATTTCCAAGCGTTGGGAAATCTACATTATTATCTGTAGTGTCTTCAGCGAAGCCGAAGATCGGAGCGTACCACTTCACAACAATCGTACCAAACCTAGGAATGGTCGATATGGAAGACAACCGCAGCTTTGTTATGGCGGATCTACCAGGACTTATTGAAGGCGCTTCTGAAGGTGTTGGTCTTGGTCACCAGTTCTTGAAGCACATCGAGCGTACTCGAGCAATCGTACACGTCATTGATATGTCAGGAATGGAAGGGCGCGACCCATACGAGGATTACGTCACAATCAACGATGAGTTGAAGAACTACAATCTTCGTCTGACAGAACGCCAGCAAATCATTGTAGCGAACAAGATGGATATGCCGGATGCTGAAGAAAACTTAAAAGCATTTAAAGAGAAAGTCGGAGATGATGTAGAAATCTTCCCAATCTCAGCAGTCTCTCGTCAAGGCTTGCAGCCACTACTATACGCAATTGCGAAAGTTCTTGAGACGGCTCCAGAATATCCACTTCATGAAGTAGTTGAAGAAGCATCGGATAAATCCGTTCTTTACAAACACGAAGCGTCTAAAGATGCCTTCGTAATCACTCGTGATGATGATGGAGCATTTGTGTTGTCTGGCGGCACGGTAGAGCGCGTCTTCAAGATGACGGACTTCTCACGTGAAGAATCGATTCGTCGATTTGCACGTCAGCTTCGCGGAATGGGAATCGATGATGCCCTTCGCGAGCGCGGTGCGAAAGATGGCGACACAGTGCGTCTTCTAGAATTTGAATTTGAATTTATTGAGTAGTAGTCGGTAGGAAAGGCGGAGCGATCGTGAAGGATGTAACCAACCAGCATTTTTATTTAGTGCGTGAAGACGTACTGACAGAAGCAATGCAGAAGACGCTTGAAGCAAAGGCGCTTTTGCAAAATGGCAAGGTGAATTCAATTTGGGACGCTGTGAAGGAAGTCGATCTTTCTCGCAGTGCCTTCTATAAATACCGGGACGCCGTCTTTCCGTTCCACTCCATCGTGCAAGAACGCATCTTAACTGTGTTCTTGCAGTTGGAGGACCGTGAAGGAACACTTGCTCGTCTGTTGCAGCTCGTTGCGGAAAGTCAGTGCAATGTACTGACGATCCACCAGACGATTCCAATACAAGGACGTGCAAGTGTCACTTTATCATTAGATGTCACGGCAATGAGTAAAGATATCAATGAATTTTTAACAGAAATGAAGCGTCTTGACTTCGTGGAGACTGCGGATGTCATCAGTTCGGGGGCTTTCTAATGACAAAGATTGCTTATCTCGGACCGGAAGCGTCGTTCACGCATTTAGCAGCTAAATCTTTATTTCCATCAGAGTCTTTAGTGCCGATGCGGACGATTCCTGAATGCATTGAAGCGGTGTCGCAAGTGAAGGTTGATGTAGCGGTAGTACCTGTAGAGAATGCTCTTGAAGGAACCGTGCCTCTAACGATTGATTACTTGTTTCACGAAGCAGACGTCTACATACAAGCTGAAGTGCTTGCGCCTATTGCCCAGCATTTAATGGTCCATCCGGATCATGTTGCCCACTGGGATCAAGTAGAGACGATCTACTCGCATCCACACGCGCTTGCACAGTGTCACAAATACTTATCGTACCGGTTGCCTCATGTGCCGATGGAGCAATATTCTTCCACCGCTGCAGCGGCAAAGCTTTGCGCTGAGAATCCTGATATGTCGATTGCTGCAATAGCGAACGAGACAGCTGCTCACGAATATGGACTCGTGATTGTGGAACGTGATATCCACGATTTTCATTTCAATCACACACGTTTTCTTGTACTCGGTTCAGAGAAAAATCAATTGACGTTCAAAGGACACCAGCCGCAGATCAAGACGACTTGGATGTTGAAATTGCCTCAAGATGACCGACCAGGTCTCCTGCACCAAGTACTGTCTGTATTTGCGTGGCGCCGATTGAACTTGAGCAAGATCGAGTCGCGCCCTTTGAAGACAGGTCTTGGCCATTATTTCTTTATCGTCGATATTCTGGAACAAGAAGACCATGTGATGATGCGAGGGGCAGAGGAGGAACTGACGTTTCTTGGCTGCACGGTGAAAAGTTTAGGCTCGTATACGACGTATGAAACGGAAAGCGATTGAGTTGAAACCCTTCTTCGGAAGGGTTTTTGTTGTTTTACGGAAAAGGAATTGACAAAGGGCACAAAGCGCAATCGAAAGGGCACAAAAACTTTTCGAAAGGCACAAAGTGAACTCCAAAGGACACAAACCAACATCCTCGAGTCACAAAACCCTTTCTAGTCATACATAAAAATATTATGTAAACTATTTTATGCACAACAAAAAATCCAGCCACCAAGGGCTGGACTGCATGCTCAATTCTCAATCAAATATCCTTTTCGACGAAGCGCTTCTTTAGCTGCATCGATTTTTTGTTGTGAGTCTGACGCTAACCAGTGAAGATGGGTCCCATCCGTCATCTGAAGGAGTAGCGTCGCCTTATTCTCGTTCAACTTGTCCATAAAATCGTTGATCTCGTTACGATTGGACACCATAACTCGTGCTGAGATTTCTCCGTAAACAGGATGCTCGACGGTCACATCTTCCACAGACACACCGCAGTCGATGATTGTGTTCAATTCATCCATCGTGTTTTCTGGGAGGTGATTGCATACCACACGCTCACGCACCAAGTTCTCAGACGTTTCGCTAAACAAAATGTAGCCCTGGCTCGTCGCCATGATGGGGTGACCAGCCACTTTCAATAAGTTGATATCATTGACGATGACTTGACGACTGACCTGAGCTTGTTCAGCAAGATCTGCTCCTTTAACTGCTAACTGCTGTTGCTGTAATTTTTTGAGAATCCATTGACGCCGTTCTTCCCCTTTTTTACGCATCGTGCTCATCCCTCGCATCTTCTAAGTTGTTCCTAGTGTACC
This sequence comes from Tetzosporium hominis, assembly GCF_002265435.1. GTDB lineage: Bacteria > Bacillota > Bacilli > Bacillales_A > Planococcaceae > Chryseomicrobium > Chryseomicrobium hominis. The sequence goes on from NZ_NOKQ01000289.1 coordinate 18,561, forward strand.
ATGCCGTTTGCGATTTTTCATGTCACAATTTCAAAACCGTTGCATAGGATGTAGAGAAATGAAAAAGGAGGCATATGGTGCAAGTTCACACAGTACAAAAGGCGATAAGTTGTGGAAGATAGCCAAAATGTATGACTTTGATTTTTTTGAGTGGAAAGCAGCCAATCCTTAAATTCCGAATCCGTATCAGATTATGTCGGTAGATATCGTCTGGCTGCCCCAACGAACTGTTTCGTGAATGTCTGGCTTTTTTACAAAAACCACATCCTAAAAAACAAGAACGTCTGTTGGCATTTAGCGCAAAAGCGATAGAAAATCACCGCAAACTATGGTATGATGGGTAATATGAAACGCTCGTGACGGCCGCTACTCTTTAGCGGCCTTCTTTGTTGAGTGAAGGCGAAATGGGGAACTTAGATGTACGACTACATAAAAGGCGAGATTGCCCGCATTACACCCGAATACATCGTGATCGACCGAGACGGACTTGGGTTTCAAATCCTGACACCGAACCCGTTTCGTTTCCAAGTTGGACAACACGAACTTGTTTATACGTACTTGCAAGTACGCGAAGACTTGCAGCAATTGATTGGGTTCAAGACTTTATCAGAACGTGAACTGTTCCGAAAGCTCATTCAAGTAACTGGGATTGGACCTAAAGGAGCGCTTGCGATCCTTGCTAGTGGCCAACCTGAGCAAGTCATCGGAGCCATTGAACGCGAAGACGATGCTTTCTTAGTAAAGTTTCCGGGAGTTGGGAAGAAGACGGCTCGCCAGATCATTCTCGACTTGAAAGGCAAGTTGCATGACTTAGCCGATGTGGAATTTACAGATGGCTTGTTTGAACTCGAAGACGATGCACAGCCTGCTGTGAACCAGTCGCTTGATGAAGCGCTCCAAGCACTTCAGGCACTTGGGTATTCAGAACGTGAACTGAAAAAGATTGCACCTAAATTAGAAGAGTTTGAGAACGAGACGACTGATGTCATCATGAAAAAAGCACTACAACTACTATTTGGCAGTTAGGAGGAGACGCCCGTGACGGACCGAGTGATTACAAGTGACGCCACCCAGTTTGATGAGCCGTTTGAAGAGACCTTGCGCCCCGACACGCTCGGCTCATATATCGGTCAAGCACAGATCAAAGAAAATTTGAGCATCTTCATCCAAGCGGCAAAGCTTCGTGAGGAGAGCCTTGACCATGTCCTTCTCTACGGACCACCTGGACTAGGGAAGACCACACTTGCAAATGTCATCGCAAACGAAATGGGTGTCCAGATTCGAATGACGAGTGGACCTGCAATTGAACGCCCTGGAGATTTAGCTGCTATAGTCAGTGCGCTAGAACCAGGAGACGTCTTATTTATAGATGAGATTCACCGCTTGAACCGTGCGATTGAAGAAGTGTTGTATCCGGCAATGGAAGATTTTTGCCTCGATATCGTTGTTGGCAAAGGACCGACTGCAAAATCGATTCGCCTTGATTTGCCGCCGTTCACATTGGTCGGTGCAACGACGCGTGCAGGCTCACTTTCTGCTCCTTTACGTGACCGTTTTGGAGTCTTATCTAGACTTGAATATTACGACGAGCTAGCGCTCACGGAGATCGTCAGACGTAGCAGCCGTCTATTTGGCGCTGACATAGAAGACCGTGCAGCAGTCGAGATTGCTCGTCGCTCACGAGGGACACCTCGTATTGCCAACCGCTTATTGAAACGAGTTCGCGATTACGCACAAGTGCGTGGCGATGGGCGCATCACAGAATCACTTGCAACCGAAGCTCTAGAACTGTTGCAAGTAGACCGTCGTGGTCTCGATCACATCGACCACAAGCTCGTACGTGCTATGGCGGAAAGGTTCCGTGGAGGGCCAGTAGGCCTTGATACGCTTGCCGCGAGTGTCGGAGAAGAATCTGCTACACTAGAAGAAGTGTATGAGCCGTACTTGTTGCAGATCGGCTTTATCCAGCGGACTCCAAGAGGTCGGGTCTTGACGCCACTTGCGTATGACCATCTTGGAATTCCCGTACCAGAATGATAGCAAAGGAAGTTGACTATGAAAGTAGAAGATTTTGATTTTCATTTGCCAGAGGAATTGATTGCTCAAACTCCTCTTGCAGATCGTACAAGCAGTAAGCTGCTTGTTGCGGATTATCCAAACAATGAGTTGCACCATACAACATTTCAGCACATCCTAGACGAATTACGCGAAGGAGACTGCTTGATTTTAAACGATACAAAAGTGATGCCTGCCCGTCTTATGGGTGTCAAAGAAGAAACGGGTGCTTCTGTTGAAGTCTTGCTTCTGACCCAACTTGCAGACGATGAGTGGGAAACACTTGTCAAACCCGCGAAACGCGTGAAAATCGGCACGGTCATCTCGTTTGGAGATGGGTTGCTGACAGCGACGTGTACTGCCATCAAAGACCACGGGGGGCGTGTGTTCAAGATGAACTATGACGGTGTGTTTTTTGAAGTACTGGATCAGCTCGGCGAGATGCCATTACCGCCGTATATCCATGAGAAACTCGAAGACCGTGACCGCTATCAGACAGTATATGCCAAAGAGCAAGGCTCTGCAGCGGCGCCGACAGCTGGTCTTCATTTTACTTCGGAATTATTAGAAGCCATGGAGAAAAAAGGTGTGAAGATCGGCTATGTCACACTGCACGTAGGTCTTGGAACGTTCCGACCGGTCAGTGTGGACACGATCGAGAGCCACGAGATGCACGCGGAATTTTACCGCATGCCTCAAGTGACAGCAGATTTGATTAATGAAACAAAAGCAGCAGGAGGACGTGTCGTTGCAGTTGGAACCACTTCAACTCGCACACTGGAATCCGTTGCGAAGAAGTTCGATGGAGAAGTCAAAGAAGACAGTGACTGGACGTCCATCTTCATTTTCCCAGGCTTTGAATTCAAGGTCATCGATGCGATGATCACGAACTTTCACTTGCCAAAATCCACGCTCGTTATGCTCGTTAGTGCTTTGACGTCACGTGACTTTATATTAGACGCTTATCAAGAAGCGATTGACCAGCGCTACCGTTTCTTCAGTTTTGGAGATGCGATGCTGATCAAAGGAAAGGATTTTAAATGACAGCGATTCGCTATGAATTATTGAAAAAAGATAAACAGACAGGAGCTCGTCTTGGAATTGTCCACACGCCACATGGCTCGTTTGAGACTCCGACATTCATGCCGGTAGGAACACAAGCTACTGTAAAAACAATGTCTCCAGAAGAAATCAAAGGAATGGACGCTGGAATCATCTTGAGCAACACGTATCACTTGTGGTTGCGTCCTGGTCATGACATCATCCGTGAAGCAGGCGGTTTGCACAAATTCATGAACTGGGACCGCGCTATCTTAACAGACTCTGGCGGTTTCCAAGTGTTCAGCTTAAGTGACATGCGTAAAATCGAAGAAGAAGGCGTTCATTTCCGCAACCATTTGAACGGGGATAAGTTGTTCTTAAGTCCGGAAAAATCGATGGAAGTTCAAAACGCACTGGGTTCAGACATCATGATGGCGTTCGATGAGTGTCCACCGTATCCAGCTTCTCACGAATACATGAAAGCATCTGTAGAGCGCACGTCTCGCTGGGCAGAGCGTTGTATGACGGCTCATACAAACACAGACAAGCAAGGCTTGTTTGGCATCATCCAAGGGGGAGAGTACGAAGATCTTCGTCGTCAATCGGCACAAGATATCATTTCACTCGACTTCCCAGGATATGCAATCGGAGGCTTGTCTGTAGGGGAACCAAAAGACATCATGAACCGCGTTCTTGAGTTCACAACTCCGCTTATGCCAGATAACAAACCGCGCTATTTGATGGGGGTGGGTTCGCCTGACTCATTGATCGATGGAGCCATCCGTGGTGTGGATATGTTTGACTGTGTATTACCAACTCGTATTGCACGTAATGGTACGATGTTCACAAAAAAAGGCCGTTTGGTGATCAAAGGTGCGAAATTTGCACGTGACTTTGGACCTGTCGATGAGACATGTGATTGTTATACGTGCAAAAACTATTCTCGCGCTTATTTACGTCATTTATTTAAAGCGGACGAGACATTTGGTCTTCGTTTAGCGTCGACACACAATCTTCATTTCTTGATGAACCTCATGAAAGACGTGCGTCAAGCCATTCGTGAAGACCGTTTGCTAGACTTCAAAGAAGAGTTCTTCGAAGAGTATGGCTACAACAAACCAAATGCAAAAAACTTTTAATTCGAGTATAATTATCGAGATACATAGAAAGGGGGCAATTTCTAGATGGATACACTTATAGGCTTATTACCTATTATTGCGATGTTTGGTGTGATGTGGTTCTTCATCATCCGACCAGCACAGAAACGTCAAAAAGCGACTGCAACTATGCAAAATAGCTTAAAGCGTGGAGACCACGTAATCACAGTTGGTGGATTACACGGGACGATTGATGCGCTTGACGATACAACTGTATTTATTACAGTAGCAGACGGTACACGTCTTCAGTTCGAGAAAGTGGCAATCGGCCGCGTAGTAGAATAAGGTACTTTAGAGAACCCCATGAGCACCGCTAGTGCTCGTGGGGTTTTTGTATGCTCTAGAAATTGATTGGCTCGCGGTGCAGAGCGGATGTTCATCGACGAACTTGCAGTTCTTTTCAGCGGATTTGAGATTCTTTTAAGCAAATTCGGAATTCTTTTCTTCATATTCGAACTTCTATTCAACAGAACCGATTTTATACTCATGCGCTTCTATCTCTTGCTTAATTCACAACTCATTAGACCATCCTGCAACTGAGATGATCAAATGGAATACTGGACGTTGATTTGGCGAACAGCCTTTTTCTATACATTGTTACTTTTGAGTTTGCGATTTTTAGGCAAGCGAGAGGTCGGGAATTTAAGTGTTTTTGACGCGGTCAGTTTTTTGATGATTGCAGAAGTGGCTGCTGAGACGATTCATAAGCCCAATCAGTCGGTCTGGTATTGCTTCGCCTTACAGAGGCAGCAGTGTCGAATCCACAGTAAGTCTTATATGCGAGAATTGCATACGGAAAACAAAGCCAAGGATCTTGGTGATGAGGTAGGCTGCCATTAAAATAAGAGATCCTTTTCGAAAAGACAATTGACACATCCTTCATAAATCGATACGATTTTAGCTACTACCACAACGTATGAGCGGACAGATAAATTATGCACAGGAGGAAACCGAATGGATAAAGGGGAGCAAGCCTTGTACGACAAAGTCGAGATGGTTCTCGACAGCAAAGTCAGTGAGTTTGAACTGTATCATTTCACTACCGTTACCAAAAAAGACCTTTGGGAATTTGCGAAAGTGAAGTTTTGGAAAAAGAAACGTTTGGATGAACTGCCACTACATCAGATAGTAGCGGATCTCTATGCCATTTCACCGTCGACTTATATGTCAGTAACTCAAATCCAGCAATTTAAAAGTGAAAACTGGTTCTCGGAATTAAAGAAAGAAGATTTAGAACAATTGCTAAATCCCCGTTGATTCGGGTCTATGGGCATTTGACACACTACACGACGTGATTCATAATAATCATGTTGTGTTTTTTTCGGTTTCAGACCGGGGTCTGTGATTCCCCTCGCTTAGGGGAAAAGAAGGGAGAATGAAAATGAAATCCAGAGGAAGAATAGTAGCTTTCTTGCTACTCCTCGTCATCTTTGCAGGTACCATTGGCAGTACTGCAAATGGCATACTGAAAGATATTAAATTAGGGCTGGACCTTCAAGGGGGCTTCGAGGTCCTCTATCAGTTGGAATCCCTTGATGGTGAGACAGGTAAAATCAGTCAAGAGACCGTAGCCGATACGGCAGAAGCGCTGAACAACCGAATTAACGTTCTCGGTGTCAGTGAACCGGTCATCCAAGAAGAAGAAAACAATCGGATCCGTGTTCAGTTACCAGGTGTAGAAGATCAGAATGCAGCACGTGAATTGCTGTCTACTGAAGCTAACCTAGAGTTCCGCGACGTCAATGACGAAGTGATGCTTGACGGTACGGACCTTGTAGAAGGTGGCGCGCAGCCATCGTTCGATGCAAACGGACAACCGATTGTAACATTGAAATTAAAAGATCCAGACAAGTTTGCTCAAGTAACAGAAGAACTTGCTTCTCGTCCAATTGGTCAAAACTTATTGGTCATCTGGTTAGACTTTGAAGAAGGTGTCGACAGCTACCAAGCTGAAATGGCAAAGCCTGATCCTAAATTTGTCTCTGCTCCACAAGTAACGAGCCGAATTGCATCGAGCGATGTGCAAATCGACGGTGTGTTTACGACCGATGAGACTAAAAACTTAGCAGGTATCTTGAATGCAGGTGCACTTCCTGTAAAACTGACGGAAATCTACTCGACTTCTGTAGGAGCTCAGTTTGGGGAACAAGCACTGGATTCAACAGTTCTTGCAGCTATAATCGGGATTGCATTAATCTTCGTATTTATGCTGTTCTACTACCGTCTACCAGGTTTTGTAGCCATGATTACGCTCTCAGTCTACATCTACTTAATCCTGCTTGTATTTGAATTAATCAACGGCGTGTTAACACTTCCTGGTATCGCAGCAATCATGCTCGGTGTAGGGATGGCAGTCGATGCGAATATCATCACTTATGAGCGAATCAAAGAAGAACTGCGTGTCGGGAAATCGGTTGCACAATCGTTCAAGATGGGTGCAAAGCAATCCTTTAGCGCGATTTTAGATGCGAACGTTACGACGCTTTTAGCTGCAGCAGTTCTCTTTTATTTCGGAACAAGCTCAGTTAAAGGGTTTGCGACAATGTTGATCATTAGTATTTTAGCAAGCTTTATCACAGCTGTTTGGGGATCTCGTTTATTGTTAGGTCTTCTAGTCGACAGCGGATGGCTTGATAACAAAAAGACATGGTTTGGTATTTCGAAAAAATCGATTCACCCAATTGAGAACGAAGTCGATACGCTCGATCTTCCAACGAAATTTGATCGATTCGATTTTGTAGGAAAGCGCAAACTGTTTTATTCACTTTCAGCACTATTATTATCAGCTGGAATTGCTATGCTCGCGATTTTCCAATTAAATCTAGGAATTGACTTCTCTAGTGGGACACGTGTTGAAATTTTAGCGGATCAGACACTGACTACTGATGAAGTTCGTCAAGAAATTGAAGCAGCAGGTCATCCGTCCGACGATATCGTCATCTCAGGTGACGACAGCAACATTGCTGTCATTCGCTACAATGAAGACTTTACTCAAGAGCAAATCAATCAGTTGAAGACAGATTTAACTGCTATTTACGGAATTGAACCGGGTGTCAGTGCTGTATCTCCAACTGTAGGAAAAGAGCTGGCACGTAATGCGATCTACGCTCTAGCTATTGCTATGGTGGGAATCATCATTTACGCATCCATTCGATTTGAATGGCGCATGGGCTTAGCGGCTATTGTTTCCTTGCTGCACGATGCATTCTTCATGGTAGCCGTATTCAGTATTCTGCGACTTGAAGTAGATATCACGTTCATCGCTGCCGTATTGACCATTGTCGGATATTCCATCAATGATACGATCGTGACGTTCGACCGTATTCGTGAGAACATGTCACGTTCCGGAACGATTGAAACAGAAGAGCAACTTGCAGAAGTGGTCAACAAGTCACTTCGTCAAACGCTAGGTCGCTCCGTGAATACGGTGCTTACGGTCGTGTTTGTAGTCTTAGCACTTATTTTCTTCGGTGCTGTGTCGATTCAAAACTTCTCGATCGCGTTACTTATTGGTTTGATTGCAGGAACGTATTCATCAGTCTTTATTGCAGCACAGCTGTGGTACGACATGAAACGCAAGCAATTAACGAAAAAAGGCGCTATCGATGTAGTTCAAGAAAAGAAACAATGGGGTTCTGACGAGCCTGTAGTGTAAAACGTTTCAATCATTCTCTAATCGGGGTATAGGTCTTCTATACCTCGATTTTTTTAATTGAGGTAAAGCGATACATAGGAGGATGAATTTATGAAAGCACAATGGGCAATTTTAATCGGTCTTGTTTTAGCTATCATCATCGCCATCTTTGCTGTAGTGAATGTGGATCCTGTTCCCGTCAACTACTTGTTCGGAGAAGCACAGTGGCCACTGATCCTAGTAATTTTAGGCTCTGCACTACTCGGTGCATTAGTGAGCGGAATGCTCGCCATGGTTCGCAGCTTTACGTTAAGTCGCAAAGTAAAAGCGCTCGAAGCCGAAAAAGCGACGCGAGATGCAGAACTACATGCTGCTCAGAACGAGTTGACCGTATACAAAGAGCGCGAGATGAAAGCACAGCCTCAATACGAGGAAGATGTCAACCGCACACTTTAAAATCAGGAGCCTGTCCAAATGGGCAGGTTTTTTTGTATAATGGAAGTCTGTGAGGAAGTGACTTAAATGATTCAATCGAAGAAAAAATGGAGAATGCACTCCATTCCGCAACAACAAGCGGAAGCATTCGCAGAAGAACTAGGGGTCGAGCTGTTGGTTGCCAAGCTATTGCTTGCCCGCGGACTCGACACAAAAGAAAAAGCAGATGAGTTTTTACATACAGACGCTAGCGTCATCCATGATCCTTTCTTGTTTCAAGACATGGAAGGTGCTGTTGCTCGGATTAAAAAGGCAATAGAGTCAAAAGAAAAGATTCTTGTTTACGGAGATTATGACGCTGACGGCATCACGAGTGTGACGGTATTGATGGAGACGTTGACTTCGATGGGAGCAGATGTATCGTTCCGCATTCCAAACCGTTTTGAGGACGGCTATGGACCTAGTGAACGATTGTTCCGTATCGCACATGAAGACGGCGTCCAACTCTTAATCACGGTCGATAACGGGATTTCAGGAGTGAGCCAAATAGCTGTGGCGAAAGAGCTTGGAATGGACGTCATCTTGACAGATCACCACGAAGCGGGCGACATCATTCCAAATGCAGACTTTATCATTCATCCGCATTTAGAAGAAAACTATCCGTTTTCCGAATTAGCTGGGGTCGGTGTGGCTTTCAAATTGGCACATGCTCTACTAGGTCGTGTTCCTGAAGAGTTGATGTATTTAGTTGCCATTGGAACCATTGCGGATATCGTGTCCTTACGAGGAGAGAATCGCTACTATGTGAAGCGTGGACTTGAGTTGATGCGCACACGCCCAACTGAAGCCATTCGAGCGCTCGCTAGCGTCTCTAGTGTAGAAATTGGAGACATCAATGAAGAAACAGTTGGGTTTGCGTTTGGACCTCGTATCAACGCAGTAGGAAGATTAGGAGACGCTGATCCTGGAGTGCATTTGTTCCGGAGTGCAAGTAAAGAAGAAGCCTCTCTCTATGCGAAATTTTTGAATGACAAAAACAAGGAGCGGCAATCCATTGTTAAAGCCATCAGTGATGAAGCCATTGCTCAAGTTGAAGCAGGTCCCGTCCCAAGTGTCATCATTGTGGCACAAGAAGACTGGAATCCTGGTATTTTAGGAATTGTGGCGTCTCGTTTGGTAGAGAAGTATACACGCCCGACAATTGTACTCGGTGTGGACTTAGAAAAAGGTATTGCGAAAGGGTCTGCAAGGAGTATTGAAGGCTTCCATCTCTATCAAGAAATTGCGAAAAACCGGGACCTTGTTCCTCATTTTGGAGGCCACCCGATGGCGGCAGGGATGACGATTCCACTTGACAATTTAGACGAGTTCATTGAGCGGATGACAAAGCAAGGTGACGAGATATTGACAGAAGAGCACTTTACTCCAATCGTGACCGTGGATGTTGCTGTACAACTTTCTGAGATTTCTGTTGAAGCCATTGAAAAAACAGCGAAACTAGGACCTTACGGGATGGGATTTGCTAAACCGGTCTACAGCATTCAGAATGCTGAAGTGACCACGTTCCGCAAGATTGGTGCGAACCAAAATCATGCCAAACTTGAAGTGACGCAAGATGGGCACTCGTTAGATGTAATTGGTTTCCATCAAGGCGAGCTTGTCGATCAGCTTGCTCCTATGACCTCACTATCTTTGGTTGGAGATTTGCAAGTCAATGAATGGAACGGGCGGAAAAAACCTCAGATGATGTTAGAAGACGCAGCATCAACTGACTGGCAGCTATTTGATGTCCGGGGAATTCGTCAGCTCTACCGCTGGCTCAATCAGGTACCTGAAGGGGACGCGCATTTTATCGCGTTTCATGATCAGACCATTCAGACCTATCAGAGTCAATTGCCTGTAGCCATTACGAAACCTCAAGACTTCAAACCGCAACATAGCTCCGTCGTGCTACTCGACATGCCAGATGAAGAGTGCGAGTTAGATGCTATCATGGAAAAAGCCTCGTGGAGCCGCATTTTTGCGCATTTCTTTACTCCTTCACAAGCTTTCTTTGAAGGGTTACCGAGCCGGGATCAGTTCAAATGGTACTATTCGTTTTTGAAAAGTCGTGAGCGTTTCGCTTTGAAAGAACAAGGTGCACAACTTGCGCGACATAAAGGCTGGAGCGAACAAACAATTAATTTTATGTCAAAGGTGTTTTTTGAATTAGATTTTGTTAAAATAGACAATGGACATTTGGTGGTCAATACGGAGAGTCAAAAGCGCGACTTGACCGAAGCCCCAAGCTATCAGCAACAACAAAAGCGAATGGAGCTCGAACAGGTATTGCTCTACGCTCCGTATCGCGAACTGAAGCAGTGGTTTGACGCCAAGCGCCAACACCGGTCCTGAGGAGGAACAATTGTGGATTTAAAACAGTACGTAACAATCGTTGAAGATTGGCCAAAAGAAGGAATTCGATTTAAAGACATTACAACGATCATGGATAATGGTCCTGCTTATAAATATGCAGTAGATGAAATCGTCAAGTATGCAAAAGAAGTTGGCGCTGAAGTCATCGTCGGTCCTGAAGCACGTGGATTTATCATCGGATGCCCAGTGGCTTATGCTCTAGAAGTTGGATTTGCACCAGTTCGTAAACCAGGTAAACTTCCACGTGAAGTGATTACTGCAGATTACGGTCTTGAGTATGGAAAAGACACATTAACGATGCATAAAGATGCTATCAAACCAGGTCAAAAAGTGTTAATCGTAGATGATTTGTTAGCAACAGGTGGAACAGTAGAAGCGACAGTTAACTTGATTCAACAATTAGGTGGGGAAGTAGTTGGTGCTGCTTTCATGATCGAATTGACGTATTTAGATGGCCGCGACAAGTTAAAAGGCATCGATATTCGTACGCTAATCAGCTATTAATTTTAAGACGCAGCAGAGGACTTCTCTGACTGCGTTTTTTTAAATAAATATCAAAGTATACAATTCTGAAGGGTAAATCTTTACTTTATTGAGATCTGCAAAAAATGTTGCGAAAAAGCGTGCCGTAGATCTTGGGGCTGTTTCCTGAAGGATCAGGTCGATGCCGGATATCACCCGTGTCGCTTAGATGTCTAGTTACACCGTCTAGAAACCCACTCGAAAATCGGCCACACCCAATGAGGCAAAGAACGCCTCACCGGGTCCATCCGATTCCCGAGAAGTTTCTGACCAAGCCGGTTCCACTTTTCTTGCGTGAAGCGATTGGGAAGATTCGGCGCGGCCCTTTTGGAAACAGCCCCAAGTCAGGCACGATTTTAGCATTAAAACGGCGTTTCTAAACAGTCGGTTCCACATCTAAACGATATCGAGTTGCGAACGCCAGAAATCCACATCAAAACCATTCACCCCAACCGAGGCAAAAAACGCCTCATTTGGTGCGCCTGGTTTTGATGAAATTTCTAGAGCGGCGTTCTCCACATCTAGAACTTAGTCAATTATTCGAATTCAGAGGCCAGCAGCCCTTTACAATGGAGCTATTAGTTTACTACAATAGAGATTATAACTTTCGAAACGAAATCAACAGAAACAGGTGAGTGGGTATGGCAAAAGAACAAGTGCGGACAGCCGAAGAAGTCTTTGCAATCACAGCAACATATATGAATGAAACCAACGTTCGGTTTGTTGAAAAAGCGTATAAGCTGGCAGAACATGCCCACCGCAATCAATTCCGAAATTCAGGTGAACCTTATATCATCCATCCAATACAAGTAGCTGGAATTCTTGCAGACCTGCAGATGGATCCAGAAACCGTAGCGGCTGGATTTCTTCACGATGTCATCGAAGACACAGAATACACTCGCGAAGATCTCGTAAAGGAATTCAGTGAAGAAGTCGCGATGTTAGTTGAAGGTGTAACCAAGCTCGGAAAGATCAAATACATGTCTAAAGAAGAACAACAGGCAGAGAACCACCGCAAAATGTTCATTGCAATGGCTCAAGACATTCGAATCATCTTGATCAAACTGGCAGACCGTCTTCACAACATGCGCACGCTCAAACACTTGCCTGAAGAAAAGCAGCGCCGAATTGCCAATGAGACTCTTGAAATCTTTGCGCCACTAGCGCACCGACTTGGGATTTCAACAGTGAAATGGGAACTAGAAGATACCTCGCTTCGATATCTCAATCCGCAGCAGTACTATCGAATCGTTAATTTCATGAAAAAGAAACGTACTGAACGGGAAGCGTATCTGAACCATGTCATGAAAGACATAAATAGCCAGCTTGACGAAGTAGGTATTCAAGCGGATATTTCAGGGCGTCCAAAACACATTTACAGCATCTACCGCAAAATGGTCATTCAGCAGAAACAGTTTAACGAAATCTATGACTTGCTTGCTATGCGCATTATCGTGGATAGCATTAAAGACTGTTATGCGGTGCTTGGAATCATCCATACGTTATGGAAGCCTATGCCAGGCCGTTTTAAAGATTATATTGCGATGCCGAAGCAAAACTTGTATCAGTCTATCCACACCACAGTTATCGGACCGAACGGAGACCCTCTTGAAGTTCAAATCCGTACTCAAGAGATGCACAATATCGCCGAGTACGGGGTAGCAGCGCACTGGGCCTATAAAGAAGGTCGTAAAGTCGAGACGTCTGATGAATCTGTTGATACAAAACTGTCGTGGTTCCGAGAAATTTTGGAGTTCCAAAATGAATCGTCGAATGCAGAAGAATTTATGGAGTCACTAAAGTTCGATTTGTTTTCTGACATGGTGTATGTGTTTACGCCAAAAGGAGACGTCATCGAGCTCCCAGCAGGTTCTGTTCCAATCGATTTCGCTTACCGCGTTCACTCTGAAGTCGGCAATAAAACAATTGGCGCTAAAGTGAATGGTAAAATGGTGCCTCTTGATACTAAGCTTAAGACAGGTGACATTATCGAAGTCTTAACATCTAAACAATCTTTTGGACCAAGTCGTGACTGGCTCAAGATTGCCCAGTCCTCCCAAGCGAAAAACAAGATCAAGCAATTCTTTAAAAAGCAGCAGCGCGATGAGAATATCGAAAAAGGCAAAGAAGCCATCGATAAAGAGATTCGTTCACAAGATTTCGATCCGAAAGTTGTTTTAACTTCTGAAAACTTGAAACGTGTCTGTGAGAAATATGCGTTCACGAGTGAAGAAGATCTCTACTCGGCTGTTGGATTTGGAGGAATTACTGCTCAACAAGTGGTAAACCGTCTAGCTGAAAAGATGCGAAAAGAACGAGATCACGAAGAGACACTAGAGAAGATTTCAAAAAATATGGCATCACCTCCTGTCAAAAAATCGACGGAGTCTGGAGTTGTTGTAAAAGGAATTGACAACCTTTTGATTCGCTTGTCACGTTGCTGTAGTCCAGTTCCTGGTGATGAGATTGTCGGATTTATCACGAAGGGCCGCGGTGTCTCAGTTCACCGTGCGGATTGTCCTAACGTGCAAGGTGCGGACAGTAACCAACGCTTGATTGATGTGGAGTGGGAACAAGATACATCAGCGAAGAAAGAGTACGCAGTAGATATTGAAGTGGCTGCGTTTGATCGAACAGGACTTCTAAACGAAGTATTGATGGCTGTGACTGATTCTAAGACGACGATTGCAGCAGTAACAGGCAAGTCTGAAAAAGACATTGCGACCATCAACTTAACGATTAAAATTACGAATATCTCGCATTTACACAGAGTAGTGGACCGAATCAAACAACTTCCGAATGTATACTCCGTGCAGCGAATTATCAACTAAGAGGTGACTTATGCGAGTTGTTTTACAGCGAGCAAAACAAGCGAGTGTTACCGTGGCTGGAGAGACAGTCGGAGCCATTTCACATGGCTATGTGCTGCTAGTCGGCGTGACTCATGAAGATAGTGAAGCGCAAGCAGATTGGCTAGCAGATAAGATTGCTGGAATGCGTCTTTTCGAGGACGATGAAGGGAAAATGAATCGCGGTCTGCAAGATGTTGGCGGTTCGATTTTGTCCGTTTCTCAGTTTACTTTATATGCCGATACAAAGAAGGGGCGGCGTCCTTCCTTTATCGAGGCTGCGCGTCCTGATCAAGCAGAGCCTCTATGGGAGTATTTCAATGAACGACTTAGGTCTCACGGTCTTGCTGTGGAGACTGGGCGCTTCGGAGCCATGATGGACGTTCAACTGATCAATGATGGTCCGGTTACGATTATTTTAGAAAAATAACTCCAGGAGAGCTGTGTGCTCTTCTGGAGTTTTTTGTGACTAAAAAACTCACTCCCAAAAGGGAGTGAGCAATCAATCTTCTAATTCACTATCGAAAAACGAAATTAATCCTTCGTAGATGGCATGAGCAGCCGTTTCACGGAACTGCGCGGTTGAGACAGAGCGTTCTTCAGTTGCATTGCTCAAATAGCCAAGTTCTAGCAACACTGCATGCTGTTGGTTTTCACGCAACACTAGGTAATTGCCTTCTCGCACACCACGGTCCTTTAAAGATAATCGGTCTTGCAGAGCGCTATGAATGTGATCGGCTAAAGGCTTTTGAAAGCTATGTTGATAATATGTTGTGAAGCCATTTACTGACGAATCATCTACTGAATCGTAATGAATACTGACAAAGGCATCTGCAGCATGTTGATGACTCACAGAAACTCGCTTACGGAGTGCAATATAGGCATCAGATTCACGAGTGAAAATAACGTCTGCTCCAGCTGCTTCAAGCTTGGCTGCCAGTAACTCAGCGGTAGGCAGGGTTAAGCCTTTCTCAGCTGTCCCGTAATAACCAGTCGTTCCGTGGTCGTTACCACCATGACCTGGATCAAGTACTATGGTGAGACCAGTGAGTGTACCTGGTTTTCTCGTCACTTCTTCTTTCTCTTCTTCAACTATTGCAGCAGCATCGGTAGTGACAACCCAATTGGCTACGAACATCGTGTCGCCGTCGAGTTCGATCTCGTACCAATCGCTTTCAGCGCCTTTAACTTGTAGTTGCTTACCTGCATCAACGCGAGCTTTTACTTCGCTTGAAGTAGAAGGCTGCGCACGTAAGTTAGTCCCATTGTACAAAATAGTAACTACTGATGGCGCAGCAGAAGGTGTCTCATCACTTTCAACTTGTTCAGCTGAAGGTGAGGGCGTGGTTGCTTCGAAGCTTCCATAAAATTTGTACACCCAACCAGTAGAACCGTCTGCGAGTTGTAGTTCTACCCATGTATCATCTTGAGAGACCACTTGGAAAACATCATTGCGATAAATAAGTGCGGTCCGTTTTGAATCAAGAGATGGTTTTTTACGAACATTCAATGCGTCGACTTCCACTCGAAATGCATCATTAATAGGTTGCTCTACCATGTCACTAGCACTTGTAAGTTGCACGTATTCTTTATGTATCCATGCACTCGAACCGTTGTAGTCAATCTCTAGCCAGTCACCTTTAACGGATTTGACAGATACTGATGTTCCTTCTGCAAGCTGACCGAGCTTTGAGGAACTTGTCGAAGCATCAGCTCGAACATTCAATGTTTTCACTTGAACGATGGCTGCTTGGTTCTCAACTGTGGATGTGGATCCCGTCGTTAACCAGCTTGCCACCCATCCTTGTTGGCCGTTGTAATCAATCTGATACCAATCATTCTCTTTTGATAAGATATCCAACTCGTCACCAGCTTTTACGGAGCCAATCACCTCATACGTCAAACCAGGGCCTGAACGAACCTTTAAAGAAGGGGTATTGACGACGGCGCTTTCTGCAAAAGCGGTGAGAGGTGCGAGGAGAAGAAAAAGTATCAGTACGAAATAGCCATATGTACGAAAATTCTGCATAAATCGACCTCCTTATACATATAGTACAGACAGTGTCGTCAAATATCTAGGTTCATTTTAAAATAACCATTGACTTTCGATAAATACGTCATTAAGATAAAGTATATTACATGAACACATTGCCGAAGACCGAGAAAGTAACAGGTACAGAGGGACTGACAAGAGAGGAAAAGACGTGGCTGAAATCTTTTCTACAGACCGTACAGGTGAACAACACTCGAGAGGCGCTTTGTCGAACCCATTTTGGGTGTAGGTGAAGACGGTACTGGCCGTTACCCAGTTAATGAAGAGGACCGAATTTCGGTCAATCAGGGTGGAACCGCGGAAGCTTACAAGCTCTCGTCCCTTGCGTCGTGCACGCAGGGAGACGGGGGCTTTTTTATGTTTTTGACCGTTCTTCACATCTAATCGAAATCGAGTTGTGAACTTCATCTGAGAAGCCTTTTTGCTGAAAGTGCTCGGAAAAGAAACGCTTATCTATGGGAGCGGCCATCAGAATCCTCTCGGCATACCAAAGCTGATCTAGTTACACCGGCTAGAAACCCACTCGAAAATCGGCCACACCCAATGAGGCAAAGAACACCTCACCGGGTCCGTCCAATTCCCGAGAAGTTTCTGACCAAGCCGGTTCCACTTTTCGTAGCGCTTTGGCCTCCGCTGCGGGTTCTTCAAACCACTCTGATACCACGGAACGCGTATCTTTTCCTTCACCCTCTCACATAATAACAGCTTCAAGGAATGTTGCGAAAAAAGCGTGCCGTAGATCTTGGGGCTGTTTCCTGAAGGATCAGGTCGATGCCGGATATCACCCGTGTCGCTTTACCCGTAAAGCGATTGGGAAGATTCGGCGCGGCCCTTTTGGAAACAGCCCCAAGTCAGGCACGATTTAAGCATTAGAGCGGCGTTCTTCACATCTAATCGAAATCGAGTTGCGAACGCCAGAAATCCCCGCAAAAATCGTTCGCATCCATAAAGACAAAAAGCGCCTTTACGGATACGCCCAATTTTTACAAAATTTCTGGAGCGGCGTTCTTCACATCTAATAATTAGGAGGTTATTTCATGATTAAGGTACCAAGAGGCACGCAAGATATTTTGCCGGAACAATCTTTCAAATGGCAAACTGTTGAAGCCATCATTCGCGATACATGCAACGTCTATCAATATAAAGAGATTCGTACACCAATTTTTGAGCACACAGAATTGTTCACACGTTCCGTTGGAGATACTACAGATATCGTACAAAAAGAGATGTACACATTCGAAGACCGAGGGAACCGATCTTTAACGCTTCGACCAGAAGGAACAGCTTCTACAGTGCGCGCTTATGTTGAACACAAATTGTTTGGACAACCCGATCAACCAGTAAAACTGTATTATATGGGGCCGATGTTCCGTTATGAACGCCAGCAGGCAGGTCGCTATCGCCAGTTCGTGCAGTTTGGGATTGAAGCGATTGGAAGTGCGGATGCAGCAGTAGATGCAGAAGTGATCGCTCTAGCAATGGATGTTTATAAAAAAGCGGGTCTGAAAGATATAAAATTAGTTCTGAATTCTCTAGGGGATACGGAAAGTCGCACAGCTCACAAAGAAGCGTTAGTAGCACACTTTGCACCTCGCATTGATGAGTTCTGCGGAGACTGTCAACAACGTCTTGAAAAAAATCCACTACGTATATTGGATTGTAAGAAGGACCGAGACCACGAATTGATGGCTTCGGCTCCACAGCTGACGGATTATTTGAACGAAGAATCTGCAGCGTATTTTGAACGAATAAAAGCCTATCTTGAGGCACTCGACATTTCGTATGAGCTGGATCCGAATCTTGTTCGCGGTCTTGATTACTACAACCACACAGCATTCGAAATTATGTCGACAGCTAGTGGTTTTGGCGCAATTACGACTCTAGCAGGTGGCGGTCGATACAACGGTCTTGTGGAAGAGCTTGGAGGTCCGTCTTCGCCTGGTATCGGTTTTGCGATGAGTATCGAGCGTTTGCTTTTAGCTCTAGAAGCGGAGCAAGTAGAAATCGAAGACAACTCAGCAAGTGATGCTTACGTGATTGCTCTTGGTGATGTACCGAAACTTGAAGCCATGAAAATCGTGAAGTCTTTACGAGATTCGGGAATCAGCGCAGAAATGGATTACGCAGATCGCAAATTAAAAGCGCAAATGAAATCAGCAGACCGTAAGAAGTCTCAATTTGTTTTTATTTTAGGAGAAGACGAATTGAATTCTCGCAGTGTGCAAATCAAAGAACTAGCAACAGGGGACCAACAGATGGTGGCTATTGAAGAAGCCGTCTCGTATTTACAACAAAAGATGAACACCAAGGAGGCAACACAATGAAACGCACACATACATGTGGCACCATTACAAAAGAAGCGATTGCACAGCAAGTAGAACTGATTGGTTGGGTACAAAAACGCCGTGACCTAGGCGGCTTGATTTTCGTTGACCTACGTGACCGTTCAGGAATCGTGCAAGTCGTGTTCAACCCGGACTTCTCACAAGAAGCCATCGAAAAAGCAGACAAGCTTCGTAGCGAGTTTTTAATCTCTGTTAAAGGGACGGTTGTAGCTCGCGATGAGAAACAAGTAAATGCATCTATGAAAACAGGTGAAATCGAAGTTCAAGTGAATGAACTTACGGTGATCAACGAATCGAAGACACCACCATTTGCAATCGAAAATCAAACAGATGTAAATGAAGATCTTCGTCTAAAACACCGCTACTTGGATCTTCGCCGTCCGGTGATGTATGACACGTTCAAATTGCGTTCAGATATTACAAAAACAGTTCGCAACTTCTTAGCTGACGAAGGATTCTTAGAAGTTGAAACACCTATTTTGACGAAATCTACACCTGAAGGCGCGCGCGATTACTTAGTACCAAGCCGTGTGCACGAAGGGGAATTCTATGCGTTGCCACAATCACCACAACTCTTCAAACAGATGTTGATGGTGTCAGGATTTGAGCGCTATTTCCAAATTGCACGTTGTTTCCGAGACGAAGACTTGCGTGCTGACCGTCAGCCGGAATTCACTCAGATCGATATGGAGATGAGCTTCATGTCTATGGACGAGATCATTGAATTAAATGAGCGTCTGATGAAACAAGTGATGAAAGATGTAAAAGGAATCGACGTACAGACCCCATTCCCTCGCATGGATTATCAAGAGGCGATGGCGCGTTTCGGTTCTGATAAACCGGATGTTCGTTTTGGATTAGAATTACAAGATCTTCAAGCAATTGCTGAGACTTCAGATTTTGGCGTCTTCAAAAACGCGGTAGCAAACGGTGGTCAAGTGAAAGGGATTGCTGTTAAAGGTGCTGCAGCAGATTACTCTCGTAAAGACATCGATGCACTTGGTGAATTCGCTGGACGTTACGGTGCGAAGGGTCTTGCTTGGTTGAAAGTCGAAGAAGACGGCGTCAAAGGACCAATCGCAAAATTCTTCCCAGAACAAAAAGGGGAAGAGTTGATTGTTGCTATGCAAGCCGAGCCAGGAGACTTGCTACTATTTGTAGCAGACAAACCAGCAGTGGTAGCGGATGCCCTTGGAGCTCTACGTATGAAATTCGGGAAAGAGCGCAATCTGATCGATGAGTCTAAATTTGCTTTCCTGTGGGTAGTCAACTGGCCACTATTTGAGTACGATGCAGAACTAGGTCGTTATTTTGCTGCGCACCATCCATTCACACGTCCTGCTGATGAAGATGCCGCTCTTTTAGACACGGATCCTGCGAATGTCCGAGCTCAAGCCTATGATTTAGTATTAAACGGCTTTGAACTTGGTGGCGGATCACTACGAATTTACGAGCGTGAGATGCAGGAAAAAATGTTCCGCACACTTGGCTTCAGTGATGAAGAAGCGAAAGAACAGTTTGGTTTCTTGCTCGAAGCATTTGAATACGGAACGCCTCCACACGGTGGTGTAGCGTTTGGACTTGACCGCTTAGTCATGCTTTTAGCGGGTCGTACAAACCTTCGTGACACAATTGCGTTCCCGAAAACGGCAAGTGCAAGCTGTGTCCTTACAGATGCACCAAGCCCAGTTGCTGAAAACCAGTTGAAAGATCTCCACGTTGCAGTGATTTCACAGAATAATCAGTAAACAATTCACGTTAAGTGTTGCAAGAGATAAATTTCTGTGCTACTATAACGGTAATACGAATCCTGATGTGTACGTGACTTGTTAATCGATTTTGACCGAACATTTTATCGTCGGGAGTCTGACTTTCACAATAAAGAGCATGCCATCTCGGTGGACGCTTCGGCGTTGTGAAGAGGACACCCACCTGCTGAGTGCGGGTTCAAAACGATAGCTTTACAGAGACGGCACGCTTGGGATTCGTCTTCTTATTGAATGCTACCCCTTCAGTTATCTAGCTGAAGGGTTTTTTAACGGAGTAAATCCGACTAATCAACTAACTTTTGGAGTGAATTTTATGTTGCATCAATTTTCAAGAAATGAATTAGCTATAGGAACAGAGGGACTTGACCTTTTAAAGAATACAACTGTTGCTATTTTAGGTATCGGTGGAGTCGGATCGTTTGCTGCTGAAGCTTGTGCTCGAAGTGGAGTGGGGCGCATTATTTTGGTGGACAAAGATAACGTAGATATCACAAATATCAACCGCCAGCTTGTTGCGTATCTTTCGACTGTAGGGAAGAGTAAATCTGCTATCATGAAAGACCGGATTGCGGATATCAACCCAGACTGTGAAGTCATCGATATGCATATGTTTTATACGGAAGAAACTTACGAGCAGTTCTTTGACCTTGGTATCGATTATGTGATTGATGCATCAGATACTATCATTTACAAAGTGCATCTGATGAAAGAATGTTTGAAGCGCAATATTAAGATCATCTCGAGTATGGGTGCTGCAAACAAAATGGACCCAACTCGTTTCCGTATTGCGGACATCTCGAAGACACATACGGATCCGATTGCGAAGGTCATCCGTACGAAGCTTCGTAAAGAAGGAATTAAAAAAGGGATTCCAGTTATTTTCTCAGATGAGAGCCCGATTGTGGTTCGTGAAGATGTTGTGAAGACAGTAGGGAAGCCTGAAGCGGAGATCCGTAAGGCGAAGATGCCGCCGAGCTCGAATGCGTTTGTTCCTTCAGCTGCTGGGTTGATTGCAGCGAGCTGGGTCATTCGCGATATTTTAGAGCCAATTGAAATCCAAACGGTTATGGATGTAAAGTCGAAGAAGAAATAACTAGTGCTTAAAAGCTAATTTTTTTCAGAAAATATCCCCTTCACCCAAAATGTCATATTCCTAGGGGAGAACCTTGGTAATTTTGATTGACTTTCTTCAATCTCGAGACGATGGATTTTCTTTTAGTGCAATAAACCACAGGTGCAGGACTCGCTTATTGAGCGGGTCCTGCACCTGTCTTCATCGTACGGGAGAAAATCCACATCTAATAGTGGCAGAAAGTCAGTTTGTAACTGCTTTGGAGGAAGTTGCGAAAACTTCACTATCCCTTCGTCGGCTCTGCCTCTAACAGATGTGGCAAAACTTACAGATATCTTCTATACAACTAGATGAAGGCGGGGCTGTGCTGGAGCAAGGCCCGATTGATTAAGTTAAGACTCATAGTTTAGGACAGCAGGAGCGTAGACTTCCAAATTAAAACCCAACCCTTGGGGTTGAATCAATACCAACTGTATTTAGTACTGAACTATTAAGTTGCGTGCAACTTTCTCGCTGACTAGAATGTGATTCTAAACTTGACATGACGGGCCCGCCCCAGCGTAGCCCGACTGCTTTCCGATCTCTATTCAGCTAGTTGGTTAAAACTTCGGAACAAGTAGAGGCGTAGACGTCGCAGAAGTTTTGTAGTTCTACCACTTCTCAACAAAGCTTTAGTAATACCGGTCCTATCTGAAGGCTTGGATTGATTTATCAGAGAACTAAGAAGAGCAGTGGCTGATTTGCTCAATAAGCGAATCAGCCACTGCTAGTTTTTATTTCTATTAAAAAATCAAACCTCGGCGAGTAGACGTGACTGATACTCTTCAGATTTTCGGTTTAGTATAAGGAATTGGTTTTTAAATAGTTTTCTCAGTTGGAGATCATTTCTTCTTTTTAAAGGATTCGAGCTTGTGGTAGATAGAAGACAGGCGTTTTTCTTCGCCAGCCTCCACAGGCTCATAATAATGCGTGCCAACTAATTTGTCTGGCAAATACGTCTGATCGACCCAGCCACCGAACGACCCGACCTTTGTGTCGTGTGGATACTGATAGCCAACATGACCTAGTGCTTTAGCGCCTCCATAGTGTGCATCTCGCAAGTGAAGTGGGATGTCTCCGGTCTTGCCGGCATGTATTCCAGCAATTGCTGCATCAAGTGCTTTGTATGCAGAGTTGGATTTTTCGGATAAGCACATTAAGACGACGGCATTTGCTAGAGGAATGCGAGCTTCCGGTAATCCTAACCGTTCGGCTGCTTGGATGGCAGATAATACTTGTCCACCAACAGCGGGGTTTGCTAGACCGATATCTTCGTATGCAATGACAAGAAGTCTCCTAGATAAGGCCACTAAATCTCCGCTTTCTAGTAAATGAGCTGTGTAGTAGAGAGCGGCATCGGTGTCGCTACCGCGTATCGATTTTTGAAGTGCAGACAGTAGGTTATAAAAGTGACTTCCTTTTTTGTCTCCGAAGACACCGATTCGCGAAGCGAGCTGCTCAACAAGAGAATCCTCAATCAAAATTTTTCCATCTTCTTCATCAGAAGCTTCTACAATGGACTCAAGTAACGTCAACGCTTTCCTGGCATCTCCATTAGAAGCCTCAGCAATCTGCACGATCTGAGCATCCGTAATAGCAATGTCCATTTTGCCAAGCCCTCTGTCTTCGTCTTCAAGAGCACGACGCAAGAGCTTTTCCATATCAGGTTGCTCAATGCGTTTCAATTGTTTGATTTCACCACAGCGTGACCGGATGGCGGGATTGACATCATGGTACGGGTTTTCTGTAGTCGCCCCAATCAAGACAATGGACCCGTTTTCCACATGAGGGAGTAGTGTATCTTGTTGTAGCTTGTTAAAGCGATGAATCTCATCTAAAAACAACAACACTTTTCCAGTTAAACGAGACTCTTTAACAACATCTTCAATATCTTTTTTCCCAGAAGTTGTTGCATTCAGTGCAATAAAGGGAAGATTTGAAGATCCCGCGATTGCATAAGCAAGTGATGTCTTGCCGATACCTGGTTCACCGTAAAGCAGCATAGACGGGACGTGCCCGTTGCGTATCATTTGGTATAAACCGGTTGTAGGGCCTATAATATCTTGTTGACCCACAATCTCTTCAAGCTTCTGAGGTCGCATGCGAAATGCGAGGGGTTCTCCTGATGCCATGCAGACACCTCCTATTACGAACATTTGTACTTCTTAGTGTACCAAAGATGACAGGTCATTTCATCGAAAATCCCTTGCTAGGTATGCTATACTTGTAGCGGAAAAGTTAACTAATGAACGGACGGTGTCAGGAGATGAAAATCTCAACTAAAGGCCGCTATGGCCTCACAATTATGATTGCATTAGCCAAAAATGAAGGAGAGCGCCCGTTGTCTCTTCGCCAAATTGCTGCGGACCATGATTTATCGGAAGCGTATTTAGAACAGATTGTCTCGCCACTTCGCAACACAGGATTAGTAAAAAGTGTTAGAGGAGCATACGGCGGCTATAAACTTGCTAAACCATCAGAAGAAATCACTGCTGGTGATGTGATTCGTGTCTTAGAAGGACCGATTCAACCGGTCGAGGGTATTGAAGACGAAGCTCCAGCACAACGCGAGCTATGGATTCGTATTCGTGATGCCGTGAAAAATGTTTTAGATACAACGACTATTCGCGACTTGGCCGATCACTCAGACGATCCGTTCACTTCGGACGCATATATGTTTTATATTTAGGAGAGGTTCTAATGAACAGAATTTATTTAGATCATGCGGCTACATCACCTGTACACCCTGACGTGATAGCAGCATTGACAGAAAGTTATACGACGTGTTTCGGAAATGCTTCGAGCATCCATGGGACGGGGAGAGCAGCACGTAAACAGCTAGATCAAGCACGGGAACAACTCGCAGCGACCATCCAGGCTCATCCGAATGAAATCATTTTAACTAGTGGTGGTACAGAAGCAGACAACCTTGCTGTTCTAGGTGCGGCCTATGCGAATCGTCATTTAGGAACTCACGTCATTACCACTTCGATTGAACACCATGCCGTGTTACACGCTGCCATCCAACTCGAGAAAGAAGGCTTTGACGTGACCTATCTACCTGTTAACGAAGCAGGAGTGGTAACAGTCGAAGCACTCGAGAACGCATTGCGCGACGATACAGTTCTTGTGTCAATCATGTTTGGTAATAACGAAGTCGGGACAATTCAAAATATTAAAGAGCTTGCTGGTGTAGTCAAGGACCACCAAGCCGTCTTTCATACAGATGCCGTTCAAGCTTACGGAACGCTTGAAATCGATGTAAAGGAATTAGGAGTCGATTTACTTAGTACCAGTGCACACAAGATCAATGGTCCTAAAGGAATCGGATTTCTTTACCAACGGACCGGAACAAAGCTTCGTCCCTTAGCTCAAGGTGGTCAACAAGAGCGCAAACGCAGAGCAGGAACTGAAGCGATTCCTCTAGCTGTGGCATTCGCAAAAGCTGCAGATATTAAACAACAGAGCTTGAAAAAGCATTACTTGTCTATGCTCAGTTTGAAGCAACATTTTATAGAGGAATTGACACGACTCGGCGCTACTTTTGAAGAAAATGCTAAGGCGGCCGAGCAACTGCCACATATCTGCAACCTCTTTTTCCCACAGACAGACATTGAGACCTTATTGATTCAATTAGATCTTGCAGGTATTGATGCATCCAGTGGTTCTGCTTGTACTGCAGGAGCCGTCGATCCATCACATGTACTGGTTGCAATGTTTGGAGAACAAGCCCCTCAGCTTCGTTCGTCCGTGAGATTTAGCTTCGGCTATACAACGACTAAAGAGCAGCTGACAGAAGCTGCTGAAAAAATTGCGGGTGTTCTAACGACACCTGCCTCGATATGGAAGTGACTAACATGACAGAAACTAAAGGCAAACGCGTTGTCATCGGAATGTCCGGTGGCGTGGATTCGTCCGTCGCGGCCTATTTATTAAAAGAACAAGGATACGACGTCATAGGAATCTTTATGAAAAACTGGGACGACACAGATGAAAACGGTGTGTGTACAGCTACAGAAGATTACGACGACGTGATCAAAGTGTGCAATCAGATCGGGATTCCGTATTATGCGGTAAACTTTGAGAAACAATACTGGGATAAAGTGTTCACGTATTTCTTGGACGAGTACAAAGCCGGTCGGACACCAAACCCAGACGTAATGTGCAATAAAGAAATCAAATTCAAAGCGTTCTTAGAGCATGCACTAGCACTTGGTGCCGATTACTTGGCAACAGGTCACTACGCACGAGTGGAAGAGCGTGATGGTCAGTTCCGCATGCTTCGCGGAAAAGATGCTAACAAAGACCAAACGTATTTCTTAAATCAACTGAATCAAGACCAACTGAAGCACGTATTGTTCCCAATCGGCGAGATCGAGAAAAAACGTGTTCGTGAAATCGCATTAGATCAAGGTCTTGCGACAGCTACGAAAAAAGATTCAACAGGAATCTGTTTTATCGGAGAACGTGACTTTAAGACCTTCTTGAGTGGGTATCTTCCTGCGCAACCAGGCAACATGGAAACGATGGACGGCCAAGTGGTCGGCAAGCACGACGGATTGATGTATTACACAATCGGTCAACGCCACGGACTAGGAATTGGCGGAGCAGGAGACCCATGGTTCGTTGTCGGAAAAGACTTAAAACGCAACGTGTTATTCGTTGGTCAAAATGCACAAAACGAAGCATTGTACTCAACTAGTTTGATTGCTGACAACGTCTCATTCACAACAACTGAAGAAAAGCCGGCAGAATTCCACTGCACGGCAAAATTCCGTTACCGTCAACAAGATACAGGTGTAACGGTTCGTCTTCTTGGAGATGACAAAGTGGAAGTCGTGTTTGACGAGCCTGTACGCTCTATCACACCAGGTCAAGCGGTCGTCTTCTATCAAGGCGACGAATGTTTAGGTGGCGGTACGATCGATCACGTCTTCCGTGACAACAAAAAATTAGACTACGTGGGGTAATCAGCAATGAATTGGAATGAAACCGGCATCCACGCGATGCATACTGGAGACTACGAAGAAGCAGCAAAAGCATTCACGCAAGCCATCGAAGAGAATCCGGAAGAAGCTGTTGGCTATATCAACTTCGGCAACTTGCTAGCTATCATGAACGATACAGAACGGGCAGAGCGTTTCTTTCAAAAAGCTCTAACTTTAGATGAGACAGCAGCAACGGCTTATTATGGTCTTGCCAATCTCTACTACAATTCAGAGCGTTTTGATGAAGCTGCCAAACTCTATGAGCGTGCGATTCGCAATCAACTAGAAGGTGCAGACGGGCATTACATGCTGTCTAAATCACTCCAAATGACAGACGAATTGAAGCTGGCACTTCCCTACGCACAACGTGCTCACGAACTGGCTCCAGAAGATGACGAGATTACACTTCATTACGCGATTTTACTCGCTTCTAACGAACTATTTGATCAAGCGAAGCCACTCTTAGAAGACTTGATCGAACGCGAACCAGAACATGCAGACGCACATTACAACTTAGGAGTCCTGTATGCGTTGACGCAAGAAGATGCAGCACCTGCACTTCTTCATTTAGATAAAGCGCTCGAAATTGAACCGAATTATGACCAAGCGCTTTATATGGCGGACATGATTCGATTACGAAACTAATACCGGAGGCGATCGGATGACGGAACGAAATGAAGACAAATTGTTTATTTCGGGTCGGCCGATTGTCTCCATTTTTCATAATGAAGATAATCTGTACTCGATTCTTAAAGTGAAGATCAAATCGACAAATACGAATTACACAGACAAAGAAGGCATCATCGTCGGGTACTTCCCAAAGCTCTCAACAGATGAAAGTTACACATTTTATGGACAGCTCAAGAACCACCCTCGCTACGGACAGCAGTTTGCTGTGGATACATTTGTGCGAGACAAGCCGGATTCTGTGCGAGGAGTCGTTCACTACCTATCTTCTGACTTATTCCCTGGGATCGGGCCAAAGACTGCTCAGACAATCGTAAAGAAACTCGGGGAGAATGCCCTACAGCAAATCCTCGACAATCCGGACGTGTTGAAATCCGTTCCGCGCCTGACAAAAGACAAACAACAGACCATTATACAAGGTCTTCAAGAGAACCATGGTATGGAACGAATCATGGTGCAGCTGAACGAATGGGGATTCGGTCCTCAGTTGTCGATGAAGATTTATCAGATCTACCGCGAAGAGACTTTAGAGAAGCTTAACGACAATCCCTACCGTTTGATTGAAGATGTCGAAGGTGTCGGGTTTGGTCGTGCCGATGAACTTGGTGCTCAACTCGGAATCGAAGGCGTCCACACAGATCGTTTAAAAGCTGGTATCTTGTATCTACTCAATCAAGCATCGCTTTCAGAAGGACATATTTTTGTTCCTACTGAACAATTGCTTGAAGATGTGAAAAGACTGCTCGAAAAATCTCAGGCTGCTGAAATCAATTATGAATCTCTGGCTCAAGCTGTTATCGAACTCGGAGAAGAGAGCAAGATCGTGGTCGAGCAGAACCGAATCTACATGCCGTCTCTCTATTTCTCAGAAGTCGGTATTGCAACAAAGACGGAGCGGCTGTTACAAACAAAGTTTAAAGGATTCAAAAAGAAACTCATCAATGAATCCCTTACTTCTATTGAAGCCGACTTTGGAGTGACGTATGCACCGACGCAAAGGAAAGCGATTGAGATGGCGCTGAACAACCAGATCTCAATTTTGACCGGGGGACCGGGAACGGGAAAAACGACCGTAGTTCGTGCCATTGTTGAACTGTATGCCGATTTGAATGGTCTGTCACTGGATCCAAAAGAATGGGCAAAAGAGGGCAAGCCGTTTCCGATAGCTCTTGCAGCTCCAACAGGTCGAGCGGCGAAGCGACTTAGTGAATCTACCGGACTTCCTGCCATGACTATTCACCGTCTGCTAGGCTTCACGGGACAAGATACTGAAGACATTGAAGGACGCCCGGTGGAAGCAAGCTTGATCATCATCGATGAGACGTCTATGCTTGATTGTTGGCTCGCGCATCAATTGCTAAAGGCCGTACCTGAAACTTCGCAAGTAGTTTTAGTTGGCGACCAAGATCAACTCCCACCCGTAGGTCCAGGGCAAGTATTGAAAGACTTACTCGCAAGTGGGAGACTCCCCGTAGTGGAACTTCAGGATATCTACAGACAAGCGGACGGCTCATCAATCATTGAACTCGCACATGCTATGAAGTCTGGAAAGACGACGCAAGACCTGCTGTCGAAGACAAAAGACCGCTCGTTTATCCCAGCTTCAGCTGACCAGATTCCGAAAGTCGTGGAGCAAGTCGTTTCCAGCGCACTCGCAAAAGGCTTTACAATCCGAGATTTACAAGTGCTCGCACCGATGTACCGAGGACCTGCAGGCATCGATGCCCTCAATAAAATGATTCAAGAAATGGTAAACGCCAATCCAGATGGCTCTCGAAAAGAAATGGTATTTGGAGATGCAGTGTACCGAATCGGCGACAAAGTGTTGCAACTAGTGAACCAGCCGGAATCGAACGTCTTTAACGGAGATATGGGGGAAGTCATCAGTATCTTCAAAGCATCGGAGAACGTGGAAAAGAAAGAATTGATGATTGTGTCGTTTGATGGGATTGAAGTTACTTATGAAAAATCAGATCTCAGTCAATTGACGCTAGCGTACTGTTGCTCGGTACACAAATCACAAGGTAGTGAGTTCTCCATGGTCATCTTGCCTGTCACAAAAGGCTATATGAAGATGCTCAGACGGAACCTACTCTATACAGCGATTACTCGTGCCAAAAACTATTTGATTCTTTGTGGAGACCCGCAAGCATTTCAAGTCGGGATTGAACGCAACGATGACAACTTACGCTTCACTACATTGATTGAACGGCTGTCACCAGATGCGCAACCTATTGAAGTCGATTTGGATTCGGAAGACAAAGACTATATCTTAAATGAAGAGACGGTGTTGTCCATTCATCCGATGATTGGAATGGACGGGGTTACGCCAGAGCAATTTCTTACACAAGAGATTGACAGCTGACAGCTACTTTCGGTATGATAAGTGGCAGAAAAGATAAATCGATGACGAAAAGAGTACGTAGTGTACCGGTCTAGAAAGAAGCCCCTCGGCTGCAAGGGTTTCCGAACGTCCACTATGGAAAGCTACTTCTGAGTGCAGGCTAAAACCTGCCGTACCCGCCACGTTACGGCATATTGAGATGCAGGTATTGTTCTCTGCAACTTAGGGTGGTACCGCGAATGCAAAGCTTTCGTCCCTTTGGGGATGAGGGCTTTTTCTTTTTTCGTCTGGAAAATAAAGGAGGACACAACGATGAAAGCTTTAACTGGTAACGAGATTCGCCGTTTGTATTTGGAATTTTTTATTGAAAAAGGGCACCAAGTCGAGCCAAGTGCTCCACTAGTTCCGATCAATGACCCGTCACTTCTATGGATCAACTCAGGAGTGGCAACACTTAAAAAATATTTTGATGGTCGTGTTGTACCTGAAAATCCACGTATTACGAATGCACAGAAATCGATTCGGACAAATGATATTGAAAACGTAGGAAAAACAGCCCGTCACCATACATTTTTTGAAATGCTAGGAAACTTTTCAATTGGGGATTATTTCAAAAAAGAAGCGATCCACTTTGCATGGGAGTTCTTGACGGACAAACGCTGGATGGGGTTCAACCCAGAACTTTTATCAGTGACTGTTCACCCAGAAGATGAAGAGGCGTATGCAATTTGGAGAGACGAAGTAGGGGTTCCTGAATCACGTATCATCCGTTTAGAAGGGAACTTCTGGGATATCGGAGAAGGCCCAAGTGGACCAAACTCAGAGATTTTCTACGACCGTGGCGAACAGTACGGAAACGATCCGCAAGATCCTGAACTGTACCCAGGTGGAGAAAATGAGCGTTATTTAGAAATCTGGAACTTGGTGTTCTCTCAGTTCAACCACAATCCAGACCACACATACACGCCACTTCCAAAGCAAAACATTGATACAGGGATGGGTCTTGAGCGTATGGCTTCTGTTGTACAAGACGTGCCGACAAACTTCGATACAGACCTATTCATGCCAATTATCAAGCAAACAGAAGACATCAGTGGCAAGACTTATGGCGAATCGAAAGAACAAGACGTAGCATTCAAAGTCATTGCAGACCACATCCGTACTGTAGCGTTTGCTATTGGGGACGGTGCACTTCCTTCGAATGAAGGCCGTGGCTACGTACTTCGTCGCTTACTTCGCCGTGCGGTTCGTTTTGCAAAGCAGCTAGGCATCGAAAAGCCTTTTCTATTTGAGCTTGTTCCAGTCGTTGGGGAATTGATGGAAGTCTTCTACCCAGAGGTCAAACAAAAAGAAGCGTTCATCAAACGCGTGATCAAAACAGAAGAAGAACGTTTCCACGAGACACTTGCAGACGGTCTTTCTATCTTGTCACGTGCCGTTGAAGAACAAAAAGCTGGAGGTTCTACAGTTGTTCCAGGAACTACAGTCTTTACTCTTTATGACACATACGGGTTCCCAGTAGAGCTGACTGAAGAGTACGCAGAAGAGGCTGGTATGACGATCGATCGCGACGGCTTTGATCTAGAGATGGAAGCGCAGCGGACTCGAGCTCGTGCAGCACGTCAAAACGTCGATTCGATGCAGGTTCAATCTGAAGTGTTTGCGTCTATTCAAGATGACAGCGAGTTTATCGGATATGATCATTTGAAGACACTTGGAAAAGTATCTACAATTGTTTTAGGGGCTGAAAAAGTGGACTCGGCAACAGAAGGTGACGAAGTGAAGCTTGTACTTGACCGTACGCCTTTCTATGCAGAGAGCGGTGGACAGATTGCTGATATTGGAACAATCTCAAACGACCACTTCCTAGGTCGCGTCAAAGATGTGCAGAAAGCTCCAAACGGTCAAAACTTGCACTCGGTTGTCATCGAATCTGGGGAGTTGAAAGTCGGCATGGAAGTGACGGCACAAGTCGATGCAGAGCTTCGTTCGAAGACGATCAAGAACCACTCAGCGACGCACTTGTTGCATCAAGCACTTAAGGATATTCTAGGGTCACACGTCAACCAAGCTGGTTCTTATGTAGGGCCAGACCGCTTGCGTTTTGACTTCTCTCACTTTGGTCAAGCAACGAAAGAAGAGCTTGAGCAAGTAGAGCGTATCGTTAATGAAAAGATTTGGGAGTCAACTCCTGTTGTCACAGGATTCCATTCTATTGACGAAGCGAAACAACGTGGAGCTATGGCACTCTTCGGTGAAAAATACGGAGATATCGTACGCGTTGTGGAAATGGGCGACTATTCGTTGGAGCTTTGTGGTGGTTGTCACGTCTCGACAACTGCTGAAATTGGCGTCTTTAAAATCGTCTCTGAAGGCGGGATCGGTGCAGGAACTCGCCGTATTGAAGCGGTCACTGGCCAAGCGGCTTATGAATTGATGAAAGAAGAAGAAGCACGTCTAGCTGAAGCAGCTGCTCTTATCAAATCGCAGCCTCGTGAGATCGTTTCGAAATTAGAAGCTCTACTTGCAGAAGTGAAACAGCTTCAAAAAGAAAATACGTCGTTATCTGCAAAGCTTTCTAGTAACCAAGCAGGTGAATTGTTAGCTGCTGTTCGTGATGTGAACGGGGTGTCCGTATTGACTGCCAAGGTCGATGCAAAAGACAACAATCAATTGCGTCAACTTGTAGATGACTTGAAACAAAAACTTGGTTCTGGAGTTGTTGTTCTAGGTGCTGTAGCAGGAGAGAAAGTGATGATTGCAGCTGGTGTCACAAAAGATCTTGCCGGAGAGCGTGCGCACGCTGGAAACTTAGCGAAGCATGTAGCGGAACAATGTGGTGGTAAAGGTGGAGGCCGTCCAGACTTTGCTATGGCAGGTGCGAAGGACGGTTCGAAGCTTGAAGAGGCTCTGAAATCCATTGACGAACTAGTGAAATAAGTTCCTTCTTTTTCCGTCATGGGGTATACTAGAACTACAGTTCCATGAGGTGGACAGGAAGGGTGTTGGTAACTATGGATTCCTTTGACAAAACGATGAAATTTAACGTTCAAGATGAAACAATGGAAGAGGAAGTTAAGCATGTGGTGACGCATGTACACGACGCGCTGGAAGAGAAAGGGTACAATGCTGTCAATCAGATTGTAGGCTATCTGCTTTCAGGAGATCCTGCTTATATTCCGCGCCATCAAGACGCCCGTAACGTCATTCGTAAATTAGAGCGTGATGAAATTTTAGAAGAATTGGTTCGGTTCTATATCCGACACACACAAGAGGGCAAAGATGCGTAAAATGGGTTTAGATGTTGGGACACGTACTGTGGGCGTTGCAATCAGTGACGCCCTCGGGTGGACCGCACAAGGGATTGAGACAATCAAAATTCACGAAGAAAACGAAGAGTTCGGCATGGAACGTCTAGGCGAGCTGATTCGTGAGTATACTGTGACGGAAGTTGTCATCGGCTATCCAAAGAATATGAACAACTCAATCGGACCGCGTGCAGAAGCAAGTGAACGCTTCGCACAATTAGTCAATAAAACGTTTGATTTACCGGTCGTGCTCTGGGACGAGCGATTGACAACAATGGCTGCAGACCGCATGTTGATTGATGCAGATGTAAGCCGCAAAAAGCGCAAGCAAGTCATTGATAAAATGGCGGCTGTCATGATCCTTCAAGGGTATCTTGATAGTAAAAACAGATGAGGTGAAGTGAAATGGAACACGGACAAGAACATATCACAATCGTAGATGAGAACGGCAACGAGCAACTTTGCAATGTCCTTTTAACATTTGAATCAGACGAGTTCGGCAAATCTTACGTATTGTACTACCCAGTAGGGGCAGACGCAGAAGACGAGAATGAAGAGATTGAAATCCACGCTTCTTCATTCGTACCTTCTGAAGATGGTACTGACGGAGAGCTTCTTCCAATTGAAACAGAAGAAGAGTGGGACATGATCGAAGAGACTCTTGGCGCGTTCATGGACGAGCAAGAAGACGACGTATATGGAATTCAAGAACAATAATTCCAGCATAGTTCAGGTAACTTATAATAGGGAGTTTCTCATTCACGAGAAGCTCCCTTTTGTATGTTTTTGTGTGCAGGGGAAGCGTTCCGCGGGCGCGGGCTGAGCCTCGGTCTCAGCTTCCGCTTTTAATCCCGCTGGAGTCACCCCTACACGCTAATTAAGTTGTTGTGACAACTTTCAATGGTGCAATCTAATTGGGTTTGGTCTAGACTCTTTAGTTTAATTTGTACCAGCTTTTTTACATATGTGGACGTCCCTGCGACTTTTCTAGTATACTATTTGAAGATAAAGGGGGAAGCCCAATTGGAAAAAGGTTCTAAAAAAGAGATTATGTTTGAACGCATGAAAGAAAAGAAAAAAGAAGTCAAGATTGTCCGGCGTATCGTACTAGCCGTTGTCCTAGTTGTCTTACTCGTCGCCGGTATCGGAGGCTATTCTGCATACAATTACGTTACAGATGGCCTGAAGCCTTACGATGCGGAGAACAACGACCCGATAGCTGTTTCCATTCCGATTGGATCGGGTATCGATACGATTTCGCAAACTCTTGAAGACAATAATATCATTCGAGATGCTCGGATCTTCAAATATTATGTGAAGTTTAAAAATGAAGGTGATTTTCAAGCAGGAGATTATACGCTGACTCAATCTATGACACTGGATGAACTGATTGAAAGCCTTAAATCTGGTCGTATTTATCGCGAACCAGTGTTCACAATGAATATCCCGGAAGGCTTGACACTTGATCAGATTGCAGATGTCATTGAAGCGAAAACGAACCATTCAGCTGAGGATTTCTTTGCACTCGTGACAAGTGAAGAATTTGTAGAATTAGCTAGACAACAATTCCCTGACTTAATAACTGATGAAGTTTTTGGTGAAAACGTTCGTTACGCACTTGAAGGGTATTTGTATCCTGCCACGTATCCATTCTATGAGGAAAACCCCTCAATGGAGACCATTGCATTTGCCATGCTTCAAGGTACTCAAGATAACGTTCAACCGTACCGAGAGATTTTAGCAGAACGTGAAAAATCGGTTCACTGGTTGCTAACGTTTGCGTCTCTTTTAGAAGAAGAAGCAACTGCGCAAACAGACCGTAAAACGATTGCTAGTGTATTTAACAACCGACTGAAGATTGATATGCCACTCCAGACAGATCCAACTGTTTTGTATGCACTTGGAGAACACAAGGACCGTGTCTTGTATGAGGACTTAGAAGTACAAGATCCATACAATACCTATGTAAACAAAGGATTGCCACCTGGACCGATTGCAGGCCCTGGTAAAGCCTCCTTAGAAGCAGCGATGGATCCATCTACTTCGGAATACCTGTATTTCCTAGCAGATCCATCTGGTACGAACCATTTTGCTGAAACATATGAAGAACATATGGCAAACATTCAAGAATATTTGCGTTAAGCTCAAACTATCCACTTTCTCTAGTGGATAGTTTTTGTTCATCATGATATGATAACAAATGAATTTTTTGAACGACTTCCCAACGGAAAGAGGGAGACCACATGACAACAGACGACCTTCAACAGCTGTTCAGCTCCCACCGAACAGCGTTTTTTCATGATATGGAACGCTTTGCAGAAGAGCATCACGTGCCGATTATGAGACCGGAAGGAATCGACGCATTTTTACAGCTCTTGCGTGTCCAACAAGCTCGCACCATTTTGGAAGTTGGGTCCGCAATAGGGTATTCGGCTCTACGCATGGCATCTTTACATCCAGAAGTTCACGTTTCTACGATTGAACGAGACGAGGAACGCTTTAAGACCGCATGCAATTATATTCAAGCTAGTGAGTACACCGCTCAAGTGCAGATCTTTCATGCAGATGCATTGGAGTTTGATATACAAACATTGCCCTATGAAAAGTATGACGCCTTGTTTATAGATGCCGCTAAAGGACAATACCAGTTGTTCTTTGACAGGTACGCGCCATTAGTTAAACCAGGTGGGGTCATATACAGCGATAACATCTTCTTGAATGGATTGACTCAAGTTCCGATGGACCAAGTGCCTCGCCGCAAGCGAACAATGGTCCGGAAATTGCATGCGTTTACGCAACAATTACAGCAAAATGAGCAATACGACAGCTATTTCTTCCCACTGGGAGACGGCTTGCTCGTAAGTACAAAGAGGTGATAGTGATGACAGAAATTTTAGTAACCCCTACAACAGTAAATCATGCAAAAGCTCTTTTTGAAGCAGGTGCAGATGCAGTTGTAGTTGGAGAACAACAATTCGGTTTACGCTTAGCAGGAGAATTCCCACTGGATGCCATTGCAGAAGTAAAGAAAGCTGCTAAAGCTTTAAATAAAAAAGTCTATGTAGCGATGAACGCGTTATTTCATAATGACCGAGTGGAAGCGCTCGAAACTTATATGAGACAGTTGGACGCACTTCAAATTGACGGAATTTATTTTGGCGACCCGGCAGTCCTGATGACACATCGGGAGATCGCAAGTACAGTTCCTCTGTTTTGGAACAGTGAACAGACAGCTACAAATTATTTTACAGCGAATTATTGGGGAGAACGCGGATCGAAGCGTGCTTATCTTGCCAGAGAACTCAGTATGGACGAAATCATTGAAATCAAAGAAAACGCTGATGTGGAAGTAGAGATACAAGTCCATGGAATGAGCTGTATGTTCCAGTCGAAGCGACCTTTACTCGGGCATTATTTCTTATACCAAGGAAAAGCGATGGAAATTGAAAATCGTGCGCAGCAAAAGAACATGTTGCTCTATGATAAAGAACGCGGCAATCGCTACCCAATTTATGAGGACTTGAACGGTACGCATATCTTCTCACCGAACGACATGTGCATTATCGATGAACTAGAAGAACTTTTAGATGCTGGGATCGATGCGTTTCGTATTGAAGGGCAGCTGCAAACTGAAGACTATACAGTGGCAGTTACAAAGCTATATCGTCAAGCACTGGACGCATATGCGAGTTCTCCAAAAGAGTATCGCGCTGTGAAACAACAACTTCTTTCTGAGATCGAACAGATGCAACAACCACACCGACCATTAGATACAGGATTCTTCTTCAAAGAATCGGTTTATTAAGGAGAGAGAGCAGATGACTGTAGTAGCAGATTCAATCAGTCAAATCGTAGATGGCAAACGTGTCATCGTGAAAAAACCTGAGCTACTGGCTCCCGCTGGAAATTTAGAGAAATTAAAAATTGCTGTGGAATACGGCGCGGATGCGGTGTTCATTGGCGGACAAGAATACGGTCTTCGTTCAAACGCCGGTAATTTTACGATTGACGAGATGCGTGAAGGAGTCGAGTTTGCTAATAAGTACGGCGCTAAAATTTATGTGACAACCAACATCTTTGCTCATAATGAGAACATCGACGGCCTAATCGATTATCTTCAAGGAGTAGAGAGCACAGGCGTGACAGGCATCATCGTTGCAGACCCGTTAATCATTGAAACGTGCCGGAAGCATGCACCAAAGCTTGAGCTCCACCTAAGTACTCAACAGTCGTTATCTAACTGGAAAGCCGTTCAGTACTGGAAAGAAGAAGGCCTCGACCGCGTCGTGCTTGCTCGTGAAACGACAGCAGATGAAATTGCTTTGATGAAAGAAAAAGTAGACATTGAGATCGAGACATTTATTCACGGTGCTATGTGTATTGCGTACAGCGGACGTTGTACACTTTCAAACCATATGACAGCACGTGACTCCAATCGCGGAGGCTGTTGTCAGTCTTGCAGGTGGGATTACACACTTTTTGAAAACACAGAAGAGGGACAAGTGGCTGTTGCTGATGAAGGTACAGCGGCCTTTGCCATGAGTCCAAAAGACTTGAAATTGATTGAATCCATTCCCCGTATGATTGAGATGGGGATCGACTCACTTAAAGTAGAGGGACGAATGAAGTCCATTCATTACGTCGCAACTGTCGTTCAAGTGTACCGTAAAGTAATCGATGCTTATTGTGCAGACCCAGACAATTTTAAAATGGATCCTGAGTGGCTGATCGAGCTCGATAAATGTGCCAACCGGGAATCCGCTCCTGCTTTTTTTGAAGGAGAGCCAGGATATGAACAACAGATGTATGGAGAACATAGTAGAAAAGTGTCTCACGACTTTGTTGGTCTTGTGGTAGACTATAACGAGACCACTCAGACGGTGACGCTCGAACAACGGAATTATTTCAAGCCGGGCGATGAAATCGAATTCTTTGGTCCGCAAATCGATAATGTGCGGCTCGTCGTACCTGAGATTTATGACAACAAAGGCAAAGCTCTAGATGCTGCGCGTCATCCGCTGCAGACGATCCAGTTCCATTGTCCGGTCAAGGTGTACCCGAACAATATGATGCGGAAGAGGTTAGTATAGTGAAAAGACCATTGGTTATCGGAATCGCAGGCGGTTCTGGTTCTGGAAAGACAAGTGTTACTAATGCTATTTATGAGGCTTTTAAGGATCACTCAGTAGTCGTGATTCAACAAGACTTCTATTATAAAGACCAGTCTCATTTGGAGATGGAAGAGCGATTGATGACAAACTATGATCATCCACTTGCTTTTGACAACGATCTTTTGATTGATCACGTCAATCAGTTATTACAGCGTCAAGGAATTGAAAAACCAGTTTATGATTATGCGGCGCATACACGTTCAAAAGAGACGATTCTTATCGAACCGAAAGATGTTATTATCTTAGAAGGTATTCTAGTACTAGAAGACGAGCGTCTACGGGATTTGATGAATATTAAATTATACGTAGATACAGATGCCGATCTTCGCATCATTCGTCGTATCCTGCGAGATATCTCTGAACGAGGCCGGACAGTAGAATCCGTTGTAGAACAGTACTTAAACGTTGTCCGACCAATGCATAACCAGTTCATTGAACCAACAAAACGCTATGCCGACGTCATCATTCCAGAAGGTGGCCAGAATGAAGTAGCTATTGATCTGATGGTTACGAAAATTAAGGCTATTCTTGAAAGTAATGGAATTGTATAATATGATGATACGAGTGGCTAAAGATTAAAGGAGTGTATGGGAGTGTCAAATGAAAAAACATATCCGATGACGCTTGCAGGTAAGCAAAAGTTAGAGGAAGAATTAGATCTATTAAAAAATGTAAAACGTAAAGAAGTTGTTGAGCGCATCAAAGTTGCTCGTGACTTCGGAGATCTCTCAGAGAACTCGGAATACGATTCTGCTAAAGAAGACCAAGCATTCGTCGAAGGTCGTATCAGTTTACTTGAATCCATGATTCGCAATGCGGTCATTATTGAAGAAGATGCAAACGATGATACAGTTTCACTAGGGAAAACGGTTACATTTATCGAAATCCCAGATGGGGAAGAAGAGACATATACGATCGTTGGTTCTGCAGAAGCGGATCCACTAGAAGGATTGATTTCAAACGATTCACCGATTGCAAAAGGTCTACTTGGCCGTACTATTGGGGATAATGTCAAAATTCTGACGCCTGGTGGCGAAATGGACGTTAAAATCGTTTCGATTTCTTAATAGTTCGAATGAAGCGTATTGCCTGACAGGTCAAGCTGTCAGGCAGTTTTCATTTTCGTGACAAACAATGGCGTTCAGTTGCTTGCGGCTCGGTTTCCTAGTAAGATGAAATGAGGTTTTATGAACACTAAGGAGTGAGTACTATGCCACAAGAAACATCGCGTAGACAGCAATTGCAAAAGAAGAAACGTGCTAATCTGCTAATCAATTCGCTACTTGGAATAGTAGGGTTGCTCATCATCATTACATTAGTCAATCTGCTGTCGTCAAATGATCAGGACACAGCATCCGATACAGAATCGCAACAAACAGAACAGCAACAAACAGCTGAAGACGAAGGACAACAAGAGGTCGAGTCTGAAGACTTAGCAGAATCAGATTCTACTGAAGAAGACCAGGCAGAAGAAACTGAAGCTTCCGACACCGAAGCTTCCGACACGGAGTCATCTGAAAACGTCGATAAAGAAGAAACGGAAGAAATCACGACACAGCCTTCTGATGACCCGAAAGTGAAAGAAACGATTGTGAACAGTGCATGGCAACCGGTTGGCACGAGTCAAACAGGAAATCATGTATCAAGCTATGAAAAAGGAACAACAGACTGGAATGAAAAGCTGCAAGCGCTCCAGTATGCTACAGGACTTTCACCAGACAACATGATTACCATTTTTTTAGGGAACGGCGGTTCTCCCCAAAAATCTATTGGAACCGTCACATCAAATGATCAATCAGAAAAATACCGTGTTTATTTAGAGTGGGTGGACGGCGAAGGCTGGAAACCAACTAAGATGGATGTATTGAACGAATTGCCATAATGGAGGAATAACTATGAAACTTGCAGTAATCGGTGCAATGGAACAAGAAGTTGAGCATCTTCGAGCTGCTCTAACTGACGCAAAAACTGAAACGATTGGAAATAGTGAATTTACTTCTGGCCGCTACGGTTCCCATGAATTGATTCTTGTGAAAAGCGGAATTGGAAAAGTAAATGCCGCTATGACTACTACAATCGTTTTAGAAAAATACAAGCCGGATTATGTAATAAATACAGGTTCTGCTGGTGGGTATGATCCAAACTTAACAATGGGTGACATTGTTGTCTCTACCGAAGTGCGTCACCACGATGTGGATGTTCGTGCATTTGGCTACGAGATGGGGCAAGTTCCCGGACTACCAGCTGCATTTAAAGCAGATAATGTTCTGATTGAAAAAGCACAGCAGGCTATCGAAGCTATCGGTGCAAATGCTGCAACAGGGTTGATTGCAACAGGTGACTCTTTTATGCACATTCCAGAACGCATCCAAGAGACGCGTGAGCATTTCCCGACAATGGCTGCATGTGAAATGGAAGCAGCTGCTGTAGCACAAGTGTGTCATCAGTTCGAGACACCGTTTGTTGTTATCCGCGCTCTATCGGATATTGCAGGACAAGAATCTCCAATGAGCTTTGATGAATTTTTGCCGATTGCAGCCAAAAACTCTACTCAAGTCGTCTTACATGTAGTAGACCATTTATAGAGGTTCGAAGAGAAACAAAAAACCGCCAAATGGCGGTTTTCTGTTTTCATGTTACAACGTAGTTTTAGCTTTTATGATCTGATACAGCTTCACAAGAGCCCGTTTTTCAATACGAGACACATAGCTCCTTGATATTCCAAGCTTTGCAGCGAGAGCTACTTGTGTGAGCGGCTTGTAGTGAAACAGACCGTACCGATATTGAAAGATGTCTACTTCTCGTTCGTCTAAAACGTGCAACCATTGGTACATATGGGACGTTAACTCTTTGTAAGCCAGTTGCTTATCGACAAGGAGTACTGGACTGGGAAGTAGGTCGGCTAAAGTCAACGTGCCACCTTCCACATCTTGACCAACTTGGTCGTGGAGGGAAATAACAAAACCCGCTCGAAGTGAGCGGGTTAGATTTTGCGTAATGAAAATGTAGAGATCATCATGAACGACAACAAGATCATGAAAAATAAATAAAATACAGCTGGAACATAGGGCACTGCAAAATAGCTAAGTGTCAACACAACTCCGGCTGCCGTGATTGGCAGACCTGTAAAAAAGCCGTTAGATTCGGAAATGTTAAACCGAGCCAAGCGGAAAGCACCGGACGCGATATACAAGACTGTTACGACCATTGCGAGCGTGCCAAGTTCATGTGTTGCATACGCGTAAATGAGTAATGCAGGCGCGATACCAAATGAAATGATATCACTCATCGAGTCCAATTGTTTGCCAAGTTCAGATTCAATCCCAAGCTTACGTGCAGTCATGCCGTCGAAACGATCTAAAAGTCCAGCAACAAATATAAATAGGACGGCAAGTGCAAATTTGTCATTCATGGTTACCAAAATGGCGGCGCCACCAAAGGCAAGATTCATGATGGTAAGGAGGTTGGCTGCCTGAGTCTTCAAGCGTGCCAGACGCTCCATTGTAGATTCTAAAAATATCAATATGGTTTCCCCTCACGTATAGTTTATCCTATTAGTATACTCCGAAATGATGGGAAATCATAGGGTGAAAGGAACGAATTTAGTGAAAAGAGACCTCTATCAACGTTTTATCGAGCTAACTAATCGGCCATCTACGTCGAGTTTACTAAAGACATTTACCACGTCCAAAGCAAGCAAGTGGATCATACCGTCTTATATCAAAACATTCCGTATCGACCCTACACTTGCGAGTA
The DNA here is from genome assembly GCF_002265435.1 of Tetzosporium hominis. Taxonomy (GTDB): domain Bacteria; phylum Bacillota; class Bacilli; order Bacillales_A; family Planococcaceae; genus Chryseomicrobium; species Chryseomicrobium hominis. The sequence goes on from NZ_NOKQ01000289.1 coordinate 60,201, forward strand.
AATCTGTAGGAGAATTCGAGACACTTCACGACTTCTTTACACGTCAACTGCAGCCTCAAGTTCGTCCAGTTGATCAGAATCCGAAGACTTTTGTAAGTCCCGTAGATGCAAAGGTTGAATCATTTGGGGAAATTACAGAACATGGAACATTTTCTGTGAAAGGACAGGACTATTCAGTGGAACGACTGCTTGTAAGACCAGAAATAGCGGCTTCTTACATAGGCGGCCAGTATATGGTTCTTTATTTAAGTCCTGCGGATTATCACCGTATCCATGCACCTGCTTCAGGAAACGTGCAAGAACAATATAAGTCGGGTGGCTTTTCCTATCCGGTCAATCAGCTCGGTTTAAAATATGGAAAGAATCCAATCAGTGACAACTTCCGTGTCGTATCCATTGTTGATACAGGAGAACATGACTTTGCTGTAATTAAAGTGGGTGCCATGTTCGTCAATTCAATCGAGTTGCTACCAACTCAAGACGAATGGACTAAAGGACAAGAAGTTGGCTACTTTGCATTTGGTTCCACTGTAGTCGTTCTCTCGCCAAAAGATGCTCTAGAATGGAGACCTTCCGTGCAGGCAGGGAACAAAGTACAAGTAGGAGAGCCACTTGCAGATATGCTATAATGGCGAAAGAGTATGTAATAGAGTGGAGTGTAGCACGTGGTAAACAATTTTATACCTTCTCAATTCGTGAAGAGTGTATTTCAAATAACCCCTGAAGAGTTAACTGCAAAAGGAATCAAAGGTATTATCACAGACTTAGATAACACGCTGGTTGAGTGGGACCGTCCAGACGCAACGCCACAGCTGGTTAAATGGTTCACTTCTATGCAGCAAGCGGGCATTCAAGTAACAATCGTATCCAATAATAATGAAATGCGAGTGAAGGCTTTCGCTGATCCGATGCAGATTCCGTTTATTTATAAAGCGAGAAAGCCATTCCGCAAAGCGTTTTTATCGGCTCTTCGCTTGATGGGACTGAAACGAGAACAAGTTGTTGTGATTGGAGATCAGTTGTTGACGGACGTATTAGGTGGCAATCGATTGAAACTGCATACGATTCTAGTCATTCCTGTCGCGAAATCAGACGGGTTCTTTACTCGTTTTAATCGATTAGTTGAGCGACGCATCTTTAGTCACCTAAAGCGCCAAGGTCATATCATGTGGGGAGATGAATCCTAATGGAACAACTACAATGTATTGGCTGTGGTGTAGCCATTCAAACACAAGACCCTACAAAATTAGGGTATGCACCCGCATCAAGTTTAGAAAAAGAAGAAGTAATCTGTCAGCGCTGTTTTCGCCTGAAAAACTACAATGAGATTCAGCCGGTCGAGTTAACGGATGATGATTTCTTAAAGATTTTAAATGGCTTAGGTAGCCAAAAAGGTCTGATTGTAAAAATCGTTGATATCTTCGATTTTAATGGCAGCTGGTTACCAGGTCTTCACCGATTCGTCGGCAGCAATCCGGTTTTACTGATTGCCAATAAAGCGGATTTGTTACCGAAGTCTGTGAAGAAAAATAAAGTGATCAATTGGTTGAAACGTGAAGCCAAATCACTAGGCTTACAGACAACTGATATTCTACTCGTCAGTGCGGCGAAGGGCCAAGGTATGGTGGAAGCCATGGAAACAATTGAACACTTGCGCCAAGGTGAAAATGTGTATGTTGTGGGCTCTACAAACGTAGGAAAGTCTACTTTTATTAACCGTATCATCAAACAAGCTACTGGGGAAGACCAAGTCATCACGACCTCACAGTTCCCTGGAACAACACTTGATATGATCCAAATTCCTATGGACGATGGCAAATTTATTTGCGACACTCCTGGAATTATTAATCACCATCAGATTGCACACTATGTGGCACCATCTGAGCTTAAATTGATCTTACCTAAAAATGAAATCAAGCCGAAGGTCTATCAGCTTAATCCGGAACAAACCTTATTTATTGGAGGCCTTGCGCGTTTTGATTTTATCAAAGGTGAACGCTCAGCGTTTACTGCGCACTTGTCTAACCAACTGACGATTCATCGGACGAAGTTGTCTAACGCAGATGCTCTATATGCTGAACATAAAGGTGACCTATTGTCACCACCAGGTAAAGATGTGGCCGAAAATTATCCAGAACTAGTACGTCATGAATTTTCGATCAAAACACCGAAGACAGACATCGTGTTCTCAGGACTCGGATGGATCACGTGTCAAACAGCAAATGTTGTTATAGCCGCTCATGTTCCTAAAGGAGTTGCAGTGATGGTTCGCCCATCGCTCATTTAATATTATGAAGAAGTGGTATGCCGTGCTTGGGAATCCAATCCATCATTCCATCTCACCAAAGATGCATGAAATTTGGTTTCAACAGAATGCCATTGACGCATCTTATATTCCGATCTTTGTTGAAAGAGACAAGCTGAAAGAAACAGTGGAGTCGTTAGCTCTTTTAGGATGCAGCGGGTTTAATGTCACTGTGCCCTTCAAAGAAGAGGTTTTAGAATACCTAGATGAACTAGATGCTTCAGCAAAGTTTGCAGGTGCCGTCAATACTGTTGTTCGTAGTGGCAACAAATGGGTCGGCTACAACACGGATGGTCTAGGGTTGCTTGCAAACATACCAGGTCTTACACAATCAACTCGAGTTCTCGTCTTGGGAGCTGGAGGGGCATCACGGGGTATAGTAGCTGCTCTTTCACAAAAAGGTATCAATGACGTCACCATTACAAATCGTACAGTCGAAAAAGCAACAAGTCTTGCAACAGACTTCGGTGCAAAAGTAGTGCCAATAGAAGAAGTGACGAAGTCCTTTGCAACTTTTGATGTGGTCATTCAGACTACGTCTGTTGGAATGGACAGTCTTGCGACGCCGCTTTCTCATCCAATTTGGACTAAAGAGATGCTAGCAGTAGATATTATTTACTCGCCACCGGAAACGGTCTTTTTAAAGCAGGCTAGAGTACAAGGGGCTGCTACGATGAACGGATTGTCTATGTTGATAGGACAAGGAGCTCTTGCATTCGAGCTCTGGACAGGCATTCAGCCTGACCAACAAGAAATACGAACGACGATATTTCGTCAAGAAGGAGAACAACCATGTTAACAGGTAAACAAAAACGATTTTTACGCAGTGAAGCACATCATTTAGCACCCATTTTCCAAGTTGGAAAAGGTGGCGTGAATGAGCAAATGATTAAACAAATTCAAGAAGCTCTTGAAGTGCGAGAATTGATCAAGATTTCTATCTTGCAAAACTGTGAAGAAGACAAACACGAAGTGGCGGAAGAGTTAGCTAAAGGAACTGGCGCTGAGCTTGTTCAGTTGATCGGTCTCACAGTCGTACTTTATAAAGAATCTGTGAACAAGAAAAAGATTCTATTGCCACGCGCTTAATATGAAAAAAATAGGTCTTGTAGGGGGTACCTTTAATCCGCCACATTATGGGCACCTGCTGATTGCTAGTGAAATTAAAGAAGCACTGGGGTTAGATGAGATGCACTTTCTTCCCGCTGCTCAGTCCCCATTCAAGGATAAAAATACACGAGTAACTGATGAACATCGACTCGATATGCTGGAGTTAGCGCTTCAGGAGCTGCCAGAAAGTTCTATTGAGACGATCGAACTAGAACGCGGTGGTGTGTCGTACACTTTTGATACAGTGAAAGAGCTTGTGGAGACCCACGAAGAAACCGAATATTTCTTTTTAATAGGGGCCGATCAAGTAGAGAAGCTACGAGATTGGTACAAGATAGATGAGCTCGTGAATCTTGTCACAATTGTCGCGGTGCCTCGTCCTGGCTACTCTCTACAAACCGACTATCCCGTCCGATTCGTGACGATTCCACAACTTGACGTGTCGTCAACAGAACTGCGTCGACGTCTTCAAGAAGGCATCTCGACACGATTTTTGATGCCACAATCTGTGGCAGCTTATTGTGAAAAGGAGGGTCTCTATGTGGAACCGAAGTGACCTGCTACCTATCATTCGCACTCGCATGACAGAGAAGCGCTATATCCATACAATTGGAGTGGCAGATACAGCGATGACTCTAGCTGAACAAGTGGGAATCGACCCGGGGAAAGCAGAACTCGCTGGACTCCTTCATGATATTTGCAAATATGCCGATATGGAATGGATGGCCAAACAAATAAAAGATCATGAGTTGAATCCAGACCTACTCGACTTTCATCATGAACTGTGGCATGGTCCAGTAGGAAGTATTGTGGCTAAAGAAGAATTTGGGATACATGATGATGATGTCTTGAATGCGATTTATTACCATACATCTGGGAGAGCCGGTATGTCTGCACTTGAAAAAGTGATTTATGTGGCCGATATGATTGAACCGTCGAGAAACTTTCCGAAAGTAGAGAAGCTTCGGGAGTTTGCCGCTCAAGATTTAGATCTTGCGATGAAATACGGGGTACGCCATACATTACAACATCTACTCAAACAAAAACAAACGGTATATCCGGATTCACTAATGTGTTATAACGATTGCTGGAGATAAGAAAGGGAAGATCGAATGAACTCTGAAACATTAATGAAAGTAGCAGCACAAGCTGCAGATGATAAAAAAGCACAAGACATTGTAGTCCTCAACATGCAAGGGGTCTCTCCAATTGCCGATTACTTCGTGATTTGCCATGCCAATTCAGATCGCCAAGTACAAGCAATTGCAAAAGAGATCAAAGACAAAGCGGAACAACAAGAGATTCATGTGAAACGCATGGAAGGGTATGATGAAGGTCGTTGGGTACTAATTGACCTTGGCGACGTGGTTGCCCATGTCTTCCACCGTGACGAGCGTGACTACTACAACTTAGAACGTCTTTGGGGAGATGCTCCGATCGAGTTCATCGAGCTAGCAGCAGACTAATGATGTACGAACGTTTTGCACACGTATATGACGAATTGATGGCCGACATTCCGTACGAAAATTATCTGGCTTGGATGGTCCATGAAGTCGGCGATTTGTGCGACAAAACTGTTGTAGACCTAGGTTGTGGGACTGGAACATTATCTATTCCAATGGCTCATATGGGAGCGAATGTTACCGGTATCGATCTATCACAACAGATGATCGACCAGGCGACTACTAAAGCTCTTGAAGAAGAAGCACAGGTTGCTTTTCACTGTGCATCTATGACAGAATTCGTGGTCACGTCTCCGGTAGACGTGGTAGTCATCGCTATAGATTCGTTGAACTATCTCACTGACGAGGCACAAGTTAAGCAGACATTTGAAAGAGTATTTCAATCACTAAAGCCAGGCGGCAAACTGTTTTTCGACGTGCATTCGATAGAAAAAATCGAAGCCTATCTTGATGGTCCTTTTCTCTATGAAGACGAAGATGTAGCCTATATGTGGAGCACAGAGCGGGGGGAAGAGCCTCATTCTGTCTATCACGATATTACGTTCTTTGTAAGAACAGAAGAAGACGTATACGAACGTTTTGAAGAGCACCATTACCAACGAACTTTTGAAATAGACTCCTATAATAAATGGCTTCGAGAAGCGGGATTCTCGACTGTTTCCGAAGCGCCGGAGATCTTCGGTACTGAACACGCCGAGCTGCGCCATTTTATTCAAGCTACAAAATAACACTTCCCGATTTGGGGCAATTGCAGTATAGTGAGACTATCTCCTGCGATTCCCCCAAACTGGGAGGTTTTTTTATCCACTTAAAACCGTTCTACAAAACTTCTACATTTTATTTCTCCTTAGCTGCAGGAACCCTCTTCATTTTATTTATCATCTGGATGATGACCCGCAGTCCACAACCCGAACTGACTCCATTACTAGACAGTTCCAATACTGAACAACAACAACAACCCGTTCAAACCGAACCTGAATTTATTGTCGTGGAAATTAAAGGGGCGATACAGAAGCCGGGTGTTTATGAAATGCCGGTGGGGAGCCGCTTAATCTCGTTGATTGAAACAGCCGGTGGCTTACTTGAAGTAAGTGACAGCAATCAAATCAATCAAGCAGCGCTTTTAGTAGACGAAGAATCCATCTATATCCCCATGATTGGTGAAGTGGCCGCCACAACTGAAGCAGAGTCGGATTTAATAGATATCAATTCAGCTGATGAAACGTTACTTCAAACGCTACCCGGAATTGGTCCGGCAAAAGCAGCTGCCATTGTGGCATTCAGGGAAACGACTCCATTCAAGACAGTGGACGACTTGTCAGAAGTGGACGGTATTGGTGACAAGACGCTTGAACAACTGCGTCCTTTGATTCGTGTAAAGTAGGTTGACGATATCGATTTTCAATAGGTACACTTGTAAAAAAGGGGGAATCGCCATGGAGAGAATAACGTGGGATCAATTTTTTCTTGCCCAGTGTCATTTGTTAGCACTTCGAAGCACCTGTACTCGACTCGCCGTTGGAGCTGTTATTGTTAGGGACCGCCGAATCATCGCTGGAGGATACAACGGTTCGATTTCAGGAGGTGATCACTGTATCGATCAAGGCTGTTACGTGGTTGATAATCACTGTGTCCGCACGATTCATGCAGAAATGAATGCCTTACTGCAATGTGCGAAATATGGTGTGTCTGTTAGCGGCGCGGATTTATATGTGACGCATTTCCCATGCTTGCCGTGCACGAAATCGATTATCCAATCGGGAATCAAACGCCTTTATTATGCGATGGATTACAAGAACAATACATATGCAATCGAGCTATTAGAGCAGGCGGGTATTGAAGTGTTACACGTACCATTTGATCCTCGCAAGGTGGATTTCTTAGCTTCGGAAAAAGAAGATTTGGTGCGAGAATTGTTGCATGAACTAGCAACAAAGCCTGGCGAACAAGAAAAGATTGAGGCTTACACGGAAAAGGTGGATGCCTTATTTGGTCGTAGCGAGAAAGTTACAAAATAACTGGATCTACTTAGCGGGAGCAGCCATATTTGGCTGCTTCAGTGCATGGAATTCACTCTTTTATCTACTTGGGGTCCTTGGTATTTCGCTATTTTGTAGCTGGCGCATTTCTAGGACGGTCGCTCTTATAACGTTTGTCTTTGGTCTTAGTTTTTATGGATACGCGCTATTTCGCGTGCCTGCGCCGTTAGAAGATATACCACATCTTCAAGCAACGATGACGGAACAGATGAAACTTGATGGCGACCGGTTGACAGCTTTTGTAATCACTGAAACGGGGACACGTGTATTCATCTCATATAAGATCGAAAGCGAGCAACAGGCAAAGGAATTTGATGAACAGAACTGGACAGGGAGACGGCTTGAGCTAGATGGTGCGTTGCCGGAGCCAAGGCAATCCAGTCATCCATTTGAATTTTCTTTCGAAACGTATTTATTTTCAAAAGGAGCAGCTGGCAGCTACGAAGTGAGTGCGCTGCGAGTCGTAGGCGAAGCGGAGACGTTCGTCTGGAAGGTTCGTAAGTGGATGGCTTCCATTAGACACCACATCCATGAACAAGTTGTTTTGAAAGTTCCTCTTTCGTTACAAGATGAATTCCTAGCTTTGACTATTGGGGATCGCTCGCTTTCAGATGCCGATTCTCAGCGGCTTTATCAAAAGCTTGGGTTGTCTCATTTGTTTGCTATCTCGGGGCTACATGTAGCATTGTTAACTGGAGTCATCTATAAAATTCTATTGATGCTCTCGTTCAGGAGGCTTCATATTTATTTTTCCATACTTGCGCTTGTGCCGTTTTATATGTTTTTAGCAGGAGGCGCTCCCTCGATAGTTAGAGCTTCGTTGTTGATTTTCGTGGCAACGCTACTCGTCATTTTTAAAGTCAAAATTCCACCGTCTGATTTATTAGCAGGTGTATTTCTCCTGACACTTCTTTATTTTCCTTTTTATTTACTTCAACCGGGCTATCAATTATCCTTTTTAGCGGTAACTAGTTTTGTATTTTCGACAAACCTTCTTCGCCACAATTCTATTTGGCTTTCTGCTTTTCTCACCACCATCGTCTGCCAATTGGCAGTACTTCCCGTTATTCTTTATCACTTCCAGCAACTTTCCCTTATATCGTTTCCACTGAATGTAATTGCTATTCCTTTATTCACTTTCGTCATCATGCCCTTTAGCTTTTTCTATACACTCTATTCTTTGTTTCCTTTCGAACAACTACCACTCATCTCTTACTATGAATGGTTTCGTGGATTGATCCAATTCTTTTTCGAGCTCAGCGCAGAGCTTCCCTATGCAGTCTGGACTCCACCATCAACGCGTTCGATTTTCCTTGTTACCGTTGTATTTGTGTGCGGCATTTTTTATATTGCAGAAAAAAGAATTGTGACCGCTGTCGCTATTTGCCTAAGCGGTTGTGTACTATGGCAGGCTGTGCCGCTGCTAAATGAACAGGCAAAAATATCGTTTCTTTATGTAGGGCAAGGGGACAGCACATTGATCGAATTCCCACAAAACCAACAAATTGTACTAATTGACGCAGGAGGCATTACGTCATTTTCTAAAGAAGCTTGGCAAGAAAGAGAGGGGTACGAGGTAGGGAGGTCTATTGTGACTCCGTATCTTCGTGCTGAAGGGATTTCCACGATAGATGTGTTTGTACTCACCCATGCAGATGCAGATCATACAGAGGGTGCTGAGGAGGTTTTAGAAGACTTTGCAGTTCGTCAGCTAATTGTTCCAAAAGGAATACTTGAACTTGAAGAGATTCAAGCTGTGCTCGAAGTGACAAAAGAGAAAGACATACCAGTTCATGAACTGACGGAACCAATTGAGCTATCATCAGATTCCATGCGAGTTGTGTTGTTACCTGTTCCAGGTGCGTATCAGGGTAATGACAGCTCAATCGTAACGGTTACAGAAGTTTACGGAACAAAAGTGGTGTTGTCTGGAGATTTGGAGATGGAAGGAGAGAATATGATGTTGCGGCTTCATGCGGACTATTTGAAAAAAAGTGACGTGATCAAATTAGGACATCATGGAAGCAAGACATCCTCTACTCAACAGTGGCTCGATGCTCTGAATCCTAAAGTGGCTATAGGGAGTGCAGGCGAAAACAATCGCTATGGCCATCCACACACAATTGTGTTGGAACGCTTGAAAGCAAAGAGAATCCCGTATCTCGGCACGCATGAGTTCGGCACTATTGAGTTAGTTATAGATCCTTCGGGGGCCCGAACATTTAAGACATTCGAATAAAAAAGACACCCAAATGGGTGTCGGTGTGGCGCTTCTTAAGAAGCTACGTATTGAATGACTACAGCTACAAAGAACATGATTGTGAAGAATCCAAAAGAGGCCACAAAACCTATTCCTGAGTCAATAGCGTCATTACGCTTTGACTGTACATTTTGCTCAAATTCGTTCATCTAAACCCCTCCTATGTCTTTTTAAGTATAAACAATCCAATAAAAAAAATCTACACACAATGATGTGAACAATTTTTGTATAATAAGAGAGAAAGAGAGGTGTCTCTCATGATTACCAAGCAGTGGCAAGAAATCTTAAACAAACCACTCGCGCCATTCTACGTGATTGTCGGCAGTGAGGCCTATCTACGAGATGAAACAATTAAGCGAATCCAATCTCGAATTGATTCTGAAGAATGGTTCACGATGGATATGGATCAGCAATCGATTGATGATGTGATGTTGGAGACAGACACGATGCCCTTTTTCTCTGAAAAAAAGGCAATTGTTGTACACAATCCCGCATTTTTAAGAGCTGCAGTGAAAGACAAAGAAAAAGAAAAGAAAGATACGTTCCCACAAAAAGAATTTCTTTATTGGCTCCAGCATCCAACTGATACGGCTACAGTAATCTTCGTAGCTCCATACGACAAACTGGATGAACGAAAGAAAGTAGTGAAAGAGCTAAAACAAGTGGCGGTTGTTATTGAAGCAAATCCTCTCTCTGAAAATGATCAGAAGAGCTGGGTTATCTCACAGTTTCGTTCTCACGGTAAACAACCAGCGGATGAACTCGTGAACTGGATTGCTGCGACTCCGTTATCGCTCTCATTCAAGCGAAACGAAATCAATAAAGCAGCCATCTTTGCCAAAGAAGACGAAGTGTCACTTGCAGATTACCAGGAAGTGGCATCACCGATTCTCGAAGAGAATGTTTTTGCACTGACGGAAGCCTATTTGCTGAACCACAAACAAAAAGCCGTCGCTATCTACAATGAACTATTAAAGCAAAAAGAAGAGCCTTTAAAACTTGTTGCTCTGCTAGCCGGTCAGTTGCGTCTGCTGATTCAAGTGGGCTACTACAAGAAATTGGGCTACCACAATCAACAGATTGCCGGACAAATTAAAGCGCATCCTTACCGAGTCAAGCTGATGATGGAACACCCGCTGGTTGACCAAGAAGAATTACTTGTGGAAAAGCTAAAAAAGTTAGCCGAAGTCGACATGCAACTGAAATCTTCTCATATGAAAAAAGAGCGTATTTTGGAGCTCTACCTACTTGCAAATTAACTACCCTATACAAACAGAAAGAGCTGTCCCCAAGGAGGGGACAGCTCTTTTTCTGTAGGTGAACAATTGATGCAAAAACTTACGCTTTTTTCATCAACTGAGATTTTTTGCGCGCAGCCGCATTTTTGTGGATCAAGCCTTTTGAAGCAGCTTTTTCTACAGCTTTGATAGCAGCTTTGATTGAATCATTTTTGTTTTCATCATTATTAGTTACAGCAGTTTCAGCGCGCTTTACAGCAGTACGCATAGCTGATTTTGTTTGTGAGTTTTGTGCATTTGCAGCAGCATTAGTCTTCACACGTTTAATAGCTGATTTAATGTTTGGCATTCCTTTCACCTCCTACTAAGGATGAGATGATACTTGTTAATTGATTTCAGTTCAATTACAACAAGAATCATTTTAACAAACCTTTTGCGTTATTGCAATATTTAAATGCAAAGAATATTTACTTGACACCAGTACAAACTATCTTGAGGTGAAACGTATGAGGAATAATGAACTAGAGCTTGAACGAATAGAATCGTTTCCGGACATTGAGAAAAAAGTAGAATCATTAGATCATGGTATTCAAGTGACCTCGTTTACGAATGAACACAATCATTCATTTGTCTCTATTGAGTCTTTAGACTTGGCAGTGGAAGATGTGGAAGGTTTAAAAAGAATACAAGATTTTGCAACGACACAGCTTCAAGTAACATTTCCATTTTCTCCGGGGAAAGTATGTATTGTTGGGCTCGGAAATCAATGGATGACCGCAGATGCACTCTGACCACGTGTCGTTCAAAAAATCCAGCAGGAATATATTTTCTTGCAGCAAGAACATTTCTTTTTGAACTTGGTGAAATTGAAAATTCACCTCAAGAAGTGGAGGCGACGATTCATCAAATTGCCACTGCTTTAGGTGCCATCTTATAATCGCATGCGATTTGCGTATCACTTCACGCCCGATTCTGCTATAATTTGTTGTAGCTTAATTAGGAGTGGACGAAAATGAATAACGTAGATCGTTTAAATAGACAAAAGAAAATCCGTAACTTTTCCATCATCGCTCATATTGATCATGGAAAATCAACACTTGCTGACCGTATCTTGGAAAAGACACAGACCGTAACCAGCCGGGAAATGAAAAGCCAACTCTTGGATTCAATGGATCTAGAGCGTGAGCGTGGGATCACAATCAAATTAAATGCCGTACAACTGCAGTACACTGCAAAAGATGGTGAGTCGTATATCTTCCATTTGATCGACACACCAGGGCACGTCGACTTTACCTATGAAGTGTCACGAAGCCTAGCAGCTTGTGAAGGTGCCATCCTTGTTGTCGATGCAGCACAAGGGATTGAAGCGCAAACACTAGCAAACGTGTATCTAGCACTTGATAACGACTTGGAAATCTTGCCAGTCATCAATAAAATCGACCTTCCTGCAGCCGATCCAGAGCGCGTTCGTGGTGAAGTGGAAGAAGTCATTGGACTCGATGCATCAGAAGCCGTTCTTGCGTCAGCAAAAGCGGGGATTGGAATCGAAGAGATTCTTGAACAGATCGTAGAAAAAGTACCGGCACCAACCGGTGACCCAGAAGCACCGCTAAAAGCGTTGATTTTCGATTCATTATTTGACCCATACCGAGGCGTTATCTGTTATATCCGTATCGTTGAAGGAACAGTGAAGCCGGGAGACCGTATTCGCATGATGTCAACAGGGAAAGAGTTTGACGTTGTAGAGACGGGTGTATTTACACCAAAAGCTGTGCAACGCGAAGAACTGACTGTCGGAGATGTTGGGTTCTTAACAGCATCTATGAAAGATGTTGGAGATTCAAATGTAGGGGACACGATCACACTTGCATCGCAACCAGCGACAGAAGCATTGCCGGGATACCGTAAAATGAATCCAATGGTGTTCTGTGGTCTTTATCCGATTGATAACTCGAAGTATAACGACCTCCGCGAAGCACTTGAAAAGCTTCAATTGAACGATGCGGCTCTTGAGTTTGAACCGGAGAGCTCCCAAGCTTTAGGGTTTGGTTACCGCTGTGGATTCCTTGGGCTGTTGCACATGGAAATCATTCAGGAGCGTATTGAGCGTGAATTTAAAATTGATTTGATTACAACGGCACCATCCGTTATCTATAATGTCGTCATGACAAATGGGGAGATGCTTCGTGTCGACAATCCGTCGATGATGCCAGACCCACAAAAAGTTGACAAGATGGAAGAGCCTTATGTCAAGGCTTCTATCATGGTCCCTGAAGATTACGTCGGCGCTGTTATGGAACTATGCCAGAGAAAACGCGGAAACTTCTTGACGATGGACTATCTGTCATCTGCTCGTGTCAACATTTTGTACGAGATTCCTCTATCTGAGATTGTTTACGACTTCTTCGATTCACTAAAATCAAGCACTAAAGGCTACGCATCGTTTGATTATGAATTGATTGGTTATAAAGAATCGAAGCTTCAGAAGATGGATATCCTACTAAACGGAGAAAAAGTGGATGCACTGAGCTTTATCGTGCACAAAGACTTTGCTTACGAGCGTGGGAAGCTAATCGTTGAAAAGCTGAAGAGCCTCATTCCAAGACAACAATTTGAAGTACCTGTCCAGGCGGCAGTCGGACAAAAGATTATTGCCCGTTCTACGATAAAATCTATGGGGAAAAACGTTCTTGCGAAGTGTTACGGTGGAGATATCTCTCGTAAACGCAAACTTCTTGAGAAACAAAAAGAGGGGAAAAAGCGCATGAAACAAGTGGGTTCTGTTGAAGTACCCCAAGGAAGCATTCATGGCTGTTCTTAAGATGGATGATGATTCAAACCGTTGATGCGACTGAATCTTTGGGTGTTTGATATAATCGAC
>NZ_NOKQ01000313.1 GCF_002265435.1 Tetzosporium hominis
GGGCAAAAGGGAGCAAGTCTTTGTCATCGGGCGAAAACCGGATCTGGCTCCGCCGCCGGCCGTTTTCGCATGACAGCTTCACTTTCCCATTCCGCAAAACGGCAACATGTTTTCTGCCGCCCGAAGGAGAGCTTTTCGGCTCTTGCTCGGCTCTCTCTGCAAGCGGAGGAAAAAGCTTTCTTCTTTCACAGTTCGTTAACCGGACGATTTGACCTCGCGGCGCGAAAGCCGCTTCATTTTCTTTATATTTGCTGACGCGGAGCGCACCT
>NZ_NOKQ01000260.1 GCF_002265435.1 Tetzosporium hominis
TCCATGAAATGGCTCGGCGTCTTTTTTTCAGTAGCGCTGATGATCGAACTTGTACCGAGCATCATGGTGCAGGGAAATTCGGTTTCCGCATCGCTGGCTGAGACGTTCTCGTTCAATCGTTTATACACCGGAATCGGGATTGCTTTTTTGATCGGTTTAGTGGTGATCGGAGGGATTAAACGGATTGGAAAAGTGACGGAGCTCGCAGTTCCGCTTATGGCAGGGGCGTACATCGGGGCCGGTTTCCTGATTGTCGTCACAAACCTTTC
>NZ_NOKQ01000314.1 GCF_002265435.1 Tetzosporium hominis
TAATGAAAAGATAGTTTACGAATTACAAGCAAAGAGGGTTTTTACGAAAATGAACGCATATATGAAACAGCAGTTATCGCAATATCAGGAAATCAATAACGATAAGGCCCGCCTTCTGGTCAGCTGTCCGGATCAGCCTGGAATCGTCGCCGCCGTTTCTTCATTTTTATTTGAGAACGGTGCGAATATTATTGAATCGAACCAGTATACGACAGACCCTGAAGGAGGCCGGTTCTTTCTGCGGATTGAGTTTGAAGTTCAAGGCATCC
>NZ_NOKQ01000224.1 GCF_002265435.1 Tetzosporium hominis
CCCTAGAAGAAGGTCAAGTTTCTTATTATACTGGCTACGATCCAACTGCTGACAGCCTTCACCTAGGTCACCTTGTCGCAATCTTGACAAGTCGTCGTTTGCAACTAGCAGGTCACAAACCTTATGCGCTCGTTGGCGGTGCCACAGGTCTCATCGGAGATCCGTCCTTCAAAGATGCTGAACGTAGTCTCCAAACAAAAGATACAGTAGAGGGCTGGGTCAAGTCTATCCAAGGACAACTTTCTCGTTTTCTTGACTTTGAAAATGGC
>NZ_NOKQ01000318.1 GCF_002265435.1 Tetzosporium hominis
ATAGCATGTCTTTTGTTCACCTGCAAGTGCATAGCGGGAACAGCCTGCTAAACAGCGCCGCGGCTGTGGAAGAGCTCGTCAGTGAAGCTGACAGGCTCGGATATGCGTCTTTGGCGCTGACAGATGATCATGTCATGTACGGAGCTATTCAATTTTATAAAGCATGCAAGACGAGAGGAATCAACCCGATAATCGGTTTGACGGCTTCAGTTTTTACAGATGATAACGAGATTGAAGCCTACCCGCTCGTCCTGCTGGCCAAATCAAAT
>NZ_NOKQ01000129.1 GCF_002265435.1 Tetzosporium hominis
ATCTACGAATACTGGCTTGGCAATAAGAACATCCACAATAATAAAAGACCGATCAAACCCGGCAGTGAAACCAGCTTCAGCTTTTTCATCCGTAAAAGTTCAAAAAGCGCCACACTGCCCATAGCATAAATTAATATGGTGAACGGCAATTTCCCGACAATAACCAAAAATAAAAATACAATTGCTGCCAGAACACCTGTCAAAATTCTTTGTTTCATGTCCACCATCCTCTAAATTCCGCCAAACCCGTG
>NZ_NOKQ01000320.1 GCF_002265435.1 Tetzosporium hominis
AAAAAAAGATAAGTTCTCACTCCTTTTAACAGAAATCGCAAAAAATATAGACGAAACTGCCGAATATTTTGTGAACTTTAAGGTCACAAACCAAACGACGCTTAAAGAATTCGCAGATACGTTAAAAGAATTTGAAACAAAAGGTGACAATCATGTTCATGTCATGATTAAAGAGCTTAACAAAGCGTTCATCACTCCTATTGAACGCGAAGATATCCTTCAGCTGACAAACAGCCTGGATGATGTGCTCGACGGAATCGAACACTTC
>NZ_NOKQ01000265.1 GCF_002265435.1 Tetzosporium hominis
AGCGGCTGTGACAGCGGAAAATTCAATGCCGATATAAGGAAATCCGAAATAAAGGATAAACAAGATCACTAAAATCGGAACGCCTCGCATAAATGAGATATAGAGCTTCGCCGGCCACCTTAACAAGGTAAGCTGAGACATTCTGGCGAGTGATATGAACAGGCCGATCACCGTTCCCGCAAACATGCTCACAAAAGAGATGAGCAGCGTATATCCAATGCCTTTTATGACATAAGGGAACGATTCAATGGCCAGCTTTGTGTTGAAA
>NZ_NOKQ01000143.1 GCF_002265435.1 Tetzosporium hominis
ATGCTGACCAAGCTTTGGGCCATCCGGCATAAAACGAGAGGTGAGTGATGATTTCTGCAATTTCCTCTTTTGTTAATCCGTTTTCCTTCGCTTTTTGAAGATGCGGAGTCAATTGTTCGAAGCTTCCTCCAGCAATTAACGCAGAAACTGTAATCATGCTGCGATCCCGCGGAGACAGTTCTTCCTCTCTTGCCCAAATGTCACCGAACAGAACATCATCGTTAAGTTCAGCAAACTTTGGCCCGAATTCTCCTAGTATATCTCGTCC
>NZ_NOKQ01000251.1 GCF_002265435.1 Tetzosporium hominis
CTAGGACAAGGGATTTCTACTGCTACTGGTTTTGCCCAAGCAGAACGTTTCCTAGCCGCAAAATACAATCGCGAAGGCTACAATATCTTTGATCACTATACTTACGTTATCTGTGGAGATGGAGATTTGATGGAAGGTGTCTCAAGTGAGGCGGCTTCATACGCAGGTTTGCAAAAACTAGACAAGTTGGTTGTCCTTTATGATTCAAACGACATCAACTTGGATGGTGAAACAAAGGATTCCTTTACAGAAAGTGTTCGTGACCGTT
>NZ_NOKQ01000252.1 GCF_002265435.1 Tetzosporium hominis
AGGTCGCACGGGCATGCCTTCGTGAAGACGAGTTCATCAAGGACATCTATTACGGATTACAACATATGCGATTTGTATTGAAGTCGACTACATCTGGACAAGCTTCTCGTCGTCTGAAAGAGTGGATCGACCGTTTCATGTTTCATCCATGTGGGCCGCTGGCCAAGATTGCGAAAGCTGTTATAGTGCGTCAACGTGAGATGGAAAACACAATACTCTCGCCTTTCTCTAACGGAAAAATAGAAGGTACAAACAATAAAATCAAGCTAATCAAACGAAGAGCTTTCGGGTATCGTAATCTGAATAACTTCTTCACGAGGTTAAAACTTGAACTAGGAAGCTCAAAATAGCAACCACGAGTTATGGTGATGAACCCCCTTTTTTACAGAATACCAAATTGTTGGGAATTCCAATAGAGGGAACCCATTTCATTTAACTAGAAAAAAAGACAGTTGAGCTTTAACACTCCTCTGTCACCAAAACTTATTCACTAGTTGTATACGTGTAGTACTCCTGAGCATGATGCACTCGGAACCCAACGGATTCATAGAGACGCAAGGCGTTGGCGTTCGTCGCTTCGAGTTCCTCAATCGTTCGCATGCGACGTCTCCTCCTTTGGCATCCAGCGGTCTTGTATTTCTATAAGGAATGAAATGATTGAGTTTGAGTGCATTCAGATGCATCCTTTCGGGTTGTGTGATTAGATGAAACGAGAGGTGATGATATGAAACCAACAGTAGTCATTGTCGGCGCGGGCTTGAGTGGTCTGTTTGCGGCGACGTTACTAGAAAAACGAGGCATACCGTGCCGGATTCTAGAAGCACGTGATCGTATAGGCGGTCGCGTCGTGACAACGAATGTACCGGGTAGCGGCGCATTTGATTTAGGACCGACCTGGTTCTGGCCTCATTTCGAATCGGAAATGGTAGCACTCACTAGAGAGCTTGGCCTCCCTACGTTTCCTCAACACACAGAAGGCGCGATGTTGTTCGAGCAGTCTCCGCATGTCGCGGCGAGTCGCCATCTGGTGCCAGAAAGCCCTGAGAGCAGGTCGCTCCGAATTGCTGAAGGTGTGGAACGACTGATCTCATCGCTAGCGGCTACTCTCACCAACACTCCCATCGAACTCGGCAAGTCCGTTATAGCAATCCACGAGCAGGAAGAAGGCTGCGTTGTAAATGTGACGACTGCTTCAGGTAGCATGGAACAGATTCAGGCTTCGCATGTGATCTTAGCAATCCCACCTCGTGTCATTCTTCGAGATATCGTGTTTCAGCCGGAGCTACCAAGCGAGACTCAAGCCAATCTGGCCTCAAAAGCGACGTGGATGGCTGGACAAGCAAAACTCGTTGCTGTGTATGACAGACCATTTTGGCGCGAGCAAGGACTTTCCGGATTTGTCTCCAGTCGCGTTGGTCCGATGCAAGAAATCCATGATGCGTCTCCGGACTCTGGAAGCGGCGCGTTGTTCGGCTTCTTCGGACTTCCGGCTCAGCTGCGCCAACAACTTGGAGAAGACGAGGTCAAGCGCTTAGCATTAGAACAACTCACTCGTCTATTCGGAGAACAGGCAGCGGAGCCTGTTCAAGTACTTTATAAAGACTGGTCGACTGAGACAGTGACGGCAACACCGGAGGATCTAGAGCCCCTACGAGACTTCCCTCCCTATGGCTTCCCACCTCTCTCAGGTTCGTGGACAACTACTCTTGCCTTCGCAGGAACAGAATCTTCAAATGCGTTTGGTGGCCATTTGGAAGGTGCACTCAGGTCAGCACGGGCAGCTTGTGACCTGGTCTCAAGTTCCACGGGGAACAACTGAATCAGTTTGGCTGGTGTGTCAAGTTCAAGATTTTAACGAGCTGTTCGTTCATATGCTGTGCTGATTCATTGAAGTCGTGACGGTACCAGTGGAGGATCATGCCGATGATGGCATTCGCTTGATAGGCACAGTACATCTCCCTGTCGACTTCCGGATGATTCCAAGACGTCGCATGGTCATTAAGGAACAGCTTCTGAATCTCTTCGAACAGCAGATAGTAGTAGAGTAGAGGGACATTTTGTGAGAACACGATAGAGTAGAACGGCTGGTACTTCTCGATGTGATGAAAGATACGGATGGTTGATGGGTCGAGTTCAGATGTCTTTAACACAGAGACATGCCGATACGGTTCCTCGTAAGACTTTGCGAGGTCGGCCGTGATTTCCCGGAAGTATTCTTCGAATACGTCGCCGATTTGTTGGTAATGAAGATAAAACGTTCCCCTGTTGACGTTCGCCAACTGGCAGATTTCCGTAATCGTAATCTTCTCGAGCGACTTTTGTTTCAATAATGTCACGAGTGCCTTATGAAGCGCATCTTTCGTCTTAATAACACGCAAGTCTGTTTTGGCCATTATTTTTCTCCTTTCTAAACAAACAAGATTAAAATGTTTAGTAGTGAACACTTTCTTGTTTTTTGATAATTGCGACAATTTCTATGCCTTAGTATACTTTTTATTAAACATGTGTTCAATAAGAAATGCCATTTCATTGAAGGAGGCCGCAATTATGCGACTACAAGACAAAGTAGCGATCGTAACAGGCGCCGCATCAGGTATGGGAAAAGCGATTGCAGAAGCGTATGCCAAGCAAGGCGCTAAAGTGGTAGTTTCAGATTTAAACGGAGAAGGAGCAGAAGCCGTAGCAGCTGGTATTAAAGAAGCCGGCGGTCACGCATTCGCCATCCAGACGAACGTGGCGGAATCTGCTGATTTTGACAAACTGTTTGAGGAAACCGTAAAGGCTTATGGTCATCTCGATATCCTCGTGAACAACGCGGGCATCATGGATGGCATGGAGCCTGTCGGCGAAGTCGATGATGCTCGCTGGGACCGTGTTTTTGCGGTCAACACGACATCTGTCATGCGCGCCTCCCGTCTAGCAGTGAACCATTTCTTAGAACGCGGACACGGCGTGATCATCAACAATATTTCTGTCGGCGGTCTCTACGGTGCCCGTGCAGGTGCTGCCTACGTGGCATCGAAGCATGCCGTCGTCGGTCTGACAAAAAACACAGCTTTCATGTATGCGAACAAAAACATTCGCTGTAACGGCATTGCACCTGGTGGCGTCGAAACCAACATCGGCTCTTCTATGACGAGTCTAAGCGAATACGGAATGGGACGTCAGCAATTAGGTATGGCTATCAACCCTCGAATGGGCAAACCTGAAGAGATTGCTCATCTTGCCGTGTTCCTCGGCTCCGATGAATCAAGCTTTGTGAACGGACAAGTCATTGCGGCGGACAGCGGCTGGACAGCTTATTAATTAGTAGTGCGTGTAACCAAAATCCGAGAAATTGGGGTTTGGTTTTTTTAGTAAGGGGTTGTGTATATAGGTTTCGGGGCGGTTTGTGCCCCTGGCTTGCTGGTTTGTGCCCTAAGCGAATTTCTCTCCATAAAAAGAGCATCGAACCGAAATCGGTCGATGCTCTCTTCCTTAGTTTTCTAGCAACCGTGTCCGTTCCCCCACACTGAACAGTTTGAGTTCATGCATCGCCCGCGTGCACACGGTATAGAATGTTCTACGAAGAGACTCATCCCCATATACAAAATCGCTCGCGTTGTAGACGATGACCGCTTCGTACTCCATGCCTTTTGCGAGGTACGACGGGATGATGACAACACCTTGTTCGCCAACAGTCGATGTGGTCGTGATCAACTTCGCTCCACATGTCTTCCCTAAAGCCGCATACGCTTCTTCACTCTCCTTGGCAGAAAGACAGATGATAGCGATGTGCTCGTGTCCTGCTTGTTGAAACTCATATACTTGCTGCTCGATGGCTTGGTGAAGCACTCGTTGGTCCGCCACCTCTGTCAGTGTCGGCTCGTTCCCATGACGTTCGAACGGAACAATTGCGTCTCCGTTTGGAATCAATTGCTTTGTGAACTCCACGATTTCTTTAGTCGAGCGGTAACTGCGTCCGAGATAATACGCGCGAGTCTCATCGTTCGGATAGAGACTTGCTATGTCTCCAAAGTCTGAACTGTGCCGCGCATGTGCGAAGATCGCCTGGTTAAAATCGCCGAGGATGGTCAGCTGTGAGTTCGGGTAGAGCTGCCGGATCACAGCAAACTGGAACGGTGAGTAATCCTGTGCTTCATCAATCACCACATGACGAATTGAACGGTTCGCTTCCACTCCTAAGAGCTGTTGCTTCAAATAGACATAAGGCGTGGCGTCTTCATACAACAAGTGATTTCCCTGTGGCTGCTCTTCCTCTGCAAAGAGTTGACGGTACGTGCTTGCCACATCTACAAACCCAAATTCTCGAATGTGTTTTAGGACCGGTTGGAGCTGTTGCTGGACGACAAACTTGGCGAGTCGCTGCGGAGTCATGTCATAGTCAGCTGCTGCCGCACGCGAGAGTCCCGCTCGCTTGGCAAGGATCTGATGCGCCTTGTGATACTGCTCGTTGGTCATTAAATCCATCTTGTGCTGCACCCAATCTTCTTTCCATTCGCCTTTTAGACGTTGCTTCACCACGTTCATCAAGTCTTCCGCAAGAGCCTCTAATCGGTTCGGTATCGATTGAGACGAGGGTTCCTTGTAAAACCTGTCGGCAATCTCATCCGCACTCAGCAAGACCTCCCCTCGAAAGCGAATCGGTCGGAACTGTAGCCCCGACTCTTTTAATTGGTCGATGTAGTCGGTCATGCGCTGCAAAAAGTCCGCAGACGCTTTCCATTCGATAGCTTCAAGACGAGACGTAAAGTCTGGTGCAGCTTGTTGTGTATAACTAAACTCGAGTTGGTCAAACGGTGTCTCTGCCGTAAATTCTGGCTGTAAATGTTCATTCAGATACTGCTGGAACGTCGTCTGACGCATGTTCTCTTCCCCGAGTTCCGGCAACACGTTGGCCACGTAATGCGCAAAAAGCTGATTCGGTGAGAACAGCAGGATCTGATCGCTCGTGAGCGTGTTGCGGTAGTGATACAGAAGGTACGCAATACGCTGCATGGCCACAGACGTCTTGCCGCTTCCTGCTGCCCCGTGAACGATCAGCACCCGACTGCCGTCATGGCGCACGACCTGATTCTGTTCCTGCTGGATGGTCGCTACTATAGATCCCATCTGATCGTTGGTGCCATGTGCGAGCACTTGCTGCAGGATTTCGTCACCAATCGTGAGTCCCGTATCGAACATCGCCTCGAGCTGCCCGTTCTTAATCACATATTGCCATTTCTTTTCGAGTTTTCCGGTTACGGTGCCACCTGGCGTCTGGTACATGGCCGATCCCGGTTGGTAATCATAGTAAACACTTGAGATCGGTGCTCGCCAGTCGTAGACGTAAAATCCGTCCTTGGATTCGTCTCGTAACGTCGAGATACCGATATAGACAACTTCTGCCTGCTTTTCCCCGTCCTCTTTGAAGTCAATTCGACCAAAATAAGGTTTGTCTTGCATCCGGTTCAACACTTCAAGACGTTTGGAGGCCTGTCCGTGCAAGGTCTGGCGGACTGCCAACTCTTGCGCTTCTTGACGAAGCCCGATAATCGTCTCGAGGTAATCGTCAAAGGAATCTGTGTTGACTCGCACTTCATCCCAAAATTCACGGCGAATCCGAATCACTTCTTCTTTTAATCGAGACGCATCTCCGTCTAGCAGAAATCGCTCCTTCGCAATGGCCTCTTGCACCTGTTGTAACCACTGGGATTCTTGCTTCAGCTGCTGCTCCATCCAATCGCCCCTTTTCTCGAGTGAAAATGCTTGACACTTGCAAAATGTATATAGTATGATTAATGTAAGGAAATCTTTATACATTTATTATTCAAGCGCATCTCTCTAAGTTTATCATAGAGGTGCGCTTTTGTCATGTATGATACTATCAGAGTAATCACACAATTTTAGGAGGATGATCATGGAACTTGGACTTTCTCAAAAAGTAGCGCTGATTACAGGTGGCAGTAAAGGAATCGGTTTTCAGACTGCCCTAGACCTATCTCACGAAGGTACTTCTGTAGCTATCGTCGCCCGCAATGAAGAAGCCCTACAACAAGCCAAGCAAAAAATTCTTGAAGCGACAGGTCAAGAAGCACTCACTATCTCAGCAGACGTATCGCAAGAAAGCGAGTGTCAACGTGCCGTTGAAGAAACTGTTGCTCATTTTGGCAGTCTACATATTCTCGTCAACAACGCAGGAACTGCAGCAGCCCGTTCGTTCGAAGATGTAGACGGCGAAGCATGGCAGAATGACCTCGATTTGAAGCTCGGAGGCACGATCCACTGTTCACGTTATGCGATTCCACATATGAAACAACAAGGCGGTGGCGCTATCGTCAACTTGACAGCGGTAGTCGCCAAGACTCCTCCTGCAAGTAGTTTGCCGTCATCTGTCAGCCGTTCAGCAGGTCTTGCCCTGACTCAAGCTATGAGTAAAGACCTCGGTAAGCACAACATTCGAGTCAACGCTGTCTGTATCGGATTGATCCGCAGTGACCAGATCGAAAAGATGTGGCAAAAACAGCGTCCGGACTTGACGTGGGATGAGTTCTCGCACGAGACAGGCAAGACGATTCCACTCGGTCGCATAGGAGATACACACGAGGCTTCCAACGTCATTACGTTCCTTGTATCTGACGCAGCTTCTTACGTTACGGGTACGTCCGTCAACATTGATGGCGGTTCCGGAAACGCCTTGTAAACATGTAAACCTCGCTTCCCTTTTTTAACGGAAAGCGAGGTTTTTGCGTTCTATTCGATTGGTTCAACCGCATCTATCAGGAGCGTTTCTAACTCATGTTGATGCCGCTTAGACTCCTCTTCAGACCAGTTGAAACGGTCAGCTAAGTAGTTCTGCACAGCTAGTTTCTTCTCTCTGACCCAGTCGATATGGAAGAACAGAGCACCGGTTCTGCGCACAAAGAAGTCAGCAGGTGTGTAGACGAGTTCTTCCATTATTCCGTACTCCAGCATGGCATACGTCAGTGGATCCAGCTCTGCTGCTGGCGCTTCCGTATATAAAGTAAACAACTTCTCTACATTCGAGCCGTAACGCTGGATCAAGAGTTCCGCTTCGTTTGGTGCGATGCGTAGTTCCGCTGCCCGTTTCAGTTGCTGTTGTTTGAAGGCCCGGAAGCCCGCTGAACCGCCGACGTCTCCTCCTGAAAGCGGCAAATGTTGCGTCTTGGTTTTCGTTGCAGGCCGCCCCTGTACTTGTAGGACTCGATCGACGATCTGCTCTGCCATCTTGCGGTATCCCGTCAGTTTTCCTCCTGCTATAGAAAGAAGCCCGCTCTCGGATTCAAACACCTCGTCCTTACGCGAGATCTCAGATGGCGACTTGCCGTCTTCATGAATAAGCGGCCGTACCCCTGACCAGGTAGATTCCACATCGTTTTCCGTCAATTTCAGATCGGGGAACTGATAACGGATGGCCGCGAGCACATAGTCAACATCCTCTTTTGTCAGCGTTGGGTGCGTCGGGTCTTCTTTGTAGACCGTATCCGTCGTTCCAACATACGTCTTCCCTTCACGAGGGATAGCAAAAATCATACGGCCGTCTTCCCCATCAAAATAGATGGCCTGGCGAAGTGGAAACTGTTGCTGATCAAACACTAGATGAATCCCTTTTGTCAGTAGGAGCGACTTCCCAGTCCGAGACCCGTCTGCTTCTCGAAGTGTATCAACCCATGGCCCTGCTGCATTGACGACTGTCGTAGCACGTGCCTCAAAAGCTGTCCGATTCAGTTGATCTTGTAGATGCACTCCCACAATCTTTCCTTGTTCATAAATAAACGAGTTCACTTTGACATAGTTAATCGCTAGTGCTCCTAGTTCTACAGCTTTTTTCATCACTTCCATCGTCAAGCGTGCATCGTCCGTCTTGTATTCTACGTAGTACCCTGCGCCCTTTAACCCTTCTTTTTTCAAAAGAGGCTCTCTCGTAAGGGCTTCTTCACCTGAGAGCATTTTACGGCGTTCTGCTTTTTTCACTCCTGCCAAGAAGTCATAAACGCGAAGCCCTACATTTGTGCTGAGAGGACCAAACGTACCGCCTTTATAGAATGGCAGCATCATCCACTCGGGAGTGGTCACATGTGGTCCGTTCTCATACACGATTTCACGTTCTTTCCCTACCTCCGCGACAATTTTGATTTCAAATTGTTTGAGATAGCGTAAGCCCCCGTGGACGAGCTTCGTCGATCGGCTTGACGTCCCTGCAGCAAAGTCTTGCATCTCGACTAAAGCCACACGCAACCCTCGACTCACCGCATCCAGTGCAATACCGGCACCAGTAATGCCACCTCCTATCACGAGTAGATCCCAAGTCTCCGACTCTAATCTTTGTTTGACCTCTTGTCGTTGTAGATTTGAAAATGTCATTATGTTCTCTCCCTTGTAGGGAACGAAAAAAAGAGACCACAAATCGCCTTTTATCCTGTAGATAAAAGGGATGCGGTCTCTCCGTTCTCGGTCCGATAGATTAACTTGTCTTTAGTATTAGTATACCATGTTGAGCCTTGCGCTTCTATTGAGGCGACTTTCCTCAGTTTGGATTTTTATAGGATCGTGTCGCTGCCACAGCCTGCTTCCAACCAGAATACAGCTGCTCTCTCTTCGCTTCCGGTAGTTGCTCCTCGAAGGTCCGGTCTATTTGACGACGCTCTGCGATTTCTTGCTTGTCTGTCCAGAATCCAATCGCAAGACCGGCTAAGAATGCTGCTCCAAGCGCAGTTGTCTCATTTCCTGACGGTCGCTCAACGGGAACTCCTAAAATGTCGCTTTGGAACTGAAGTAAGAAGTCATTTTTGACGGCTCCACCATCGACTCGCAAGGAGGAAATGGCAAGTGTCGAATCCGTCATCATCGCTTCTAGGACGTCTCGTGTCTGATAGGCCAGAGACTCTAGCGTCGCGCGTATAAAGTGTTCCTTTGTCGTGCCGCGTGTCAAACCAAAGATAGCACCACGGGCTTCACTGTCCCAATAGGGCGTACCAAGCCCAACAAACGCCGGCACCATGTACATACCCTCAGTCGAGTCCACTCGCTTGGCATAGTTCTCGCTGTCCATCGCGTGATCGATCATGCGAAGACCGTCACGCAGCCACTGAATCGCAGAGCCAGCTACAAAAACGCTGCCTTCTAAGGCATAGTCGACCTTACCGTCCATTCCCCAAGCAATCGTCGTCAGCAAGCCATGCGTAGAACGAACGCGGTCTTGTCCCGTGTTCATCAACATAAAGCTGCCCGTACCGAACGTACTCTTCGCCATTCCTTCTTCAAAGCACGCTTGACCGAATAGGGCCGCCTGCTGATCTCCTGCCATTCCGGCAATCGGCACCTCTAGTCCAAAGAAGTGATAATCCTGTGTATAGGCGTAGATTTCAGAGGACGAACGAACATCTGGCAGCATTTGTTTGGGAATCGTAAACAGCTCAAGGAGCTCATCGTCCCATTCCAGGTTCGTGATATCAAACAGCAACGTCCGAGAGGCATTGGAATAATCGGTTACATGGACTTTTCCTCCGGATAGCTTGTAGACGAGCCATGTGTCCATCGTGCCGAATAGCAGATCTCCCTCATTTGCTAGCTCCCGAGCACCGGGTACTTCCTCTAAAATCCACTGAATCTTCGTAGCTGAGAAGTAAGGATCGATTAACAACCCGGTCTTCTCTCGAATCAGATCTTCATGACCCTGTTCTCGAAGCTTCCGGCAGATGTCCTCCGACTGACGGGATTGCCAGACAATCGCTTTATGAATGGGCTGCCCTGTCTTCTTGTTCCAGACCACCGTCGTCTCGCGCTGATTGGTGATGCCAATTCCTTCGATTTGCCGAGGCTGGATGCCAGCTTTCCGAATCACTTCTGCAATACAAGATTGCACCGAATTCCAAATCTCAACAGCATCATGTTCCACCCAGCCTGGTTTCGGAAAGTGTTGCTCAAATTCTTGTTGCGCCACTTCCACAATCTGTCCCTGTTTGTTAACCAGTACAGCACGAGAGCTCGTGGTCCCTTGGTCGAGTGCCAACATAAACCGTTCCATAGTAGTACCTCCAGTAAGTTGCAAATAAAAAGTGAGAAGGGATGGCCCCTCTCACTCTTTATCAGGTATTAAAATACAGTGTAAAGAGCCGTATTTGCCAGTGTAATCATAGTCAAAAGCAAGGTATTTAAGAATGTACCGACATACACATTTCCTGTTCTGCGGTAGAAATAGCGATTAAAGATTGCCGCAACTGTCAGCATCGGCACCAGTCCGATGACGATGATAGAAGATAACGACTCTGCTGGATAGCCAGCCGTTCCTGTCGCAAATAATAAACCGTAATGGTAGGCCAAGTACAGTAAAAGGCCTCCGATAAAGTGCACGATCGAGACTGCGTATCCCTTCCAACCGTTGAAGCGCTCAGAAGATGTGTTGATGTTAATCGAAAGACCTACGATGAAGTAGTAGATCAAGAACAGTGGCGCGTAACGGAACAATGCCCAAACGTGCTGGTCCTCAAATGTCTTCACCGCTACCGTCCACAGACGGAAATCCACTTTCCAAATCGCATCTACAAGATACAAGATTCCGTAACCGATCAAGATTGCTACAACAGCTGAAGCTAGCGCCGCTAAGATTGTCTTGATGCCTGCTTTAAAACCGTAGTCAGCAAAGCGTGTACCACGTTCTTGACGAGACACGAAGTGATAGCCAATCAAGATGAGAAGAGTCACGATAGCTACATTGATAGCCCAGTAAGCAATCGGATTTACTGTTGGAGCCCCAAAGAATTCTGTTGTCTCAAAGAAACGAGCCTGTTCACGCAAGTAGAAGTACTGCACGATACTCACTAGCAAGACAAGTCCTGCTCCAACCTTCACGTTTTTCGCAGCACCTTTTACGAATCCTGCAATTAAGATGATGGCAGATAGTGCAATAGTGATTAAGCTGATTTGGCGAAGTAAACGCATACCGGATTCATCTCCGCTGTAAAGAGCAGCGAAGAACAGTGCCGGATATAAAATCCCAACAGCAAGTAATACAAGTCCTGTGAGCTTTTCGCCTGACGTCTGTGGAGCTGGTAATGTATTCGCTTTATCTGTCACAGCCCATTTGAAGAACGGCAGCTGTGTAAGAAGGCGGATGACCGGGATGAACAGCAAGAAGAAGCCGATCAATGCCACGAACGAGAACCATTCTTTCCACATCCAGCTCTGACCATCTTCGCCAATCGTCACAACGTCTCCATACTCTTCAAACGCCATGTCATAAAAATCAATCGCAAACGCAGTAGAAGTTTGAGAGAAATGATTCCAAGGGTGTGTCTCATTCGGCTGGTAAATAACACGCATGCCGCCATTGACGTCATACACTTCATTCGCATTTGCCGTTTCAAGACCACCTAAAAATCCAAGACCTTCCGGTGTGGATACGTAGTCTTTCTTCACAACTGGTTTCCCAGCAGCAGCCGCTTCTGCATTGAAGAAGAACTCGTCATAGTTTCCTGCAATCTTCCCAGAAGGACGAGGGCCGTATGAATCGTTGATTTGCTCATCTGTATATCCAAGCGCTTTGACCCATTGATAGTCCGAGCCCATCGTCAGGGAACTGTGAATCTTACGAACACCTGAAGACTGGAAGTCTATTTCATCTAACATCACAGCATGTGTCGTCGAGAACCCACCCATCGAGTGACCCGAGACAGCGATGATTCCGTTACCGTCTGCATCTTTCAATACATACTCTTGTTCATACATATACTGGACGGCATCATAAATGGCTTGTGGCCAGAAAGAGAAGAATGGAATCGGCTTCTCTTGTGTGTTTGTTGAATGTCCATGATCGTATTGGTCTAAGGCTAGTACGACATAGCCTCGTTTGGCCATCTCAATCACTTGAGCGTCTTGCATTTCTCCAGAGTTTAAATAACCGTGTGTCGCAATAAGTGTCGGTCTTGCTTCTTCATCTGCGCCATCAGGCTTGTAGAGAAGACCGGACAGTTCACCGCGCTCCGTTTCAAAATAAATTCGAGAGACATCGACGTCTCCCCCTGCACTGTTAAAGGATGAAGCCACTAAACTTCCCACTAAAATAAGAACAAGTGCAACAGCTAGTAAAATGAATGATTTCTTGTTGTTCTTCATGTCCAATCCCCTTTGTAAGTAGTTTCAAGCAAAAAATGTGGTCACTCCTTTCCCTGTAAGACCATAAAAAAGACACACGAAATCACTTTGGTTAGTTCCAAAGTACTTCATGTGTCTCGAGATCTCATCACATTTGATTAACTTACGACCAAGTATATAGTCACGTGAAAGCGGTGTCAACAAGTGTTTGAAATTTTTTACGATACTTACCACAAATTTGTGTTAGAGGTAGTAACAACAGAGGCACCGTGCGACAGAGCACGATTTACATCTTCCTGGCTCTTGATGAGTCCCCCTGCAATCACCTTGATCCCTGTCTTTTCTTTTACTTCTTGCAGAACTTCCGGAATGACTCCGGGCAGGACTTCAATATAATCCGGTTGAATCTTTTGGCACGCACGCAAGTTGTGGTCTAGCGCCACACTATCAAGCGCAAACAATCGTTGAATCCCAATAATATTACGCTTTTTCACAAAGCTGATTACACTAGAACGAGTAGAAATGATGCCGTTGACTTTCACATTATTGATTAAGTATTCAAGTCCATACTCATCGACCTTTAATCCTTGAATCAAATCCGCATGCATAAATACTTCCTTGCCGTGCTTTTTTGCGTATTTGACGACGTTCTCTACTTGAGACAACCTCGATTCTAAAAGAATGATCTGCTGATGGTCTGACTTTAACGCCAACTCAAAATCTTTCATATTCCGAATGGCTGGTATGACCTTATTACACATAGTGTTCCCTCCGCTAAGCTCAACTTTTTCTCTATTTTGCGGAACTCGAATTAAAATTACAAGTTTCTTTGCTTTTTAATCTGGCATGTAGAAGAAATCATGCTCCTATGTAGAATAAACCCCTTCGCATGGAGAACAACGAGTAGCCTCTTGCAGAACAAACACCTCCTCTTGCAGAAGAATGACCGCTCAACCCGCAAAAACCCCCAGAGAACAGATCTCCGGAGGCTCCTTGACCACATTATGCAGTTTTAACTGTAAAGTCCACATTCACATTATTGCGGATTGCATTCGAGAACGGGCAGATCTGGTGTGCTTCGTGAACTAGCATCTCAGCAGTTTCCTGATCAACACCTTGGATTGTCACGATCATCTCTACAGAGATTGCGTAGCCTGCATCACCTTTATTGAGTGATACGTGAGAAGTGATCTCAGAACCGGCGATTTGCGCTTTCTTTTGCATCGCTACAATATTTAGAGCGGAATCGAAACAAGCAGAGTACGCACCCGCGAACAATTCTTCCGGTGTCGTCTTCCCTGTCATATCCACGCCTGGCATTGGCATGCCTAGGTTCAAGTCATAAGTTCCTGTTTCAGAAGTGACGCGTCCTTGACGGCCACCGACCGCTGTTGCAGTTGAAGTAAATAGTTTTTGCATAAGTAGTTCCTCCTCGAATTTTCTGATATAATTAAGTTGTATACAATTTAATTTTACACAATAAAAATAATCTTGCAATGAATATGCACAAGGAGGACTTCTCTATGGAAGCTTTACATCTATCCAACCAACTGTGCTTTCCGTTTTATGCTGTGTCAAAAGAAATCACGAAACGATACCGACCTCTATTAGAGCCTCTTCATCTGACTTACCCGCAGTACTTGGTCATGCTCGTCCTTTGGGAGACAGATCAGGTGTCTTTGAAGACCATCGGCAAACGACTCCATCTTGATTCAGGTACCCTTACCCCACTCGTCAATAAACTTATTTCGCAAGGCTACCTTGAAAAGACACGCAATCCTGGAGACGAACGGCAGCTTGTCGTTCAGCTCACAGATGAAGGCCGAGCACTCCAAAAGCAAGCTGAGTCGATTCCTGAACAACTTGCTGAGGTCCTTGGTCTCAACGAAAATGAATACTTTGCTTATCAGCGCATGCTCACCGATTTGTCCATAAAGCTTGGATTAACCGACGATGCAACATGCTAAAACATCCACTTACTTCGAATTCACTTTGGATTCGAAGTTTTTTTATTTATCTAGGACTAAAGATAGTTAATTAGACCCTGTTGCCATAGTTTCGAGAACTGTATCTAACAGACCATATTTTTTTCGAATATTATTGCAATAAAATGGCGTTTACCTGTTAATATGAATATATATGATTAGTTGTCAGTGACTAAAGAGCAAATTTTTGAAATCTTAGACCTATATCTAATTGTTAGGAGGTTTGTAACATGTCCCAAGATCACTCGAGGTATTCTCGCCTTGCCAACATCACGAAAATGATCAACATGAAGCTCGATTTACGCGAAGTCATGGAGCAAGTCACACTGGCCATTTCAGAAGAAATCATGCGCTGCGATTCTGTCGGCATCTATCTACCACAACCAGACGGCACGTTCAGAGGATATGTCGGGAAGCCGGAAATTATCAATGGGCGTACACTGGATATGCATGTCATTGATACCGATTATGATTTATTAGCAAAAGAAGTCATTGAAACTAAGAAAACTATTTATATCCCTGACACCTCGAAAGACAACCGTCCGGATCCTCGTGCAGTAGAAGCATTCAAAATCAAGTCTCTCTTAGCGTTGCCTATTTCCTACGAGCAGGAACTGTTTGGCCTCGTATTCTTGTTTGATTATGGGATTCCGATGAATCTGACAGACGACGAGATTCAAGCAGTGGAAGCCTACGTCAATATGGCTGCCGTAGCGATTCAAAACGCCACCAATCTAACCAAAAAAGAGAAATTGTTGAATGAGAAGCAATTGCTCCTGGATGTATCGCGCGATTTGTCGATGTATACGACGCTACAGGAGTGTTTTGATAGCTGTTTCTTCTATATCCAACGTGTTCTCGACAACCCAAATATCGGTGTGCATCTAATGGATCCTATTGCACAGAAACGGATTCGTCCTGCCAAGCTGAGCAAAGACAGTGACTGGACAGAAGAAGAATGGTTAGAGCCCCATAAAGAAATGAATTTTGATGAAAATACAGATGCTCTTGTGATGGAAGTGTTGGAAACGAAGAACTATATATACGTTCCCGATGTTTTTACAGATTCCCGTCCAGATCATAATCTCTGTCGAAACTTTGGAATTTATGGCTTGGTCATGTTCCCTATCATCACTATGGGAGAAGTGCTCGGTCAGATTTCTGTAGTGACTCTCGAGGAGAAAGCACCTCTTTATACGGAGAGTCAGTTGCAGCTGACACAGTCCATTATTGACACGATGGCTTCTGCCCTGTCACACCTTTTATATATGGAAAAGCAGGACATCATTATTGAAGAGCGAACCTCGGAAGTCCTGGAGAAAAATAAAGAGCTTCAACATGTGGTCTCGGAATTGCAACACCTGAGCCGTGAGAAAGAATTGATTTTGAACTCTGCTGGTGAAGGAATCTTTGGTTTAGACCTACACCGTAACATCACTTTCTGCAATCCGGCAGGAGCCACTATGCTCGGATACGAATCGGAGAGTGAACTAATCGGAAAATCCGTGCATGTCATCATGAACGGCCAATCTATGGAACGCAAAGAGATTGCGTCGGACGAAACCGACTCTTATTTTGAAGAATACAAGGTGTTCTACCGTAAAGACCACTCCACGTTCCCTGTTGAGTATGTGACAGCGCATATCAAAGAAAATAGCGAAATCGTGGGCGAAGTTATTACGTTTAAAGATATCTCTCAGCGGAAGCAGCTTGAAGAGAAAATCAAATACTATGCGTATTTTGATAGCCTTACTGATTTGCCAAACCGTGTGTTATTAATGGACCGCATCACACAAGGCTTGAAATATGCCAAGAAGAATGATGAAAAAGCTGCCATTCTGTTTTTAGATTTGGACCGCTTCAAAGTCGTCAATGACTCTCTCGGTCATAGTTACGGAGACATCCTGTTGCAAGAAGTGGCAAGTCGTTTAATGACTTGTGTACCTGAAGGAGCTACGGTTTCTAGACAAGGTGGCGATGAATTCATGATTTTCCTGCCACTCGTCAAAGAGGAAAGCGATATTTTGAAGGTCATCAAGTGTATCGATGCTGTATTCGAGAAGCCTTTCCAGTTTCAGCAGCATGAGATGTACATCAAAACGAGTATCGGAATCAGTCTGTTCCCTGAAAATGGGGAATCAGCTGAAGTGTTAATCAAAAATGCGGATACGGCGATGTACAAATCTAAAGAGCGTCCAGGGACGAGCTTCCACTTCTTCAGTGAAGAGATGGACATCCGCTCGTATGAAACGATTCGCATAGAAAACGATTTGTACCGTGCCATTGAAAAAGATGAACTGTACCTACATTATCAGCCGCAAATCGACTATAAGACGGGCCAGATTGTCGGTGTGGAAGCCTTGTTGCGCTGGAATCATCCAGAACATGGTTTTATTCCACCTGATCGGTTCATTCCGCTCGCAGAAGAGACTGGGCTCATTGTGCCAATCGGTGAATGGGTCTTACGTACAGCATGTGCTCAGATGAAACAATGGTACGATAGCGGCTTAAAACTCCCTCGTTTATCTGTAAACTTATCGGTCCATCAATTTGAGCATCAAGAACTGTTTAACACGATTGAATGTATTTTAGAGGAGACTGGACTCGCACCAGAGTACTTGGAATTAGAATTGACAGAGAATTTGATTGTAAAGAATACGGTTCAGACGCTACAGACGATGGAGAAGTTGAATGCATCTGGCATTAAGATTGCTATCGATGATTTCGGTACCGGCTACTCATCTCTTGGCTATCTGCGCAATCTTCCAATCTCTAAATTAAAAATCGATAAGTCCTTCGTCGACTTGATGGTGCAAGACGATGCAGCGATCACCAACACCATCATTACACTCGCTCAGAACCTTCGCCTTGAAGTCATTGCAGAAGGCGTTGAAACGAAGGAACAAGCAGATTACCTACTGCAACAAGATTGTTTCTTGATGCAGGGCTACTACTTTAGCAAGCCAATCCCACCAGAAGAGATTTACACCAAATACGCGTAAGTGAGGAGAATTCAGTAATGAAAGCAGCACGTATCGTATTAGATGTTTTGAAGCAGAACGGGGTTCAGCACATGTTTGGAATCCCAGCAGGATCCGTCAACGCTTTTTTTGACGAGTTGACGCAGATGGACGATATTACGCCAGTCGTGACAAAACATGAAGGGGCTGCTGGCTACATGGCCGCAGCGTATGCGAAATACACGAATCATTTGGCAGTCTGTATCGCTTGTAGCGGACCTGGTGGCACGAACTTAGTTACAGGTGCAGCAAACGCGATGCGCGAGCACTTGCCTGTTGTCTTCTTAACAGGGGCTGTTCCTGTCAGCACGCTTGGTCTTAATGCATCTCAAGAACTGGATGCCGAGCCGATCTTCCGTCCTGTGACAAAGTACAGCGCGACAGTGAACGATGTAGCAAATGTCGTAGAGGAAATCACAAAGGCTGTTGAAATTGCTCTTTCAGGCGTTCCCGGACCGGTTCACATCGCCCTGCCGATTGACGTACAACATCAACAAGTACCAGATGCAACGCTTCCTGCTGCTGCTGAGCGTAACTTGATTACACCGGATGCAGACGTCCTTGACCGCGTAGCAGAAGAACTAATCACCCGTGAGAGCGGCTATATTTTAGCTGGGCAAGGGATTCGAAATGCCGTCCCTGCACTACTCGAGCTTGCCGAAGTCTTGAACTGGCCAGTTGTTACGACACCTCAAGCGAAAGGCTATTTACCAGCGAGCCACCCACTAGTTGTGGGGGTCTATGGATTTGCCGGTCATGAGGCTGCTTCAGAATTGGTTTCAGGAGATGCGCACAACGTAGCGCTGATTATTGGTTCTAGTTTAGGAGAAACGGCTACAAACAACTACAACGCAGCCATCACACAAGATCGTTTCACTGTTCAACTCGACTTTGATGCTTCGGTGTTCAATCGCAAATACGTAGTCGACGAGGCAGTACTTGGCGATATTACGTTGAGCGTACCGGCACTTCTTGAAGCTGTAAAAGCTCGTAAAGGCGCGACGTCACCTGCTCCACTCAAAGTGAAAAAGCAAGCTCCTTCTGAAGGTGGTTCGGAGTATACGACAAAGAACGTGCTACTTGCATTGCAACAATCTCTACCTGCTTCGACTCGTTACACAATCGATATCGGGGAGTTCATGTCTTACATGATCAACCATTTAGAAGTAAAAGAATCGTATACCTATGAAATCAACGTCCACTTTGGAGCGATGGGAAGCGGAATCGGCTCAGCAATCGGCTCGAAGCTTGCGGAACCAGAACGCCCAGTCGTCTGTATCACAGGAGACGGATGCTTCTTCATGCACGGCATGGAGCTGTTGACGGCGAAGGAATACAACTTGCCGATTTTGTTCGTCGTTATGAACAACGCTCGTCTTGGTATGGTGTACCATGGTCACAACTTGCAGTTCAAACGCACGCATAGCGCATTCGAACAAGAGCCGGTGAATATCAGTGCCATGGCAGCTGCTATGGGAATTCCAAGCCACCGTGTGAGTGAGATGGAAGACCTGACAGAAGAACGCGTCCAAGAGCTACTGTCTCATAACGGTCCAGCTGTTCTCGAAGTCTTCTTAAAAGATAACAGTACTCCTCCAATGGGAGACCGTGTGAAGTTCTTATCTTCGTTCGGAAAATAAATGAAAAGCCTCTGTGAACTCGTTAGGAGTCCGCAGAGGCTTTTTGTTTAGTTATGAACCTCACTTTGAGGCATGTGTTTTAAAAGCGTTCCGATTGTTTGTCCTTTAAAAGCATCCGGTACAGGTGCATCTTCTGCACTTTCATAATAAAAACTCGAGTGACTCGAGTTGGCGATGTACCCCATTTTCAAGAAAGCCTCTACCATCGAGTCCGGTGCAGAGAGCCTACCTGTTCGTTCCTTGTATACCGGTGTGATGAACACTCGAGCGATTCGGTCACCATCCCCTGAATAGACGACAAAACAGTCCGCCTGCTCTGCAATGACCCAGCGTCTTTTCGCGTACAACGAGATACCTGCTCCTTCTAATGCAGAAATGGCTTCAAGGTTCACTCCAAACAGTTCATTTATGAACTGGCGAATTTCTTTTCCCGTAACTTCACCTTGTCTTTGTGTAAGTTCTTGGTCCACTAAGTCACGCGCCTTTTGAGAAGAAGCTTGTAGGAGAGGTACTTGGTCCAGATCCATACCAAAAATTTCACGAATCACAGGAAAAAGCTCTTCGCTTGTAAGTTTTGTACCGTAAGGTTTAAGCGCTGCATCCATCCGTTCTGCTTTGTTCATTTCTATTCCTCCATGTCGAATGCTTACTTCTAAACTTTTAATACTCCGCGCCAGCCACGTGCCCCATAATAGGAATCAGCTCCGTTGTGGTAAACAAAGACCGTGTTATAACGTCGGTCGGCAAACAGCGCACCACCGAGCGTTCGAATCGCTTCAGGTGTAGCAATCCAGCTAGAGGTCTTCAGATCGAACTCACCAAGAGTTTGTAGATAGCGATACTGCTCTTCATCTAGTAGTTCTACACCCATCGCTTCTGCCATTTCAACAGCCGATTGCTCTGGTGGAAACTTCTTACGGCCTTCCCGTGCGGCTTGATCGAAGCATGTGCTGCGACGTCCCTTTGGACTTTCTTTCGCACAGTCGTAGAAATGGAACGTTCCTGACGCTTCATCAAAATACACGACATCTGGCTCACCGCCGGATTGTTCCATTTCATAGAGATTCATTAGTGCTTTTTCATTCGCGTTAAGCTTTTCCGTTACTTGCTCCCAAGGGACTGCCGGGTGACGGTCACTGTTCTTCTCAAAACGCGATTTAAGAGTTTCTAAAAGCTCTTGTTTCTCTAAATCAGTTAGTTCGTGATTTGCCATACGAATTCCCCTCTCAATTTCTTAATACACTTTCAAGAGTCTTACATACTTCATCGATGCTTAGGTTTGTAGTATCTAGGATAAGATCTGCACTTTTTTCCAATAGAGGCAACACGGTTCTATGGTTTTCAAGAATCTCTGTACGTTGCTCTGGAGTTTTTCCGTAATCGTTCGTGCTCCGTTTCTCCACTCTTTCTAGCATAGAAGTCAACTCTGCTTTCAATAAAACGACTACATCAAAGTCTTGATAAAATACCCCTTGATTGTCGCAACATCCTGAAATAAATAAGTGTGAGGATCTTGCTGATTCCACTAACTCTGTCATTTTCTTTTCTTTTAAAAAACGTTCTGTACCGTTCTCGTGAGTCACTTCTATTACGTAATCTCCGTAATCTGTATCAACCGTTTGATACCCTAGACGATTTAATCCTTTTAACGCACTGGTCTTTCCAACCCCTGATAAACCTGTCACATAAACTACTGTCATAAGAGCCCCCTATCTGTTACCTTCTACTTTACCCTTGTATTTCAAGTGGTTCAACTACCCAAGGAAGCCATAATTCCATCATGACTTGAACAACAGGAGTAGGCAACTCGTCTGGTACGAAGTCCAGGTCTTCTGTATCGAGAAATAGAGTAATTTCTTCATCGGAATAGCTAGAATCGACAGCCTCCCCCACCACATGATAAATCGCTAAAAATTGATGGTGCTCTCCCTCTTGATCAATTTGCATAATCTCTACCGCTTTCGCTAGGTCTATACCATAGCGATCTGCGAAACCTTGAATCCAGTCAGGCAATGAGGGGATAGAGTTGATGTAGTTTTGACAATAGAGACAAGAGCACGATTCTAGTGAAAAAGGCAATGTCTTGTAAACTTGGTGTGTTTGCAGATGCTGTTCATGACTTTGATTTATTAGATGGACCATTTAGTTTCACCTCTATATTGTTTTGGAAGGATACACCTGACTGTTTTCATTTGTAAGGATTCAATCTTGCTCACTTGCCAAGCTGTGGCCTGCTGTTCAAGCTGCTGCACTAAGTCATGTTTTCCTTCTATATAACTTGTTATGTTGGTGGGATACGATTGGGCAAGTTGAAGCTTTAAATCACCGTATTGTTGTGCTTCCTTGGGATGTGCACGGAGATAGTCTCGAAACACCAAATGACGCTCGATTTCCGGATTCCCCACTTCAAAGACATGGACATGATGAGTCCGGTTGTCGCAACCTTTTTGAAAGTAGCGTCGACCGGGCAGTCCGTTCTCTCCTCTTGGCTCATAGCCGAGTGCTTCCATCCGAGCATTGAAAGCATCCACTTGCTCAAGGTTTGTGACGACTGGTAACAAATCGATCACCGGTTTTGCTGCCAGACCCGGAACTGCCGTACTCCCGATATGATGAATGTCTACAACTAAACCTCCAAACAGTTTGTGAAGAATATGCGCTTCTTGTTGAAATTGGCGAACCCAGTCTTGTTGATAAGGCTTTACAATCACTTTACGCATGGAATCCACATCCCCACTGTCTTTTTTACAGTGTAATAGAAAAAACCCACCGCAGCAAAGGGGGTCAAAGCTGCAGTGGGTGGGTGCCCTTATTTAAAATAGCTGTTCATTTTTTCAAACATAGCAACAGTTTCTTCGGCTGTTTTGCGAATGATGAATTTGCTTCCTTTAAACTCTTCATTGATAGCAGCTTCAACTGCTGGATCTTGGTAATACTCGACAATTTGCTGATACTCTTCTTTATCTGCTTCGTCTGCACGTGCAGCAATGATGTTGATGTACGGTTCGATAGTATCGGAATCTGCATTCTCAAAGTACACGGCATCTTCTGCTGGAACAAAGCCAGCTTGTACAGCCACTCCGTTGTTGATGAGTGAAATCGCTACGTCTGGTAATACACGAGCTGTCTGCTGTGGTTCCATCGCAATAAATTCAAGCTCTAACGGGTTCGAAGTGATCTTATCCAAGTCCCCTGTAATCCCAAAGTCTTCTGATAGCTCAATAACTCCTGCTTCTTGCAGCAAGTTCAATGCACGTGGAAGTGTGGATGCATCATTTGGAATGGCTACTTTGTCACCTTTCTTCAGCTCATCTAACGATTCAATTTTGTCAGAGTAGACTCCCAGTGGTGCGAACACAGTCGTTCCAACTGGCGCTAAGTCTTCTCCAGACTCAGCTACAAAGTTCGAGAAGAACGAGATTGTCTGGAATGCGTTCAAGTCGATGTCCCCTGCTGCTAAAGCCTTGTTTGGCATAATATAGTCTGTGAACTCTACGATTTCTACGTTCAAGCCATCTTCTTTTGCAAGTTCCACGATGACTGGCCATTGCGGTTCATCTGCACCGTTCACCCCGATTTTGATTGTCTCTTCTGCTCCATCTGCTGAGTTACATGCAGCCAGTGTAAGAGCTGCTGTTGCGGCAAGAGCCGCGAGTTTTAGTTTTTTCATGTGTGTAATCTCCTATCGTCTCATAATTTTTTTAGATAATGTATTTCCAAGCCACTGCGCAATCTGCACGAGCAGAATCAACACAATGACTGTGACAACCATGACGCTGGTATCAAAACGCTGGTAGCCGTAAGTAATAGCAATATGACCAAGGCCTCCGCCTCCTACATAACCGGCTACTGCTGAGAAGTCGATTAGACTGACGGTAACAAATGTTAGCCCAAGAATCAGTGGGCCAAGTGCTTCAGGAATGAGCACAGTAAATACAATCTGGAACGGGCTAGCACCCATTGCTTTTGCTGCTTCGATGACACCCGGGTCGATGCTAAGCAAATTCTGCTCAACAATTCGTGCCACACTGAACGTCGCCATGATGGCCATCGGAAATACAGCTGCCCCCACTCCTATCGTTGTTCCCATCACTATTCGCGTAATAGGCATCAAGAAGACAAGGAACACGATAAACGGGATAGGACGTACGACGTTGATGATCAAGTTGAGCAATCCGTACAAGAAGCGATTTTCTAGGATATTCCCTTGTCTTGATACGAACAAAGCGAGACCAACCAAGATGCCTAGAATGGAACCGAGGATTAGGGTCAAGATGACCATTGTGATGGTCTCACCAGTCGCTTCAATGATGCGCTGGTAGAATGTACTCCATTCAACTTTCATGGATGCTGACCTCCTTGATGGCGACGACCTGGTTCAGGTCTTGAATCGCTTTTTGAATATCTTCTGGTTTCCCCTTAAACGACACCACCAGATTTCCGAGCAGTTGGTTTTGAATTTCACGCACAGCGCCGTAGACGACGTTGAAGTGTACATCATGCTGCTGTGTAATCTTCGATAACAGTGGCTGACTCGTTGCAGCCCCAGTGAACGTCACCTGGTAGATGTGCTGATCTCCTGCTGCATGCCATTCTTTTAAAAGTGCCTGTGATGGCAAGTCTTTGTTGACGGACTGGATAAAACGTTTCGTCGTCGGATGCGACGGATTGGTGAAGACTTCAAAAACGTCTCCATGCTCGATGACATGTCCGTTCTCCATGACTGCGACACGGTTGCAGATGGTCGAGATGACGTTCATCTCATGAGTAATCAGAAGAACTGTGATTCCAAACTCTTCATTGACGCGCTTGAGAAGCTTCAAGATGTCTTCTGTCGTTTCCGGGTCGAGTGCTGAAGTGGCCTCGTCACAAATCAGAATTTCTGGGTTCGTTGCGAGTGCTCGTGCAATTCCGACGCGCTGCTTCTGACCGCCAGACAGTTGTTCTGGGTAGTTGTCTGCCTTGTCCGAAAGTCCAACGAACTCGAGTAGCTCTTTTGTGCGACGTGCGATTTCTGCTTTTGGTGTGCCTTCGAGTTTTAACGGGTAGCCGACGTTACCGGCAACCGTTCTAGACGTGAACAAGTTGAAGTTCTGAAAGATCATCCCGATTCGGCGTCGTTGCAGCCGAAGTTCTTTCGCACTCAAGGACGTGATGTCCGTATTATTGATTGTGATAACGCCTGTCGTCGGCTTCTCAAGTAAATTCACGAGTCGAAGCAATGTACTTTTGCCGGCTCCACTGAATCCGATGATGCCGAAGATATCGCCTTTCTTCACATCGAGCGATACGTTCTGTACCGCATGGACATCTCGTTTGCCGACTTTAAATGTTTTGGATACATCTTGGAATGTAATCATGGTGGGAATCCCTACTTTCCTACGTGCTTAGCTGGTTTTGAACATAAAAAAAGACCTTCATCTCTTAAGAACATAAGAAATGAAAGCCATAAAGAAGCCTCTCAGTCTTATCTCTCAAGTGATGGACACTTGCAGGATTTGGCACTGACGCTTGCGCGCTTTGCCGAGACTTCACAGGGCCTGTCCCTCCGTCTCTCGTGATAAGAATTGCTGGTATGTAGTTGTTGGTTTATTTCGACTTGCTAACTGTTTCACAGTCTAAAGCATCAAAGTTACCTCGTCAATAGTAATTTTACTAATTTTTTTAGTAGTCTGACTATGAAAGCGGTTCCTTTGTTGTCATGATAGGATTTCAATTAAGTAAATTTTTTTCTGAATAGTTGCATTACGTTATACTTAAACATAAGACAACTTCAAAATGAATAGGGGACACTTACATGATTCAAGCTATTGGCCAAATCGGCATTCCTGTAAAAGACATTACCCGCGCCACTGAATTTTATAAAACGCAACTTGGACTTCCTCTTTTGTTTACGGCAGGTAACTTATCCTTCTTCGACTGCGACGGCGTTCGTTTGATGCTCACTCTTCCGGAGTCAGAGATGTTTGACCATCCGAGTTCTGTTTTGTATTTTAACGTATCGGACATCCAGGAAACTTATGCTCAGTACAAAGCGAAAGGAATTGAGTTTACAGATGAACCACATGTTGTGGCAGAGATGAATGGCACTGCAACGTGGATGGTCTTCTTTAAAGATACAGAAGGCAACGCTCATGCGTTTATGAGTGAACAACCCGTATAAGCAAGAACCCCCTATCCGAGAAGGAAAGGGGGTTCACTTTATGTAGGGACGTTTGTCTTGTACTTGGTCAGTAGGCTTTGTGGAATATGGCAGTAGTCATCCGGACAACGCTCTAGACGGTCTTGATGTTCCTCAGCACTTCTCACATAGTTTGTTAGGGGAAGCACTTCAACTACAACTCGCTCTGCGTCTTCTCGCTTTGCAATAAAAGCTCGTGCCTGTTCTAGGTGATTAGCATCCGTACTATAGATGCCTGTCCGGTATTTCTCGCCGACATCTTCCCCTTGTTTGTTCAGACTGTAGGGGTCAATGATCTCGAAAAAGTAACTGAGTAGTTGTTCGAAAGAAACGACAGTCGGATCAAATTCTGTTTTCACACACTCTGCATAGCCATCGTAAGAACTCTCCAGAGTGTTCGTAGTTCCATTCGCTCGACCAGCCTCTGTAGCGGTGACGCCTGGCAGCGTTTTGACGAATGCCTGCACACCCCAGAGACATCCTCCAGCTAAATATACGGTTTCCATCCTCTTCACTCCTTTATCCTACTTTTAGTATCGCATATACATAGAAAATGTGGAATTTCAGCCTTTCGAATGGGTCATCTTTTGAAGGAAAACCGTAATCTGAAACTAACTAAAAAAGTAGGTGACCCCTTTGCATATTGAATCTATAACTATATACAGTGCTGCGTTAGAAGCTACTCGAAACTTCTATCGTGACACACTCGAATTTCCTATCCTTAAGGAATCTGAAACATACTTCACCTTACAAATCGACTCGACCTCTTTCACAATCCATCAAGCTCCACCTGAAGAAGCTCCTTTCTACCATTTCGCTTTTGACGTCCCTTCTAATCAGTTCGAAGAGGCAAAGAACTGGATTAAAGAGCACGTCTCGTTATTGACTGATGAAGGACACGATGAAGTTTACTTTCAAACTATTGATGCGAAATCCATTTACTTTGAAGATCCATCTGGAAACATCGTCGAGTGGATCTGTCGATTATCGGACTCTCCCTCTAGTTCTGTGTCATTCCATCCGAGCCTGTTGCAGAAGGTATCAGAAATGAGTTTAGTAGTACACGACAAGTTAGCAGCAGCTGAACAACTTGAAACAGTCGGAGTACTATCTCGAGATCACCAACCCGTTCCTTCTGAAGGATTGACCTTTATGGGAGAACGAGAAGATGCCGCTTATCTCCTTCTTGTACCAAAAAATCGTGTTTGGTACTTCTCGGATAAACTCTCAGTAGTCCACCCTCTCTCCATTCGATCTTCTTGATGGTCGAAGGCTCTCAAATCGACTGGGCAGGACATGCACATGATGCCGCTTGGGCAATGAACGATTCCAAAGCATTTGACGAAGCGGTGGCTGCGGCAATTGAATTTGCAAAGAAAGATGGCAACACACTAGTTGTAGTAGCCGGTGATCATGAGACAGGCGGCATGTCTGTCGGTGCGAACGGTGTGTATGATGTGAAAACGGAAGTCCTACATGATGTAACAGCTACAGGTGATGTGATGGCATCAAAGTTATCGGAGTCTCGTGACAATGTCCAAGAAGTAGTGAAGGAACATACGGGATTGGATTTATCTGAAGATGAAGTGAACCGTATTGTTGAAGCGAAAGATCCGGCCATTGCTATCAATGAAGTCGTGAGCGACCGCGCATTGATTGGCTGGACGACAAGCGCGCATACAGGAACGGACTTACCTATCTACGCGTATGGTCCACAAGCGGAAGCTTTCTCTGGCCTGCTCGACAACACAGACATTCCGAAAAAGATGGCCAAAGCGATGAAGATTGAGTT
This sequence comes from Tetzosporium hominis, assembly GCF_002265435.1. GTDB lineage: Bacteria > Bacillota > Bacilli > Bacillales_A > Planococcaceae > Chryseomicrobium > Chryseomicrobium hominis. The sequence goes on from NZ_NOKQ01000252.1 coordinate 26,712, forward strand.
GAATAATTAAGGATAAAAGCCGGAACCGTGCCTCTCGGAGAGCGGTTTCGGCTTTTTACTGGACTTCTCTCTTGGGATGCGGTATACTTCAATTAATAAGTTCATGAAGTACAAAACATCTAATTCACCTATTCCAAAGAGTATCAGGGTATTATTTCGGTACTTTTTGCAATATGTGAATTTTTTTATTGCAAAAAAAATGATCTTATTAATAACTTATATGGAGGTCATTTAAATGACACAAGGTACAGTAAAATGGTTTAACGCAGAAAAAGGTTTCGGATTCATCGAAGTTGAAGGCGGAGCAGACGTATTCGCTCACTTCTCAGCAATCCAAGGCGAAGGCTTCAAGTCTTTAGAAGAAGGCCAAAAAGTTGAATTCAACATCGAAGAAGGCCAACGCGGACCTCAAGCTTCAAACATCGTAAAACTTTAATTTTCCGATCTGAAAAGCATCCCACTTGTGGGGTGCTTTTTTTGTGTTTTGAGAAGATTGCGGGATTCGGAGACGCCGGATTGGTTTCCATAATTTCAGGAATGTCAGAGGAGGGCGAGCTAACGTAGGAATGGAGGGAGTTAACGTAAGAGTGTAGCCTGCTAACGTCACAATCAGATCACTTACTGTAATAATCACTCAACTAAAGCATTTCCTTACTGCGTTCCAACCCATTTTCGCTTCGGTCAAGGTGGTTTTTTTAATGGTTAAAGACCTTACTAGGAAGGTCTTGGCTAGCTGAGATCGAGGAATCTCCTCATCAACTCTACTTCCCCTTAAAAATTTCTTCCCATTCAGTAGTTTTCTGCTAAACTAGGACTATTCAAATTGTGACTCCACCCCACCATGAAAGGAAGAACCCGATGATCCGTCCTGCTACCCTCAATGACCTTGAAGAAATACTCTCTATTTACAATGATGCCATCGTCAATACTACTGCCGTCTACTCGTATCATGCCCAAACCATTGAAGACCGCAAAGCATGGTTCGAACAGAAACAAGCAGACGGTTACCCAGTCATCGTCTTTGAAGTCGAAGGACACGTTGGCGGCTTCGCTACATTCGGCCCGTTCCGAGCTTGGCCGGCCTACAAATATTCAATTGAACACTCGGTTTACGTGAACACGGATTACCGTAAACAAGGTATCGGACGCAAGTTGCTTCAAGCTATTATCGACCTTGCGAAAGCTGGAGACTACAAGACCCTTGTCGCAGGTATCGATGCCGCAAATGACAAGAGCATCTGGCTCCATGAAAAGTTAGGATTCACCCATTCCGGAACTGTTCGCAATGCAGGCTATAAGTTTGAAAGATGGCTGGACTTGGCTTTCTACCAGCTAGATCTCGATGGACCAGAGATACCGGAAGAAGGCTGATTTCAATTTTCACTTGCGAATCAAAAAGTTAGAAGCGATGAAGGCACAGTAGCTTGTGCTTCCATCGCTTCTTTTACATTTCCTTTGGTGCTGCATAACCACTATTTTAGTTTATATATAGACTCAATTGTATCTTCTCTGTTACGTTTCCACAAAAACCCGATAAAATTATCGATTTTCACGTATAATAAGACATATTGACATATGTACGGAACTGATTCGATGTATGACGAAAAAAACTAACAAACGAGGTAACTTAATGACAACAAACCATTTTAACGATTTCCCTATCAGCGAAGACATTCGCCGTGCCCTGAAGATTTTGAAGTACGATACGCCGACTGAAGTGCAGCAGAAGGTTCTTCCCCTTGCCTTTGAAAATCAAGATTTAGTCGTGAAATCTCAAACAGGTAGCGGAAAGACAGCGGCTTTTGGTATTCCAGTAGCTGACCAGATCGAATGGGAAGAAAAGAAGCCACAAGCATTGATTCTGACACCAACACGAGAACTCGCTGTACAGGTTCGTGAAGATATCACGAACATCGGCCGCTTCAAACGTGTGAAGGCTGTAGCTGTTTACGGGAAAGAACCGTTCTCGAAACAAAAAGAAGAATTGAAACAGAAAACCCATATCGTTGTGGGAACACCAGGCCGTGTACTCGACCATATTGAACGTGGAACGCTCGATTTAGAGAAAGTGAAGTATCTGATCATCGATGAAGCGGATGAAATGTTAAACCGCGGTTTTATCGAGCAAGTCGAAGACATCATCCGACAAGTCCCGGACAACCGCGTAACAATGGTGTTTTCAGCCACTCTTCCGAATGACATCGAGAGCCTGTGTCACGAGTATATGAACGACCCAACGCACATTGAAATCGAATCTACAGGTGTGACAGCTTCGACGATCGAGCACTCGATGATTGAAGTAAAAGAAGAAGACAAGATTGCGTTACTGAAAGACGTCACAGTCGTTCACAATCCAAACAGCTGCCTGATTTTCTGCCGTACGAAAGAAAACGTAGACAGTGTGTACAGTGAACTTGAAGAGGCTGGGTATCCGGTAGAGAAGCTACACGGTGGTATCGTTCAAGAAGACCGTTTCTCTGTCATGGAAGGCTTTAAACTTGGCAACTTCCGCTACCTAGTAGCAACAGATGTGGCCGCACGCGGAATCGATATCGACAATGTCAATCTCGTCATTAACTACGACGTACCAATGGAAAAAGAAGCCTATGTGCACCGTACAGGTCGTACGGGACGTGCCGGCAATGAAGGAACTGCCATCTTGTTCGCAACACCTCATGAAGGCAAGTTCGTTCGTTCTATCGAGCGCTACATCGGTTTTGAGATTCCTAAAGCGGAAGCTCCTGAAGCAGGTGACGTTGCGAAAGCTCGTCGTGACTTTGATGAGAAGCTTGCAAGTCGTCGTGTCGTGCGCAACAATAAGACTGCTCGCATCAACCAAGACATCATGAAGCTCCACTTCAGCGGTGGGAAGAAGAAAAAAATCCGTGCCGTTGATTTAGTTGGTACGATTGCGAACATCCCTGGTGTATCCGCTGAAGACATCGGCATTATAACAGTTCAAGACCATATGTCTTATGTCGATATTCTAAACGGCAAAGGCTCTCTGGTGCTTCAAGCTATGGAGTCTACACCGGTCAAAGGTAAGAAACTAAAAGTCAGCAAAGCGTTGAAATAATATTAAAGAGCCCGACATCCCCTATTAATAATGGATGTCGGGCTTTTCTCATATCGTTTCCACCGTACTTAGATACAAATCCAGAGAAGCTTCCACTTCTTTAGCAACCAATTCAATAAAATCCTCATAATCTTCTGTTGTGTGAGCCTTATCAAGTGCACTGTAATATGCTAAACGATTCTCCACTCGAATAATGATAGGTGGATATCCTGATTTCATCAACTCTAAATTCAGTAACAATCGAGAGGTTCGCCCGTTTCCATCGATAAAGGGATGAATTCCCACAAAGAGCGCGTGTAACATGGCCCCTCTTTCTACCGGATGCAATCCCTGGGCCTCTTCCTCGTACCACTGAATCAGACGTTCCATCTGCTCTGGAATTTTCATAGGAGAGGGTGGCGTATGAATTGCCCCTGAAATAAATACTTGTTGATCTCTATATACTCCTGCATAGCTATCATTAATCCCCTTAAGTACGAGACGATGCAGATTTTTAATTTGCCACTCGGAGAGGGTTTCTCCTGTTTGGACAATCTCTTCCACATAGCGAATCGCCTCTTGGTGATTAATAACTTCTAAGTGCTCTCTAAGTGTCTTGCCACCTACAGTAATCCCTTCTAGAACTACCTTAGTTTCTTGAAGAGTCAGTGTATTTCCTTCAATCGCATTGGAATTATAAGTCCATTCTAAAAATAGTTTCTCGCGTAAACTTTGGATGGAGTATGTTGGAAGAGGACGCTTACTATCAAGCCGTTCTTTCTTAGCATTAATGATTTCGAACATGATTCCCCATCCCTTTCCAGTAGTAGTGTCTTTAGTATATCCTACTTTTATCGAATTCAAAAACCCCACTACCTCTCCAGGCAGCGGGGCTCTCCTCACTCTTCTTCTGTAGTCAATTCAATAAAAATACCCGTGGTCAAGACAATGACAAGGAACATGGAAACTAGCATCAAGAACATTCTACTCAACTCCTACCATGTGATAAATCCTTTAGAACCAGGCGGTGCATCTTGAATCATTTGAATGATTGGGACAGCGTACGCCACAAGTATCAACGCAAACGCGATTCCAATCCAGACTTTCCAATCCTCGAAGATCTTCGGTGTTGCTTGTTTATCACTCTCTGCTAATGGGAACTCTACGAATTCATGAGCTTCCACCGCTTTTGGTGAAATGAAAGCACTCATAATGACGATGTAAAGGAGTAACATAGCCGATAAGAACAAGATGCTGCCTCCGACTGCCATCGTCACGTGGTTCGTCAAGATTCCATCAAACCACTCAAGTGCAGAAGGATGGTTGTTGTAGTTCGAGAAAGCCGTACGGCGAGGCGCTCCAAGAAGTCCTAAGATGTGCTGCGCTGTACTCATCAAAATCATTCCCACTGTCCAAGTTCCAATCTGGATGAACGCAAGCTTTTGCATTGTTTTTGAGAACTTGCGACCTGTCAGATACGGAATCATCCAGAACGTCAATCCCATAAACGTCATCGCAACCGGTGTTCCCACTGTGATGTGGAAGTGACCGACGATCCAAAGCGTGTTATGGACAATCTCGTTTAGTTGGAAACTAGCATTGATAATCCCGCCAGCTCCCCCGGGAATGAAGAATGCCATTGCAATGAATAGTGATGTGAAACGCACATCTTTCCAAGGAAGTTGTGTGAACCAGCCGAACAAGCCTTTTCCACCATTTTTACGACCTGCGCGTTCAAAGTTCGCAAACATCGAGAACGCTGTCATTAGGGACGGAATGATAACCATGAATGTTAAGACGACTTGGAAGAACTTCCAGAAGTTCGAGATCCCCGGCTCCATCAACTGGTGGTGGAATCCAACAGGAATCGAGAACAGGATGAATAGGATAAATGCTAAGCGAGCAAGCGCATCACTGAATACCGGTACTCCGATGATCTTTGGTACAACCACGTACCAAGCCATATATGCTGGTAATAACCAGAAGTACACGAGCGGGTGACCGAAATACCAGAACAGTGAACGGCTCAGCTCGACATTGATCGTATCGACCCAACCGAATGCCCATGGAATGTACTGGAACAACACAGTCGCTACAACTCCAAGACACGCAATGATCCATAAAATAATCGTCGAAACAGTCATGAAAGCAAACAGTGGACTTAATTCACCAGGATTCGCTTTACGCCATTTCATATAATGGCCTACAAGTGCGAAACTCATGATCCAACTACCGACCACAAATAGAGCAAGACCTACATAGTACCAACCGCTTGCCATCAGCGGCGCATAGAACGTATAGAGTACAGACGCTTTCCCGCTGACAATCATGACTGTTGCTAGGACTGTACCAGCTAGCATTACAACAAAACCAATCCAGTTCCACAGCAACACTTTCGGTCCGAATGCGCCTAAGCTTTTACTCATACCCGTGATAAAGAATGCAAAAATGAAGAAGGTTGTAAAAATAAGTGCGAGAAGCACGCCGTGTGCCGTTAAGATCTGATAGTAATCCAACCATGCCGGAAGAACCAATTTATCGTTACGAATGAAAACTTGAAGCAATCCAGCTAAGGTTCCGATCAAGAAGGCCGCGTAGGCGACACCGATGTTCCAAAGGGCTAATTTACGATCTGCTGCTGCTATCATTCTTCTGTCACCTCAATTTCCGCGAACATGTAATGGTGACCGGTTCCGCAGTATTCATTACATAGAATCAGATATTTCCCAGGCTCTTTAAATGTGTACGACTTAGTCGTCACTTGCCCTGGAACCACCATCATATTGACGTTTGTATTGTCGATTGTAAAACTGTGTACAACATCCGTACTTGTAAGTTTGAAAATCACTTCTTTGCCGACTGGCACTTTCAGCTCCGGTGCTTCGTATGCGAAAGCCATAGCTACGATTGTTGCTTGATACGTGTCTTCGTCGAGCTGTTTGACACCCGGCTCATTGAACGGAGCCGTCTCTTTTACTTTCTCTTGATCAATCGTCTCGATACCACCCGCTGGTGTGTGCTGTTCATGAGAGAAGGCACTCACGCCCACAATGCTCAGGAACACGACGAGGGCCGCGATGCCGAACGTCATCCAGATCTTTTCATATTTATGAAGATGCATAGGTATTCTCCTTTTCGCTTAGTTTGCTAGATACATTAGGTAAACCGCCACCCACATGGCCACAATGACAAATCCCACAAAAAAGACACTGATCAATGTCCCTTTTAGATTCTCTTCTTGTACTTGCTGCTTCTTAGCCAATCCGTTCACCTCACCTAAGTTCTTGTTGTGTTAAGCGTAAAGCAATCCTATGCGGGCAACTGTGATAAATATCACATCTGTGACAAAAATCTACAGTAAATGTGAAATCATTTCATACTTTTGTCAAACTTTGTCTGATGGGGGTTGGGTGAGCGGGTGTTCATCTGCTTTGGCGCGGGTTTCTTCTACATGTCTTGTGGTTTGTTCTTCATGCGGAGGGATTTCTTCTACATCGAGGCCAGTTTCTTCTACCAAAGTCCCTTTGAGCATTCTCAAACCGCAAAAAACCACTTCCGGCTCGGAAGTGGTTCAGTATCATGTATTTAGTTAATCAATGCGACATAGTGTCAACGGGCAGTGCTCACATTGAATTTCATTTTTTAAATAGGCCACGTCACGGACCAGTAGCTTACCGTCCATCGTGGACACCACTTGCTGCTTCTTCAAATCCGCTAGCATCCGGTTCGTCACTTCACGCGCCATACCGCAGAAGTTTGCGAGGTCTTGGTTCGTCAAATGGACATCGATCAAGATGCCTTCTGCTTTCTCGACACCGTAACTGTTGGTCAAACGAATCAACGTCGAATAAAGTGCCCCTTTCTTACCGTTCAAAAGCAGGTCCCGGAAGCGCGTCTGCGTCTTCTGCTGGTTCAGACACATCCACTTCATGAAAGCTGCGGCAAGCTTCGGATTGTGTTGCAGCTCGTTCTCTAGCTCTTTGATTGGAAACATGTAGCACGTCGCGTCTTCTTTTACCTTCGCATCGAGCATGTAATTAGCGTCTGGTGAATACAAATAAACCTCTCCAAGCAGTTGCCCTTCTCCGCAGATACGAAGCGTCAGCTCTCGACCATCCGAGCTCACTTTGTTAAGCTGCACTTTCCCCTTCGTCAGAAAGAACAGATGCTGGATCTTATCGCCTTCTTGGAACAAGTAACTATCTTTCGCGAAACTCTTCACATGATGAGGAAGTGCGAGCAACTCCTTCAAGTCCTCTGAAATCGTATCTTTTTCTACATACATGCGGGTTCCCCTCCAATAGTTATATTTATAATACCACTTTATACCATCCACTTTAGATTAGCTAGGGAATGTTTTACTAATTTAAAGGACTTTTCATTACGGGTGGCGAAATATAAGTATGGAGAAAGGACGGGATGTAATTGACTACCCTACAGACATTTTTAAATGACTTTAATAACGAAACGGAACGCCTCTATAAAGTTGGTTCAGAAGCCTCTTGGATGGCACAGACGACGGGCGAGGCCGAGTGGGCAGAGAAAGCTGGAGACGCGGACACGCAGTACAACCTGCTGTTCTCTTCGAAAGAGAAATACGAGCAGGTCCAGGCCTTCCTTGCTTCTGGCGAAGGAACAGAAATCGAGAAACGCCAACTCGAGATTTTGTTGAATGACATGAAGAGCAACCAACTTCCGGAATCGATCATTGAAGATCTCGCTAAACGAGACGCAGAATTAAATTTAGTGTTCAACACGTACTCACCTAAAGTAGATGGCAAAGCCTATTCTGCGAATGACATTCGGGAAGTCTTGATGACAAGTGAAGACCAGGAGCTCCGTAAAAAGGTTTGGTTCGCTAGTAAGGAAGTCGGCCAAGCCGTTGAGAAAGATTTGCTCGAACTCGTGAAGAAACGCAATGAAGCAGCGCGCCTTCTCGGCTACAACGACTATCATGAGATGAGCTTCGAGTTGCAGGAACTGGACCGTGACGAAGTATTCCGTATCTTCAATGATCTGGTCGAACAGTCCGAAGATGCATACCGCGCAATGAAAGAGAAACTAGACGCGCGCCTAGCTAAGAAATTTGGCATCGCTCCAGAAGACATTCGCCCCTGGCATTACGTGGACCCGTTCTTCCAAGAAGCACCGCCTTCTGATGAAACAAACTTGGATACGTTCTATAAAGGAAAAGATATCCTGCAGCTGACGACGGATACATTTGATGCGATGGGCATCAAAGTGGATGACCTCTATGCAAAGAGTGACCTCTTCCCGCGAGACAAGAAGAATCCGACGGCTTTCTGTATGGATATTGACCGCTCTGGTGACGTCCGTGTGCTCTGTAACTTGAAAGAAAATGCCTACTGGTCGGAGACGAACTTGCATGAATTTGGCCACGCAGCGTATTTCAAATACCTCGACATGGATCTGCCGTTCACGTTACGGACAAACAGCCATACATTGACGACAGAAGCCATCGCGATGATGTACGGCAAGATGGGCAAAGATCCTCGCTGGTTAAGCCGCTTTCTAGGAATGGACGAAGCGACAGTGAACGAGCTCGCGCCTGAACTTGAAGAGTTCCAACAACTGCAGATGCTGATTTCGATGCGCTGGATCGTGACGTTCGTGTACTTCGAAAGAGAACTCTACGCAAATCCGGACCAAGACTTGAACGCGCTTTGGTGGAAAACGGTGAACGACATCCAACTCGTCACGCCACCTGAGGAAACGAATAACCCCGACTGGGCAGCGAAGATCCACTTTACACTAGCTCCTGTCTACTACCAGAACTACTTATTAGGCGAACTGATGGCTGCACAACTTCAGCGCCATATCGAGACGCAGATTTCTCCAGAGTTCTTTACAAAAGAAGCGGGTGAGATGCTTCTGAACGACTTCTTCAAACCAGCCGCTCTATATGACTGGAACGAAAAAATTCGTCGTGTGACAGGTGAGACATTGAACCCTTCTCATTTTGTGGAGTTGTATTGTAAGAAGTAAATACAAACGGCTGGCTCCTGTTTAGGGAACCAGCCGTTTTTGATAACTTTCCTGCTGGCGTATACGAGTATATTTGTATATGTATATACTCGTATACAACACCTTAACTTTTAAAATTTGGATGCTACTTTTATATACTCATTTTTAATCAATTCTTTCGCATCTTTTAAATTTGAAGCATCTACTAAAACTTCTAGTGGAATATAGACTTCATGACCCTTTCGCTTAAACTTTCGCAGGGATTCAATTTCAAAACCTAAAAGTGCTTGAGCTTGTTTTTGAATCTCGATTCCTCTGGTAGAGTTGGGATTTCCAGCATCTACATGAAGAATCAAACATCTATAATTTTTCTCACCATTCAAGGTGGCGAATTTCGCCATCTTCCCTGCAAATTTCATAGGTGTGAAACCTATAGACAAGGTCTTTCCCGTCATAGAGATCCTCATTGGACCCAGTGAACCTAGAAATTTGTATAAATCACTAAATACGATTAATTCATTCATTGCAACATCCACCTTTACCTACTAATAATCAGTTAAGAAAATCATACCTTTATCTTATAGAAATTCAACAAGTAAAGTCGTCAGATATTCAATAGAATAGTTATCACAATTTTTGAAAACACTGTTACAATAAAATAATTTTATATCATTTCATTCTTTAAAGTGATATATTATATTAAATTAAATAAGAATTTCAATATTTTTTCCTTAAGGAGTGTTTAAAATGTCTCCAATAAAAGGTATTCAAAAATTACCTGTCTCAATCCCACTTTCTAAAGCAACAAATCTATTGCTCTTATTACATGAAGTTTCAAATAAACTTGGACGATTAGATGAACGGTTTAAATATTCTGTACTAGGGGCGGAATTAATCAATACACTGTCTTTGAATGAATCTGTGCAATCTACTCGAATTGAAGGTACTCAAGTTACATTTATAGAGATGATCGAAAAAGCTCATAAAACCAAAATCACACCTCAGATGAATGAAGTTGAGAATTATCGAAAAGCACTTCAACATGGGTATGAACAAATTCGAAATGGCTATCCAATCTCTACACGATTAATTTTAGAATTACATGTACTTTTAATGAAAGATTCAAGGGGAACAACTGAGGGTAGTGGTGAGTTTAGAAAAATACAAAACTTCATTGGACCAAGCAACAAAATTGAAGATGCATCTTATATACCCGTAGATGCAAATGAAATTGCAGCCTACTTAAGTAATTGGGAGAATTTTATTAATAAACATCCTTATGGACAACCTCTTACTGTGGATCATTTAGTAAAAGAAAACATGTTTATTATCGATGAAAATAGCCCATCTCTTCTAAAGCTAGCTGTGATGCATGCACAATTTGAATCTATCCATCCGTTCTTAGATGGCAACGGTCGCCTGGGAAGAATTTTAATCACGTTATACTCTGTGCAATCCAATCTAATATCAAGCCCTATCTTTTTTGTCAGTGAAGAGCTTGAAAAGCAGCGCTTCAAATATTATCACTATTTGAATACTACCAGGGGAACGAATCCAAGTTGGGCCGAATGGATTGAATTTTTCTTGCAAGCCTCTAATCGTATGGCCGATAAATTAAATTTATTATTAGAGGATGCAGAAAAAATAGCAAAGAGTGGGTTAGCGAAGTGCGATAAAGAAATTCAAAAGAAGACATATCTCTTAACATTTAGATATCCCAACACAACTGCAAATCAGATTTCACAAGAACTCAACATCTCACCTGCAACGGCAAGACAAGCATTGAACTTTTTAGTAGAAAAGAACCTTCTTTTCAAAGATACTCAAGCAAAGCGCAATGTAGACTATTTCAACTATGACATTACCCAATTGATTCAAAAATAAGAAAACAAAGCCATCAAACGTTCTAGACGTCTGGTGGCTTCATTTAGCTAGTTATACAAATGACACGCCACAAAATGCCCTGGCTTCTGCTCTTTCCAAGCCGGCTTCTCTGCAGCGCAAACATCCATCGCATAAGGACAGCGCGTTCGGAACACACAGCCAGATGGCGGATTGATTGGACTCGGTAGCTCACCTTTAAGCAGTATGCGCTGGCGAGATTCTTCGACGTCCGGATCCGGAATCGGGATAGCTGATAACAATGCCTGCGTATACGGGTGCAGCGGCTCTTCGTATAGCTGCTCGCTCGTGGTCAGCTCGACCATGTGACCGAGATACATCACGCCGATGCGGTCGGAGATGTACTTGACCATGGACAGGTCGTGGGCGATGAACAGATACGTCAGGCCCTTTTCTTTTTGCAGCTTCTGAAGCAACTTCACGACTTGTGCCTGGACGGATACGTCGAGTGCGGAAATCGGTTCATCTGCGATTATGAATTCTGGGTCGAGCGCTAGAGCACGCGCAATCCCGATTCGCTGGCGCTGACCACCTGAGAACTCATGCGGGTAACGGTTGGCGTGGTCACGGTTCAAACCAACGTCTTCGAGTAACGTGTAGACGCGTTCTTGGACTTCTTTTTTCGTCTTGTACAGACCGTGGATTTGCATTGGCTCTGCGATGATTTCAAAGACCGTGGAACGTGGGTTCAAGGAAGCGTACGGATCTTGGAAGATCATCTGCATCTTTCTCAGGAACGCCTGACGCTCGTCTCCCGTCATCTCATGCACCTGCTGACCTTCGTAGGCGACGGCGCCTTCTGTCTTGTTGTATAAGCCTAAAATCGTGCGGCCTGCTGTGGATTTCCCACAACCCGATTCTCCAACGAGGCCAAACGTTTCGCCTCGTTGGATCTCAAAGGAAATGCCGTCCACGGCTTTTAATGTCTGGTTGCTACCGACGTCGAAATGACGTTTCAAGTTGTCTACTGTCAATAATGCCTCTTTCGTCACAACGTCACCCCTTCTCTCACACGTGCAAAGCGTCTTACTGCGCACAGCTCTTTCACAAATTTCGTACCTTCTAAAGTTCGAATTTCAATCGACTGTCCTGTTGACGGTGAATGGATCATTTGTCCGTTGCCGGAATAGATGCCAACGTGGCGTACACTGCCTGTACCTTCATCGTTCGCAAAGAACAACAGGTCGCCTAGCTGCCACTCACTTTGATCGTCTTTGTTTACTTCTAATCCTGCCACTGCCTGGTCGCTCGCATCTCGTGGAATCAAGTAGCCTGCTGCTTTTGTCATCTGGTAGCTGAAACCTGAACAGTCATAGCCGTAGCTCGACATGCCTCCCCAGAAGTACGGGAGATCAAGGAACGGAAGTGCAAGCTTCACAATCGCTTCTCCGTCCAACTTTGGTAAAGCATCAAGAGCCGTTACAAGTTCGATATTGAATGTTGCTAGGAGCGCTTCTCCATGAGGAGTTTGCACCACAGTGAACTCTTCCGACACCCCACTCACAGGAAGTATAGTATTAAACGATAGAACTAGGAGCGGCTGCTTCTCAGTTGTCCAGAGCTGAGATCTACCGACTTTCACTCGGGCAAATTGCTGTGGAGTGCTTTGCTCGACTTCCGCAAGCTGCTTCACCGGAACCCATCCCGGATAGCCGCGTTCATCTTTTTTGGACCCTTGCCACGGACAGACGACTTTTGCCCAGTCCCCTTCAACTGAGTCGACGATAACTGGCTCCCCGTAAAGGAGTTGCGTCTGTACGCGGTTGCCATCGCACAAGTCGAGTAGTTCCTCGTAACGCATCTTTTCAATCCATTTGTTCAGCTGCACTGGATGTTCAAGCCCGAACTGGTCGATCTCTCGCGGTGCTTCAGGTGACGTCCACACGGTTGCTACGGAGACCGCGCATACCCAATTCGTTGTCATTGTCATTCCCCCGTTCTTCATTCGTTCGTACATCTGTAACGCCAAGTCCAGGCGCATCGGAGAACCGAATCGTTCTTCCTTGGTATATGATGCCGCCCTTTACAATGTCCTCAGATAACATCAAAGGCGCATCGAAATCGAATCGCGTGATGTTCGGCTGGCTCGCTGCAAAATGAGCAGCCGCAGTGATGCCGAGCTTGGTCTCGATCATGCTGCCGACCATGCACTGTATGCCGAAGCTCTCTGCTAGCGTGTTGATCTTTTTTGCCTGGTAGATGCCACCTGCCTTCATCAGTTTGATGTTGATGAGGTCTGCTGCTCGGAGCTGCAAGACGCGCAAGGCATCTTGTGGTGAGAAGACACTCTCGTCCGCCATGATGGGTGTATCTACGTGATCTGTTACGTATTTCAATCCATCAATGTCGTGTGCTTTGACTGGCTGTTCGATGAGCTCAATATTGAGGCCTTCGTCTTCCATCGTACGGATAGCGCGGACTGCTTCTCGCGGAGACCATCCTTGGTTTGCATCTAAACGAATTAAGACAGTCGGATCTACGACCTGTCGAATCGCACGGATGCGCTCGATGTCTTTTTGAATTTCGTTTAATCCAACTTTGACCTTCAATACATTGAAGCCATTTTGGATGTAGCGCTTCGCATCTTCCGCCATCTCTTCTGGTCTGTTGACGCTGACCGTAAAGTCGGTCTCGATCTTACTACGGTACCCGCCAAGTAGTTCGACGAGGGGTTGATTAGCGAGCTGACCGAGCAAATCATGAAGCGCCATATCGACAGCTGCCTTCGCACTCGAGTTGCCTACGAGTGACCGGTGCAGCTTACTAAAGATGCGTTCCGCATGCCGCAGGTCTTCTCCAACGAGTTGAGGTGTAAACACTGAATTAATCACAAACTGGATGCTCGCAAGCGAGTCTCCGGTGATGACGTGTGTCGGAGGCGCTTCTCCCCAGCCGACTGCTCCGTCTTCAGTGGTGACTTTAACGATAACGGTTTCCGCGACTGTGACCGTGCGGAGGGCCGTTTTAAATGGTTTGATAAGTGGCACAGCGGCCACCTGTGTTTCAATCGAATGAATCAGCAACGGTCAAACTCCTTCCTTATTGGACTCCAGGTTGGAGTGTTAATGTTTTAGCGTCCGCATCGAGTTTCGCCTCGACCCCTAATGGAATCGCAAAGTGCGGCTCACAGTGGCCAATCTTGAAGCCACTGACAACGGGCTTCTCTAAACGGCCCACATAGTGTTCCAGGACTTGATCGAGCGTCAGAGACGTCTTGCGCTTCTTCGGTTCTGCTTTTGCGAAGTCTCCAACAACAATTCCTGCAGCGTCATCGAGCTTCCCTGCCTGACGCAGTTGGTTCAACAAGCCGTCGACTCGGTACGGTTCTTCATCGATGTCTTCAATGAACAACAGCTTTCCTTTTGTATCGATCTCGTACTCCGTGCCTAATGAGTTCACGAGTAGCGATAGGTTGCCTCCGACAATCATGCCTTCCGCGACACCACCGTGCCAGACGTGAAGTGGTGCAATGTCTTCTGTATAGTGCAGCTCTTTTGGTCCGAACAATTGATAGAACTGGTTGCGCGACAGCTCTTGGAAGTTGTCGGTTCCGACGTCTGATGCAAGCATCGGTCCGTGGAATGTGACCATGTCTGCGAACTTGCCAAAGACGGTATGTAAAATCGTGATATCGCTGTAGCCCCAAAGGACTTTTGGATTGTCTTTCATCAATTCGGCGTCGATTCGTTCAGCGTAACGCGCGGCTCCAAACCCGCCTCCTGCGCAGATGATGCCCTTCACTTCTGGGTCACGCAAGGCGTTATGCAGATCTTCAAGACGCTCGTCGTCCGTACCTGCGAGGTACCCGTAAACGTTCTCCACGTGTTTCCCCATCTTGACCTTCAGTCCGAGCTCTTCAAGAAACGGGAGCGCTCGTTTAAGATTCTCTAAGTTCGGCGGACTTGATGGTGCGATGACCGCTACGGTATCTCCTTGTTGCAACCTGTTTGGACGCATTCTCATGTTGTTTTCCTCCTAGTTCTGGCCTTCTGACAGAAAAGGATGCATCCTTTTCTCTAAGAAAAACAGAAGGGGCGCCACTCGTGTGGCGCACACCTCTATTCGTTTTTATCTGCCCATTTCAACTCGAGGTACCCGACTGGGTGACGCACGATTCCTGAAACAGATGGTTTTTCTAAGCTTACTTGGTTGTAGAAGTGGATCGGGAAGATCGGAGCTTCTTCAAACAAGATCTGCTCTGCTTGTTTCAGCATTTCCCAGCGCGCTTCTGCGTCTGTTTCTTGTTTCGCATCGGCAATCAGCTTATCGAATTCTTCGTTCGACCAACCTGTACGGTTCATAGAGGAACCTGTGATAAAGCTCTCGATTGCATTCACTGGGTCTGCGTAGTCATGCAAGAATGAAGAACGAGACAACTGATACTTCAATTCTTTCTGCTCAGATGCAAATACGCTTGCTTCTACGTTTTGAAGCTTCGTATCGACGCCTAGTGCATCTTTAAACTGTGCTTGTAGAGCTTCTGCAATCTTTTGGTGCGTGTCAGAAGTTGAATACGTCAATGTCACTTCAGGAAGTGTTGACCAACCTTCTTCTTTCATGCCTTCTTCTAGCAATTTCTTCGCTTCTTCTGCGTTCGTCATCACTAGGTCGCCAACTTCTTCACGGAAGTCGCCACCACTTGGACCAGTAAATCCATAAGATACGAAACCGTGTGCTGGTTTTTCACCATTCTTTGTAACGAACTCCACGATTTCTTGTTGGTTTACAGCCATCGCAAAGGCTTTACGAACTTTCTCATTCGTGAACGGTTCCATCGTTGTGTTGAAACGATAGAAGTACGTTCCTGCCTGATCTTCATTTGTTACTTCATCGCTTGTCATCAATTCTTCTGCAAGTTCAGCTGGTACAGCTGACACATCTAGCTCATTAGATTCATACATTTGGTACTCAGTGTTGGAGTCATTGACCATTGCCCACTCGACTTTATCGAGTTTTACAGTCTCTGCATCCCAGTAGTTTTCATTTTTCTCAAAGACCATTTTTGCATCATGTTCCCATGAAGCCAGTTTGAATGGTCCGTTCCCAACGAATGATTCTGCGTCTGCAAACCACTTGTCATTTTCCGTAGCCACTTTTTCATTGACCGGGAAGAAGCTTGGATTCGTGATTATGTTCAAGAAAGCATCTGTTGGAGCTGTTAATTTTACTTCGAATGTCTTTTCATCGACTGCTTTGATAGCTACGTCTTCTGCAGTCCCTTCGCCCGTATTGAATGCTTCTGCGCCCTCAATAAAGTAGCCAAGGAATGCTGCTGGTGATGCTGTGTTTGGATCTAACATACGAGTCCAGCCGTAAACGAAGTCACCTGCTGTGACAGGGTCACCGTTTGACCATTTCGCATCTTCACGGATAGTAAACGTATACGTTAAGCCGTCTTCAGAAACATCGATTGTCTCTGCTGTAGCTTCGTGAGGCAGGTCATCTTCACCTAAGCGCGTTAAACCTTCCATCAAGTTGTTCAGTGCGTTCCAAGATACCGCGTCAAACCCAACAGATGGGTCAAATGTTGTCGGCTCAGAACCGTTGTTCAAGTACAATACTTTTTCAGCAGCGGTCTCTTCTCCGCCAGCCGGGTCTTTCTCTGTCGTGTCTTTTCCTGCATCATCGTTCGCAGTACATGCAGCAAGCATGATAGCCACGAAAGCTGTGAACAGTAGTACTAGCCATTTCTTCATCGTATAAAATCCCCCTTGTCCTCTTTTTTATGTGAATGCACGGCTGTGCTTTCATCCCCTTAGTACGTTATGCTTCCCAAAGCTGTTTGGCTCGTTCGTCTTGCAGCCAGCAATCCACTGCGTGTGTCTTCGTCAAAGTCGTTGTGGCCGGATGGACCTGCTCACATACTTTCATCGCAAACGGGCAGCGTGCCGTGAACGGACAGCCTTTTGGCGGTGCGAACAGGTCCGGCGGTGTGCCATCAATAGGTTGGAGCTCTTCTTCCAAAAGATCGAGACGCGGTACAGAGTTCAGTAACCCTTGTGTGTACGGGTGCTGCGGCGTGTAGAAGATTTCCCGCTTGTCCCCAATCTCAATGATCTTTCCTGCATACATGACAGCGATGCGGTCGGCAATCTTGGCGACGACACCGAGGTCATGTGTGATCAGCACAATCGAGACGCCCGTCTTCGCTTGAATCTCTTCAAACAGTTCTAAAATCTGCGCTTGAATCGTCACGTCGAGTGCCGTCGTCGGCTCATCTGCAATCAGTAGTTCCGGTTCACAGATCAGCGCGATGGCAATGACGATACGCTGGCGCATCCCTCCAGAGAATTGGTGCGGATACTGCTTCAAGCGTTCCGCTGGATTTGGAATCCCGACCAAATTCAGCATCGCAAGTGCCTTTTCTTTCGCCTCAGACTTTGAGACCTTGAAGTGGGTGCGTACCCCTTCCATCAATTGCTCCCCGATAGTGAGCGTTGGGTTGAGAGCGGTCATCGGGTCCTGGAAAATCATCGAGATATCGACTCCCTGAATCTTACGCAGTTCTTTTTTCGTCAGCGTCGTCAGCTCGCGTCCTTTGAACTGGACTTTCCCGTCCGAGATACGCCCTGGTGGCTGCGGAATCAAACCCATAATGGCGTTTGACGTCACGGACTTGCCGCATCCTGACTCGCCAACGATGGCAAGTGTCTCGCCTTTATACAGGTCGAACGAGACTCCTCGCACCGCTTGTACGGTTCCTCCAAACGTCGTGAAGGACACATGCAGGTTTTCTACTTCGAGGACCTTCTCGGTCGATACGACTTTGCGGTGTTTCTGCGTCGTCTGCTGAACATCGACCACTTCTTGCTCGGATCGCTCGGCATCTAGCTGCTTCTCGCGCTCCATTTCTTTTACTGCCGCAAGCTGTTGTTCATTGTTCATCGTTGTCACCCCCTCAGCTTCGGATCCAGTGCATCTTGCAGCCCGTCACCTAGTACATTAAATGCAAACATCGTCACGGAGATAAAGAACGCCGGGAAGAACAGGCGCCACCAGTCTCCGGACAAGATGACCGGCAACGCGTCACTTGCCATCACACCCCAGCTCGCATACGGTGCGGAAATCCCGAGTCCTAAGAAACTAAGGAACGCTTCTGCGAAGATGGCACTTGGTACCGTCAATGTCATCTGTACGATGATCGGTCCCATCGTATTCGGTAATAAGTTCTTACGAATGATTCGCGGCGTACTCGCACCAAACGATTTCGATGCTGTCACGAATTCATAGTTTTTGATCTGCAGGACTTGACCCCTTACAATCCGAGCCATACCTACCCAACCGGTCACGGTCAAGGCGACGATGATGGTCGTCAAACTCGCTCCCATGACTACCATTAATAAAATAACGACTAATAAATGTGGCAATCCGTAAAGGATCTCAATGATACGCATCATGATTGAATCCGCTCTTCCACCCTTGTAGCCACTGAAGCCTCCGTAGATGATTCCGATAAAGAAATCAATCAGGGCGGCCATCAAGCCGACAAAGAGTGAGATCCGGGCTCCGTACCAAGTCCGTGTGAACACGTCTCGTCCTGCGTCATCTGTTCCAAACCAGTGCGAAGCAGATGGTGCCTGGTTCTGATTCGGGTAATCGACTTGTGTCACCGAATACGGCGACAAAATTGGTGCGAAAATCGCGAATAAGGCAAGTAAGGCTAAGAACACTAAGCCTGTCATGGCCAGTTTGTTTTTCTTAAGCCGGCGCCACGCATCTTTCCAATACGAAAGGGACGGGCGGACGACTTCTTCCGCTTTCTCTAAATCTTTGTTCTTCTTTTGAAACCACTCATCTGGAATGGTCTGTTGCGGTAGTGCTGCTTCCCGAAGGTTCGTCATTACGCCTCACCTTCTTTCTTATGTAGTTTGATTCGTGGGTCCAGGAAGCCGTAGACGATATCGACTAAGAACAACATAAATACTAAGAAGGAACTGTAAAATACCGTTGTTCCCATGATGACCGGGTAATCGCGGTTGTTGATGCTTTCCACGAAGTATTTTCCCATCCCCGGAATCGCAAAGATTTTCTCGATGACGAATGTCCCTGTTAAAATCCCTGCTAGCATCGTCCCCATGATAGTGACGACTGGCATCAACGCGTTACGCAGTGCATGCCTTGCAATGATGCGGAAAGGACTCAACCCTTTCGCCCGCGCCATCTTGATGTAATCCTGTGTCAATACTTCGAGCATCGAGGACCGTGTTAGACGTGCGATGATGGCCATCGGACCCGTGGCGAGTGCGGCGACCGGCAAAATCATATGGAGCGGACTCGACCAGGTGGCTGGCGGTAAGATGTTCCAATCAACAGCTAGCTTCTGAATGAGTAGCGTAGCTAGCACGAAGTTTGGAATCGAGATGCCAAATACCGCAAACGTCATCGCCGCGTAATCAATCACGCCATTATGTCGTAGTGCTGCAAACGTTCCAAGTAAAATCCCTGAGATCACAGCGACCAAGATGGTCGTCATCCCCAGTTCGAAGGAGATCGGGAACCCCCTCGCGAGCAGTTCATTGACCGACTCGTTCGGCTTTTTGATGGACGGTCCAAAATCAAACGTCACAATCGATTTTAAATAATATGCGTACTGCACCGGCAGTGGTTGGTCGAGCTTGTAAAAGCGTTCCAAGTTCTGCTGTATGGCTTCGTTTGTCGTCCGTTCCTCATTGAACGGAGAGCCCGGGATGGAGTGCATTAAAACAAACGTCAGCGTCGCAATGATCAAAATCGTGGCAATCATCATGACGAAGCGTTTCAATGTGTACTTGAGCATAAGCTTCCCCCTTTAACAAAATGTTGTCTGCATCGCCAGTTCCACCATCACGAGCATGGCACGATAGGCTTCTAATATATCTTTTGCTTCGAATTTCACAATGGTCGTTCCTTCAATGATTTCGCATCCCGGCATAAGTGCTGCCCATTCGGCTTGCCCGTAGTTAGCAAATTCTATGCGAAGCGTCGGATTTTTAGGCGGCACCAGTGGCTGCACCTTGTCTTTATTCGCTACCGCTTTTTGGACTTGTTCTCTGAGTAGCTCTTGTGCCATCGACGGCACCAAAGTTTGGACGGCTTGACGAGTAATCGATTTTTTCACGGCGACTGTCGTGACGTTTGGAATCAGTGCTTCTGCTTCTCGGCACGCACCATCGTCTCCAGCTACCATGATGACAGGAACGCCGAAGTGACCCGCTACATACGCATTGAAACCGAGCTCGCCGATTTCCACGTCATCGATGTACATTGTCCGCACACCAAAGATCATCGTATGGCTCATCACACCCGGCATTCCTGCACGCGCGTGGTACCCCGCAAAGATGGCTCCATCGAACGAGTCATCAAGAGACTGCACCATCGAATACGGCTTCACTGCACCCGTGATCAGCTCTGCTGCTGGGTTCAACTCTTCAACAAGGAGATTGTTCATTTTGGAATGGCTGTCATTCACTAAAATCGAGGTGGCCTTCGCTTTGAGGAGACCTTCAATAATGGCGTTGGCTTCATCGGTCATGATGCGCCGTGCCCGTTCGTAGTTATGTTTGGAAGAATCGACAAATGTGTGATCCGGTAGTCCTGTGATGCCTTCCATGTCGACTGAAATGAAGTATTTCATTGGGTCCTCCTGGTAAATTTTCTAGTTGTATGTAGTATTTCTTCCTTCTGTCACCACTTTAGCAGAATATTTTGAATTTTACATCGGAATGTTGCCCTATATTTTCGTTTTCCGAAGGATTCAAGCAAACACTTTTTCCAATTGCAATCCAACTATTCTCTTATGTTCCTAGCCACAAAGTTCAAGAATAAAATAAAAAAAACACAAATCCTAAATGCTTAGGATTTGTGAAAATTCATGAAATCGCTTGTTTTTCTTAAATTGTATAACCCTTCAGCTCGGATTCGAGCTTCCATAAATCGCGACAAACTGATTCTACAACACGAATCGACCTTCCCACCAAGCGAGTGTATTAATACTGATGAAGATGTCGTCCACGCCATCTCCTGTAAAATCACCCAAGAAAATCGTAGGGTTGTACCCTGCATTTTCCTGAAGCGGGATGCGCGTCACTCTGCCAGATCTTCCGTCCTGAATATGCAGAGTGATCTGTTGAACAAAAGGGCTATCTGGTGTCTTGATTCCGGTCAAATAAACAGTGTCCGAAATTCTGTCACCGGTCACGTCTCCACGTGCTAATACTACGACCCTGGAGGGATTCCAACCCCCTTGAGCAAACTCACTAATCATCTCGTACTCCTTTGCATACATTTTTAGCGTTCTCTAATTGTATGCATGGGCCTTCGAAATGATTCTTTTACAAGGACTTAACTCGATAATTCCCGAATCGTCTCCGCCAGTAGCAGCGCGCGCTTTGGAATCGACTCAATCAAAATATTTTCGCCTTCGTTGTGCATCTTATCACCGATTGGCCCCATACCGTCTATCGTCGCCACGCCTAAATACGATGGGAACGAGGCGTCTGAACCGCCACCTGTATGAGTATCTTTGACTTTGATGCCGTGTCTTTCCCCCACAGCACGGATGATTCCAAGTAGTTTCTGATTCTTTTCGTTAAATTCCATCGGCGGGCGATTGATGCCGCCTTCTAAATCAATGCTCGTACCTTCCACATCAGGTACCGAAGCAATCTTCTCGATCTGCTTTGTAAGCTCAAGTCCCTGCTGCTTGTTGCGGACACGAATATCGACATAGCCGACTGCGGAATCGGGGATGATATTGATCGACTTGCCGCCTTCAATTCTTCCCACGCTTACAGAAATGCCTTTGTCATGATCGGATAGTTTATGAAGCTTCGTAATCTTATGAGCCAGCTCTTCAATAGCGCTGATCCCTTCTTTAGGTGCGACTCCAGAGTGCGCTGACTTCCCTTTCACTTTAAAAATGTAGCGTCCTCCTCCGCGACGAGAAGAGACGATAGAGCCGTCTTTTCTAGCAGGTTCCATCACAAGCGCATAATCGACGACCTTAGCCCATTTTTCTATCAACTTGCGAGACGTGCGAGACCCAATCTCTTCGTCTGCATTTAGAATGATCACCACATTGTTAAGCGTTTCCGGTGTCACTTCTTTTAAGTACTTCATCGCATACACCAGATTAATCAAGCTGGCTTTCATGTCGGCAACTCCTGGCCCGTATGCGTGTTTCCCTTTTATTTTAAACGGACGTTCTTTTGCCGTTCCTTCTGGAAACACCGTATCCATATGGGCAATCAGCAGCACTTTTGGCTCAGTCGCTTCCGGATGCCGAATCACTAAGTTGTTTCCAAGCTTTTTATTTTCATGGACGTCTACCTGAAAGCCCAATTCTTTATATTCTTTTGCTAGTCGCTTCCCAACTTCATCAACACCTGCCTTATAGCGAGACCCGCTATCGATGTTCACAAGCTCCGCAAGCTTTTCTAGCATTTCGGGTAAATGCGATTTAAAATAATCCATGGTCATTCTCCCCTTATTACTTATTTTATCTCTATAAACTAGCTACTACTAATTCCGATCATTGTGCCCTCTTAAAAATAGGCAGTTTCTTATGTTTATTTTCCCTTATTTTTATTTCATGAAACTATTTTCTCATATGGTCTCGCCAGTCAAAACCTATGCAGACCGGCTCAATCGTGCAGAATGACTTTCCACATAGATTTGGAGTACGATTCCATTATCACATAAAGTAGTCATCTATGATTCGACAACAGGCTTCGAAAGGAATAAGGTGGAGTTGTTGGAACACATTAAATCAATGGGAGGAATCTAGAGATGATCATCGTAACAAATCGCATCAAGATGAAATCCGGTTTCGCTGAAAAGATGGCGCCGATGTTTACGAAACCAGGTGCCTTACAACAAATGAACGGCTTTGTAAAAGTCGAAGTGTGGATCACACAAAACCTTACGGAGTACGATGAACTAAACGTCAATATGTACTGGAACACGATGGAGGACTTCACGCAGTGGAGAAACAGCGACGCATTCAAAGAATCTCATTCTCGTTCAGGAAACAGTGGCGAAGAGTCTCCAATGCTCGGAAGCGAGATCATCATTTCGGAAGTGGCTTCTACTTTGGAAGCGGCGTAGTAATAGTGGAAGGTGCCTTTTGAGGCGCCTTTTTTTATTCATGAAAAAACGACCTCAACAAGGTCGCTTTAATCTAGAGGTATAGGTTTTAATAATGCTCTTACTTAACAGGAATCCAAATCTCCGAATACAAATCTGGACTGCTTGGATCTTCATTGGTATACAATTCGAATTCGAATGTGCCGGCATGCTCGTACCCCGTAGATGGGAACCATTCGGAGAAAATTTGTTTCCACGCAGTCTGCATCGCGACAGGCATAGGTCCGCGCACTTCAAAAACGGCCCACTTGGAAGCAGGAAGTGTGAGGCTTTGCATTCCCTCGGGAACGCCTCCCGAATGTGCTGCTCCTACCCAATAATCAAACTTACGTCCTTCTTCTATCGTTTCACTAACATCTCCACAAACACCGAGCACCCCTTCGATGGGTCCATCATTTACTTGAAACAATAAATCAGTTGTTCCATTTTGATTGACCTCTTGCCAAAACTCCGGAATCCCCACAACATTCTCTTCTTCTCCCACGGAAGAAAACTCCCGCTTTACTCCAACGATTTGAAACGCCTCTTTTTCAACAATCGTGTACTTCATTGGTTTTGCCCCTTTCAAGGACACTTGAATGATCAAGCGATTATAGGATTGCAGCTTCCCCTTATTCTTTCTCGCTTCACTGGGCGTCATGTCATGCTGTCTGCGAAAAGCCTTCGTAAAAGCCTCGGGAGTGTCATAGCCATACTTGTAGGCCAGGTGGATGATCTTCGCATCAGTAGTCAGCAACTCTTCTCCAGCTAACGTCAAACGCCGTCTTCGGATATAGTCACCGACTGTACTTTCCGTCAAAACCGAAAACGTCCTTTGGAAATGAGACGGCGACACATGTGCCTGCCTCGCAATATCGTCTACCGTGATATCGTCCAGTAGATGATTTTCCATAAACTCAATTGCCTTTTGTATCGACTCTACCCACGCCATGGCTTTCAACTCCTTATTAATATCCTAACAATCTGACGGGCACATATCCCGTCAATTTCGACTTTGTTGTGGCAGGTTGAAGGCTAGTTGTAACTTCTCCGTAGATGATACAAAACATGCTTCAGCAGCGGACTACCTTGATCCACTCTCGGATGATCAAACTCTTTCACAAACTGCAGCCCTATTTTTCTCATCACGTGTTTTGAGGGCTCATTGATATCTGCTGTGAAGCTGTAGATTTCGTCAAATCCTAATTCCTCAAATCCATACTGCAGACAAGCTTTTGCGCCTTCGGTTGCGTAGCCTCTTCCCTACGCTTCTTTTTTCAGTCTCCAGCCAATTTCGATACACGGAGTAAAGTCAGATTCGAAAGTAGCTCTGTGAAATCCGATAAATCCAACGAACTCATTTGTTTCTTTTACTTCCACGGCATATAGGCAAAATCCGAATTCTTTGATTTCTGCAATAATTGCCTGCGCAAAAGCATCAGATTCTTCTTTTGATAAAGTTTTAGGGAAATACCTCATTACTTCTTCATCTGCATTCATTCGGCTGAAAGACTCAAAATCAGCTTCTTGCCAATCACGCAATCGCAATCTAGTCGTCTCGATATAGATCATGTTGCACTTCCTATTCGTTATTTGTAGATTCAATACAATAGCCTACTCACAATCTTTCATGAAAATAAAGGATAACTAGTCTCTTTTGAAGAAGTCCTAGTCATCTACCCCAAACCATAATCTTTAGTAAAAGCAGTAGGAGTGATGTGTTGATGAAAAAATTCGTTTTGCCTCTTCTTATCTTCTTCATGGCTGGCCTTTATATCTTTAGTATCCCAGAAGATCCTACCATTCTTAAAGTAACGTTTAAGCTCATTCCTATGATTTTAATCCTTGTTTATGCATACTTGCAATGCCGTTCCAAACCTAATCCTACTCAATGGATTCTTCTAGTAGGATTGTTTACTTGTATGCTGGCAGATGGCTTCATTGCCTATTCTTTTATTCTTGGACTAGCAACATTTTTAGTAGGACATCTATTTTATGTAGTGGGATTCAGTAGAGCCTGGAAGTTTTCTAAAATCCGTTTCGCAATGATTCTTTTCATACTCACTTACTCTTTCCTTATGGGTCAAACATTAGTTACTGCTCTGATGGAAAACGAAAATACTGCTCTCGTCATTCCAGTTATTGCTTATGTGATTGTCATCTCACTTATGGCTTGGACGGCCATCATGACCAGAAGCAAATGGGCCATACTAGGCAGTTTGCTATTTGTACTATCTGATTCTATTTTGTCCTGGAACATGTTTGTATCGGATGTACCCCAATCGACTTTCTTGATCATGTCGACCTATTACTCGGCTCAGTTTTTCATTGCTCATAGTTTAGAACAGAACGACTATACTTTATTCTAAATATAGAAGTATTTTATAGAGGATGATTCTTGTGAAACAAATTATTTTAGCAATTGTTAGTGGTGTGCTTGCCGGTAGTGGTTTCGCTGGTTTGTATACAAATTACGAAAACTTTCGTTCATACGAAAATGATGGTTTAATTTATCGAGGGATTATCATTCTTCACTGGATAGCATTACTTTTAGCAGTCCTGATTGCTAAACCCTATTTATCTATGGAGAGAACCGAACAGGTAATTCCTTTTATTGTAATCTTTCTTACTGCTTTGGTAACTATGGGGATATGGATTTTCAATTAAAGTTCTTTACCAATAAAATTAAAGTTCTTTGAAATTAACTTCATAAAGATATTAGAATCATCAATCCCGGACCGCTTTTAATTTTAACTATTTTAGACACGTTGTACCTGTACCTCTATTCTTCCTGAAAAGATAAAATCTCAGAAACTGTAACAGAAGTATACCCCTCTGATTGCAAATATTCTAAGACCAGCTTGACTCCTTCAACTGTAGATGAATGAATGTCATGCAGGAGGATGATGGCGTTCGGATGCAAGTCGCTCTCTACTGCACTTAATACAGCTTGTGGATCATGGTTCTTCCAATCGAGCGTATCAATCGTCCACAACACAGACGGCTCCCCTACAATTTTTTCAATGGTATCGTCAGTAGCTCCATAGGGTGGACGAAACACAGTGGATGGCTCACCAATTATCACTTCAAGAGACTCATCTACACTATCGACCTCGCTTCGGATATCACTTTCTGCTAGTGATGTAAGCTGTTTGTGGTTCCACGTATGATTGCCAATCTCGTGCCCTTGTTCTTTTATAGTCTTCACAATGTCAGGATAGAACTCGATGCGGCTGCCAAGCAGGAAAAAGGTACCCTTCATGTCATATTGTTTTAGTAACTCTAATATTGCAGGCGTATTTTGAGGATGGGGACCATCATCAAAAGTCAAAGCAACTTTTTTCATGTCCCTCGAAAGTTTTTTCTCTTGCTTTTCCTCTTTAGCTACGATACCTTCATTACCCTTATCCTCGTCTCCATCTAATGAATCGATGGTGTTCAGTGTTAAGATCGACCGCCATTCATCTTCCAAAAAAGGTTCATATTCAGTAAGTGGAATCTTCGCTTCTACCAATCCTGCGGCACCTGCCGCGATTTCATATTTATCAAACTTGAAATAAAGAGAATCCTTTGTTAGTAGGCCCTTTTCATACAACGTATCGGAGATTTCCATTAAACTTTCTTCAAAGAAATAAGGCGCATCTTCTTCCGAGGCAAGTATGTATTTTTTAATGTCATCTAGAATCCTTTTTTCTATCTCGACACCGCTCTTTAGTACATCCTCTAGTTCCACAAGTTCACCTGTCTCGACATTCATCGTAATCGATTTAGTAGTCTGATTCCCATTAGCTCCAGCGAGATAAGAGCTTGTATCAATGGAAAACGAATAGATTGAAGGTGAGACTTGGTACACATCGAACGTTATATAGAGTTCTGACTGCCACTGGGGTGATGGACTTACTTTTAAGTTCTTGTTTAGGTCGCTATGGAATGACTTTATTTGGTTTTCAACATACTTATTGATCTCCACATTCAATCTATCATCCACAAACAAGGGAACGTGAACCGCAGATTTGTACGTATCCGTCTCTTCAATTTTTGTATGTATCTCGATACCTGGATACTTGGACGCGACAACATTCTTCTCTTTGGTTATTTCGCCACCTGAAGTTACATCAGCCGATTGGATTTGAGCAAACAATATACCTAAGACTATTAATACACTGCTCACTAAAACGGCCATCACATGTCTATATCTCATATCTTTTACAACCTTCCTTCAAAATAACACTATTAAGTTTGTGCCATATATTCATACGAACGAAGAGTTGAAATGGTTCCGAGTTGATTATGTTCATACCAAAATGGTAAACCGCTCTCCCCTTTATCATATTTATAAAGAGAGCAGTCTGATGATAGACTCACTCCCCTGGTCCTTGAGTGTTTCTCAAAGCAAGAGTATCCTCATAATCGACACTTTCTTCAAAGTATTCTACTCGCAGATTTCTGAATTCGGAAAGTTTGTCATCAAAGCTCACGCACTCCTTTTTACGGTAGAGGAGAAGAGCCATACACCCTTGGAGTATATCTAAAAAATTCACGATACCAGAACCACAAAATCCCAATATCCCCATCTACATCCTCACCTTTACTGCATAACAAAGCAGTCGTAGCCCCCACTCCAAACCCTATCAGATGATGGTTTTGTATCTAGACTTCAGCTCTCTGACAAGCCCCAATACATTTTCAGCTGACCTTTCAAACTCAATACCAGTAAAAAACCTTCTACTTCTTTCTTTTCTTTTGAATAACTAAAACGTGTTCACTATTTGATGCTTACAGTTAAAGAGACAGCCGTACTGTACCAAAAGCGTTCGCCTTGCTTGTGTATCGATTGAATAGGAATCGCCTCGTTTCGTTTTGTAATAGAAGTTACTAATCATCCATTAATACTGCATTTGGCGTATTGTATCGAACACATATACCCCTTATTATGGACTAGCACCATAAATAAGGAGGTTTCTCATGCAATACAAGACCCATTTCGCTGGTGGGGCGCTCATCACGCTCGCGGTTCTTCAACATACCGAGTATGTGTCGCCAGAGCAAGTGGTGCCATTCGCCGTCGCTACCCTGATCGGCTCGGTTGCGCCAGACATCGACCACAAGAACAGTTTCATCAGCAACCGTTTGAAACCTTTTGGCTTTTTAGTGAGACGTACGACCACGCACCGCGGAGCAACTCATTCCCCGCTTATCGTTGCTTTGTTCAGCCTGCTTCTCTATTCCGGGCTGGGACTGACCGAATTCAGTTCATACTCCTACCCAATCGCTTTTGGCTTCTTCGTAGGTGCAATCAGCCACGTGCTGCTCGACATGCTGAACCCTCAAGGTGTGCCGCTCCTGTATCCCATTCCTAAGGCGAAGCGATTCCGTATCGCCCATATTCGGACAGGCGGTCTGATTGAGAAAGTAACCTTTTTGGCCCTTCTCATTCTCACATTCCGGCTTTTGCTGAAAACAGTATGACTTAGACATCCTCAAAACATTTGAGGGTGTTTTCTTTATAGTACTAAATTCACTAGTGTCGCATAAATAAGTTGAGAATATTCAGTTTTCTTTTATTCGTTGAAAAAATTAAAAACGAACAGACAT
>NZ_NOKQ01000322.1 GCF_002265435.1 Tetzosporium hominis
TTTTTTCTAAAATAAGCAAAGAAACCCAGTTGACTACAACTGAGTTCAATTGTAACGCTATAGTCTTTTCGTTTGCTTTTAGTACTAGGCAACGAATTGCAGGCATAACTAGGGTTAGACAAAATGAGTTAACGCCGTAATAGAAGATAAAGGAAAAGACTATAAAGTTTCAGATAAATCTACAGAATCCGCCTCATGCCATAGTTTTTCTAGGTTATAGTGGGCACGCATTTCTTCTGAGAAGATATGCACAACAACACCGCCGAG
>NZ_NOKQ01000350.1 GCF_002265435.1 Tetzosporium hominis
AATCGGAGAAGGCAGCGTCCCGACTGTGTTGCGCGCGACCAATGAAAACAAAACGCTCGTCAGGTTTCACGGACGCAACAAGCAGGGCTGGATGAAGCCTGACGGCGGGAAAAACTGGCGGGAGGTCAGGTACTTATACCGCTACAATCAACAGGAGCTGGCGGATTGGAAAAAGCACCTGAATGAATTGCAGCAGCAATCTAAGGATGTTTTTGTCCTGTTCAACAACAATTCCGGCGGAGACGCCGCGGATAATGGCAAGCAGAT
>NZ_NOKQ01000324.1 GCF_002265435.1 Tetzosporium hominis
TCGCGGACACATCTTTGCGGTTTTCAAATTCTTTCAGGTCTTTCTTTTGAACCTTTTGATCGCTTTGCCCTTCTTTTCCGACAACATTTATCTCGGTCACGATCTGCTCTTTCATCAGCTGTTCAGTGATTGATTTTTGCAGTCCGAATCCGACCGATGCGAGCACGATTAAAAACGCGCAGGCCACCGTTGTTGCGAGAATGGTCATGAATACACGCAGGCGGTTTTTCTTCATATTTCTTCTAATGAACTTCAACTGGTCCTTAA
>NZ_NOKQ01000232.1 GCF_002265435.1 Tetzosporium hominis
TTCTGCCGCATATGCGATGGACTGAAGACCTGAAGAGCAGTAGCGATTGACTGTAATTGCCGGGACCGTGTACGGCAGTCCCGCAAGCGCGCCAATATTTCTCGCCATATTTAGCCCCTGTTCCGCTTCAGGTGTTGCACAGCCGATAATCAAATCGTCAATATTGCCTTCGTAGCCGCCTGCCCGTTTCAGTGTTTCTTTTACGCAAATCGCTCCCAAATCATCCGGACGAACGGTGGCCAACGATCCTTTTTTTGCTTTCCCAAC
>NZ_NOKQ01000240.1 GCF_002265435.1 Tetzosporium hominis
AAGCCGATCGTTGACGCAAGCTTTAAATTTCCCGTTTTCTTATAAAATAAGCCCACGCCCATCGCAATCGGAATCGTAATCCCTACCGCAAATGTTCCCCATGGATTGCGTTCAAGCGCATGCAGCACAACCATCGACAGACCCGCCATCGTAATCGTGATAATAAACAGCATGGACAGTCCCGTACAAAATCCGGCAACAGGGCCGAGCTCGTCCTTCGCTACTTCTGACAGCGATTTTCCATTTTTGCGCATCGAGGCAAACAGC
>NZ_NOKQ01000170.1 GCF_002265435.1 Tetzosporium hominis
TTCGTTGCGGCCAGTGAAAGCAATTTTATCTTCTCTATTCATAATAAAGCTGACATTGTCGAGCACCTTTACGCCATCGATTGTTTTCGTTAAGCCTTCCACCCGAAGAACATCATTTCCGATTTCCCTTTCAGGCGTAAAGTTAACATAAGGATAGCGGCGGGAAGATGGTTTAATATCATCCAGCGTAATTTTTTCGAGAAGTTTCTTTCTTGATGTAGCCTGCTTAGATTTAGACGCATTGGCGCTGAATCTAGCGACAAACTC
>NZ_NOKQ01000358.1 GCF_002265435.1 Tetzosporium hominis
ATCGTAGCGCTCCGCCTCAACTGCATGCTGCTGAACAGCTGAGAAAATATCAGCGAAAGCAGCATCACGATCAACTTTTACCCGCACCGGAATGGTGTTGATAAACAGTCCTGCCATCGTTTCAATCCCGTTGATTTCAGATGGCCGGCCTGATACGACCGTGCCGAAGACAACGTCATTCGTAAAGTTGTATTTGCTGAGAACAATGCCCCAAACGGCCTGAAACAGGTTAGGTCCTGTCACTTGATGGCGGTTTGCGGTTTGCTG
>NZ_NOKQ01000298.1 GCF_002265435.1 Tetzosporium hominis
CCCTAAAAACAGTCTTTAAAGCCTATTCAACATCCGTGATTTTCGACTTAAACTATAAATATTGGAAATGAGAGCAAGTCTAGTCAAAGATGTGAATCTATGAAAAACAAACCGGATCATGATTTGACAAGGAAATAATCAATGCGAATCATACTGCAATTTCAGAGGTGACAATAATGGACTACTCAGACACGCTGCAAAAAATACACGGTGTCCTCTCCCATAACGCGGCAGAGCTGGAAGAACAAATTCCAAGGCTAGATCGCA
>NZ_NOKQ01000319.1 GCF_002265435.1 Tetzosporium hominis
GGCGACGCCGAGCACGTCACATCCCGCCTCTGTGAGGGCGGCGGCGGCTTCAAGAACGCTTCCTCCCGTTGAAATTAAATCTTCGATCACAACGACTTTCTGTCCTTTTACAACGGCCCCTTCAATTTGGTTTCCTTTGCCGTGCGCCTTCGGTTTGCTTCTGACGTAGCACATCGGCAGGCTCAGCCTGTCAGCGGCAAGCGCGGCATGAGGGATTCCCGCGGTCGCTGTACCGGCGATCATCTCGGCTCCGGGAAATTTGTCTT
>NZ_NOKQ01000327.1 GCF_002265435.1 Tetzosporium hominis
TTGGCCTTTTTCTAAAGGCAAAAATGAAAGTATGACGATCATTAAATACAGCACTACAACACTTTGCGGAAACTTCAACTCTCTAAAAGGCTTTAGATTAGGAATATCGGGGGAGAATCGCCTTAAGAGCGGCTTAGCGATAAGGTAACTGAGGAAAGAAAAAATAGCTCCTACCATCACAATAGCTGTTGGAAAAAGATATTGAACGATACCCAATTGTTCTTCCATCAGTTTCAATTGCTTCTCAAGCTGTTCAGCATTGCCCG
>NZ_NOKQ01000141.1 GCF_002265435.1 Tetzosporium hominis
ATAGAAAGGACGCACCCAGATTTCGCATCAATGACCACTGTCGCGTAATGATGACCTTTGCGCGTAGCGAACTCATCGACCAAGACATGCTTTGCCGTTTTAGTCTCCAACTGGCACGAAGCGTATTGATAGAACCACCTTTCAACGGTCGTGTACGGAACACCATATTCACGTGAGACATCAGAGATTGTCCTACCATGACAACGTTTTGCAATCTCCACTCTATAATGTCTGGTTGAAGAACGAACAATGCCTAAACCAAAGTCATGAACAAACGTGATACCACATTTTTTACATACCTGTCGTGGGACATCTATCTCGATCCAGATCGTCCCTACGCCCCAGGCGTAGGAATGTCTAAAACGGCGACGTTCCTTTGAGTGGCGGACTGTCTGATTTGAACAGACAACACATGGGACTTGACGGTTCAGCGCAGAAATTCGAAACACGTTTGGTTCGGTGTCGGATGACGGATGAATTTTAAAAAATGATGGAAGTGGAAGGACTAATTTGATAAACTGTTGGGACAAGGCGAAAACTCCTATCGTGGTTTGTCTAGACAACAATTACGATACAGGTGTTTTCGCTTTTTTTCTATTTATTTACATTCTCAAATCAACTTAATGTCAACCACGACTTATGGTGATGAACCCTAATTATACAATATTCAACAAATACCCTTTAATTTTACCAGTATTTTCATATATTATAAAATTAGGAATGAAGGAGGTTTTAAAGTGTCCATTACTACGGTTATAGCTATTGCTGGTTTAGGATTGGGAATTATTAACACTAGTACCACTATTTATAAAGAATTTATTAAAAAAAATCCTTCTCCAAGTTTAGAAGTACATTGCGATAAAGCACTTTGGAGATATTATCCTGGAAATGATAAAACTCAATGCCAAATGTTGATAGATTTAACTGTAATACCAAGAAACTCTACGAATGGAATTAAGAAAATAGTATTTATCAATAAGAAATATGATGAAGTTTTTGGTGGCATGGGGGACAAGCAAAATTGGGTAACATTTTACAAAATTGAAGATAATGTTTACGGAGATAACTTATTTTCAAAGTTTAATCATGATGAATTAAAAGAATTTATAACGGAAAAAAACAAAGGTTATCGTAGGGATGTTAGAAATATAAATCTTCCAAAGGATAATGCATATAGCTTTTCTCTAGTAGAAAAATTTGATGGACAGAGATATCCTGATGGTTATGAAGACATTCCTATTGATGGATGGTGGATAGAAATATACGACTCTTCAAACAAGAAATTTGAAATAGAAATTGAATTTACCCTATCTAAATAGCATTTAACAAACCAAAGACCAAATTGGTCTTTGGTTTACATAAGTGCTATTCTTTACAAAAAACCTCATTTACTTATGGTACGGTTCCCCCTTAATAATCCGAAAACTCCGATAAACCTGCTCCAAGAGCACAAGCTTCATCAATTGGTGAGGCAACGTCATCTTCCCAAACGAGAGCTGCTCGTTCGAACGCTTCAAGACGTCGTCGTGAATACCAAGGGATCCTCCGATCACAAAGGCGATTTTGCTCGTGCCGTAGGTCATTAAGGAATTGAGATGTGCAGCCAGTTCTTCTGAGCTGCGCGTTTTGCCGTTGATGGCGAGGGCGATGACATGGGCGTCTGGATGGATCTTGGCTAAGATGCGCTCGCCTTCTTTGCGTTTGACGATTTCCATGTCGGCATCACTTAAGTTTTCAGGTGCTTTTTCGTCTGGTACTTCGATTTGTTCGATTTTGGCGTAAGCGCCGAGTCGTTTGGCATATTCTTCGATACCCATTTTGAGGTATTTTTCTTTTAGCTTTCCAACGGTCACAATTGTGATATTCACAGGTTATCCACCTTTACAGTTCATTTACAAACACGTTATACACAGAGTTTATCCACATATCCACATGTGTTATCTACATATTGTGTCTTAGTTTTTTCCACCTACGATATATATAGCTGGCTGTTCACAATGCTCACAGCGTGTGGATAAGTTTTCATCAGCTTCGATTTTTTCGAGGATCGGAAATTCTCCTGTCGAAGCCGTCACCTCGTCAAGTACTTGATTTACATGGGTTTCGCATGCGTATTTCTCCATTATTCTTCCTCCTCTGACAATTTTGATTATACACAAAGTTATTCACAATTCGCACTAGTTTATCCACACCCTATTGTAACAAATAAAAAAGAAGCAGGAAAGACGCCATTCCGTCTCCCTGCTCCCTGTGTAAATCTTTTGTGAAGCGAATTTAGTTATCCACATCTTACAATGAGTTGTTGTCGGTCAATTCGAGTGTGAATTCTACAATCTCACCTTGACGGTAGACTTTCACGTTCATGGAGTCTCCAACTTCTTTTTCAGTATAGAGATGTTGGCGAAGCTCGAGCATGTTTTCAACCTTTTCACCGTCAAGTTCCACGATGACATCGTATTGTTGCATTCCTGCTGCTGCTGCTGGAGAATTTTCAATCACGTCATCTACTACGACACCTGTTGTGATATCTTCAGGCAGTTTCAAAGTTTCTTGTTGGTGGAACGATGGTACTTGCTCTACATCCACCAATGTTACTCCCATCGTAGGACGCTGTACTTCCCCGTTCTGCTCCAAGTCTTCGATGATTGGAATGGCAGAATTGATTGGGATCGCAAGACCGATTCCTTCGACTGTTGTTTGCGAAATCTTCATCGAGTTGATTCCAATCAGTTGGCCGGCGACGTTGATTAGTGCACCACCACTGTTACCAGGGTTAATGGCTGCGTCTGTCTGCAGTACTTCTGTCTGCCAGTCTTGCTGACCGTCTTCATTCAAGTCGACTGGGATGACACGTTCTTTACCAGACAAGATTCCTGTTGTCACAGAACCAAAGAAATCAAGACCAAGTGGATTCCCGATAGCAATAACCGGTTCCCCTTGTTTCAAGGCATCGGAATCTCCAAATTCGATAACCGTCTCGACGTCAGCGGAATCCATTTCAAGTACAGCTAAGTCTGTCCAGACATCACTACCAACGAGTTCCGCGTTTACTTTTTTACCACCTTGCAGCGTTACTTCGATAGAAGTCGCTCCGTCCACGACGTGGTGGTTCGTCACGACAAATGCTCGGTCCCCATCGACTTTGTAGATGACACCAGATCCTGTTCCTGCTTCTTGCTCGCCTTGTTCGCTGCTCCAGAATTCATTCACTTCTTGCAAGTTTGTGATCCCGACGACAGCGGCCGAGGTCTTTTCAACTGCGGCGGTCACATCTGAAGTGACATCTGTGCTGACTTGTTCGGTGGATGTAATGTTTCCAGAACTGTTGCGGGTGCCGTTATCCGGAAGAGCGCTTTGCAGGCTCGGCATCATGAACCAAAGTAGCAAGGCTCCGACTAGTACTCCCGAAAGTCCTGCTAAAAAGTAGCCGGCGATGCCTCGTTTTTTCTTCGGTTCTTCTGATCGTTTCGGTGGCTGTGGTTCTTCTGCATATGGATTATATGGTTTGTAATCGTCCATGAATTTCCTCTCCTTTTTGTATTCTATACGTATACTATACCCAAAGAAGATGAAAATTTGATGAAAATCGGATAAAAGTTTGCTAAAAAACCAGCCTCCCAAAAAGAGGCTGGTCCCATTAGACTTCGACGAGTGGTGTCGGGATGTCAGTATCAGTCTCATGCAAGTGCACGAATTCTCCGGTGATGATCCCGCATGAGCGGAGGGTTTGGTCCACGCTCATATGCGCCAAGTCTTTCATATTGTTGTCTTTGCTTAAATGCGACAAGTAGATCTGCGTCGGCTTGATCTCGACGACTTCGCTCATCGCGACGGCTGCATCTTCGTTGGATACGTGACCGACGTCTGAGAGAATGCGGCGTTTGACGGACCACGGGTAGCGTCCCATCTGCAGCATGCCGACGTCATGGTTGCTTTCAAATACGAAGGCATCCGAACCACGGATGTGACCTTTCATTCGGTCACTCACATAACCTGTGTCGGTGATCAGTGCAAGCTTTCTACCATTCTCGTGAAAGACATAGAACATCGGCTCGGCTGCATCGTGAGACACTTGGAACGACTGGATATCGATTCCGCCGAATGACTTCACCGTCTCCATATCGAACTGGAAGCGCTGGTCGGTAGGGATGACTCCTAGATGATGATCCATTGCCTGCCACGTCTTAGCATTCGCATAAATCGGCACTTTGTATTTACGGGCCATGACACCAAGCCCTTTTATATGATCACTGTGTTCATGCGTCACGAGGATGCCGCTTAGTTCGCGCGCATCGCGGTCGATCTGCTGAAACAGCTGCTCCATTTTTTTACCGCTTAACCCGGCATCGACTAAAAAGGAGTGCTCGTCGTTTTCAACGTAAATGGCATTGCCGCTACTGCCGCTCGCCAATACACTAAATCTCATGATGGTCTACTCCTCTGTTTCTTCTGACTCTACTGCGTCAATCGGGATGTCGAGGATCCGACTATCGATTGCGTTGACGAAGTACTCTTCCATTGTACCATCTGCGAGCTCAACCTTCACGGACCAGGTCGGTGAAAACACCTGCGTCTCGCCGAGCTGTGCGAGAGTTGAGTAGCCCAGATTTACTTCGGTCACCGTCGACTGTGGTAACAATAAAGCTCGGTTGTAGAGTACTTCGATGGCACTCATGTAGCTGATCAAACTGCGTTCTTCGTTATAATCTTCGAGATCATCGAGATATGTCTGCGTAAAGCTCGTCACTTCGTTGTTCTCGTTCCAGGTGACGACGATGTTGGCGCGAGAGTTATGATACACACTGCGCTCATTCACTTGTTGGAACAAAAGAGCCGTGCGTTCTTCAGCATCAGTCGACCAAATCTTGTAGTCGTTTCCGCGGAAGGCGTGCTCTTGAATGATTTCTTCAAGTGACGTGTCTTCTGTAACAGCGACAGGTTCGAGTAAGACAGCTTCTAAAATGCCTTCACTCTCTGAACGAGCTGCAACATTTTCAAGCGACTCTAGTTCGTCCTCTGTAAACATGTGAACCGTCCCGGAAACATAGGCGACTTCCTGTGGCATGTTCGTCAATCGAGGGAACTCGATCGATTCGGTGCCTAAGCGGTCTTCAATGGTCGTTGTACCGTCAAGCGTACTCTGTAATCCAACAGATTCGTTGTAGCGGTCTAAGTAAAGCGACATCAAGAAGACGTTCAGGATGGAAAACACTATGATGAAAATCGTCTTCGTTCTACTCCAATCCAATTGCGCCACCTCCTGTTGCTTCCGGTACGATCCGTACCCATGTCTCGCCGACTTGATAGAACCAGTACGGCTCTAGAATGAGGATGGGCTGAGCGGGATCTCGTTTCACATAGTAGCCTGGCTTGATATCGGTGACGAGATTCATATCAACCGTCTGTTGAGTCGCCAAGTAGTCATAGATGAATTGTCCGGATGGCAACTGTTTGCGAGTAGTACGGAATGGTGATGATTGGTTGAGTGTGTAATACGGTCGGATGTAGCGATAGACCTGCTCAATACCCCAGTACTGAATCATATCAGTTGCCATTGTATCGCTGTAAACAGGTAGTCCTTTCAAATGCATCTGGAAAGAGATCTGCTGTCCGACTTCGTTGATACGAGTCAACCGGTAATCGTCCGTCCAGCCTTCATGTTCATTGACGAACTCGATGCTGTTGGCAAGGAGTGTCGCAGAATCCCCAGGTAGTTCGGTTTCTGATGCCGGGTGCACGTAACTGATGCGGCGCGGTCCGTACTCGATGTTCATCAAAGCACTGTCATCTGTGTATTGCTGCGATGAGGTGCCGACCGGATTGCTTCGCACGAGATTCGGATTCGTAAATAGCGCGTTCTTGAATTTTTCAGGTGACACTTCTTCCATTCCAAACGTGTACTCTTCGAGCGGTACTTGAACAGAAGATACGTAAAGGGACTGAATCCCTTCGCGCGTAATCTCATTGAAGATTGGCAGACGGCGGTCCATGTCTTCGACGCGGCTCAAAAATTCCATGACATCCACTTCTAACACGTTCGAGCGGAAAATACGCTGCGAGACTGAGTTCAAGAAGTTAATATGCATATCAATGTCGCCCTCATCGTTTTCCCAGTGGACGATCAAATGGTTAAAGGAAAAGTCGGGAACTGCCTGATCGTTGAACGACAGCACCTGACGGAAACTTTGAATCGGTATTTCTGTAGGGTAGTAAAACACCAACTGGTTCTCTTCGCGAATGAAGGCGTTGATTTCTTCCACAGTCGGTTCGTTGTCGACAAGGCGCGGCATATCGAGAGACCACGTCCGCATGAGGCTTGTCAAATTCTCCATCTCTGTAGATTGCAGGGAACCTTTGACACCGGCTGCGCCGCTGTTGCTGACGAGCATGCGATACGGCTTGATGATGTCACTTGTTCGTTTCTTCTCTGCGATGGCAATATCGACGACAGGAGTATCTCCAACCGTCGCGTAAGGCGGTGTATAGGTCCAGATCGAGAACGTGAGCAACACGCTGAGCGCAATCAGAATGACCAGAACAGCACTTTTCAAATGTTCAAGGTATCTCATTCCCATTCACTCTCCTCTTCTGGTTCGACATGAAGAGTGAAGAAAATGGTCGTTCCGTAGCCTTCTTCACTCTCCGCCCAAATTCTACCGCCATGAGCTTCAATCATTTCCCGGGCAATAGCGAGACCAAGTCCAGTTCCTCCCATAGAGCGGGCACGTGCTCGGTCCACTCGGTAAAAACGTTCGAAAATCTTGTCGACGTTTTCTTTCGGAATCCCCATCCCGTCATCGGAGATCATGACTTGCATCATTTCGTCTTTTACAGTGAATCCGAAACGGACCGTTCCCCCGTCTGGCGAATACTTTAGTGCATTGGAGATGATGTTGTCGATGACCTGAGTCAGTTTGTCCGGGTCAATCGCAACAAAGTACTCTTTGTCGGGAAGCATCCGAGAGAACGACACGTTTTGTGACTTCGACATCTCGAAACGGTCGATGATGCGGTGGAAGAACTGGTTGAAGTTCACCACTTCAATAGTCAAGTCGTAGTCACGGCTGTCCATTTTCGAAAGCTGCAGCAGGTCATTGACGAGGCGAATCATGCGAGCCGTCTCCGTCTGCGTGACTTGCAGGAAGTTCGGAGCAATCGTCTCGTCTTTCCATGCACCTTCCGCGAGAGCTTCTAAGTAGCTGCTCATTGTTGTTAGCGGAGTACGAAGTTCATGCGACACGTTCGCCACGAATTCGCGGCGTTCCATATCGATTTTTTCTTGTTCCGTGACGTCGTGAAGAACGGCAATGAGACCGTTGACGAAGCCCGTCTCTTTTTGAATTACGGAGAAGTTGGCCCGTAAGATGTACGGCATATCTTGTGTGCTGTAATCGAGCGACATCGGTTCTTGCTGATGGATCAAGTCTTCAAAAGTGGCGTCTTCATCAATCGTCAGTACCGAAGTAATCGGACGGTTGAGGACGCTGTCTCGGTTGACGTTCAATAGTTCGAGTGCCGGATCGTTAATGAGGATGACGCGGCCTTTGCGGTCTGTAGCAATAACGCCGTCAGTCATGTTAGCAAGTACCGAGGCGAGCTTTCGTCGTTCGGCATCTGTCGTCGACTGGGCTTCTTGCAAGCGGTTCGTCAGATGGTTGAAGGCGATGGCCAGCTGGCCGATCTCATCGTCTCCATATACTTTAACTTTCCGGGAGAAGTTCCCTCTCGCCATCGCCTGCGCTTGTTTTCGCATGTCCGAAATCGGATGCGTGATCGTCTGAGCAATAAAGATCCCGAGGATGACGGTGATAGCTAGGGACACTGCAGTTCCTCCGGCTAAGATCTGATTGATCTCATCGACTTGGCTAAAGACGCGTTCAATATCCGACTCTACGTAGAGCGCCCCGATGACGTTTCCTTGAGACGTGATCGGTGTTGCGAGGATCCAGATGCGTTCGCGAGTCTGTTCATCAAGAGAGAT
This sequence comes from Tetzosporium hominis, assembly GCF_002265435.1. Classification (GTDB taxonomy): domain Bacteria; phylum Bacillota; class Bacilli; order Bacillales_A; family Planococcaceae; genus Chryseomicrobium; species Chryseomicrobium hominis. The sequence continues at coordinate 7,982 of NZ_NOKQ01000141.1, forward strand.
CATGCTCTCTGCATTTTCTGAACTGATGGCACGACGCACCAAATCATCAACGGACCGCTGCCCAACAATCGCTTGGTTGTCGGAGTCCGAGGTCCCAAGGATCTGGTAGCGGTCATCGATGACGCGAATTTCATTAATATCTGTGGAATTTAAGCCAGCCAAAATAGAACGCAGACTTTGTTCCTTTGTCGCGTCCTCTTCTGTCCGTTCGCGAATCAGTTCTTCCCGCACACTAAATTCCATGAGTCCGACACGCTCGGTGACGGACTCTTGAAAGTTGGTGCGAAATGACTCTTCGAGCTCTCTTACAAAGTACAGCCCGATGATCTGCATCGCGATCATGATTAATAATATATAGATCAACACGATTTTGACGTGGATCGATTTGAAAAAGCCAACTCTTTGCATTGCTCCTACTCCTGTTCAGGACTGCGCAGGTAATACCCGACTCCACGGCGTGTGACGATCCAGTTTGGATGACTTGGATTGTCTTCAATCTTTTCACGTAGACGACGAATGGTCACGTCGACGGTACGCACATCCCCGAAGTAATCATAACCCCATACCGTTTGCAGCAAATGTTCCCGTGTCATCACTTGACCTGTATGTTTCGCCAAGTAGTGCAGCAATTCGAACTCACGATGTGTCAGCTCAATCGCCTCATCGCGCTTCATCACCATATAAGCGTCTGGCTGAATCGTGAGAGGTCCGATGTTAATATCGTTTGAGCTCGGCTCGACGTCTTCTGCAGGAACGACTTGCGAGCGACGCATATTGGCTTTCACGCGCGCAATTAATTCACGAGTTGAGAACGGCTTCGTGACATAGTCGTCTGCCCCGAGTTCCAGTCCAAGGACTTTATCAATCTCGGAGTCTTTCGCTGTCAGCATGATGATCGGGAATTCGTATTTCTTCCGGACCTCACGACACACTTCCATTCCGTCACGCCCTGGAAGCATGATATCTAAAAGCATCAGATCTGGTTGGAACGCCTCAACTTTCTCAAGCGCCTCGTCTCCATCATAGGCACACTCGACCTGGTAGCCTTCTTTTTTTAAGTTGAACTGCAGAATGTCTGCAATTGGTTTCTCGTCATCGACGACTAAGATTTTCTTACTCATAGGTTTCTCCTCCATGTTCCGTTCCGATTTCCCCTGCATTTTCTAGTAATCTATTACCCTTAACAATACCATGACCGCGCTATTTTCGCATTTTATTTCCCATAGCTGTCGAAATGACGCGCTTTATTTCCCTCATTTCGTCGAAACTTATCGGATTATTTCCCGGGAAATACTTCTTAGATGTGGAAGGCGTTCGCTCAGAAATGCTTCGAAAACCAGGCGCCCCAATTGAGGCGCTCTTTGCCTCGGTTGGGGTGAATGGTTTTCGAATGTATTTCTAACGCCTGCAACTCGATTCCATTTAGATGTGGATGGCGTTCTTCTTCATCATCTTTAATTTCTTCTACATGATCTAGAGCGTTCTTCTCCATCAAGCTCCATTTCTTCTCCATACCCTCGATTTCTTCTACAATACTAGTTAATTCTTCTTCATAAACTGTTATTTCATCTGCATCTTAATCCTTTTGTTCTTCAAGGGGAAATAACTTAAACACGCATTCCCCCTACAACAAAAGCCGCCCATGCCGGGCGGCTTTCCAATGAGGTTTAGTTTAAAACAGATAGTGGGTTGATATGCGCACCGTTTTGAATCACTTCGAAGTGAAGGTGAGTGCCTGTTGATCTTCCCGTGTTCCCCATGATACCGATTTGCGTGCCTTGTGGAACCGTCTGACCAACAGCTACATTAATAGAAGCTAAGTGACCGTATACAGTACGGTAGCCGTTGTTGTGATCAATGATTACTCGCTGACCAAGTCCACCGTCCCAACCGGCTGCTACTACGACACCGTTATCCGATGCCAAGATGCCGAAACCGCTTGGGCGGGCAATGTCGATTCCTTCGTGCATGCGTCCCCAGCGTTGGCCACGCTCACTTGAAATGTAGCCACCTTGTGCAGGCCATGCGAATGACCCATTCCCACGAGAAGGCATTACCTTCGTTCCCTTTAAAGTAACTTGATGTTGCACTTGCTTCGTGATTTCTTCTTCTACTAATTCTTTAGACGTTAACACGCCATTTTGTTTCGTAAGTGTATAAGTCGCTACTCGTTCTCCGTTAGCGCCTTTTGTCTTCATTTTTGTGTCCCCTTTGTACATCGTGTCTGTTTCTTCCACGATCTTATCAAACGGGATTTCTTCTTTAGCTCTTTTTTCGTACTGTGCTTCAAAGTTAAGGGCCGGTTTTAGTACCGTCACATTCAGTTCTTGACCGATTTTAAGTGTACTGTCTTCTTGTAGCCCTTTATTTAAATCAAGCAATTGCTTGGTAGAAAGATCATGGGCACTTGCGATTTTTGAAATGACGTCGCCTTGTTTCACTGTGTAGGTCTCTTCTTTCTCCACACCTGTGAGTAAGCGTTTGACCGCTTGGTCGACTGTCACGACTTCTTCTGGTTTCACAGACATCGTTGCACCAGTAACGTCTTGTTTTACAGTTAAATCGACAATCCGGGTTTCACCCGGCTTTAATTCGGGTAATGTATCTGTAGCACTTTTTCTAGCTTCCAAAAAGTTGAGCTCTTTTTCCGAAACGTAGTTCAACTTCACTTTTCGAAGTACTTCATTGTAAGCTTCTAAATCTGTAACGTAGGCTGCCACCTCGTTATCGATTGAAATAGCGAATGCGTTAGCATTGACTTCAATGAGGTCCTCTACTTGTTTTAAAGTAGCGGCGTCATCTGTAGCAGGTGAGAACACTTTCTCTTCAACCACCGAGAAATTGTTGCCAGCTGTTAAAGAGAGACCTTCGAATTGTGATTTGGAAGCTTCTACTTTGTCTTTCATTAGTTGAGTGATTTCTTCTTTATTTGAGACGGCACCAATGTATTGATCGTCCGTGTAGATATGATAGATTGTTGCCAATTCGCTATCCGCTGTTTCGTCAGCGAAGGCAAAGTTAAATGACAAGCCAGAAAGCAATACGACCGAGATGGCTGCTTTCTTTATCACATTGGTCCTCTTCCCCGAAAGCCCGTCTGTTGCTAGAACAGCCGTTTCTTCCTTCGATTTATTCCAAAACATGATAAAGCTCCTTCCGTTTGTAAACACATTATGGCATTTTTCATGCCCTTCTAATTTACCATATTCATTTATACAAAGTGAACGAATAGACCCGTTTGTAATCAAAACGTGAAATTACTTCCAATTACTTCTAATAAATAGGATTATTTGGTTTCACACTATGAATTTCATACTATTTTATATTTCAATTGTTTCAGTAATTATCTAAATTGCGCGAAATTATACATAATTCAACACAAAAAACACACCTGTTCCGCGTGAGAACAAGGTGTGTTTTCATTAAGCATGACTTATCGCCATACACTAGATACGATATTCGTTTGCGTACGGTCAGGACCTACTGAGAAAATCGAGATTTGAACACCCGTCAATTGTGCAATTCGCTCTAAATAGTGACGTGCATTGTCCGGTAGTTCATCCAATGATTTACAGCCTGTAACGTCTTCTGACCAACCTGGCATTTCTTCATAGACTGGTTCACAATCTGCTAGCATACGAAGGTTCGCTGGATATTCTGTGATCAGTTCGCCTTTATAACGGTATGCCGTACAAATCTTCACCGTCTCTAAGCCAGTCAATACGTCAATTGAGTTCACCGTTAGATCTGTTAACCCACTTACGCGACGCGCGTGACGGACTACCACTGAATCGAACCATCCGATACGGCGTGGACGGCCTGTTGTTGTTCCGTACTCTTTTCCGACTTCACGAATCTGATTGCCTACTTCATCAAATAGTTCTGTAGGGAATGGACCGTCTCCAACGCGAGAAGTGTAAGCTTTACATACCCCTACTACATGAGAGATCTTCGTTGGGCCAACACCCGCTCCGATTGTTACGCCCCCAGCGACTGGGTTCGATGATGTAACGAATGGGTACGTTCCTTGGTCGATGTCGAGCATGACGCCTTGTGCGCCTTCGAACAAGACGCGACGGCCTTCATCAAGTGCATCGTTCAATACTTTAGAAGTATCTGTTACATATTTCTCGATTTCTTGCCCGTATGCGAAGTACTCTTCTAAGATTTCTTCTAGCTTGAAGCCTTCTGTCTCATAGAACTTTTCAAACATGCGGTTCTTTTCTTGCAAGTTATGATCGAGCTTTTCTTTGAACGTCTCATAGTCCAATAAGTCCGCCATACGGATTCCGACACGTGCCGCTTTGTCCATGTAAGCCGGTCCGATGCCTTTTCCTGTTGTACCGATTTTGTTAGCACCACGACGCGCCTCTTCCACTTCGTCTTGTTTCAAGTGGTATGGCAAGATGACATGCGCACGGTTTGAGATACGCAAGTTGTCTGTGCTCACTCCGCGATCGTGAAGACCTTTTAGCTCTTTTACTAAAGCTTTCGGGTCTACAACCATTCCGTTTCCGATTACTGAAATTTTATCTTTATAGAAAATACCTGATGGAATCAAGTGCAGCTTGTATGTCTCACCACCAAAGATGATAGTATGGCCTGCATTGTTTCCTCCTTGGTAACGTGCAATAACTTCTGAATGCTCCGAAAGAAAGTCGGTGATCTTTCCTTTTCCTTCGTCTCCCCACTGGGTTCCTACAACTACGACTGATGGCATGATCAGCACCTCCGCTAGACACTGTGTGTCCTATTTCAAACAGTATTAGTGTATCAGCGTATGGCGCCCACGTCAACCGAAAACCGCAGAAAAAGCGAACATCTTAATATTTCGGATATCTAATGTTCGTGTTTAGATACTTATTCTTCATTGAATTCTCATTTTTATGCCGGATTTGGTACTATTCTTCTCCCACTGTAAGGGTGACTCGTCTTGTCTCCTGGTCTCCATCTAGAATGATAATATCCGCTACATTGTCTTCTTTCCATTCCACGTCTGCTGATGGAGTACCATACTCTTCAACAGGAAGGTAGATCATGCTCATAGTCTCTACTTCCTCGTTAATGGGTCCGTAGTACACCTTAAACGGCTCACCACCGCCAGGTTCTCTCACTTCAATTAGCCATTTGCCATCTGGCGAGGTGCTAATGACGCTGGAGAGATAGCCTTCTTCGATTCCTTCCTGAGGTGAGATAGTAAAAAATGCAAAGATTCCAATGATACCTAAAATGATCACGACGACGACGGTAATAAGACAACCTGCCAATCCTTTCATTGCATTCACTCCTTTTTGTTACCTGTCATACGGCTGATGTACTAAAAAGTTACAAAAAAAGCCTCCCTGTTAGGAGGCGGGCGGAGCCGAATGCTGGCTCCAGTCAATATTAACGAACTTGTTGAACTCTTTCACGAACGCGAGCGTCACCGTACCTGTTGGGCCATTTCGCTGCTTCGCAATGATGATCTCAATCATATTCTGATTCTCTGTCTCTTTGTCATAGTAGTCTTCCCGGTACAGGAACGACACGATATCGGCATCTTGCTCAATCGATCCCGATTCACGTAAATCGGACATCATCGGGCGCTTGTCTTGACGTTGCTCTACTCCACGAGAGAGCTGAGACAAGGCAATGACCGGCACTTGCAGTTCACGGGCCAGAGCTTTCAAAGAACGGGAGATTTCCGAAACTTCTTGCTGACGGTTCTCTCCTTTTCCTCCAGACCCTTGGATGAGCTGCAAGTAATCGATCAAGATCATACCAAGACCGTACTCCTGCTTCAGACGACGACACTTTGCACGAATCTCCGTCACTCGGATACCTGGTGTGTCATCGATGAAAATCCCTGCGTTTGACAGGCTTCCCATCGCCATCGTCAGCTTCTTCCAGTCCTCGTTTGTGAGGGCACCGGTACGAAGCACCTGGGCATCGATATTGCCTTCCGCACACAGCATACGCATGACCAGCTGCTCCGCACCCATCTCTAGACTAAAGATGGCCACGTTCTCGTCGGTCTTCGTAGCAACGTTCTGTGCAACGTTCAATGCGAAGGCGGTCTTACCTACAGAAGGTCGGGCAGCTACAATGATCAAATCGTTGCGCTGGAATCCCGCTGTGATGCGGTCGAGGTCCCGGAATCCTGTTGGAACTCCCGTGATGTCCCCTTTACGCGAATGCAGCTGCTCGATGTTGTCATATGTCTCGACTAAAACATCTTTAATATTTTTAAAGTCTCCAGCGTTCTTTCGGCTGGAGACGTCCATCATTTTCTTCTCTGCTTCGGACAGCACCGCTGCCACTTCATCTTCACGTGTGAAGCCGTCTTCTACGATGCTCGTAGCTACGCGAATCAGTCGACGCAACAGCGCCTTCTCTTCTACGATGCGGGCATAGTAGACGATATTGGCTGCAGTAGGAACTGCGTTGGCAAGCTCACTCAAATACGCGATGCCTCCGACGTCTTCTAATTCCTTCTTCGCAGACAGCTCTTCCGTGACCGTGACGACGTCAATCGCCTTTCCTTGGTCACTGAGACGGATCATTGTGTGGAAGATCCGCTGATGGGCTGTACGGTAGAAATCCTCAGGAACGAGGACTTCGGCCGCTGTGATCAGCGCTTGGGGCTCTAAAAAGATGGCGCCGATCACCGATTGTTCAGCTTCGTGATTATGAGGGGGTACTCTGTCCATGAACGGCTCGCTCATCTTGTTCGCTCCTTACTCTTCCGTTACGTGTACTTTAAGTGTTGCAGTCACGTCGTGGTGCAATTTCACCGGTACATTCGTGTAGCCTAGTGTGCGGATGGCATCGTCTAGCTCCATCTTGCGTTTGTCGATCTTCATGCCATGTACTTTTTCAAGCGCTGTTGCGACTTGTTTCGTTGTGACAGAACCGAATAGACGGCCGTCAGCTCCTGACTTGGCTTTCAACTCTACCGTCACAGCCTCTAATTTCTCTTTCAGTGCTTTCGCATCTGCAAGCTCTTGAGCCGCTTGTTTTTCTGTCAGTTTCTTTTGCCCTTCTACTGCAGAAAGCGCAGAAGCCGTTGCTTCTACTGCATACCCGTTCTTAATCAAGAAGTTATGTGCATAGCCATCTGCTACGTTTTTGATTTCGCCTTTTTTTCCTTTACCTTTAACATCTTTTAAAAATACGACTTTCATTGGTCAGTTCCTCCTTGCGTTGCTTGGTCAATACTTTGTTTCACTTGCTCGATCGCCTCTGCTACAGATACGTTCTCAAGCAGTGTGGCCGCGTTGGTCAAGTGACCGCCGCCTCCTAAGGCTTCCATCACCAGCTGGACGTTGACGTCTCCAAGAGAACGAGCACTGATGCCCACTTTGGATTCATCACGGCGTCCGATGACGAAGGAAGCGCGTACGTTGTTCATCGTGAGTAAAATATCGGCTGTCTGTGCCAGTAAGATCTGGTTGTAGACAGCGTCTTCAGGGGCATGCGCGATGGCAATGCCTTCATGGTAGAACTCAACAGATTGGATGATCTTCGCTCGTTCTATATACGTATCCAGATCTTCTTTCAATAAGCTCTGAACGAGGACCGTGTCGGCCCCGTTTGTACGAAGATACGAAGCCGCATCAAACGTCCGGGCTCCGGTGCGAAGAGTAAAGCTCTTCGTGTCTACTGTAATGCCGGCAAGCATCGACGTCGCTTCGAGCATCGTGAGCTTGTCGTGCTTCGGTTGGTATTCAATCAGTTCGGTCACGAGCTCAGCTGTAGATGACGCATACGGCTCGAGATACACGAGTAATGTATTATCAATAAACTCTTCTCCGCGACGATGGTGGTCGATGACGACGACCTTTTCTGCACGCTGGAGCAAACGGTCATCGATGACCAGACTCGGCTTATGGGTATCCACGACGACGAGTAACGTTTTGTCCGTCATACGGTTCAACGCTTCTTCCGGTGTGATGAAACGCGAGTACAACGATTCGTTCTGTTTGATCTCGTGCATCAAGCGCAACACGCTCTTGTCGAGCTCTTGGAAGTCGACGACTACAAAGCCGTCGACTTTGTTCATCTCCGCCATCTTGCGGACTCCGACTGCGGCACCTATGGAATCCATATCCGGTAAGCGGTGGCCCATGACGAGCACTTGGTCGCTGTCTTGGATCAAGTCACGTAAGGCGTGCGAGATAACGCGAGCACGGACACGCGTCCGTTTCTCTACAGGATTTGTTTTGCCTCCGTAGAACTTCACCTTACCGTCAGCTTGCTTGATAGCGACTTGGTCCCCTCCTCGTCCTAAAACGAGGTCTAGACTGGACTGAGCCAGCTCTCCAAGCTCTACAAGCGACGTAGACGACGTCCCGACTCCGGCACTAAGCGTAACACCGTGACCGAATGTAGCCGTGACATCACGGATTTCATCCAAAATGCTAAACTTCGTCTTTTCAAGAGTAAGTAAAATGGATTCATTCAAAACCGCAATGAAGCGGTCGGATGCAATACGTTTCACAAAGATTCCGTACTCGGCACCCCAGTGATTGACGGTCGAGGTGATCAAGCTGTTCAGCTGCCCTCGTACCTGATCGTCCATTCCTTGTGTAATTTCATCGTAGTTATCGATAAACAAGATTCCAATGACTGTGCGGTCGCCGTAGTAGAGCGTCTCGATTTCCACTTGTTCTGTGACATCGAAAAAGTACAAGAGCTTCTCTTCTGGCTTATAGAAGACTTTGTAGTTGCTGTCTCCCATTTCAATCGTCATGTCATTGATTTCTTCTGAATTCAGTACCTGTGGAATCTGGTCAGACAGTTCGTGAACGTCCATACCAATCAGACTCTCTTGTGGCATTTGTTTGGTCATGTACGGGTTGGCCCATTCAATGATTTGTTGGTCATTCAATAAGACAATCCCAATCGGCATCTCGAGGAGTGCTTCTTCCCCTACTTTCTTTAGCCGGTATGACATCGTTTCTATATGTTTTTCGGTCTCTTGGTAGACGCGGTTTTCCGTAGCCCATGCATAGCCTGTGATGACAGCTACGAGGAGTCCGAAAAGCACGCCGATCCAAATCGACTGCGACACGAGAATAATCGTCGCGACAACGCCTAGGACCGCAAACAAAATGATACTGTAGCGCATCGGTCGTTTTCGGAAAAAGGTGGCCATGCTATCAACTCCTTACTTTTTTGGACTGGCGGCAATAAATGCTCGCAAACGGAACCCTAAGTCAATGACACCGAGAATGACGACGAGTGAATAGAACGGCAGCGCCACGATGGTTGTAGCGATGGCTCCCCACTTCGGCCATCCTTGATGGTGAAAATAAAAGTGAATTAAGGAAACCCCTTGTAAAAACAGCATAGCGCGGAAGACAAATACAGCATTGATGACAATCATGTCTCCGAACGAACCCGCTTCAAATGTTCCTAGTATAGACAGAAGCGATACGATTAAATAATACCATATCACTACTCGCGGCAAGTGAAAATGACGGAATGCTGTAAAGCGTGGCACCGGTACTTTCAGCTTGCGTACAAGTGGTAGCGCAACCGCTACATAAGCCCATGCTAAGAGGAACATTGCGGCAATAAAATAGCCCGGCAAGGCGAGCGAAAAGGCTTCTAAGCTCGTATTGACGATTTCATTAAAATTGTTCGGCTGCTGGTCGACGCTTTCCATGACGTCTCCTACTCGCACATAGCTCTGACGAATTTCTTCCATCATTTGCTCAATCAAGTTGATGCCGTATAACCACTTGGCAATCACGACCTGAAGCAGCGAGGTGATCATTAAAGTAATGGCCGTAGAGATTAAAATATAAACTTTGGACTGGCGACGGGACAAGCCGTCTCCGATTAGAAAACCAACCGGTAATGTGACGAGTGCTACAAGTAACCCTAAGTAGCCTCCTAACAAAATAGATGCAAGTAGCGCTAAAATGGCTACAAAAAGAGCATTGCTTCGTGAATACTTGGCGCGGAACCAGGCAATCGGAACGACTGCCAGTAAGAGGCCCACTAGCGAAAGTATAGGCAGATACACGGCAATGAGGAGCAATAAGCTAGTGATAGCAAATGTGCTCAAACCATGAAGCCATATTGATTTTTCTTGTTGCATAGGAACCTTCCTTCTTTCAAGATATCCCTATTATTTTATCATACTGAAGCAGGAAACGCTTTGAACACTCTAGGAACAATCCGTCTTGGTTGCTGGATGCAAAAAAGACACACAGAAGAAATCTTCTGTGTGTCCCTAAATGTATGATCTTATCTCTCTTCAGCTGTGAATGGTAACAAAGCCATGATACGAGATACTTTGATCGCACGTGTAAGTTTGCGTTGGTACTTCGCGCTAGTTCCTGTCACACGACGTGGAAGAATTTTTCCACGCTCAGACACGAATTTTTTCAACAAATCTACATCTTTGTAATCGATGTGAGTGATGTTGTTGCTAGTGAAGTAACAAACTTTACGGCGTCGTTTGCCTCCGCGACGTGGTGCCATATTGGTTGCCTCCTTTTTCGTTATCAAGTAAACCGCACGAGATGCGCATTTTTAGAACGGTAGATCGTCGTCAGAAACTTCGATTGGCCCGCTGCTTGCAAATGGGTCATCATCCATACGGGTATAATTTTGCTGATTCGATGGTTGGTTTGAACCATACTGATTGGAATTGTTGTTGTAGTTATTCGATTGCGGTGCGTTTCCGTAAGGAGCCGCTTGGCCGCGATCGCCACCACCAGATGCATTGCGCGGTTCTAAGAACTGCACGCTATCTGCAACAACCTCTGTCGTATAGACGCGCTTGCCGTCTTGTCCTTCATAGCTTCCTGTTTGAATACGGCCTTCTACACCTGCAAGGCTTCCTTTTTTCAGGAAGTTTGCCGTGTTTTCAGCTTGTTTGCGCCAAACAACACAGTTAATGAAATCTGCTTCACGTTCTCCTGATTGGCTAGAGAAAGTACGGTTCACTGCAAGAGTAAATCGTGCTACTGCTACGCCATTCGGTGTGTAACGCAGCTCCGGATCTTTCGTCAGTCTGCCTACTAATACAACTCGGTTAATCATGCTTACAAACCTCCCTCGTCAGCGATCGTTGAATTCTTATTTCTCGTCAACGCGAACAGCAATGTGACGGATAATGTCTTCATTGATGTTAGCAAGACGTGTATACTCATCGATTGCTTTAGAATCTGCATTTACTTTAACGATTTGGTAGAAACCTTCACGCAAGTCGTTGATTTCATAAGCTAAGCGGCGTTTGCCCCACTCTTTTGATTCGATGATCTCAGCGCCGTTAGAAGTAAGGATTTCGTTGAAACGCTCAACTAGAGCTTTCTTCGCCTCATCTTCGATTGCTGGCTGGATAATGTACATTAATTCGTACTGTCTCATCTATTCTGCACCTCCCTATGGTCTTTGGCCGGTTTTGAGGCCGGCAAGGAGTAAGTAATTGTATTACTCACATCAATGAATTGTATCATATTGGCAAGTGGAATGCAATTGATAATTGAAGGTTGTAGCAGCAGGTAGGAAGCTATGGAACAGAAGTGCTTTTTCCTGAGGAATCAGAGTGATCCAGGAGACCCCGCAGGAGTAAAGCGCAGCTTTGGGTACGACGAGGAGGCTCCTGGACGCTCCCTAGGAAAAAGTGCTTCTGTGGAATAGCTTCTGCCTTTCATCAAAAAAAGAGCCTCTGGGACACAAGGTCTCAGAAACTCTTTGTAGGATTATACGTTAAAACGGAACAACATAACGTCGCCGTCTTGCACGACATACTCTTTCCCTTCAGAACGAACCTTGCCTGCTTCCTTAGCTGCAGGCATTGATCCTGCTTCCACTAAGTCGTCATAAGCAACCGTTTCAGCACGAATGAAGCCACGTTCGAAATCTGAGTGGATGACACCGGCACATTGTGGAGCTTTCATCCCTTTGCGGAATGTCCATGCACGTACTTCTTGAACGCCTGCTGTAAAGTAAGTCGCTAGACCAAGTAAGCTATAAGAAGCTTTGATCATTTGGTCAAGACCGGATTCTTCGATGCCTAGCTCTTCTAAGAACATCGCTTTCTCATCGTCTTCAAGAGCTGCCATCTCTTCTTCGATCTTCGCGCAGATCACAATAACTTCTGCACCTTCAGCTGCTGCAAACTCACGAACTTTTTCTACGTACTCATTTGAGCCGCCGTCCATGATATCGTCTTCAGAAACGTTAGCTACATAAAGCATCGGTTTGATCGTCAATAAGTGAAGACCTTTGATGACCTTCTTCTCGTCGTCTGAAAGATCCAAGGAACGAGCCGACTGACCCGCTTCAAATGCTTCTTTCAATTTCTCAAGGACTGGTTGTTCTACCATAGCCTCTTTGTCTTTTTGTTTTGCCATCTTCCCAACACGTTGCAAGCGCTTGTCAACACTCTCTAGGTCAGCCAAGATCAATTCTAAGTTGATGACTTCAATATCTGAGATGGGATCGACTTTTCCTGCAACGTGAGTGACGTTCTCATCCACGAAACAACGAACAACCTGACAAATCGCATCCACTTCACGAATATGAGAAAGGAATTTATTTCCAAGACCTTCTCCTTTAGAAGCACCTTCTACGATACCTGCGATATCTGTAAACTCAAATGCAGTCGGAACTGTCTTTTTTGGTTCAACCATCTCTGTTAATTTATCTAAACGAGCATCAGGTACTTCAACAATTCCTACGTTCGGATCAATCGTTGCGAACGGATAGTTTGCTGCTAGTGCCCCTGCTTTTGTAATTGCATTGAATAACGTCGATTTTCCTACGTTCGGTAAACCAACAATACCAGCTGTTAAAGCCATGGGTTCTCCTACCTTTCTTGTTTCAACCTATTAATTATAAAGGGCATCACGCCCCCTGTCTATTGTTCCTCGTGATGGACGAGGACCTTCTTCATTTTCTTCTCAAATTCACGGCGGGGAATCATGACGCTATGTCCACACCCTTCACACTTAATGCGAATGTCGGCACCTACGCGGATGACTTTCCAGGCATTGGTTCCACACGGATGCTGTTTCTTCATTTCGACCACATCATTTAAATGAAATTCTTTATTGGCCTGCATTCGCCTTGCCTCCTCCTTTTTGTTCGAACACTACCATCTTCTGATACGGGATCTCGATATTGTGCTCATCTAAGAAGCGTTTGATGTCCCGACGCAGCATACGTCCTACCTTAAAGTGATTCATCGGTAATGTCTCTGCAGAAATTCTCATAACCACGTCAGAAGCACCTAAGGCTTGAACTCCTAATAAATCCGGACGAGCGACAAGTTCTGGGTACTTTTCTAATGTAGTGTCTAAAAATTCATTTATTAAACGTTCTACTTCATCTACATCTGATTCATAAGCAACTGAGACATCTACCATAATCAATGAGTTAAAAATAGAATAGTTGATTACTTCTGAGATATTTCCGTTTGGAATGATATGAAGTTCTCCTGTGTAAGTCTTGATTTTCGTCGTCCGTAACCCAATTTCTTGTACGGTTCCGTTTGACTGATTGATCATCACAGTATCTCCAACCGCAAACTGGTCTTCAAAAATAATAAAGAAGCCTGTGATGATATCTTTCACTAAACTCTGTGCTCCAAAACCGATAGCGAGACCGGCAATCCCAGCTCCTGCAAGAAGACCGGCTACATTGATGTTGACTGTTGACAAGATAGCAAGGATACCGGCGAAATAAACAATATATGTTAACCCGTTTTGCAACAGCTTAATCAACGTATTTTGTCTGCGTTCAGTATATCCAATCGGTGTCTTAGACCGAAGAATCATCACACGTTCAATCGTAGACTTCCCAATTTTCACTACAATCGCCATGAGCACTAAAATCAATAAGATTTTTAAAAGTGCTGTTCCGATTGAAATCCATAACGCTTCATTCATAATAAATTCTAATGTACGTTCCCACATTCTCTCGACACTCATAGAGAACCTCCTTTTTTGTGAATAAAGTTAGTGAGTTCTACATAAACTGATAGAACTACAGCTGGAAAGGCGGATATTCTATGAATCCTACTCCTTATTCAATCCATTTCGAACAATCCAATGTTATTTGGCAACTCAGCACAGCATTTCTTGAAACACTGCCCTTTGAAGATCCTAGACTCACATTCATTTGCATTGGTACCGACCGATCTACAGGTGATGCGCTTGGGCCATTGACTGGATCGTTTCTATCCTTATATAAAAGCTTTCCATTTCGGATTGTCGGTTCATTGGAACAACCCGTCCATGCCCTTAATTTAGCGGATACGCTTGAAAATTTAAAGCAAGACGATGCAACCGCACCAACTGTGGCTATTGATGCCTGTCTAGGTAACTTGCGAGCCATCGGGGATATTTTACTGGAAAACGGACCACTTTGGCCAGGAAAAGCCGTACACAAGGCGCTTCCTCCCGTAGGAACGTATTCCATTAAAGCCGTTGTCAATCATGTCCATGCTGAAGGTGTCGAGACGTTACAGACTACACGACTCCATATCACTCATGACCTTGCCCGAATCATTGCCAATTCTTTATTCCTTGCTTGGCACCGCTACTTAGCTAAAAGCCAAATGTCACAGCAACATAGAGTGCCACAACCAACAGACTTGGCAGCAAATTAGCTACCCGTACTTTGGTGATGCCTATCAGGTTCAAACCGATAGCTAAGATCATGATACCCCCCGTAGCGGTCATTTCACTTAAAAACAGTGTCATGGCCTCATCGGGGACCAGTCGAGTGATTTGAGTAGCAAAGAGAGCAATGCTCCCCTGGTACAAGGCGACCGGTATAGCAGACAGAAGAACGCCAATACCTAACGTTGCGGATAACAAAATTGACGTAAACCCATCAATGATTCCTTTACTGATTAATAGCTCGTGATCATTACGAAGTCCACTGTTCAGTGCTCCTAGGACACCCATCGCTCCAATGACGAAGATTAAGGTTGCCGTCACGAACCCCTGTGCAATAACTCCTTCTTGCCCACCCTTACTCATCTTTTTCTCCAACCATTGTCCAAGACGATTGAGCTGTTTGTCTAAGTCCCACCACTCACCGAGAACAGCACCGATTACGAGACTGATGATAACAATAATAAAGTTGGTACTCTCGAAAGACATTTGAATCCCCATAACGGCTACGGCGAGCGCGATGGCATACATAACGGTTTCTTTCATCCGATCAGGTATCCCTTTTAGCAATCTACCGGCAATTGCACCGACTACAATGAGTAGCGCATTGACCAGTGTTCCCCACAACACCATACTTCATCCCTACTTTTCTTATTCAGTTCGCTGCTTCTATATAAAAAGGAAACCTATTTCCTTAGTGCGGAAATAGGTCCGTGCTTACTTCTCTAATAGTTCTAAAATTCGCTCCAAGTCATCTTTAGAATAGAAGTCGATTTCAATCTTCCCTTTGTCTTGATCTTTAGAATGATTGATTTTGACACCTGTACCAAAGCGTTCACGCAATTCAGATTCCTTCTCGATAGTAAAAATATCTTTTTTATCTTTTTGAATTGTTTCACGTGGAACATTTTCGTTTAACCGTTGAACCAATGCTTCTAACTGGCGAACGTTGAGTTGCTCTTTTGTTGTTTTCTCTAGAATCAATGGGATGTTCTTCTTTTTCTTTAGTCCTAAAAGAGCCTTGCCATGCCCCATCGTAATGACTCCAGATGAAATTGCTTTCTTCGCTTCTTCCGGTAGAACTAGAAGACGCAAATGGTTAGCAATGTGTGGGCGACTCTTCCCTAAACGAAAAGCGAGTTGTTCTTGTGTGAGGTCGAGTGTATCCATCAGTTTTTGATAAGCTTCTGCTTCTTCAATAGCCGTTAGATCTTCACGCTGTAAGTTCTCTAGAATAGCCAGTTCCATCATTTCACGGTCGTCTAAGTTACGGACAACTGCTGGAATCTCGTTTAATCCTGCTAGCTGAGAAGCCCGGAAACGACGTTCTCCCACAACGATTTCATACTTACTGCCTTTCTTACGAAGCATAATAGGCTGCAACACACCATGTTCTTTAATAGAAGCACTCAATTCCTCTAGTGCCTGCTGATCAAAGATTTTTCGTGGTTGATAAGGGTTGGGCTTGATTAGCTTTAACTCGATCTGTTCCACACGTTCTTCTGTGTTGCGGTCTTCTCCCGGAAATAGAGCATTGATTCCTTTACCTAAACCTTTAGCCATGCTTAATCACTTCCTTCGCAAGTTCCAGGTACACTTCAGCACCCCGTGATTTTGGATCATAAATAATAATAGGTTCCCCATGACTTGGTGCTTCTGACAAACGGACATTCCGAGGAATAATCGTTTTGTACACTTTGTCTTGGAAGTATTTCTTTACTTCTTCAATGACCTGAATTCCAAGATTGGTCCGTGCATCAAACATCGTCAACAATACACCGTCAATCGTAAGGTTCTTATTTAAATGTTTTTGTACAAGTCGAATAGTACTGAGCAATTGACTCAGTCCCTCTAATGCATAAAATTCACATTGTACCGGAATGATGATGGCATCCGAAGCTGTGAGGGAGTTGATCGTTAGGAGACCTAATGATGGTGGACAATCAATAATGACGTAGTCATAATATGGACTGACTTCCTCTAAAGAGCGTTTCAACCGGACTTCACGTGAAATGGTCGAGACAAGTTCAATTTCTGCTCCTGCTAATGAAATCGTCGCAGGTACAATATGTAGGTTCTCTACTTTGGTCTCTACAATAATATCTTTTACAGGTACATCATCGATTAACACATCATAGATGCACTGATCGATTTCCCCTTTGTTCACGCCTACCCCACTCGATGCATTGCCCTGAGGGTCAATATCAACAAGTAGTACCTTCTTGCCCAAATATGCAAGGCAGGCACTGAGGTTCACGGACGTGGTCGTCTTACCCACTCCGCCTTTTTGGTTGGCGATGGCGATGATTCTTCCCACTCTTGCACCTTCTTTCTAAGCTCATATCTCTTATTCTATCAAATTTTTTCAATTTTAGTATTACATGTGCGTAACATTCACAAAAAAAGCACCTTTGCACGCTGGGCAAAGATGCTGAAATAGGTTATTTTCGCTTAGGGATTTTGATAACTACTTGGTAATAGTCATCTTGATCTTCTTCTTGTGTTTCAAAATCAATCCCACTTTTTGAAATCATCGTCAGCGACTGTTTTAAGGTATTGAGAGCGATGCGGACATCTTTATTAACCATCTTGCGTCGTTGCTTCGGTGGTGTCTTTTTATTCGGCTCTACTGCCTTTTCCTTCAGTGCTGCGATGCGTTCCTCAAGTTGCTTAACGCTCAGTTGTTCACTGATGGTTTGAGATAAGAGTTCTAGCTGGAGCGGCTCATCTTTCACTTTCATCAGTGCACGGGCATGTCGTTCAGATAGCTCTTTCGTCAAAATCGCATCCTGTACCTGTTGTGGCAACTTCAATAGTCTGATCTTATTGGCAACGGTAGATTGACCCTTCCCTAATCGTTGGGCCAGTGCTTCTTGCGTCAATTCATGTAATTCAATTAACTGCTGGTATGCGAGCGCTTCTTCAATAGCTGTCAATTCTTCACGTTGTAAGTTCTCAATAAGCGCCACGGAGGCAGTCTCTTTATCTGATAAATTTCGAACGATTGCAGGAACTTCTGTCCATTCTAACATGCTCATCGCGCGGAAGCGACGTTCACCTGCAATGATCTCATAGTGACCGGATTCGATTTCCCTTAACACGATCGGCTGGATAATTCCATGCGTCCGAATCGTGCGGGCAAGCTCTTCAATTTTTGAATCATCAAAAACTGTTCGCGGCTGATACTTGTTAGGTACGATGTTCCCAATTGGAATATGTACGACTTCTTCTACTGCTGTTGAAGTTGTCGCCGCCTCCTCAGGAAGCTGTTCTTTATCTTTCCCTTTATCTGTACCGCCAAAGAGCCTGGAAAAAGGACTTTTCATCTAAACGTGCACCACCTTCTATTACTAATCTATCACAAATCACGAGAAGATTAAATGTTTCACGTGGAACATTTTACTGAATTGGAGTTTTATTGGGTGTCCCTGGTTTTCGGGGATATTTTTTTGGTGTTGCTTTTTGTTTAGAAAATACATACAGTTTTCTTTCACTGTTTTCTACAGGTAATTGAAACGCATGATCCTCTTCCAGTTGAGCCCCTAAAACTTGCAAGGCTTTCTTCGCATCCTTTAGTTCATCCTCTGCTGAAGCTGCCTTCATAGCGACGAAGCGTCCTCCTACCTTTACTAATGGTACACATAGTTCAGATAGTACAGACAAGCGAGCTACAGCACGCGCAGTTACCACATCAAAGCTTTCTCGATAAGCTGTATTTTGGCCGAACTCTTCGGCACGTGCATGGACGAATGACACGTTCTCAAGTCCTAACTGGTCACTTAGATGATTCAGGAACTGAATACGTTTGTTTAATGAATCTACGATGGTGACGCGCATTTCTGGGAAACAGATCTTCATTGGAAGACTAGGAAATCCTGCTCCAGCTCCGACATCACAAACAGTTAACGGTTTTGAAAAGTCTACATAAAATGCAGCTGAAATCGAATCGTAGAAATGTTTAAGGTATACATCTTCTAGTTCCGTGATCGCTGTCAAATTCATCTTTTCATTCCATTCAACAAGCAGTTCAAAATACTTCTTGAACTGCTCGATTTGATGGTCTGTTAACTCGATTCCCTTTTCTTTTAAAGCTTCTATAAATTGTTGTTCGTTCATGACGTTCTCCTTAACTTGAGACTTTGGCGATGCGTCCTTGTTCGATATACACCAGTAAGATAGAGATATCTGCTGGATTTACTCCAGAAATACGAGAAGCTTGAGCAAGCGATAGCGGCAAGACTTCCTTCAGTTTTTGTCGCGCTTCAGTAGCTAGGCCTGAGATTGCATCGTAATCGATGTTTTCTGGAATCTTTTTGTCTTCCATCTTCTTCAGCTTGTCTACTTGTTGAAGTGACTTCTCAATATACCCTTCGTATTTCACTTGGATTTCAATCTGTTCTTTCACATCTTCAGATAATTCGTCTTCAGATGGGACCAGTTGTGCCACCAAGTCATAGTTCATTTCAGTACGTTTCAGTAAGTCTGATGCACGAATTCCATCTTTAAGCTCACTTCCTCCGATAGAACGGATCAAGCTTTGCGTCTCTTCGTTTGGTTTGATGATGATGCTACGAAGTCGTGCGAGTTCTTTTTCAATCGCATCTTTTTTCGCAAGAAAACGCTCGTGGCGCTCATCGCTGATTAGACCAATTTGATGCGCAAGTTCTGTTAGACGAAGGTCGGCATTGTCATGACGTAATAGTAAACGGTACTCTGCACGAGACGTTAACAAACGGTAAGGCTCGTTCGTCCCTTTTGTGACTAGATCGTCAATCAACACACCGATATAGGCGTCTGAACGGCTAAGAACGACTTCTTCTTCGTCTTTTGCACGGCGAGCTGCATTGATTCCAGCCATCAGGCCTTGTCCAGCTGCTTCTTCGTACCCTGACGTTCCATTGATTTGACCAGCTGTATATAGATTCTTGATTTTTTTCGTTTCAAGTGTCGGCCATAGTTGCGTTGGTACCATTGCATCGTATTCAATCGCATACCCTGCGCGCATCATCTCTGCTTTTTCAAGTCCTGGGATGCTTTCTAATAGACGGCGTTGGACGTGCTCTGGAAGACTTGTAGATAAGCCCTGTACATACACTTCTTTTGTATTGCGGCCTTCTGGCTCTAAGAAGATTTGATGACGTGGCTTGTCATTGAAACGTACGATTTTGTCTTCAATAGATGGGCAGTAACGAGGACCTGTACCTTTGATCATTCCTGAATACATCGGAGATAAATGCAAGTTTTCTTCAATGATCTGGTGGGTCTTCTCCCCTGTATATGTTAACCAGCATGGCAGTTGATTCATGATAAATTCCGTTGTCTCAAAGCTGAACGCTCGTGGGACATCGTCTCCTGGCTGGATTTCTGTCTTTGAGTAGTCAATCGTGTTGGAATTGACACGTGGCGGTGTTCCTGTTTTAAAACGCACCAAGTCAAAGCCAAGTTCACGTAAGTTGTCAGCTAGCTTGATAGATGGCTGCTGGTTGTTTGGGCCTGATGAGTACTTCAGGTCTCCAATAATGATTTCACCGCGTAAGAACGTGCCTGTTGTGACAACGACTGTCTTCGCGTGGTAGATAGCTCCTACTTGAGTGATAACACCTTTTACTTCGTTATCTTCTACAATTAGCTCTTCTACAACAGCCTGATGTACAGAAAGATTTGGCTGTTCTTCCATCAGACGCTTCATTTCTTGTTGGTATAAGACTTTATCTGCCTGTGCACGTAGCGCACGGACAGCAGGGCCTTTCCCTGTATTCAACATACGCATTTGGATGTGGGTACGGTCGATGACTTTCCCCATAGCTCCTCCAAGTGCATCGATTTCACGGACAACGATTCCTTTTGCCGGTCCTCCTACAGATGGGTTACATGGCATGAAGGCGATCATATCTAAATTTATAGTTAATGCGAGTGTTTTGGCACCCATGTTAGCTGCAGCGAGCGCTGCTTCTACACCGGCGTGCCCAGCACCAATGACGATTACATCGTATGTGCCTGCTTCAAATGTACGCATAGTCTCTTCCTCTCTTCCTTTATTTCCCGAGGCAGAACTGAGCAAAGAGCTGATCGATCAGACTTTCTTCTACTGTATCTCCGACGATTTCTCCTAGTATTTCCCAAGTTCGTGTTACATCTATTTGAATCATATCAACCGGAACGCCCTCTTCTGTGGCATCCAGTGCATCTTGAATGGTTTGTTTAGCTTGATGAAGAAGCGCAATATGACGAGCATTAGATACATAAGTCATGTCCCCACCTTGCATACCGCCTTCAAAGAACAATTTCGCAATTTCTTTTTCAAGCTCATCGATTCCTTCGTCTTGCAAGATTGATGTCGTGACGATACGGCGATGCCCCGCAAGCCCTGCGAGCTGATCATAATCGAGCGCTTGAGGCAGATCCGTCTTGTTGACAATGATGATGGTCTCCATCCCATGTGTCGCTTCGATCAAGCGCATATCTTCCTCACTGAGGGCTTCTGAGTGGTTCATCACAAGAAGGATGAGGTCCGCTTCTTTTAACACTTGACGAGAGCGCTCGACACCGATACGTTCGACGATATCTTCCGTCTCTCGAATCCCTGCCGTATCCACGAGTTTCAGTGGCACGCCACGCACATTGACGTATTCTTCAATGATATCACGGGTCGTTCCCGCAATATCTGTGACTATGGCTTTATTTTCTTGAATCAGACTGTTTAGTAGAGATGACTTTCCGACATTTGGACGCCCTACAATCACCGTAGAAAGGCCTTCTCGCAAGATTTTCCCTTGCATGCTAGTCTCTAGCAGCTTTTCAATCTCTTGCTTCACCCAGGTCCCTTTCTCGCGCATTAAAGGGATGGTCATCTCTTCTACATCGTCGTATTCCGGATAGTCGATATTTACTTCGACTTGTGCAAGCGTCTCGAGTAGTGCTTGACGTAACGTTTGAATCAAACGAGACAAACGTCCGTCCATCTGACCAAGAGCCACATGCATCGCCTTATCCGTCTTCGCACGGATCAAGTCCATGACCGCTTCTGCTTGTGATAAATCGATACGGCCATTCAGGAAAGCACGTTTTGTAAACTCTCCTGGCTCTGCCATACGTGCACCTGCACGCAGGACAAGCTGTAGTACCTGGTTCACGGTAACAAGTCCGCCGTGACAGTTGATTTCCACGACGTCTTCTCGCGTGAACGTCTTTGGACCGCGCATCAAGGACACCATGACCTCTTCGACGACTTCTTCAGTGTCTGGCCGCACTAGATGGCCATAATGGATGGTGTGCGTCGCTTCTTGCTGAAGCTTTTTATGGGAGGGAGAACGGAATATCTGATCAGCAATTGAAACAGCCTCTGGACCACTCAGGCGCACAATTGCGATCGCCCCTTCTCCGAGTGGTGTGGAAATCGCTGCAATTGTATCAAATTCCATAGTTGGTTTCTCTCCTCTATCCGACACTTATCCACACGTGGATAAGTCGTTTTTAGTTGAATTCACTAACACCTTACAATAGCATATTTTTGTGGAAAACTCTAGTTGCGGAACTGTGACGATTCGTCTTCAGCTACAAAAAACTGATGAATAATTTCGAAAGTAGAGTTGGATTCAAAGACGCAGAATTCCCACTTTGGGGTATCCATTCATATGCAAATCAAAAAAAGAAGCCCGCTGATGAGGGCTTCTCGTTTTATGCTTCGATTGGTTCAATGACCAAGTGACGGTGTGGATCGGTTCCGACTGAGTATGTGTCGATATCAACGTGCGTCGAAAGCGCATTATGGATGATTTTCCGTTCGTAAGCGTTCATCGGCTCGAACTCTACTTTTTCTCCAGAACGACGGGCTTTTTCAGCCATTCGCTCTGCAAGCTGTTCCAGTGCGACTCGACGCTTCTCACGGTAGTTCTCCACGTCGATTTTGACGATCATGAAGTTTCCAGAATGTTTGTTGGCTACTAATTGAACGAGCTGTTCGAGCGCATTCAATGTCTGTCCACGCTTTCCGATGAGCTGCGCCGCTTTGGCACTGTTCAACTGGAAATGCACATACTTTCCTTCGATTTCATGAGTGACATCTAGGTCGTGAATCCCCATGCCTCCTGCCACTTGCTTCATATAAAGAATCGATTCTTCGATGGCCTTGTCATTAGAGGCAGCTGATTTCTCTGTAGGCTCCTCTGACACTGGCTCTTCGACTTGTGGTTCCTGCTGCACTGGCTCTGTCGGTTCGGCAACAGGTTCTTGTACCGGTGCTTCTTCAACTGGAACCGGCTCCGGGTCTGAAATCAGAGATGTTAGAGAAGAAGTCGATTTAACGCCTTCCTCATCTTTTACGCTCACTATCACAACTGCAGGCTTCGCTCCTAGACCGAGAAAGCCTTTTTTACCTTCATCTAAAATCTTGATCGATGCTTGGTCACGACGAATTCCAAGCTCTTTTAATGCTTGTTGAATTGCCTGCTCACTGTTTGCTGCAGTTTGTGTAGTGGATCTCATCTCTTTTTCCCTCCCGTTTGAACTGGAACCGCCTTAGGTTTGTTCCAAGGCTTGTAAATCACTAAGTTTTGGATTAAAGAAATAATGTTTCCGATAACCCAGTACAGGGTCAATGCGGATGGTAACACGAGACCGAATCCAACGATCATGAATGGCATGATGTACATCATGATGCGCATTTGCGGATTGTCCATTGCAGGACCTGTCATCAATGTGACGAGTTGGAATACCCCAGCCAAAATCGCTAGCGTAATACTTGGTTCTGCTAATGGGAAGATCAAGAAATCACCTAAGTTGATTTCTGGTGTAGCGTTCATTCGGCTGATTGCGTGATAGAAACCAATCAGGATCGGCATCTGCACGAGTACTGGTAAACAGCCGGCCGCTGGATTGACGCCGCGTTCTTTAAAGAGCGCCATCATCTCTGCTTGATACTTTTGTTGTGTCTGTGCATCTTTTGAGCTGTACTTTTCACGAAGCTTTGCAAGCTCCGGTTGCACTTCTTGCATCTTTTTCGAGCTCTTCGTCTGTTTGATCATTAATGGTAGAATCGCCAAACGAATGAGGATTGTTACCGCAATGATTCCCAGTCCGTAGGTCCCGAGAAGATTTTTAAAATACGAGATAGTTGAAACGAGCGGCCATACGATGAATTCGTTCCAGAAACCAGATGATTCATCATAGATCGGTTCGTTAAATTCTGTACACCCTGCTAAAAACAGTGCTGTGAACACAAGCAGAGTGAGAAGTAACTTCTTTTTCACCTTGTACGTCCCCCTGCATTATCTTTTCTTCATCTTACCACTCGGTCGATAAACTTTCGCGATTTTCAAAACGTGTTCGAGACTTTTTTTGGTCTCATGAAAATCCAGTGTGGCCGCCGGTATCCTGGCGATAATAATATAATTGGCGGGTTGAACATCGTCTTTCAGTTCTAGAAAGGTCTGACGTATGTACCGTTTGACGCGATTGCGTGTGACCGCATTTCCGACTTTCTTGCTGACGGACAAGCCGACGCGGAAATGGGTTTCTTCACTTGGCAACACGTACACAACGAACTGTCTATTGGCATACGACGTTCCTTTTTTAAAGATATGCTGAAATTCTTTGTTGTCTTTGATCCGCTGGTGTTTATTCATGGACCTCCGACCTTCCTATTTCATTCTAATCGAGTTGCGAACGCCCTCTGCATTCAACTTATCGAGTTACGCCTCCGCATCTACTACTGCAATCCAGTTTCAGGCGTTAGAATGCTGCATCTTCATTATCGAGTTACGCCTCCTAGAAATACATTCAAAAATCAGTCACACCCATAGAGGCAAAGAACACCTCCACGGGCATGCCTGATTCCCGAAGCATTTCTGATCGAACGCCTTCCGCATCTTTTAGTAAAAAAAAATCCACTGAGGGTTCAGTGGACTTATGCTGATAATACTTTTCTTCCTTTAGCACGGCGTGAAGCTAATACGCGGCGGCCATTCTTTGTGCTCATACGTGCACGGAAACCGTGAACTTTGCTGCGTTTACGTTTATTTGGTTGGAATGTACGTTTCATTGTGTAAGACACCTCCTGCTTTGACTATTCTTAAATATCTCTAGACAGTCTTGACTATTATACTGAAATCTGTTCCCAACTGTCAATGCCGAAAATCAAATTTGTGTTTGTGATCCCTCTCAAGTTATCCACATCTTCGACAGATACTTGCAAAATTCGATGTGAGTATGTAAAATCACCTTTCTAAGTTATCAACACCCCTTATGAACAGTTTTTGCACATATACCACCCTGTGGACAAATCAAAATGTGTAACTTTCGGGCTTTGTGGATAAGTTTAATCAACTCTTGTCAGTACTAGGTAAAAATGATATGCTAATTGTGTTTTACTCTGTACATAAAAAATTCCGCTATTTCAGTTATCCACATCTGTGAGTAAAGTGTGGATAATATTTTTCACAGTGTGTGTAAAGTTTTATCCACATGCTTTTTATAATGTGTATAACCGTTCTATATTTTTTTCACCATGTCGAATTTCGCCTGGTGTTTTTTCTACCTGAAATGATGACAGAGAAGAAAGGAGTGTACTTCGTTGGACCAACTTGAAGAACTATGGGGCCGTGTGTTGGCTGAAATGGAAAAGCAAGTCTCAAAGCCAAGTTTTGAAACGTGGCTGAAATCTACCAAGCTACTTTCTTATAAGCAGGATACGCTGACCATTGCAGCACCCAACTCATTCGCTCGGGACTGGTTAGAAAACCACTATGTCCATCAGATTGCCGCTATTTTGCACGATCTTACAGGAAAAGAAGCGATGATCTCATTTATCGTTCCTAAAGATCAGAACTTAGAAGATTACGATATTCCCGCACCAAAACCAATGGTCTCGCAGGACGACCAGCCCGACTTTTCACCGGGTATGCTGAATTCCAAATACACCTTTGACACCTTCGTCATCGGCTCTGGAAACCGTTTTGCTCACGCCGCTTCACTAGCTGTAGCAGAAGCACCTGCAAAAGCTTATAACCCGCTCTTTATTTACGGGGGAGTAGGACTTGGAAAGACCCACTTGATGCATGCGATTGGTCATTATGTACAAGAACACAATCCGAACGCTAAAGTGGTGTATTTGTCGTCTGAAAAATTCACGAATGAGTTCATTAACTCAATTCGTGACAATAAGACGGTGCATTTCCGCAACAAATACCGCAATGTAGATGTGCTGCTAATAGATGATATTCAGTTCCTCGCTGGAAAAGAATCGACGCAAGAAGAATTTTTCCATACATTCAATGCATTGCACGAAGAATCTAAGCAGATCATCATCTCCAGTGACCGTCCGCCTAAAGAGATCCCGACGCTTGAGGACCGCTTGCGTTCTCGTTTTGAATGGGGCTTGATTACGGATATCTCACCACCAGATTTGGAGACACGGATTGCCATCTTACGTAAGAAAGCCCGTGCAGACGGCCTGGATATCAGCAATGAAGTGATGGTCTACATCGCTAATCAGATCGATTCCAACATCCGTGAGTTAGAAGGCGCGTTGATTCGCGTCGTCGCGTATTCGTCTTTGATCAACCGCGACATTAATGTGGATTTGGCAGCTGAAGCGTTAAAAGATATCATGCCAAACAACCGCTCTCGCGCTATCACGATTTTAGATATTCAAAAAGTGGTCGGGGAGCATTATCATGTGCGTCTTGAAGACTTTTCAGCTAAGAAACGTACGAAATCGATTGCCTACCCACGCCAGATTGCGATGTATCTGTCTCGTGAATTGACGGATTTCTCGCTACCTAAAATTGGGGAAGAGTTTGGAGGGCGAGATCACACGACTGTGATTCATGCGACGGAAAAAATCTCGACGCTGCTTAAAACAGATGAGACATTGAAGAATGAAATCAAACAGATTAAAAGTCTGCTAGGCCGCTCGTCTGGATAATGTGGATAACTCTAGTAGTTTACCTGTAGTTTATAAACACGTTGTGCACATGTGGATAACCTTTATTCTCTAAGGAAAAATGCACTTATACACATATTCACAGTGCCTATTACTATTGCTGTTATTCTTTAATAAAAATAAATATGTATATAAGGAGCTGATTTCAGCGTGAAATTTGAAGTAATGCGAGATCGCTTACTCGAGGCATTGAATGATGTCATGAAAGCAGTAAGTTCAAAAACCACTGTCGCTATTTTGACAGGGATTAAGATCGAAGCTAAAAAAGAGGGAATCTACTTAACAGGTAGTGACGCAGATATTACGATTCAAACATTCATTCCAGTAGAAGAAGACGGAGAACAAATCGTTCAGCTTACACAAACGGGTTCTATCGTATTGCAAGCCCGCTTCTTTAACGAAATCGTCCGCAAGCTTCCTACAAACGATGTTCTGATTGAAGTGAAAAACGGTTATCAGACAGATGTGCGTTCTGGAAAATCAGAGTTCCACTTGATCGGCCAAGATGCGAATGACTATCCACTGCTTCCTCAAATGGAAGAAGATCAGTCATTCACGATGCCGGCAGAACTTGTGAAATCAATCATTCGTGAAACTGTATTCGCTGTATCGACTTCAGAAAGCCGTCCTGTTCTAACAGGCGTCAACTGGCAGATCCGTGATGGCGAATTGATGTGTGTTGCTACAGACAGCCACCGACTTGCTCGTCGTTCAACGAAGCTTGAGCATGCTCCGGCAGAAGAATACAATGCAGTCATTCCAGGAAAGAGCTTGAACGAGCTCAACAAAATCCTTGAAGACAACTCAGAGCCTGTTGAAATCGTCCTAACGCCTCAGCAGATCTTGTTTAAAGCAGGAAACGTGTTGTTCTATTCTCGCTTACTAGAAGGGAACTACCCGGATACAAGTCGTCTGATTCCTTCTGAACATAAGACATTGGTTGTCGTAAATGGCCGTGCGCTTCACCAAGCGATTGACCGCGCATCTTTACTTGCACGCGAAGAACGCAACAATGTCGTTCGTTTTACAACACAAGGACAAAGTGCAGTCGAAATCTCTTCAAACTCTCCTGAAATCGGGAAAGTTGAAGAGCAGGTACTAGCGGAACAGATTGAAGGCGAAGAGCTTGTGATCTCGTTCAGTGCGAAATACATGATGGACGCTTTAAAAGCCATTGAAGGCCATGACGTCCAGATCCAGTTCACAGGCGTGATGCGCCCGTTCATTTTAAAATCGGTTCACGATGACGCGATTCTTCAGCTGATTCTTCCGGTTCGTACGTATTAATCTCTAAGGAGTCGCTCAGTGTAGCGACTCCTTTTACTTATGTACAAATATAGGGTAAAATGGAGTGATAATGACTTTTAGAAAGAGTAGGTATTCAACCGATGAATGAAATACGATTTGATTCAGAATACATCACACTCGGCCAACTGCTGAAAATGGTTGGTGCGATAGACTCTGGCGGGATGGCAAGACCGTTTCTTCAGATGAACACGGTGTTTGTCAATGGAGAAGCAGAAGAGCGCAGAGGGAAAAAACTGCGTACAGGGGATGTCGTACTGATTCCGCAGCATGGAAAGTTTAAACTGATCGGACCTGAGGCGTAAGATGCATATAGAGACATTGAGGCTTAGCAATTATCGAAATTACGAAGCAGCATCTGCTGAATTTTCCAAGAATGTGAATGTTTTTCTTGGCGAAAACGCACAAGGCAAAACTAACATCATGGAAGCCATCTATGTACTCGCCATGGCAAAGTCCCACCGGACGTCCAATGATAAAGAATTGATACGCTGGGACGCGGAATATGGTAAAATAAAAGGTGATGTTCATAAAAAATATGGGTCTATCCCATTTGAATTGACCATCTCTCAAAAGGGCAAAAAAGCAAAGGTCAATCATCTCGAGCAATCACGTCTCAGTGATTACATCGGCCAGATGAATGTGGTCATGTTTGCGCCCGAAGATCTGAATTTAGTAAAAGGCAGCCCGCAGGTGAGAAGACGGTTTTTAGATATGGAAATCGGCCAGATATCACCTGTCTATTTGCATGACCTTTTGCAATTTCAGAAGATTTTAAAACAACGCAACCATATACTCAAACAGAACCAAGGGAAACCTTCGCTCGATGATGTGATGTTTGCGATTTATACAGAACAATATGTAGAGGCAGCTGTCAAAGTCATCGCCAAGCGTATGCAGTTCATTGAGTTGTTGCAGTCCTGGGCAGAGACCATTCATCATGGTATTTCCCGAGGACTGGAGAAGCTAAACATCCGTTACCACTGTACAGCCGGAATTTATTTCGAGACAACAGTAGACGAATGGAAGCAGCAACTGACAGACAAGCTGGAGAAATCCCAGCGTACAGAATTGCAGCGCGGGACCACGTTATACGGACCGCACCGAGACGATCTGCAGTTCTTCGTTAATGATTATGATGTCCAGACATACGGCTCTCAAGGGCAGCAACGAACTACAGCGTTGTCACTGAAATTGGCAGAGATTGAACTGATCCATCAAGAAGTCGGCGAACCGCCGATCTTGCTTCTCGATGATGTGTTGTCTGAACTGGATGATTACCGTCAGACGCATCTGCTGAATACGATACAAGATAAAGTGCAGACGTTCGTCACTACTACCACAGTGGATGGACTGACACACGACGTTGTTACACAAGCCAAATTGTTTCATGTGGAACATGGAACAATTCAAGAAAAATCCCATGTGGAATAGATGTGCCAAACAGAAAGAGTAGGTGAGTCACTTGGCAATGGAAGAAAAAGAATTACAAACTTCTTATGATGCGGATCAGATTCAGGTTTTAGAAGGTCTTGAAGCCGTACGCAAACGTCCAGGTATGTATATTGGTTCTACCAGTTCAAAAGGTCTTCACCATTTAGTATGGGAAATCGTTGATAACTCAATCGATGAAGCATTGGCTGGGTATTGCGACCATATAACAGTCACGATTGAAAAAGATAACTGGATTCGCGTTGAAGATAACGGACGCGGAATTCCTGTAAGCAATCATGAAAAGATGGGAAAACCTGCTGTTGAAGTCATCATGACCGTGCTTCATGCCGGCGGTAAGTTCGGTGGTGGAGGCTACAAGGTATCCGGTGGACTTCACGGTGTAGGTGCCTCTGTAGTAAATGCATTATCAGAACACGCAGAAGTCATCGTTCGACGTGATGGCAAAATCCATGAAATCAAATTTGAGCGCGGTGCTGTGACACAACCACTTCAAGTGATTGGCGACGCAGACACGACGGGTTCTACAACTCGTTTTAAAGCGGATCCTGAAATCTTCACAGAGACGACGGTTTATGAATTTGATATTCTAGCAAACCGAATCCGTGAACTGGCTTACTTGAACCGTGGGCTTGCTATTACGATTCAAGATGAGCGTGAAGGTGAAGAACAGAAAAAGACGTTCCACTACGAAGGTGGAATCAAATCTTACGTTGAACACTTAAATGCCAAAAAAGAGCCACTTCATGAAGAACCAATCTTTGTGGAAGGTGAAAAAGAAGGCATCACAATAGAAATCGCCATGCAGTATAATGCAGGCTACAATGCAGCCATCTTCTCATTTGCGAACAACATCAACACATATGAAGGTGGTACGCACGAATCTGGATTCAAAACGGCTTTGACGCGCGTTATCAATGACTACGCACGCAAAAACAACTTGTTGAAAGAATCTGAGACCAATCTAACGGGTGACGATGTACGTGAAGGTCTTACAGCTATCATCTCTATCAAACACCCAGATCCACAGTTTGAAGGTCAGACTAAGACGAAGCTAGGGAACTCAGAAGTCAGCCAGATCACGAACAGCTTGTTCTCTGAAGGTTTTGAGCGTTTCTTACTTGAAAATCCTTCAGTAGCTCGTCAAGTCGTTGAAAAAGGCTTGATGGCAGCACGTGCTCGTGTAGCTGCGAAGAAAGCTCGTGAGTTCACGCGTCGCAAGTCAGCTCTTGAAGTATCGAGTTTACCAGGGAAACTGGCAGACTGTTCGTCACGAAATCCGGAAGAGAGTGAACTATACATCGTAGAGGGTGACTCTGCGGGTGGTTCAGCAAAATCCGGCCGTGACCGTCACTTCCAAGCAATCCTGCCACTTCGCGGGAAAATCTTGAACGTAGAGAAAGCACGTCTTGATCGTATTCTTGGAAACAATGAGATCCGTGCGATGATTACAGCTCTTGGTACAGGAATCGGTGGGGAATTCAATCTGGAGAAGGCGCGTTACCATAAAGTCGTCATCATGACAGATGCCGATGTCGATGGGGCCCACATTCGTACGCTACTGTTGACGTTCTTCTTCCGCTTTATGCGTCCGTTGATTGAAGCAGGTTATGTCTATGTGGCACAGCCGCCGCTTTATCAAGTGAAGCAAGGGAAGCATATCGAGTATTGCTACAATGACGAGCAGTTACGTGCCATCCTCGAGAGCTTACCGAAGCAGCCAAAACCGAATGTACAGCGTTACAAAGGTCTTGGTGAGATGAATGCCAGCCAGCTTTGGGAGACGACGATGGATCCAGAATACCGTACGCTCCTACAAGTCAACTTAGAAGATGCTCTTGAAGCGGACGCGATTTTCGAACAACTGATGGGCGATGAAGTAGAACCACGCCGCCAGTTCATCGAAGACAACGCCGTTTATGTGAAAAACTTAGATATTTAATGACACGTTCCACATCTCGTCAGTCGTTTTGGCGGGATGTGTGATTTCGTTTAGGTGAAGAAAGAATGGGAGGTCAACCAGCATGTCGGAAGTACCGAATAAAGGCGTAAAAGGAATTAATATCAGTAATGAGATGAAGACTTCATTCCTGGATTATGCCATGAGTGTTATTGTCTCGCGAGCGTTACCGGATGTACGAGACGGATTAAAACCGGTTCATCGCCGAATTCTATACGGAATGCAAGAACTCGGGAATACACCGGATAAATCGTATAAAAAGTCAGCGCGTATCGTCGGTGACGTAATGGGGAAATACCACCCACACGGCGACTCCTCTATTTACGATGCGATGGTACGTATGGCTCAAGATTTCAGCTACCGCTACATGTTAGTAGACGGTCACGGAAACTTTGGTTCCATTGACGGGGACGGAGCAGCGGCGATGCGTTACACAGAATCCCGTATGTCCAAAATTGCGATGGAAATGCTGCGCGACATCAATAAAGATACGATTGATTACAAAGACAACTACGATGGCCAAGAGAAAGAGCCGGCTGTCTTACCGAGCCGTTACCCTAACTTACTTGTAAACGGAGCTTCAGGTATCGCAGTTGGGATGGCAACGAACATTCCATCACACAACTTAGGCGAAGTCATCGACGGCGTTTTAGCGCTTGCTGAAAACCCGGCGATCACAATCGACGAGTTGATGGAATACATCCCAGGGCCAGATTTCCCGACAGGCGGTATCATTTTAGGACGAAGCGGCATTCGCCGTGCTTATGAGACGGGTCGCGGCTCTATCATCACACGTGCTAAAGTTGAGTTTGAAGAAAAAGCGAGTGGCAAACAAGTCATCATCGTTAAAGAGATCCCGTATCAGGTCAACAAAGCGCGCTTGATTGAAAAGATTGCAGAGCTTGTGCGTGATAAAAAGATCGACGGCATCACCCACTTAGCGGATGAATCAGACCGCGACGGTATGCGTATCGTTATCGAGTTACGTAAAGACGCCAACACACACGTCTTACTTAATAACCTATACAAACAGACCCAACTCCAAACAAGCTTTGGTGTGAACATGTTGGCACTTGTCGACAACCAACCAAAGGTCTTGAACTTGAAGGAAGCTCTGTATCACTATTTAGAACACCAAAAAGTAGTCATCCGTCGCCGTACCCAGTTCGATTTGAACAAGGCGAAGGACCGTGCGCACATCTTAGAAGGTCTTCGAATCGCTCTGGACCATATCGACGAAATCATTGCTCTTATTCGTGCTTCTCAAACAGGAGACGAAGCAAAGCGTGGCTTGATGGAGAAATTCGAGCTGTCTGAGCGTCAAGCACAGGCTATTCTTGACATGCGTCTGCAACGTCTAACAGGACTTGAGCGTGACAAAATCGAAGAAGAGTACAATGCGTTGCTTGAATTGATCAAAGAACTAACGTTCATTCTAGAAAATGATTATCGTGTCATTGAAATCATTCGTGAAGAGCTGACAGAGATCCGTGACAAGTTCTCGGATGCACGTCGCACAGAAATCATGGCAGGCGGAGCAGAAATCATGGAAGACGAAGATCTGATTCCAGAAGAAAACTCTGTACTGACACTAACGAACAAAGGCTACATCAAACGTTTGCCGGTCAACACGTACCGCAGCCAGCGTCGTGGTGGTCGAGGCGTCCAAGGAATGGGTACGAACGAAGATGACTTCGTAGAACATCTACTCAATACGTCGACACATGATACGATCTTGTTCTTTACGAACAAAGGGAAAGTGTACCGTGCTCGTGGATTTGAGATTCCTGAATACGGCCGTACGGCAAAAGGGTTGCCACTCGTCAACCTATTGAATATCGAACGTGATGAGCAGGTCACTGCCATGATTCCGATGTCTTCATTCGAAGAAACGGAATACTTCATCTTCACGACTCGTGATGGAGTGACAAAACGAACGCCAGTGACGGCATTTGCTAACATCCGTACAAACGGTTTGATTGCTGTATCTCTTCGTGAAGAAGATGAACTGATGGCTGTTCGTCGTACAAATGGCGAGAAAGATATCATCATCGGAACGCACCAAGGACGTTCTATTCGTTTCAAAGAGACGGATATCCGTTCAATGGGACGGACTGCAGCCGGTGTTCGCGGAATCAAATTACGCGAAAACGATTATGTCGTCGGCATGGAAATCCTTGAAGACGATCAAGAAGTATTGGTTGTTACAGAGAACGGGTACGGAAAACGTACTCCAGCCTCTGAGTACCGCTTGCAGTCTCGTGGCGGCTACGGTATCAAGACGTGTCAGATCACTGAGAAGAACGGAAACTTAAGTGCTCTGAAAACTGTAGACGGTACAGAAGACTTGATGTTGATCACGCTTCAAGGAATGCTGATCCGTATGGCTGTCGAAGACATCTCTACTACTGGACGTTCTACACAAGGTGTCCGTCTGATGCGCTTAAGTGATGAGGAAAAAATCGCGACTGTTGCGAAAGTAGATAAAGGTGAAGAAGAGCTGGAGTTAGAAGAAGAAGGTTTTCCAACACTGGATGAGTCGGATACTTCAGATGATACTTCTACTATAGAAGAAGAATAAGAACCACCTTTTATAAAACGCACTTATGGTTTCATAAGTGCGTTTTATTTTTTTAGTAAAATAATGTTGACCTTTTCCTTTATAGCTGTTATGATAAGTAGGTCGCTAAGGCAGCACAGCAAAAACATAATAAAGTGTTGACAACGTTTTGATAAGTTGCTATACTTTAAAAGTTGTCTCAAGACGACATATGAACATTGAACATTGAAAACTGAACATGCAAGACGTCAAGATAGAGCGTCACCGCCCCGACCCCCGTTGGGTGTGCGTGACGCAAACAGAACCAAACTACTTCCTATAAACGGTCGTAGTGGACGTTCAAAAATGGACATCATTATGATGCCAGCAACAAAATGAGCTTCTATTAAGTTCTCTTTTATGGAGAGTTTGATCCTGGCTCAGGACGAACGCTGGCGGCGTGCCTAATACATGCAAGTCG
>NZ_NOKQ01000164.1 GCF_002265435.1 Tetzosporium hominis
TTCTGCCGTACCCGTTCCGAAAGCGGGCGGGGCGATGGCTTCTTATGCGTTTAAGCAGATGAAGTCTCCTGTTCTTGTCGAAACCATTCAGGCTGATGCCGGGATAGACATCGGCGATACGTTTATCGGCATGCATCTGAAGCCGGTGGCTGTCCCTGTACGAGTCTCTCAAAACAGTCTAGGTGCAGCCCATGTGACATTAGCGCGTACGCGGCCGAAACTGATCGGCGGAGTACGGGCCGTTTATGAGTGCGAATGAAAGGACT
>NZ_NOKQ01000328.1 GCF_002265435.1 Tetzosporium hominis
GATTCCCCGCTCGTCGAAACGGGCCGTTGTCGCGTCAAGCTCGACAAAGGCGGAATGTTCCTGGAACGGTGAGCGCTTGTTCTTTTTCGCTTCTTCAAGGACAAGCCTTGCAGCTGCCGTTTTTCCCACACCTGGAGGGCCGTAAATAATGACATGCTGCGGATTCGGTCCGCAAAGGGCGGCTTTCAGCGCTTTAATGCCGTCCTCCTGGCCGACGATGTCTTTAAAAGCCGTCGGCCTCACCTTTTCCGATAAAGGTTCTGATA
>NZ_NOKQ01000156.1 GCF_002265435.1 Tetzosporium hominis
TAAA
The DNA here is from genome assembly GCF_002265435.1 of Tetzosporium hominis. Lineage (GTDB taxonomy): Bacteria > Bacillota > Bacilli > Bacillales_A > Planococcaceae > Chryseomicrobium > Chryseomicrobium hominis. The sequence continues at coordinate 5 of NZ_NOKQ01000156.1, forward strand.
ACGCTCGTCTTCTTTGCGGCCGGAACAAAAGCCGAAACCGGCGGCTTTACCGCTCTTGGAAACAAAGCCAAAAATCTGGCAAAAGAACTGCTTGATGCAGCATGGAGTAAAAATGACGGAATCGGTATCGCAGCAGAGGAAGAACATGAAGATTATATCCGCTACTTTACGAAGGAAATCTACTTTCCGAATGGCTGGAGCGGCAGAAACGGGCAGGGCAATACCATCCCTGGCCCCAACACTGTGCCGTCTGATCCGGCAA
>NZ_NOKQ01000266.1 GCF_002265435.1 Tetzosporium hominis
ACCTTCAGAAAAAGCCTCCTTATAGTAGGCCTGCAAGAGTTCATTTGAAAATTCTTGAGAGAGAGCCTTGATTTCGAAAATAGCTTGATTCCCTGTCTTAGAAAATTCTTCACTAAGCCCTTTCTTTAACTCTAAAAAGATTTCAATCGGTAAAATATTAGAAAATACAAAATGAAATTCCCAAATCTTACTAATTTTATGAACCACAACACGCTCAATACTTGCATTAACAAGAGCAGGATCCTGTCTCAATTGATCAGAGACTC
>NZ_NOKQ01000329.1 GCF_002265435.1 Tetzosporium hominis
AAATGTGGGATGCTCTTCTCTTTGTCATGACAGGATTTAGTAGTTCAGAATTTTTGGATGACAATCCCTTGAGAGAAGCGGTTTTAGGAGTGACTCCTCTAGAGGATGTATCTGAATATATGGCCTATACTGAAAAAAACAAGATAGCTGAGATCGTAGAAGCTTTAGAAAATTTTGACATGGACAGAGCCTTGGCAGACTTTAGTATGGAAGCATGCAAGAAAGCTGACTTGTATCCTGATATTTGGGATTATCTTGAGGAAGAG
>NZ_NOKQ01000392.1 GCF_002265435.1 Tetzosporium hominis
ACAGTTGGTCTGCTTCTCTTTCCATAAAATAAAATAGAAGAAGTTAACCTTAGAAACCTCTTCTTTTGATATTTGGTATATTAAATCATGTAAAGACAATAATGAATAAAAATTCGTTTATAAAGCAGGTGATCCCATGCCAACGAACAGATTAATCAACGAGAAGTCGCCATACCTACTCCAGCACGCACACAACCCCGTCGACTGGTACCCGTGGGGCGAAGAAGCCTTTGAAAAAGCAAAGCGCGAAAACAAGCCGGTACTT
>NZ_NOKQ01000375.1 GCF_002265435.1 Tetzosporium hominis
GCTGCCGCGGACATCTGGGGAAGCGGTTAAAGCGCCGGATGTCTGGCTTTCTGTTGCATTCGGAGGGCTGGTTGCCATATTAGCCGGTTTCATCATGGTGAAATTAAGCATGGAGTACCCCGACAAAACGCTATATCAATATAGCCGGGATCTCATTGGCAAGTGGCCGGGAGGACTTTTCACCCTGCTTTTGATTTGTTATTTTCTCGCAACATCAGGTTTCCAAGTCCGATCTGTCACAGAGGTTATGGGATTTTACTTACTG
>NZ_NOKQ01000330.1 GCF_002265435.1 Tetzosporium hominis
TCATCCATCAGATAGGAAAACGTTCTGATCATTTCCCCCGTTTCGATATCGCTGTACAAATCGCTGAAAAACCCTTTTCTCATCGTTCTCATCCTCATGATATTCTCGAGAAAATAAGGGCGCCAGCTCCAATTTTTGCCGATGTACTCAGGCTGAAATATCCATGCTCCGTCATGCTTAAACACGTTTTTCGTCAGCTGAATACCGTCTTCATCGCACATGTAAATTCTAAAGCTGCAATCTGTCAGTTCTTTTCCGAGATTGA
>NZ_NOKQ01000331.1 GCF_002265435.1 Tetzosporium hominis
AATGATTTATCAAAAGGAAGCAAAGTAAATCTGGAAAGAGCGATGGCGGCAAACGGCCGTTTCGGAGGCCATTTCGTCTCAGGGCATGTCGACGGAACTGCTGAAATTGCACGAATTGATGAGAAAAGCAACGCTGTTTACTATGATTTAAAGATGGACCCGTCTTTAACAAAAACACTGGTCTTAAAAGGATCAATTACCGTGGACGGCGTGAGCTTAACCATATTCGGGCTGACAGAAGACACAGTGACAATTTCTTTAATAA
>NZ_NOKQ01000149.1 GCF_002265435.1 Tetzosporium hominis
ACTCTCTTGTTTGTTTGGTAAAACCAGTGAAAGCAAGATTCCGATAATAGCTGGCACTAGCCATGGTAGAGAGGCAGCTGCAAACGGAAGAGCATTGACGAGATTTGCTAGGAACTCAATCTTAAAAGAACTTCCAAGGACGCTTGCAAGAGCAATCGCTGTAACAAGCCCAATAGTTAACTGCATACCTGGTTTTGATAGGGCGACAAACTTATTAACAATCACAATCATCACAATGGCGATGGTGATTGGGTACAAGATTACT
>NZ_NOKQ01000189.1 GCF_002265435.1 Tetzosporium hominis
ATAGAAAGGACGCACCCAGATTTCGCATCAATGACCACTGTCGCGTAATGATGACCTTTGCGCGTAGCGAACTCATCGACCAAGACATGCTTTGCCGTTTTAGTCTCCAACTGGCTCGAAGCGTATTGATAGAACCACCTTTCAACGGTCGTGTACGGAACACCATATTCACGTGAGACATCAGAGATTGTCCTGCCATGACAACGTTTTGCTATCTCCACTCTATAATGTCTGGTTGAAGAACGAACAATGCCTAAACCAAAGTCATGAACAAACGTGATACCACATTCTTTACATACCTGGCGTGGGACATCTATCTCGATCCAGATCGTCCCTACGCCCCAGGCGTAGGAATGTCTAAAACGGCGACGTTCCTTTGAGTGGCGGACTGTCTGATTTGAACAGACAACACATGGGACTTGACGGTTCAGCGCAGAAATTCGAAACACGTTTGGTTCGGTGTCGGATGACGGATGAATTTTAAAAAATGATGGAAGTGGAAGGACTAATTTGATAAACTGTTGGGACAAGGCGAAAACTCCTATCGTGGTTTGTCTAGACAACAATTACGATACAGGTGTTTTCGCTTTTTTTCTATTTATTTACATTCTCAAATCAACTTAATGTCAACCACGACTTATGGTGATGAACCATTCTTTTTAATAGTTTACAATTTATGTTAAGAAGTCAGGGGAATTAATCATGGAGAAGAACTATAGACGCGAAAAACCGTTTAATGAAAATAGACTGATGTTACGACAAGCTGGATTTGGGCTGGTTGTCTTGGTTTTATTTATTCCGTATTTTAAGTTTGCAGCGTATGTTTCGGATAGATTCTTTTTCAATAGTTACTTTATAAGTTTTCTTGTGCTGCTTTTAGGAATTCCGTTGTGTTATTTCGCCACAAAATCTTTGGTGCAAATTGTAAAAAATAAATTGCAACTATGAATACAAGAAGAAAAAGGTGATTACATATGTTTTCGGATGAACAATTACAGGCAATGATTGATGGGAGAATCATTGGGAATAAGTTTCCCTATGATACAAACAACGAGCAAGAAATTGAAGCGCATCTTCGGCGTTTATTTCATCGGATTAACCGCATTCCGAATGTGGTGTGTGAGGCTGAGTGGAATCACTTTGGCAGTGGATACGCCTCGTTTGTGGAATTCTTTTGTTATCAAAAAGAGGATTTGGTAGTGCTTGAGGAGAAACATGGTCATCGAGAAATCAGAATGAATGGTCTCATAGTAGATATTAGTCGTTTAGCATCTGTGGCCATCATGGGGGATGACGAGCGATATAAGACTATTCATATCGAGACGAATGAATATAGAGGAGGAGCCTATGGTTCTTTGCTCGGTGACCCAAGCCTAATCGGGGTGAGCGAGAGATACCAAACGTTTGGAGAAGCGTTGAAACAAATTTTAGAGGAATTTGATTTTGAAGTATTAGAACCTGAAGAGATGAATCGACTTTTATCTTTTAAAACAAAGATTCCAACTATTTATCGCGAATCACGGGATTATACTGTGGCGGATGCTATTTTTTATTGGGCGGATTAATTCAATGAAAGCCTGCTGTTTAGTTTAGTGATTATAAAGAGTCGGAACTTTTCATAGTCCTCTTCCGTATAAAAGGTAGAATCTACAAATAAGGGAGGGCGACAAAATGGATGTATTCGCAATGATGGCTTTTACATTTGCGACTACAGGTTTTATATTTGGGATTATCGGATTCACTCTCGCCACGCAAGCTAATGCAAAACTGGCTACTGTTGAAAAGCGTCTTAACGAATTAGAAACGACAACGAAAGGTTAGAAAATGCCTTGTTGTTTGAACTCTTCAATATATCACTAGATTAAAACTCCGTCCCCAAGGTCTTCATGACCGGTGAACGGAGTTGTTTTGTTAAGTAGAAGCTCGTTTCGAAAAATGAATCGCTGTAAGCATCAACGTGATGATCAAGAACAACTCAAATGCATTTGTCGCCGCATCACTACCAATATTGAAAGGAACTGCGCTTCCAATGGTCATGACGATGGTACCGAGGAGCATCCACCACCACTTTCTCTTCCAAGCGAGAACAATCGAGGCAACCAGTAAGAATATAAGAACAATCAAGATCATAGGAGGCGGTCCTGAAGACGCTTCAAAAGCAGCATAGCTTAATACTCCATACGATTCTTGAACAGATAGCTCGAGGCCTCGCAATTCCACAAAGTATTCCACTATAGTAGCCATGATCCAACCAACCACAAATACGACCGTGATCCATGTCTTAGAAGCGAATTGAATCGAGGCGTCTCGCAAGACGAACAATGAAAACAGAATCAAAGTCGGCGTCACAAGAGCATGAATCCAGTAACGAGCATAGTTTAGTGTTTCAAGAAGTGTACCTTCACCAATCAAATGGCCGATTGCCAAAATCAAATTATCATAAATCAGCCCAAGCACTGTCAAGAGTATAACGGTAGAAGCGGTCTTTCCTAGTTTTCTTACTCCCCATATGAAAATGCCGATATAGGCTAGAGTGAACAATCCAAATAGTAAAGGATCCATCCAATTCCTCCTTTTATGTAGTCAGTCAATGTATACCCTACAGAGATTCTATGTATCCAAGGAAAGTTGCCATTCACAAAACTCCCGTTCTTGCGAAACTTATGAAGTGATTTTTCTGTATAATGAAAGGAATTGGAAATTTGATTTTCGGGAGGAAACAACATGAACTGGATTGCTTGGACAATCATCTTGTGTGAGATTGGATTCTGGGTCCTAATTGGGCTGGGACTGGTCACGCGATATATGTTGAAGAAAAAACGACTGGGCTTGATACTACTCGCAATGACGCCTGTAGTAGATTTGATTTTATTGATCGTGACTGCGACCGATTTGTACCGAGGAGCGACAGCAACGATACCGCATGCGCTCGCAGCTGTCTACATCGGCATTTCCTTAGCGTTTGGGAAAAGTATGATTGAGTGGGCAGACAAAGCATTTCAGTTTTACGTTTTAAAAGAAGGAGATCGTCCAGCAAAGTACACAGGTCTCAGCCATTCGAAAAATTATTTGAAGGGCTGGGGACGCCATGCACTGGCCTATTTAATAGGAGCAGGATTGTTGTTTGGAACTATCTTGTTCATTGATGACACCTCGCGAACAGAAGCGTTGGGGAATGTACTTAGAATCTGGACACTTGTTCTTGGCGTTGATCTGCTCATTACGATTTCGTATTTTATTTGGCCACGTAAGGCAAGAAAAAATAACGCAATCTAACGGGAATACATATCTGTTTGATAGAAAGGACCAACTCACCATGACGAAAAACGAACTACTCGAAAAAGCCCTCCAGCTGCGAAGTGACAAGAAGCTAGAAGAGTCGAACTCACTTATGAAAAGCCTTGTGGAACAGTTTCCAGAAGACGTCAACATTCAGTATCAATGCGCTTGGAGTTATGATGTTCTTGGTGAAGAGACAAAGGCAGTCCCTCATTACGAAGCAGCCCTCAATGGAAACCTAGAGCCAGATGACTTGAAAAGTGCCTATCTAGGACTTGGCAGTACATACCGAGCGCTAGGGGATTATCAAAATTCGAAGCGAGTTTTTGAAGAGGGCATGAAGAGATTTCCGAATCACCAAGCTCTAAAAACATTTTATGCACTAACACTCTACAATCTGGGCGAAGCGCACGATGCAGTGCAGCTTCTTTTGAAGGCATTAGTAGCTACAACAGCGGATTCAGAAATTCTGAGCTATGAGAAGGCGCTGGCCTTTTATGCGGATCACTTAGATGAGACGTGGAACTAAATTATTACTCGTAGCCGCCCTTAATGGGTGGTAATTCTTTATATTCTGGTTTTTCTTCTACCATCTCTTGAATAGTTTTCTCGAGCTGCAAGAACTTTTTTTCGAGTTGATTGGATGGGCAGAGGGTCGTGTAGTGAAACGATTTTGTCTCTCCATTCATCACGATTTTCCATCTAGAGACCGGTTCAGGTTCCGATCTGCAAGAGCCATCGACTTCTAGTTCGACTTCCATGATGTCCATAGCCATCATTTGTTGGTAAATGGTCTCCATTTCATCCTGTTCGAGAGAAATGGAGGTCTCTATAGTTCCATCTAACACCAAATCTTTCACAACGGTATCTGAAAACGTATCAATTTCCTGAATACCTTGAAATCCATAATTCAGCTTGAAGTTAAAGTACTCAGGCATGGGAGGAATCGATTCTTCAGAAGCTGAGTAATCACAGCCGGTTAGGCTGATACACATGAATAAGAGCAGAATGAATCTCATAGACATCTCCCTTTTAAAAGTAATTGCAACGCTGAATTAAACTTATTATGCATATCCCCCTGATGCCTCAGGTAACTCTTTGTATTCCGGCTTTTCTTTAATCATCTCGTGTATAGTTTGTTCGAGCTCTAGAAGGTCCAACTCGAGTTGATTTGGTTCGCAGGATCTCGTGAACTGAAAGGAATGCGTTTCTCCGTTCATCTCTATATGCCACTTAGAAATCATCTCCGGTTCTTCAGTACAAGAAGTTTCCTTTGGAAGTTCAATTTCCATGATATTTAGAACCATCATTTCTTTATAAATGGCTTCCATTTCATCTTTTTGTAACGAAATGGAAGTTTTTATCGTCCCATTCTCTACGAGGTCTTTGACGACTCGGTCGTTAAAGGTGTCGATTTCATGCCTGCTATTAAAACCGTATTTCAACTTGAAGTTAAAGTCCTCAGGCATGGGAGGAATCGACTCTTCAGAAGCCGAACTGGCGCATCCAACTAGACTAATACACATGAGCACGAAAAGTATGTATTTCATAAAGAACCCCCTTTTCATAAAGTAGACGGGGAGTGTGGAAAAAAGTTACAGTGAGGAGAATGGTGATGAAACGAACCTATTTAGTAGTAGCAGGTGTATTGGTTTTCTTAGCAGGGTGTGGAGAAGCGAAATCTGCTAATACCACGCTACTTAAAGTCGACAAGGAAACAGGGGAACAACCGGTTCGTGTAGTTGTAGATTATAAAAAAATCACGAATCGGGATAAGTTCGAGGATTTCCTGGCGGGTGGAAAAACGAAAGAATTGATGATTATCAGAAACACTATTGAAGGCGATCCGATTTACAGAACATTGAAACGAACGGACGAAGGAATCGAGTATACATTAGATACAACGGAAGATGCATACGGTAGCAAGGAAATCATTACGTCTACTTGCCAAGAGATTGTGAAGGAAAGAGAAGGCGAATTTGATGTGTACACGTTGACAGGGTGCCGTGGTAAAGAGGAAGAGCGCTACGTGATTGAGCTTTTTACAGAGAAGTAAAAACAGGACATCTTAGAACGAGGTGTCCTGTTTTGCGTTATTCAGGAAGGATAACTTTATCCCCAAGGTTGTCCCCAGTATGGGAATCGCGAACTTGCACGGCTAGTTCTTTATCCACAAAAGAGGCACCAGAGAAAGAGAAGATTCCGGTACCGTCATCTTCGTGAGACGCCATGTCCCAAGCATAAACGTTTCCTTCAGCATCCACTAACTGAATATCTAATGCGGTGCCTTCTGACGAACCACTGAAGTAAAGAGTTGTCGAAATCGGTGTCCGAACGACTTTGTCAATGACAAAACTTTCTCCATCTTGTGTTGGAATCGTGATAGCGGGTGTACTGACAATGGTTTCTTCTTGAACAGCCAATTGGTTCGCTGTCACGTCAAATGTCCATGCTTCCGACAGTTTCACACCATCGATTGGATCGGATTCACTATCCGTTAGCATGCGCTCATAAACAACCTCAAGATCTAGTTCAGAAGAATCTAGGGGAGCAGGTAATGTAATCTCGCTATAGACTGTGAACATCGAGGAGTTTTGCTCAATAGACTGTGCACTTGTATGCACTACCTCTACTTTCTGTCCATCGATATAAATATCTGGTACCATTTGATACTTATGTGAATACTCAAAGTCATCCGCTTTGACTAATGTTGAACTTATTAACAGTTTGTCATAATCCACAACCACCTCATTCAACGTCAGTTCTCCGTTAGAAGTAGTAGCTGTGATGCCAATCGGATTTTTGTAAGCTGTGAAATCTTGCTCCTCGCCAGGAATCCAGTCTTCGAGAAGGCCGGCAACTAGTGGCATGTTAGCGATGCTCGGGCTAGTGATGACGATGGCGCTCAAGGCGATAGCTGCGACTGATGCTGCGATGAATCCGCCACGTTTTTTAGCTGGGGATAACTTGGTATGAATTATTTTTGAAATGCGTTTCTTTTCAAGTTTTGTCAGTGGTTCTTGGTTTTGTGAAGTGATGTCTGCTTCGATATCGTTAAAGTCGCTATAAAGGCTCATTGTGATCCCTCTTCCTGTTGAAAGTATGTGCGTAACTTTTTGCGGCTTCGTGAGAGCTTGTTGTGAATCCAAGATTCTTTGGCTTCGTACTCGGTTGCGAGTTCTCGGGCTGACGACCCTTCAAAGTAGTAGCGTTTGAAGATGCGCTGCTCCTGTGGAGAAAGCTGTTCGAGCACTTCTTGCCAGTTGATAGTCTGTGAAGCACTAGCAGGCACTTGATCGGACAGTTCGTCCTGTTGACCGGCTCGCTGCAGTTTTCGTAAACGGTCGATGGCTTTGAATTTGGCGATGACCGCTAGCCAGTTCTTGAGCGAGTTGCGTTCTGGGTCGAACTCGTCGATATGGTACCAAGCCGCAATGACGATGTCGGCGACGCATTCTTCAATTTCTTGCGGATGACCGCCGATGTACTTCGTCACAATGTGCTTGAGAAGACCACCGTATTGATCCAGGACAAGTGTGATTCCCTGCTCTTTCTGATTCTTTAATTGATTGATGATGTGCTGTTCCATGTTTCACCTCGTTGTTGAGACGCTTTTTTCGCGAAAAATCCGTTCACTGATACATTCGTGCTGTTCGTTTAAATCTATCACATGCTACCAACTAAATTTGAAATTTATTTCAGATGGGATAGTAAATGGAAGTTATATATGTAAATATAAAGAAAATGGATTGCGGGAGGTTTATGGTGTGGAAGGGAATATCGTACGTGTAATTTTGCGATTCCATTACTTTTGACTGGTCTATTTCTGTTTAACGTTACGGCCAGTAGTGGTGTTACTACAACGGTCATCCTCAAACTTTTGGGTATGGGATTGATTTTCTTAGGAATGTGGATACTTCTTTATAAGAGAGTTTATAAGAAAATGAATTAATAAGCTAAACAAACCCCAGGGGTGTCTCAGTATCAAGCGAACTCGATGCGTGAGGCAAGCCCTGGGGTTGTGTTTTAACTTAATTTAGTCGCTTCAACTCAATCACACGAGTCCCTACACGCTCTACAAAGGTGCGGTCATGCTCGATGAACAGCACAGTTGGTTGGAAGGTCTGAATCATCTTCTCGATCTGTTGCTGATTGTAGACATCCAAATAGTTCAGCGGTTCATCCCACAAGTAGAGTTCCGCTGGAGTTCCAAGCGACTTAGCGAGCTCGACTTTTTTCTTTTGGCCCTCGCTCATCTCTTCAATCGGAACATGGAACACATCTCGTGTGAATCCAAGGATTCGCAAGTTGTTAAGGAATAAGGTGTAGTCCAGACCGTGGTCCTCTGCAAACTGCTGTAAAGTACCTGAATGCGTTGCAGTTTGTGAGATATGGCTTATAGAGACGCCTTGTGGCATCAAGACTTCGCCTTCTACGACTATTTCCGTTGCGCCGATTTGTAGATAGTTCATGAGCGTCGTCTTGCCGGAACCATTTGGCCCCACAATGGCAAGTTGTTCCCCTTGATATAGTTCGAAGGAAATTGGATCAAATAAAGTTTTATCTCCATAAGAGAGCGTCAGGTTCTTCACACGCATCACTGGATTTCTGTGGCTAGTGACTGGCGTGATGGTCAAGTCATCGATTTTCTCAATATTTTTGAGCAAGCTCTTCTTTTCTTCAATCTTAGCGTTCGTCCGTCTTTCAATCGCTTTTCCGCGTTTCATCATCCGCTTAGCAATCGCATTTCCGAACGGATCATTGCCAGATGGCTTTTCGCGTTCCAATCCCCAGTCGACTTTTTCCCGTGCTGATTTTTCAATGCGAGCAATTTCCGATTTCAATGCACGGTTTTGATCCAGCTCGAACTGGTCTTGAAGTTGCTTTTGCGATTCGTACGTAGAAAAATTGCCTTGATACAGCTGCACCTGGCTACGTTCAATGACTAATGTGTGGTCTGTCACACGGTCCAGGAACTGCCGGTCGTGACTAACGACGATATAGCCGTTCTTTTTCTCAAGATACCCAGCGAGTTTGTCTCGACCAGCTATATCCAAGTGGTTGGTCGGCTCATCAAGCAAAGTGAAACGGTTCTCGTCACAGAATAAAGCGGCTAACATAACTCGTGTTTGCTCGCCCCCAGATAGCGACGCGAACGGTTGCCATAAGATAGTTTTATCCATTCCAAGCAATTGACATTCACGTTCTAGCTGCCACTGCTCGACAGGCATCACTTCATCGATGGCGAGAAAAGCCGAATAGTCGGGATTCCGAATAGCGAGAGGGAAGTAGACAAATTCTAAATTGGTGCGAATCTCTCCTTCATATTCGAGCTGCTGCATCAACAACTTGAGTAAGGTGGACTTGCCGCGGCCATTCCGTCCGACGAGTCCAAGTCGCCAGTCATCGTTCAGGGTAAGTGAGACGTCCTCAAATAAAGGCGCATCCAAAACATCATAAGTAAATGTTAGTTTAGTAAGTTCAATCGGCATACATAATACCTCCAATACGGGTGAGTTGTATGTATACGCAGTTTCGACCAAAAAAATCCTCCCGCCAAAATGGCAGAAGGACAGTATGGTAACATAAATAAGCTTTACAGATCGTAAAGGGTTATAAATGGTCAGACTCATCCTATTTTGTCGTAAAAATGCGTATACATTTTGACGTATAAAATAGAATTAAGAAATCATCGACCATCCATCATCCCTTCTTGTGAGTTAAGATGAGTATAAAAGAACTTACAAAAATTTTCAAATGAAAAACATACTAATTGACTTATGGAACTTTTTTGAATTTTTTTCGTAAACATTAAAAAGAGATGAGGTGACGGGTAATGAGCAATTTATTATTTGTTTTAGTAGCACTTATTGCGATTGTTCTGATTGCAGGAGTAGTACTTTCTTTTGTGTTTTTGAAGCGAAAGTAGGGAGGATAGAGGATGCAAGATGTATTAATCACATTTACCATATTTATGGCACTAGGTAGTCCGCTTCTCTTTTGGTATTTGAAAAGAAGAAATTTAGCACTACTAAACGGGGCAGTCGTGCTCTTTGCAGTGGGATTATTTTTTCTGCAAATCAGTGGAAGGGAAAGTACCTCGCAGTTAGAGTTGTTGTGGACGATTTCTGTAATACTCTCTTTGATCGGACTGGTTTGTAGCATCACGTTGCTCGCATTGAAGAAGTGGCAGCTTTCAGTTGCGAAGGTATTAGGGTCTCTGCTAGTGTCACTGGCCATCTTGCTGGTGATAGAAACATTTGTCCCGCAGCTAGTTACAGATTGGCTCACTGCAGTAATGGTTACAGCAGTCCCGATCTATATAGTCTTACTTACTCTTCTAGCTTTGAAACAGTTTGACCGGAAAGCTGCTCTATAATCAGAAAAGGGGAAATGAGATGTTCTTTTTAACGACCAGCGCCATCGCAATCATGTACTGTTTTACTTTATATTTTGCGTTAACCTTCTTTATACATTTGAAGGCGGATGAACAGCGCGAAGCCAAGCAGGCCAGATTAGGAGCTGTGCTGTCTTTAGCTTTAGCTTTAATTCTGCCAGCGGTATTTGCATATTTACAGATGCTAAATTACTAAGGAGGGACCAATTGTGTTGCTTGATTTTTATGGAGGGTTTGGAGCATTACTGGCAACTGCATGTATATAGTGGCTTCTGTTCTTTGGAATTCTTCGTTTGAAACGGTGGGGAATGGAAACTCGCTCATGGAAAGCAGATTTAGTAGTCACTGCCATTCAGAGTGTTCTAGTGACAATGCTGTTTCCGGTGATAGTGGATTGGTTGAGATAGAGATAAGGGGGATGGACCATGCTATTGCAAAACGGGTTTGTGTTTACTGGTCATACGGGTACTTTTGAGAAACAAGATGTACTTGTTCAAGACGGATACATAGTTGAAGTAGGAACGAACTTAGATTACAAAGAAGTCCAGCGAATCGACTGCACAGGTAAATGGCTGATTCCTGGACTGATCGATATGCATGTTCACATCAAAGAACACTTTGCGAACTATTTCACAGCTGCTGGAATCACTACAGTTCGCAATACAGCGGGCAGTGTTCATGAACTCAGAGAGATGATGGAAGCGGACGGAAAAGGCAAGGGGCCACGTGTGATTTCTACGGACCGCTTGATTGATGGGCCCCCAGGACTTTGGGGAGAGACTTCGCCATTTAACGTGAATGTGTCGACAGTTGAAGAGGCTGTGTCAGAAGTCAGAAGACAGGTAGAGCTTGGAGCGGCATTTATCAAGACTTACGGATGGTTGAGCTCTGACAATTTTGAAGCAGTGGTCACAGAAGCGAAAAAGCATGGGAAAGAAGTCAGCACAGATCTTGTCTATTCAAAGGATGTAACGGCTCTCAGCGCAGCGAAGATGGGGGTCGACTGGTTAGAACATGCATCTGGAATTATCCAAGACCTGTATCCAGAATGGACGATGGACGCACCACCTGAAGTGTGGAGACAGATTCCTTGGGAGGAGCCGGATGACGAAAAAATCCGTGAGGTCTGTGAAAAGTTACTAGCACATCATGTAAAACTTTGTCCGACACTCGTCCTCTATGATCAAATGAACCGAGCAGAAGAGTATTGGAAGCCGGAACATCCTGTGATTCATCATCTGGAAGCCGGAGGGTATCAATTCGCTCATTGGCCAGGAATGGCGGCTGCCAAAGCCGGTCAATCGTCGTTTGGTATCCAAACTAAGACCATCCAGCGAATCAGCTATCTGTATCATCAAATGGGAGGAATCGTTGTCACTGGGACCGATACACCTGCTGGAATCTTCACATACCCAGGCCTTGCACTGCATCGAGAACTGCAATTGTTGGTCGAAGCTGGGTTCACAGAAGGAGAAGCCTTAAAGAGTGCAACTTCCGTCGCGGCTGATTCGTTGGGAAGACCGGACCTTGGTCGAATTGAGAATGGAGCGGTGGCGGATTTACTTATCCTAGATGTGAATCCTCTAGAAAACATTGAAAACACTTTGTCGACAGTCTTCATCATCAAACAAGGTGTTGTTTATAGTCCGGATGAATTAATGACCGAGATTCCAGATCAAGAGACCATGCTCAAGAGATTCGCGGAATGGGAAGCTTATTTTGAGACAATTGAATTGTAATTACAAAGATGATTATTTTTAATAGAGATCCTATGATTATAATTCTTTGAGATAAAACACCTCAGAACAGTTTGACTTAGCTGTTCTGAGGTGTTTCCTTTTTCACCTGTTCTACCTTTGCATCGGCTTCTTGCAACCATTCTTTGTACCAATGGACAAAAATAATGGTACCTCCCGACAAAAATAACAGGATGCCTATTACAAAAGGAAATCCTAAAAAAATAGGTTCTGAATCTACATAGCTCCCAGAGAATAAGACAGAGCGAACTTTAGAATCTCCTGACCAAGATTCAGCACTCGTTGCATAAATTGTAGCGGCAAGTAGAGTTGCGCTCGTCAAAACAGTGCCTGCCCCAAAGAGCACAATTCCAAGTATAAAATTCTTCATACAGAATCCCCTTAGCAGAATCATTTTTCTTAACTTTACCATGAATATACTGGAAATTATAGAAAATTTATTTGGTACTCAAACTATAATGCCAAAGCTCGTTCTCTACTTGAAATCCGATTTTTTCGTATAAAGGATTGGCTGCATCGTTTAATAAATTTACCGTCAATGTTACCTCGGAGAAATTCCCAATAGAGGTCACTTGATCAAGGGCTAGACGAAGTAATTCTTCTCCAAGTCCTTGCCCGCGATAACTAGGGGCGAGTGCAAAATACTCGAGATGGATAGATTCTATTCCTTCCTCAAAGTACGCATAGCCAATAAACGTATTTTCTAAATAAGCAAAATAAAGCGTATGACCTTGTTGTTGCGAGCGGTTCAGAATCGTCTTCGCATCATAATACGTAACAGGAAATTCAGTATCGTGGAGCTCAACGAATTTCTGAGGGTCTTGAGTAGAAAATGGCTCCAGTGTTAATTTCTGTGGTTCGGTTTTCGCAGCTTGCTGGATTTTATAATACAAATGCTTTCCGCGAAGCTCTGCTTGCATAATGTTCATGAAATTTTGTTGCTGAATATTGTCCTTATGTAAGAAAAACGAAAATTGATTAAGTAGTGGGAATTCATTCCGTGCAAAGTTCCACAATTTCATAATAGATGGAATGTCAGAGGAGAGGTGAAAGGGTCCCCATACTTCCGCAATCGTATCTTCATAATCAAATCCAACCAAACCGACAACTCTCTCGCCTTCAAGCTCCGCAACAAGAGAAGTCGAATCGCCTTCTATGAAATCTTCTCGGAGACTCTCTAAGATTTCTTCTTTTGATGTGCCACAATAGCCCGAGTGAAAAGTCATTTGGCTATTGACGTTTGCTAACCACTCGGCCGCCATGTCTAGCTGAGAAGCATGTATTCGTAAATAAGTTGTCACTTTACCGCTCCGTTCTCTGAAAAATATTTCTTATGTTCGTCCTATCTAGTAGTATGAAGAATGTAGAAGTCTCTGTAAACAAAAAGTAGGTTCTCCAAAAGTCATCCATATAGATGGAGTTCATGTAATGAAGTGAAAATCAGTGGGGAAATGAACATGAGATTCGAAAGTCGATTCAGTAGGAGGACGAAAATGCCCTATTTACATCAAGTGTTTGAAGATGAGCTCATGGACGAGGAAACTTATAAGACGATTTACGATTTCATCACTTTGGATAATTTTCAAAGCGGAGAATATGAAGGGAATAGGTATCTATTTCGGAAGATTGATAGGACGTATATTCAAGTTGAAGATTTAGTAGCGTTTGAGAATACAGGAAAGCGACGTATCGAAGGATTCACTGTACTGCAACTTAAAATGGCGCTTGAAACTTATTCGAAATAAAAAAGAGGAGGGCCCTAAAAGCCTTCCTCTTTAATCGTTCAGGAGATTCCCTTCAGCAGGAATCGGATGTTCCTTCAAAAGATGCGCCAGATGCATCGTGTTGTATGCGAGCATTTCTGCATGTTTTTTAGTGAATGCATTGCTTCGATCGGTGTCTCGGTAAGAGGGACCAGGACCGGCTTCACCTACCCAGTACGCATCCACATTTGGAGGGATGACAAATCCGATATGTGAAAGACCGTAGAGAATGGAAGCAGACGCATGCTTGGCCCCGTCTTCGTTTCCGGTCATTACGACGCCACCCACTTTATTATAGAAGATCGCTTGTCCTTTTTCGTTCGTCTTGCCACTACTCCCGTAAAGTCTTTCGATGGCAAGCGTGGCAATACTGCTTTTCTCACCTAACCAAAGTGGCGTCCCGACAATCACGATATCTGCTGCTTTCACCTTGTCAAACACTTGGGGCCACTCGTCACCCTCTCCCATATCACCTGCAATTCCGTAAGCAATCTGATAATCAGCGAGACGGATGACTTCAGACTCCACATGGTTGCTCTTGAAATGGACTTGAACCTCTTCAATCAGTGCATCCGTATGAGAGGGCTCGTCTGTGCACCGGTTGCAGAAGAACTAGCGGTACGTCTTGAGCTTGTCCCTATGATTGCAGACAACAAAGATCCTTATGGGACCGCGTTTACTGTCAGTATCGACAGCGCAAAAGCAACGACAGGAATCAGTGCACAGGAGCGAGCAGAGACGTTAAAACTATTGACGGCATCTGCAGCTACGACGCACGACTTCGTACGTCCAGGTCACATCTTCCCACTCATCGCAAAATCAGGTGGTGTCAAGGTGCGTCCAGGCCACACAGAAGCGGCTGTCGACCTTGCAAGGCTTTGCGGTGCAGCACCAGTTGGGATTATCTGCGAAATCATGAATCCCGACGGAACGATGGCGCGACTGCCTGAACTTGAACAGATTGCGAAAAAACATGATCTTGTGATGATTTCTATTAAAGAGCTCTTACACTATCGTTTGAAAACTGAAAGTATATAGGAGGAAACAGTAATGAAACAAGTATTTGAAGGTCATTTAGTAGGAACGGATTTGAAAATTGGTATCGTGGTAGCACGATTCAACGAGTTTATCACGAGTAAGCTTTTAGGTGGAGCGGAAGATCTCCTTCGCCGTCATGGTGTCAAAGAAGAAGACATCACAGTACTATGGGTACCGGGTGCATTTGAAATTCCGCTGGCGGCAAAGAAGCTCGCGGACAGCGGAAACTATGACGCAGTCATTACACTTGGTACTGTGATTCGCGGTGCAACGCCTCACTTTGATTATGTCTGTTCAGAAGTCGCAAAAGGCGTCTCTGCAGTGAGCTTGCAGTCAGGCGTGCCGACGATTTTCGGAGTGTTGACCACAGAATCGATTGAACAAGCGATTGAACGCGCAGGTACAAAAGCGGGTAATAAAGGGGCGGAAGCGGCTATCACGGCTATCGAGATGGCAAATGTATATAGACAGTTAAAGTAAGTAAAAGAATGAAACACAAGTATCTTCGGATAGTTGTGTTTTTTTGTATGTTTTTCCATGGTAAGCTAGAACTAACAGACTGATTCGACAAGCGAGGACAAAAAATGATACTTACTATTACACCCGTAATTGAAAAAGATAAACAGTGGATTCCCTCCTACTCCTTTCAAGAGGGAGTAACGGGAGTATTGATTGATATGAGACGTGCTTCTTCTGTAATGAAACAACTGGAGAAGTCTGCGTACGTCCATCAAGTGCGAGATGGTCATTACCCTCATCTCACTGTTCAAGAAACGTTTTCATACTATACAAAGCTTGCAGAAACAGATTGGTCTATTTCGGAATTATTAAAGACATTTGATCTTTCAGCTGAAGCACGTACAAAAGTGAAAAAATTGACGGAGACGAAGCGGAACACCCTGAATCTCATCAAACCATTCTGCGCCACATCCGAATGGATCGTCATCGAAGAACCCTTTCACCGGATTGAACAAGAAGATCGGTTTGTAATTGAGCAAATTATAAAAGGGGTCGTAAGACAAGGAAAATCTATTTTGTTGCTGAGCACTAGTGTGGAAGATTTGCTACCTGTAGCGGATATGATTTATAGAATGGACGAACGAGGAATCCATAAAATGGAATTCAGAGATGAGGCAGTGACCCAACAGGAAGAACCTGCTCAACTCAAAGTCAATAAGATTCAAGTAAAGCATCAAGAAAAAACACTCCTCTTTAATCCTCCTGAAGTGGATTATATTGAAAGTATCGAAGGAGCGGTTTACATAAATGTTGCGGGTATGGCTTATTCAAGTCCGATGACTCTGACAGAATTAGAGACTCGCTTACAGCCTTATGGATTCTACAGGTGTCATCGATCGTACATCGTGAACTTGCAAAAAGTTCGTGAACTGGTCAGTTGGACGAAAAATAGTTATAGCATCAAATTGGATGTCGAAAAAACCACAATGGTGCCTATATCTCGTGCCAAACTGACGCAGTTAAAAGAACTTCTTGGCATCTCATAATATTTCCTGGGAAATAATCGACTCCATTCGTGTCGAAAATTCCACCACTCGGCGAAATTCGTGGACTGTTCATCTGAAAACAACTGCAAGCCTCTCCTAGTTTTCATACACTGAGTGTAGAAAAACTAAAGGGAGGCTGTTCTGATGGGTACTACCATTAAAATGGAAAAAGTGAGAAAGAGTTTTAATCGATTTGAAGCAATCCGAAACGTAGACTTAGACATTCAATCAGGAGAGATTTTGGGGCTACTCGGTCCAAGTGGTGCTGGGAAATCGACAATCATCAAAATCTTGACTGGTCAGCTTGAACCCACATCAGGAAACGTCATGATATTTGGAGAGCCGAGCGATCAGGTAAAGAAAAGTCACAACCGTAAGCGCTTTGGTGTGTTGACGGACAACAGCGGTCTGTATAAGCGCCTTACTATAGAGGAAAATCTCAAAATGTATTGTGAGCTCTATGATTTACCCGTCTCAGCGATGGATGAGGCCTTACAGTTTGTGAATCTAGCTTCTAGTAAAAAGAAGAAGGTGTCTGAACTGTCTCGAGGGATGATGCAGCGTGTCACATTGGCTCGGGCCATCCTGCACAAACCAGAATTGCTTTTTTTAGATGAACCTACTTCGGCGCTAGATCCGGTGAATACACATCATATTCATGAGGGATTGCGTAAATTGAATGAACAAGGAACCACCATACTACTAACCACTCATGATATGTATGAAGCAGAGGCATTATGTGACCGTGTCGCATTTTTACATGAAGGGGAAATAAAAGAGAGTGGATCTCCAAAAGAATTGAAGGACGCTTATCGAGATAACGTCATTGAAATTGAACTGACATGTGGGGAAACCCATGTACTGCCGGTAAATGAACTATCGACTATAGACAAGTTAAAAGGATGGGCACTAGCACAGCGTATTCGGCGTATTCATTCTAATGAACCAACGCTAGGCGACTTATTTATGCGAGTAACTGGAGGGCACTTATCATGAATGTATCCATGAAACGTATTCAAGCAATTTTTGTGAAAGACTATAAAGAGTTCTACCGGAACTACGCGATTTCTACGATGGTGCTCATGCCTCTTGCACTTGCATTTATCTACAGTATGACGGGCGACATGGATTTGCAAAGTCTATTCATGCCGATTAACCTGACATTTGCCATGATCACGGCTTTCATTCAGAGCTGTTTGATTGCAGAAGAGAAAGAACACAACACACTACGGAGCCTCCTTTTGTCTCCCGCTTCTATTGCGGATGTCTTGATTGGAAAAAGTGCTCTCGTATTTGTGATTACGGTCATCGTTTTAGGACTGTGCATGTGGATACTTGAATTTACGCCTTCTAATCTGTTAGCAATGAGTAGTGCACTTGTCCTTTCTACAGTATTCTATCTGGCTATGGGTTTGATTGTAGGTCTCTATACAAAAACAGTGATGGAAGCGTCTGTAGGAATTCTTCCTGTCATGATTGTGTTCTCGTTTGGTCCCCTTGTATTGTTGTTTGCAGACCGTTACCCTATCCTTGAAATCTTTGAGTGGCTACCTAGCGCACAACTGATTTTATTAGAGCAGTACAGTTCAACTGGTGCTACATCAGATATCCTCACGTCGTTAGTAGTCCTTACTATATGGGCAGTAGTAGCGGTTATGTTATCAACATTTCTATTCAAGAAGCGAATGAGTGATGAATAAAAATAACACGGATTCTCATGACGAGAATCCGTGTTTTTGTGCTATCTTAATTTAATTTTGTACCAGCCTCCGCAATGAGAAGCCTGAGTATATTCCATAATAAACTCATTAGAGAGAGCACGCTCTATCTCTTCATACACAAAATAATATTCGTCGTCATCCCAATGATGAAGATTCTTCTTACGGCATTCTTCTAAAGAGTGTCGAGTGGCAAACGAAGTATCTCCAATATATAGAACACCATCAGGTTTCAAATAATTTGCCACCTGTTTGAGTAGTTGGAACTTGGCGAGGTCTGTTAAGTGATGCAATGTATACGTACTTACAATCGCGTCAAAAGGAGCTCTTGGGATAGATAAGGGAACTCCTTGGTGAATATCCCACTGTAGAAACTGTCCATTTGGAATACGTTTTTTTGCATGCACCAACATACTTTCTGAGAAATCGATACCTGTAATGGCGTGACCATGCTCAGCAAGTTTCGCTGTGAGAACCCCAGTACCGATTCCAATGTCTAAGACAGAACTTCCTGGACTCATTCGAATCTCTTGATAGATGGCATTTAAAATGGCTTTATACCCTGCGAACGGATACTCATTTCGTTCTTCACTAAGCTGCACAGACTGGTCGTAGCCATCTGCCCATAAATTAAATCCTTGTTTTGATAACATAAGTTCCTCCAAGTAATCATGATTGATGCTTGGTCATGAGTGGAGGAGGAAAAGTGATCCAAGCACTTACTTTTCCTGCACCTCTTTATTAAATTTCATTTTCAACAACTCCTTTCAGTGATTTTGAAACAGCTTCATAGTAGTAATGTAAATAACTACTCTAAAAAACAAATCCAATAAATTGAATAGCAATAAAGGAAATAAAGAATGTCAGGACGCCAAGAATCACCCAACTATACGGGGTCTTCTGGGAGCGTAAAATTTGAACGGCAAACCAAACCATAAAAACAAATAGACCACCTAATACTACTAGTGACAATAGAAACAAAACGATAAAAGACATTACGGGTAAGGCACCTCTGGGCTTGTGCTATTCAATGCATTTTGTTCAGCAGCAGGGGTTTGCACGTGGTTAGGGTTGGTATCATGGGCCTGTCTTGATTTGAAGCTTCCTCTACGAAGATCGACTAGTACTCCAATAGACACTAAAGCAACAATAAATCCTAAAATGTACATGGCTTCCACTCCCTCCATTTTCATTAAGTATACCAGTTTTCTACAATTTAAAAGGATATTGGGAACGTTTTCTAGAAGTACTACGTAAAGAATAGAAATTGAAATCATTTGTTATCGGCAGTTTAGTCTTTATGGAATTTAAATTGGGGAGAGATCACTATGATATTTTTATTAATTGCTGTTGTACTCTTTATTATTATTGCGGTCATGGTCGATTTCACTCAAAAGAAATGAGGGATGAGGATGCACAAGAAAATTGGGAGTCTCTCTATTATTCTTCTTTTATTATTAGCTCCTACGGCAAAAGCTTTAAGCTGGGCATATGAATTCGTGATTTATGATCAGAAATTATATGTCGTACAAGTAGATTCTTCTATGGCTGAAACTACGATTGGCGATCGGATTGGTGAGGTCAAAGTGGAAGCAGATGAATATACGGGAGACTATTACGGAGATGCTTCGAATATCTATCCAAAAGGGACTCCATATTATGAAATTAAAGATTCTCCAATTTCAGAGGCGATTGCTGTAAAAGTGAATGAAAGCTATAAATTGGCTACGTACGAGACAGACGTTCCTTTAAAAGTGCAAGATGTATTGAGGAGTCCATGGTTGTGGGTCGGAGCGGTTTTAATCATTCTACTATTTATAAGTTTTATTGTAAGAGGGATTCGGTTGAATGAACAGCAGGCGAAATAAATGATTTACAAGTAGAGGGAATGAGGTGCTTGTTTGCTTACAAGTTTGAAGAGAAATAAATTTATGGTTTTCATATCCGGATTCTTAGTTGCAGTTGGCATTTTACTCGTTAAAAATTCGGATGTATCAATAACAGAAGCAATCATCAGAGTTGGTTTAACCTTTGCTTTCGCTGCATTTTTTAAATGGGGATGGGACTCAAAGACTTATGGGAAGAAAAAAGAGGAGGAGAAACTAGTTGAATAAAAAATGGTATTTCATTTTAGGCTTGCTTACTGGACTCATCATAATGCCTTTGTCTACGCTACTGGGAGTTCCGAGATTCAGTGATCTATTAGAAACGGTATTTGGGGAGCAAAAACTATTTGCATTTATTTTTATAGTAACTTTTGTAACGATAATAGGCTTATTTTTGTATGGTAGACGTGAAAAGACTGAATGAATATAAGAACTCCAAGAACATTCCTGAAATGAGAGAGTTCTTGGAGTTTTTGATTAAAAGTTTTTCGAGTATGGATATTTCCTAATATCTACGATGCTTTTTTGATTAAATCAATTAAATAATACAAAAGTGCAATTATGAATGATAAAAGTAAAATAATGATGCTGCTAAAAGTTAGTATCCAAGTCTCTACGTAATCACCGCCATCAAATATTCCTAAAAATATATACATTAAAAATAGGCTAGTGATCAAGACTAGAAAAAATCTGATTATGTACTTTGACATTAATAGACTCCTTTAAATTTGATGTTGTCCACACTTTTCAGATCCCACTTATAAATACTTTCCAACAGGAGCTTGCCAGCAATCTTTATTTCGATATCCTCGACATGTTTCGCTCCAAAGGCTTCATAAAACGTTTTAGTCGAATTGTCTTTTAGTACTTCTACATAAACAGAATCATAATTTTGTTCATTGTAGTAGCGGAAGAGTTCTTGCATCAACAACTTTCCGATTCCCTGTCCCTGATATTCTTGCAGAAGATATAAAGAAGTTAAATCAGTGGAGTTGTTCTCTAGATTTGTTGGTCTTTTTCCACTAGTCGCAAATCCTATAACTCTCGAATCTTCATTTACAGCGACTAGTACATAGTCCTCGGGCTTCCTCAGATTCTTTTCCCATAGCTCTGCACGCTGTTGATAGGACAGCTTATCCAGAAACGGAGTAGGTATTATTCCCTCGTATGTAGTACGCCAAGTATCCACATGAACTTTTGCAATGGCTTCTGCATCTTGAACGCTCGCTTTTCTTATGTGCAATGTAACCCCTCCTTAATCAGTCGGTATAGATAGTTTCCTAATCGTACCAAAAGGAATCAGGTTCCTCTAGTCTTTTTTGGGAATATATTGTAACCGTTTTGATTGGAAGGTATGATGAAGGAAGTAGATACAATGAATATTCTTACAATTTAAAGGAGGAGTAAATATGACAAACTATGAAGTGTTGCAAGGGGCAGAAGCCTATTCATATGAAGGCGGAAAAAGAGGGGTGCTGATTTCTCACGGATTTACTGGCACGACGCAGAGTATGCGTCCACTCGCCGAAGCTTTTGCTGAAGCAGGTTACACAGTTTCGATGCCACGTCTAAAAGGACATGGGACAGATCCAGAAGACATGGAAATCTCTACATATCAAGATTGGATTGAGACGATTGAAGAAGCTTATGCTTGGCTTGTAGAACGTTGCGACTCGATTTACATGACAGGATTGTCTATGGGTGGAACATTAACTCTGTATATGGCGCAACATCATCCTGACTTGAAAGCAATTTCTGTTATCAATGCTGCCATTGAAGTGCCTGCGATGGAAGGTGTGGCTCAACTTCCTAAAGAGGTTCGCTTTTTAGATGCGATTGGCTCAGACATTAAAAAGCCTGGAGTAGTAGAACTCGCGTATCCGAAAACACCAGTGGCTGCTGTTAAGCAGTTGTTAACATTTATGAGCGAAGTGAAGGCAGGATTGTCTAGTATCCATTGTCCGACATTGGTTTTGGTTTCACCAGAAGATCATGTCGTACCGCCTAGCAATAGCCAAATGATTTTAGACACCATTACGTCGAAAGACAAACATTTAATTGAACTCCCTGAAAGCTATCATGTAGCAACTCTCGACAATGACCAACAGACAATCATCGATGAGACATTGAAGTTTTTCGGAAAATACGGGGAGTGAGAGCTTAGTATGAAACTATCCGGAATACTAGCTATCTGTGGCTTTTTGATTTGCGGAGCAGCAGTCCTCTATTTTGTGATGAGCTTCTTCTCAAATGATGATGGCAAGGGTACTGCTATGATATTGAGTTTTTTAGTTTTTGTTAATGGCTTGATTGCTGTAGGAGTTGCGGAGCTTTTAAATACTAAAATAGTTAGAGAGAAAACTCTATCATGAGAAATTCTGCAAAAGCCATCATCAAACGGGATGACCATATCCTAGTAATCAAAAAAGAGGATGCACAAGGGGCTTATTACATTTTTCCTGGCGGTGGGCAAGAGAAGTTTGAGACTCTTGAAGAAGCCGTTCGAAGAGAATGTCTAGAAGAACTTGATGCAGCTGTCGATGTGCACGAGTTAATCTGTATTCGCGAGTACATAGGGCAACATCATGAATTTGCAGAATTTGATCGTGACATCCATCAGATTGAATTTTATTTTCTTTGTACAATTAGTGAAGAACATGTGAATGGAGAGCCAAGCCAGCCGGATACGGATCAAATAGGAACGGAATGGCTTCCGATCCAACATATCGCCGATTATAGACTATATCCTAAAGCTTTGATTCAACCAATTCAGAATGTCACTCATCATCCAGTCTATCTGGGAGATGTGAATTAAGGAATGAACTCTATGAACCCTAGATATGAATTGTTGCAACGTCTACGTAACTATACAGAAGAAGCCATTCATTTCAAACCTTCTGCAGAAGCTTGGTCGATCTGCCAAGTGACGGATCATTGTTTGGCCGTCGCCCATGAATATCTCGATGCTGCAGAAGCCTGCCAAGAAGCAACAGGAGATAGTGCGGACTCTAAAACTGCATTTGGTGCCGAGCTGTTTGAGCGTGGAGAATTTCCGACAATCAAAATTACGCTGCCTCCGGATATGAATCAACCGCCTAACAATAGTTTGCTTCGTGCAGAACTTGAAGCAGAACTGGTTAACTTAACTGTGCGAATGGATGAAGTGGAAAAGAAGGTAGTATCCATTCCCGCAACAAATCGCGTAAAACATGATGGATTTGGATGGCTGAATGCTTCGGAATGGTATGCACTTGTGGATATGCATTTCCGCCATCATGAGAGGCAGTTCTCTGAACTCGAACAGAGCTTGAAAGGTGGAAGTTAAGGTGGCAAATCTTATTCTGTATTACTATTTCTTACCACTAGTGAGCACATATTTACTAGCGAAAGTTTTTATTCAACTTCTTAAAAATCTAATTGCAGGTAAAGACACAATGATATGGGGAGCATTATTTACTTCGTTATCAGTTGCATGGGTAGCATCTATACTGTTGTCGATCTACCTTGCTATTCATTGATTACTAGAAAATTGATAGGGGGGAATTTTGAATGGAATATGGAATAGTGGGCATCATCGCGCTTATTCTACTTGTGGGCCTTGTCATCCAAGTGCGTAGAACTTTAACTATCACTCAAAAAATCAAAAGCACGTACGAATCAAATAGCAGAACTCGTCTGGGCTATGTTTTGACAACATTTTTTTACGCGCTATTTTTAGGAGCCTATATTTTAAACATGTTCACATCGGCTCAATCCCTAGCTATTAACGAGGCGGTAGTGCAAGTATGCTTTATTTCACTAGTTCTCGTAATGATTAGTAAATTTGTTGTGATTCCTCGCACGAATAACTGAAACTTAATGACACGAGCCATAGTCTACTAAAGTAACTAGATTCCTAGGGACATACCCAAGAAAGGATGATTGCTATGAAATTCTCTATTATCCTCGAAATTTTTGGAGCACTGGTAGCTATCGGTTCTTTTATATTTCTGATCATGTCTTTCGTTTCTTTTGATCCAAGTGCGATTTATTACATTGTGGCTTCTATCTTTGGTCTTTTGAATGGACTGATGGCAATCGGAGTGGCGAGGGTGTTGCGAGAAGTGATGAAAAAGGACACTGTATAAAACAAGCAGCCCCGAACTAATAATGTTCAGGGCTGCTCTTTTTATACTGAGCAACTTGGTATTTCAATACTCAGTCAACAAGTTCTCAAGTTCCTTTGAATCGCTAATTGGACCCTTAAATGCATAAGTGATAATGCCTTCAGCATTTACTATGTAAGAAGTCGGATAGGCAATAACTTGATAGAGCTTTTCGACTTCTCCATTGGGATCAATCAATATTGGGAAAGTCAGGCCATGCTTCTGCGAAAAAGCAATAACGTCGTCTCTTGACGATTCCTTGGTCGTCATATTGACTGCAAGAATTTCGTTGTTTGAATCATCGGGAGATGTCTCGTAAAACTTTTGCATTTCAGGTGCTTCGTCTTGGCAAGGTCCACACCAAGATGCCCAAAAGTTGAGAAATACCTTTTTACCTCGATAATCAGATAGTCGAACTAATTCACCATCTAGAGTTTCGAGGACAAAGTCAGGTGCGGGCATGCCAATTTGAATTCCTTCATCAAAAGATTCTGTGGGAAGCAAGCCACTTTGATTCTCAATCATTCCGCTAGGATACTCTTCTTCTCCAAAATTCATTTGAATCATCATGACTACCATACTTGATAGTAGTAAGATGCTGCTCAGTACAGCAAATCTTCGTACTAATTTCATAGCTCTTCCAACTACTTTCGTTTCTTAAGTTTGTTTCACTCATCATTTCGATAATCAAATCGTAAACAATGATTTAATAATGTGTATTGAACTAGACGTTCTTCACCTGCTGAACATAATACTTAATCGTAAATGCAAACAAGGCAGCAAGTAAAAACGTAATTCCTAATCCGATTGGAATATACGTCCACGCGTTAATAGCCGCAAAAGAAGTTTCCCAAGAGCTAGAGTTCATTGGCCGACTGGTGATACTCGCAATCGTACCTCCATTCATTCCAATCAGGAGGAAAAGACAGCCGATTCCTAAAGCACTAAGCGCGACCACATATTCTTTCATCAATTGTTTTGCCATGTTCATTCCCCCATCTAGTATACTTATATATGTAAATACTTGTAATTAGAGTATACGGTAGGAAATCGAAAGTCACAATGTAATTTTTGAACCGAGAGTGAGACATGTATCGTCTAATCAGAAACAAGTGAAAAAAGAGGTGAAGCTTTGAACACCCAAACGGATTTAGAACAAACCATTCGGCAGCACGGAGAAGAGTTGCTTCGGCTTGCTTATACGTATGTCAAGAACAGACAGACCGCAGAAGATCTTGTTCAAGACGTCTTCTTAAAAGCCTTTGTAAAACAAACTGATTTTCGAGGCGATAGCCACTATAAGACCTACTTGTACCGAATGGTTATGAACCGGTGCAAAGACTATTTGAGAAGCTGGCACTACCGCAAAACGATTCTGATGGAGCCGTTTCAAGGAGCTTCCAGCGGCAGACCATCGCGTGAACTATCAGAAGACAATGCCATACTAGGCAACCAAGTGCTGGCACTACCAATCAAGTACCGCGAAGTGCTCGTATTCTATTACTATAAAGAACTTTCTATGCGAGAAATCGCAGAGTTATTGAACGTTTCCGAAAATACAGTGAAGACTAGGATGCAACGTGGACGCAAGCAACTGAAGCTGAACTTGGAAAGGGGTGGATACGATGCGCGATTCTTCTATCAAAACGAGTATTGAAAAAGCGATTGGTGAGGAACCTTGGTTGACTGAAGAGGTCCTTCATCAAATGATTCGTCCACACTATAAACCAAATAAAGAAAAGCGAAGCCTATCGAAAGTTCTGATTCCTAGCGTGGTGACTTTCGCAATTGCACTCTTCGCATTTATCTTATGGAATACAGAAACCCAACCTGTCCAACCTGAAGTCGCTGCTTTTAATTACGAAGCCATTTCAAACGCGATTGAAGATCCACAAGTTGAAAACGCGTTTATCACCTATTTAAAATCTATCGAAAACGAGGATTACGCAAGCTTTGAGGCTGTCTCTACAACAGACCTTGTCGCTTCCCCAAAAGAAGTGTTTGAGAAGTACCAAACCATCGATTTGGACACCTTTCGTTTGATTTCCGTAACAGAAAGCCAAGGGGAACCTGTCACGTTCCTTGTCGCAGCATTTGCCTACAAAGACGCATCGAATGAAGTTCTCAAGACTTATACAGTTGATCGAGGAGACGGGATACAGATGACCGTATCGGAAGATTTCTACGGAGAATATCCCGAGTACACACCTTTCACATTTCCAGAAACGGTCACTTTAAATTACGAGGAAATTCCGACGGTTCAAGAGATTTCTTTTCATCCGGATCTTATTGAACAACAGGCATCTGTAGGTGAAGAGGGGACCGTCTCGATTGCTGCATTTCAAGATGGGGAGTTTGACGTTGTCTTTGCAACTGATGAGAAATCGTATTACTTAACGCGCTTGTCGGTTCCTGAAGTAGGGTCTCTCGATGTTCAACCCTTTATGGTGCAAGATACGGGGGAAACGGCATATATGCTCCAGGCGGAAGGATACGGCCTCATAGGCGCTTTGTTTATGGATGAAAGGATTCATTTTGTTGGAACCAGTCCAGAAGTGGGAAGTGCCAGTCAATTTGATTTAGATGGAGATGGTACAGAGGAATGGCTACTAGATGACGAAGGCGTCCAAGTGATACGATTCGAAGACGGTGCCTTCCAAAGCGCCATACTTCAGTCAGAAATCCGAAGAGATCCTTTTCCAGATTCGGTGTTTACGTATAATTTAGATGTTCCTAGAGGAGACGTGTTCATCGAGACAACTCTTTTAGAAGGCGAAAAGAGAGTAAAGTATCATTTCAACTCAACAGAGCTGCTACAAAAAGTACAGTAAAGCACTATCAGGGAACCTTTTCCTCTGCTCTACGTAAAACAAGTAAGAACATCCACTGGATTACGAAGTGGACTAGAGGAAGGGGTAGGATGATGAAGTTTAACGAACAAGAATTCAATGACCTGTATGATAAAGAGTTACGAGACGTTCAAGAGCAGCTGGATAGCGAAATCCTCTTCGTCTTGATCGGGGACGTCAATGCAGGGAAATCTTCTACGGTGAATCAGATTATGGGAGAAGACGTAGCGTCTGTCGGAGCGCAACCAGGCGAGACGACCGCTATCAAAAAGTATGTCTACAAAGAGAAGATTGCCTTTGTAGATACACCAGGCTTAGATGACATCAACCGGGAGAACTCTGCGGAGACACTGAAATACTATAAAGAAGCGGACGTCATTCTGTTCTTTTTGAACGCAGCAGGAACGGTCTTATCAGAAGGTGAGAAGAAGTCGCTTCGAGAAGTAAGAAAAACGAATAAAGAAATCCTGCTCGTTTTAAATAAAATCGATGCTGCAGATGACATTCCAGGACTTGTTCACTATATCAAGACGAATACAGGAAACGAGTTCAAAGTGATTCCAATCTCGTCTCGTACAGGAGAGAACATGCAGCAGCTTCGCGATGCCATCTTAGATATTTTACAGACGAAAAAAAAGGACCTACTCTTCGCCAAAGAATTAAAAGCAAAATCCGCGGTCGCTAACCGATGGATCCTCGCCACATCAGCTTCGGCAGGAGTGGTTGGAGCGGTTCCTCTACCAGGAGCCGATATCGTGCCTCTTACAGGGCTTCAGGTAGGGATGATGGTGAGACTTGCGACTCTTTACGATAAACCTATTTCGAAACAGCGAGCACGTGAGTTAGCAATCGCCACATTCACGGGGAATATCGGCAAGAGTATCTTCCGTCAAGCTGTCAAAGTAGTGCCTGGCGCAGGCGCTGCTATTGGAGGCGGAGTTGCTGCTTCTATGACGCTAGCGCTTGGCTACGGGATCAAATATGCCTATGAGAACAATATTGAGTTGAATGTCGAATTCTTAAAGAACTTCGCCGATAATTTTAAAGACAAGGATCAAGAGAGATAGCTAAAAACCATCCAGCGAAGAGTGATGGTGTCCAACTACAAAACAGCCCTCGACTACTAGAGTCTGAGGGCTGTTGCTATTTGGAGTCTTGGCGAACCCCATTTATGAAAGAGACCGTCTCCACCCGATTTCTTCCGCCTTCTTTTGCTTTATAGAGTTGCTCATCTACAGCATTGAAGAAGGTATTCAAGTCACAACGGTCGCAATCGAGATACCCTGCCCCAATAGATACCGTGACGGCTTGCGGTACAGGGAAGTCTGCATGTTCCACTTCTCTTCGAATCCGCTCTGCTAGCGCATAAACACCCTCCATAGAAGTATCTTGAAGCACAAAACCAAATTCTTCTCCGCCAAGTCTTACAGGTAAACTGGCAGTTGGAGCTAAGGACTTTAGAATGTCCGCTAGCTTGATGATCACTTGATCGCCAATCAGATGGCCATATGTATCATTGATTGATTTGAAGCGATCGATATCAAGGATGATGAAACCAAAGATTGCATTGTTTTCTTTAATCATTGTCACCATATGATTAAATTGCCGACGATTAGCAAGGCCAGTCATGGGGTCAGTAACAGCCAATGTTTCAAGTTCCGTTACAAGATGTTGCTGATTCTGAGCAAAAGACAGGATCATTTGTTTAATATTTTCTGCCTCTCTATAGGGAGACTGGATGGACTTAGCCTCTACAATGATTTCTCCTATAGGCTTCGAATAATCAACTGCCGAGAGACGATTTAAGGGTCTTGTGATGAACAAGATTAATCCAATTAACAATAAAAAGGTACCTATAATGAATGGTAACCCAATAAGTAAAGCGCGGTTTGCGGAAAGAGAAGCAGGAGCAAGTGCTAATTCTTCAGGAGTCATTGAAATTATACCCCAGCCACTTTCGGGTACTTTTGTGTATCCCGCATAGAAAGTCTCCCCCGAACGATCCTCTATAATGCCTTTTCCTGAGAGTCCTTTAGCTAAGTCGCGAGTAGCTTGGTTTTCATGCGCTTTTGTTCCAATCCACGCAGAGTTTCTATGGTAGATGTAATTGCCATTTCTGTCATAAACAGCAGCCTGTTCTACATCGCTGCCGTAAGTTTGTTCAAGGAGTCGTGTCAAAAAGTTCCGTTCTTGTAACCACACGAGGCCATTGAGCATTCCGTAATATTTGCCATCTTGATAAAGGGCTGTGGATACGATGAGCATCAATTTATCATTGGTTCCTATGTAGGGTTCAGAAATAAAATCTTCTTGAAGTTCGATGCCCGTTTTTACGCCATCAGAATTTACAAACTTGCCGATCAAATTCAATTCGGGATGATTGGCACGCCCTGTCCCATCTGCATTGATAATAGTGACAGAGTTGAAGTTGAAGTTTGAGTCATGAACATCTTGAACGATCTCCTTAAGCATTTGAGGATCATCCCAGTTTTCTAAAATTTTATCGTGGTGCGCATGTAAGGTATCTTGCATCATGATAAAACTATCGTTAGTTAAAGCGCTCAATTTTCGTGCGTTGGAGTAATTCAGTTCTAGAACGGCCTCTGTCAGTGTTTCTCTGCTGACGTAGTGTTCTGTAACAAAAATGACCGTAAGTGTGATGACCATGGTTAGAGTGGTTATAAAAATAATCCAAAATTTTAGAGAGAGTTTCATTAGACATCACTCGTTTCCGTTTTGTATGTAGGAAGTATGTCAAGTATACCAAAATTTGTGCTGTCGTCGAGAATGAAAATAGCCCTCGCCGTATAGCGAGGACTATCTGGTCTGAAATTTAAAAGGCGCCTGATCCGCCTCCACCGCCACCAACTCCTGCACCACCGCCAGAAGTTGCTCCTCCACTAGCGCTGGCGCTAGTTGATGTATTTGCGGCTACAAAAATGGTGGTGAGAAAGACAGGATTCATTACAAAACTGCTATCATCTGATGAAGATGTCGCGGCATGGAAAGTAGTAGCTTGTTTAGTAGCTGTTTTGGAATCACTACCGAGTAAATAAGCATAGGCGCGTTTTCGCTCGTCTTCCGTTAAGGATTTCCACTGTTCTTCTGTTACCGTAGGAAACTCTTTTTTCAAGGTTCGCCACTGGGAGCGAATCTCGTGTCCTTCTCGAGTGAGAGGAGAGTAGAAGATGGCTAATAACAACGTGCCCATTGCTAGCATCACGGATCCGAACGTCCAAGGCAACAAATCGTAGATCGCTGTATAGACGGCCAGTCCAACAAATGCCGCAGATGAGATACCAGCAATCCAGCGAAGAGTAGGGTGCTTCTCGTAAAAGTGGTGAGAAAGCACTTCAGCTCGGACACCCTTGTTCCATTTAGCGATGGCTTCATTGTATTCGGCGTGGTAGATGGTCTTCTGTGTAAACTCTTTAACTTGAGTCAGTGTGAACTCTGTACCATTACCGATACGGTCGACGAGGAGCTTGAGCAAGGTCTCTTCATGCGCATACTGCGTCTTCCGGTCTACCAGCTCAAATTGGTCTTCAGATACTTGACGTAAGTTTCCTTTTCGTAACATGTCTAGAATGGCAGCCACGGTCACGTGCGGTGATAAGAAAGCTGAGTGAGTGAAATATAAGGTTGCCGGAATACTCATCGTCTCTGCGGGCACAGTGAAACCTGAAGCATCACTTTGGACCGATTTTTTACGTCGTGCTGCACGCAACCAAAGGACTAGCACCGACAGCAGTAGAAGTGTTCCTCCTCCCGTGACAGCTGGTTTTGCAATCGTACTTGCCGTTTGTTGGTTCTCTGAGAACACCGCGGCTTGCTCTTGCATGCGAATGTTTTCTGCCATGTCATCTCGGACCGTACCATTTAAAGTCGAGAGGACAGGGAATAGCTCTGCATCAAAAATTGCACGGACATCGCCATTTTCCCCTTCATCAACTAAACCGATCTCATACAATGCAGTCCCGTCTTCGGTAACCGTCTGAGAACCAAATGCTTCTTCATATCCCAGTGCTTCTGTGTTGGTAGATGGCCCCGGTGGCGTCACGGAAATCGTCAGATCTTGATAGGCGCTCTCATTGCTTTCGTCAAAGAAGGCATAGTAGAACTGAGCCCCATCTTCAAACTTTTCT
Source organism: Tetzosporium hominis (assembly GCF_002265435.1). GTDB lineage: Bacteria > Bacillota > Bacilli > Bacillales_A > Planococcaceae > Chryseomicrobium > Chryseomicrobium hominis. The sequence continues at coordinate 30,483 of NZ_NOKQ01000189.1, forward strand.
ACAACATCTGTAATTGTATAACTTAAATCGATTGTCACGGTGTCGCCGTCATCACCAGCGCGGTAGACGCGGTACATCCCGTCTACAAATTCCGTTCGGAGTGCTTTCCCATTTTCAAACGCTTGAAATTCTTCAATTGCAGTCCCTTCTTTTTCGATCAAGCTTCTCGTAATGCCGTTGAAATCTTCTTCGAACGCATACGTGAAGCGCTCTGTAACAGAAGCAGAACCGTCTTCATTCAGCTGTGCATCGATCCGCACCGTTTCAATTTCAAAGTCGATGGCTAATGCTTGCAAAGGAAACAGACCGATAAGTGTCAAAGTCACTACTAGAGATAGTATCCAGTTTTTCTTCATACGAAATCACCTCTTGATTCTTCTTTACGAATTAGGAGGCTAGAAGTTTCGGAAAGAGAAAGAAATTGCTCCCAGGGAAGAATTCAGAAAGAAGTATACTCGTTCATTGAAATCTTCCCTGGGAACTCGATTGTAGATTGTTTTTAGCTGTTTCAGGCCGTCCGTAAAAGTCTACTTTTATGAACGTTTTTAATTATGTTTAATTCTAAGATCTTTCTTTTTCTCTATCAAAAATAAATAGTGGCCATTTGATATTATAGTCAATATTTTTATCACACTCTAATTCAAGGATAAAAAAACAGCCCGGTGTGGTTTTAGGGAGGGGAAAAATAAGAAGAGCAATTCCTATAAATCAGAGCTCATTTAAAATATCATACAAGTTAATAGGTATCTTATAATCTTATAATTAAAACATCTAGTACGAAACCCTCGTAAGACAAGGGTTACTTCCTGCACAACCTCTGTAGACAGTAGATACCAGGCTTTACATAAAAATTAGTATTTGTTATAGTGGTCGTGAAAACAAAATACCTAAATACACTAGGGGAGCCGAATTGGCTGAGACGGACAATAGTCCGGACCCTTTGAACCTGATCTGGGTCATACCAGCGGAGGGAAGTGTGCGAACCCTTTATACTTTCTATTTAACAGGTCTTTCGCCGCCTCCTATCTTCAGGAGGCGGTTTTTTGCGTTCAAGAAAGGGGTAATAGGCATGGGTCATTGTACAAGAGTTCAAAGAAGCAACCGAGTGCGGAGGGATACTAATGCAACTCTCTGTTCGTGAAAGAGCGCCAATTGTACAATGCATTACAAATCAGGTCGTTGCAAATTTGATAGTACTATTCAGAATGATATTCATCTGAAGTTGGTACGGAAGAGTTAGATTTATTGGAAAGACTAAAGGGAGTGCAGGGATACTATCTTTCACTTTTTTATTTGTCCTTGCGATTGCAACTAAAAGTATAGGAGTGGTGACATGAAAAGAACAGTTTTGGTGACAGGAAGTAGCAAGGGTCTTGGTGCTACGATAGCAAAAGCTTTAGTTGAAAAAGGGTTTAATGTAGTGATTAACTATTACAAAAGTAAAGAGAAGGCAGAAGGACTTGCTTCGGAGCTCGGTGAACAAAATGCTATAGCTCTATATGCTGATGTGACAAATCGCCAAGAAGTGGATGAGATGGTGAAAGTGGCGACCGACTATTTTGGTCAAATTGATGTGGTGGTCAATAATGCATTGGTAGATTTCAAATTCGATCCGATACAACAAAAGTCTTTTATAGATCTTTCATGGAAAGATTATCAAAAACAGCTGGACGGAACATTAAAAGCGGCCTTCAATGTGACTCAAAGTGTCTTACCCCAATTCATGGAGAGACAAAATGGAAGTATCATCAGTATTGGTACGAATCTCTACCAAAATCCAGTAGTCCCCTACCACGAGTATACAACTGCAAAAGCAGGACTTATAGGTTTTACACGCAATATAGCTTCTGAACTGGGACAATACGGAATTAAAGCAAATGTCGTATCAGGTGGTTTGTTGAAGGTGACTGATGCCAGTTCAGTAACGTCTCAAGAGGTCTTTGAACTGATTGCTAATTCTACACCCTTGAGAAAAGTGACAACTCCGGAACAGGTGGCCCATTTGGTCGTTTATCTCTCATCTAAAGAGGCAGAAGGTATCACAGGGCAAAATTTCACAGTAGATGGTGGACTAACGATGAACTAAATGTAGTATTACCTCCATATGTAAGATAGGAAGGCATAATAATATTGGTCTAGTCTTAGGGGGAAGAGTAATGACGGTTATTCAAAAGAATCAACTTAATATAGGGGTTTTGGTTTATGGGTGTGGACATCATCAGGCTGCGTGGTTGATGCCGAACTCAAGTGTCAACCGGGTAGGGGAGATAGAATATTATCAATCCTTGGCGCAGTTAGCTGAAAAAGGGTGCTTTGACGCTGTCTTCTTCGCAGACAGTCAATCTTTCCTGGCACAAGAACCAAATGAAATACCGGCATTTTGGTTCGACCCATTAATCAATTTGACAGCTATTTCTCAGGTGACAAAATATGTAGGACTCGTCTCAACCATCTCAAGTACTTTTTCAAATCCTTTTACAGCTTCAAGACAGTTGTTGAGCCTAGAACATATTACAAATGGAAGAGTAGGTTGGAACCTAGTGACATCTATGAGAGATGAAGAAGCATGGAATCACAGTATGGAGAGTCTTCTATCCCACGAAGAGAGATATAAGAAGGCAGATGAATTCGCAGAATTGATGCATAAACTCTTCTTGTCTTGGGATAAAAAAGAGGTTCTCGCTGATCGAGTGCGACGTCAGGTAATCAACCCTGATAATATTTGCCCTATCAATCACAAAGGAGAATTTTTTAATGTGAGGGGTCCATCAACGACACCAAAGAGTCCTCAAGGAAAACCGGTGTCCATGCAAGCAGGGGCCTCAAAGCAAGGTATTCAACTAGCTGCCAAACATGCGGAGGCAGTCTATTCAGTATCTTGGAATATAAGTCAGGCTATGAAATATCGTCGAAAGTTAGATGAGGCCATCAAGCAAAATGGAGAGTGCAATCGGCAAATTAAAGTTTTTCCAGGGCTTGTTACATATGTAGGAAAGACCCGTGAAGAAGCTCTGGCTAAAAAGCAAGCATTAGATGAAATGTTGCCTCTAGAGACAGCGTTAAAACAACTGAGCTATTTTCTCCAGATGGATTGTACGGACTGGGAAATCGATTTAAAAGTGCCTCCACTACCACCTTTAGAACAATTTAATGGTCCCGTAGGTCGGTATGAGACAATACTTGAAATTATTCATGATACTAATCCTACGGTGAAGGAATTATTAGGATTTCTTAGTGCAGGTGGAGGGCACTTCACCTTAATCGGAACACCTGAAGAGATTGTTGATCAGATGGAGATGTGGCTAGACAAAGGCGTGGCAGATGGATTTAATCTCATGCCTCCTACGCTACCTGAGAGCTTAGAGGACTTCGTTGAATTAGTTGTTCCCGAAATGCAGAAAAGAGAGATTTTCAGAAAACAGTACGAGGGAAAAACACTAAGGGAACATCTTGGGTTGAAATAGGTAGACTGATTATACATCAACTAAATAGGAGATTAGCTTTGTTGCACCTTAATTCTAGAGTTTCTTTATGTAAATAGACCTGATAGGAGGAGTGAACAGTCCTTCTGTGAAATAGTAAATATCTGTTTTTAGGAATATATCTTCTATGATGGCCCTTCTAGTGAAGAAAAGTAGATACGGCAGATCAGGGGTTTTTCTATTCAGACATTCTTATAAATAGAAACCTATATCGCTTCTACAACCAAGAGACAGGACAGTTAGAAATCGACGAAAAAGAATGAACTATTAGTGAGAGACTCCTCTTCTGATAGGATCTGAACACTCATGACTAAAAATGAGTGTGGTTTCCTTCATAATCAGTTAGGGATTTGAACATTGAAAAAGTAGATTTCGAAAAGAGTCATTAAGTCGAGACTTTTAATTTTATAGGTCAGGTAGATTAAAAGAGGCTGGGACAAACGAAATAAAATGATTAAACCGCGTAAAATCAAATTTTTAGAATCTTGATTCTACGCGGTTTTACTTTTTCTTATTTAGCTAATGAGGCTAAGTTTTATACCTATGTCCTCGCTTTTATTAAATTTATATTTTTTAATTCAATCCATACTTTCTTAGATACACAGCATTCATCGCCAGTTGGAAAGAGTCTGAATCAAGATTTTCTACTAGTTCAAGTGGTGTACAGTCTTCATTCGCATTATATAGATGGACTGCAAGCTTCAATAGACTTGCCGTGCCCCTTGAGAAATCCTGTTCTTTAAAGCATCTATCTGAACTGAACCCACCATCGTTTAAGTAAGGAAGCGCTTTTTTGACAAGTTCGTCATTACCAGTAAGGACATAGATTAACGTCTGGTATTCATGGCTCCTCTGTTGATAAGAGCTAAGTTTTTGCAGTGTTTCGTTATACGATACGTGATGGCTTTCTGTAAATAATGACAATGTATAGGGCCCCTTTCATATATCTATTCGGTTGATGCTCTTCGCTGTATCTACTCTTCTCTTTAGAATATCATTTCCAGTCTTTCGAATGGTGGTTTTTATAGGAATGAGCTCTAAGTATTTGGCTAACTGAAATTGAATTTGAAGAAGTGAAAACCCTTCGGAGAGGGTTTATCAGATGTACATCTGTTTTTTCAATGAGACTCCGTTTTTATGGCTAACAATCAAAGAATCCAAGACCTCGATATTTAAGATTTGTCCTATCTCAATCAATTTCTCACTCACAGTAACGTCTTCCGGTGAACATTGACAGTGACCTGAAGGATGGTTATGGGCAACGATGATGCTGTGAGAATTGTTCATGATTGCTGTCTTGAAAACTTCCCGAGGATGGACGATGCTGGCACCTAAAGACCCTGTATGACAGCGATGCACCGTAATGATTTGGTTCTTTTCATTTAAACAAATGACCAGGAACACCTCACGGTCTTCATCTCCTATGAGTGCCTGAACAAATTTGATGGCATCTATGGGTTCCGTTATCTTCTCCGGTAGGTAACTCTTATACGACTCTTCGATTTCTTTGATTTCCTGTTTAATCCGTGTAATTTCAATGATTTTTTCAAAATGCATGTGTATCGCTCTCTTTCAATTTTGGTCCGCCGGGCGGAAGTAGTCCCAAAAGCAAAAAATAACGACAAGAAAGGGTAGCCAGCTGTTGGCTACCCTCCGATTTGCATGCTCTTGTGTTTCCGACTCGTTCGTCCGTGAAGAAAAAGACAGGAATCTACAGGCTGTCCTTTAAGATACAGCCTGTGATTATCGGCTTTTTTAGGACGAAGCGACACGTAGAGCGACTTCATGAAGTTTTAGGCGCTCTAGTGCAGTCGCCCAAAGTGTTTTACGGAGATATCAAGAACTGACCCTCATTTTGAAATGCTTAATTGAATTTATCAATCAAGATTTTATGGAAAAGCAAGCTATCCTGTATCTTTAAGTGACGAAAAAGTTTTACAGAATCGATTTGACTTTAAAATTGGGGTTCAAGTTTTTTAGTTGGATTAAGAGGGGAGTTAGACGGAAGGCTAGCATGGACCCGAAAAATCCAGTCCATGCTCTTAGACGATCAAGGCGAAGCATCTATGTAGAGGCACCCTCGTTCTAGATGCTTCGTCTACCTTGAACTTTAGAAATTCGATCGTATTTACCTCAGAATGTGAATCTTCTATGCTGAGATTCGCATTCTGAGGTCTTTACTTTTTGTTTTATGGTGAAGTGTACATCTAAACTCCTCTGAGAAGCCCTCAGAGGAGGGCTTTTTCAGATGACTCTGAGTTCTTTTAAAGAAACAGCGTCTTGATGGCTTACTATCAACGAGTCGAGAACTTCGATATTTAATATTTCACCGACCTTTATCAACCGTTCGCTGACTTTGACGTCTTCCGGAGAATGCTGGCAGTTACCGGATGGATGGTTGTGGGCGACGATGATGCTGTGGGCGTTACTCATGATAGCTGACTTGAAGACTTCTCGTGGATGCACGATGCTAGCTCCTAATGCGCCTATGTGACAGCGGTGGACGACTGTAATCTCGTTCTTGATGTTGAGACACATGACGAGGAACACCTCACGGTCATCATCTCCTATGAGTGCCTGTGCAAAATCGAGTGCGTCTGTAGAGCCTTTAATTCTCTCCGGTAAGATGTCTTTGTACGTCTCCTCGACCTCTTTGATTTCCTGTTTGATTCGTGTGATTTCAATGATTTTTTCTAATTGCATGTGTATCGCTCCCTTTCAATTTTGGTCCGCCGGGCGGAAGTGGTCCCAAAAGGGATTATTTTTTGCCTTTTGGTAAGGAGGACGGATACATCACATAGAGGACCGGTCAAGGGTCTCAGCGCAAAAGTTTTTAGCGCAGCCGGTATAAAAAGTTTTTCGCCCCTTGAACTGGACTCTCCTGTCTTGGGACGAAATAGGGATAGGGCGAAGCCGTGGAATCTGTCCGTATTTGGTCCTTAGACAGGCTGTGGATGTGTACGCTCCGGTGGCCAAAAGCAAAAAATAACGACAAGAAAGGGTAGCCAGCTGGTGGCTACCCTCCGATTTGCATGCTCTTGGATTTCCGACTCGTTCGTCCGTGAAGAAAAAGACAGGAATCTATAGGCGGTCCGAAAGGATACAGCCTGTGATTATCGGCTTTTTTAGGACGAAGCGACACGTAGAGCGACTTCATGAACTTCTAGTCGCTCTAGTGCAGTCGCCCAAACGCTCACCACTTGTTAAGTAACATTCTTAAGCCAAGTCATCATACGGATGATTTCAAATGGTTTAAACCAAATAATTAAAAATAAGATTATAAAAAAAGAAGCAAGTGAAATTTATAGGCTATTTTTTTGAATTATCATTTCCATCTAATATTCCTCATTTCAAATCCGCTTACAGGCAATGTAGGCATTTTTACTAGACTGTAGCTTAAATCCTGATTGGGGACATCAAACTCAATTTTTATGGTAAGGAATTCCAGAGTCGCTTTCATAACTTCGACGGTAATACCCTCGCCTGGGCAACGGTGTCCCTTGGCAGGGTCACCCCCACCTTGGGGAATGAAATCAAATAAGCTTCCCTTCCACTCCTTAAACCGATCCGGCCGGAATTCATTTGAATATTCCCAAAGCATGGGGTCGTGATTTGTACCATACATATCCAACAGTACAAGCATCCCCTCTTTGAATTCACATTGATTCCAGAGAAAACCCTTTCGTACTCTTGCACCAACGAAAGGGCCAAACGGGTAGAAGCGTCGAACCTCTTGTGCGAATCTTTCAAAATCATCACTGTCACCGGACTGCAGTTTCTTTTTATGCTCTGGATACTCATGCAGTGCCAAAGCTGAAAAGGTAATAAAGGTTGCAATCGCAACAATTGGCCTTAACACGTTAATGAGTTCAACTGCAGCTATCTGGGTATCCAATTGATTCCCATTGAGATCCTTGTGAAAAGCCATAGCATGAAGGGCTGAACCTTCCTCGGTCATCACCTTGCCAGCTCGTACGTCTTCTATGGCCTGTCTAATCCACTCTTCTGCTCGTGTTCTTGCACTTCTTCCTTTCCAGTGACGCGGTCCAACAGCTCCGAAGGCATCGACCATTGCAGAGAAGTCATTTGCCCGTTCTTTAACCTCAGTTTCCTGTAATGGAACTCCAGACCAATGGCATGCTACACGGAATAAAATTTCAGTTGCTTCATCAAATAGTACAACTTTCTCGGAGCTTTCCCATTTGTTGAAAGTTACCTGCCACTGTTCCATCACAAGTGCCGCTAACCGTTTTTGGTGCGGCGGGGTCATCAAGGACATAAAAAGCAGCTTCCGATGAATATGCACTTCTCCATCCATTCCTTGGACTGCGTTCATGCCAAATAACGTTTTTTGTACCCGTTTTGGTGCAGCACCGGTTCGTTGGAACCGTTCTGGATCGTAAAACACCCTAACCGCCTCTTTCCCACTCATGCAAATAACGTTCTGTCCCAGCAAGCGAGCTTCAAATAGATTGGACTGATAACGGTCAAACCTGTTTTGTATAAATAGATACCCCTCACGCATTAGAGCAAGGCTACTATCAGGGCTTTTATCTTGTAGTACTTCTTCGTTCAGTGGCATAAATTCATCTTCTCCTTTTATACCTACACAGGTAGTACCTCTAAATTAAATTTTCTCTGTCAATCTATCATGTTTAAGTATGAAAATATTCGTTTGTTTTATACATATTGTTACAAATAGTGCTGCTTATTCGAGAATATAAATCATTATGGAAGTTGACACCTCTACCCCTTGGTAACTCTTTTGTCGGGATTATTTTAGTAAGAAGTACTATAATGAATATATATAACGGAAAGGTTTTGTAATTTCTTATAAATAAGTTTATTCATGAAGGAATTTATAGGAATTTATATAATAGGGAGTACTCCCTTACGTTATTTGTATCAAGTTAGAGTCAATAAATCCAAAGAATTACTAAAAAAGCATACTTATTCAATTACAACAATCGGATTAGCAGTGAGATACAATGATAGCTCAAATTTTTCTACAAAATTTAAAGGACAAGAGGGCATGACATCAAAAGAATTTCGGAAACAAATATTGAAGTAATAGGTAGTTTAGTTGAATTTTTTTAAAAAAAAAAAAATTTCCAAGATACTTTTTTCTAGTACATCGAAAAAACCTAAATTTCATAATTAACTTTGAGAAATTGGGCTTTTATACTGGATTGTCTTTAACGTTGTAAATCTGCATTTTTCTGACTCTACCTCTATATTAAGAAAAGATCCTCCATTCCTAACATCTGATTACGAACTTGCACTCGTATGATGTTTTTTACTTCATTTCTTTACTCAGACCTTTAAATCTTGATTGAGCAAAAAGAAGAGAAATTGTCAGATTAAATAGGACAATTTCTCTTCTAATTAGTTTTATGAGACTTCTAGTCCAAGATGATTTGCCTCAAAAATTATCAGCATTCTTTCAATCTTTAAGCTTAATGATGATGAGACGGTTCACTTTTCACTGTGCAGAGAATAGAATCATGGTGCTTATGAGCATCTGTTTCCATCTGAATCGTCACATGGTTGATGCCTTGTTGCTCAAGGTCATGTTCGATGCTATGCAATATGCGTTCACTTTCGACAAGCGTGAGATGATTGCCAACTACTATGTGGCAAGACAAGGCGTTCAATCCACTTGTAATAGTCCAGACGTGTAGATCATGGACACCCTGAACATCTTTGTTTTTTTTGATGGTTTGAATGATATCTTCAATCTTTACAGTCTGCGGGGCACCTTCCATCAGCACATGCAGAGAAGATTTAGTTACGAAATATCCACTCCGCAGGACGAGAGCTGCAACGATGACGCTGGCCGCGGGGTCAGCCCAGCCCCAGCCAAAGAACATTATGAGTAGAGCGGCCGCAATCGCGCCAATAGAACCTAGCATGTCACTTAACACGTGCAGATACGCCCCGCGCATATTCAAGTTATCATGTGTATCTCCGCCGCGGAACAGGATCCAAGCGACCAGAATGTTTATCAATAAGCCAAATACACTGATGATGAGCATACCTGTCGTGGCGACTTCAGGCGGATTAGCGAACCTGCCAATGGCTTCATAAAAAATGTAAAGTGCTATACCAATCAGCGTAATGCCATTGATTGTTGCGGCGAGGATTTCAAATCGCTTGTACCCAAAGGTTTTACTATGATTTGCTACTCTTTCAGCCAATTTGAAAGCGATTAGGGCGATTGCGAGCGAAATGGAGTCACTCAGCATATGTCCGGCGTCGGCCAGAAGTGCTAGGCTGTTTGTTAAGATACCTCCAACAGCTTCGATAATCATGTAACTGGTGATGATGATAAATGAAATGAGCAACACTTTCTTATTTTTCCCCTGCGTATGGTCATGGCTATGATTGTGTCCCATTCCGATACCTCCTTCAATTTATCTTTATAGATTACTACCTCTTTATCATGGAGACGAGCTTTTAATGATGCGTTGCATGCTCAATTGCCTGTCTTAAAAGGTTCATGATATGTTCATCGTCTTTAGAATAATACAAAGTCGTGCCGGCTCTTCTGTACTTTACTAAGCGCAGTTGTTTCAAGAAGCGCAATTGTTGCGATACAGTGGATTGACCCAAGTCTAATTGTTCGGCTAATTCATTGACAGAATGTTCAGCTGAACAGAGTAGATTTAAGATGCGAATACGGGTCGGGTCGCTCAATGCCTTGAATGTCTGAGAGACCACAAAAAGGGTTTCCTCATCTAAAGGGTATTCGCCTTCAAAGAAATTTTCTTCCTTTTTAAAATCATGTTTCATTTTGCATCATACCTCCACATTAATTTATTATATCTACATATGCTCATATATAAATATAAAGGGCGTATTAAAAAAATACAACTTTTTTATCTAGTCTTAAACTCAAATATATTTGATAGTCACCACATTTTAATTGAATTTTAATAAGAAAATTGGTTTCCGCAATTAAAAATTTTGATTTTGTAAATCAACCAAGAGACTGGCATACAACAGTCAATGCAATTAAAGACACAGTGACAAGCTATATTACCACCGCAAATTTCATATTTTAATTCTTCATCTCTTCACTCAACTTATGTTTTATCTTGACTAAAAACTCACACTATTCATCATTCCCAAATACAAGGAAAAAGCTAGCAATAAGCTCAACAAAAATACCGCTAAAATTGAAGCTTTTTTCTTTAGAGTTACTCCGATAAGAGTTGCAAAGCAAAGCGAAATCAAAAAGAACAAGCACCCTAGAACGGTGATATTCAAGTCTGCATTTATAGGAGCGTTGATTGGACCCATATAAATGGTGTTAAATACTTTTGACATTCCATTGCTTGTCACCATCGATTCGATGTTGTGCGGAGGTTCTTGCTGGCCCAAAACAGCCGTAGCCGAGAAAATCAATAAAAGGAATATACTCTCTGACCTAACCCATGGCAGTGGATTAATAGATATTCCAATATGTAACTTTCTTTTAATAATGAAGCCATTAACAAGCGCAAAGACCAATATAGGAACTATAATTAAATGTTTGATCAATAGTGCCTGCCCATACGGTACAATCCAGGAGTTTGGATAATCATTGATCTCAACCACTAAGTTCATCATAAAAATCCCTGAAACAATTATCACTGCAAGGCTGGCAAAAGCTACAGGTGTGTACCAATTTAAAAATGATAACCAATTAGCAGCGGTAAATGAAAACCAACTCACCACGAGCAAAATGCCTACCCATGTTATAACCGCCAAGAAGTGTACGGAATGAACTACAAACCCACTCCATTCTGTCAAAGAAGCTGAATGGCTTGCCCACCCGAGCAATAATGCCAGGGCAATCGTAAATATGATTGCCGTGAATGTATGTAGTCTTTTCACTTGTACCGGGAAAATTGATACATATAAATAAAAGACAATCGATACATAAAGTGTGTATATCCAAGCCTTTCCTATTTCAAAATCCGTCAGTATATTTTGGACTGTTAACAACAGACCAATATCTTCATACAGGTAAAGGACAAGGCGGATAATAGGAAACATTGAAAATAGAACAATTCCCAAAATGGAACCCTGTAACCATCGTTTTCCTATATTTATTGGCGGTCTTTTACTTGCAGGAATTAATGCAATAACGAACGTTCCGATTAATAAAGAGAAACACAGATATAAAAGTGTCTCCGATATATAAACGAACAACATTTACTTCCCTCCCTCTATAAATGTTGATATATCAATGGTTTTCACCATCGCAAGTGCCCGAAAAAATATTTTCCGTCACCAATA
>NZ_NOKQ01000167.1 GCF_002265435.1 Tetzosporium hominis
CCGGCCGTCTGCGAAACAATAAGATTGGGCTTGCAAATAGTTTAACGGGCATGGGCACCGGTTCACAGCCTTCCTTGTGGAGCCGTGTACAAGAAATAGCCGTGCCTGTGCTTCTAATCTGCGGGGAGTGGGACAAAAAGTTTTGCGCCATCAATCAAGAGGTGCATAAGAAGCTTCCATCTAGTAGAATAGAGATTGTTCCAAAAGCCGGCCATACGGTGCATGTGGAACAGCCGCGTTTTTTTGGTAAAATAGTGAGTGAGTT
>NZ_NOKQ01000333.1 GCF_002265435.1 Tetzosporium hominis
AGAAATCAACAATTACTTACTAAAAAATACAAAACAACAAAAATTCAAGCAATAAAAACATAAAACCAAACACTTTAAATAACATAAAACCACATATCATTAAAAAAAAAAGCCATTGCTGTTTGGCGGTTTTTCATTTGATCCGCTGGAAGATCGCAAGCAGCATTGGAACGGCTACCAGGAAGGCGCTTTTTTTATTCCCGCCGCTATGCTGACACAGGACGGAGAGGAAACATTCATAACGGTCAATAGATGGAAGACTCCT
>NZ_NOKQ01000171.1 GCF_002265435.1 Tetzosporium hominis
AACATACCAACAGCTTTGCGTGCAATCTCTTTAATGTCTGAGATAAGCTTCGCCAATTCGATTTTGAAAATCCTTTTGGAGATGCGGTCACAATTAAAGATAGCTATACGCTACAAGATGGAATTACTTCCGCCACAATTGCTCCGTACATAATCAAATTGGATTTCTTTAAATCCTAACTTGGCCATAATCGTAGAATACGAGATGAAGCTGATGATTGAAGTCGTCA
>NZ_NOKQ01000334.1 GCF_002265435.1 Tetzosporium hominis
GAGGCTTGCCGGAGGAGCTTGCTTTCATTTTTCAAATAGAACGAGGTGCTTCCACTTCCCGTAGCGGTAATATAAAAAGGCGGTCAGGCTGCTCAGCATAAAGCTCATTCCGATGCCCAGCGCTATGCCGTTCTCGCCAAGCCACTTTGAATTTATTTTTTTTATAGGTTTTCGAAATTCATAAAAAGTATTTACGTTCAGGACGTAATTTTGTTTCATTGATCATTTTGGTCTTAGTTGAACGTTCAAGTCATATTTATTTTC
>NZ_NOKQ01000336.1 GCF_002265435.1 Tetzosporium hominis
TCATCCCCATATTCAGGAACGATAGAAGACCCTGTGACGGGCACAGCATCCGGTGTGATGGGGGCTTATATGAAACAGTACGGCAATACCAAGCAGCGTGAATTTATCATTGAACAAGGGCAGGAAATCGGGAAAGACGGAAAAGTGGAAATCGAAATTAACGAAGAAGGCGATCATGTGAAAGTGAACATGACAGGAACGGCTGTATACTCAGAAACCCGTATTCTTAAAATCTAATACAGATGATGGTTTACAAAAAGATAC
>NZ_NOKQ01000337.1 GCF_002265435.1 Tetzosporium hominis
TGGCAATACCGAGCATATAAGGATGCGCGCCTGCCGCCGGGCACGATATGTCAATCACACCTGCAAGACTGCCATCCTCATGGTGAATCGGAGCGGCTGAACAGTTCCAGCGATGGGAAGCGATGGAATAATGTTCTGATCCTTGTATTGCAACCGGCTCACTGATGTGGAGCGCCGTGCCAATCGCATTTGTTCCGACAGCCGTTTCCGTCCAGCACGCGCCTTCGACAAAGTTGATGCGCTTGGCTTCATAGAGCGCACGGG
>NZ_NOKQ01000338.1 GCF_002265435.1 Tetzosporium hominis
CTATAGTCTTGCTAAGTGTACTTGCAAAAAGTCCTGCCGCTCCTCAATTTCTCTAAGTATGTTTGTCTGCTCCTTTTCGAATTGCAAGGGGCTTTTTTTTATGAAAGGATCATCATAAGCTTTTTGACAAATGTCAAGATGCCATTCGCTGATGAAAGGAGACAATCGTTCAATGGTAAACGACCGGTTCAGCACGTTTTTCATTAACGTGTGATATTGAGACCGGAAGGCGGGAATGGCAAGAAGCCTTGACGAAAGCGTCCG
>NZ_NOKQ01000139.1 GCF_002265435.1 Tetzosporium hominis
TTCTGATGAGCGCGTGCGGCAGGCCCTGCAATACGGTTTTGACAAAGAAGCCATGGTGAAAGGCATCACCTCAGGGTTAGAAGAAAAAGCAGATCATATTTTGCCGACAGACTTCCCATACACGTCTGATATTGATGTAAAGCAAATCAACTATGATACAGAAAAAGCAAAAGAGTTATTAGATGCGGCCGGCTGGAAGCTTCCGAATGGCAAGACCGTGCGCGAGAAAGACGGAAAGCCTCTTGAATTTAGTTTAATGTATGA
>NZ_NOKQ01000339.1 GCF_002265435.1 Tetzosporium hominis
AATGAACAATCGACATACTTGGCGCAATTGCTTGGACAATAATTGTAATTTGGAGGATCAACAATGGCTTTAAACAATCCGTATGCAGCTTATCAGCAAAATTCAATCAACATGGCGACTCCTGGAGAATTGACGCTTATGCTATTTGACGGCTGCCTTAAATTTATGAAGCTGGCGAAACAGGCGATTGAACAAGAGGATATGGAAACGAAAAATACGAACCTTGTCAAAGCTCAAAACATTATACAGGAGCTCAATATCACC
>NZ_NOKQ01000341.1 GCF_002265435.1 Tetzosporium hominis
GGTGAATCCACCGAATGTTATGGGTGCGACTAAGCGCGTGGCAGAGTTGATTGTTACTGGCTTTAACCAACGTAGTAAATCAACCTACTGTGCAGTTCGTTTTGGGAATGTTCTTGGTAGCCGTGGTAGTGTGATTCCTGTCTTTGAACGTCAGATTGCTGAAGGTGGTCCTGTAACGGTGACAGACTTCCGTATGACACGTTACTTCATGACTATTCCAGAGGCTAGCCGTCTGGTCATCCATGCTGGTGCTTATGCTAAGGA
>NZ_NOKQ01000199.1 GCF_002265435.1 Tetzosporium hominis
ATAGAAAGGACGCACCCAGATTTCGCATCAATGACCACTGTCGCGTAATGATGACCTTTGCGCGTAGCGAACTCATCGACCAAGACATGCTTTGCCGTTTTAGTCTCCAACTGGCTCGAAGCGTATTGATAGAACCACCTTTCAACGGTCGTGTACGGAACACCATATTCACGTGAGACATCAGAGATTGTCCTGCCATGACAACGTTTTGCTATCTCCACTCTATAATGTCTGGTTGAAGAACGAACAATGCCTAAACCAAAGTCATGAACAAACGTGATACCACATTCTTTACATACCTGGCGTGGGACATCTATCTCGATCCAGATCGTCCCTACGCCCCAGGCGTAGGAATGTCTAAAACGGCGACGTTCCTTTGAGTGGCGGACTGTCTGATTTGAACAGACAACACATGGGACTTGACGGTTCAGCGCAGAAATTCGAAACACGTTTGGTTCGGTGTCGGATGACGGATGAATTTTAAAAAATGATGGAAGTGGAAGGACTAATTTGATAAACTGTTGGGACAAGGCGAAAACTCCTATCGTGGTTTGTCTAGACAACAATTACGATACAGGTGTTTTCGCTTTTTTTCTATTTATTTACATTATTAAGCTGTTCAAGTGTCAACCACGACTTATGGTGATGAACCTCTTTTCTTACATTAACAGGATTTCTCTACTGAGTATGTTAGGTGGCTTACAATGTCAGTTTTCACCCGAAGGTGGACGAAAATCCTTTGCATTAAGTTTCAAACTGAGTTTTCCGCCATACTAAAAGAGCTTAAAAAGATCTTTAAGCTCTTTTAGAAAGTGTATTTTGTTGTTTGTATTACTATTCCATTCTTCCTGTATCAAATTCACAGTCGACACCGTTTTTAAAAAATCATTTCAAATTTTTCTTAATGTATTGAACAATTTTTCGGAGTTCTTTTTCCGTTGGCCTTCCGTATGGACTGGTCTGCTTTTGTTGATACATAATTTTTCCGTTTTCATCCAGCAAAAAGTAAGCGGCTTCTCCGTGGGTTCCATGATCTTCATAAGGAGCGTCTTCCCCGTGATAAAACACACCATACTGGTCCAATAAATCTTTTGAGACGTCAGTTAGTATCGGAAAACTTAACCCACGCTTCTGTTTCATCTCGAGAGACCCTTCCTGTGTATCTGTTGAAAGAGCTGTAAAATGAACTCCCTTACCTTCAAAATATGAGATACTTTCTTCAATTTCCTTCAAATCCTGGTTGCATGCCGGACACCACGCGCCTCTAAAAAAGACGAGAAATCTCCAGCCTTCACGTTCTACCATGTCTTTTTCAAGAGAGTATGTCCCCTCTTCTGCCAAAGGCAGTTCAAATAATGGTGCCTTATCACCCAGTTGCAATGTCTTCATAAATTTTTCCTCCTTTAGTTTGTGTGTTGCCTATGAATAAACGTGGAACTAAACTTTTGAATCTTGAAGCAAAGGACGAGTTTTGCCGTTACTTCCACTTCAAAAGCCCGTTCAGGTCCTGAAAGATATAATCCGGATTTAGATCAAGTTCTTCAATTGGGGAATTTTTCCGATTGATCCAGGCCGTCTGAAACCCGAAATTTTTAGCTCCGGAGATATCCCAGCCGTTTGACGACATAAACAGCACCTCACCCTTCTCAAGGTTCAGTTTTTCCATTGCATATTGATAGGATGCAGGTGCCGGCTTAAACTGCTTGATTTCATCAATGCTGAGCACTTCTGCAAACGAGTCTGCTAATCCTGCATTTTCAATCAGGGGGTCCAGCATATCGTGAGACCCGTTCGAAAATACCACCAGCTTTTGATTTTTCAGCTCAATCAGGACTTTCTCCACTTCCGGATAAAGCGGCAAGTGGAGATAGGCTTCAAGCAGTTGGCGGTCATTTTGTTCACTGGCTTTCAAGTCGCTGTCGTTCAGTGCATACTTCAATGCATCATGTGTAATTGAATAGAGAGTGGCATAATTCCCCATGAGCTGGCGCAGCATGAAATATTCAACTTGCTTGGAGCGCCACGTTTGGCTGATGGTCTCACCGTATCCGGGATATAACTTTTCACACTCATCTTTAATTGCCGTTACGTCAAACAGTGTTCCATAAACATCGAACACAAAGGCTTTAATTTGGCTTCCCATTGAAACAGCTCCTTTGCAGTGGTATGTATATCTGTCTGCCAAGACTTTCTTACAGTCTGGCAGACATTTTCTCAGTTAAGTGTATTACCTTCTGCGGGGATTGGTGTATTCTTCAGCATGCCGGCTAGATGATACGTATTATAAGCCAGCCTCTTAATGGCAGCTTTCGAAAATTCATTTTCCCGTCCAGCATCCATATACGAGGCTCCTGGCCCAGCTTCTCCCACCCAATAGGCATCAACATTCGGTGGAACCACAAATCCAATATGGGACAGCCCATATAACAGGGAGGCAGACGCATGCTTGGCGCCGTCTTCGTTGCCCGTCACGACCACTCCGCCCACTTTGTTATAGAAAACAGATTGTCCCTTGTCATTGGTTTTGCTGCTGCTGCCATAAAGCCTTTCAATAGCTTGGGTGGCTAAAGAGCTTTTCTCTCCCAGCCAAAGCGGCGTTCCGATAATGAGAATGTCCGCTGCTTGAACTTTTTCGTAAATTTTCGGCCATTCGTCATCTCCGCCCATATCTTCCTGCACGCCAAAGGCAATGTTATAATCGGCCATTCGAACAATTTCTGACTCTACACCCAACTGATTGTAGTGAACCTGCACATCATTCATAAAACCTTCTGTATGAGACGGTTCGTCCCCGCTCTTTAATGAAGCGTTTAAAAATAGCGCTTTTAATGGTTGCATGCTATCGCTTCCTTCCGATATATTCATTACCTGACATGGAGTCTATAATTGAACCAGCAATGGCCGTCCGGCTTGGTACCGGCCGGCCACTGACCTCTAGCGCCTGAAGAATTCATTCAAAAACTAGAGGGGTCACTGTAATTCTAAAGTGCAGACGTTCTTGTCTTTTTTAGAAAAGCAGACAACAAGCCGAGCATCAGGTCAGTCAAACAGTTGCTTGTATTCGGATAAGCCTTCATCTTGCAGCTTGTCTTTCGGTACAAAACGAAGCGAAGCAGAATTGATGCAGTATCGAAGGCCTCCCTGTGAGATAGGCCCGTCCGGAAACAAATGCCCCAGGTGAGAATCGGCTGTCGCAGAACGCACTTCCGTTCGCCTCATGCCGTAGCTTGTATCCAGACTTTCCTTCACTTCTTCGTCTTCAATGGGTTTCGAGAAGCTTGGCCATCCGCAATGTGCATCGAATTTATCCTTGGAACTGAATAACGGCTTTCCGGAAACAATATCCACGTAGATGCCCTCTTCAAAATGCTGGTCGTACTCTCCTGTGAAAGCTGGTTCCGTTCCACTTTCCTGCGTCACGCGGTATTGCATGGGCGTTAATCTTTTTTTCAATTCGTCTTTCATTGTCCTTCACCCCAATTTCTTTCGATAAATGCTGCTCTTCCGGAACCGATGGAATACCGGTTATAATGCGCCGAATTTTTCTTGTAATAATCCTGATGATGTTCTTCCGCTAAATAGAAAGGTTTGGCTTCCAGTATTTTTGTTGCTATCGGCTTATTGAACTTGCCCGATTCCTCCAGTTCCTTCTTCGATTTTTCAGCAGCCAGACGCTGTTCCGCTGAATGATAGAAGATAGCGGTCGCATAGGAAGACCCTCGGTCAAAAAACTGGCCGCCCGGATCAGTGGGATCGATTTGTGTCCAGAATACATCCAGCAGTTTTTCATAAGGGAAGATTTCCGGCTGAAAAGTAATCTGTACCGCTTCCACATGCCCCGTTAAATTCGAACAAACTTCTTCGTATGTCGGATTCGGCTTTTCTCCTCCTGTATAACCGCTAACCACCGATTCGATGCCATCCAGCGAATCGAACGGCTTAACCATACACCAGAAACAGCCTCCGGCAAATGTCGCTTTTTCTGTTTTCATGCGCTCACTCCTCTTACTAGTTATCTGCCGTACACAGATTCACGTACGTCAGCTATTCAGAATAATCAGCTGGCCTGCCTGACAGCTATTCACCATTTCATGCTCTGAATCTTCCCTTTTAGCGTATCCTTTGCATCAGCCGGGATGTTCCAACCGCTGATTTCATCAAGCAATCGTTCCTTTTCCCCGTACCCTTTCACAAAGCCGTTCAGCCGGGCGGCAAATGTCGAATTCGTGAGAACGGAGGGATGTGGCATCAGATCTTTTAATTGCTCAAACGCTTTCGGGTAGCGTTTCAAATAATATTTTTGGTGGTAGTCTTCCGCCAATGTGAATGCTGAAAAGGGGGCAATGTCCGTTTCGATGGTCATGCCGAGTTCCGCTTCCATTTCACGTTTGACCCGATCCACTGTTTCTTCCTGTTCTTTGCCGCGATAGCGCAACAGGGAAAGGTACTGACGCCCCATATAGTCGTCCCGGCGCGGATAATGGTTTCGCCAGAAGTGGCGAAGTATCTCTCCATAAGAGAGAACGCGTGGATCAAAATCAACTTCGACCGTTTCGGTATGGTCACCCATCTGGTTGTAGGTCGGATGTTCTGTGGTGCCTCCCGCATACCCGACGCGTGTTCTTATAACTCCAGGAAGCGCGCCGAATTGGGCTTCCGGCCCCCAAAAGCAGCCCATGCCAAGTGTTGCGGTTTCCATTTCCGATGATGCGAGTCCAGCTTCAATGGCTGGTAGTTGCAGGTTTTGTTCCGTCAATTTCACAACCTCCCTTGCCAACAAAAGTAAAATCCAAATCATAAGCACACTGAACCAAAGAGAGCATCAATCGTCAGGGAAAGAGCCTTCTTGCTCGGTCCCTTTGTATAGATGCCTATACTCGCCGTACCCTTCTTTTTCCAATTCATCTTTGGGAATAAAGCGCAAGGCGGCTGAATTGATGCAGTACCTTACTCCGCCTTTATCTTTGGGTCCGTCATAGAAAAGATGCCCTAAATGGGAATCGCTGAATTTGCTGCGGACTTCTGTCCGGTTCATTCCGTACCTCTGATCCAATACATCGTTAATATGGTACTGGCTGATCGGCCGTGTAAAGCTTGGCCAGCCGCATCCCGCATCATATTGATCTATCGAGCTGAACAGCGGTTCGCCAGAAACGATATCCACGTAAATCCCTTCCTCGGTGAAATTATGAAATTCGTTTTCATACGGCTTTTCGGTTGCGTTCTTCTGTGTGACTTCATATTGCAACGGCGTCAGCCGGCTTTTCAGCCGCCCTCCCTCTTTTTCGATTCGCCATTTCTTCTCAATAAATTCTTTCCGGCCAGACTCTTCACAATGTTTCCTGTAATGAAAAGCATTTTTCTTATAATAATCCTGGTACTTTTCTTCAGCAGGGTGAAAGAATCCAGCCGCAATAATATCCGTGGCAATAGAACCGCTGAACCGCTGACTTTCTTCCAGTTCTCGTTTCGCTTGCTCGGCGGATTTTTTCTGTTCATCATCATGATAAAAGATGGCGGTCTTATATGCCTCACCGCGGTCTTGAAATTGCCCGCCTGCATCAGTTGGATCAATGCTTCGCCAAAATATGGTCAGCAATTTGTCGTAAGAATATACCAGCGGGTTAAATGTAATCTGCACTGCTTCACGTTGAACAAAGTTGTTTGATAGCGCTTGCGGACTCACTAATTGGTCGTTCTTTCCATCTGCATAGCCAGCAATAATTTGGTCAATGCCAGGCATTCCGGCAAATGGGGGAACCATGCACCAATAACAGCCTCCGGCAAAAGTCGCTTTATGGTATTCATTGGTTCGCTTCATTAGCCTCCCCACTTTTCACTTAGTATAGGACGAGTATATCCACTATTTACCCTTATGCCAATCTGAATAAACACAAAATATAGTTGTGCAAATACACTTGGTCAAATGAAATGAAGAATGCCCTTCTGTTTCTCTAAAAAAATCAAAAAACTTCTGCCTGTATTAAGGCAGAAGTGAGGGACAGATTCCCTGTTTATAAGGGCCTGTTTTCATTTATTTGATGAATCTCTTTAAGTAGCGTATCCATCTGCTGCTTCAAGTCCTGGTTTTTCAACAGGATCGGCATGATGGTGTTCGGAACAGCATAAGCCTCGTTCTTCAATCCTTCACCTTTTTCCGTCAGCGAAATGTAGACTTTTCGCTCGTCAGCTGCCGAACGTTCTTTCACCACTAAACCGGCCTGGATAAGCCGCCGGACCAATGGCGTCAGTGTGCCGTTGTCCAGGTACAGAAGGGAACCCATTTCCTTCATGGTTACATGCCCATGCTCCCATAGAACCAGCATCACCAAATATTGCGGATAGGTCAAGTCCAGCTTCTTTAAAAGTGGCCGATAGAGTTGGACAATTTCTCTGGAACACGCGTAGATGCTAAAGCAAAACTGATTGTTCAGACGAAGGAGGTCTTCGTTGCTTAAGCCGTTGTAATTTATCATGCAAATCCCTCCGAAAAAAATTCTTTCGTTTAGTATACCCGTTAATCAGTTGGCGCAACATAGTTTTACGAAATTAGATAGGAAGAAGTTTAATTTCCATTTCGCAGGGAAAACAAAACTGACGCTAAAACCATGTCATTGGATCGATAAATTTCTACAAAAAATAGGTGAGGAGAGGAAAATATGGAGAATAATGAAAAAACAAAGACAGCGGCCAGTCAAGTGGATGCACAGGAACGGTTAAAGACGGCAGCCATCGGGATGGCAAGCAACATCAAACTCCATGCCACAGGTTCAGGCGGAGAAAAAGGCACATCTGAAGTGGCGGATAAGGAGCTGGTTGAAAAGACCATCAAAGATTGGCCGGCCATGTCGAAAAAATCCGCCGAGCAGACAATGGAAGCTTACGGACCACCCAACGAAGTGGCTCCCAGCCGACTGACTTGGTATTACAATAAACCGTGGAAACGGACAGTCGTTTTCCGGGATGAGATTCCGCATGATTTCCCGCAGCCTCACTCGGATGTGATTGAGCAGTTTATTGATTATCAAGTGCCTCCTGAAAAATTCAGCGAAATCGCAAAATTCGATGGAAGTGTCATCGTTGAACGGACAAAAGGAGAAGTTTCTGCCCGTTGCGACATGGAAGCCGCAAACATTCTGGCTTTGAACATGATGCATGAAATCGTAACAGGTAAAAAAACAGCCGCAGAAGCCCGTGAACTTTACACGGAACAAACAGCGGCCTATGTCATGAACAAGCCGGCCCCTTATGCCGAACAGTTCCAGTTCGACCTGCAGACCGAAGAGAAATTCGATACCGATGAGACCACCCTTCAGGATGTGGCCATCACTGAAACCATCAAAAAGACAAAAGAGAAGCTCGGACTGGATTGATTACTTCAAAGAAGGCCATTCCCTTATACAAGGGGGAATGGCCTTTCGTTTGGGATAAAAAAGGAAAAGGAGTCGGTTCATCGAATCTGAACAGACTGCTGGAAAAATGCGAACAGTTCATCACTGCTGATGGAGAAATTATTGTTAACTGCATTAATTTATGCAGCTTCCGATACCTTCATCTACGTAAACCGATCATGGACCGTGGTTCATCCAAACTCTTCGTGGAACATACCTGTCCGGACAGTTTTCAGTTAAACCCACTTTTTTTGTCCTTGTTGCCCAATAACTTTGTTAGTGGATAAATACTGGTGCTTTGCACAACCAAAGAAATGATGATGACCGCAAAAGACAGGGACACCAACAATTCGTCTTTGCTGGACACAGCTTCTTCCAGCCAAAGAAGAAGCGCCACCGACATGGATCCTTTGATTCCTGACCAGGTGATCAGCGAGATGGTCGAGAAGTCGTTCTGGAATTCATTTCGCCAGGCAGGAACCGTATAGATGAAGCCGCCAATCATTACGAACCGGGCCAGGAGGGATAAACCGAATATCACTGCTGCAAATCCCCAATGTGGGAATGCCAGGTATTCCGCTGCCTGTATGCCGATCAATAAAAATAAAACCGATAAGAGCGTCGGTGTGATGATATCCCAAAAGCCGTCCAGAGAATCCTTGATGTTGTTGTCGTCTTTTGTCTTTTCAATTTCAAAAGACAGCATGATTCCGGTTACAACAGTAGCCAGCACGCCTGATACCCCGATCGCTTCAGCTATATAAAAGCCGCCATAGGCGACGATAATGCTCAGCATTACTTGGTACTGCTTCTGATGGGTAAAATGAATAATTTTGCTCAACATCCATCCCAAAAATAGCCCGATGACGATTCCACCGATGGACACGAGCATAAATTCGCCAAAAAACTTTCCGAAGGAAAATCCATTCCCTGCCTTGAACATCGATAAGAAGACTGTGAAGATCACGATACTGGTTCCATCGTTCACCATTGATTCCCCTTCCACAATACCGGCAAGTTGTTCTGAGCCCGTGCTTTTCTTAATGATGGACGTTACCGACACGGGGTCTGTTGGACTCAGGATGGCAGCAAGCAACAGCGCCCCTGAAAAAGAAAGGGAAATAAAAAAACCACTGACCCAGTAAATAGAGACTCCCAACAGAACCACCGTCACGATTAGGCCGAGCGTGCTCAGGGCGGCAATGATTCCCCAATTTTCTTTGAGTTGCTTTAACGGAAACTGATAAGCCGCCGTAAAAAGAAGTGCCGGGAGAAAGACCTCAAATATCATATTCTTTGAAATATGAAGCAAAGAAAAGTAAGGAACAAGCGATAACGCCAGCCCAATTAGGATAAGGACGACAGGAACTGGGAAGAGTTTCTTCTTTAAGTCAATTGTATAAATGATATATCCGATCAGTAATAGAACCAGTACTTGATGTGTTAACAATCCATCCCTCCTTAAAACTTCATCTATAAAACTCTGAGTAATTATATAGTCATTATAGTATCGCAAATTTACATTTTGCAATATTATGTTTTACAAAATGTATTTTTGGGGTATGCAATTAAAGAGTATAAAGGAAAGGAGTTATAAAAAATGGGGAAAATGACGTTTGAAGTACAGGGAAATTCAAGGAAATTTGAATCTTCTATTGAAGCAGGTAAGCATACGATTACCATTGATGAACCCAAAAGTCTTGGAGGTACAGATAAAGGGATTGATCCCCTATCAAACTTACTCGCTTCTTTAGCTGGTTGTGAAAACGCAATTGCAAATTTTGTAGCGAAAGAAATGAAGTTCGACCTTCAAGGGATTAAGTTCAATGTTGATGGTGAATTAGACTCAGAAGGAATGATGGGAGATCCGAATGTACGAGCCTACTTCCAAACAGTGAATATAGAAGCAATAGTAGAAACAACAGAATCTGAGGAACGAGTACAGGAATTGAAGGAAAAAACGGATGCTCGTTGCCCTGTTTACAACACGCTTAAAGCAGCCGATGTTAAACTAAATTCCACATGGAAAAGAGCGTAAGGTTATTCAGAAGAAACGAATATTATCAAACTAAAAGACGATAGGTTTTGGAGATATATGGTTAGTCAGTCAAACCACTGGCTAACCTTCATTAATAGAAGAAACTTCATGAGATACTCTTTCCGGAATATTATTTTTGGGAGGAGTTTCTTTGATAAGAAAAGAGAAAGCTCTGTATTGGTCAAGTCAAATCAGCGAATACCGAAAAAGTGGAGAAACATTGGTCAGTTGGTGCGAGAAAAATGAAGTTCAAATCCACACGATGAAATACTGGCTGCGCAAACAGTCGCCTGTATCGAAAAACTAAGAGTCCGAATGGGTCTCCTTTGTGGCAGAAGAAGCTTCGAGCGACACAATTACGTTGAGAATAAAAAACGTGGAAATCGAGGTGATAAGCGGCTTCCAGAATGAACTGTTACTGAAGGTCCTTCGGACACTTGACCAATTATGATGAACGGCCGGATTGTCGAGCGGGTGTATTTGGCTGCTGGACCGACGGATCTCCGGAAGTCGATTGACGAACTGGCGGTCATCGTACAGGAACTGTTCCAGCTTGAACCTTTCTTCAATGCGTCTTTTGTGTTCTGTAACCGGAAGAAAGACATGCTCAAAATTCTATTCTAGGATCACAATGGCTTCTGAATCTATTACCGGCGGTTGGAAAAAGGCTTGTTCGATTGGCCGGACCCTGCACATCCCATATTTTTGGACTAAGCGTGAATAACCCAACGGGCCACTTAAATACTCGCTGACCAGGTTCAGTTTAAATTCTTCACTATATTTCACCATAGAAAAAAAACCCAAAAGTTAAATTTTTAACTTTAACTTTTGGGGTGCAGTACCATCTTCTCCACTTTATTTTGTAGGACTTCCGATAATCCCTCATATGCAAACAAATGTGGAGTAGAGTTTTCTGTTGTCACTTCGATTTACGCAATTTTAAACTTTTTCTTGTTCATGAAAAAACTCCTCCTGCATCGATCGCACGAAGAGCCCAACTTTATTGCATCAAAACGTAGCCGAGGCTGAAAAATAAAAGCCCACTCGCTAAAGTAGCAAGAATATAGCTGCCGCCCTGCAGCCATTTGCCGTCTTCGAAGTCTTTGACGGCATCCAAGGCCATCGTTGAAAATGTGGTAAAGGCTCCGAGAAAACCCGTGATCCAAAAAGCCGATAAACTGCCGCTTCCGACAAACGCGCCAAGCACCAATGAACCGATGCTGTTAACCAGCCAGGTTGCAGCTTTTGGCTGCCATGACCTGCTTTCAACCAACAGGTAGCACATATAGCGTGTGATGGCGCCCAAAAATCCACCAATTGCGATGCCGATCATGATGCCACCCCTCTTCGCCCAATCCACAGTCCTGCGGCCGCAGAGGCAATGCAGGTCAAGGTCATGCTCCCAGCAAACACGAGCCCAAGCCAAATGGATGACTCTAAGTAATGAAACCAGTCAGCGGAGAACGCAGAAAACGTGGTAAACGACCCGATCAGGCCAGTCGACACCAATAACCGCAGCTCTGCCGACTTACGGGCCAAACGGACAGCTGCAACTCCGATCAAAAAACTGCCAGCTATATTCACGAGCCAAAGTCCAAGTCCATCTGCAACTGTCATATATACTCCTGTACGCAACAACGCGCCAGTCATTCCGCCAAATCCTACCGCTAGTACCCGCTTCATACCACATGCCCCACATTAGTTATTCTTCAGTATAACTTATTAAATACATACATGTTTAGTTGTCACTTCAAGAAATAAGTTCGAGCAATTTCAGAGTTTATTATACATAGTCTATGCTATCTTCCGATAGACTCATGATTTGTAAACTAAGATAAATATTTTCTTATCACTATCTGCTTCTGGCAAACTGCTACTTAAGATTTTTCGCTGTATTCGTTTTTCTTAATGAGAGCAATACTTGAGAAACAACCGCCAACACGGGCAATTCAATAAGTGGACCAATGACTAAGGCTAATGCAATTAGCGGTTGATCTGGAAAGGCGATGACCGCAATCGCTAAAGAAACGGGCGAATTCCGTGCAATGATGGTAAGGCTTAAGCTTACTGTATCTACGTAAGAAAATTTCATGGCTTTCCCTACTGTTTGTGCAAGCACAAAGTTAATGATGAAGAAAAGTAAAATTGGTATGAATAATACAGAAATGACCTCAAGATTGTTGATTAAACAACTTCCTTGCGACGCGAACATAGCCATAATTG
Source organism: Tetzosporium hominis (assembly GCF_002265435.1). GTDB lineage: Bacteria > Bacillota > Bacilli > Bacillales_A > Planococcaceae > Chryseomicrobium > Chryseomicrobium hominis. Next base: position 11,653 of record NZ_NOKQ01000199.1, read on the forward strand.
CTAAAGATAAAAAAATTATTTGTGCAGCAGCGAAAAAGGGAACCAACTTCTTATTTAAGAAGACTTCTTTCTTCCTCAAGGCATAGCGGGTCAAGTGCGCAAGAGCGAAAGGAATCACCAGTACCAATAGAATACTTTCTCCAATGGTCGATAACGGAATGGATTCAATCGTACCGGCAAAAATGAACAGATAGACGGGCAGAAGCACTACCTGAAGGATTAAATTAATTGGCAAGACAGAAGTCGACAGGGGTACATTCCCTTTGGCGATGGAAGTGAACATCAAATACCAGTCTGTACATGGAGTAACCATTAACATAATGAATCCAATCCATAGAGCTGGGTGATCGGCGAGAAAGACTGCACCGAGTCCCCACGCCAATACAGGAGTCCAGACAAAGTTGATGATGGTGCTTGTATTAAAAAATTTTCGATTCTTAAAAGCATCTTTTAGATGCTGCAAGGGAATGGTTAGAAATAATCCATAGAGCATGAGCAGTAAAAATGGGACGATAAAAGACTCAGCGTACGTTTTAAAAAAAGCAACCTGCCCCAGTAGAATTCCGATCCCTACTGCCGATAAAATGATAATAGTTTGAAACTTTTCAAATACGTTCATGATGGCACTCCTTTACGAAAAGAGAAAACTAACTATATGAGCGACTGCCTATTAAGATTAACTAAGTCAAAAAAATTAAGCCAGCACTTTTACACACAAAAAGAGAGAAGACAAGCTTTAAACAGCCTCTTCTCTCCTTCGTATATTCAGCTTCCGATAAACTCATGATATATAAACTAAACTAGTTGTTAATTGACGGGAGTTTATACAATAAGGGTTCTTTCCGCAGTTTAATTTTTATATTTTTGGTCGTTTCTGGTGGTAATCCGTAGCTTCTTGAAAAGCTAAACCAATATTAATTAATTTTTGTTCCGAAGCAATATTGGCCACAAATTGAATTCCAATTGGTAGTTCAGTTACTGTTGAATACCCGATTGGGATAGTTAATACTGGGACACCTGCGTTAGAAAATGGCTTATTAAACTTTGGCGACCCTGTTTTAGTTCGTCCTTTTGGGGCTGTTTCCGGTGTAGCAGGGGTAATCAAAATGTCAAACTCATTTAATAAGCTAAACAACTGTTGTTGATAATCCCATCTCACATTCTGTGCGTTCAAATACTCGTCTGCTGAATAGATTAACCCAGACTCAATATCCTTCTTCAATTCTTCACTCATTAAATTTTTTTGAATTTCAAAAGTCTTCCTATGATAACTAGCGGTTTCTGCATCCACAATCAATCCATGTGCGTCATTTGCTTGTTCCATATTCGCTGGCATATGACATTCAACACAACTATGCCCTAACTTTTCGAGTACTTTCATTGCTTGTGAAAATGCGCTCATAATCTCATTTGTAGTTTCAAAAAAATTGTCTCTTATCACGCCAATTGTATATGTCTTTTTTTCATTAACAGATAAGTACTGTTTCGTATGTAGCCAAGTTGTGTAATCTTTTTTATCTTTTCCATTTAATTCATTATAAACTAAGGTTAAATCTTCAACGTTTTTAGTGAAAATTCCTACAGTATCTACACTCCAACTAGCCGGAATAATTCCAGCTTTACTTATACTTCCATAACTAGGTTTCAAAGCAGTTACCCCATTATAGGCTGCTGGTCTAATAATCGAGCCAGCAGTCTGCGTTCCTATAGAAAAAAGACTCATTCCACTAGAAATAGCAGCTGCGGAACCCGTACTTGATCCTCCAGGTGTATGTGCCTTATTCCAAGGATTCCGAGTCACAGGAGCCCCACCCCCACTTGCAAATTCTGCGGTAGTTGTTTTGCCTATCAGTATTGCATTAAACTCTTTCAATTTACTTATGATAGTTGCATCCGTTTGAGGAATAAATCCTTTCATTGTTTTTGAACCAGCTTCAGTCGGAATTTTATTCGTGTAAATGATATCTTTCGCTCCATAGGGAATAGCGGCCAAAGGAGATACTATCGACTTTTGATTATCATCAATCTTCTGAGCAATTTTTATTAACAATTCTGCGCTTTGCAAATATGCCCAAGCTTTAATTTCTGGCTCAATTAACCGGTTTCTTTCTAGAAAGCTATTTATTAATTCTGTAGCAGAAATAGATTTTGTTTTTAAGAGACGGTTTGCTTGTACAATAGTCAATGTTTCTATATCCATGTAAACTACTCCCTCTAACTAGAATACTTAGTTGTTTTTATAATATTTAGTTTAACACGCATCATTAATTAAAAAATTACTAGTTTCATAAATAAGGATAGTGATTCCTTAAATGTCTTGTTTTACTTTTTCAATTGTTATTCCATAAACTGATAATATGTAAACTAGTTCCTTAAATTAAAACTAGACATATGACCGACGCTTATAAAATAAACTTGCGGTATACTGAGCATCATAAAAATGACAGGGGTGAAAAGATGTCGGATAAACGTTTTTTGAAAGACGGACTGATGATTATTTCACAATCCAAACAAAACACTCGTGACATTTGGAATGCCCATTTTGGTGCGGCTGCAATCGCCAGTTACTTTTTTGTAAAAGAAAATGAGCTATCCAATGAAGTCACTAAGTTCATTGAAGTTCAAACAGAATTGATGATTAAACAGCATCTCGGAGAAGCACCTAGTGATGAATTTGAAAAGTTAAATTTGCCAGTTGCTGAATTTCTTATTTTAGAAGCCTTGGGGGAAACAATCGATGAGTTGCACTGGGTAGGGCATAACGTCATCTATGCTGCGCTCAGCTTACTTGCACTTAAAGAAGATGACGGATATTTAGCGTCCCGTACTGCTGAGAAAATTGCAGAACTCATTCTTTCGTTTGCAAAGACTATTCCTGGGAGGTCTTGGATTGGTTATTCAGCATCTGAAGTAAAAAGACTGCAGCTTGATACAACTGACATGTTAACTGATATTAGCAAACCTTCTCAGTTGTCTGCATTTGTTCTGGAGGAGCTTGGTCAATTCAAAACAATCTATCAAGCAGAAGCTCATCACGATTTAATCGGTCACATGTTGACTTTTTCACATGCCCTAAATATTCTATATGATCTTGGTCATGTAGAATACTTTAAAAGAGGACTCCCATCTCTTTTAAAGCTGGTTAAGGTGCTTCGTGTCAGCAGAGATTTGAATGGGCTTTCAACGCTAAAAATAATTTCTCCCGTTGACCGGCATCCTTTCACAAAGGCAATACGATCAAATTATCTTCCAATAGAAGCTGATTTTTGGAAGCAAAATCTTATGGCAACTGACTGGGATTTCGGTCATATTTTCAAGTTTCCTTTTAGTTTTTATAATCACTTGAACCGAATTACTGGTATACCTAAACCAGCGATAGAGAATTTCCGTTATGTTCTTTACTCAGATTAAATGTTCGTTTATGAAGACTTAATAAAAATTTATATAGAAAATTTGCGTCATATGCATTTTTAAAATTTGGGGTAGTTCTTGTTATATAAAGCGATTTGTTAAAACTCCTTATTCCTTTCTAAAATCTAACTATGTCTCCCTTTCCCCAAAATTAAACCTAGCTTTAGTGAATTAGTAAGAGGAAGATAACCGTTCGTAAAAGTACACTTAAACGAACAAAAGGAAGGATAGAAGCTAATTCTATCGCTTTTATCCTTCCGATAATCCCTCATATGTAAACAAACAAAGCAGTCTCTTTTTTGAATCCCTCAATCAGAAATTTTAAATTTTGTACACTTTTTTTCTCAATAGATTTTAGTAGATTTCAGTAGATTTGGGATTAGTATGAAACATAATTAAGCTTAAGATTATGTGCTAAAAAGGTTGCATTTCTTAAACTCAACCTTTATATTTATATATGAACATATTATCATATATAAATATAGTTTAAACCAATTTGGAGGTGTCATGCAATAATGAAACATGATTTAGAAAAGGAAGAGGATTTCGCTGAGGGTGAACATCCGCTAGATGAGGAAACACTCTTTGTTGTGTCCCAAACATTCAAGGCATTGAGCGATCCGACCCGTATTCGCATCTTAAATCTACTCTGTTCAGCTGAACATTCTGTCAATGACTTGGCAGAGCAATTGGACTTGGGCCAATCCACTGTGTCGCATCAATTGCGCTTCTTGAAGCAACTGCGCCTGGTGAAATACAGAAGAGCCGGCACGACTTTGTATTATTCGAAAGACGACGATCATATCATGAACCTGTTGAAACAGGCGATTGAGCATGCAACGCATCATTAAAAAACGCTTTTCCACGCTAAAGCATGCACTGATTTATAAAGAGAAATTGAAGGAGGAATCGGAATGGCACATGATCACAGCCATGACCATACACACGGAGCAAATAAAAAAGTGCTGCTCATTTCATTTATTATCATCACCAGTTACATGATTGTCGAGGCCGCCGGGGGCTTCTTAACGAACAGCCTGGCACTTCTGGCTGATGCCGGACATATGCTGAGTGACTCCATTTCGCTCGCGATTGCCCTGATCGCGTTCAAGCTGGCTGAAAAAGCTGCAAATCACAGCAAAACCTTTGGATACAAACGTTTTGAAATCCTCGCCGCAACCATCAATGGCGCGACGCTGATTGGTGTAGCACTCTACATTTTTTACGAAGCCATCGGCCGATTCGCTAACCCGCCGGAAGTCGCCACGACCGGTATGCTCATCATCAGTGTATTCGGCTTATTGGTCAATATTCTGGTCGCTTGGATCATGGTGCGCGGCGGAGATACACATGATAACTTGAATATGCGGGGGGCGTACCTGCATGTATTAAGTGACATGCTGGGTTCTGTCGGCGCCATTGCGGCCGCCCTGCTCATAATGTTCTTCGGCTGGGGCTGGGCTGACCCCGCGGCCAGCGTCATCGTCGCAGCCCTTGTCCTGCGAAGCGGATATTTCGTCACTAAATCTTCTCTGCATGTGCTGATGGAAGGCACGCCACAGAATGTAAAGATTGAAGATATCATTCAAACCATCAAAGAGACCAAAGGTGTTCACGGCGTCCACGATTTACACATCTGGTCCATTACCAGCGGGCTGAATGCCTTGTCCTGCCACGTAGTAGTCGGCAACCATCTCACGCTTGCCGATAGTGAAAGCATGTTGCACAGCATCGAACATGACCTTGAGCATCAAGGCATCAACCACGTGACGATTCAGATGGAAACAGATGCTCACAAGCACAATGATTCCATTCTCTGCACAGTGAAAAGCGAACCGTCCCATGATCATCATCACCATTAATTTCTAAGAGTGAAAAAATGCCGATAATTTTGAAGCAAATCATCTTGGAAAAGAAAGCTCCTAAAAATAATTGGAAGAGGAACTGTCCTATTTAATCTGACAGTTCCTCTTCTTTTGGCTCAATCAAGTTTTTAACTTCTTAGTAAGGAGTAATCTACTCCATACTATATCGATGAAAAACATCATCGTTCTGAATGTCCCAATATCCCCTTACAATGTTTCCTCTTCATCCTTTAGTATAAAACTCTGTTTTCTTCTTCTTTATAGACTGCTTTTGCTTTATTATGTCTTACTAACCTAGATCGATTAATCTCTGCCTCTTCTTCATTGTATTCTGAATGCATGCTAATGTTAGCCATAAACAATTCACTTCATCTTTAAGATGGGCAATCTGAAAGGGAATATTCGACTTAACTCAGCAATAAGTCGGTTAAACAAGTTGGATCTCCGTCAAATGTTGAAAAATTAATTTCTCCAGTCTTTCCTTCAGCTTCAATTTCAACCACGTAAGGTCGATTTCGAGGCAGCCACAGGTCGATGAACCCATTCGCTGGAGTCTTCATCATCTTATCTACATAAACTTTCCCTTCGTTGTCGGTAATGATTACCTTCATTTCCTTTTCTGCTAATTCACCTTGGCATCCTGTTAAGCTATGAATTTCACAAGGGTGCGTATATGTTTCATATGGGGCAATTGAGACAAAGAACTCTTCTGCCGGCAACGGATAGACCGATTTATCTCCCTTGTCTTCAACTGTTACTTGTTGGTCATCAATTGAAGCTGCACTAACTTCGTCACTTCCACTCAAGTCAGCCACCAACTCCTTTACTTCTACTTGGGCCGATGAAGGTTCGTCATTGCAGCCCCATAGTAAGCCAAGTAAAGCTAACATGAGTACAAAAAATGGAATTTTCATATTATCTCTCCTCTTCTCCCTACTATAGCAAAGTCGATTCTTCTATCAAGTGCTGAATTCTTACGACTTTAGGGACTCCTGCACTCTTGCTAAATAAATCCATGTATTTTATATAGAAGATCACTAAGTCGGCAGGAATTGAAGCCGCGCAATCGTTTCCTAAACTCTTCGATTGGCAAAGAAGCGTTTATATAATATTTAATTACATGGTCAATAGACTTTAATTTGTCCCATCATTCCATTGTCTTCGTGTTCAAGAATATGACAATGAAACATATAAACTCCTTCATATTTAAACTTGATTGCAATTTCCACCTTTTCACCAGGCGCGATTGAAAGCGTATCTTTCCAGCCTTGTTCGTTTTCGGACGGACTTTCCCCGTCTCTTGAAATGATTTTAAATTGGGTTCCGTGAACATGGAATGGATGAATCATACCTCCCATTTCATCTGGTTTGTTGTAAATCTCCCAAACCTCTGTCACTCCCTTTTCTTGCTTTAAATCGATTCGGTCGGCATCAAATTTCTTTCCATTGATTGTGACATTCTCCATCATACCGAACAACTCGATTTTTTTAGTCACGGGTAGTGCCATTTCTTCATCAGTGATTTCAAAGTCATTCATTTTTTCAGGAATTTCTCTCGAAGATGTTGTTGGTTCTGACACTTGGAAATCGAGAATATTGATACCTTCTTCATTAATCAGCGCGATTTCATTTTCTTCTATCTTAGAAAAATCAACAATAATCTCCGCCCTTTCTGAAGGGGCCAAAGTCAGCTCATTCGTTTTCACAGGCGCATTTAATAAACCGCCATCCGTTCCAATTTGAACGAAAGAATCTCCGTTGCTCAGTTTAAATGTAAAATTGCGGGCGTTTGATCCGTTCAACAGTCGCAGCCTTACTTTCTCTTTTGCTACTGTCAGTTTCGGATCTACAGTGCCGTTTATAAGTACTGTATCGCCCACTGTACCGTCTGAGTTTTTTGCAGCTTGGTAATCTAGGCGCTTCTCTTCGAACATTCTGTCTTGAATAACTAGAGGAATATCATTAATGCCATATTGATCAGGTAACTGCAGTTCACTCAATTGATCATCTTCGATATAAATCAAGCCTGCTAGACCACTATAGACTTGTTCTGCCGTCTTCCCTTCAGGATGTGGATGAAACCATAAAGTAGCTGCATCCTGCTTAACTTCAAAGGAAATAATGCGTTCTTCCCCGGGTTTTAATTTATTATGGGGACCTCCATCTACATCCCCGGGTATCTCAAGACCATGCCAATGAAAAGTCGTGTCTTCACCGAGTTCATTGATCAATCGGATTGTTACCTTTTCACCGGATTTGAACTTGAGCATAGGACCCAATAATGAGCCATTGTATCCTAAGGTATCAGAGCTGATGCCTTTATAAAATTCCGTTTTACCCTTTTGGGCACGAATTGTATAAGCCGTCTCTTTATCACTTTCACTCTTTAAGGCGACTGGAATGGAAATTTCATTCTCTCCCTTTGAATCTTTCAATTTTTTTAATTCACCATGTTTCATTTCATTATCCATCTCATCCATATTGCTATGGTCTTCCATATTCATATCTATTTCATTGTCCATCTCGTCCATATTGCTATGGTCTTCCATGTTCATATCTGAATGATTCATGGTATTTGAGTCGGAGCAAGCGATAAGTGTTCCAATTACCATGAGAAGTAATAATAATACAACTAAATATTTCTTCATATTCTGTTGACCTCCTGTTTTAATAGTCATTTACGCATCTGGATTTTTCATGTTTGGTCTGTGGGTGACAGGGACTTTGGGGTTCTGATTTTACAACAATCCAACGGTCTTTACTAAACTGGAACCAGAGAACGATTGCCTTAAAAACAATATCGAGTCCGATTGCAATCCATACACCTGCTATGCCCATCTCAAGCTGGATAGCCAGCAAGTAGACGGCTCCTGTTCGGATAACCCACATTCCCACCGTTGTCAGATACATTGGGAATTTTGTATTGTTCGCTCCTTGAAATCCTCCTGTAAGGACAAGGACGACAGCTAAAAACGGTTGGAAGATGGCCGCAATTTTTAGTGCAATATCAATATCGTTGATCACCTGTTGATCATCAGTAAAGAGCGACCCTGCCCATCCTCCGAAGAAGAAAAGCAAAATACCGAAGAGTGACATGAAACCCATTGCCAAGTAAGTACTTAATTTTGCATATTCTTTTGCACTTTCATAATCACCAGCGCCCATGTTTCGCCCAACGAGAATCGTGGCAGCAGTTGCAAACCCATAAGCAAGCATGTATGAGAATATTTCAAGATTTCCTGCTATTTGGTGTGCGGCAAATGTATTAGTTCCAAGGACGACAATGAACCCAAAATAAACGATCTGTCCAGCTCTCATTACCAGTCTTTCAACAGCCGCTGGGCTACCTAAGTTCATCAATTCTATTTGATGTTCCATATCAGGTTTCCAGAAATCTTTTCTAAACGCGATGACATCCGTTTTGCGGATGTAATTCACCAATAAAATAGTCCCAACAACGCGCGCAATAACGGTAGCAAGTGCGGCTCCGACGATTCCAAGCCCCGGAATCATCCAGAAACCAAAAATCATTAGATAATCAAGCACAATGTTGACAATATTGACAACAATACTGACTTTCATTGGAGACTTGGTATCGCCAGTACCGCGTAAGATACTGCTCAGTGTAAACATGAGGGCCATAACTACCGAAGGGATACCTACTATTTTGAAATAGAGACTGGCTGGCTGCAGTACTTCATTATCAATGCCCATCAATAGGAGAAGAGGCTTAGCAAAAAACAAAGTTACTATACCAAAGAGCACACCTATCAGTACAGACAAGATAATTGCTTGTTGTGCAATATGTCTTGCTCTTTCGATTTTTCCAGCCCCTAAATTATTTGCCACGTATACGTTTACCGCCACACCGATTGCCATAAATACTGCAAAGTAAATAGCTAAAATCGCGTTAGTGACCCCTACAGCTGAAACTTCAGCAAGGCCGATTCTTGAGACAAATAGCGTATCAACAAAACCAAGCAGTGTTTGAAAGAAGTTCTCGGCAACTGCTGGTAAAGCCAGGATGAAAATTAGTTTTATTTTAGTTCGTTTATCATCCGTATTTAATAACACCTCCCCCTTGTTCATTTGGGGTCCCTCCTTTCAGTGAATCCAATTATTTAAAAACGGCCCATATATGATATATGGGCCGCTGTTTTTACTCTGTTACATTTATCACAAACGGATAGACATATACATTTCCTTCAAACTTAAATTCACTCCATACTTTGTAGTGACCAGGCTGGTGAAAAATGGTTTCAAACACAGTATTGTCATCGAATGACGGGTGAACGTGTATAAACTGCTCTCCTTTTTCATCTAAAATTACAACATGTCCCAGGGCCCCTAAGTAAGGTTCAGGTGTACTATCCTTCGTATCGTACGTGAATACTGTAGGATGGTGAGCTTTCAGTGAGTCGACAGATAGCTCTACTGTATGACCATCAATGGTTTTTCTGAATTCTGTGTCTACTTCAAGGGCTGGCAGCTCAGATGTGACTTGATGATGACCTACATGAAGATGAACAGGAGTGGCTTGATATGCCAATCCTTTTGGTTGGATGTCCACAAAAAGCTTATACATGCCTGATGCTAATTGAATATCATATTCAAATTTACCTTTGTCTGTTTGAACAGGATGGAGGTGTTTGTATTCACTCAAGTCCTCACTTACCACAATCAGATGCAAGTCTTTTTCATGACTGACTTCTAATTCGGGTGCTTTTTGATTTTTATCTTGTAACTCTATAAAGAGTTTTCCATTCTCATATGCAGCATTTACAAACACTTCGTTTTCGGTCGATTTTGAATGGTTGTGATGGTGTTCATGATTTTTCAATTTCAACATTCCTTTTTTTAGATTTTTGTTAATTAGACTTATCATTCAATGTGTTTTCATCTTATTCTCGATTAAATTTTGTCTCGATCTAAAAACGCTAAACCTGCTTATTTGCAGCAGGAACAACCTATTTCGTTCTTTGTATCAGCAACTTTATATCCAGTTTCTTGAATAGCCGCTTTAATTTCGTCCAAAGTAACTTGTTCATCTTGAAAAGATACATCCACTTGGCCGTCAGAAAGTTTAACTTTTACAGTATCTACACCAGTGAGTTTTCCTACTTGACCTTCAATTTTATTTATACATGAACTACATGACATACCGACTACATTTAATGTTGTTTCTTTCATCGCTTATTCCTCCTAATTTTCATTACTATACCCGAGTATTGTATATTTCGTGCAAAAATTAAAATCTTCACCTCCTTAACTAATCGATCTGCAATCAGAGGTAATTGTTAACGGACAAAATTCTTTAACTAGGCAGTACTAGGCTTTATCAATCGAATTCAAGAGTTTAAGAATAACTTTTTTATTGGCCTCAAATCCAATGAAAGATTCGACTAGTTTCTTTTTGCCTAATATCCCTTTTTTATAAAATGCGAACAAAGGGACAATTCTATTCCCGGAGATTTCAATCATCTCCTGTTCAAGACTCAAATCCTTTGCAACATCTTTTCCGTGATAGGAAATTGCGTGGGACGCTAAATAGGTTTTAGCATCTTGGCAATCTGAACACGTGGGACGTGTATATAATACAAGTTCCAAATTGTTTGTCATGTCAAGCTCTCCTTTACTATGCTAACGAAGGTTTAAAACGTTTCAATCGCAGCGCATTTACTAAGACAGAAACAGAGCTTAGACTCATTGCAGCCCCCGCAAGCATTGGATTTAATAACGGTCCTCCCACCAAGTAGATAACACCCATTGCGAATGGAATCCCCATTACGTTATAAGCGAAAGCCCAGAAAAGATTTTGTTTAATGTTTCGGATTGTCGATTTACTCAATTCTACTGCGGTCGGTACATCCATCAAATCACTTCTCATCAGTACAATGTCTGCTGACTCGATAGCGACGTCTGTTCCCGATCCGATTGCAATTCCAATATCCGCTTGTGCTAAGGCAGGGGCATCGTTGATTCCGTCTCCAACCATCGCCACTTTCTTGCCTTCTGCTTGTAGTTTTTTCACTTCATTCGCTTTATCTTCCGGCAACACTTCACTGAGGACACGGTCAATTCCAACCTGTTTTGCAATTGCCATGGCTGTTCCTTTGTTGTCCCCCGTTATCATAGCTACCTCAATGCCCATTTTCTGAAGCTTTTCAATTGCTTTCCTGCTGTTTTCTTTCACTGTATCTGCCACAGCGATAATCCCAGCAATCTGATTATCGATTGCTACATACATAGGTGTCTTACCTTGTTGCGCCAGTTTATCAGATACTTCTTCCAGCGCAGTTAGAGAGATGTTCTGTTTCACCATCAGTTTCCGGTTCCCCGCAAGCAATCTCTTTCCATCAACCATGACTTCAATTCCGTGTCCAGGAATGGCTTCGAAATTACCGAGGCTCATCATCTTCATTTTCTTCTCTTCCGCAGCCCTTACAATCGCTTCGCCTAGTGGATGCTCAGAACCTTTTTCAGCAGATGCTGTTAACTGAAGAAGGGTTTCTTCGTTGTTGCCATTGACAGTGATAATGTCTGTGACTTTTGGCTTTCCTTCGGTAATCGTGCCTGTCTTGTCAAAAACGATGGTTTGAATTTTATGAGTGGTTTCCAGTGCTCCTCCACTCTTGATCAGTACACCGTTCTCAGCACCTTTTCCTGTTCCTACCATGATTGCAGTAGGCGTAGCAAGCCCCAATGCACATGGGCACGCAATCACAAGGACCGAGATGGTAATTGTCAATGCGAATAGTCCTGTTTGTCCACCGAAGTACCAAGCCAATCCAGAAAGTATGGCAATGACGATGACGATGGGTACGAAATAGCCGGAAATAATATCCGCTAATTTGGCAATAGGAGCCCTTGAACCTTGTGCATCCTCGACTAATTTAATGATTTGGGATAATGCAGTATCCTTCCCTACTTTTGTCGCGCGGTATTGAATAGTTCCATTCTTATTGAAACTTGCTCCGATGATATTTGACCCTACATTTTTTTCAACCGGAATACTTTCCCCGGTCAACATCGATTCATCAACAGAAGTGAGACCTTGAACGACAACTCCATCTACAGGAATCTTTTCTCCTGGTTTTACAATAATCGTATCACCAACGACTACTTCATCTATAGAGATTTCAACTTCTTGTCCGCTTCGAATGACTCTTGCCGTTTTTGGGGCTAAGCCCATAAGCTTTTCAATAGCTTCTGAAGTTTTCCCCATTGAGCTAACTTCCAGATATTTACCTAATGTGATTAGCGTCAATATGACCGCAGCTGACTCATAATAAAGATTATTCACATATCCGCTAGAGCCCATCGAGATAGCGGCTGTAGCACCTAAACTATAAAGGAACGCAGCACTAGTTCCCAAAGCCACTAAGGAATCCATGTTCGGATGTCCTCTAAATAATGTTTTAAATCCGACAGAGTAGAACTTCCATCCGAATAGTATGACTGGAATGGTTAGAATCAATTGCAACAGAGAAAACGTCAGCGGATTCATCATCGGGTCTATAAACATTGGCAAGGGCAGGTTTATCATATGCCCCATTGAAATGTACAACAACGGTACTGTGAAGATTGCCGATCCAATGAAACGGTTCCACATCGATCGGACTTTTTTTAACTTCTTCTCTTTTTCGGATTCTTGGCTGTCGGCCGGTCCACTGTCTTCTTTTGCTTCATACCCAGCGTTGGCTACTGCCTGTGTAATATCAGAGACAGTTACAAGAACGGGGTCATATTTGACCACCAGCTTTTCTGTCGCTAAATTCACATTCGACTCCAGTACACCTGCTAGCTTCCTTGTAGCTTTCTCTATCGTCTGTACACACGATGCACAAGTCATACCAGTGACTGCAAATGTTTTCTGTTCCGTGTCTGTAGAAGCTTTGTAACCTACTTTTTCAACTGTGTTCTGAATATCTTGGGGCGAAACCATGTTTTCATCGTAGCTGATTGTCAACTTGTTGGTTGCAAGATTAACTGTTGACTCGACAATTCCTGGCAACTTCTTAGTCGCCTTTTCGATCGTCTGTACACACGATGCACAAGTCATGCCTTCCACTGCAAACGTCTTACTTTCCATTTCCACAAACCTCCATCCTATTTGGCTGATTCAAGCTCATAGCCAGCATCCTCCACAGCTTTTGAAAAATCATCATAATTTCGTATCGCTTCATCATATTTCACTTTAGCAGTACCTTTTTGCAAATTGACCTTTGCACTCTTGACCCCTTCAAGATTTTGAAGTGCCCCCTCAATCTTATTAACACAGTGAGCGCAGGTCATCCCTTTAATAGTTAAAATGGTTTTTTTCATTACTTACACCTCCCGTTTCCAGTTTATTTATGAACAATGTTGCGATGAACAATAATGATCTTGACACTTACATTGTCCAGGTACACAGTTGCATGGAATATCTTCCACTGCTTCAGATTCTTTCTGGAGTAAGATTTCCTTAAGATTTTCAATGTCGCGGACACTCAATGTGGCCTGCGCAATCATATTACCAATTGTATTTCCAACATCTCTATTGCAGATATGATCAAGTAAATTGTAAAAAGTTTCTCTAATCATGTCCCCTTCTTCGACGGCAGCGGAATAGATAAATTTTTTACCTTCGGCTTCAGTAGTTAGCATTCCTTTCTTTACTAGTCTTCCGATGAAGGTCTTGGTCGTAGCGGGCTTCCAACTTTTTTTCTTTTCAAGGACGTCAATAATATATTTACTAGTCGCATTGTCCTGTGCCCAGACTACCCGCATTACTTCCCACTCGGCATCTGTGATATTTGTTTCTATTTGTTCGTTCATTCCAATACGCCTCCTTAAGTTCTAATTTGCAAAACCATAAAGTTGTGATGAAAGGCGGTAACCGGATTTGAACCGATGATCGAGGTGTTGCAGACCTCTGCCTTACCCCTTGGCTATACCGCCATATATATTATGTTTACAAATGTAATCTTAAATTTAGTTTACATTTGTAAACACATTTTGTCAACCATTATGTTTTCGCTGTCGTTACTTACAGATTTTTATGGATGAACTCCAAAATTGCCTTCTCAGAAGGTTCCGGCGCTGTCACTCTATCCACTTCTTTTCCTTTTTTTAATAAAATCAAAGTGGGTATACTCATAACTCCATAAGTTTGTTGAGCAAAATCCAGGTTTCTATCTACATCAACATCGTAAAAAATAACCTCTCGATTTTCGTCAGCCAAATGTTCGATGACTGGAGCAAGCTGTTTGCACCCTGGACACCAGTCAGCCGTGAACTTCAATATCACTGGTTTCTCTTCATTTTTAATTTCTTCTAATTGAGCTATTTGAAAATTATTTATCATACTTTGTCACCTCCTGAAATTATCGTCTACAACTGTAGATAACAATAGATTACAAACGTAAACGTTATTTGTCAACCTTTTTATATTTCCTTTCGAAAAAAATACATTAGAAAATCGGAAACCCATCTGTTTACATACAAATAAACTAAATTGTGCATTTTTCGTGGAGTTTCGGAGGTTAAGTTTAATTACAAAACAAACGGGAAGAAGAAGAACTGAACCACTACATTAAAAAATGGAGGTTTTACACATGGCACATAATCAGTACCCAGAGTTAATTCAGGCTTTACATGATTGCGCAGCAGAATGTAATCATTGTTTTGACGCTTGTCTTCAAGAAGAAGACGTAAAAATGATGGTCGATTGCATCCGACTAGACCGTGAATGCGCGGAGATTTGCGCATTTTTAGAACATGCGATTACACGGAATTCTCCTTTTATTGCTGAGCTGGCTGCGGTTTGTGCAAAAATTTGTGAAGCATGCGGAGATGAATGCGCGAAGCATGCTGAACACCATGAACACTGCAAACGCTGTGCGGAAGCTTGTCGCAAATGCGCAGAAGCTTGCCGAAGCATCGCATAATTTCACGAAAAAACCCACCGGAAACCTATTTTGAACTGAACCCCAAATGGTAGACACTTTAAAAAGTGCCCCCCATTTGGGGTTTTTTCTGTTTTCAGACCCCGGTATACTGAACATATCTATTGGAACGGGAGAGGTTATTATGAGTAAAATCATCTTTAACGAATATCAACGGCGCACATTGGAAGCGAATCCGAATGTCAAAACGGTTTCGGATCGAACGATTCAATACACACCTGAATTTAAGGTGAAAGCCGTTAACGAAAACTTGCAAGGCAAAGGACCGGCGCAAATTTTTGCCGAAAACGGTTTTGACCTGACGGTAATTGGATCGGACAAACCGAAAGAGACATTAAAACGTTGGCGGAAAACGTTCCGACTTTACGGCGAAGAAGGGTTTTGGGAAGAACGTCGTGGAAAAGGCAGTACCGGCCGCCCTTCTACTCAAGAGCTCTCTGCCGAGAAAAAGTTGGAGAAGGCGGAAGCGCGCATTAAATACCTGGAAGCCGAAAACGAGTTGCTAAAAAAGCTCGAGGCACTCGAGAGGCAGGCGAAGAAACGCAGCTGACCCCAGCGGAAAAGTTCGAAGCGATCAATGCGGTGGTCCGGAAATGCCAACTGAAGAATTTGGTGGAGGCCCTATGCCAGACAGCGGGCGTCAGGCGAAGTGGCTACTACGCTTGGTTGGAGAAAGTGGAACAGCACGCCATTCGCGAAGAACAGGACTATGAAGATTACCTGTTGCTCAAAAGCATCTACGATGCGCATCGTGGGAAAGTCGGGTATCGCACCTTTTATATGGCACTCGCTGAACTGCTTGAGACGCCGATGAACCACAAGAAGATTCTGCGCCTTATGCGCAAATTCAATCTCTTCGCCAAAATCCGACGAGCGAATCCTTACAAGCAAATCGCCAAAGCCACACAGGAGCACGCGGTCTGTCCAAACCTCTTAAACCGCGAGTTTGAACAAGACGAACCCGGGAAGGTGTTCGTGACCGATATTACGTACCTGCCCAACCGTTCGGGGCAAATGGCATATCTTTCTGCCGTGAAAGACGTCGCGACCCGAGAAATCGTCGCCTATGAAGTGACAACGACGCTCACAATGGAAATTGTGTACCACACCTTACAAAAGCTGAAGGAAGCGCTGGATGAAAATGTCCATCCAGAAGCGATGATTCATTCCGATCAAGGCTTCCACTATACCCACCCTGAATACCAACGACGCGTGAAGAAAATGAAATTGACCCAGTCGATGTCCCGCAGGGGCAACTGTCTCGACAATGTCCCCATCGAATCGTTTTTCGGTCACTTTAAAGATGAAGTCGAGTTTAAACAGGCGACCAGCCTAGCCGAATTAAAGGGGCTGGTGGATGAATACATGGCGCATTACAACGGAACGCGCAAGCAATGGAACCTAAAAAAGATGACTCCGGCACAATACCGAAGTCATCTGATCGCAGCCTAGCTGCCGGGTGCTTTTATTAAATTGTCCACTAAATGGGGCTCAGTTCATTCCTTAAAATCGGGAGTCTATTCTTTAGGATTTTGTTGTTTTCCCATTTAACCATAAGAGCATCTATCTTCTGGTCCTCATAAATATGAAAATATAGATCATCTATGTATTCCTTTACTTCTTCAATTCCTTCGACTTCATAATTCCCTGCCACCCCACTAATAAGATCTGCCGGAATATCTCCGTGCGGAGGATAGCCTAACTCAATCACAAGCTTGTTAAATGTGATGGCATCTTCTCCAATTTCTTCTAGCGTTAGTTTCAGATGCTGATAAGAATCCTTCATATAAGAATCAAAAGAATTTTGCATAAGGTTCTGTAAGCGCAAGCTTAATCTTACTAAATCCTGATTATTATTCATTGCTACGAATTTAGACGGGAGTTTGCCTTCTCTTATAAGACTATTTTGAACGCGAGTTATAGAATTCAAAAATTTTAACACTTCTCTGTTCATAAAAACTCTCCTTTCCACTTGATAAATCATTTTGAAGATGAAATATATTTCAGATATACAAATCTTAACATCAAAATGAAATTTTCAATGTTTTTAAACCGTTCGTAAAAGTACACTTACATGAACGGAAAAAGGAAGAGATCTTTTATGAAGTCTCTTCCCCGCGGATAAGTACTGATATGTAAACGCTTTAACTCAATCTGAAAAAGGATAGCTCAATTCCTTAATCTTTACTTCATGCTATCTTTTACAGTAGAAGGAATCATCACCACTGATGTAACTAAGTCTACTGGTTGAAATGACGAATCAATACATTCTTTCCAAAAGGCAAGATGCTTTTCATCGATCCAGTGTGTCGAACTTTCGACCTCTATGCCACCCTCGTCTTGTATGGAATACCAATATAGATATTCATGTCCATCAAGTACTTCTCTGAAGATCGTTTCAACATACATTTTTTCGCCTTCAAGTGTAACTAATACTTCCTTCATATTCTCGTCCAAGAAGGTTAACCATTCATCAACAACAGCAGATTTCCCATCTATTACACGATATCTTGTCAACTCAACGTTCACTTCGATTCTCCCCTTTATTCTTTTATCCAATACAATGAGCCGTCTTTACTTCGATTAAAAAAACTGTTCTCAATCAAATATCGCCGAATAGATACATAATCATGATAGATCTTCTTAAGAATCTCATTCACTTCGGATTCTGAATACGTTTGATTTTGTTCAAATCGTGTCACTATGTGCTCTAAAATAATAATTTTCTTTTTTTCTTTGCTAGGAAATACTTCAATCACATTACTAAA
Organism: Tetzosporium hominis; assembly: GCF_002265435.1. GTDB lineage: Bacteria > Bacillota > Bacilli > Bacillales_A > Planococcaceae > Chryseomicrobium > Chryseomicrobium hominis. The sequence goes on from NZ_NOKQ01000199.1 coordinate 29,644, forward strand.
ATCACCTTTAAAGTAAATATCCAGTACTTTCTCTTTTTCTTCAGCTGTAATTCCATATTTTTCACTCATTTACTTTCCCCCTCGCCGGAAACATTTTTGTGACATTTAACATTTTATAATCACTTCAAAATTGTACCAAAAATTTAAATAATTATAAATCGACTTTACGAGGCTCTTTTTAGAATTTAAAGCGTTCGTAAACGTATCAAACGACTTTACGAACGTTCGCGAATTCGCACACACTTTTACGAACGGTTTTCAGGTATAATTAGGGGAAACAAGTATTTTTGAGGTGAACTATGGAACATCGTAAATTTGGCTACATACGCGTTAGCAGCAAAGATCAAAACGAAGGCCGTCAATTGGAGGCCATGAGAAAAATGGGCATCAATGACCGGGACATTTATTTGGACAAACAAAGCGGAAAAAACTTTGAGCGCGCAAACTATCAATTATTGAAACGGGTTATCCGAAACGGAGATATTTTGTACATTCATTCTTTGGACCGGTTTGGCCGGAACAAAGAAGAGATTCTCCTGGAATGGAATGACCTCACGAAAAACATCGAAGCTGATATTGTGGTGCTGGATATGCCATTACTCGATACAACTCAATACAAAGATAGCATGGGGACATTCATTGCGGAATTGGTTTTGCAGATTCTTTCCTGGATGGCTGAAGAGGAGCGAGAACGCATCCGGAAACGGCAGCGGGAAGGAATCGATCTGGCATTGCAAAATGGCATACAGTTTGGCAGACCTACCGTTTTTGTGTCAGATGAATTTAAAGAGGTTTATAGAAAATGGAAAGCTAGGGAGCTAACAGCAGTGGAAGCCATGCAGGAAGCCGGAGTTAAAAAAACCAGTTTTTATAAATTGGTAAAGGCACTCGAAGACGAGTCGATAAAATTAGTATAATAGAAGAAACCCGATTAAATTGCACCATATCCATTGAATAATATAATGTTTATGCAAAGAGGAGGAATCACGAATTGAGCGAATTAACTGCTGACAAAATCTTCATTTCTTACTCTTGGACAACTCCAGAACACGAAGAATGGGTTTTGGAGTTAGCCAAAAGATTAGTAAGTGATGGAGTGGAGGTTGTTTTAGATAAATGGGATAGTGTAGAGGGGCAAAACTTAAATGCTTTCATGGAAAAATCAGTTACGGATCCAACCATCCAAAAAGTATTAGTGATTTGCGACGAACTCTACACAAAAAAAGCAAATGGGTATCAAGGAGGAGTAGGAACGGAAACCGTCATTATTTCAAAAGAAGTTTATAAAGATACTGCTCAAACCAAATTCATACCTATAATCGCTGAAAAAGGAACTGAAGGGCAAGTATATATGCCTGTCTACTTCGGAACCAGCAAATACATAGACTTGTCTTCTGATGACGTATATGAGGATAGTTATGAAAGACTTCTAAGAAACTTATATGGGAAACCCGAACATAAAAAGCCTAAATTAGGCACAGCACCTAGTTATCTATTAAAAGATGAAAAAGAGGAATCATTGAGAAGCCACTTTGCATTGAGAACTTTTCAAAATCGATCTGAGAAAAAACCTAATAATATCAATGTATACTTCTTCGATTTTATAGAAGTTTTTCTAGAGGATTTTGAATCGTTCGCATTTTCTCCAGAATCAAGAGACGAAATAGCCGAACGTGTATATGATGTTTATTCTGAAATGACCGATCTTAGAGACAGTTTCGTGAAGTTCATTGAATACTACATCCGTGAAGCAGATGAAGTAGCAGCAATGAATATCATCGACTTTTTAGAGTCTATATATCCCCGCATGACAAAAAGAGCTGATAACAAATCGACTGTTTTTGAAGCACAATTCGAACACATGAAATTATTCGTTCATGAAATAATATTGTATACATCAGCTTTATTAATAAAATATAAAAAATACAATCAACTTAAAGAAATAGTCTCCAATCACTATATTCTTTCTGATGGAGTATCTAGGGAACGAGAAGGTTCTATTGCATTATTTAGAACTTATCCTCAATTTTTGGAAGATGTTCAACCACATGCAAACGGTCAAAAGTTTATTTCATACACCGGCCAATTGCTGAAGCAACGAGCAAATATCCAAAAAATTCCGTTCGAATCTTTGCTTGAAGCAGATTTTTTAATAACACTCATTGATTTAGCTCACCCTAATAAAAAGCAATACTCTAATTGGTTCCCTGCTACTATCCCATACTTACCTTACCGACAATTAGATTTTATAAAAAAGTTAAAATCTAAAAATTATTATGAGAGTGTCAAAGAAATGTACGGCGTATCTACAATTGAGGAAATGAAAGCTTTGCTTACTGATTTCGCAAATAAAATAAACTCCTCTTCACGAATGGGATTGACTAGTCTTTATTTTGATTCCGATGAATTAGAAGAAATCGCTAAGTATTAGAGACAGAGAAAGGGAAGGACAGTTTTTAATTGTCCTTCCCTTCCCTTTCTTGCGCCCTTTAACAGGGATTTCATAAAATTTTAATGTTGCGCCTCTTAACGAGGATTTCTTTATATATTTAATTATAGTATATAAAATATATTTTAGATAGTCAAATGCTTTAAATTAAATATCATATAACCTTGAGCACTCTTTCTCTGCTGTTTCTCTTATTAATTGATCTTCGGAGAATAAATCTTTTATAAGGTTTTTTTTAGTGAATTTATCAATTTTTTCATTTGGGTTTAGCAACTCTATACATTGCTCTTGATTATCATTCCATAGCCGATAATTAAATTTAAGTGTATGACTGTCAAAACTTCCTTTAATAGGTTTATACCTTAATGTGTTTAAGACTTTTAAATCTTTTGGCATGGCTACTCCGCAATTATTGATAATGTATTCTTCGAAAGTTTTTTCTCCCGAATAAATTACAACAATAGCTTCTTGAATTCTTGTGAGCCAAGGATTTGGTAATTTAGCTGCTTTCACTCCATTCCGAGGATGTTTATACATAATTTTAGAAAGTCTTTTTCTCGAAACTCTTGTCATATCTGATACAAGTACGGTGGTCTCTCCTTTAGGAAGGCCTGCAACTTGGCCAACAGAAAATATTCCTGGTAAGTGCTTTCTTTTTTTGCTTGTTAAAGGAATTACCATTACCGAATCAAATTTCGGGTCAACTTCCCACACTATTGCATAATGGGGGCCATTCCATTCAAAACCTACTCCAGTAAAATCACAATGAACAATTTCTAACTTTGTAAAATCTGGTTTGAACTTTTGAACATGAGAATCAAAATTTTCTAGCCGAGAATCACATTCAGCAAATAGAGTAAGCTTTTCCATAGTAATTCCTTGATTTATTTCAGGTTGGCCAGATAAAACATTATATAAACCATCGAATCCTTTTAGTACATTGTTTAATTCAACATAATCTTGAGAGCTCAATTTTTCTATTTTAGTTTCTAAATCACTCAATTCTCGAATTAACCGTTTTAAAGCGACATTGTCATCTCCGTTATTTAAAGAATCTATAGTATTTGTAAAGTCATTAAAATTCATTCAATAATCTCCTTAGAAACTTTTCATCCTTAAATTATTTTAAATGATCAAGAGAAAGAAAGTTTTTTTTCTAAATTGATTATATCAAATTTAGGCGTCACCTTTTTGATAGATTGATTTATAATTGAGTTTTGAAATAAAGTTAAAAGAAAAAAGAAGAAAATTGAGATTTTCTTCTCTTCCGCTTGAAAACCATCGTTTTTGAGAGGCTTAATTTACAACTAAAATTATACTTTTCAAATATTTAAAAACTATCAATAGGTTACCTTTATTTCTTCTACAACTTACTTATTACAATTACTGCTATGTATTGTTTTCTTCATTCCCAATTTTCCACTTGTAAGCTTGAATTCTTCTGTCATCTTTTAATCCCTGTCTTTTCATACGCAGAAGTTTTCCAACTATCATAAACTTTTTTGGGTACAATGTAATTAATATTTGTGGCTCTAGTAAGAGCTACATAGAGCTTGTTTATTTGAGCTTGGGATACTTTTTTCGGAAAAGAAAACCCATCTTTTACAACGTCACTAAAACTACCCGTCAAGATTATGCAGGTGTTTTCATAAGTGTCTCCCTTACAGTAACTCCAAGTATTTAGTGGAGAAAAACTATGCGCTTCATACTTTTTTTCTACTAGTTTCATAACGTTATCGTCTTGAAGAACTGAATTTAAAGTTTCTATTTCATTTACTATACGAATTTCTCCGCGCTCCGGGCTAGATGAGTATATATCAATATTCAACTTTTCACGAATAAATCCACACATCTCCTCTGGAACTCTTCTGCTTTTGATTAAAGTGTTCTTGTCTATGATTATGGTTTTATTAAAACTCGCCAAATACATTTCTTCAGTTACATCCTGTTTCCCTTTTTTAAAGGGCTTTTTCTCTCTAAAATTCGACTTCGAAACTGAATGCTGATAAAAGTCGCCTACGGCGATTACTGAGAGACCCTTTAAGTTAAGTAACTTTTTTACGATCTCAAAATCGTTTCCTCTAAAATCTTGAACCTCATCAATGTATATATAATCAAAAAAAACTTTAAGCCTTTGAAGTGCTTTTTTATGTAAGACTGCCCCCTGCTTGATGAACAGTTTACTCATTCTTGAGCTATAGTAACATTTATTTCTCTTGTTTAAATAGTGGTGTAATTTGTTATCGGTTATGTACCTCCAATTTCTATTTCCCTCACTGTCGGTCGGTTCGAAAGGTGTACTAAAGATATCGACTCCTTCACTGGCTACCGGAGAATCAGCAAATGTAAAATTCGGCTCAAAAGGCCTTATTAACCATCGATAAAGAAATTTCGAAAATGTCATTACCGTAGTTTTAGAAACTCCATCCTTAACTCTTTTCTTTAGTTCTTCTTCTATATTTTTTACATTTTGATTCGTAAAGGTGAGAATCAAATTCCGTTGATTTAAATGTAACGAATTAGCAATATGATATGTCTTTCCTGATCCAGCGGTAGCTAATATTACTCGTTTTTCAACCAATTGAATCCCTCCCTAATATAATCAGGACATTCTATTGTTTCATTATAATTTTTATCGCTGCTGATTCTAAAAGCTGATTCAGCTTTATTATTTAGCATAAAGGCTAAACTCTTAGGGTATTTTTTGTCTTTATATATCTCTGAAGCGTTTCCTCTAGCAAAACTAGACAGTAGAGATTCGTTTTTATCATATAAAGACTTTTCAAATGTGAATTCCTTTTTGTCGTTTGGCATGGCCACTTTAATTTGATAACCTTCATCTTTTAATTCCTCATTAATAGTCTCGCTTTCTTCAATTTTAGAAAGTTCACCATCATTATCAGTTATAATAAGAATTTTTTTATCTAAGGTTTTGGCTAAATTTATGTAATGTTTGTATGTTATGCCTTCACCAGAGATTATTTCAATGCCGTCTTCCTCTAATGATCTTTTATGACTCAACTGATAAAGTAAAGGTAATAAAATATATTCGCTTGCGCCTTCTACGATTACAACTTTAGTCGATAAAATAAATTGTAGAATATTGATGTTATCAAGCTTTTGGAAATACTTTGCTGTTTGATTATCAAGAGCTGCTAGAGAAGTAGCTTCTTTATCATTAATCCACATTACATTTTCTAAATTCAACTTACTAGTCACCATTGGGCTGTGAGTAGTTAAAATAATTTGCGAACCGGTTTGCTTTGCTTTAACAAGTTCTATTAATTTTTTTAAGTTCGAATGACTTAAATGGTTTTCTGGTTCTTCAACTAGCACTAGGTTTTTCTTGCCTTCTAAGGCTATTTCGGTCTTGATTAAATTTTCTTTCCCTTTCCCCATATTCTGAATTGAAATACCATTTTCTTGTATTTCAATTAAATTAGATATAAGAGTTTTCTTTTCGTCCAGCGATATCTGAAAACTATCTAAGTCTAGAATTTCTTGAGAGGTGCTTTCAAACTCTTTTAGACTTGTTTTGAATGCCATAGATAACTTTCGTTTATCAGCTAGATCGATTTCATTATCATAAACTTGTTTTGCATACGAACCAAAAATATCGCGAATATAGCTTGAGTTGTCTATAAGCAGGGATTTAATTGGATTCTTCTGTCGTCGATACGCTTGTCCTGAGAAGGTTTTCCATTCTGTTTTGTAAAACTCGAGAGGTAAAATGGGAGTTTCCTGAAAGTCTATCGCGCTAAATTCAGGAATAAATTCATCGTCAAATGAATATCTAAACTTGATTCCATAATGTCCTTCTTTTTCGAAGTTATGCTCTCCATGGAAGTAACTATGACCAGGAGAAGTTCCATCAAGATCTAAATAGATTTCAATTTCAATAAAAGGCAAGTTTTGATGAACAGGATTTTTAAAAAAGCTTTTAATATCAGCTTTAGTAAATTGTTGCTCGTAGCTGCTGGACAAATAATTAAAATACTTTTGGTTCAGTACTATTTCAATAGCTTCTAATATAGTGGTTTTACCTGTCTCATTCTCTCCAACAATAATCGTCAAGTCACTGTTGAAATCCATACAAAATTCTTGATGCTTTTTATATCCAACAATTCGTATTTTTTTTAGATTTGCCACATATCATCATCCTCTTCCTCAACCATTTCGATTACATCGTGTTTTTTTGAAGTTACAGCCATGGCAGCTACTATTTTTCTGACACAGCAAAGTACTAAGTAAATCACTCATCAGGTTCATGTAATTGTAAATAACCTCCATCACAAAACCATTCACTTTTCGCTATACCTTCATATAGTGCGGTTTCCCAGGAATTTATATGTACACTTCTACGGCTATTAGCTTGTTCCTTCAAGTGCATCTTAAGTGAGTTTTTATTAAGTAAACTCCAGTATCCACTTTGTCCTAGGATTTCGTCAGCAGCATGAATACGATAAAGAATGTTCAAATTGAAAGTAGCAAAGTGATTCTTTACTCTATTTGTCAATTGTTCGCTCCAGTTTGATGGAGCTATGATACTGAAATTAATTACCGGGGGGGTTGTTTCAATTACATCTGCAAATAGAAATCGTTCCTCACCCAAGTCATCGAAATAGGGATGAAGAGTTTCATTTTCACTTGAATTAGAAACCTTAGAGGATTTCTTTTTATTACATTCAAAACAAGACGGTATCAAATTTAGAGGAGTTATGACAACCGAAGGAAATAATGCTTTAGGCAAGTAATGGTCTAAAGTTGTAACTTTCCTATGTCCACACATAGGACAGGTCCGATGTATAGCTGTTTTCTTTATTTTCTTATATATATCGTAACCTGGTCCTGTTTGCTGAGCCATCCTCTGGGTATATATCGCTTTCATTTCTTTGATAGTTACAGGCCTGTTTTTACAAAGGTTGTCTTCGAATGTAAATAACAGTGCTTGAGGAGCTAAGGTTTTATATTTATTGTCGGCTATTAATATATCTGGTAAACACTCAGAATATCTTTCCTTTAAATCCCTATTGCTTACTCTACTAATACAAGTTTCAAAAACATCCGCAATTTCATAATTAGGTTTTGCCAGTTTACGCATCAGTATTACTCTCCTTTAGCTGTAGCAACGCTCTCAAAATTGCTTTTGCTTCCATTCCTAATTCATTGTTGAAAAGATCCAGTGCTTCCTCATAGGAAGATACTTTATTTGCCACCTCGTGTAATAATCTGTGAAAACCAGAATCAGTGACTTCAAAAGAGAAAACATTTTTAGTTAGAGTATTTATATTTTCACCAAACGTTTCCATTTCAGGCCTCTCAAAAACAAAATCGGTTCCATAACGATCTGCAATCCATACACACTTTTTTGGAATCTCTTGTAGTATGACAGGAGAATGTGTTGCTACGATTCCCATACCATTTCGACTCACTAATAAAGAAGAAAGTATTCTTGTAAAAGTTGAAAGCAAAGGCGGATGTAAATGAGATTCAGGTTCATCCAGTAAAACTAATGTTTTCTCTTCTAGTTCTTCAATTAATTTTATTATCGTTAAAAGAACAATACTGTGACCAGAACTGAATCTTTTGCATAGAGGTATAGCTAGTTCCATAAACTTCTTTTTCAAAATATTTTTTTCCGTTTCTGTTAAATCTCTTTTCTCTATTTTTGCCATCTCAGTATACTTTTCTTCTTCGCGAGTAGCCTTTAATAACTCTGTGACACCTGAAATCGCAAAAATCGGATCCGTATTTAACATATTAATTGCTTGTTCTAAACGGGCTTTTTTTGAAGGAATTGCTCTACATTTCCACATACTTTCAATAAATTCACTCCGCAGTTCCTCTGTACTTTTTGTACGAATTGATTTCTTTTTAGTTTTAATATTTGTCTTTAAGCTTTTTAACCCAATGTATGTATAAGTAATCCCATTTCTTTTTATTTTTTTGGGTTGAAAAAACTTCGCATCGTCAAAAGCACTAAAGGAAAGATAGATAATATTGTCGAAAATCTTTTCTTCATTACGTAAGTCATTAAACACTCCACTATTTCTTTGTTCTTCTTTTGAACCAATTAAAGAAGCGACCATTTGATTGAGTAAATGAGTTTTACCTACGCCGTTTCTTCCAATAATAGCTTGAACATTTGTTGGAGGATTAGAGTCTGGATAAGAAGTAAATGGCAATTTATAATCTCCCTCACCAGTTTTTCCATAATGAGGAAATGAAAATTCGAAATTGTATTCGGTTAAAGCAGAATTTCCTCTTGCTAAGTTATTGAATCTATTCCTTACAGTGTCTTCTTTAATGTCTCTTAATACCGCTCTTTTAGTCACATCTAAGTCATTCACTTTTAATAGCAATTCTAAATCTAAAGCAATATCATTTAATTTCCGAAGTACTTCGTCCCGAATTTCATCACCTAGCCTGTTAAGGTTTTCATAGTAATAGGCGTCTTGTCCCACAGAAAAGAACTTGTTTTCTAAAAACTCAAAGTTCTTTCGAATGCTAACTTTATCTTGATTTTCCTCCATTTCTAATTCCCCGATTTTTACAGAACCAATATATATGACTTCATCAGAAGAACTCTTAAAATACATTTGATATAAAACTCTATATCTCCACCAATCATTCCAGTTATCTTCTACAAGGTATATATTTTCATTTGGTTCAAAGCTTACATCTGTATTTACTGGCAAGACGATAAAATCCAAATTTAATCCTCCCTCTATAAATGTTGATATATCAATGGTTTTCACCATCGCAAGTGCCCGAAAAAATATTTTCCGTCACCAATA
>NZ_NOKQ01000245.1 GCF_002265435.1 Tetzosporium hominis
ACTATAAAATTAAGAAAAACATTAAAAATTCAATCCAAATACAGAATAAATAACCTAAAATAAACAAAAATACATATCGAATAATACCATTAAACAAAAACCTTAATAATCACCAACAATAAAAAATAAAAAAAAAAAAAAATACACAAAATGTAACCCGGTAAAATATTGAGACATATAAATAATAAATAAATAAACCATAATAAACAATTATAGATTAATAAAACATTATTTATAATAATCATATTACAAAATAAAAAAAAA
>NZ_NOKQ01000246.1 GCF_002265435.1 Tetzosporium hominis
GCAACAAGAAGGAGCGGAGGGGGGGCCTAAAGCGGCAAGAGGCGGGGCGGAGGAGAGCGGTCCGGGGGGGCCGTATGGCCCGGGGGCCGGAGGTGGGTGGGGCGTGACTGGCGGAGGGGGGCGGGGGGGGGCGGGGCGCGTGGGGGGCGGTGGGGGGGGGGTTGATTGGGGGCAGCGCCGGTGGGGGGACGGCGGCCGTTGGGTGGGGACGGGGGGGGGGGCGCGGGAGGTTTTTGGTGTAATAGAATGCGGTACCGGGCACCG
>NZ_NOKQ01000268.1 GCF_002265435.1 Tetzosporium hominis
AGCTGCCATCTACACATGCTTGAAATCCGGTATTATATACGAAAGGAAAAAAAATATGCCTCTTAACAATATCACACACAGAACATCCCTTAATATATAGTAAATACTATAACCAAATAAGTGAAACATTTCACCACCGCACCTTCAACTAAAAAAAAGCATTGCAAAATATGAAAAATTCGAAATCAGCAATAGCATAAAGTGAAATAAAACAATAGTTATCTCCATGAGGAAATTAAGATCATAATGATACTCAAACAACAC
>NZ_NOKQ01000198.1 GCF_002265435.1 Tetzosporium hominis
ATGTCGGCATTGATACCGTCAAATTGAGCGGGGAAGGCTTTGAAGCACATGTGACGAGCGGACAAGCCGTCAAACAAGGCGAACTGCTTCTTACATTTGATCTCGATTACATCAAGCAGCATGCCGCATCCGCTGTGACACCGGTTATTTTCACAAATGTATCTGAAGAAGATATGAAGCACATTCAAATGAAGTAAGAAAGTCCCCCCTGATGCGGGGGACTTTTTCGCCAACATAATGAAAGCGCTATCAAAATAAAATTTG
>NZ_NOKQ01000343.1 GCF_002265435.1 Tetzosporium hominis
GGCGGAATCCGGACGTTCAACAAAAACTCGTATTCTCTCGAGGACATTAAAAGAAGCTTCCGCGAACAGCTCTACCTTCTGTTAAATGAGCAGCCGGACGGACTTCTGCTCGAAACCTATTACGACTTAGAAGAAGCGCGCGAAGTTTTAAAGATTGCCAGAAAGGAAACGGAGCTGCCGATCATTTTGAATGTCTCGATGCACGAAGAGGGCGTTCTTCAGGACGGCACCCCGCTTGCGGACGGTCTGAAGCAGCTGGCATC
>NZ_NOKQ01000247.1 GCF_002265435.1 Tetzosporium hominis
ATTCGTTTTATCATGAGCTGATGGAAAATCCGTATGCTCATTATCTCGTGATTGAAAAGGACGGCCATGTTGCTGGGTATTGCGGGATTTGGATTGTGATGGACGACGCCCAAATTACAAATATAGCAATAAAACCGGAGTATCGCGGCAAGTCTTTAGGAGAAGCGCTTTTTCGCTCAGCGATTGAACTGTGCAAAGAAAAAGGCGCAAGGCGGCTTTCGCTTGAAGTGAGGGTTTCTAATCATCCTGCTCAAGGTTTATAT
>NZ_NOKQ01000346.1 GCF_002265435.1 Tetzosporium hominis
TCAAGGCAAGGTCGTCTCCTTCTTTAGCCAAATCAAAAACAGTTTTAGCAGTTACTTCTTCCCCATCGTCAATCAAACGTTTCAAGGCTGCATCGCCTTCGTATTCATCTGCATAACGACGAGTCAAGTTGACAATCCCTGTTGCTGAAGCAACTGTCTCAAGACAGCCTTTTTTACCACAGGTACATGCGATTGGTTGGTCAAAGTCAACAGTGATGTGACCAAGCTCACCAGCAGCACCAGCAACACCGTGAAGCAATTTG
>NZ_NOKQ01000349.1 GCF_002265435.1 Tetzosporium hominis
TATACTTCTATAACCTTGTTCGATAGCATATTTTACAGATTCTCTACATTCATCGCCATCTTTTACTCTATAAGTTCCGAGCCCTATTTTCGGCATTGTTCTTCCGTTATAAAATTGAACCGTCTCCATATAATCTCTCCTTTAATCATTGTAATTGAAAAGTTTACTAGTAATACATACCCTATTTTTACTATTTAAAAAAGTAATACTATCAAATCAAAAAAGCCTTCAAAACAATTAATTTGTAGTAATTGTTTTGAAGA
>NZ_NOKQ01000351.1 GCF_002265435.1 Tetzosporium hominis
TCATCCGTCTTTAATCATCTTTGATGAGCCTACAGCAAGCCTGGATGTCACCAGTCAGGCGAAGATCCTGGATCTTCTCAAAGATTTGCAGGATGCTATGGGCCTTTCTTATTTATTTATTTCCCACGATCTGGCCGCTGTCCACTTCATGAGCCATCGCATCATGGTCATGAAAGACGGGCAGATTGCCGATCAATTTGAAAAAGAAGAGCGTTTTTCTGCCGAAAGGCACCCATATGCCAAAAAGCTGCTTCAGGTGTTT
>NZ_NOKQ01000280.1 GCF_002265435.1 Tetzosporium hominis
CTGCAATCCATGATTGCTGCATGGCGTTTTTAGAGAATATCAGAACAAGAGCAATGATTTGCAGAAATATAAAGAAGACAAATAGCGCATTCTTTGAAAATAATCTCAGCAAAAATCCCATTCAGATGTGTTTCGTAAAAAGTTAGAATTATTTAATTAAGAAATTGAATTTATCCATATTCTTAAGAGCAATACCAGTTCCGCGAACAACCGCTCTCAACGGATCTTCTGCTACAAATACAGGAAGACCTGTCTTTTTGTG
>NZ_NOKQ01000201.1 GCF_002265435.1 Tetzosporium hominis
CAGCGTTCGTCCTGAGCCAGGATCAAACTCTCCATAAAAGAGAACTTAATATAAGCTCATGTTGTTGCTGGCATCATAATGATGTCCATTTTTGAACGTCCGTCACGACCGTCTATAGGAAGTGACTTGGTTCTGTTTGCGTCACGCACACCCAACGGGGGTCGGGGTAGTGACGCTCTATCTTGACGTCTTGCATGTTCAGTTTTCAATGTTCATATGTCGTCTTGAGACAACTTTTATATCTTACCAAATCGTTTGCTATGTTGTCAACAATTTGTTTTATTCTCTTTTGGCGACCTTTGTATCTTACCACCTGTCTTTTAGCTGCGTCAACTAAAATTCGGTAGAAATATAATAACATTGTATTCTGAAAAATACAAGTGTATTTTTTGAAAGTACAGTCACTAATTTCGTATCAAGATAATTAGTTTACACTCACACCTCTTGATGTTTTGAGAATCCCAGGAATACTCGTTCTACCCCTTGTCGAAGTTTGATTTTCCTGTAAGACTGCGTTTTAACTAGGAAGTCCACTTGCCTGCTGTCCTAGACTGCGAGTCAGAGCTCGATCCATCGGGCCTTGCCCCAGCACAGCCCCGCCTCCACCCAGTTCTATAGAAGGTACTAATAACTTTAATCATATCACTTAGAGGCATAGCCGAATTAGGGATAGTGACGTTTCTACAACTTCTCACAAAGCATCATTCGACAGACTTTGTCCCACCACTAGATGTGGTTCCTCCACCTGTGGTTTATTGTTTTAAAAGAAAATCCATCATCTCGATATAGAAGAAAGTCTTTTAGAAGGAAAGATTGTTGTAAATGAAGATTTTATACTTTCTTATCTTTCTAAAAAACTCCCACCTTTTCAGGTAGGAGTTTTGTGTTTCTACTATAAGAAGATGAAATACGCTAAGAAGACAAAGAACAAGCCATACATGATAGGATGAATCTCTTTCATTCGTCCTGCAACGATCATGGTAATTGGATAGAAGATGAAACCAATCGCAATTCCTGTAGCTATTGAATACGTCAGTGGCATCATTAAGATAACGAAGAACGCGGGAACAGCAATTTCGAATCGAGTCCATTCGATGCGACCAATTGAACTAACCATTAACACACCGACGATGATCAGTGCCGGAGCTGTAACACTTGCTGTGATCACGCTGAGCAACGGATAGAAGAAAAGTGACAACAAGAATAAAACACCTGTTACAACAGCAGCCAAACCAGAACGTGCTCCAGCCGCTACACCAGCAGTCGATTCTACATAAGAAGTCGTTGTAGATGTACCAACTACTGCACCTGCAGTCGTTGCGATCGCATCTGCAAGAAGAGCTTTACTTGCACGTGGCAATTTCTCATCTTTCATCAACCCAGCTTGGTTGGCAACAGAGATCAATGTACCTGCCGTATCAAAGAAGTCTACAAACAAGAATGTAAGGACTACGATTAAGAATTGAACCGTTAGTAACGATGCTGGGTCATTGAAGATCGCATCGAATGCGACTCCAAATGTCGGTGCCAAGCTTGGAACTTCTCCAAGGACTCCTGAAGGCATAGGTACTAATGAGAACACCATACCTACAATAGCCGTAATCGCTAATCCATAGAAGATGCCCCCTTTGATGCCTTTGACCATCATGATGATCGTGATGACTAGACCAAAGATTGTAAGCAACACGTTTGGATCCGCTAAATTTCCTACACCAAGTAAAACTGCATCATTGTTTACGATGATCTTGGCATTTTGAAGACCGATAAATGTGATAAACAAACCAATTCCCGCTCCAACTGCGTACTTCAGTTCACTCGGGATAGAATTGATGATAACTTCTCGAATACCTGATAACGATAAGAGAATAAAGATGATTCCAGAGAATAGTACTCCTGTCAAAGCAACTTGCCACGGAATTTCCATTGTCAGAATAACTGTGTAAGCAAAGAATGCATTCAGCCCCATACCCGGCGCCAAGGCAATTGGATATCTGGCGAGTAGACCCATGACGAGCGATCCGATTGCTGCTGCTAAGGCTGTAGCTGTGAAGACTGCTCCTTTATTCATGTACATGGAATCCGGTAGTCCTGGAACAGTTTCAAGTGAAAGTGTCAGTGGATTGACGACTAAAATGTAAGCCATCGCCAAAAACGTAGTAAGTCCTCCGATGATTTCTCTTCGGTAGTTCGTGCCTAACTCTTCAAAACGAAAATACTTTTTCATGATTTCCTCCTGGTTTGTCGCGCAACACAGGTCCAACCTACAAAAAAGGAGAGCATACGAATTTCGTATACTCTCCTACATAAGCAAAACAGACCGACAGCTAGAGTCGGTATGCTTTACTCATCGTAGTCAGATCATTTACGGTGATCCGGTAGAGACGTTCGGGCCTTATTCCCAAATATATACGACGACATGATTCAATTTATAATCCTAGAATAACATCGACGCATGAAGACGTCAATAGTAATTCCGAACATTAATGATATTTATAACGATAAAGTTCGTTATTCCCACTCGATCGTTGCTGGTGGTTTTGAAGTCACATCATACACGACGCGGTTGATGTGGTTAACTTCGTTGACGAGGCGCACAGAAATACGCTCTAATACATCCCACGGGATACGAGCCCAATCGGATGTCATTCCGTCAATAGATGTTACAGCCCGGATACCAATAGTATAGTCATACGTACGCGCATCTCCCATAACTCCAACGCTGCGGATATCAGGAAGCACAGTGAAGTATTGCCAGATATCACGATCAAGACCTGCTTTCGCAATCTCTTCGCGAAGGATCGCATCTGACTCACGAACGATTTCAAGCTTTTCTTCTGTCACTTCTCCTAGAACACGAATAGCAAGACCCGGGCCTGGGAAAGGCTGACGCCAAACAAGTGATTCCGGAAGTCCTAACTCGCTACCTAATGCGCGAACTTCGTCTTTGAATAATGTGTTCAATGGCTCAATCAACTGGAACTTCATGCCCTCAGGAAGGCCTCCAACATTGTGGTGAGACTTGATTGTCTGAGCCGTAGCCGTTCCACTTTCGATGATATCTGTATATAACGTTCCTTGTGCTAGGAAGTCCATGTCTGGAAGCTTCGCTGCTTCATCATCGAATACGTAGATGAATTCATTACCGATAATTTTACGTTTCTTTTCAGGATCTGCTACACCCGCAAGTTTCGACATAAAGCGCTCGCGTGCATCGATTTTAATGACATTCATGTTGAAACCATCAGCAAAGATCTTCATAACTTCATCCGCTTCATTTTTACGAAGCAAGTTGTGGTCGACGAACATACATGTCAACTGATCACCTATTGCTTTGTGGATCAAAACGGCAACTACAGATGAATCGACTCCACCTGAAAGTGCGCAAAGGACCTTCTTGTCTCCTACTTGTTGGCGAATCTTCTCGATTTCAAACTCGATGAAGTTTTCCATAGACCAATCGCCTTTAGCGCCACACACTTTGAATACGAAGTTCTCAATCAGTTGATTACCATAGATCGAGTGACGAACTTCTGGGTGGAACTGAACTGCGTACAAGTTCTTTTCGACGTTAGCCATCGCTGCCACTTCACAAGAAGGGCTTGTCGCCGTCACTTGGAAGCCAGGTGGTGCTACGGTAACGTGATCTCCGTGACTCATCCAAACGACTTGGTTGTCAGGAAGATCTTCAAACAGGCGTGTTGGGTGCTGCACATTGATGTCTGCCTTACCATATTCACGTTGAAGCGCACGCTCCACTTTCCCACCGTAATAATGAGCCATCAATTGCATACCGTAACAGATTCCAAGAATCGGAATATCCAATTCATAAATCGCAGGATCAATGTGGAATGCGTTCACGTCATAAACGGAGTTCGGGCCGCCAGAGAAAATGATTCCGACTGCATTCATTTTTTTTATGTCTTCTGCCGTAACTGTGTGTGGGTGTAACTCGCTGTATACACCGAATTCACGAATACGACGTGTGATCAATTGATTGTATTGGCTACCAAAATCGAGTACGACGATTTTTTCTTGTTCCTGTAATAAAGGAGCAGCTGTCATGTGTTGTCCACCTCATTGATTAGTATCACAGGCTTTGTCATGAAAAAAACGCATAGATGCCCTGATCTATGCGTCTGGTGTGGTCTACGAAATCCACCTATAAATGAAAACTAAAAGGACGAATAAAGCCAGTGCAAGAGTGCATGGCGATATCCGTCCTCATAGTCAAGTCATTTACGGTGACTTGGTAGAGACATCCATACCAGATTAATGGACATATACGAGGCCTGTGTAGTTATTGAATTGTACCTAGTGTACAGCCTTCGTAAGTCAAAATCAACCGCTTAGCCGATTGATTAAATATTCCCAACTTTCCCGCAAGTGCTCTGGGCTTTCGGCGCTTCCTTTTCCATAGAGAGAACGTTCGTATTCCCCGGTCAACTTGCGCATATGGTCGCCACCAAAGTAATTGTCAATCTGGTTTGCGTAGCGCGAAAGTGTGTAGCCTGGTTCTTTTGGTAAACCGTACAACGCCAGCATCTTAAGTAACCGACGGTACATCTGTTCAAAGCGCTCTGTCGTCATCTCTTGTTTGCGGTACTGACTGAGCCAGAGTTTTGGCAACCATTTCAGACGGAACTTGTACAGTAAGCCAGCTAGAACTGCAAGTACCACCCCAGCAGCAACAAACCACCATTTCATCTGTGCAAACCAATCCCATACTGGTTTCAGTGAGAAGTTCGATTCCGTGCTAGTAGCTTGCTGTTGAACTTCTTCTTCCTGCTGCTCTTGCTCTTCGATTTCTTGTTGTTCTGCAGCAAGTGCATCATCTGGAGCGAGCTCAATGTCAAATTCAATATCAGGCGTGTTTGTGAAGCCAATGGTCGGTTCGAAGTTCATCCAACCGATTCCTGGTAAGTACGCCTCCACCCATGAGTGGGCATTGTTGTTGGTTACTTGGAAGACTTGCTCGCCGTTTTCCGTTTCAATGACTTCACCAGGAGCAAAGCCTTTCACCCATCGTGCCGGAATCCCAGCAGACCTTAGAAGGACCACCATCGAAGTGGAGAAATTGTCACAATAACCGACTTTGGTGTCAAACAGGAACTGATCGACATAATCGGTTTCCCCTTCTGGCACCGCTACATTGTTTTGACTGTAAACGAACCCATTCGTACGGAAGTACTGTTCTACCGCTTTTGCCTGATCGTAGACACTTTCTTGATCTGCAGTGATTTCCATCGCGAGATCTCGAACCCGTTGTGGCAACGTTTCAGGAAGTTGCAGGTACCGATCTAATTCCGGTTCTAATGTCGCGAGATCCGCAATTTGAGTCGAACGCAATTCACTGAGCAAATAACTTGGTTCTGCAAAGTTCACTGTGTACTCTGGCGGCTCCACAGTTCCGTCCTGATCGACGGCGTCTAACCGATTGGTACTTTCATTGAAACGTAAACCAAACGATTCTGTACTCTCAACAGATTCAGTTCCATAAGTGTGGAACAAGAATGGAAATTCCGACTGCATCGTGAACTCCAATTGTTCCCCTTCAGGAGTATCGCTTTCAGGGAAGCCCAGTGAAAATTCTTGTCCTTGTTGGAAATAATCATAGACGATTTGCGGTTCGGATTGAATCCACCCTTTTGAAGTATAGGTGTCCTTCGTTTCTACCCGGTAATAATTACGAGAAGTTGTCCTGACCTGGAAGACTTCTGTGTCATCACTGACGAAAGATCCGCCTAGCTGAGTATCATCTTCGTCATATCCCACTTTGTTGATGGCACTGCCCCCTCCGGAACCGACTCCGGACTCCGGATTAGAAGAATAGAAATACGGAACAGGGTCCGGCCAAATGGGACCTGCTTTTGGAAGAAAGATTGCAAAGCTTACAGAGAACAGAAGAAGGAGCGCTGTAAAAACCAAACCCCTGTATCGCAACTGCTTCTGGTTATCATGGAACTTGAATACAAAGAGTAACGCACTAACGCCTAAGCCGATGATAAACACTCGGACAATCGCAGTAGAACCATCGTAAGCCGTGAATGTATCGAGAATTCCAATAATCACCACTGTTAAGACAAAAAAGATAAAGAGTGTGGCTCGCATTCGAATCCAGTATCCAATCAAATAAACCGTCATCCATAATAAGATAAAGAATAAGATTGTCCGGAACGGGTCGGTCATTTGCGTCAAGTCGAGAGTCATCAACTGACGCACGTTATAGACCATTTCGGAAATGAAATAGCGCACCCCATCCATACTCACTAATGGATACTCTGTATAAATCGATACAATAAACCAGTAGATATAGACAATCTTTACGGGCCCACTGAGCCACCAAGGGGTCTTAAAAAATAGCAATAGGAAGCTAATAGCCACGAAAATGTAAAACACTCGGATGTAGCCGATATTCGTTAGTTCAGCAATAGGACCGAGCCATTCCATCAGTAACAGTAATGCTGCTAAAAACGTCAAACCTTCTACGAGAAGTGTCCGTTGTCTCATCGTTTCAACACCTCCAGGAACGCTTCGGTGAACTGTGAAGGAGGTAGCACGACGACTGACCAGCCTCTCGCCTGTGCATAATCGATGACAGGGAGTTCAGCAGCCGTTAACTTCGGAGATGCTTCTGTCTTCACTACGAAGTATAGGCCTTCTCGTAATTGTGGTGTCACATGGGTCATGGCTTCCACCCGACCCTTATCAAGTTCAGCCGTAATACAGATGATGCCTTTGAACGTACCTAACCGTTTATCTTCTGCAACTAGCCGCTTCATCCATTTCTCTTCAAGTGGCTCCACTGTAGCGAGCTCTCGTTTCACTCGTTCGACATGGCCTTGATGCGTGATTGCGGGCAAGAACATGCCACGCGTTCCAGGTAAGATAAAAGCTCCCGTTGTATCTGAGGAAGCCATCGCTTGGACAACTGAAATGGTGAAGTCTACTGCATCGTCAAAACTCTTTGACTCGGTCAAGTCTAAATACACAAGGGTATCTTGTGCTTGTCTGTCTTCAAAATCTTTTGTACGGAGCGTTTGGCTTTTCGCAAACGACTTCCAGTGAATCCAAGAGACTCGGTCTCCCGGTTGGTATTCCCGGACACCAGTGGCCACCGCATTTTCTTTGTGCATTTGATAACGAGCACGTGCTGCTCCTTGGTCGTAGTTCGAGGCAATCGGTGTATACGAAAGCTCTGTAATTCGAGGATAGACGACGACTTGCTGCGGCGTGGAGATGGTCCACTGTTTTCGCAACCAGCCCAGCAGATCCACGAGCTCTAGTTCGAGCGCATTGAATTCATAAGCACCTCGAGGCAGCTTATCTATTGAATAGTTCAGCACGACGTCTCGGCGGAATCCGATGAAGACTACACGACTTTTTGGAGTTTCTTCCGGAAACGGTGGTTGGTCAGTAACCTTCATATAGTAGAGCGGCCACCAGTCCGAGCGCTTAATATGAATTTCCACGTCGAGCTTCTGTCCACGTGTCAGTTCACCTTCCGTAAAAGTTCGTATAGCAGTCATCTTACGCACGGGATAGAAATAAATGATAAAGGCGAACGCTAGAAAAGGAAGCGTCGCGTAAAGTAAAAACCAACTCACAAATCCACCTTGAAACATGGCGTACGCGAAAATAGTGAACGCCAGTCCAAGAAGTCCAATCAAACCTGCATGATGCTTCATGTCACGACATTCCGTTCCACTGGAACCGGTGTCCGCTTGATGATGTCTTTCAATATCGTTTGCGTGGCCATCCCTTCATAGCGCGCTTCAGGCTTCAAGATAATACGATGCGCGAAAACGAACGGTGCTAAGTACTGAACGTCATCAGGAGTTGCGTAGTCTCGTCCTTTCATGAGGGCATAGGCTTGAGCCGCTCGCATCAACGCAATGGATGCCCGTGGACTTGCGCCTAAATAGACGTATGGATCGTGGCGTGTTCGAGTAGCCAGTTCTACGATGTAGCCTTTTAAGACTTCAGAGACATGCACAGTACGCACTTCTTTTTGAATCGTGATGAGTTCCTCTAACGTGATGACAGTATCCAGGTCTTCAATTGGAACCGAGTGTTCCAAGCTATTCAACACTTGAATTTCTTCAGACGGCGTTGGATACCCCATCTTTAGCTTCATAATAAAGCGGTCAAGTTGGGCTTCCGGTAGCGGGTAAGTCCCTTCATGTTCTATTGGATTTTGAGTAGCCATTACAAAGAAAGGTTTTGGAATCGATAGAGTCTCTCCATCTACCGTCACAGAGGACTCTTCCATTCCTTCTAGCAGAGCGGATTGAGTTTTCGGGGACGTCCGATTGATTTCATCGGCGAGGACGATATTGCCCATGATCGGGCCAGGACGGAATTCAAATTCCATTTCTTTTGGGTTGTAAATCGAAACGCCTACGACGTCTGAAGGCAGAAGGTCCGGTGTGAACTGGATCCTACGAAAGTTTGCGCCGGTTGATTTTGCAAGGGCTCTTACAAGCATGGTCTTCCCAACGCCTGGAACGTCTTCTAGGAGGATATGGCCTCCCGCTAGTAGTGCCGCTACAGACAATTCAGCTACTTCTCGTTTACCAATAATGACTTTACTAATATTCTCTAGCACATGATCGATCTTCATTTTCGCTTCCATTGTGCATGTCTCCTCTATGTGTGCAGTCGTTTTTCGAAAATTATGTCAGTTCCCTCTAAGCATACCGAAAGACCTATCAGAAAACAAATAAAGAGACTGCAAATGCAGCCTCTTTTTGGGTTATTGCTTCCACCATGTATCAAACACCGTGACAGGTGTAGTACGTTTATGACGCGAGCGCATAAAGTACCCTTCAATTTTTTGTTGTGCTTCTGAATCAATTTGTTTTCCCTCAAGATAATCATCGATATGGTCATACGTGACACCAAGAGCCACTTCGTCCGGAATGGCTGGACGTTCTTCTTCAAGATCAGCCGTTGGAATCTTCATATAAAGATGTTCTGGAGCTCCGAGCTCTTTTAACATCGCACGGCCTTGTCGTTTATTCAGGCGGAACAACGGAACTAAGTCCGCACCACCATCTCCGAACTTCGTGTAAAAGCCGGTTACTGCTTCAGCTGCATGGTCTGTTCCAAGGACGACTCCATTATACATAGCGGCAATTGAATACTGGGCTTTCATCCGTTCTCGAGCCTTCTCGTTTCCTTTTGCGAAATCACTGAGGTCAATACCCGCTTCAAGTAGCGCTTTATCACTCGCATCGACAGCTTCTTTAATATTGATTGTAATCTCTCTGCTAGCTCCAATGAAGTCTAAGGCATCTTGACGATCGTGCTCATCAAACTGTACGCCATAAGGAAGACTGACTGCGATAAATTCATAACCGCCCTCTGTTTCCTCATTCAATTCATTGACAGCCATCTGAGCAAGCTTGCCTAGTAGAGTTGAATCTTGTCCTCCAGAAATCCCTAGTACCATGGACTTGAGGAAAGTATGTTTTTGCAGATACTCTTTCATGAAGTCGATAGTCAGTCGAATCTCTTGCTGAACATCAATCGTTGGTTTTACACCGAGTTCTTTAATGATTTCTTGTTGCAATGTCATTAAACTTTCCCTCCTGCCGCTTTATGTGCATCTACCATTTCTTTCACTTCTTGAATGTTACGCATCTTGTTGTCCCAGCATTTCTGACTCAGGTCAACCGGATACTCTTCTGGATTCAACGAGCGTTTGTACTCGTCCCACAACAAAGTCAGGTTCTGCTTCGCATAGGCCTGCATGTCCTGCAAAGACGGATTGTCATAAATCACTTCACCATCTTTAACTACATGATGCTGCAAATCGATCGCGTCAAAGTTCGTGACAAATTTAGATACAAACGTGTGAACGGGATGGAACATCTTGAGTCGATCTTCAGTAGTTGGATCTTCATCTTTCAGCGTGATGTAATCCCCTTCTGCTTTTCCGTTCTCACGGTCGATGATTCGGTAAATTCGCTTCTCACCTGGTGTCGTGACTTTTTCAGTCGTCGAAGAGATCTTGATGGTGTCTTCCATCACTCCATTATCGTTTTCAATAGATACAAGTTTATAGACCGCTCCTAATGCTGGTTGGTCGTAAGCTGTAATGAGTTTTGTACCAATTCCCCACATATCCACTTTTGCGCCTTGCGCTTTCAAGTTGAGGATTGTGTACTCATCTAAATCATTTGAAACGACGACTTTTGCATTTGGGAATCCTGCTTCATCAAGCATTCTACGAGACTCTTTTGATAAGAACGCGATATCTCCGCTATCCAATCGAATTCCCACGAAGTCAATCTTATCTCCGAGTTCTTTCGCCACTTGAATAGCAGTTGGGACCCCGATATTTAAAGTGTCGTACGTATCGACCAAAAACACACATTTTTTGTGTCGTTTTGCGTACGCATGAAATGCTTCGTATTCGGATTTATAGGCTTGAACCATGGAATGGGCATGTGTTCCTGAAATCGGAATTCCAAAAAGCTTTCCAGTGCGAACGTTACTGGTTGCTTCTGCCCCGCCGATGTATGCTGCACGAGCCCCCCAGATAGCTGCGTCCATTTCATGAGCTCTTCGTGAACCAAACTCCATGACGATCTCATCTTTCACGACTTGTTTGATGCGAGAAGATTTTGTTGCAATCAACGTCTGAAAGTTCACGATATTTAGTAGAGCCGTCTCAATCAATTGCGCTTGAATAAGAGGCGCTTCCACTCGAATCAATGGTGCTTGCGGGAAAGCGAGTTCTCCTTCTTTCATTGCATAGATGTTGCCGGTAAAGCGTAAGTCTTTTAAGTAACTCAGAAAATCGTCTTGGTATCCTTGTTCCGCAAGATACGCTAAATCGGATTCACTAAATTTAAAGTTTTGAATATAATCGAGAATCCGTTCTAAACCAGCAAAGATTGCATACCCGTTTCCAAACGGAAGCTTTCGGAAGAACAATTCAAACACGGCTTTCCGCTCGTGCATGTTGTCCGCCCAATACGCCTCAGCCATGTTGATCTGGTAGAGATCGGTATGTAATGTTAAACTGTCATCTGCAAATGGATGATTCATCTCGTCGCCTTCTTCCTTACATAATTAGTTCTTAGTATACCTCTTTACCCGAAAATGTGACAAAAAAATCCGATAAAACAAAAAGAGGCCCGTCTTTACTCTGAATGAGAAGACGGGTCTCGCTTTAAGAATATCTTTATTTCTGTCGTAGATTTGTTGGCGCAAAAGTTTGATGAAGGATGAATCAAGTTGTTGCCTCTTGGCTGAAGTCAATTCAGCCAGCAATTCTTCTGCAGTCAAATCTAGCGAGTGTTTCAATCGGTTCCTCCCCTTATACATTCAAGTAGTCATATTTTTAATTTTAGCGTACTATTTGAACTAGAGATGTGGCTGGTTGCCACAATGAAGACGAGTTGGATCAAAACGATGGAATTAGACAATTCATACAACTAAAACAGGAAGTACTAGAGAAAAATAGACCGATTCGCAGACAAATTCAGTTTCCTCTCTCGACCGGCCATATGACGTATTGGTTTTTTGCTGAGCCCTTGCACTCATCATCTGGTGAAGTGGCAGGGGTCGTGACAGCTGCCATTGAGGTTTCGGAGTTTGAAGAGTAAAGTGGAACTCATGCCTCTGAAAGGAGAGTCTTTCTTATGATTATCGATTTGCACTGCGATCACCTTTATAAATTGCAGCATCGAACGAACCCAATGCTCGACACATCCATCGAACGTCTTTTGGAAGGTAGAGTTCAAATACAGGCTTTTGCGCTGTTTATTGAACCTCATCTTTCAAGTAACGAAGCCTTTCTAAAAATTTTGGGGCAGATCGAGCTTTTTCACAAGCATGTACTTTCTCACCCTCAGGTCGTTTGGATTCGAAAGTGGGAAAATCTTGAAGCGATGGACGAGGAACACATCGGAGCTTTTTTAACGCTTGAAGGAGTCGACTGTATCGGCAATGACCTCGACAAGTTGCACCAACTGCTGGACGAGACATCATCGAAGTTTTGAATCATCGTGGCATCTTGACAGATGTAGCGCATCTAGCAGAAGCCGGGTTTTGGGAAGTTCTTGAGCTCGCTAAATACCCTATTGTTAGTCATGCTAATGCACGAGCCTTGTGTGATCATCCAAGGAACTTAACGGACAAACAAATTAACGCACTGATTGAGAGAAAGATTCCACTTCATCTTGTATTCTATCCGCCATTTCTTACAGGTCGAGAAGACGCAACAGTCGATGACATGATTCGTCACCTTCACCACATACTCGCTCTAGGTGGTGAAGACATTGTGGCGTTCGGTTCAGACTTTGACGGAATTGAATTTAAAGTAACAGGACTTGAACATGCAGCACAGTTTCAGAACTTGATGACACGCTTATCCGATGAACTGACATCTATTCAGCTTGAGAAGATTTCCCACGAGAACTTCCGTAGCTACATAACCCGCAAATTAAAAAAAGAGACGACCGGTCGTGAGTAACACGCCGTCGTCTCTTTTTTAATTATGATAAATCTTCGCAACCTTGATAGATTAGTTCAAACAACTCTTCAAGATCCTCTTCTTCTACGCAGCTAAATGCTACACGAATGTCCGTCTGATTATTTGAGATAACACCGACTCCGTAAGTATCCAGTAGGTGAAGACGTAGCTTTTCAGCATCCAACGTGTGAAGCTTTAAGCACATGAAGTACCCTGAGTTGAACGGGTAGTATTCCCAGTGTTTGTTGTACTTCTCGTTTGCCAGCAGTTCTTTCGTTTTCACTGCGCGACCTTTCATGATGTCAAACTTCTCTTGTTTCTCCACTGCGAATTCAGGAGAAGTCAGAGATTCTAAGATCATCGTCTGAGAAATGTGCGCACCGCTTGATATGGTTCCTCGGATGATGCCTTTAGTTTTTTGTTCTAGTGCATGGAGAGTCTTTGCTCCCGCTGCATATGTGATGAAGCCCACGCGAAGTCCCCACACGTAGTTCTCTTTTGTAGCACCGTCTACTTTTACAGGAAGGATGCGATCATGTATTCCTGCTAGGCGTCCAAATAGAGACTCTGTGATCGAATCCTCATAGAACAGACCAAAGTATGCGTCATCTAATACGACGATCAGATTTAAGCCTGCTTCTGCTGCTCCTTTTAACACCTCGACGATTTCGTTCGCTTCATCTTCACGAGGTGTGTAGCCTGTTGGGTTGTTCGGAAAGTTCAATAACACAATTGCTTTCCCAGTCTGTTCCGACAAAGCTTGACGAAGACCTGCCGTATCAAAGCGCGTGTTGTCTGCAAACAATGGGAAGGTAACGATTTTGCCGCCACGTCGGACACCAAATACTGTGTTGTAATTACCCCAGTAATGATTCGGTACTACGAGTGCATCGCCCTCGTCCATGAATAGATCTGCTACGATGCTTAATCCGTGCGTCAAAGCGTTCGTGACAACCGGTTTTCCGATAGACTTGCCTACCATGGATGGGTTGTCTTGATACAACTTCTCAAGCCATGCATCACGAAGTGCCGGTTTCCCTTGAGGTGGTGCATACGGGTAGACGTCTTTTGGAGCGTAGTCGATCTTGTCTTGAATATGTTTGAAATGCATCGGTTGGCCATTTTCTGTAGCAATACCAATCGTGGCATTAAATTTATGTGCTTTTTCAGATGCTTCTGCGGATTGGCTCAAAATCCCTTTTGGATAAAACAAGTTTTGTCCGAGCTTAGAAAGCATCTCATATACATAAGGGCTTTCTTGTTGTATGTCTTGGTTCAGTTGCTCTGCTAATGGATTCACAATAACGGACCTCCTGCGTTTTTCTATATTGTACGCTATTTACCTTAAAAATTCTTTGTCTAATTCCAAAAAAATCGGACAGTGGTCGCTCCCCATCGTCTCTGGGTGCATGCCAGCCGCTTGAATCGCGGGGGCCAGTTTCTCCGATACGATGAAGTAATCTATGCGCCAACCAATGTTGCGCTCTCGTACTTTGGCCATGTAGCTCCACCATGTATAGTGACCTTCAGCCGACGGGTGCAAGTAGCGGAATGTATCGACAAACCCGTTCTCTAAAAGACGCGACATCTTTTCTCGCTCTTCAAATGTAAAGCCAGAATTCCCGATATTCGATTTCGCATTGCGAATATCGATTTCTTGATGAGCGACGTTCAAATCTCCTGTATAGATGACGGGTTTCGTTAAGTTCAGTAGTGTCAGATACGAATACATCCGGTCTTCCCACTCTAATCGGTACGGAAGTCTCGATAGGTCTCGCTTCGCATTAGGTATGTAGGTGTTGACGACATAAAAGTTCGGATACTCGAGCGTGATGATGCGACCTTCTGCCTCGTCTAGATCTTCACCCAGTCCATAGTGAACCGAAAGTGGCTCATGTTTCGTAAAGATGGCTGTTCCGGAATAGCCCTTCTTCTCAGCGTCATTCCAGAACTGATAATAACCTGGCAGATCTAAGTCGAGCTGCCCTTGTTGCATTTTCGTTTCTTGTATACAAAAGAAGTCTGCATCCTGTGCGTGGAAATAGTCCAGCCAGCCTTTTTTGACACAGGCGCGGATGCCATTGACGTTCCATGAGATGAATTTCATGCTGTGCCCTCCTCTTAGTCCGCATTCAGTTTACCACAAAAAAAGGACTCGCTAGGCGAGTCATGTATTCACGTTATTCAGGTGTTCTCGTCAGTGGCATCGTACAGCACCGGAAGGATCCACCAGACTTGATGATTTCACTAAAATCGATTTCAATCACGTCAAATCCGTTTGAACGGAGCTTGTTATTGACTAACTTATTTTGAGGAAGACTGATGATCTTACCGTCTCCGATTGCTAAGACATTCGTCCCCATAGCGAATTGTTCTTCTTTCTCCACAGTCATCAATGTGTAATGTTTCTTTAGAATGTTGCGAGCTTCTTGAGAGAGTGCATCCGGATAGATAAGCGCATGGGTCGGAGAAACGATAGTGAACACGCAATCTAAATGGAGGCAAGACGCATCAAATGGAACTCGAATTACTTCGTAGCCGGGCAGCTGCTTCTCTAAGAAAGTAATCGCTTCGTGATTCGTCCGGTGACTGACACCCACAAATACCCGATTCCCATCAATGACCACATCTCCACCTTCAATAGATCCTGCTGTCATCTTTTGAAAGGGAATGCCTTTCGTGCCGACCCATTCCCGCAACACTTTCTCTTCCCCTTGTCGAATTGGACTGGCCATCTCAGAAATAAATACTCTTGTCCCAATCGTGAATCCGATGTCTCGAGTGAAGACTTGTTCCGGGAATTCCGATTTAGCCGGTAGAGAAATCACTTCGATACCTTGTTGTTTCAATGTATCCGTAAATGCTTTATGTTGTTTCAATGCTTTCGTGACGTCTATATTGTCTTCTGCATAGCGTTTTTGAACGGTATTGATGACTTCTTCGATTTTCATATAGGTCGGTTCACACACAATGACTTGACTGAGCGTATCATATTCGGTCGTGCATCCATTCCATTGAATCTCTTGCTGTTCAAGACCCATCTTGTCGCCACCTTTTCGCTTCTTTTATATGAGTACTATTTCCTCTTTTTCAAGCACTAAACTTCTTTTGGAAGTTTTATGGTTTCTTCTTATGAAAACTAGGGGAAATAGAGTACAAAAGAGAATGAAGGGACTGTTACTAAAATGATTGCTGCTAAACAAACCTTACTGACTAAAGAAGATGTTGAAACACGTACAGATTTACCTGCATGGTTCAAGAAAGAATATCAAACGTTTGAGAACACGGTAACTGACAAAACATTCCCGTGTTATTTTGGACGTACTGGCCATCTGAGAGGCGAACTACGCTACGCGTACATTGAACAGAAAGATTGGTCGAACGCAGCAAGTGCTCTTAAAGACTTTTTGGCTCTATTCGATGATCCAGCTCACAAGCGGCACGGTCTCTTTTTATTCGTAGAGCCATTTGAAGTGGAACAACCATTAGAAACTTACCGCCATCAATTTTGGGACATCCTGCAGTACCTTCACGAAGTCGATGATGTCGAGTGGCCAGCAGAAGCTCCAAAAGATCCAGACCATTATTTATGGGACTTCCGTTATGCAGGGCAACCGGTCTTTGCTTTCGGTAATACTCCAGCTTACAAGCAGCGCAAGACACGTGACCTAGGTAATGCGATGGTTATCGGATTCCAGCCACGTCTCATTTTCCAAGGACTCGAAGGAACTGAAAAAGGCGGCATCATGTCTCGTGAAAAAGTGCGCGAGCGCGTAGAGGCGTGGGACAACCTTCCGAAGCACCCAGACATCAGCCACTTTGGAGATCCTACTCACAACGAATGGAAACAGTTCTTCATCGGAGACGACAGCGAACCGATTTTAGGCAAGTGTCCTTTCCAGCATAAAGCGCTATAACAAAAAAGAGGATTCACACGATTTCCGTGTGAATCCTCTTTTAGGTGGAGCGGATGCTTACATCATGCCGCCCATTCCACCCATGCCGCCCATATCTGGCATACCGCCAGCTGGCTCTGGGATGTCTGCAACAACCGCTTCTGTTGTTAAGAACAGAGAAGCTACAGATGCTGCGTTTTGTAGTGCAGAACGAGTTACTTTCGTTGGATCGACGATACCTGCGTCCATCATGTTGACCCACTCGCCTGTTGCTGCGTTGAAACCAATGCCGATTTCTTCGCGCTTCAAGCGGTCCACCACGATAGAACCTTCAAGGCCTGCGTTCGTTGCGATCTGACGTACTGGCTCTTCAAGAGCACGTAAGACGATGCGCACTCCAGTTGCTACGTCACCTTCAACTGTTTCCACAGTCTCAGCTACTTTGTTATAGACGTTCACTAAAGCCGTACCACCACCAGATACGATACCTTCTTCAACAGCTGCACGAGTTGCGTTTAAAGCATCTTCAATGCGAAGCTTGCGCTCTTTTAATTCTGTTTCTGTTGCTGCTCCGACTTTGATTACTGCAACACCGCCAGCAAGTTTTGCTAAGCGTTCTTGTAGTTTTTCTTTGTCGAACTCAGAAGTTGTTTCTTCTAATTGAGCACGGATCTGGTTCACGCGACCTGCGATGCGGTCTGAGTCTCCAGCCCCTTCAACGATTGTCGTGTTTTCTTTTGTAACAACGACTTTCGCTGCGCGACCAAGTTGTGTGATGTTAGCTGATTTCAGATCAAGACCTAGGTCTTCTGTGATCACTTCAGCACCTGTTAATGTTGCGATATCTTCAAGCATTGCTTTACGACGGTCACCAAAACCAGGAGCTTTAACTGCTACTGCGTTGAATGTTCCGCGTAATTTGTTTACTACTAGAGTTGCTAATGCTTCGCCTTCTACGTCTTCAGAAATCAATAGAAGTGGTTTTGATTGTTGTACCACTTGCTCTAGCACTGGCAAGATTTCTTGAATGCTTGCAATCTTCTTGTCTGTCACCAAGATGTACGGATTTTCAAGAACTGCTTCCATCTTGTCAGAATCCGTCACCATGTATGGAGATGCGTAGCCGCGGTCAAACTGCATACCTTCTACTACGTCTAGTTCAGTCGTGAATCCTTTTGATTCTTCGATTGTGATGACGCCGTCGTTACCAACGCGCTGCATAGCTTCTGCAATCAATTCGCCGACTTCGTTGTCGCCAGAAGAGATGGATGCTACTTGTGCAATCGAGTCTTTGCCTTCGATTTCTTTAGAAATCGTTTTAAGTTCTGTAATAGCTGCTGCTACCGCTTTGTCGATTCCTTTACGGATACCTACTGGGTTAGCTCCAGCTGTAACATTTTTCAAACCTTCACGAATCATTGCTTGAGCTAGAACCGTTGCTGTTGTTGTACCGTCACCAGCGATGTCATTTGTTTTAGAAGCCACTTCTGCTACAAGCTTTGCTCCCATGTTTTCAAATGCATCTTCAAGCTCAATGTCTTTTGCGATTGTCACACCATCGTTTGTGATTAGTGGTGAACCGAATTTCTTTTCAAGTACTACATTACGTCCTTTAGGTCCAAGCGTTACTTTTACTGCATCTGCTAATTTATCTACGCCACGAAGCATTGCGCTACGTGCATCTTCGCTGAATTTAATTTCTTTTGCCATAATTGATGTTCCTCCTTATTATTGGATTACCGCTAAAATATCAGACTCACGAACAATCAGTAGTTCTTTGCCGTCATACTTCACATCTGTTCCCGCATATTTAGAGTACAGAACACGGTCCCCAACTTGCACATCTAATTCAGCACGTGTGCCGTTATCAAGGACGCGACCATTACCGACCGCAAGTACTTTTCCTTCTTGTGGCTTTTCCTTTGCTGAGTCTGGAAGCACGATGCCAGAAGCTGTTTTTTCTTCTGCTTCGACAACTTCGATTACGATACGATCACCTAGTGGTTTTAACAATTGAAACGACCTCCCTGATAAATGGTTAGTATTTTATTAGCACTCTCTCACATTGAGTGCTAATACAATTCTTATGATAATAAAACACCTAATTGATTGCAAGCAGGAAGATGAATTTTTGGCTAAATTTTTTTCGTGCGGTACAATATAGAAAGCATCTTTGATTTTGAAAGCTCAGAAAGGAATTTACCTACCTATGTCTCATCAAAAAATTGCCTTCTCTATATTGATCACGTATGTGTTAATGCAACTGTCTGGTGCAGTTGGACCTATCCCACTCGTTTTCTTATTTGAACGGTTGGGTTACGCGGACCCAGAAATGCAAGCCATCGGCTGGTGGATTTTCTCGAGTATGCTTGCAGCCGTCGTCATCTTTTTCTATTTCATCCGAAAAGATAAGACATTTTTAAAGCCACTTGGCCCTAAGCCTTCTAATACAGCAGGCGTTATCGGATGGGGAATCGTCGGATTCTTCATGGTGCTCTTTGGTCAAGCACTAGCCGCTGGAATTGAACAGTTGATCGGTATTGAGCCAGGTTCTGAGAACACGGCACTCTTTATTAAAATTGCTAAATCGGTTCCTGTCGTAGTGTTTGCTATCGCCATCTTCGCTCCTATCTTAGAAGAGATTTTGTTCCGTCGTATCTTATTCGGCATGCTGCTTCCAAAGACCAACTTCTTTATCGCGGCCTTGATTAGTTCCGTGATGTTTGGAATCATCCACTTTGAACTGAGCCACATCTTACTGTATTCAGTATCTGGATTTATATTCGCGTTTATCTACTATAAGACCAAGCGAATTGCCGCATCTATACTAGCCCATATGCTACTTAACGGATTCGTGGTACTCGTCCAGTTCTTCGCAGAAGACCTACAGAAGTTTGCAGAACGGTACGGGCAAGTGTTCATCACATTCTTTAACTAACGAAAAAAAGCCATCCTCGATGAAGGATGGCTTTCTTTATGCCTGTTGCATGCGCTGTTGTTCTTCAAGCTTCCGTTTCGCTTCAGCAGCTAAATACTTGCGGTACCCGAATCGTGAAATCGCAATACTGATCTCGTAAAGTAAGAACAATGGAACCGATGTAAATAGATGCGAAACAATGTCCGGTGGTGTAATGAAGGCCGCAATGATGAATAGGACAAAATATGCCATTTTTCGAGCCTTTACCAGCATTTGTGGATTTACTAGTCCCAGTCGTGTTAAAAACAATAAGACGATTGGAAGTTGGAAAATCACACCGAACGGAAGAGTGATTTGAAAAATAAAGTTAAAGTAATCGTTGATACTGATGATCTGCGTAATCCCCAGTTCTCCAGCCAGTCCTGTCATGAAAGACATCAAGTAGGGGAACAATAAAAAGTACGAAAACGCCACGCCACCTAAAAACAATAGGAAGGCAAACGGAATGTAGCTCAGCGTTGCACGGCGTTCTGGTTCATGCAGTCCTGGACTTACAAATGCCCAAAGTTGATAAAAGATTACAGGCGATGTAAAGGTGAACGCTAAAAACAGGACCACTTTTAGATAAATCAGAAATGGGTCCATCACTTGTAGCGCATTCAATGTAATATTTTCAGCGGTTTCCGCATTTTGAAGGTAATTGATCAGTGGTTTGGCTAAAAAAAAGCTACCAATCACAGCCACTGTTAAGAAGAGAACCATAACAAATAGCCGTTTTCGGAGCTCATTTAAATGTTCCACCACTGTAAATTCATTGTTATTCATGAATGAACATCCTAACTTACTTAACGTCAGATTTCGGTGGATCTACTTTTTTCACGTCATCATCGTCGTCATCTGCTAAGCCTTTTGTAGCCGTTTTAAATTCACGAAGCGTAGAACCCATAGCTCGTCCTAGCTCAGGCAATTTTTTCGGCCCGAACAAAAGAAGTGCAACAATACCAATAACAATTAAGCTGATTGGACCTGCAGTCATTGCGGGCACCTCCTTAAGTAGTATGCCTTCATCTTACATCATTTGCTACCAATTTGCTATTTCTACACCAAGTCTAGATGTGACAGTTTTACGTCAACTATGATTTCGAATCAAATAGATAAGCGTTTGTAACTCTACGGACAGATCAATAGTCTGGACGCGAATTTCTGGGCTGACACTTAGACGAACCGGAGTAAAATTCAAGATACCCTTGATACCGGTTGCTTCTAAACGAGTTGCTGTCTCTTGTGCTGTCCGACTTGGCACGGTTAAGATGCAAAGCTCTACGCCGTACTCTGCGATTTTTTCTTCGAGTAGATCAGGATGAAACACAGGTATTCCTGACTTCTCTTCCCCTTCAGCTGATGCATGTGTATCAAATGCCACCACAATTTTCGTGTTGTGGTTCTTTTGAAAATTGTAATTCAGGAAAGCAGTTCCCAAGTTCCCTACTCCGATCAAAGCCACATTCGTCGCTTCATCTTGATCGAGTGTCTGTCTGAAGAACTGAAGCAAGTGCTCCACATCGTAGCCGTACCCTTTCTTACCTAACGCACCGAAATGAGAAAAGTCTCGACGAATAGTCGCCGAATCAATGTTCATCGCATCGCTCAACTCTTGAGACGAAATACGGGTCTGTCCTGCTTTATGGAAGTTCTGTAAAAATCGATAGTATAAAGGCAAGCGCTTTGTCGTCGCCTGCGGGATTTTGGATTTATCCACTGTCACGCCATTCGCCTCCTGTAAATCAGCTTTATCTTACACCTCCCCCGCTGTTCTGTAAAGCGGGCGCATTGCTCATCAAAGCACTATCCAGTAAACTAAATAGAGAGAATTGAGGTGGAATCCATGATTGTATTACAAGTCCAAAATGTCACAAAATCCTTCGCTGGTGAAGAGGTTTTGATCAATTGTAAATTAGAAGTGAAAGAACGTGAACGTGTAGCACTGGTTGGTCGCAATGGAGCAGGTAAATCTACACTGCTTAAGATCATTGCTGGGGAGATGAGCTACGACTCCGGAAACATCGTGATTCCAAAAAACAAAACGTTTGGCTACTTAGAACAGCACTCTGGCCTTGATAGTCCCTTATCTATTTGGGATGAGATGATGACGGTCTTCGAACCACTGAAGCAACAAGAACGTCGACTCCGAGAGCTTGAACACCGGATGGCTGATCCTGCGGTTTACGAAGATGCCGTTGCCTATGAAAAAGTGACACAAGATTACGATCAGCTGCAGCTCGACTTCAAAGATGCAGGCGGCTTCCGCTATGAAAGTGATACGCGGTCAGTGCTGCACGGCTTGCAGTTTTATCCGGAAGACTATGACAAACCGGTCCAGTCGTTGTCTGGTGGTCAGCGAACACGTCTTGCTCTAGCTAAGCAGTTGTTAATCCAGCCGGACTTGCTGCTCCTTGATGAGCCGACCAACCACTTGGATATCGAGACCCTAGCATTCCTTGAAAATTATTTGAAAGGCTATCCTGGCGCTATCGTCATCGTTTCCCATGACCGTTACTTCTTAGACCAAGTCACGACACTCGTCTACGAGATTTCTCGTCGCAAAATCACCCGTTATGTAGGGAACTATTCGGCGTATCTCGATCAAAAAGCGCTCGATTACGAACGAGACGTCAAGCAGTTTGAGCGGGAACAAGAAGAAAAAGCGAAACTAGAAGATTTCATAAGCCGGAACCTCGCTCGTGCATCTACAACGAAAATGGCACAATCACGGAGAAAAGTGCTTGAAAAAACCGATTGGATGGACTCTCCTTCAGGAGACGAAAAATCGGCAGCATTCGGCTTTTCGATTGAACGCGAAAGCGGAAATGATGTGTTACGTCTTGATCAAGTTGCTATTGGCTATGATCAGAAGATGGTCTCTAAAGGAATTTCATTCCCTGTATATAAGAAAGATCGAATCGCCTTGATTGGACCAAACGGAATCGGCAAATCCACGTTACTCAAAACGGTGATGAAAAAATCGCCTCTTTTAGATGGAGAAATCCTGTACGGAACAAATGTACAATTCGGATACTACGATCAAGACCAAGCCGATTTAAAATCTACAAAGACGGTTCTCCAAGAACTTTGGGATGAATGGCCACTAATGAACGAGCGAGATGTACGTACAGCACTCGGACGCTTCCTGTTCTCAGGTGACGATGTGTTAAAGCCAGTATCTTCCCTATCCGGTGGAGAGAAGGCCCGACTGGCCCTTGCTAAACTAATGCTTTTAAAAGCTAATACGCTCGTACTTGATGAACCAACCAACCATTTGGACCTCGATAGCAAAGAAGTCCTCGAGAATGCGCTAATTGATTTCCCAGGAACTTTATTGTTCGTCTCGCACGACCGGTACTTTATTAACCGAATTGCCACGAAAGTGGTTGAGTTGTCACCAACCGGTAGTGAACTTTATTTAGGAGATTACGATTACTATTTAGAAAAGAAACAAGAAGAACTCGAACTCAAGCAACTAGCTGCTGTTGAGAACCAAGCTACGCGAAGATCTGAACCCGTTGCTTCGACCACTCAAATCGACAAAAATGCAAAAAAGCGTGAACGTCAAATCACGCGCAGGATTACAGAAATTGAAGAATCGATGCACCAACTTGAGACTCAGAAAAAGAGTATCGAAGAAGAATTGTGCAAACCGGAAGTCTTTGGAGATCATGAGCAAGTGAGTGCCTTTAACTCGGAACTAGAAACCCTCACTGACCAACATGATGAATTGTCTATCGAATGGTTAGAGTTGCAGGAAGAATTAGAAGCATTATAGGAAGAGCCAGCATTCGTGCTGGTTCTTTTCTTTTTCGACAGAATCCCCTATATGTTGGTCAAGAGGAAATTTTAAAAATTTCTCTTCCACAGATTCATACACAGTCAAAATGGCTTTATATAAACTGTCAACAGACTTATACACATTATCCACAAGTCTAATTGGTAGTTATTCACACAAAAGAAGAATAATCCACCACAACATATTGTGTTATCCATAGTTACCCACAAGTTACTAACAGATTGTGCATAAGTACAGATGTTCCCTCTTGACGAATCTCGTCACATTTGATAATTCTCTGTAATTTT
The DNA here is from genome assembly GCF_002265435.1 of Tetzosporium hominis. Taxonomy (GTDB): domain Bacteria; phylum Bacillota; class Bacilli; order Bacillales_A; family Planococcaceae; genus Chryseomicrobium; species Chryseomicrobium hominis. The sequence continues at coordinate 23,426 of NZ_NOKQ01000201.1, forward strand.
TGTAATAAAAAAGACCGTAGAGTATCTCTACAGTCTTGTCCAACTCACTAGTGGCATGCCCGGACGTCCATTCATAGCATAATCACTACGTTCTCCCGCAATAAATTTTGAGTAGCCTGCTGCCGCGATCATCGCTGCATTGTCTGTGCAAAGCGGTAAACTTGGAACATAGAACGGGATTCCTTGTTTCTCAAACGTCACTTCAAGAGTAGTTCGCAAGCCTTTATTGGCTGCAACCCCTCCTGCTGCAATGACCTGTTTCACGCCGTATTCTTCTGCTGCACGACGCGTCTTCTCAACGACCACTTCTACAACACTTTGTTGAAACCCAGCTGCTACATGTGAAGGATTGATCTCTTGTCCTTTTTGTTGAAGATTGTGTTGGTAGTTAATGACCGCAGACTTCAAGCCGCTGAAGCTAAAATCATACGACCCATCTTCTAACCACACGCGAGGAAACTCGACAGCACCATCACTTTGCTCTGCTAATCGGTCAATATGAGGTCCTCCTGGATAAGGTAATGATAGCACGCGCGCCACTTTATCGTATGCTTCTCCAGCTGCGTCATCTCGCGTCTCGCCTATCTTTTCAAAGTGGCCATCTTGCTGCATGACGATCAATTCCGTATGACCACCTGAGATAACTAGAGATAGCATAGGAAACTCCATCGGATTTTCAAGTGCGTTCGCATAAATATGCCCTGCTATATGATGAACACCAATCAAAGGAAGCTGATGCGCAAATGCGAATGCTTTTGCCGCTTGAATCCCAATAAGAAGTGCTCCTACTAGACCAGGGCCTTCCGTTACGGCAACTGCATCCAGCTGCTTCGGGGTCAGGCCAGCTTCTTCAAGCGCTTGTTCAATCACGAGTGTGATTTGTTCTACGTGATGACGAGAGGCCACTTCAGGTACGACTCCGCCAAAACGTTTGTGACTATCAATTTGTGACGCAACTATATTGGAAACGATCGTCGTCCCATCTTTGACGATAGCTGCCGCTGTCTCATCACAACTCGTCTCAATTCCTAATATATATGTCATTAAAATTCCACCCACATTACGAGCGCATCTTCATGCGTATCCGTATAGTAATTTTTCCGGATTCCACCGTCTCGGAATCCTAATTTGCGGTACAGGTTTTGAGCGACATCATTCGTCACACGAACTTCGAGTGTCATGATGCGTCCACCGTACTCTTTTGTGACACGAATAGCTTCTCTCATTAAAAGCTCGCCGTACCCTTTTCCTCTGCACTGAGTGGTCACTGCCACATTGGTAATATGGCATTCATCCGTGACGAGCCACATCCCGCAAAATGCTACGATGTTTCCTGGTTCAAGCTCTCCGACGATGTAATACGCAAACTTGTTTGCAAGCATTTCATTGACGAAGGCTTCGCGTGTCCAAGGGGTTGGGAAGGCTTCTTTTTCTAGTTCCCATACACCATCCACGTCTTCAAGTGTCATCTTTCGAAAAGAGATCGTGTTATTCATTTGCTTTCATCCAGTTCACTTCGGCTTCTGTCAGACGCAAATAATCGGGAGTGAGCGTATGAATCTCTGGTGTCGGTTCACTATGCTGAGCAAGTGCGACTAGCTCTGAAGCACGCGGTAGTTGTTCAGCCACACCAGCTAAGTAAGAGGTAAGTCCAGATGCCGCAATGGCTTCTGTGAACTTATGGACATCTTGTCCGCACCATAATACTGGCTGCTCCTGTTCATGTAAGAAGGTAAGTAACTCATCAAAAGCAAGATGTCTCTCTACCAGTGGCTGCTGGTCCTGGTACACACCAGCAAAGACATGCTGACGTCTCGCATCCATGATACTAACCGTGACCCCTGAGAACCATTTTCCCGGTGCCGCAAGCACTGCGAGACTTGAAACCGGGTAAACAGGAATTTCTAGTGACCAAGCGAGTGTCTTAGCAAGTGTCATTCCAATTCGAATACCCGTGTAAGAACCCGGTCCTTTTGCTACTGCAATGGCATCCAGTTGGTCGGGTGTAATCCCGGCCTCTTTCATGATGCGCTCAATAGCCGGCATCGCTGCCACAGAATGCGTCGTCGGAAAACTATCCGTATGTTCAATCAACACGCGTCCCTCTTCAACGAGTGCCACGCTGAGTGGTGTGTTTGATGTATCAATCCCTAGCCAAATCATGTGCCATCTCCTCAAGTACCTGTTGATATCGCTCTGATGTTGTCGTCATCGTACAAATTCTCTCACCGTTATCTGACAATCGGATTGTCATTTCGATGCGGTCGTCAGGTAAAGCGTAGTCAATAAACTGCGCCCATTCTACAACAGACACGGCCTGCTCGTCAAAATAGTCATCCCATCCTAAATCTTCTTCACTGTCTGCTAGACGGTAGACATCCATATGATAAAACGGCAGACGCCCTTCGTATTCCTTCACAATTGTAAAGGTAGGACTGTTTACATTGCCTTCTACTCCAAGGCCAGCCGCAAAAAACTTTGTCCATGTCGTCTTCCCTGCCCCTAGATCCCCTTCAAGCGTGATCACTTCGCCGCCTTGCATTCGTAAGGCAAGAGCCTGAGCATGAGATGTTGTATCTTCTAAAGTTGTCCAAATAAATTGATGCATTGTCATTCTCCGTTCTGTTCACTGCCCTTCATTATAATATGAAGCGCAAGAAGTTGCCACCTACGCAAACCAGCTCTTCACGCGGTCAAAGAAACTGATTTTACGAGGAGATAGCGTCTCTTTCTTTTGTTGAATGACAGGTACTAGAGTTTCGGCTACCACTGCATATCCCGCTTCTCCGTAATGAAGGCCATCATCTTCTTTTCCCTTAAGGGCCACAGCAAGGTTCGGATGCTTCATAAAGGCCGCATAGAGATCTGCAAACCCTGTTTTGTACTCTGCGACGACCTCTTTCACAGCATCTCCGTAAGCTTCTAGCACTTGATTGGAGCGCTGCGTCTGCTTCGTTTCGTCAACTGGTGGCGGCGTTACCAAAATGCATCGTTCTGGCCCGATGGCTTGTACCATCTGCTCAAGGTTTGCTTTGTACATTTCTCGAGCTACGTGCTTATGAGCAGAAGAATCATTAGATCCAAACTGGATAACGACTAAATCCGGATGCTGCGCCAAAATATCTTTAGAAAACCGCTTCATGGCATCGTTTGTCGTATTGCCACTGACTCCCTTGTTAATAAGCTCATCTTGTGGGAAATGCGGTTGTAACTTTGCGTTGATCATCGGCTCCTTCAAGCCTTCATGCCGAGCTGTTAAACTATCTCCAAATAGGATGATTTTCATAGTGACTTTCCTCCAGGTTTTGAATGTATCAAAATGATGGTATTATATCGTGTGGACATTTAATTTCTCCTCTTGAAAGGAGGGTGCCAAATGGCAAAAAAACGCATACATTGGCTCGATGCAGCAAAAGGATTTCTCATGATTCTAGTTGTACTTGGGCATTACCCACACGAGATGCCATTTCCACTGATCCAATATATTTACTGGTTTCATATGCCCGCTTTCTTCTTATTAAGTGGAATTTTCTTTAAAGAAGTGCACTCTCTCAAAGAAGCAAACGGAACTTTAACAAAACGCTTTATGCAACTGTTATTCCCGTATTTCTTCTTTTTACTCGCAATCACTTCAGTTCGGTATTCTATCGAACTGGCCACTCTGAATTTTGATTGGCGTTGGTATGCAGAAGATTTCTTAAAGATTTTAATTGGTGGACGTTTTGCACGTGGTGCTTACGGGGTGATTTGGTTCATCACTACCCTATATTTCTCTTATGTAATCTTTACATTCTTGACTCTTTATACGAAACGCACGACACAATGGGCTGTCCTCTTCCTATTATATACGATTGCGCACATCCAAAGCTTTTGGGCAATGGACGTTGTAGGCGGCGCACCGGACCAAGCTAGTCAAGCAATTCCAATGTTGTGGAACCTGGACGTCGCTTTTATTGCCGTCGTGTACTTTGCAATTGGAAGTTATTTAAAGTCGTTCTGGTTAGAAGTACCGAATAAAGTGGGAGTAGCAGGACTTTTCGTGACTATCATAGCAATAGCAGTCGATAAAATCGGCTGGATCGATTACCACCTGAGTCTGAAGTTTTTACGCTACAATCACTTCGTCTTGGACCTAGTAATCCCACTAGCGATGATTGTCGTATTTGTGTGGGTGTTCCAGTTGCTTGCTAAATACCTCGAAATGAAGCCTATGCAGTTTATTGAAAGTCACTCGATTGCCATCATGTACTTGCATATCTTTACGTATATGATTTTAAATGACTATTTCTTACTCGGACCTATTGGGTTTACCGTAGCAGGCATCGTGTTTCCAATACTTGCATCACTGGCTATTCAAAAACTCATTCCGCACGGCGAAGTCGTCTTAGGAAACATTTCTCGTCTCCGTGTAACGAAAAAGCAACTGAACCGTTCTAATGGCTAAAGGAGGACGAGGATGATGAAAAAATGGTGGATTATTTGGATGTTTGGAATTCTGCTACTTGCCGCTTGTGGCTCTACAGAAATGAATGAATCTTCAGGAGAGGGCGGCGAAGAAATGACTAATGAATTGACACAACAGATCAAAGAAGAGAATGGAGATTACTTTTTAGTGATTACCAATGGTACAGAGGAAGATGTCACATTAACTTTCACAAGTGGCCAGCAATTTGAGTACCAACTCTTTGATGACGCTGGAGAAACCGTCTATACGTATTCCATGAACAAAATGTTTACACAAGCTTTAAGCGAACAAGTCGTTGCTGCAGGAAAATCTTGGGAACAACCACTCGACCTCAAGAATGAGCTTGCTTCTATGTCAGTTCCTGAAGGCACTTATCGTTTAGAAGTCTGGTCTTTAGCAGAGCAGTTCGATGGTGAGAAAGTATCGATTGACGACTTTGAATGGTCTGGACAGTAAAAAAAGCACTTCCCATTTTCTCTGGGAAGTGCTTTTTTATTACCCTTTCGTTCCTCCAGCCGTTAGACCAGAAACGAAATACTTTTGGAACACTAAGAACAGCAACGCGATTGGAACCGATACTAAAACAGCACCAGCAGCAAACGTTGTGAATGAGTTCCCGAACTGCTTTGCTACTAAGTCATAAAGACCAACAGCTAGTGTATACTGTTCATTTGAACGTAGTAAGATGCGTGCAATGATGAAGTCCCCTAATGGGGCAATGAACGCGAACAAAGCAACTACCGAGATGATCGGTTTTGCAAGCGGCATGATAATCTGAATGAAGATACGGAAATGTCCTGCCCCGTCCATACGAGCCGATTCGTCCAAGTCTTTAGGGATGGTATCCAAGTACCCTTTCATTAACCACGTACTCATAGGAATTTGTCCACCTACATAGAACAAGATCAATCCAAGGTGCGTATCAATTAACTGAAGACGTGTTGCCAATACAAAGATAGCAATAAGAGCTGCAAAGTTTGGAATCATTTGCAGAATTAAAAACGTCATCAACCCGTTTTTGCGTCCCACGAATCGATATCGGGAAAACGAATAGGCTGTAAATGATACTAAAATGACTGAGAAAATCATTGTCATCAAACTGATTTTCATAGAGTTCCAATACCATAACAAGTAATTAGAGCTTTCTAAATCAAATAAGAGTTGATAATGCTTTAGTGTTGGATTATCAGGGAAAATCTTAGAACTATTCAAGCTATTCCCAGGGTTGAAGGAAGAACCTAAAACCCAAAGAAGTGGATACAACACAATAGCAGCCATTATCAAAATAATCAGGTAGGAAATGGTCAAACGAATGAGTTTGCTTTGTTTCTTCGTCATTACATCATATCCTCCTCTTGGAACGACTTCGTTCGTTTAAACTGCCATAACGCTACGGTAATAACAATGATAGAAAGAATCATGGTGATTGCGGCAGCTTTTCCATATTGAGCACTTGTCATCGTCAAGCGGTAGATCCATGAAATCAAGATATCCGTACCGCCCGCATTCTGACTCGGAAGTGCCGGGCCTCCTCCATTGAATAGGAAGATAACATTGAAGTTGTTAAAGTTAAAGGTATATTGCGTAATAAGAATCGGTGCTGTCGCATAAAGAACTAACGGCAGTGTGATGGAGAAGAATTTTTGGAATACAGAAGCTCCGTCCACATCTGCTGCTTCATATAATTCTTCTGGAATCGACTGTAAGATCCCTGTCGTCATAGCGAAAATGAACGGGAATCCTAACCATGTCTGAATCATGATTAGTGCAAGACGCGTGAACGTCTCATTTGTCATCCAAGGGATAGGATCCATACCAATCATCGGTAAGACAACTTTATTAATAGCCCCTAAATCGTTAAACATTCCAGAGAAAATCAGGATCGTGATAAATGATGGCACTGCCCACGGTAAAATCATGATGGTACGGAACAGCACTTTTCCTTTCAAGTCTTTCTGATTGATTAGAATCGCCAAGAAAATTCCAAGGGCTACTTGTAAAGTCGTAGCTCCAAACGTCCACACAATCGTCCATGTTAAAACAGAGAAGAATGTAGAACGCCAAACTTCTAATGCGAAAATATCTTTAAAGTTTTGAAGTCCTACCCAGTCCACTAAGTTCGCTGGTGGTGAGTGGTACAAATCATAGTTCGTAAACGCTAGTAGCAATACAAAGATGATCGGGAAAATAACTACAAAGATCAATAAGAAGAATCCTGGTGAAATCATCAAGTAAGGGAATCCATTATCGATCAGGTTATGGTATTGCTTTCTGACTGAGTTGACGCCTTCACCAAGGTCACGGCGTTTTCCGTTGTGATACGCATCATAAAGATTGAAAGCATAAATCCCTAATCCCATAACGGTCAGGATTACAGCAATGATTCCATCAATCAATAAGAAAATAGAGTGGTCAAGCTTTGGAATCTCTCCTAAAGTAAATAACCCCCAGTAGCCAACTCCCATATATTCAAAAAATACTGAGCCAAATGAAACAGCCAAAATCAGAAAGACAAGACCTTTAAGAATTTGTTTATTATAAAATTGCCCGAATCCTGGCAGGATAGATAATAGCAGCGCCGTTTTACGATGCTTTTTGGAAGATGTTGAATCTTTCATTCGGCCTAGCCTCCTATAGTGCAGTGCACGTAATACTCAAATCTATGTACAAAAAAATAGGAAGGAAAAGCGGTGGCACCGAAGTACCTGTCCGCTTTTCCACCTAATTAGGAATTAGTGATTTGTTTCAATGTTTGTCTTGATTTGATCAACAGCTTCATCTAAAGCAGATTTAGCATCCGCTTTTTCTGTTGCAATTGTTTGTAGAGCTGAAGCCATTGGGCCCCAAACCTCGCCCATTTCTGGGATGTTAGGCATTGGAACTGCATATTGAGATTGTAATGCTACTGCTTTTGCGCCTTCGTTGTCAGCGATCGCTGGATCTTCAACTAGAGCAACGTTTGCAGGAATCTCAGATACTGCTTCAAAACGAGCAAGTGATACTTCATCACTTGTTAAGTGTTCGATTAATTTTGTTGACCAGTATGGATACTCAGTGAATGCAGTCACGTTCCAACCTTTAACACCCATGAATGTTTTCATTGGCTCGCCGTTTGGAAGTGTTGGCATTGCTGATACACCGATATCGATACCAGCGTCACGCATACCTTGGAATGCCCAAGGACCGTTCATAACTGAAGCTACTTTACCGTCGTTGAATAAGCCGTCCATTGCTGCTCCACCTGTTTCACCTACGATAGCTTTAGGGAATAGTCCTTCAGCATACCATTGTTGAATGTAGTCAGCACCTTCTACTGCGCCTTCGTTGTTTAGACCGATGTCTTCACGATCTAGACCATCAGCAGTTTCTTTGAACACGTAACCACCCATACCACCTAGTACAGCGTGTGAGAAGTAGAAGTTATCCCATAGTGCTAAGAAACCGTAGTTGTCACCTGAAGTGAAATCTTTAGAGAATGTGTAAAGCTCGTCCATTGTAGCTGGAGCTTCTTCCATTAATGCTTTGTTGTAAATAAATACTGGTGTTTCAGTTGCTTTTGGTAATCCGTAAAGAGCACCGTTGTACATTTGAGCTGATACTGCAGACTCACTGTAGCGAGCTAAAATATCCTCTTCAACTGTAATTTCTTGAATCAAACCTTCTGTTACAACTTGACCAATTTGGTCATGTGGAAGTGTTACAATATCAGGAGCGCTTCCCGCTGGACCATCTAAACGTAGTTGGTCACGGATTGCATCTGCCATGTTTAACTCTTTAAATTCAACTTGAATTCCGTGTTCTTCTTCAAATGATGCAATTGCATCTTCTAACCAGCCTGCAGACTTGTCAATGTCTTCCCAAATAACAAGTTTCTCTGGCTTTTCTTCTGTAACTGCTTGTTCAGTTCCAGAATCAGACCCCTCTGGTGTTTCTGCCTGTTCTTCACGATCTGGTGCACAAGCTGCAACAATCATCGCGACGAAAAGTGCTAGCAACAATACTAACCAATTCTTTTTCATAATGCCCCTCCTCTAGGTTTTCCCCACTCATGCAAGCGTTTGCACAAAGCACACAATAAAATTCCACTCTAGTTCTTTCTGGATCTTTCTATGTAATCCATTTCGAATTGTGGGTGAAAGCAGTGAAAACGTTTGCATAAATTTAACTTTATTATAGCGTGAATTCATAAGATTACAATGCTTTTTTTCATGTTTTCTGTAAAATTGGGAGTTTCGATTCACATGGTACTTTAAAATATCCGAACTTTACAATAAAAAAGTCCATCCCATCTTCATAGGAAGGACTATCGAACAGCTAAATAGACGTCTACCTCGTTAACACTTGTAAAAGGATTGTAGGAAAGACTCCATTCTTCTAAATCAAATCCAAGAGGTGTATATTCTTGATGTTCTTCACAAAATGCAAATAAATAATCATGAGTGTCATGAATCTCTTGTGGGCTACCCATATGTTTTGCTTTCATGTAATGACATGCTGGAACTGTATAACTGACCATGTTGTCAGGTAGTGATAGCGCTTTTCTTACTTTGTATCCGATAATATGCTTAAATCGATCTTGTCGAGGATTGAAGTGTTCCGTAAGTGGATAGGACTGGATGAATGTGACTTCATCTGTCATTCGGTCTGGTACAAGATCTTTATGTAGCACTAACTCATTGTAATACGCTAAGTCGAGCTTATTCTTTTCAAGCTCTACTAGACTGGCTTCAAACTGATATCCGACAATCGTAAAAGCATCACGCTTCAAAAGCTTGGGTTGCATCTTTGTTCCCTCCATTAAATGCGTCATCTCTACTTGAACCATCTTCCGTCCTCCTTTTTACGCTTCTATAGTGTCATTCGAAATAATACTTTATTTTCAGGGGGTCTTTACCTGAGTATAGCAAATGACTGTTCTCTCAAAATTGGGAAATGTTTTAAACTAGTATTCTTAGGGAAGGATACAACTAACGACTAATGGAGGAGGAATACGTAATGAACTCAGACTCTCAGCAACTGCTTTCTACCTTACATGACTGCGCAGCCGCTTGTAATCACTGTTTTGATGCATGCCTTCAGGAAGAAGATGTGAAGATGATGGCAGAATGCATTCGATTAGACCGGGAGTGTGCCGATTTTTGCTCTTATTTAGAACAGGCAATCATGAGAAACTCACCGTTTATCAAACAACTGGCTGCACTTTGTGCGGAAATCTGTGAAGCTTGTGCAGATGAATGTGGAAAGCATGATCACGAACATTGTCAGCATTGTGCAAAAGCGTGCAAGGCATGTGCGGAAGCTTGCCGTCAATTTGCTTAAGATTTTATTGGCCGTCCTAAATAGGGCGGCTATTTCTTTTGGGTGAAGGAGTACGATAAGGCCAATATACTTACAATCAATGTTCCAAAACCAATCATCATAGAGATCCCTTCAAAAAATGTCATTTGCCTCACCTCTTTCATGTGAGTTCATTATATCGTACATATGTTCGTATTTTCAACAAAAGAAAAACGGCTTTACGCCGTATTTCAATTTTCCCAAGTTGTATGGAGACTATCGGGATCGAACCGACGACCTCTTGCATGCCATGCAAGCGCTCTCCCAGCTGAGCTAAGCCCCCGTGCTCTCTCATTTTAGCGGAACACGGGCAGTTTGAAAAGAACAATTTGAACTTAACTACAGTTTTTTTATGTCTCGAATTGCTTGAACTGACAACCGGACCAATAAAATTGCACATAAGAATAACCCCACATAAGAAACGGTATTTAAGTAGACTGCATATACCGTTTCAATGACTTGTGCAATAGCAAGTAAAGCGACAGAAATAATTCCGAACGTGATTCCTACCATTAATAAGACGAACTTCGAGAATAACAGTGTAATAAATTGATTGTTCGCTTTATCCGAAAAAATATCGTGGTGTAGAATGATCTTTCCGCCTTCTATGCGCTTGATCAATTGATCCATTCGTCGTGGGAACTTCCGAAGTGCCGGAAGCGCTAATGCCAACTCTTCTTCTACTGTCCTCCACACTTCTTTTGGTTCCTGGAAAGGTTTCTTCCACATCTCTCGCATGTAGTCTTCAGAGAAGTCTTTTGCCTCCCCGAATGTATCAAAGCTCGGATGAATTGCAGTCAGTGTGCCGTCAAGAGTTACGATCGAACGGAGTGCTTGAGCGACAGATGGATAAAAATGAAGGCCATGTTTTCGCACAATCGCAAATAAAGTAAAGACGAGCTCTTGCGTTGGAATCTTGTCGACATAAGATACTTTTAACAAAAGCTGTCCGATTTCTTGTTCCATTACAACACGGTCAAGATGGCTTGAATCGGAGATCATCTTGGTCATTGCATCGAAAATAACACTTTCATTTGATTGATGCAGACCTAGCAAGAAAAGATGAAATGCCTCTTGTTGCTCATTTGGCATTCTGCCTACCGCACCAAAATCAAGAAGTGTCGCTTCTCCTGTCTTTCCATCAATGAAGATATTCCCAGGATGCGGATCTGCATGAAAGATTCCTGGGCCAATCATTTGTTCAAAGAAGGAATACAGAATGGACTGAGCCAGTTCGTACCGGTCAAGCCCATGTTGGATGATGAGCTCATCGGCTTCCGTAATTGTGCATCCTTCAATGTATTCTTGAACAATCATTTTATCATTGCTAAAACGGGTGTATACCATAGGCACCTTTACTGGGTAGACACTTGTGTTCACGGTCTGCGCAATTTGAAGGGTGTTCCGGACTTCTATCGAAAAATCGATTTCTTCTTTTAATCCTTCTGCAAAACCTTTTGCCAAGTCTTTAAACCCGATGCTCTCCGCCCAGGCCGACTTTTCTGAAATCCATTCTGCAAAATCTAGAAGAATTCCCAAGTCGTCTTCCATAATCTCTGAAACATCCGGTCGTAGTAGCTTTACTACTACAGGCAGATTGCTCTCTCGTAATGTAGCCATGTGGACTTGACCAATAGATGCAGCCGCGAGTGGCTGATAATCAAAGGAACTAAATGTGTCTTCAACCGTACCCGGAAGAGATTCGTTGAGTACTTGAATCACTAGTTCTTCAGATAATGGAGTCACATGCTGTTGGAGATTGCTCAGTTCTCGAATAAACGCACGTGGGAATAGTTCTGATCGTGTAGAGAGCACTTGACCAAACTTGACGAAGATTCCCCCTGCTTGCTCTAGTGTATCCCGAAAAGCTCGTGCCAATTCCTCCTCGTTTTCTCGATGACGTGCATAACTCAGTGCTCGAGTGAACCCATTGGCCATGGCAATTTGAAGCACTGCCCGAAACCGTCGCTGCCTCCGTCTATACACAAACATCCTCATGATGAACGAGGCATGATTAGAGGGCTTTCCCCGCTCTGTTAAAGCTCTAGGGTCGAACAGCTCGAAAAATAAATACAGTAACATCGCGATCAATAACATGCTGCCCGCCCAAATGATAGCACTTGGATCCGTTACAATATCATAAAACTCGTTCGTTAAGAAATCTGTGGTTCGCAGATACGAATACCAGTACACCACTGTCGTTAAAATCACACTTATCAAGACGGCTAAGATGCGTTTCACAAAGTTGATTCGTGTTCCCATCAGCCTGCCGCTGATCCAGTAAATAGCAAACGCTATAAATACCATAATAAGAATTAATCCGGCTACTTTCATCTGCGATTTCCCCCTTCTTCCTTTATTTTCACGTATAAACCATAGAATAACAACCACATTTTCCCGTGGTATACTGAAGTGAAGGAGTTGGATTTTGAATGGATGCAAAACGAACATGTCAAAACTGTGGGAAAACGTGGCCTTATCCTGCTGCCTTAAAGAAAGCATGGCTCGGTAGATCTGGTCAAGCTTGCCCCTACTGTGGTGAGACGCAATACCTCTCCGCTCATTCCCGTATGCGAAGCGGAACATACGCTGTCATGGTCATGGTAGCGATCCTGTTAATTCGAGTTTTAGTCGACCTAACTGCACTGGAATCAGCCTTCGTGGCAATTGGCTTATTCCTGATCGTTTTTCTGATTTTTCCGTTCACGATTGAGCTTACAGGGAAAGATCAACGTTTTGTTGATATGAAGAGAAAATAACAAGGAAGTCTGCCTGCATCTCGTTGGAGATGTGGGTTTTTTTAATAGAAGAGATTGGTGACAAAAGGGCCTTCTAGGAAGGGCTTTGTGACTCAAGGACTTTTCTAGGTGGAAAGGTTTGAGGATTTGATATATTCGAAGAGATTTTTCAGTTATTCGGTACCGAACTGGCGTGTTGAGATTGGAAAAGTAGGGTTTACAACTGCTACGTTGGCGTGAATCGTCGGCAGATGGAACGTTTACGGCGGCAGATTCTGATTTTACGTCGGCAGTTGCTGCGTTTTCGTCGAGACCTAGAATGGAGTACCTACTTCAGTGGCTCGAGTTTCAGTCGCATCTCCAAGTATCTGCCGTAGTTCCTTGAGTATCTGCTGCAGATGACAGCTTATCGGCCGCAGTTGCTCGAATATCGGTCGCATCTCCAAGTATCTGCCGTAATTCCTTGAGTATCTGCTGTAGATGGCGGCTTATCGGCCGCAGTTGCTCGAATATCGGCCACACTTTCAAGTATCTGCACCAATAGTCTTCACCACATATGCCCTTGCTAGAAAGTCCTTCCCCATTAAAGGGCTTGCCCTAAGAATTGGCTGTGCATCTTCACGTAATCGAGTTGCAGGCGTTAGAAATACATTCAAAGATCATTCGCACCCACAGAGGCAAAGGGCGCCTCTATGGGTACGCCTGATCTCCGAAGCATTTCTGGGCGAACGCCTTACACATCTAAAAATATACAAAAAAGGCCATCCCTCTCGGGATGACCTCTTTCCATGTTGCCCAGCGACGTCCTACTCTCACAGGGGGAGACCCCCAACTACCATCGGCGCTGAAGAGCTTAACTTCCGTGTTCGGTATG
>NZ_NOKQ01000316.1 GCF_002265435.1 Tetzosporium hominis
TTTAGCTTGTTTTCTGATTTCCAATATTCTATTCGGTCAGAAAATAAAGTGGGAAGAGGGAAAAAAATTGAATTGGAGCAATTTTAAAAGCAAAGTCAATAACCAGCGTGGAGAGAATGTCGTGGCATATACCAACTGTGGCTGGACGTATTCTTACGTAAAATCTTCCAATCCGAAAGCTCCGGTAAAAATTACGATTCAGACAATTTTTAACGAAAACCAATCGTGGAAAGACGTTAAAAGAATCAATGATTATGTGCTG
>NZ_NOKQ01000203.1 GCF_002265435.1 Tetzosporium hominis
GGTTCTCGATAAGCCAAGTCCCGGTCCGCGTCCGTCAATTGACAGGTCTTCTTCATTCACAATAACATTGCCTGTCGCACCATTTAACTGGCCGCTTGGGATATCAATGATAGACCAGTATTCTTCTGTTCCAAGGAATTCTGCGCCTTCATGGAACGTTGGGTTAAAGGGTGCCGTCGGAATCGTTTCACCATTTGCATTATAGGCGGAAAGCGTGAAAGAATAATTCTTCTTCCCTTTGTAATTCCCATTTGCATTGTTA
>NZ_NOKQ01000352.1 GCF_002265435.1 Tetzosporium hominis
GTACGGTTTTGGTGCCGGCGCGCCATACGGGGGTTACCCCGGCTTCTATTAATAAAAACGGCCTGCATCGGTGCAGGCCGTTTTTTATCGGAAGATTTCTACCTCGGACATATTGTAGTCTTGCTGCTTCTGAAACATGACTTCCAGAAGGCCATCCTTATAGACGGCTTTTGTTCCTTTGCGTTTGACTAAACAAGGAAGGTTTACTTTTTTTGGATGCTCTGAACTAGGAAAGTTTTCTAACAATAATTCGTGAGATGT
>NZ_NOKQ01000308.1 GCF_002265435.1 Tetzosporium hominis
TAGAAAACAGGCTGATCAATTCATCCTTTTTCTTAAAGCCCACCTGGAAACCGAGATAACCAAGGAAGAACGCTAAAAACACAGGGATGATTGTGCTGAATATGCGGTAAGGTATATTGTCTAAAGGAATAACATTTACGATAAGATAAGCGATTATAAGTCCAAAAACCAGGCCAAGACTTCCAAATAACAAATCTGGAACCGGCGCTTTTAACAATGAATCCTCTATCCACTTCACCCAGTTCACAACGTATTCTGTAC
>NZ_NOKQ01000354.1 GCF_002265435.1 Tetzosporium hominis
CATTCAGCAGCTCTCCGCTTTGTCGGAAGAATTGAATCAGGCGGCATCCAAGTTTAAACTGGCCGCTGAATAAAAAGAACAGCCTGATCTCTCTTGATCATGCTGTTTTGTTTATACAGGATTCAAAATCCGGTTTAAAAACTGTTTTGTTCGTTCTTCCTTAGGGGCTGAGAAAATTTGTTCAGGCGGGCCCTGTTCGACGATGACGCCGCCGTCGATAAAGACGACTTCGTCTGCGACATCCTGCGCGAATTTGATTTC
>NZ_NOKQ01000378.1 GCF_002265435.1 Tetzosporium hominis
ATCAAGATGATACTAAGATGTCTGACACAGATCCCGAGGATTATAACGAAAAGCTGCGCAGCAGCACGATTAACGCTGACAAATCGGTTGAAGGTAGCCTCTTCTATGTTGTAGATAAAGGCGAGAAATACGAGCTTAACTATACGCCGGAATCTTATGGTGATAAAAAGCCAAAATCAGTTACTTTCAAAATTGACGGAAAAGACAAAAAGATCCTTGCGACAGCAGACCAGCTCCAAGACTCTGCAAAAGCATTATCAG
>NZ_NOKQ01000347.1 GCF_002265435.1 Tetzosporium hominis
AAACGTGATGTACTTCGCACCCATTGAATACGGACACTTAACGGAATACTTGCTTGACGCGACGAGATTTTTCTTGACTGAAATCGCCATTTAATCGTCTCCCTTTTCGTTAATTTTGCGCGTATAAAAAGCCCGCCGGACTCTCACCGAACGGGCGCGTTATTCTCTTCCGCGAAACTTCTCTTCGAGTCTATCGAGCTTGTCGATAATGACGTCGTATTTATCGCTGAATTTATCGAATAGATCCTGTAGCCGCGATTC
>NZ_NOKQ01000145.1 GCF_002265435.1 Tetzosporium hominis
GCCTTCTTCTGCACAAATTGGTGGAACAAGTTTGCTGATTGTCATCGGGGTTGCACTTGAAACAATGAAGCAGCTTGAAAGCCAGCTGGTAAAACGAAACTATCGTGGATTTATGAAGCACTAGAGGAAATGGGGCGCGCCCATTCCCTCTAAAATAGAGAGGACGGGGAATCCGAAATGAACTTAGTCTTAATGGGACTGCCTGGAGCCGGTAAAGGGACACAGGCTGAACGGATTGTTGAAGATTTTGGGATACCTCAT
>NZ_NOKQ01000357.1 GCF_002265435.1 Tetzosporium hominis
AGAATCTGATGATAGCCCGCTTCCTCTGCTTCAGCCTGTTTTAGCTTCGCTCCCAGCTGCTTAAGCGTTTCCAGCTCCTGATTCAATTGAGGGTTTCGCCCGTTTGGTTTATAGAGCCTTTCGCTTTCCTTTGTCAGCTGTGAATCAAGCTTAGATACGGCTTCAGCGCCAAACAAGCTGGAAAACAGCAAAAATTCCCCTATCTTGTCCCGATTAAAGGCGTGAATTTCCTGCAGCCCGAATACGTCAAACGAATAAATG
>NZ_NOKQ01000180.1 GCF_002265435.1 Tetzosporium hominis
AGTGATGATGGCGAAGAGGTCACACCCGTTCCCATACCGAACACGGAAGTTAAGCTCTTCAGCGCCGATGGTAGTTGGGGGTCTCCCCCTGTGAGAGTAGGACGTCGCTGGGCAACATGGAAAGAGGTCATCCCGAGAGGGATGGCCTTTTTTGTATATTTTTAGATGTGGAAGGCGTTCGCCCAGAAATGCTTCGGAGATCAGGCGTACCCATAGAGGCGCCCTCTGCCTCTGTGGGTGCGAATGATCTTTGAATGTATTTCTAACGCCTGCAACTCGATTACGTGTAGAAGCGCAACTGACTCTTAGGGCCAGCCTTTTAATGGTAGAAGGGCCTTTCTAGCAAGAGCATATATGGTGGAGACTATTGGTGCAGATACTACAAGGCAGGTCTCGACGAAAACGCGCCAACTGCCGACGTAAAATCGATATCTGACCCCTGTAAACGTTCCATCTGCCGACGATGCGCCTAGGAACGAACGAGGTCTCGACGCAAAAGCGTCAACTGCCGACGTAAAATCGATATCTGCCTCCGTAAATGGTCCATCTGCCGACGATGCGCATCAAAGCATCAATCACTGGCCCCACTTTTAAGATCATCGCAAATCATTTTCATACCAAAGCAACGAAAAATCCCCTCAAATGAATGAATGCCTCAAACCAGCCCTTTCTAGAAAAGCCTTTGAGACTTAAAAGCTCTTACTAGAAAAAACTTCCCCTTACAAACAAAAAGACTGAAAAAGTCGCTAAATCAGCAACTCCTCCAGCCTAATAAATCTCTACGATACACTATCACAGCATCGGCTTCAAAACCATGAAGGCGAGCATAATACCCAACAAAATCAAATAAATCCAAGTGGCCCGTCCCAGTTGGAACACCATGGCCTCATAAGAAATAGAGTGTGCTTCAACTGCCCGGAAAACGCGCTTGAAGGCGCTTGCCAAAAAAAAGATGGATATGACCATCAAAAATAAAGTAAGTACAATCCAAGAGTGTCGCCATTCCCACGGACCCCAAGCTACTAATACTATACCCGATGCCACAAGAACATGACCCGCATGTTTGATGAAACGTACAGACTCTCGAAAGATGCGAAGAGCGGTAGTGGTATCTAACGATGTTGGATGGTGTTTCAGTAACTGCACAATGACGAGCATAACGAATAAGGGACCAATAGAACCGATGGCGCTCACCACATGTATGAAAATCACCCACTCGTATCCGATTCCCATTTGTCTCGCCTCCTTACTGCTAGCTTATCAGAAGCGTTGGCAGTTGGATGTGAACAAACTCGGACAGTTCTCAGCGCTTTTTAAGTCCTCCTAGAAGTCCACGCACCAGCTCTCGTCCTAGTTGTCTACCGACAGTATTTAACAGACTCGTGGCCGCTTTCTCGAATGCAGAGGCTTTCTTTCGAGGTGCCGACTTGGGAGCAGGCTTTGATTTTGGAACCTCAGCTGGTGGAGTCAACGCTGTTTTTTCTATACGTTCTTTCAAGACTTCATAAGCCGACTCTCGATCAACGACTTTATTGTAATGGGAAGCAAGAGGAGATGCCTGAATCAATTGCTGGCGTAGAGCAGCGTCTACTACACCAATTTTGCTCTCCGGAGGCAAAATCAATGCTCTTTCTACTATAGAAGGGCGTCCTTCTGCATCTAACAGAGAAATCAATGCTTCTCCCGTTTTTAGTTCGGTGATGGCGGTTTCGACATCCAGATCTGGGTTGATACGAAATGTCTCTGCTGCTGCTTTCACGGCCTTTTGGTCTCGCGGTGTATAAGCTCGCAAGGCATGCTGGATGCGATTGCCGAGTTGACCGAGTACCGTTTCCGGCAGGTCGATTGGATTTTGCGTGATGAAGTAGATGCCGACTCCTTTAGAACGAATCAGGCGGACGACTTTCTCGACTTGCTCGAGCAGCGCTTTCGGAGCATCATCAAATAGCAGATGCGCTTCATCAAAGAAGAAGACTAGTTTGGGCTTCTCGAGGTCGCCAACTTCCGGAAGTTCCTCAAAAAGTTCGGACAGTAGCCATAGCAAGAACGTGGTGTACGTCTTCGGTTGTCCAATCAGCTCTGTCGCTGTCAGCACGTTAATGGTTCCAAAACCCTCCTCATCGAGCGTCATTAAATCATTCAAGTTAAGACTCGGCTCGCCAAAAAAGCGGTCTGCGCCTTGTGCTTCAAGAGAGGTGATGCTACGCTGGATGGCACCGATGGATTGCTTGGTCATATGTCCATGAGAAACCGTATACGTCCTCAACTCCGAACTGACGTGATGCAACATCTCTTTCAAATCTTTCAGATCAATCAACAATAGGCCTTGTTCATCGGCAATCTGAAAGACGATGTGTAGAATGCTCGATTGTGTCTCGTTCAAATCGAGAAGGCGAGAGAGCAGGAGAGGCCCCATCTCAGATAAGGACGCGCGAATCGGGAGACCTTGTTGTCCGTAAATGTCCCAGAAAGTCGTTGGGAACGAACGAAACTTGAAATCGGTGAGTTGCATGCTGTCTAGTCGTTCTTGAATCTTGTCATTCATCACACCAGGTTCTGCAGCACTTCCGAGGTCGCCTTTGATATCAGATAGAAATACCGGGACACCGGCTTTACTGAAGGCTTCTGCTACGACTTTCAAAGTGACGGTTTTTCCTGTTCCAGTTGCTCCTGCTATCAATCCATGGCGATTGGCCATCGCTGTATGTAAAACAATAGGGTGGTCGTTTTTTGCAATCGTAAGTTCCATTCCAATCCGCTCCTTTTTTCGCTTTGTTGGTACCATTCGTGAAAGAAGGGGAGATTTCCTGCATGAAAAAAGACAGCCCCTACTTTGGGACTGTCTATGAAGTGCTTATTGAGCTGTGTAACCGCCATCGATAATCATCGTCTAACCAGTCATACCTTTAGCTTGCTCAGAAGCTAAGAACAAGGCTGCGTGTGCAACTTCGCTCACGTCTAAAAGACGTTTTTGAGGAATCAATGGGTATAACACTTCATCTAATACATCTTCGATTGCCAAGTTGCGTGTTGCTGCTAAATCCGCCATTTGACCACGTACAAATGGTGTGTCGACGTATCCAGGTGCGATCGCATTCACAGTGATTCCGTGTTCCGCGCCTTCAAGAGCCGCTACTTTTGTAAGACCGATAACGCCGTGCTTCGCGCTATTGTAAGCCGCTTTGCCTGCGAAACCGATGACCCCATTGATTGACGCGATGTTGATCACGCGACCGAAACCTTGCTCTTTCATGATTGGGAAGACGTGCTTCATTAAGATGAAAGGTGCTGTAAGCATGATTTTCTGCGTCAATTCAAACTTCGCTGTTGGGAAATCTTCGATTGGAGAGACGTGCTGCAGTCCTGCATTGTTGATTAGAACGTCTACTGAACCGAATGTAGATTTTGTTGTTTCCACTAAGTTGATCAAATCGTCTTCGATTGTTACGTCTGCTTTTACACCAATCGATGTAAAGCCTAGTGCGTTCAATTCTTCTGCAGATGCTTTTACGCCTTCTTCGTTGATGTCAGAAAGAACGACTTTCGCGCCAGCTTCAGCGAAATACTTTCCGATTTCAAATTCAATTCCACGTGCAGATCCTGTAATGATGACTACTTTGTTTTCTACCATGTGAGTTCCTCCTCTAATGTAATTAAATTAATCCAATGGCACCCATGATGACACCGACGATTAGTGCGATAGTCGGAATCAGGAAGGCAACCATACAGACATCTTTATATGTTTCACGGTGAGTGAGACCAGTGACTGCAAGAAGCGTTAGTAAAGCACCGTTGTTCGGGAAGATAGAAGCCCCTGAAGCGACGGATGCGATTCGGTGAAACACTTCTGCACTGATACCTGTCGATTGAGACAAGCTAGCGAAGGTATCGCCTAACGTGCTGAGCGCAATGCCCATTCCGCCTGAAGCAGAACCTGTAATAATGGCCATAACTTGTACAGAGACAGCCTCCGCAACGAGTGGATTGTCGGAAATCCCGAGCAACCAGTTAGTGATGCTATCAAAAGCAGGTACAACTGCAATGACGGCTCCGAATCCAACAGCAGCACTCGTATTTAAGATGGCCATGACAGACCCTTTGGCGCCTTCATTGATAGATTCGATGAAGGTTTTGTACAGGCGAACATTAAGCAATAGAATCGCAAGGATTCCTAGTAACAGCGCGTAAAGTGGTTCTAACTTGAATCCGTTCAACAGGATGACGACCACTGCTAATGGAAGCAGTGAGATGATCCAGTTCGGAACGACTTGTTGGTCATCTGCTTCTAGTTTTTTCGATGGCTCTGTAAAGCCTTCGCCAGCTTTCGTCAATTGCTTTTGACGGAAGTGGAGCCAAGCGTAGCCTCCCACTGCCATGATCAGAGATGTCACGATTCCAATAATTGGACCAGCCATTGGCGTAGTGCCGAAGTAATCCATTGGAATCAAGTTTTGAATCTGTGGTGTTCCCGGCATCGATGTCATTGTAAAAGTGAAAGCACCGAGTGCAAATGTCGGAACAAGCAGCTTACGTGACACGTTTGCTTCACGGAACAATTCTAGTGCGATCGGGTAAATGGCGAATACGACTACGAATAAGCTCACGCCACCGTAAGTCAGTACAGCTGCTGCAATTAGAACGCCAAGAATAGCGCGCTTTTTCCCAATCAGTTGTGTTACTTTCAAGGCTACGGCTTTCGCAGCTCCTGTCGTCTCCATCAATTTACCGAAGACGGCTCCTAATAAGAAAATGGGGAACCATTTGACTACAAAGCCAACTAGTCCTTCCATGTAGGTACCAGTATACGTATCAAATACGTCTAATCCACTCATGAGGGCAACTACACCAGCGGCGAGTGGGGCAACCCATAAGATCGACCAACCGAAGTAGGCAAGGACCATCAGTAATAAAAGTCCTGTTAAAATGCTCAGCATGTGGAATCACTCCTCTCATCTGTTCTAAAATCAGTTGTCCTCTAAAGAGGACAAAAATGTATCCTATCATTAGGATATATAGCTGTCAATGAATCAAGAAAATGTTGTTATACCTTGATTATTGCAATTTTTTTATTTATCCTATAAGTAAAGTAGTTGAAAGCGATTACAGGAGGTCAATGCAATGGCAACAGATAATTTATATGCATTATGGTTCCAAACGAGCAAACGCTATCTGCAAAGTGTGACACGTCGAATGGAAGGGTATGGGCTGACGCTTGATAGCTTCCGCGTCTTAGAATTGTTGCATGGTAACCCAGAGACGTCTTATACAGTTCAACAGCTAAGCTCTACACTCGACATTCCAAGCGGCAGTATCACAAATGTCACGAACCGGTTGCTACGAAAAGAACTGGCCACCAAGCGACCGTGCCCGACAGATAAGCGTTGCTCCTTTGTTGAAATCACGAAACTTGGGGAGAAAGTAATCTCTAGCCTACTTCAAGAGCACTTTACCTATCTAGAAGAGAACTTCTCTCGACTCACACAAGAGGAACGAGATCTCCTGCTCGTAGCCTTGAAAAAAATGAGTCCCACCTCATCTTGATGGTATACTGAGAGCACACAGAAAAAAGGAGCGTTTTCTATGCGCCGACCCCTTGTAGAAAAATTACAACAATTTGCAGAAAAACAGCCAATGTCCCTACATGTACCGGGGCATAAGAACGGCTATTTCAGTACATTACCGAAAGCGTTGCGAGACGGACTTGCTTACGACGTGACCGAGCTGACCGAGCTTGACGATTTGCATGCACCAGAAGGCGTGATTGCCGAAGCACAAGACTTGTTGGGTAGGTTTTACGGAGCGCGAAGCAGCTACTTCCTAGTGAACGGCTCTACCGTCGGCAATTTAGCCATGCTACTTGCAGCGACCGAGCCCGGAGATCACGTACTCGTTCAGCGTAATGCCCATAAATCCGTATTTCATGCACTGGAACTGGCGCGCGTGGAACCTATTTTCATCACACCGGAATGGGACCACCGTACAGAGACAGCGGCGCACATTACATTAGCGGGTGTCCAACAGGCCTTCTCGCAGTTTCCGACGATTCGTGCTGTGGCACTTACGACCCCGACGTATTTTGGTGTGGTTTCTGATTTGATGGAACTTGTTGCATGGTGTCATGAAAGACAAGTACCCGTTCTTGTGGATGAAGCGCATGGAGCCCATTTCCAAGCATCTGACTATTTTCCAGTCTCGGCTCTAGAATGCGGAGCGGATGTGGTCGTGCAGTCGGCTCATAAAAGTCTACCTGCCATGACGATGGGGTCGTTTTTACACTTCAACTCGGAGCTCGTCTCTAAGGATCGTCTCGAACATGCGCTGCGGATGCTGCAGTCGAGTAGTCCGTCCTATCCGATCATGGCGTCTCTAGATGATGCGCGTGCTTATATCGCAAGTTTCACACCGCGAGACTACCATCACTTGATGGACAAGAGAGCCTTGTTTCTCGATAGTCTTCAAGGGCTTACGGGTCTCGACATCGTGGAAGTAGACGACCCGCTCAAGCTGATGATTCGTTTTGGTCAGCATGCCGGCCACCAAGTGAAAGAGGTTTTAGAGCAACAAGGAGTATTTGTAGAACTAGCCCATGGTCAGCATGTGCTGTTTATGCTGCCTTTACTCAAATACGGAGAAGATTACCGCTTTGCAGAACTTCGCAGTCGCGTCAAGCGTGCTTGTGAAGCCCTAAAGAACGTTCGGCCGCAGGCATTACCTGTCGTCACAGCAGTCACAGCAAACCAACTCACGAAACTGGAAGTCCCGCTAGCTACCGTGCAACGCGGAAGAGGCGAATGGATTCCTTACACGAAAGCTATCGGACGCATCGCAAAAGGAGCCATCATCCCGTATCCACCGGGAATCCCGCTGCTATTGCCTGGCGAGAAATTTACTGTGAAAACACTTGTTCAACTCGAAGAATGTCTGATGGGGAAAGCGTCGTTCCAAGGAGAGCATCGTCTATCAGAACGTCACGTCTATGTACTGGAGGAAGAAAACGAATGAAGGGCTATTTTTTAACAATTGAAGGACCGGATGGAGCGGGGAAGACAACCATTACTCAGCGAGTAGCAGATCGCCTGCGTCAAGAAGGTGTGGACGTCATGTTGACAAGGGAACCGGGTGGTATTCCGATTGCCGAACAGATTCGCGAAGTTTTACATGATACAAAGAACACAGCTATGGATAGCCGGACAGAGGCACTTCTCTATGCAGCGGCTCGCCGTCAGCACCTTGTCGAAAAAGTACATCCGGCACTAAAAGAAGGCAAAGTCGTCATCTGCGATCGCTTTGTAGATAGCTCCCTTGCCTACCAAGGCTATGCAAGAGGACTGGGTGTCGATGAAGTATGGTCCATCAATCAATTTGCGATTGAAGGTTTTCTTCCGACTCGCACGTATTTCTTTGACATTACTCCGGAAGAGGGGCTACGTCGTATTGAAGCATCGGCCGTTCGTGAAGTGAACCGTTTGGATGAAGAAGGTCTTGCGTTCCACCAAAAAGTCTACGAAGGCTACCAACAGCTATGCGAGAAATTTTCTGATCGAATTGTCAGAATCGATGCAGGAAAATCCATGGCAGAGGTCGAAGAAGAGATGTATGCACACATTCGCAAGGACCTCAATATGGTATACTAAGATAAAATGGAGGTGGATCCTATGAAACTCGTTGTCGCCGTCGTTCAAGATCAAGACAGCAACCGTTTATCCAATGCCCTGACAAAGGCAAAATTCCGGGCAACCAAGCTTGCCAGTACGGGAGGCTTCCTACGTTCTGGGAACACAACCTTTTTAATTGGAACTGAAGATCACCTAGTACCTACTGTACTGGATTTAATACGAGATAACTGTCGTGCACGTGAACAAATGGTCGCTCCGGTATCGCCGATGGGCGGGAATGCGGATTCGTACATTCCGTACCCGGTGGAAGTTGAAGTGGGTGGCGCTACAGTATTCGTCATGCCAATCGAGCATTTCCACCACTTTTAATAAACACGATGGGCCGTGTGTCGCATAATGCGCACGCGGTTTTTTTAAAGAGAAAAGTGGAACAGGCTTGCCAGAAATGCTTCAAAAATTGGGCGGCCCAATTGAGGCGTTCTTTGCCTCGGTTGGGGTGAACGATTTTTGAATGTATTTCTAGCCTGTGCAACTAGACACCGAGAAAAGTGGAGCCGACTGTTCAGAAACTCCGGTAAATGTCAGCGTGGACGGGGAGGCGTTTTTGGCCTCATCGGCTGCGATGACATTTGGCGTGTGTTTCTAGGAGGCGCAACTAGACACCGAGAAAAGTGAAGCCGACTCGCCCAGCTGAGCGGTCGTTCTTCTACCAAAACGAGGATTTATTCGACACAAACCAAGAATTAATCTACCGAAACACAGATTTATTCGACATAAACGAAGATTTATTCTACATGGAGAAATTGTATGTACATCAAACAGTGTTTGTTCTGCAAGAAGCATAATTTCTCATGCATCAAGCACAATTTCTTCTACATACAACGAAATATCATTAACACAAACCAAAAAGAAGGGGGATTCTGTCATGGACTGGCAAGCAAGTCAGGCACCCGAGCGCCAGCCACGGCTGGTCGCCCAACTAACCCGCATGATTCAAAGTGAAAGACTTAGTCACGCCGTATTGTTAACAGGAGAACAAGGCTCCGGAAAAGAAGCGGTCGCGCATTTTTTAATTCAAATGACGCTTTGTGAAAACCCGCAAAATGTTCCATGTGAAACATGTCGAGCGTGTCGATTGTTGAAATCAGGCAACCATTTGAACGTCCATTCTGTCGTAGCAGATGGTCAATTCATTAAACGAGAGCAGATTGATCAGCTCATTCACGAACTCAGCAAGACGGCTCGTGAGTCCGGTAGGAAATTTTATATCGTTCACGAAGCGCACCGCATGAACGCATCATCGGCTAATGCCCTACTTAAATTTCTTGAAGAACCGACAAGTGATGTCACGGCCATCTTATTGACCAACCAACCCCATGCACTTCTTCCGACCATTCGCTCCCGGTGTCAACAAATGACCTTGCAGCCCATTCCTTCCCAACAGTTGAAGCAGCAATTGATGGAACGAGACGTAACGGAAAGTATGGCGTCGACAATCAGCAAAATGGCCAATTCGGTGGAAGAAGGACTGGCTCTTACAGAAGAAGAGGAGTTTGGACTTGCGAGAAGAGGCGTGTTAAAATTAATGGAGGCACTGGAACGTGGAACAGCGCATGCGTTCGTCCAAGCACATGAACATGTGATTCCTTTGCTGAAGGATAAAGAAAAAGCAGAGCGCATACTAGATTTACTGCTTTTTGCATATCGAGATATCGTAGCTTGTAAAGCAAATCCCGGAAGCGACTGTACGTTTCCCGATAAAAAAGCGCTATGGGAGCAAATCGCTATGCGAAGCACGTTTGAGCAATTGACCTACCAGTTAGAACACATCATGAAAGCCAGACGTCGTCTTCATCAGAATGCGAATCGTACGTTGTTAATGGAGCAGCTAGTTATAGAGCTGCGGGAGGTTAATGCAGGTGTATAAAGTAATTGGTGTCCGCTTCAAGAAAGCGGGTAAAATATATTATTTTGATCCAGGTGAATTTGTCTGTGAATTAGACGATTACGTGATCGTCGAAACGGCTCGTGGAGTCGAGTTTGGAAAGGTCGTCATTCCTGTGCGTGAAGTGGATGAGAATGACGTCGTGCTACCTCTTCGTAAAGTAGTGCGTCCAGCCTCTCAAAAAGACCGTTTGCAAGTGGAAGAAAACAAATCTGAATCACTTCAAGCTTTGGCACTCGGGGATTCAAAGATTCGAGAACGCCAGCTAGAAATGAAACTGGTAGATGTGGAATTCACATTCGACCGAAACAAGATCATTTTCTATTTCACTGCAGAAGGTCGTGTTGATTTCCGTGATTTGGTCAAGGATTTGGCGTCTGTTTTCCGCACGCGGATTGAACTGCGTCAAATTGGAGTTCGTGATGAAGCGAAAATGCTCGGAGGCGTGGGACCTTGTGGTCGATTGCTCTGTTGTTCGACATTTTTAGGTGATTTTGAACCCGTTTCCATTAAGATGGCCAAAGATCAAAACCTGTCACTCAACCCATCTAAAATCTCGGGCTTGTGTGGCCGTTTGATGTGCTGTTTGAAATACGAGAACGATGAATACGAAGAGGCTCGTGCTTTGTTGCCGGACCTTGGTCAAAAAGTGACAACGCCTGAAGGGAAAGGCAAAGTTGTCGGCTTGAATATTTTAGAGCGTATCATGCGTGTCGAATTGTTCGAAGGACAGCGTGTACTCGAATATTCCCTAGAAGAACTAGTGCAGCATTCGTAACCTGCAGAGATGGATGAGGTGAGTTGTGATGGACCGTAATTTTTTGGAGACGATTGTTGCGTTTGAAGAACAATTAAAGTCCACGCAAGAGCAGTTTCGGGCTTTGAAAGAGTTTGTTGCCATCATGATGGAGGAGCACCAGACGTTGCAGCAAGAGAATCATCACTTGCGTGAGCGTCTTGATGCTATTCATGCAGAAGAGGCAAAGCTCCAGGAGCAGAAGCGACCGACGAAGCGGGACATCGGCGAAGGGTATGACAACTTGGCTCGGCTGTATCAGGAAGGGTTCCATGTCTGCCATCCGCAGTTTGGAAGTCCCCGCAAAGAGTTGGATTGCATGTTCTGTTTGGCATTTTTAAATAAAGATACGTAATGAGCAGCTGATACCGAACTCGGTGTCAGCTTTTTTCAAAGAAAGAGGCGACTGAAATGGATTTACTACGCGATGATGAGAGACTGGACTATCTACTGGCGGAAGACCTCCGCATCATACAGAGCCCCTCTGTCTTTTCCTTCTCCTTGGATGCCGTGCTGCTCGCACGCTTTGCATCCATCCCTAAGACTCGCGGACAGATTGTAGACCTCTGCACAGGAAACGGAGCCATCCCATTATTTCTAAGTGCGCGTACCAAGGCACCGATCATCGGTGTCGAACTTCAAGACCGCTTAGCTGATATGGCGACACGTAGCGTTCAGTACAACGAGCTACAACACCAGATCACTATCCAGCAAGGCGATGTACGCGGTATCGCACGTGAGCTCGGCTTTGAGAAGTATGACACGGTCACATGCAACCCTCCGTATTTCACTGCAGATGCGGCACAAGACCAGAAACTACTCGAGCATCATGCAATTGCGCGGCATGAGATCCACTTGACGTTAGAAGAAGCGGTAGCTAATGCCAGTTCGCTTCTGAAGCAAGGTGGGAAAGCAGCGTTTGTGCACCGGCCAGGACGGATGATTGAGCTGATCGAAGCGATGAAACGTAACCGCTTGGAGCCGAAGCGCATTCAATTGGTTTATCCGAAAGAAGGTAAGGAAGCGAATACCTTATTAATAGAAGGTATCAAAGATGGCAAACCGGACGTGAAAATCTTGCCTCCAGTTATCGTCTATCAAGAAAATGGGTCGTACACAGCAGAAATAGAGGAGATTTTATATGGAAGTAAAAAATAGTCATTTTTTCTATGTGTTGCTGTGTAAAGATGAGACTTTCTATGCAGGCTATGCAAAAGATGTGTTGAGTCGATTGAAGGAACATAATGAGGGGAAGGGGGCCAAATATACGCGGCCACGTCTCCCAGTAAAGTTAGTCCATTTTGAGCAATTCGAAACACGTTCATTAGCTATGAAACAAGAGTATGCGTTCAAACAGCTGACACGTAAGCAAAAAGAGCAGTATTTGGAAAGGATGCGAGCCCATGAAGATCCAATCATCTCATCAATTTGAGAATTCAAGTTGTCTTTATTTAGTTGGAACACCAATTGGCAATCTAGAAGACATGACATTTCGAGCCATTCGCATCTTAAAAGAAGTCGATGTGATTGCTGCGGAAGACACACGAAATACGAAGAAGCTTTGTCATTATTTTGAGATTGAAACGCCCTTAGTGAGCTATCATGCCCATAATGAAGAAGCGGGTGGCGTAAAATTAATTCATCTCTTAAAAGAAGGGAAATCAGTAGCGCTCGTGAGTGATGCCGGCATGCCGTGTATCTCAGATCCAGGAGATGATCTTGTGCGAAGGGCACTTGCAGAAGGCTTTGCGGTCGTACCGATTCCTGGAGCCAATGCTGCTTTGACGGCATTGATTGCTTCGGGGATTACTGCACAACCATTCACATTTTACGGATTCTTGCCACGCGGCAAAAAGGAGCGTAAAGCGGCACTCGAAGCGTTATTGTCTCGTACGGAAACGACTGTCTTTTATGAAGCACCGCACCGCCTAAAAGAAGTCCTTGGAGCGATTCGTGATGTGCTTGGTGCAGAGCGTCGCATTGTGTTAGCTCGGGAACTGACAAAGAAATTTGAAGAGTTCATTCGTGGAACTGTAGAAGAAGCGATCCAGTGGGCGGAGACTAATGAAATTCGTGGAGAGTTTTGCTTAGTGATTGAAGGAACTTCGGAGCAGGTGGTCGAAGAGAATCGATCCGCTGAGTGGTGGGAAGACCTTGATATCAAGCGCCATGTCGAAACTCTTATGGTGCAACAGGACCTGTCATCGAAGCAGGCAATCAAGGAAGTGGCTACGGCGCGTCAGCTCAACAAAAGAGACGTTTACGCGGCGTATCATTTAGAAGACGCATAAAAAAGAGAGAAGCTGCCTTCCGGTGAGGAAAGGCAGCTTTTTATAAAAAAGAGGATTACGCTTATTTAGTTAAGTTGGTTTGGATTTCTTTAATTAATTGCTCAGCGCCTTCTGGGCTAAGGATTAATTTTCCGCCAACTAAACGAAGGTTATCATCTGATACCTCGCCTGTTACTGCACAAGTCATGTTTGGTAAGTATTTCTTTAAGATGATCTTGTCATCGTCTACATAAATTTCAAGAGCGTCTTTCTCGGCGATGCCTAATGTGCGGCGAAGCTCGATTGGAATAACAACGCGTCCTAGTTCGTCAACTTTACGTACAATACCTGTAGATTTCATTGGATGGTTCCCCTCTCGGAATAAAATTCGTCATTTTTCGACAAATGGTTTTGGTTATGGATTTTATCATACCAACAACTCCCAAATACGTCAATTATGTAAGTTTCGAAAGATTCGATAAAAATGGTAATAATATGATATAATTAATTAATGATAATAAAAATATAACGTCAGTTTCATTTAGGTTTCCAAATATGACGCAGAAAGAGCAAGTTAAGGGGATAAGTGGATTTGTCGAATGATGTTTTCGACATGTCGACAAAAAGAGAATTTCTTCATCAATTGAATCGACATCCCGATTTCGATACAATGAAGAGTAATGAAACTAGTGGAGGCGCATTCGCATGACTGAAGAGAAAAAAACATTTTATATCACCACTCCTATTTACTATCCAAGTGGTAAGTTCCACATTGGAACCGCCTATACGACGGTTGCATCTGATGCGATTGCGCGTTACAAGCGTTTGAAAGGCTACGATGTCCGTTTTCTAACAGGAATGGACGAGCACGGTCAGAAGATCCAAGAGAAAGCGGAAGAGAACAACAAAGAGCCGCAAGCTTATGTAGATGAGATTGCAGAAGCGGCAAAGAAGGTCTGGGAGATTATGGACATCTCGTACGACGACTTCATCCGCACGACAGAGAAACGTCACAAAGACGCTGTCGAAAAGATCTTCCAGCGTTTCTTAGACAACGGAGACATCTATAAAGGTGAGTACGAAGGAAACTATTGTACGCCATGTGAGTCATTTTTTACAGAGAAGCAGCTTGTCGATGGCAACTGCCCAGACTGTGGCCGTCCGGTCAAGAAGGTAAAAGAAGAGTCTTATTTCTTCAACATGAAAAAATACGCGGATCGTTTACTTGCGTATTATGATGCAAATCCAGGCTTTATTGAGCCGGAGTCTCGCAAGAACGAGATGATCAACAACTTCATTAAGCCAGGTCTCGAAGATTTATCCGTCTCTCGTACATCGTTTGATTGGGGAATCAAGGTACCTGGAGACCCAAAACACGTAATCTATGTGTGGGTAGATGCTTTGTCGAATTACATCACAGCACTAGGCTACGGTTCTGAAGACGACTCTAAATTTAAATATTACTGGCCAGCAGACGTTCACGTAGTCGGTAAAGACATTGTACGTTTCCATACGATTTACTGGCCGATTTTCTTAATGGCACTAGACTTGCCGTTACCGAAAAAAGTGTTCGCGCATGGCTTCATCATGATGAAAGACGGTAAGATGTCGAAATCAAAAGGAAATGTGGTCTATCCAGAGATGCTAGTAGAGCGTTACGGACTAGACGCTACCCGTTACTTCCTACTTCGTGAGTTGCCATTCGGTTCAGATGGTGTGTTCTCACCAGAATCATTTGTCGAGCGCACGAACTATGATCTTGCAAACGATCTTGGAAACTTGTTGAACCGTACGATTTCGATGATCAATAAATATTTCGATGGCGAGATTCCAGTGGATCTTGCTGAAGAGACGGAATTCGACAAGACGCTTCACGAATTGTTCGCGGAGACGAAACAAAAAGTCGAAGACAATATGGAGAAGATGCAGTTCAGCATCGTACTATCGGACATTTGGACGTTCATCTCACGCACAAACAAGTACATCGATGAGACACAGCCATGGGTTCTGGCTAAAGAAGAAGCAGGTCGCGGGAAATTAGCGTCTGTAATGGTGCACTTGGCAGAGAGCTTACGTCTGACAGCGATTTTAATCCAGCCATTCTTGACGAAAAATCCAATCGAAATCCTTCGCCAGTTAGGTCTTTCTGAAAGTAACCTAGCATGGGGTGGTCTTGACGCATTCCACGGCATCCCACAAGGAACGAAAGTGGTTGAGAAAGGTGTTCCGATCTTCCCTCGTTTAGACGTTGAGGAAGAGACGGCTTATATTCGTGAGCAGATGCAAGGTGGAGCAGCTCCTGCTGCAGTTGAAGAACCAAAAGAAGAAGCTCCTGAAGTCGAAGAGATTTCTATCGACGATTTCATGAAAGTCGACTTGCGAGTAGCAACTGTTACAGCTTGTGAGCCTGTACCGAAAACATCTAAGCTATTGAAGCTGCAATTGGATCTTGGTTATGAACAACGCCAAGTTGTATCAGGAATTGCAGAGCATTACAAACCGCAAGACGTGATCGGCAAGAAAGTCATCGTCGTAGCAAACTTGAAGCCTGTGAAGCTTCGCGGAGAATTGTCTCAAGGGATGATCTTAGCGGGCTCGAAAAATGGCTATCTGACACTTGCAGAAGTCGATGACAAGCTAGAAAACGGCGCACAAGTCAAATAACCAATAAACAAGAGCCTGCCCATCATGAGCAGGCTCTTTTAAAAGAGGTGGATTCCATGCAATTTATAGATACACATGTGCATTTAAATGCAGATCAATACGATGAAGATTTAGAGCAGGTTATTTCGCGTGCACGAGAAAAAGGCGTACAGAAGATGGTGGTCATCGGATTTGATACAAAGACGATCAAGCGTGCCATGGCTCTTGCAGAAGCAGATCCGGATATTTATGCAGTGGTCGGATGGCATCCGGTAGACGCGGTAGACTGCACGGAAGAAGATTTAAAATGGATCGAAGAACTGGCTGCTCATGACAAAGTCGTCGGCATTGGAGAGACAGGTCTCGATTATTACTGGGACAAGTCACCAAAAGACGTACAGCAGGAACTGTTCCGCAAACATATTCGCCTCGCCCAGCGTGTCAAATTGCCGCTCATTATCCATAACCGGGAAGCGACAGCCGATGTCTTGCGCATCTTGCGGGAAGAAGAAGCGGAACTTACAGGGGGCATCATGCATTGCTTCGGTGGAAGTGTCGAGACAGCTCGTGAAGCCATCCGACTGAACTTTATGATCTCACTAGGGGGCCCTGTGACGTTCAAAAATGCGAAGACACCGAAAGAAGTCGCAAAAGAGATCGAGTTAGAGCATTTATTGATTGAAACGGACGCTCCGTATCTCGCGCCGCACCCATTCCGAGGCAAGCGAAACGAGCCCTCTTATGTGCCGCTTGTGGCAGAGGAAATTGCTCGCCTCAAAGAGATTTCAGTGGAAGAGGTCGCGAAGGTTACTACACAAAATGCAAAAAAGTTTTTCGGAATTTGAATAAAACGTGAAAGACGCCTCCATACTGGGTAGCACTACCGGATGACATCATATCGTCATAAAGGTCAGACAATCGCGCTTGACAAATATCTCGACCTCTAGATATAATCATCCGAGTGAATAAGGAGGCGTTTTTCGTGTCAAATTTTACCATGAAAAACCTGTTCTCTAACTCATTGAGGAGCAAGGATACGTGGATGACTATCGTCACTCTACTTGTATTTCTTGCAGTCGTTTCTTTCGTATTATTCGAAGGGACGAAAAAGACGGTTACATTGACTGTCAACGGACAACAACAAGAATTAGCAACTCATGCAGATACAGTAGGCGAACTTCTCGAGGAACAAAATATCGAGGTAGCACAAGCCGATCATGTATATCCCTCATTGAACACTTCAATTGCTCATGATTTAGCAGTGGAGTGGGAACAGGCACAAACTATTACGATTCGAATCGATGGAAAAACACAAACCATCGACACAACCGCGGATCGCGTATCAGAAATCTTAGCCCAAGCGGGCGTTGAAGTAACCGAGTATGACCAGATTGCACCTGCCGCAGATGCGGAGGTCGGACAAGAAAATGAAATTTCGATTGCGAAAGCGTATCAAGTAAAATTGATCGACGGAACTACAGAAAAACTCGTTTGGTCCACTTCGACTACGGTCGCTGACTTTTTAAAACAACACAGCATTCATCTTACTAAACTCGACCGAGTCAACTTAGATCCGGATAAGGTGGTGACACCTGACTCTGTGGTTCAAATTACTCGTGTAGAAAAAGTCACCGATGTAGTGGAAGAAGACATAGCGTTTAAAACGGAAACTAAAAAAGACGATTCGCTTTTAAAAGGCAAAGAAAAAGTGGTACGTGAAGGGAAACCTGGAACGTTAGCGAAGAAGATTGAATTTACGAAAGAGAACGGCAAAGTGGTTGCTAAGAAAGTACTTTCAGAAGAAGTCACTGAAAAAGCAACGAACAAGGTCGTACACGTTGGGACGAAAGTAGTCGTAGCCGCTGCTACGCAGCAGGCGTCTGCTTCTAAACCTGTCTCTCGAAGTTCGTCTTCAGAGCCAGAAGGGCGTGAATTCTATGTATCGGCTACGGCCTATACAGCTTCTTGTACAGGATGTTCAGGGATTACCGCTACGGGAATCAACTTAAAAGCCAACCCGCATCTAAAAGTCATTGCAGTAGATCCAAGTGTCATTCCTCTAGGCTCTAAAGTCTGGGTGGAAGGCTACGGCTATGCAATTGCTGGGGATACTGGCGGTGCCATCAAAGGAAATAAAATCGATGTTTTTGTACCTACAAAAGAACAAGCCTACGCATTCGGACGTAAAACCGTCCGTATCAAAATTATTGAGTAATATAACCAGCTCTTCCTTGCGATGACAGGGAGAGCTTTTCTGCGTACAATGGAAAGGGGGAAGAAGCATGGATATCAAAGAGATTATCGTAGTAGAAGGAAAAGATGATACGACCGCCATTCGACGAGCCGTCCAGGCAGACACAATCGAGACAAACGGTTCGGCTGTGACACAAGAGACACTCAAGAAAATCAAGCGTGCCCAAGAAGCGCGAGGCGTCATCATATTCACAGATCCAGACTATCCCGGCCGACGGATACGTGCCTTAATCGAACAAGCCGTTCCCGACGTCAAGCATGCCTTCTTGCCAAAACGCCAAGCCATTGCGAAGAACGGTAACGGGCTGGGGATTGAACACGCAACGGATGAAGCTATCCGCCATGCACTTGAGCAAGTCTACACCCCTGAAGAACGCCCAGCAGCCACCTTCACCAAGAAACAACTTTTGGATGCCAAGCTGATCGGCCACCCAGACTCGGCGCGACGTCGAGAAGTTCTGGGAGACGCATTACAGATCGGCTATACAAACGGCAAACAATTACTGAAACGATTAGATATGTTCCGCATCACACAAGAAGAGTGGCACCACGCCCTTAAAGTGCTGGAACAGGAGGACGGATTATGAAAGATATCGCAACCCCTGTACGAACACAGGAGATTTTAAAAAAATACGGGTTCTCGTTCAAGAAGAGTCTAGGACAGAACTTTTTGATTGACCCGAACATTCTGCGTAACATCGTGTCCCATGCGGATCTGACGAAAGATTCTGCAGCAGTGGAAATCGGACCAGGAATTGGTGCGCTTACAGAGCATTTGGCGCGCGCAGCAGGCAAGGTCGTCTCGTTTGAGATCGATCAGCGCTTGTTACCGGTTCTAGAAGACACGTTGTCGCCATATGATAACGTACAGATCATTCATAGCGACATCTTAGAGGCAGACACGAAAGCTATTTTTGCAGAGCAGCTTGCAGACTTTGAAGACATCATGGTAGTTGCCAACTTGCCTTATTACGTGACGACGCCTATCTTACTGAAGCTTCTTCACGACCGTTTGCCGATTCGTGGCATGGTCGTCATGATGCAGAAGGAAGTAGCAGACCGTATCACGGCGAAGCCTGGGACGAAAGAATACGGTTCTCTCTCGATTGCTATCCAGTACTATATGGATGCAGAAGTGGCCATGACGGTGCCAAAGACGGTCTTTATGCCACCACCGAACGTGGACTCTGCTGTCATCAAATTGACGCGTCGCAACGAGCCTGCTGTGTTAGTGAAAGATGAAGACTTCTTATTCTTAGTGAGCCGCGGTTCTTTTGTGCAGCGTCGCAAGACGATCTTGAACAATCTACAGACGTCACTGCCGGAGGGGAAAGCACATAAAGAGGAGATATTGAAAGCTTTAGAAGATACTGGGATTGAACCGTCACGACGCGGTGAAACCTTGTCGATTCAAGAGTTTGGAGCTTTAGCAGATGCTCTATATGAGACATTTTATTCCCTTTGGAGAAATGAAAATAAATAATCGTTGACTCGCTTCCCTATCCTTGTTAAAATAATAAATTTTGACAATTTCATGACATTGTGATACACTAAATGCCAGTGAGGTGTATGCAGAATGCCAAAGACATTAGCGGATATCAAGAAATCGTTAGATTGCCATTTAGGCAAACGTTTGCAATTACGTGCCAATGGCGGACGCAAGAAAACGGTTGAACGCGCAGGAGTATTGCGCGAAACGTACCACGCAGTATTTGTAATTGATCTAGATCAAGAAGAAAACTCGTTCGAGCGCGTTTCGTATAGCTATGCGGACGTCTTAACGGAAGCTGTAGAAATCTCGATTTATGACGATGCGAACAATCTTGTTGCCGTCAAATAAGATCTTATTCTTTTAGCACTCATACATAAGAGTACCTCTTTCCTACGGAGAGAGGTGCTTTTTTGTGTTACACTGAGTACACAGAATTTAGCAAACACGGTTTGCATCGAAAGGATCAAGAACGGTATGTATTTTGTAAAAGCACCTGCCAAAATCAATTTAACTTTAGACACGCTAGCCAAACGATCTGACGGTTACCATGAAGTAGAGATGATCATGACGACGGTTGACCTAGCAGACCGTATCGGTTTAGAAGCTCGAGAAGACGGCATCATTGAAATCGTCTCTGTAGACCGCTTTATCCCAAACGACGCCAAAAACCTCGCGTTCCAAGCTGCGGCTCTTTTGAAGAAGCGCTATGACGTATCTCAAGGTGTCTCGATCACCATTGAAAAAAATATACCAGTTGCCGCTGGGTTAGCCGGAGGAAGTTCGGATGCAGCAGCTACGTTACGTGGATTGAATCATGTCTGGAATCTTGGATTGTCTCTTGACGAGCTAGCAGTTCTTGGAGCTGAAATCGGGTCTGACGTGCCATTTTGCGTATACGGAGGCACAGCACTCGCTACAGGACGAGGAGAGAAAATCGAGCACTTACCAGCTCCTCCACCTTGTTGGGTCATTTTAGCGAAACCGGTCATCGGAGTATCGACTGCCGAGATTTACGGCCAACTCGACTTATCTACGGCATTCCATCCGGATACACAAGCTATGATTCGCGCAATTGACGAGAAAGACTTTGAGGCAATGATCCACGGCCTTGGAAATACTCTTGAAGGAGTGACGCTTCACTTGTATCCAGAGGTCAAAGAATTGAAGGAACAAATGAAACGTTTCGGAGCAGAAGGTGTCTTGATGTCAGGGAGCGGTCCGACCGTATTCGGCATCGTCCAGCAAGAATCCAGAGCCCAACGCGTTGTAAATGCGTTACGAGGCTTTTGTGACGAAGTCTATTGTGTCCGTTTGCTCGGAGACCGAGAAGAGTTGCCTAAAGGCGTATAATTGTGGTACGTTTACTGTAAAATATTCGGAATTGGAGGAAATCACGTGAAGTGGAAACGTAGTGAACGGCTCGTGGATATGACCCAGCATCTGCTCGATCATCCGCACCGTCTTATTCCCTTAACGTATTTCGCATCTCTTTATGATTCTGCCAAGTCTTCCATCAGTGAAGATTTGACGATTGTCAGTGAAACCTTAGAGGCACGAGGTAAAGGTCATCTGTTAACGGTCCCTGGAGCAGCAGGCGGTGTGAAATACATTCCTAAGTTACATGAAACAGAAATCCGTGCAATCACGGATGAATTGAAAGAGAGAATGTCGCAATCTGACCGTCTCCTGCCAGGCGGCTACCTGTATATGACAGACCTGCTAGGTGACCCGGACCTTATGAACCGCATCGGTAAAGTCTTTGCTACTGTCTATGCGAATCAAAAAATCGACGCAATCATGACTGTGGCTACAAAAGGGATTCCAATTGCCCATGCCATTGCGCGTCATCTGAACGTTCCTGTAATCGTGGTACGACGAGACAGCAAAGTGACAGAAGGGCCGACGGTGAGTATCAACTACGTATCGGGTTCTGCACGCCGCATCCAGACGATGGTCCTGTCAAAGCGCAGCATGGAAAAAGGCAAGCGTGTCTTGCTGACAGATGACTTCATGAAAGTAGGAGGCACCATGAACGGTATGAAGAGCCTGCTCGCTGAGTTTGACGGCGAACTGGCGGGTGTCGCAGTATTGATTGAAGCGGAACACACTGCAGAAGTGCTTGTACAAGATTACGTCTCTTTATTAAAATTAAAGCAAGTCGATGAGCGCAACGGCTCGATCGTACTCGAAGAAGGCAACTATTTTCAGAAGGGCGGAACTCAATCGTGAAAACTGTATCCACTACAAAAGCACCAGCAGCTATCGGACCATACGTCCAAGGCATGGTCGTAAACGGCATGTTCTATAGTTCAGGACAAATTCCATTAACTGCGGATGGCGAACTGGTAGACGGTTCTATCGTCGAGCAGACGGCACAAGTCTTCAAAAACTTAGAAGCAGTGTTAGAAGAAGCTGGTTCTTCTTTACAGCACGTCGTGAAGACGATGGTGTTCTTAAAAGACATGAACGACTTCGTGGAGTTCAATGAAGCTTATGAGAAACACTTTGCAGGACACAAACCTGCACGCTCTGCAGTAGAAGTAGCGCGTCTTCCAAAAGACGTCAAAGTTGAAATCGAAGTCATTGCAGTTGTAGCTGAATAATCTCTCAAGAAAAAGGCAGATTCTCGCTAGAGAGTCTGTTTTTTTTGTGATGAATAGGCAAAAAACAGGTAGAAAGCAGGGAACATTAAACTTTTTAGATTATTTGAAATTTTTTTAATAAACTAGAAGGAATTGTTACACTTTTGTAGAAATCTTATAAAAGCACAACAAATACATCTTAGAATGAGGAGTGGTGACACCCGTGGAAGTAACGGATGTTCGGTTACGAAAAGTAGAAACAGAAGGCAGAATGCGAGCCATCGCATCGATTACACTTGATCATGAGTTTGTGGTCCATGACCTTCGCGTCATCGACGGCAACGCAGGTCTATTCGTTGCTATGCCAAGCAAACGCACCCCAGACGGAGAATTCCGTGACATCGCGCACCCTATCAATGCCACAACCCGTACGAAGGTACAGGATGCGGTACTAGCTGCCTACCATCAATCAGATGCTCAGCCACTTGCGGAAGACGCACCACTGGCCGCCGAACAAAGCTATTCTTAATAGCTTTGTTTTTTTATATTTAGATGTGGAGCCGACTGTTCAGAAACTCCGCTAAATGTCAGCGTGACCGAGGAGGCGTTCCTTGCCTCATCGGTTGCGATGATATTTGGCGTGTGTTTCTAGGAGGCGCAGCTCGATTACACCTAGATGTGGAGAACGCCGCTCTTATTAGTAAGCCCTTAACCAACAAAAAACCCACTCTCGCCAAAGCGAAAATGGGTTTGAACGAAGTATGGAAATGCTTTAGTTAGGTGATTATTACATCAAATGCTCTGACTCTGACGTTAGCGGCTTTCATTATGACATTAATTCACTTCACTCTGACAGTAGCGGCTCCTACTCTTACATTCCTCGTTTTATGGAACCTAATTTCACTCACCCCTCAGCTACCCAAGCCCTTTCTAGTAAGATCTTAAGGACATTTGGGGTTTTCTAAAAGGTGAGCGGTCGTTCTGGTGCAAGTAATTCGTTTTCTAGGACATGTAGTTGCGTTTCTAGACCATGCAACATGCTTTCTAGGACATGTAAACTCATTTGTCGATCCCAAGTCGTTTTATGGAAACCAGTCCTTCCACTACAAACCCCCATCCCTATCCCCCGCCCATAAAATCGAAACATATAAACATAATGTTTTCTCGCAATTTTGTCAATATAGAAATTGTTGAAAAATGCATTTTTATCGGCTATAGTCAAAAGAGGAAATTCGACATGGAGGATGACTATGACAAATTTATTTGCAGTCGTATTAGCGGCTGGTAAAGGTACTCGAATGAAATCATCTTTATATAAAGTATTACACCCGGTTTGCGGGAAACCTATGGTAGACCACGTCGTGAGCAACATGGAGAAACTCGGCGCGACCGAGATTGTATCCGTTGTCGGTCACGGAGCAGAAATGGTGAAGGACACGCTTGGGGAACGTTCTACTTATGTCGTTCAAGAAGAGCAGCTAGGAACAGCACACGCAGTTCAGCAAGCAGAAGCAGTACTAGACGGTCGTGAAGGAACAACAATCGTTATTTGTGGAGACACACCACTAATCACTCCAGAAACGATTCAGCAACTGATGACAACGCACCATGAAGCAGGGGCGAAAGCTACAATCCTTACAGCTATCGTAGACGATCCTACAGGCTACGGACGTATTCTGCGTGGTGAAGACGAACTAGTTACAGGGATCGTTGAGCAAAAAGATGCGACTCCAGAGCAACAAAAAGTACAAGAGATCAACTCGGGTACGTATTGTTTCGACAACAAAGCGCTTTTCGAAGCACTGAAAAAAGTCGATAACAACAACTCACAAGGTGAATACTACTTAACAGACGTCATCAGCATCTTAAAAGAGCAGGGCGAAGCGATTGCCGCATTCGCAGCAGCAGATGCAGATGAGCTTCTTGGTGTAAATGACCGCGTGGCGTTGTCACAAGCAGAGAGCTATATGCGTCGTCGTTTGGCTATGCACCACATGCGTGAAGGAGTAACAATCATCGACCCAGCCTCTACTTACATCGGAGCAGATGTTGTGATTGGTTCTGATACCGTTCTTCTTCCAGGCACGATGCTTGAAGGTTCTACTGTAATTGGAGAGAACAGCACAATCGGTCCGAACACGCACTTAAAGAATTCGCACATTGGCAGCCATACAACAGTGCACTCCTCTGTTGTGACAGATAGCAAGATTGCAGACCACGTAGTAGTTGGTCCGTTCGCACACATCCGTCCAGGTTCTGACCTAGGCAACCATGTGAAAATCGGAAACTTCGTTGAAGTGAAAAAGGCTACGATTGATGAAGGTTCTAAACTTTCGCATCTAACCTATATGGGCGATGCGGAAATTGGTAAGAATGTTAACATCGGGTGCGGCACTATTTCAGTCAACTACGACGGGAAGAACAAGTTCAAGACAACAATCGAAGACAATGCGTTCATCGGCTGTAACTCGAACTTAGTAGCACCAGTGACGGTTGGAAAAGGCGCTTATGTCGCAGCAGGTACAACTGTGACGAAAAATGTAACAGAAGATTCACTAGCCATTGGACGCGTAAAGCAGGAAAATAAAGAAGGTTACGCAAAACGTATTAAGTAAACCCAATCTACCAAACTCAGGAGGATCATCATGCCCTATCAATACGCAGGTTCAAAATTAAAGATTTTCTCACTTAACTCGAATCCGGAGCTCGCTGAAAGCATTGCGAAAGAAGTTGGAGTTCCCCTTGGTAAATTAACGGTTACACGCTTCAGTGATGGAGAAGTGCAAATCAATATTGAAGAGAGTATTCGCGGTAGTGACGTATTCGTCATCCAATCAACGTCATCTCCAGTGAATGAAAACTTAATGGAACTGCTTATTATGTTAGATGCATTAAAACGTGCGTCTGCACGCACAATCAATGTAGTAATTCCGTATTACGGCTATGCGCGTCAAGACCGCAAAGCGCGTTCTCGTGAACCGATTACAGCGAAATTGGTTGCTAACCTATTAACGTCTGCAGGTGCTACACGTGCAATTACACTTGATTTGCACGCGCCACAGATTCAAGGGTTCTTCGATATTCCAATCGACCACTTAGTTGCGGTGCCATTACTATCTGATTATTTCTTAGAGAAAAACTTTGATCCTTCTGAAATCGTTATCGTATCACCGGACCACGGTGGTGTAACACGCGCTCGTAAAATGGCAGACCGCTTAAAAGCAACGATTGCTATCATCGACAAACGCCGTCCGCGTCCAAACGTGGCAGAAGTCATGAACATCGTTGGTAATGTAGAAGGCAAGACAGCGATCCTAATCGATGACATTATCGATACAGCAGGAACGATTTCTATTGCAGCTGCTGCATTAAAAGAAAACGGTGCAAAAGATATCTATGCATGCTGTTCACACCCAGTCCTTTCAGGTCCTGCTATGGAGCGTATTGAAAACTCGGTCATCAAGGAACTAGTCGTTACAGACTCCATTAAATTAGATGACGAGCAAAAATCTTCAAAAATCGTGGAACTTTCAATTGCGAAATTGCTTGCAGATGCAATCGTTCGCGTTTACGAAGAAAAGTCAGTTAGCACATTGTTTGATTGATAGATGTTTAGTAACTTGCGTCACGGGGTAAACATTTAACTAGTATAACTAGGAGAGTGAATGACTATGACAAAGGTAACAACTCAAACACGTGAATCAAAGAAGGAAAATACATCCCTACGCGCAAAAGGTTTCGTACCGGCGGTAGTCTATGGATATAAAACAGACAGCAAAGCAATCGCTGTTGAAGAAATTGAATTAATTAAAGTACTTCGTGAAGTAGGCCGTAACGGTGTTATGAAATTAGACGTCGACGGAAAAACAATCAATGCCGTTCTTACAGATTATCAACAAGACCCAATCAAGGGTCAAATCCTTCATGCAGACTTCTTGGCAATCAACATGTCAGAAGAACTTGAAGTTGCTGTAACAGTAACACCTGTCGGCGATGCTGTTGGTGTGAAAGAAGGCGGTTCATTGACACAACCTAACCGTGAAGTAACTGTAAAAGTGAAACCATCGGATATTCCAGATCATATTGAAGTAGACGTAAGCGAAATGAACATCGGAGAGACTTTAACTCTAGGTGACGTTCGCGACAAAATCGACTTTGATGTGCAGGAAGAAGATGATTATGCATTAGTTTCTATCGCAGCTCCGCGCTCTGATGAAGAATTAGAAGAACTGGATTCTACTGAAGAAGAAGCAACTGAAAAGGATGCTACGGATGTAGAAGCTACAGAAGAAGCACCTGAAGAAGAAAAAGCTGAATAAGAAGCGCTCGAGAAGAGGAATTGTCAGGAATGGCAGTTCCTCTTCTTTTCTAGTACACTAGAGAGCATAACGCAAGGAAATGAAGAGGGACACAAATGAAAATGATTATTGGCCTGGGCAATCCGGGAAAAAAATACGAAAAGACGCGCCATAATATTGGTTTTCTCGTCATCGATGAATTAGCCAAACAATACGGCGTCGAACTCAATCAAACAAAACATCATGCATTGTATGCCATTGCGCATACTCCAAAAGGCAAAGTACTTCTCGTAAAACCTTATACGTACATGAACCTTTCGGGAGAAGCGGTCGCACCGCTAATGAAGTATTATGATATTGATGTAGAGGATATAGTTGTCATCTATGATGATTTAGATCTTGGGACAGGCAAGCTTCGATTGCGTCAACGCGGCAGTGCAGGTGGTCACAACGGGATCAAATCGTTGATTCAGCATTTGGGTACACAAAACTTTAACCGCATCCGAATCGGCATCAGTCGACCGCCGGCAGGAATGAAAGTACCAGATTATGTGCTTGCTAACTTCCGTGACGAAGAACAACCTGACATGGAACTCGCTATTAAAAAAAGTGCCGACGCATGTACACTTTGGCTTGATAAACCATTCTTAGAAGTGATGAACGACTATAACGGTGCATAAAGTGGTTTCTTTTTGCTTATACTGTCTGTAAAAAGGCGGTGGCAGAATGATACGTAGCAGGTGCCGGCACTGCCGACAAGAAACGAGTGCAATTCCGTATGAGTCGTTTTCAGAAATTGTACAAACCGTAACAAAAGAATCGTTGCCTTGGCAGCCGCTCGTCACTGAAGAATATCCTGGTCAGTGGATCGTGGATGGTGTCTGTGTAGCTTGTCGAGATGCGATGGAGCAAAATCCGCTCTACTTTTCACTAAACAAATGGATACAGTAAGTGCTTTGGAATCAGCTCCAAAGCCTTTTTCTGTTTTCACTGGAGGAACTCTGTATGCACGCTTTATTACAGCTTTTACAAGAAGAGAAGAAAGTGCGTGACTGGATTGACTCGGTGCGCGCAGGAACGGATCATCAACTGATCACCGGTCTGACGGGCAGTGCCCGGACATTTCTCGGCCAACAACTTTATGAAGAAACCAATCAATCGGTGTTGATCGTGGCACCGAATCTTTTGCATGCCCAAAAAGTGAAAGACGACTACGCCCGAGTTCTAGGAGAAGACCAGGTCTTCCTGTATCCTGCTGATGAACTGATTGCAGCAGACATGGCCATTGCCAGTCCTGAACTTCGCGCAGAACGAATTGAAACGCTCGATTTTTTAGCTATGAACAAAAAAGGCGTCTACATCGTACCTGTCGCGGCTTTCCGTAAGAAATTGACGCCTGTTGCCGAGTGGGAAGCCCTCGCGCTTACACTTCGTGAAGGTGAAGACATTGAACCGGAGACGCTCTTGCAGACGTTAGTAGACCTAGGCTATAGCCGACAAGGTATGGTCTCGGCTCCTGGGGAATTTGCTACGCGAGGTGGAATCGTCGACATCTATCCGCTTCAAGCCGAGCATCCGATTCGTGTGGAGCTTTTTGACACAGAAATCGACTCATTGCGTCAGTTCTCAGCAGATGACCAACGTTCCATGGGCCGATTAGAAGAAGTACGAATTTTACCAGCAACGGATTACTTATGGTCTACAGAAAGACGTCTCTTGTTAAAGGAACGATTAGAAGCAGCGCTTGGGGAATCTTTAAAGAAAGTCAAAAACCCGCAGACCCAACAACTGTTCATGGATCATATCTCACGAGACATCGGTCTACTGAAAGACGGCTTAGTGCCGGACGGCGTGGCGAAATATTTACCGTTGCTAGATGGCTACACTTCGGACTTGATGGATTACGTGCACGAAGATGCTATCGTGATTTTTGACGAGCTCGGACGTATTCAAGAGACTGCGGAAACTTTAGAGCGAGAAGAGATGGATTGGTTCTTATCGCTATTAGAAGAAGGTCTGATTGTCCATAAAGCGAAGCCGGCGACTTCTTTAAAAACGGTCATGCAAGGAATGAAACAAAAACAAATCTACTATTCCTTGTTTGCACGGACATTTGGCGGTGTACCGATTAAATCGACGCTCAGCTTTTCATGTAAGCCTATG
Organism: Tetzosporium hominis; assembly: GCF_002265435.1. GTDB lineage: Bacteria > Bacillota > Bacilli > Bacillales_A > Planococcaceae > Chryseomicrobium > Chryseomicrobium hominis. Next base: position 28,059 of record NZ_NOKQ01000180.1, read on the forward strand.
CAAGAGTTCCATGGCCAGATGCACTTGCTCGCTGGAGAAATGGAGCGCTGGAAGCAAGGGAACTTCCGCGTTGTCATTCTTGCAGAAGGAAAAGAGCGTCTTCAGAAGGTCCAAGAAGTACTTGAAGACTACGACATGTCTTCGAAGATCATCCACCCCGACGCGCAACTCTCAGAACCTGGCGTCTATTTACTAGATGGCGATCTGAATGCCGGATTTGAACTGCCGCTGCAACGTATCACAGTGATCACAGATGCAGAGCTCTTTAAGTCGCGGCCAAAAAAACGAGCCAACCGTCAGAAGCTCTCAAACGCAGAACGGATCAAGAGCTATTCCGATATCAAGCCAGGGGACTGGATTGTTCATATTCACCACGGGATTGGGAAGTATATTGGGATTGAAACCCTCGAGATGAACGGGATCCACAAAGACTACTTGCACATTCGCTACAAAGGCGATGACAAGTTATTTGTACCTGTCGACCAGATTGACCTTATCCAGAAATATGTGGGCTCTGGTGAAAAAGAACCAAAAGTGCACAAGCTGGGTGGCGCAGACTGGAAGAAGACGAAGACGAAAGTATCGAAAGCGGTCGAAGATATTGCAGACGAGCTAATCAAACTCTATGCGAAACGCGAAGCCGAGATCGGTCATGCGTTTGAAGAAGACAATGACTTGCAGCAAGCTTTTGAAGCTGCCTTCCCATATGAAGAGACGGAAGATCAGTTACGTACGATTGAAGAAATCAAGCGAGACATGGAAAAAGCACGCCCGATGGACCGACTCGTCTGTGGAGACGTAGGGTACGGGAAAACAGAAGTCGCCATTCGTGCAGCTTTCAAAGCTGTCATGGACGGGAAGCAAGTTGCTTTCTTATGTCCAACGACAATACTCGCACAGCAGCATTATGACACGCTAATGGAGCGCTTTGCGGACTTCCCGATTGAAGTGGGTCTTCTGAGTCGCTTCCGTACGAAAAAGCAGCAGACCGAGACGACGACAGGTCTCAAAAAAGGACTGGTCGATGTAGTCGTCGGAACGCACCGCGTGCTTTCTAAAGACGTCGAGTTCCAAGACCTTGGGCTGCTGATCGTTGATGAAGAACAACGTTTTGGTGTAAAGCACAAAGAAAAAATCAAACAACTGAAGACGTCGGTCGATGTCATCACGTTAACAGCCACTCCGATTCCGCGGACGCTTCATATGTCGATGATTGGTGTGCGTGACTTGTCTGTCATCGAGACGCCACCGAAGAACCGTTTCCCGATCCAGACGTATGTCGTCGAATACAACGGCGCACTTGTGCGAGAAGCGATTGAACGCGAGATGGCACGTGGTGGGCAGGTATTCTTCTTATATAACCGAGTTGAAGATATTACACGCAAGGTCGAAGAAATTCAAAGTCTGGTGCCATCTGCACGCGTAGCGTATGCACACGGACAGATGACTGAGACGGAGCTCGAGTCTATCTTGATTAGCTTCTTGCAAGGAGAATACGACGTGCTCGTCACGACGACTATTATCGAGACGGGAATCGACATTCCTAACGTTAACACGTTGTTCGTGCACGATGCGGACCGCATGGGTCTGTCCCAGCTGTATCAGTTACGTGGTCGGGTTGGACGTTCAAACCGCGTCGCCTATGCGTATTTCATGCACCAGCGAGACAAAGTGCTGACAGATGTCGCAGAGAAGCGTCTCCAAGCTATCAAAGAGTTCACCGAGCTCGGTTCTGGGTTCAAGATTGCGATGCGCGACTTATCCATTCGAGGTGCCGGGAACCTTCTCGGTTCTCAACAGCACGGCTTTATCGATTCTGTTGGATACGATTTGTATACGCAGCTTCTTGAAGCAGCAGTCGAGCGCAAGCGGACTGGCAAGGAACAAGAAGAAGTCGTCGAGATCGAGATTTCCGTACCGTTCGATGCCTATCTCCCGGATACGTATATTGCCGATGGTTACCAAAAGATCCAGATGTACAAACGCATCAAAGCGTTCGATAAAGAAGAAGAATACCACGACATCTACGATGAGCTGCAAGACCGCTTCGGAGATGTGCCACTTGAAGCCGAGAACTTGTTGCGTATTGCTCGCATGAAGGTTTGGGGCCGCCAAAGTGGTGTCGAGAGCATCAAAGAACAAGGTGGGAAACTCCTCGTGCGCTTTACCGAAAAGACGTCCCAGCAGTTTGACGCTGCGGTGTTCTACGAAAAGTCGATGACTTACGGCAAACAAGTCAATTTCGGTGTGGATCAAGGACAGTTCCTTATTAAAATTGATTTGAAGGGCGGCAAACACCATCCGTTTGACGTGCTCGAAAAAATGATGGAAGTGTCTCCACAAGCGATTCGTCAGGCATCTTAACGCAGATTGTGCATAATTTTCCTCTCTTGTCGCCATACTATGGCAGAGATAGCTAGAGTTTTCCAAGAGAGGATGGCCGCACATGAAAGCAACAGGAATTGTAAGACGAATTGATGATTTAGGGCGTGTCATGATTCCGAAAGAAATTCGGCGCACGATGCGTATCCGTGAAGGAGACCCTCTTGAAATTTTTACGGACCGTGAAGGGGAAATCATCTTAAAAAAGTATTCTCCTATTCACGAATTAGGCACATTTGCAAGCGAGTATGCTGAAGCACTTTATGAGACACTTGGAACCCCCGTGATGATTACGGACCAAGACGAAGTAGTGGCGGTAGCGGGTCTTTCAAAGAAAGAATATATTAAACGGCGACTTGCTAGTCTGACGGAGGATGCGCTGATTACAAAGCAGAAAGTCGTCGAGAAGCACGAAGAAAGTGTCGAATGGATTCCCGGCGTCAAAGAGACAGTCCGGTCTTACGGCATCGTGCCTATCCTCTTGAATGGCGACATGATCGGTGGCTTGTTTATTTTGTCGAAGGTCCACTACATCGGTGACCCGGAGATGAAGGCGCTCGAGACCGCTGCGAGCTTTTTGTCTAAACAAATAAATGGTTGATATGGACCGTACCTGTCTAGGTGCGGTTTTTTCCGTTGAATTTGGTATACTACGGTAAGAGAAATGAAGTAAGCAGGTGTGCGCATGTCTACCCAATGGAAAATGTCTAGCTATATGAAAGGTGCAGCCATGCTCACCATATCGGCCCTCGTCATCAAGATGCTCAGTGCCGTCTACCGTGTACCATTTCAAAACATGGTGGGGGACGAAGGGTTTTATATTTACCAGCAAATTTATCCCTTCATCGGGATGATCACGACGTGGACATCGGTCGGCTTTGCAGTGGCACTCGCGAAACTAATATCGGATTATCGCGCGCAAGGAGACGAAGCAACAGTCCAGAAAATCAAACAAGTCGGCTTTACTTATATCGGATTGTTATCTGTTGTTATCTTCCTATTGTTTTTACTCGGAGCCGATTGGCTTGCCGCGACGATGGGCGACCCCAAACTTGCGCCGTTACTGCGTATCGGAGCAGTCGTCATTTTAGCGATGCCGTTTTTAGCTCTATTAAAAAGTATCTATCAATCTACCGAACGGTTGACGCCACTGGCTCTCGCACAAGTGGTCGAGCAGGCCGTCCGCGTTGGCTTTATTTTGGTGGGGGCACTCCTCGTGCTGCAGTGGACCAATGATCTATATGCAACAGGAGCCGTCGCGCTCTTTGGAGCGAGTGTCGGGGAAGCAGCTGGTATTGTACTCCTCGGCTGGTGGCTGACGAAAGATGAACGTCGCTTGTACACGAAAACGATTTCCGCTCTGTCGACGCGGTCTATTGTGCGTGACCTCACCTGGATCAGCATCAGTGCGAGTATCAGTAGCTTGTTCTTCCTCATGCTGCAGCTCATCGATTCGTTGACGGTGATGAATCACTTGACCGCAATCGGAATGGACTTGCAGCAGGCAAAAGAGACGAAGGGCGTGTATGATCGCGTGCAGCCGCTCATTCAGATGGGCATCGTAGTGACGACGTCTTTGGCGTTTGCCCTCGTCCCGCTCATTGCGAGTCGTTCCAAACAGCAGCAAGGTCGAGGCGCCATGCCATTTATTCAGCTGTCTTACCGAGTTGCTGTCGTGTTTGGGAGCGCTGCTGCAGTGGGCTTGATTTTAACGATGCCATATGTCAACGAGACGCTGTTTCAGACTCGGGATTTATCGGAAGTGCTGATGGTCGGAAGTGGCCAAGTGCTATGGTTGTCCCTCATTCTGTTGTTTATGGCAATTTTGCAAGGGGTCGGTCGCATCTGGCGACCAACTGCTTGGCTCGTCGTAGCGCTTATCGTGAAAGTCGTGGGCAACATCGCAATGGTAGTGGCGCTCGCAGGAATTGTTTATGAATTGAAGCGGGAATGGCCAGAAGCATTGGCAGGCCTGTCGTTTTATGCGGGACTCGTTCTCGCGCTTGTCGTCATGACGGGCACAGTGGTAGTGGCAGAAGTGTTGCTCGACGCGGTAGTGCTCGATGCGCTGCCAAGCAGGTTACAAGCACTTGGCATCACACTGATTAGCGTAACACTCGGAGTCGTCGTCTTTTTGACAGTTACGATGAAACGTCAGTTGTTGCGCCCGAAAGAATGGTATCTGTTACCGTTCGGCAAACGACTGGCAGGCGTTCAGCTCTTGCTGAACCGTAAGAAAGGATGAATCACATGGCAACCATTACAATCATTGGACTAGGAGCAGCAGAACTCGATCAGCTGCCACTCGGTCTTTATAAATTTTTGAAACAGACGACATCACTTTATGTTCGAACAGAGGACCATCCAGTGCTAGCAGAACTTGCTGCTGAAGGTCTCGACTATACAAGTTTTGATGCAGTTTACGAGAAACACGACGACTTCGCTGCTGTCTACCGGGAGATTGCAGACACGCTCCTTGAGCTTTCGAAGACACAAGACGTCGTTTACGCAGTACCAGGTCATCCGCTCGTGGCTGAACAGACCGTCCAGTATCTGATTGAAGCCGAACGAGAAGGCCTTGTGACGCTTGAAATCAAAGGGGGGCAAAGCTTCCTAGATCCTTTATTCGCAGCAGTACGTGTGGATCCAATCGAAGGGTTTCAGCTACTAGACGGGACAGCGATGCGCCGAGACGACATTCAAATGAACCAGCATCTCTTTATTGGACAGGTCTACGACTCGTTCAGTGCTTCTGAAGTGAAGCTGACGTTGATGGAAAAGTATCCAGATGATTTTCCGGTGACCATCGTGACAGCTGCCGGGTCTTCGCAAGAAGTCATTCGTACAGTGCCACTCTTTGAACTGGACCGCGAAGTAGAATTGTCGAATCTGACGACGGTCTATGTGCCACCAGTAAAAGAACGCAGCAGTCGCTATAAAGAATGGCAGACATTCCGCGAAATCGTGGCTATCTTGCGCAGCCCAGAAGGCTGTCCATGGGACCGCGAACAGACGCATGAATCGCTAAAGCGTTATGCAATCGAAGAAGTATACGAGCTCGTGCAGGCTATCAACGAACAAGACGACGAGGCCATCATCGAAGAACTAGGGGACGTCTTACTGCAAGTGTTCTTGCATGCACAAATCGGTGAAGATGCGGGCTACTTCACGATGGAAGATGTCCTAGAGCGCATCGCTGCCAAAATGGTTCGCAGACATCCGCATGTATTTGGGGACGTGACTGTCAACTCGTCCGGAGAAGTCTTAACGAACTGGCAAGCCATTAAAGAAACGGAAAAACCAAAAGTATCGCATCTGTTAGATGACCAGAAACGAGACGAATCCTCGCTACTGACATCGTTCAATTTCCAAAAGAAAGCGGCGACAGTAGGATTCGATTGGCCGGATATTGCAGGAGCTTGGGACAAGTTTGACGAAGAAGTACAGGAGTGGAAAGCCGCTATTGCGAATGGGACTGCCGATCAGCAACTCGATGAACTGGGTGACGTGTTGTTCACGCTCGTCAATCTCGCGCGTTTCTTGAAACTCTCACCAGAGCTTGCCATGCAGCAAGCCAACCAAAAGTTTGAACGCCGTTTCCGCTTTGTCGAAACTTCGGTCCGAGAAGGACGTGGCGAGTTCCGTGAGTACTCGCTCGAAGAGTTAGACGGGTTCTGGAATCAAGCAAAGCAACAAGAAAGAGGGGATTAATATGCGTTTAGATAAGTATTTGAAAGTATCGCGTCTGATCAAGCGCCGGACACTTGCGAAAGAAGTGGCGGAACAGGGGCGAATTGAGATCAACGGCAAGACAGCAAAAGCAAGTAGTGTCGTGAAAGCTGGCGACGAACTTCGCATTCGATTTGGTCAGAAAGTCGTGACTGCTCGAGTGGAAAGTATTCGTGAAAATGCGAAAAAAGAAGAGGCAGCGATGATGTTCACGATCTTAAGTGAAGAGCGCCTTGAGAAAGTAGAACCAGAATTTATCGACGACGCGGAGTAGCCTTAGGGCATACTCCGTTTTTTTATCTTATATGTTATGGTGTGAAGGAACCGATGCGGGCACTTGGGAGGGTAGGAAGTCTGCTTTTCATACAGCCTATTTGGAAGTTTCTTCATGTACTAGTGACCTTGGTTCGGTTGGTGGTTCGCTTTAATGTCAAAATTGTGGCGACTTTCTATCGTTTGACCTATCCTCTACTTTCGAAAATATTTCCAACTGCACTTCAAAGAACGCCTCAATTTATGTATAATATAGCCAACCCACGTAGGAGGAGGAAATTGAATGAGCCAAAATGAACGAACGAATCAACTCGAACAACAAATTTCATCGATCAATTCCGAATACGTGCGCTCGGTCCAAAAGAAAAAGAAGCGTCAGCAAGCCCAGCGCGTACGACTCTACCGTCGTCTTGCGGCTTTTGCCGTTGTCGCTTCCCTCGTCATTGGATTTTTAGTCCACTCGCTCCTTGAGAGTCAAAGAACTCTTGCAGAGAAAAAGGCGACTCAAATTGAAGTAGAGCAGTCTCTCGCAGAAACGACGGAAGAAAAAGAATCATTGGAGCTGCAAATTGCGAAGCTCAATGATGATGAGTACATCGGCAAATTGCTGCGCAAAGACTATTTCCTATCTGAAGAAAATGAACTGATTTTCACGTTGCCAAAAGACGATACGGATGAAAAATCGGATGAGTAAAAGAGTGCCATGATTGACACTCTTTTTTTGTTGGTTATAATTAAGGTAAGCGTGGCGCAGTGCGTCACAGTGTATTTTTAAGGAGGAGCATTTTTTTTATGTCAATTGAAGTAGGCAGCAAGGTAGAAGGTAAAGTAACAGGGATCACAAACTTCGGCGCATTCGTAGAACTGCCAGGTGGAAAAACAGGTCTGGTACACATTAGTGAAGTCGCAGATAACTATGTCAAAGATATCAACGATCACTTAAAAGTTGGCGATATGGTTGAAGTTAAGGTGATGAATGTTGAAGCGGACGGAAAAATCGGATTGTCTATCCGTAAAGCAAAGCCGCAAGCTGAACGACCTGAGCGTCCTGAGCGACCACAACGTCCACGCAACAACAATTTCCGTTCAAATGATCGGGATCGTACACCACCTAAAGAAAACTTTGAATCAAAAATGTCACGTTTCTTAAAAGATAGCGAAGAGCGTCTATCTACATTAAAACGTGCAACGGAATCTAAACGTGGTGGCCGTGGAGCAAAAAGAGGCTAATCTTTATTGACTGACTACGCGTAAAAAAGTGTTCATATATAGATTGTGTCAAACCGTCCCTTTCCGGGGGCGGTTTTTTTGTTTGGGGGAGGTCTTTCTAGGAATGGCTTGGGTAGTTTGGAGATGGTGTGGTTTGAGTGGAGGATTGGTTTCCATAAATCGAGGAATGTAAGAGTGGGAGCCGCTACTGTCAGAGTGGAGTGAATTACTGTCCTAATAAAGTCCGCTAGTGTCATAATGAGAGCACTTAATGTAATAATCATCCAACTAAAGTGTTTCTGGGCGAGCCGGTTTCACTTTTCATGGTGTCTAGTTGCGAACGCCAGAAATCCCCGCAAAAACCGGTCGCATCCATAGAGGCAAAGAGCGCCTCTACGGACACGCCCGGTTTTTACAAGATTTCTAGAG
>NZ_NOKQ01000368.1 GCF_002265435.1 Tetzosporium hominis
ATTTATTTCATCTGATGCGCAGGTTCAAGATTCGCTTGTGAACGAAGGCTGTGTTGTATATGGAAATGTGTCTCACTCCGTTCTTTTTCAAGGCGTGACTGTCGGTAAGCAAGCGACTGTTAAATCATCCGTCATAATGCCGGATGTGACGATCGGCGAGCATGTAGTGATTGAAAATGCCATCGTTCCTAAGGGTCTGGTGCTGCCGGATGGCGCAGTGATTCGATCCGAAAAAGACATTCAGGAGGCGCTGCTCGTTT
>NZ_NOKQ01000374.1 GCF_002265435.1 Tetzosporium hominis
CCATGCGTGTGCGAGTCGGATCTGCACCGCGGCGCGCTTTTGAGTTCACGTCCATCAGTGAGATATGAAGGTAATCCAATTCTTTATCTCCTAAAGCGTCAACAAGCGTAAAGGTTTCAGTCATTGTTAATCCTGGTGTCTCAGGTTCTTCCGGAGACAGGCGATAGCCGACTAAGAACGCACCCTTCGCATGTTCTGCAGCAGCTTTTTTCACTTCATCGACAATAGCAAGCGGGAAGGCTAATCGTTTTTCAAAAATG
>NZ_NOKQ01000359.1 GCF_002265435.1 Tetzosporium hominis
CCGGTCAAAATCAACTTCTGATTTTGACCGGCATTTTCTTTAATAAGAAACAACGTGTTCACTATTTGACGCTTACGAAATAATTAATGATTTCAAACGAAGCTTCAATCTTAATTGGTTGAAGCTTTTATCTTAGTTATTATGACATTAAAAGTCTAAACTTAATCAAATTAAAGATGGTACCTGTTTATGGCAGTATAAAAATGTAGTGTTTGGCAGTTAATTTATGCAGCCTCGTAAGAGGCTGCGAAAACAAGAAA
>NZ_NOKQ01000363.1 GCF_002265435.1 Tetzosporium hominis
TTTTTCCAAGCGGCTGGGGTACCTGCAGCATTTCAAGCGTCTGTTCGAACTTGTCGCGGTCCTCGGCGCGGTCCAAATCTTCAAGGGATGTTCCGAGAATGGCGACGCCCCTTTCTGCGAGCTCGTCGGCAAGGTTGATCGCAGTCTGTCCGCCAAACTGAACGACGACGCCTTTCGGCTGCTCCAAATCGATGATATGCATGACATCTTCAACAGTAAGCGGCTCAAAGTAGAGCTTGTCGGATATGCTGAAGTCTGT
>NZ_NOKQ01000282.1 GCF_002265435.1 Tetzosporium hominis
GCTAGCCGTTTCGGTTTGCTGCAGCTCAGCTCCGGCAAAGATCCCAGCTGTAAGGACAGAAACAGCGGCGATTGGCAAAAGTTTTGATTTCATGTTTTGAAACAAATTCATTTTTTGCATGCCTCCTTTAATGTATTCTGTTTATCATGTTAGGGAAATTTTGTTAAACGCGGCTGTTGATCGTGTAAACATTAAGTAAAGCATTGTAAGGAAATGAAAAACGTCGTTTCATTATTTTGCCTTAGTTGGTTCAAAGCAT
>NZ_NOKQ01000355.1 GCF_002265435.1 Tetzosporium hominis
TTCATAAATTCGGATTCTCCGCCGTCACCTCTACCGTTAACAATTTCGGAAAAGTCTCGTAAGGATGCGTGATTTTTCAATTTTTTCGCAAGGTAATCGTAATTGGCCTCGATATTAAAATCCGGCTGGAAGTCCGGCACCTCATTCGCAACCATCTCGGCCGTCGGCGCCTGGCCTCCGTGTTTCTCCGCATATTCCGTGATGTATCGGAGTGCTTTGCGTTCGCCTTCCGTTGGTAAGTCCTCGGCGGTAATATTAA
>NZ_NOKQ01000192.1 GCF_002265435.1 Tetzosporium hominis
ACGTTACTTCCTGCCAATTTGAAGGCAAATCAATATCATCATAAGTCAGAGGAATAGGCGATGTTTCTACCCTATCATGAACTGTAAAGTAAAGCAAGTACTCGCCCAGTAAAGGAGCTTTATGAACTGCTAATTTCTCCTCAAATGCAGGTGCGGCCTCGTAACTGACATAGCCCACGACATAATAGCCTTGCTCTTGGTAGCTTTCCACTTGTGCCAGCAGGTCCGTCACTTCTGCTAAATCTCTCGTTTTTAACTC
>NZ_NOKQ01000242.1 GCF_002265435.1 Tetzosporium hominis
GGCAGTTGGGACCAATCATGGCATTGTTCCCGATGCGAATCGGACAAACATCCAGCATGGTCAAATTCCAATTAGAATAAAAATTTTCCCCGAGATGGATATTGATACCGTAGTCCACCATCAAGCGAGTATTGATATAAAGATTTTGCCCGGTTGAACCAAACCAAGTCTTGATGATTTCAGCTCCCTTCAAGGAATCTTCTTCCTTGTTAAAGGCAGCCTGTTTTTGGCGAGAAGCCTGCCCCAAGGTCCGTAATT
>NZ_NOKQ01000369.1 GCF_002265435.1 Tetzosporium hominis
ATACATTTTATATTGTCCAGAGCCGGCCGATCACTACTTTATACCCGATCCCTGAAGCGAATGATCAAGAAAATCACGTCTATCTATCTGTCGGTCATCAGCAAATGATGACGGATCCCATAAAACCACTGGGATTGTCTTTTTACCTGTTCATTACTCCAGCACCTATGCGCAAGGCCGGCGGGAGGTTGTTTGTTGATGTTGCGCCTAGGCTTACTACACGTATCGGCCGGGAAACTTTATTAAATACCGTAGGAT
>NZ_NOKQ01000370.1 GCF_002265435.1 Tetzosporium hominis
ATTCCTTTTGAGCGGAGTGAACGATTTTGCCTTCTTTGTTAAACAGAATCGCTCTTGAACTTGTCGTCCCCTGATCTAAGGATAAAATGTACGTTTCCATAAGGTGTCTCCCCTTTGATTAAATATATTTTGAATTTGATAATGTTTTAGCAGAATGTGATTTCGTATAGATATATAGCCCTAACAATACCACAACCAATATAACGCTTACAATCCAGAAGCTGCTTGTGATGTGCCCCTTAAATGCAGCGTTGTAAA
>NZ_NOKQ01000116.1 GCF_002265435.1 Tetzosporium hominis
AATCAAGGTAAAAAATATTAAAAAGCTCGTAAGAGCAATTCAAACGTTGATACATCAACTTTTCTAGAGGGAGACTCCGAGGTTCTCCCCTTGGAAAAGGGCTTCTCAGGTGAAATTCAGCTACGCAAAGAGAAAAGGCTGATGGCCGCTCCCAAAGATAAGCGTGTCTTTTCTGAGCACTCTTCTATTTCAAAATTTCAATCCACTTTCATATTAAGTAGAATAGGAAGAGTAATGATTTGTCTGACAAATTATGCTATACTTATGAATGAATAGTCATTCACTAAATTAGCTACAAGGGGTGCGGTATCATGAGAGCAAATTACATCGGGGACGTTGAAAAGTGGAAGTCGGAATTTCAATTTTATTCAGAAGTCAGTGTACGCTTTAGCGAGACGGATATGTATGGCCATCTCAACAATACAGTGAACTTCGCTTACTTCGAATATGCACGGATCGAATTTTTCAAACACATTCAGCTGATGAACGACTGGTTGGATCCAAAAGGCTCCACAATTCCAGTAGTTGCAGACTTGCAATGTGATTTCGTCAAACAAGTTTATTTTGATGAAAAACTCAAGGTCTATGTCAAAGCGAATTCTGTCGGAACGTCTTCAATGGACGTTCACTATATGATGGTTAACGCGAAAGATGAAATCACTGCAACCGGAAGAGGGACTATCGTCCAGATTCACCGTGTGACGGGAAAGCCGGTTGCATGGTCAGAAGAGACAAAAAAACTGTTACAACACGCGTAAGCATGCACGCCTTCCCCAAGTCATTCATACAGTATGAATAGACCATGGGGAGGGATTTTTTTGTTTCCATCCAATTATTTCATCTTGACGCAACGCGAGCGTGACGTGTTTCAGTTGCTAACCAGCGGAATGACAACGAAAGAAGTAGCTGCTGCACTAGAGATTCGAGAGAAGACCGTACGCAATCACATCTCAAATGCCATTCAAAAACTTGGCGTCTCGGGTCGCAAAGCTGCGATTGAAGAACTGATTCGGTTGGGTGAAATTCACTAAACACACAGATACGCTTGTAATTTTCGCAAGAAGACGTCACAATAAGTAGTACAAGGATATGCAAAAGTGAGGGATTTGATGACGAACGAAATCAATGAGCCGGTAACCCATGACGCAGACCGCGTGGCCGTGCTTGAAAAAGAGTTGCGCTATATCTCAGGCGTAATCAAACAAAAAGGAAGACAAATTCTTAATTCTTATACAATTACTCCACCTCAATTCATTGCGCTTCAGTGGCTGCATGAATCTGGGGACATGACAATCGGAGATCTATCTACTAAAATGTACTTGGCCTTCAGTACAACGACAGACCTTGTCGACCGCATGGAAGCCAATCAACTCGTACAGCGCGTCCGTGACGAATCGGATCGTCGAGTCGTCCGCATCCATTTGCTGGCTGAAGGGGAGCGCATCATTGAAGAAGTAATCAACAAGCGTCGTGACTATTTGACTGCTGAGCTTGAGAGCTTCACGCAACAAGAAGTCGAGCAACTAACAGAACTGCTCCATAAACTCCATAAAGAAATGAAAAAGAACTGAGGAATTACTGTGGATCGTCCGATTGGTATTTTAGATTCAGGTGTCGGGGGCCTTACGGTCGTCAAAGAAATCATGCACCTGTTACCAAATGAACAATTGATATATGTCGGGGACACGGCGCGCTGCCCATATGGACCGCGAAGCCCGCAGGAAGTCCGCAAATTTACGTGGCAGATTTCACTTGCCCTTCAGAAGATGAACGTCAAGATGCTGATCATCGCATGTAACACGGCAACTGCTGTGGCGTTGAATTCATTAAGTCGCCAAATGCCGTTTCCGGTACTTGGAGTCATTTTCCCAGGAGCACGTGCTGCTTCTAAAGCTACTCGCAATCATAAGGTCGTCGTGCTCGGAACATCGGGTACTGTGAAAAGTGGTGCATATGAATACGCCATCTCTGCTTTGAGCTCATCGAGTCAAGTTGAGGCGCTTGCTTGCCCTACGTTTGTTCCTCTCGTTGAGAGTAATGAATACGAAGGCGAATTTGCGCACAAGATGGTGCAAGAGGCCCTCGCTCCTTTAAAAGGAAAAGACTTTGATACAGTCATTTTAGGGTGCACCCATTATCCGCTACTTCAAGGGCATATCGAAGAAGTCGTTGGAGAGCATGTACATGTGGTGTCATCTGCACAAGAAACCGCTAATGACGTCAAAGACTATTTAGATTTTCACCAACAACACAATACAAAGCCAGGCAGAAAAGAGCCTATCTTTTACGCAACGGGTTCGATCCCGATGTTCAAAGAGATTGCAGAACGCTGGCTCGCGCTTGAACACGCAGATGTTCGACGTATCCAATTTTGACCCTCCTCAGGATGTCCTGCAGAGGGTCTTTCTACGACAGAAAGGAAGATTTTATGAGACATGATCAACGTACCGCACAGGCACTGCGCCCTGTAGATATCACTAAAGATTTTATTACACACCCGGAAGGTTCCGTCCTTATCACAATGGGAGGCACTCGAGTCATCTGTAACGCTACCATTGAAGAAAAAGTACCTCCGTTCTTGCGTGGACAAGGTAAAGGCTGGGTTACAGCAGAATATTCGATGCTTCCACGTGCAACGCATTCTCGTTCTCCTCGCGAAGCAGCAAAAGGGAAGATTTCGGGTCGTACGATGGAAATCCAGCGTCTCATCGGCCGCGCACTGCGTTCAGTAGTGGATTTAGAAGCTCTTGGAGAGCGCACAATCTGGGTTGACTGTGACGTTATCCAAGCGGATGGCGGTACACGCACAGCCTCTATCACAGGAGCATTTGTTGCGATGACTCTCGCTATCAGTCGTTTAGTCGAAGAGAAACAGTTGCCTGTATTTCCTGTCCGAGACTTTTTAGCAGCGGTCAGTGTGGGTGTTCTAGAATCTGGAGCAGTTGCAGACCTTAACTACGAGGAAGATTTTGCAGCTCACGTCGATATGAACCTTGTCATGACAGGAAAAGGTGAATTTGTTGAAATTCAAGGGACAGGTGAAGAAGCAACGTTTTCACGACAACAACTCAACGAACTACTTGAGCTAGGTGAACATGCCATCAATGAATTGATCTCGATTCAAAAGCAAGCTCTAGGTGCGATTGCAGATGAAATCGGAACAGACAATGGAGGACTTGAATAATGAAAGATATTTTGATTGCTACAAAAAACAAAGGGAAAGCTAAAGACTTTGAGTCTATCTTTGGGCCTCTTGGCTATAATGTAAAAACTTTAGATGACGTAGCGTCTCACCTCGATGTGGAAGAGACCGGTTCGACTTTTGAAGAAAATGCTATTTTGAAAGCAGAAGCTCTTGCGAATGAATTAAACACGATTGTCATTGCTGACGATAGTGGTCTCGAAGTCGATGCGTTAAACGGAGATCCTGGTATTTACTCGGCTCGTTATGCAGGAGAAGCGAAAAGTGACGATGCCAACATGGACAAGTTGCTTGCGAATTTAGAAGGTGTGCCAGCTGAAGACCGTACAGCACGCTTTGTTTGTGCCATTGCATTAGCACAACCTGGCAAAGAGACCGTCACGTATCGTGGGACATGTGAAGGTGTGATTGCGAAGGAACGCCGAGGTGAGTATGGTTTCGGTTATGATCCAATTTTCTTTGTACCTGTACAGAATAAGATGATGGCGGAGCTGACGCCGGAGCAGAAGTCTGCTATTTCACACCGTGGTGCTGCGATTCAGAAACTTCGTGCAGACTGGGACGGCTTGAATTAATTTTTGTGAAATACCATTGACTTTGCATAGTGGTCTATCTATAATGAGAAATGTCTTTCCTGTCTATGGATAGGGGAGTACTTTGACTCTGTAGCTCAGTAGGATAGAGCAACGGCCTTTAATGATAGGAGCCTCTATATGGAAACAACAACTTATAGAGTGGACGACACTGTATCGGTGAACCCTTCCAGGTCATGCTGATGGCAATACCGAGGAAACTTACGATCACATGCGTGATCAAAGAAAATCAAAGGATCATATTAGTATGATGGTAGATTTTCTGAAGCATAATCTTAGATTATCGTGAGGTTCCGTAGAGACTATACGTGTCGCACCTGAAACGGTGAAGATATAGTCCAGACCACAAACATACACTTGGTGGCGAAAGCCATAGTGGTAAGCTAAGCCGTCGGTCGGGGGTTCGAATCCCTCCAGGGTCGTACTAACACTTGTGAGCCTTCTTCTTTCTAGATTACAATAGAGAGAAGAAGGCTCTTTTACTTTTGAACCGAATTCCCAACAGGAAGCAGGTGACCTATGAAAAAACATCGTCCAGAAAAGCGCGGGAACATAATCATCTTTCCTGGCGCCTTGAACACTCAGATCGACAAAGCGCTCCGTGCTGCTGATCGGCATGACTTTATGGAAGCCGTCCGGCACTTCGACACCGCCAAAGAGCTCGGGGTTCTTGAACCAGAAGCGGAACTGATCTATGCTTATTCGCTTTATGAAGTTCGTCAGTTCGAGAAAGCACTTACGATTTGCGATACCCTCTTACACGAAGGCTTCGATGAATACGAAGAGCTCATGGACCTATATGTCACGTTACTTGTCGAGTTGCGCCGATTTGAGGAAGCGGATGCCCTGATCAGTACTTTGATTGAAGAACGTGTGTTGTCGCCTGAGCGCAAAGAGAAGTGGTTGCATCTTCGTGAACTCAGTGGCCGACTCGCAGCGAATGTTGAAACGAAAGAAGTGCCTGAGCCACTAGAAGAGTTGAACCCAGAACTCTACAGCATTCCAGAGTTTTTCGAAAAACCTCTTGTTATGCAGTATCAACTGTTACTTGCTGCCTTTGAGGGCGACTGTCAAAAGCTCGAAAGAGAATGGCAAGCAATCGTCGAACATCCTTCTGTCCATCCGGTGATACAGACGCTCGCTCTCTTGCTACTCATCGCAACAGATAGCCAAGACATCGTCCGCGTTAGAAAGTTCAACTGGGATCAACCGTGGGTGCCAGCAGCATTAGATGAGCCATTTGAGAACGAACGCTTCCAACAGCTCATAACTAAGATCGAAGAACGACTCGAAAACGAACCGACTGCGTATCTGTTAATTCGTGATACATTCCAGCATCACAGTTACTTACAGTATCCGTATGTCTGGAATGGATTTTCGGATGAAGACGTCGTCGAAGGGTACACGTTGTATTTTGAAGAGCTATTACTTGGTGAAAATAAACGCTCGGATCATAAAGTGCTGCGCATGATACACAAGATCGATCAGCTCTATGCGCTACTAGAAATACAATAGGTTGAAAGTACCCGTAACTATGGTATAATGTACAAGTTGTCAATACATTAAATAATGTTTAGTCAAAAATGAAACCAATTGTTGGAGGTAGAATATATGTCAACGAAGTGGGAAAAACAAGAAGGAAACGAAGGCGTATTAACGTTTGAAGTTTCTGCAGAAGAGTTTAAAAAAGCAATCGACGAGGCTTTCAAAAAAGTCGTAAAAAACATTAACGAGCCAGGATTCCGTAAAGGGAAAATGCCACGTCAAATGTTCAACAAAAAATACGGTGAAGAAGCACTTTATCAAGATGCAATCGATATCGTACTTCCTGAAGCTTACACAAAAGCACTTGATGAGTCTGGTATCGAACCAGTAGATCGTCCAGAAATCGACATCGAGTCAATCGAAAAAGGTCAACCAGTTGTTTTCACTGCAAAAGTAACAGTGAAGCCTGAAGTGAAACTTGGTGACTACAAAGGTCTTGAAGTGACTCCACTTGAAGAAACAGTTACTGAAGAAGAAATCAACGAACAACTTTCAAACCACCAAGCTCGTCTTGCTGAAATGTCAGTTAAAGAAGACGCTATCGTAGAAGGCGACACTGCAACAATCGACTTCGAAGGATTTGTTGGAGAAGAAGCATTCGAAGGCGGTAAAGGTGAAGATTACGACCTAGAAATCGGTTCTAACACATTCATCCCTGGCTTTGAAGAGCAACTAGTTGGTTCTAAAACTGGCGACTCTAAAGACGTAGTTGTAACTTTCCCAGAAGAGTATCACGCTGCTGAACTAGCTGGTAAAGAAGCTACTTTCAAAGTAACTGTTAAAGAAGTTAAAGGAAAAGTTCTTCCAGAACTTAACGATGACTTCGCTAAAGAAGTAGATGAGTCAGTTGAAAGTCTTGATGCACTTCGCGCAAAACTAACTGAGCAAACTACTGAAGAGAAAAAACAAACTGCTGCACAAGCACTTCGTGATGACCTTGTGGAAAAAGCTGCTGCTAACGCAGAAGTAGACATTCCACAAGCAATGATCGATTCTGAAGTAGACCGTATGCTTCAAGAGTTTGGTCAACGTCTATCACAACAAGGTATGAACCTTGACTTGTACTACCAGTTCTCTGGTCAAGATGAGGAAGCACTTCGTGCACAAATGAAAGAAGATGCAGAAAGCCGCGTGCGTGTATCTCTTACATTAGAAGCAATCGCTGCTGCTGAAGGTATTGAAGTAACTGAAGAAGACGTGAACGCAGAGCTAGAAAAAATGACAGCTCAGTTCGGTATGACAGTTGATCAAATCAAAACAGCATTAGGCGGAACAGCTATCTTAGAAAACGATATCCGTTTCCAAAAGACAGTTGAGTTCTTAGTAGACAACGCTAAAGTAACAAAATAAGAGACTTCATACGGAGCAAGGTGCAGATCATTCTGTACCTTGTTCTTTACATAATCATTTCATTTGCTATACATACCATAATCTTGTAAACTAAATCTCTGAATAGGGGTGAGTACAGTGTTCAAATTTAACGACGAAAAAGGGAACCTAAAGTGTTCGTTCTGCGGTAAACCTCAAGAACAGGTTCGCAAACTTGTAGCTGGCCCTGGAGTATATATTTGTGATGAATGTATCGATCTTTGCTCTGAAATTGTGGAGGAAGAACTAGGAACAGAAGAAGAAGTTGAATACCGTGAAGTTCCAAAGCCTCGAGAAATCCAAGGGATTCTTGATGAATACGTCATCGGTCAAGAGCGTGCTAAAAAAGCATTAGCTGTAGCCGTTTATAACCATTACAAACGCATTAACTCAAACAGCGTCATCGACGAAGTTGAGTTATCAAAATCAAATATCGTCCTTATTGGACCAACAGGAAGCGGGAAAACTCTTCTTGCTCAAACACTAGCTCGCATTCTGAACGTACCGTTTGCTATTGCAGACGCGACGTCTCTAACAGAAGCAGGTTATGTAGGGGAAGACGTAGAAAACATCTTGCTGAAATTGATCCAATCTGCGGATTACGATATTGAACGTGCTGAAAAAGGCATCATCTACATCGATGAGATCGATAAAGTAGCACGTAAATCAGAAAATCCATCCATCACACGTGATGTATCGGGTGAAGGTGTTCAACAAGCCCTACTAAAAATTCTTGAAGGAACTACTGCAAGCGTGCCGCCACAAGGTGGACGTAAGCATCCGCATCAAGAATTCTTACAAATCGACACTACGAACATCTTGTTCATCGTCGGTGGTGCGTTTGACGGCATCGAGTCCATCATCAAACGCCGTATGGGTGAGAAAGTCATCGGATTTGGTTCAGATCCAAACAAAAAAGACCCAGAAGCAGCTAGCCTAATGGCGAACCTGATTCCTGAGGACTTATTGAAATTTGGTCTAATCCCAGAATTCATCGGCCGTTTACCAGTGTTAGCTAGCTTAGAGACGTTAAATGTAGAAGCACTTGTGCAGATTTTAACAGAACCTAAAAATGCTTTGGTTAAACAGTACGAGAAAATGATGGAACTGGACGGCGTCAAGCTAACGTTTGAAAAAGAAGCGCTTTCGGAGATCTCGAAACTCGCTATCGAACGTAAGACAGGTGCGCGTGGACTTCGCTCCATCATCGAAAACATCATGTTAGACGTCATGTTTGATCTTCCTTCTCGTGAAGACATCGTAGAATGTGTCATCACAAAAGAGACAGTAACAGAAGGCCAACCGCCAAAGCTACTGAAAGAAGACGGCACGGAGTTCATCAACGACACGAAGACGTCTGCGTAACAGCGACCATCCAGCTGGCTTTCCGTTAGCTCAACTTTGAGCCGACAGAGAGCCAGTTTTTTTGTTTTAGATGTGGAAGGCGTTCAGTCGTTTTTTAGGGTGAGCGGTCGTTCATCGACAAATTTGGGGTTTTTTTAAACAAATTTGAAGCTTCAATACGCAAATTCAAAGTTCTATTGAGCAAATTAGTATTTCTATTCGGCAAAACTAACGAAAAATAGCAAATCAACTTTCGAGTCTCGAGGGTGAGCGGTCGTTCTGGTACAAGTAAAGCGATTTGTTGATCATGTAGGCCGGTTTCTAGAACATGTACGCTTATTTCTAGAACATGTAACCACATTTGTAGATCCGAAGTCGTTTTATGGAAACTAAACACCTTGCCCCACTTAGAAAACACTTAACAACAAAATCCATTAAAACAAAATGCATGTCTCTAGGGATATTTGACTGCTTTCGAGTATACTAAATGAACAAGCTGGTCAACATAGACCATGAA
This sequence comes from Tetzosporium hominis, assembly GCF_002265435.1. GTDB lineage: Bacteria > Bacillota > Bacilli > Bacillales_A > Planococcaceae > Chryseomicrobium > Chryseomicrobium hominis. The sequence continues at coordinate 8,570 of NZ_NOKQ01000116.1, forward strand.
AGGTGGAAATGTGATGACCTCACAAGAAACTTCCCGTTACCCAGTGCTGCCACTGCGCGGTTTACTGGTTTTTCCAACGCTGACGCTACATATCGATGTCGGCCGTAAAAAATCTATGGCCGCTTTGCAAGCTGCTATGAAAAACAATGAACAAATCGTATTGATCGCACAGCGCGATATGGAAATGGACAATCCTGCACAAGAAGATTTATATGATGTAGGTGTCTTGGTTCATATTCGTCAACTTATGAAATTGCCAAATGGCACGATGCGCGTTCAAGTCGAAGGTCTCGAGCGAGCTGTTCTCGAATCATATGAAGTAGGCAAGACGTTTGATGAAGTCGAAGTGTCTACAATCACAGAAGCGAAAACCCCAAGCTCGGAACAAGAAGCGTTGATGCGCACATTGAATGAGAGCTTCTTAAAATTCAGCAAGCTGTCTAAACAAGTCTCGGAAGACTCCGCTCGTGCGGCATCTGAGATTGCAGAAGCAGGTCGCCTAGCCGATACAGTTGCTACACACTTGCCACTTCGTATTGCTGCAAAACAAGAAGTGCTTGAAACATTTGATGTCACAGAGCGCTTGGTGTATTTGATTCAAAAACTCGAGAATGAAAAAGAAATTCTAGATCTAGAGAAAAAGATTCAGGTTCGCGTTAAAAAAGCGATGGAACAAACTCAAAAAGAGTTCTATCTGCGTGAGCAGATGAAAGCCATTCAAACAGAACTTGGAGACAAGGACGGCAAGACAGGAGAAGTGTCCGATCTACGCAAAAAGATTGAAGAGACGGGCTTCCCAGAAGCAACGAAAAAGAATCTTTTAAAAGAACTGGACCGTTTTGAACGTATTCCTGCCCAGTCTCCAGAAAGCGGCGTCATCCGCAATTACTTGGACTGGATGACCTCAATACCTTGGACGGAGAAGACTGAAGATCAACTAGATATTCACCGGTCACAAGAAATTTTAGACCGCGATCACGATGGTCTTGAAAAAGTAAAAGAACGGATCTTAGAATACTTGGCAGTTCGCCAGTTGACGCAATCACTTCGCGGACCAATCCTTTGTCTCGTAGGACCTCCTGGAGTTGGGAAAACATCTCTTGCGAAGTCGATTGCAGAGTCACTCGACCGCAAGTTCGTCCGCGTAGCACTAGGTGGGGTTCGTGATGAATCAGAAATCCGTGGTCACCGTCGTACGTATATCGGTGCAATGCCTGGCCGTATCATCCAAGGGATGAAAAAAGCGGGCACGATCAATCCAGTATTCCTACTCGATGAAATCGATAAAATGTCGAATGATTTCCGCGGAGATCCGTCGTCTGCAATGCTTGAAGTGTTGGATCCTGAACAGAACCATTCATTCAGTGACCATTACATCGAGGAGTCGTACAACTTATCGAATGTCTTGTTTATTGCAACAGCAAATGACTTGTCTTCGATTCCAGGTCCACTTCGCGACCGGATGGAGGTCATTTCACTTGCGGGCTATACCGAGATGGAGAAAGTCGATATCGCAGAGCACCATCTACTGCCGAAGCAGATGAAAGAGCACGGCTTGAATAAATCCAAACTCGCTATGAAACGAGACGTCTTGTTAGATGTTGTCCGTTACTACACGCGCGAAGCAGGAGTTCGTTCACTTGAGCGCACGATCGCAGGGATTTGCCGAAAAGCAGCTCTTCAAATCGTTAAAGGTGAGAAGAAAAAAGTTACGGTAACCCCACGCAATCTTGAGGACTACCTAGGCAAACGCAAGTTCCGCCACGGGCAAGCTGAGCAATCCAACCAAGTTGGAGCAGCTACTGGCCTTGCCTATACATCCGTTGGAGGAGACACGCTTCAAATCGAAGTCTCGCTTTCTGCTGGTAAAGGCAAGCTGCAACTAACAGGAAAACTCGGAGACGTCATGAAAGAGTCGGCTCAAACTGCGCTTTCTTACGTCCGTTCGAATGCGGAAGCACTCGGCATCGCAACCGATTTCCATGAGAAATTTGATATTCACATCCATGTTCCGGAAGGAGCGGTTCCAAAAGACGGGCCGTCCGCTGGAATTACGATCACGACCGCTCTTGTATCCGCGCTCACAGGTCGTCCTGTTAAACGAGAAGTAGGGATGACAGGCGAAGTGACGCTGCGAGGTCGCGTGTTGCCGATTGGTGGATTAAAAGAAAAAACATTAAGTGCACATCGTGCCGGCATCGATACGATTATCTTGCCAAAAGACAATGTTCCGGACATGGACGACATTCCGGACAGCATTCGTGAAGAGTTGACTTTCCATCCAGTTTCACAGGTGGAGGAAGTATTGGCCATCGCACTGGAGGAGGCAAACTATGCAAATTAATAACGTAGAATTATTGATCAGCGCGGTGCGTCCTGAGCAGTATCCGGAAACGGGACTATCAGAGATCGCACTCGCAGGTCGTTCCAATGTAGGGAAATCCTCTTTCATCAATCGCATGATTGGTCGAAAGAGCATGGCCCGCATCTCATCAAAGCCAGGAAAAACGCAAACACTGAACTTCTATAAAATCGAAGAGCAACTAGTATTCGTCGATGTTCCTGGATACGGATATGCAAAAGTTTCTAAGACCGAGCGTGCCGCTTGGGGCAAAATGATCGAGACGTATTTCACATCTCGCGAATCGTTGAAGTCGGTCGTATTGATCGTAGACTTGCGTCATCCACCAACAAACGACGACATCATGATGTACGATTTCTTGAAGCACTACTCCATCCCGTGTATCATCGTGGCGACGAAGTCCGACAAGATTCCAAAGGGGAAATGGGAAAAGCACAAGAAAGTCGTGAAAGAGACGCTCGATATGGACCCAGCGGATCCACTAGTCCTGTTTTCTTCGGAGACAGGCAAAGGGCATGACGAGGCTTGGGCTGAGATTTACAAAGCAATTGAAAGATAAGTTGGATTTGACAAGGTCCAGACTAAGGGGTTTCTCATAATTGAGAAGCTCCTTTTTTGCAGGTTTTTTGTGTGTAGGGGAAGCGTTCCGCGGGCGCGGGCTGAGCCAAGGTCTCAGCTTCCGCTTTTAATCCCGCTGGAGTCACCCCTACACACTCTATATGTACACAATTTTTAAGAACAGTAGCATTTGAAAACAGCATTCCTATAAAAGTCATGAGCCTGAGATGCCATTTCCCAGGGTATCAGAGGTTCTGCGAGACCCCGCAGGAGCCTGCGACGAGGAGGCTTGGAGGTTCTCCCCTTGGAAATGGTGTCTCAGGTGAAACAATCTTTATACATGCTTACTGATTTAGAGGAAGGGTATATGTATTAGTAAAGTTCAATTATCGGACTTTTCTGTATAAACCCCTATCGTTGTAAGCCTCAACGCATTTTGGTACACTATATTTAGAATCATTCTAAATTAGAACGTGAACGGCACGTTTCTTTCATATACTGTTCACAAATGTCGAAGTGCGCTGTCCTAGAGTTATGCTATACTAGGACTAGTGAAATGGAACGTATAAAGGAGATATGACGCAATGAACACACTCGTGGTCGGTGTCAATTACCGAACAGCTCCTGTTGAAATTCGTGAGAAGCTGTCTTTTATTGAGGCGGAACTTCCGAATGCAATGGAAGCGTTGCAAGAACAAAAAAGCATATTGGAGAACGTTATTGTCTCGACGTGTAACCGGACGGAAGTGTATGCGACCGTTGATCAGTTGCACACGGGCAAATACTATATCAAACAATTCTTGGCTGCTTGGTTTGACCTCAGCATCGACGAGTTGTCTCGCTACGTCTTTATTAAAGAAGAAGACGATGCGAAGAAGCACTTGTTCAAAGTGTCTGCTGGAATCGACTCAATGGTGCTTGGTGAAACTCAAATCCTTGGCCAAGTGAAGAAGAGTTTCTTATCAGGACAACAGCACGGTACGACAGGTACAGTGTTCAACCAACTGTTCAAACAAGCCGTGACGTTTGCGAAGCGCGCTCATGCAGAGACAGCGATTGGTGAAAACGCAGTATCCGTTTCGTACGCAGCTGTAGAGCTTGGAAAGAAAATCTTTGGTTCACTGAAAAACAAGCACATCGTCATTCTCGGAGCAGGGAAGATGGGTGAGCTTGCGATTCAGAATCTTCACGGGTCTGGTGCTGGTAAAGTGACGGTCATCAACCGCACGTTTGAAAAAGCGGAACTGTTAGCAGCGAAGTTCGACGGCAAAGCAAAGCCACTTGATGAACTGCAATGCACGCTACTTGAAGCAGACATATTGATTAGTTCAACTGGGTCTTCGACGTATGTCATCGACTTCGAATTGATGGAGTTTGTGGACAAGCTTCGTAAAGGGAAGCCTCTTTTCATGGTAGATATCGCAGTTCCACGTGATCTAGACCCGAAAATTGGCGATCTACCGAACGTCTTCTTGTATGACATTGATGACCTTCAAGGCATCGTAGAAGCGAACTTAGCAGAGCGCAAACGTGCTGCAGCGAAGATTGAAGACATGATTGAAACCGAAGTAGCTACATTTAATGACTGGATTGCAACACTTGGTGTGGTTCCAGTGATTTCAGCACTTCGCAAAAAAGCGAGTTCGATTCAGCAAGAGACGATGGCATCGATTGAAAACAAGATGCCGGAGCTTACGGACCGCGAACGCAAAATTTTAAATAAACATACGAAATCCATTATCAATCAATTGTTGAAGGAACCAATCCTTCAGGCAAAAGAACTTTCTACAAGTCCAGAGGCTGCCAAGCAACTTGCGTTGTTCCAACAAATCTTCGGCATCGAAGACGAGGTCCAAGGTGAGGTCCAACTGGCTCAGCAGAAAGCCAAACTGGCAAAGTCCACGGCTTCTGAAGAAGCTCCGGCACTCCGTGGCGAATACTCGTTTTAAGGACTGAAAAAGACGTTTCTCCAATCTATTTGTGGCATAATAGATGATAGAGAAATGTCTTTTTTGTTTGATTTTGAGTAGAGGATGATTTCAATGAATGAGTTATGGATGCTCCGGCTACAGGAAATCATCGTAATCTTGATTGCTGTTAGTCTGGTCTTTTATGTGATCGACTTCTTGAAAAAAAATAGACGTATGAACCGTATCGGTACTGGGCTATTACTGACAGGGTGGGGTGTGCAGACGTTACTGCTACTTTACTTATTGATTGGTGACAACCGGTTCCCGATTCTTTCATTAGAAGAAGGCTTTTATTTTTATGCTTGGCTGTTACTCGCTGTCACCATCGGCTTGCAGGTCATTTGGAAGCTCGACATCCCTGCACTCCTTGTGATGTCCATCGGCTTTGTCTTTTTAGTCATTCACACATTTGGAGCGGGACGAGAAACAGGAGGAGCAGTCTCCGATTCGCTTATCAGTGAACTGTTGATTATCCACATCACGTTCGCAATACTCGCATATGTGGCGTTTTCTGTATCGTTCGTGTTTTCTGTACTCTATTTGGTGCTGCACCGAATGTTGAAGCAGAAGAAGTGGACATCGCAGTTTGCCCGCTTGCCGTCGTTATCGCAAGCCGAATCGATGATGACCTATTCCATCATCGCAGGTATTCCTTTATTATTTGTCAGCTTATTGTTAGGCTTGGAATGGGGCTATATCGCCATTGACGGCTTTAACTGGCTCGACTCAAAAATTGTCACTTCGTTCTTACTGTTGGTCGTTTATCTGTTTGTCTTTATTATCCGAGAACGACCTCGAGTTGTTGGAACGAATTACGCATGGATTCATGTCTATGCATTTTTAGTAGTACTGATCAATTTCTTCCTCGGAAGCTCGTTTTCCGAATTTCATTTATGGTAAACAGAAAGGTTGAGAAATATGCGTAAAATTAGCGTCGGCTCACGCCGTAGCAAACTTGCCCTTTGGCAAACGAACTGGTTCATTGACCAGATGAAGCAGAGTGGGGCACCGTTCGAGTTTGAAATCAAAGAAATCGTCACTAAAGGAGACCGCATCCTAGACGTTACACTTTCTAAAGTGGGCGGCAAGGGGCTATTTGTTAAAGAAATCGAACAAGCTCTTTATGACAAAGAAATCGACTTCGCTGTACACAGCATGAAAGATATGCCGTCAGCGATGCCACCAGGGCTTGTGATCGGCTGTGTGCCTGCACGAGTGGATGAGCGCGATGCGTTTATTTCGAATGACCATGTGAAACTTGCGGACCTTCCAAAAGGTGCTGTTGTTGGTACGAGTAGTCTCCGCCGCAGTGCGCAGATTTTGCTGCAACGTCCGGATCTTGAAATCAAATGGATTCGCGGGAACGTGGACACGCGTCTTGAGAAACTTCGTGCTGGGGAGTACGATGCAATCATCTTAGCAGCAGCTGGTCTGAAACGTCTTGGCTGGAGCGACAACACGGTAACTGAATATCTAGAAGCCGATGTCTGCATTCCAGCAGTAGGGCAAGGAGCTCTTGCCATCGAATGCCGTGAAGACGATCAAGAACTTTTAGATGCTCTTGGCAAATTGACGGACGATACGACTTGGAAAGCTGTCGAAGCAGAGCGTGCATTCTTGCATGCGATGGACGGCGGATGCCAAGTGCCGATTGCGGGTCACGCAACGGTTGACGGGGACACAATCACCATGACCGGACTCGTTGCAGCTCCTGACGCTTCAGTAGTTTACAAAGAGACACAGTCAGGAACGGATGCGGATGCTTTAGGTAAAGCCATCGCAGAGAAGCTAACAAAAGAAGGCGCGTACGACTTGATCCAACGCGTCAAAGAACAGAGCGATGTCTAAGCGAGAACCATTCATTTTAACATCTCAGCTCCATGATCGGAGCTTTCTACAGCGTGTAGAGCAGGCAGGATTTGAACCAGTACACGCGCCGCTTATCGGCACGAACTATCGTGTCCTTAGACCAGTGAACTTAGAGAAAATCGAATCCTGTGATTGGCTCGTTTTCACGAGCCAGACAGCTGTACATGCTTATTTTTCACAAGTTTCTAAACCACCTACTCAGAAGATCGCAGTAGTAGGATCGAAAACAGAAAAAGCACTTAACAGCTACGGTTACAGGGCATCTTTTATGCCTTCTACTTTTAGCGCAGACGTTTTCGTCGAAGAATGGAATGCTTCACCGCATGTGAACGAGACCGTCGCTTTTCTAAAAGGAAACTTGGCGAAGCCGACTATCGAAGCAGGTCTTCATAGTGATGTGACGGCCGTATGTATTTACGATACCGTCACGCTTCATGAACATGTCGAAACGATCACCAATTTGATCCAGAACCATCCGCAATTGACACTTGTTTTTGCGAGCCCTTCTGCAGTCGAAGCATATGTAGCAGCAGGTGGGACCGTACAACCCAATGTGATCTACTGTGCGATTGGACATATTACGAAACGAGCTATGACCGACCACGGATTTCCCGTACACGTCATGCCAAGCGTCTACACACTTGATGCTTTGCTCGAACAACGAATTCATTTAGAGGAGTGACTCGGATGCAACCGACTTTTAAACGCCACCGCCGCCTTCGCACATCTGCTGCAATGCGCGCGTTAGTTAAAGAAACGTATCTTCATAAAGAAGACTTGATCTACCCGTTATTCGTAGCGGAAGGAGAGAATCGTAAGACAGAAGTCAGCTCGATGCCAGGCGTGTTCCAGTTTTCACTGGACCGTTTAGGCGAAGAACTGGATGAAATCGTAGAACTTGGGATTCAGTCCATCATTTTATTCGGCTTGCCAGCTGAAAAAGATGAGATGGGTACAGGTGCTTATCACAACCACGGCATTATCCAAGAAGCAACTCGCTTTGTAAAAGAGCGCCATCCACAGCTTCTAGTGATTGCTGATACATGTTTGTGTGAATACACAAGTCATGGCCATTGTGGTGTTGTCGATGAATCGGAACGAATCGTAAATGACGACTCGCTGAACTTGCTTGCGAAGACAGCTGTCAGCCAAGCAGAAGCTGGAGCGGACATCATCGCACCATCAAACATGATGGACGGTTTTGTCGCAGTGATTCGTAAAGCACTTGACGACGCAGGGTACACAGATATTCCAATTATGTCTTACGCTGTGAAATACGCTTCAGGCTACTATGGCCCGTTCCGTGAAGCAGCAGACGGCGCTCCAAAGTTCGGAGACCGCAAGACGTATCAAATGGATTATTCGAACCGGTTAGAAGCTCTTCGCGAAGCAAAATCGGACGTTGAAGAAGGCGCAGATTTCTTGATTGTGAAGCCGGCTCTAAGTTATTTAGACATTATCCGCGATGTTCGCAATGCGCATGACCTTCCAATCGTTGCTTACAACGTAAGTGGGGAATACGCGATGGTCAAAGCGGCAGCGATCAACGGCTGGGTGGATGAGAAATCAGTCGTCATGGAGACGATGACAAGCATGAAACGTGCGGGTGCTGACTTGATCTTGACGTATCACGCAAAAGACGTAGCAAAATGGCTGGAGGAGAAGTAAATGGCAAAAACCTATACAAAATCTCAGCACGCATTTGAAGAAGCTAAAAACTTGATGCCAGGTGGCGTTAACAGTCCTGTCCGTGCTTTTAAATCTGTCAATATGGATCCGATTTTCATGGAAAAAGGACACGGCGCGATTGTCACTGACATCGATGGCAATGACTATATCGACTATGTACTTTCTTGGGGACCTTTAATCTTAGGTCATACAAACGAAAAAGTTGTCTCTGAAATTCAACGCGTGGCAACACTTGGTTCAAGCTTTGGAGCTTCCACACTTGTCGAAAACGAAATGGCGAAGCTTGTTATCGAGCGCGTTCCATCCATCGAAATGATCCGTATGGTCTCATCAGGAACAGAAGCAACGATGTCTGCACTTCGTCTTGCTCGTGGCTTCACAGGTCGTAACAAGATCTTGAAATTCGAAGGAAGCTACCACGGGCATGGAGACAGCCTACTTATCAAAGCTGGTTCTGGTGTGGCAACACTCGGTCTTCCGGATTCACCAGGAGTTCCAGAATCCGTTGCCAAAAACACACTGACAGTTCCGTTCAATGACTTAGAGGCAGTGAAAGAAGCATTCCACCACTTCGGTGACGATATCGCAGCAGTCATCACAGAGCCAGTCGCAGGGAACATGGGCGTCGTCCCACCACAGCCTGGTTTCTTAGAAGGACTCCGTGAAATCACAGAACAACACGGTGCGCTCCTGATCTTTGATGAAGTCATGACTGGATTCCGTGTCGATTATGGCTGTGCACAAGGTTATTACAACGTGAAACCAGATTTGACGTGTCTCGGTAAAGTGATCGGAGGCGGCCTACCAGTAGGTGCGTTTGGTGGACGCCGTGACATCATGGAGCAGATTGCTCCTGCAGGTTCTGTTTACCAAGCTGGTACACTTTCAGGGAACCCACTTGCGATGGCAGCAGGGTATGCGACGCTATCTCAACTGACTGAAGACAGCTACAAGTACTTCCAAAAACTTGGTGACCGTCTAGAAGAAGGGTTCCGCAAAGTTGCAACTGAATTCGATATTCCGCATACAGTGAACCGTGCCGGTTCGATGATTGGATTCTTCTTCACGAATGAAGAAGTCACAAACTATGACAAAGCAAAAACTTCAGATCTTCAACTGTTTGCAGACGTCTACCGTCTGATGGCCGAGCAAGGCGTCTACTTGCCACCATCCCAGTTTGAGGGACTGTTCCTATCAACAGCTCACACTGAAGAGCACATTGATCAAACGATTGCAGCCTTCCGTGAAGCATTCCGCCAATTGCGCGGATAAACACCAAAGCCTGTTTCCTTTCGAGGAGATAGGCTTTTTCTATAGTTCCCTTTACAAGGACTTCGTTTGGAGTTCCCCGGACTTTAGTGAGCTCTCCTCGGACCACAGCAAGATCTCCGCTGAAAGCACGTGATAGGAATACAGATGGCTTTGCAGTAGAACCTTGGTTCTCTTAACCATTCAGGCAAAAAATAAGGGTAGTAGCGTTTCTTCATAGAAATCATCTCCTCTCATAGCGGCTTGACGACAGGAGAACGATTGCTTACAATAAGAACACATACAAGAAATGCAAAGAACGGGAAGAGTAGACACTCCTCTGATCTGTAGAGAGAAGGCCATCTGGTGAAAGGTCTTCGGTCAAGAGAGTTGAAGGTAGCCCGGGAGCAGCTGTTATGAAGGAAGAGTAGTAGCAGCCGGTGAAGAACCGTTAGTGAATGAAGTGCATGCTTATTTTGGCATGAATTAAAGGTGGTACCGCGATCATACCCTCGTCCTTTTTTCTAAGGACGGGGGTTTTTTGTATGTACCGCCGCTTCCATTCACAAAAACAAAAGGAGTGACGACCATGACAAAAGAAATCGAAATGCCAACGAAGTATGATCCGCAAGCAATCGAAAAAGGCCGCTACGAGTGGTGGTTAGAAGGAAAGTATTTTGAAGCGCATCCAGAAAGTGATAAAGAACCGTATACGATCGTTATCCCTCCACCGAACGTAACAGGGAAACTACACCTGGGGCACGCTTGGGACACAACGTTACAAGACATCATTATTCGCATGAAGCGTATGCAAGGTTATGATGCGCTATGGTTACCAGGAATGGACCATGCAGGGATTGCAACACAAGCAAAAGTTGAAGAAAAGCTTCGTTCTGAAGGGAAGACGCGTTATGACTTAGGCCGTGAAGCATTCCTTGAAGAAACTTGGAAATGGAAAGACGAGTATGCAGGGCATATCCGTTCGCAGTGGGCAAAGCTTGGATTAGGTCTAGACTACTCACGTGAACGTTTCACACTAGATGAAGGTCTTTCTCAAGCAGTACGCGAAGTGTTCGTGAAGCTTTATGAGAAAGACCTCATTTACCGCGGTGAATACATCATCAACTGGGATCCGGCTACGAAAACAGCTTTATCGGATATCGAAGTCATCCATAAAGAAATCGAAGGCGGTTTCTACCACATGCATTACCCACTTACAGACGGCACTGGGTTTATCGACGTAGCAACAACTCGTCCTGAAACAATGCTTGGAGATACGGCTGTAGCGGTTCACCCAGAAGACGAGCGCTACAAGCACTTGATCGGCAAGACGGTAACTCTTCCTATCGTAGGTCGCGAGATTCCAATCGTTGCAGACGATTACGTAGATATGGAGTTTGGTAGTGGTGCCGTGAAGATCACACCAGCACACGATCCGAACGACTTCGAAATCGGCAATCGCCACAACTTGGAGCGCGTTTTAGTTATGAACGAAGACGGTTCGATGAATGGCAATGCTGGCAAGTACGAAGGTATGGACCGTTTCGAGTGCCGCAAGCAAATTGTGAAAGACTTGCAAGAGATGGACGTTCTTTTCAACATCGAGACGCATGTTCACTCCGTAGGTCACTCAGAGCGAAGCGGTGCTGTTGTAGAACCGTACCTATCTACACAATGGTTCGTTCGCATGAAGCCACTTGCTGAACAAGCAATGGCGATTCAAGACACGGACAACAAAGTAAACTTCGTTCCAGACCGTTTTGAAAACACGTATATGCGCTGGATGGAAAACTTGCATGACTGGTGTATTTCGCGTCAGTTATGGTGGGGACACCGTATTCCGGCTTGGTACCATAAAGAGACAGGCGAAGTGTTAGTAGGACACGACGCACCAGAGGATATCGACAACTGGCGTCAAGAAGAAGACGTGCTCGATACTTGGTTCTCGTCAGCTCTATGGCCGTTCTCAACAATGGGTTGGCCAGATGCTGAAAACGAAGAGTTCAAAAAATACTACCCGACGAACACGCTTGTTACAGGGTATGACATCATCGCGTTCTGGGTGTCTCGCATGATCTTCCAAGGTGTCGAGTTCACAGGACAGCGTCCATTTGCAGACGTTCTAATTCATGGTCTTGTTCGCGATGCAGAAGGCCGCAAGATGTCGAAGTCGCTCGGAAATGGAGTTGATCCGATGGATGTCATCTCTGAGTACGGAGCCGACTCGTTGCGTTACTTCCTATCGACTGGTTCTTCACCAGGGCAAGACCTTCGCTACTCGACTGAAAAAGTAGAAGCGGTTTGGAACTTTGCCAATAAGATCTGGAACGCATCTCGCTTTGCGCTGATGAACATGGACGGAATGAAGTACGAAGAAATTGATTTGTCTGGTCAGAAATCTGTTGCCGACGCTTGGATCCTGACGCGTCTGAACGAAACGATTGAAACAGTGACGCGACTATCTGACCGTTACGAGTTCGGCGAAGTGGGCCGTGCCCTATACAATTTCATCTGGGATGACTTGTGTGACTGGTACATCGAGATGGCGAAGCTTCCATTGTACGGGGAAGACGAAGCAGCGAAGCACATGACGCGTTCGGTTCTTGCGTATGTTCTTGATAACACGATGCGCTTGTTGCATCCGTTCATGCCGTTCATCACAGAAGAGATCTGGCAGAACTTGCCGCACCAAGGCGAGTCCATCGTGACAGCAGCTTGGCCGACAGTTCGTGATGACTTGCACTTCCCAGAGCAAGCAGACGAGATGAAACTATTGTCTGAAATCATTCGTTCTGTTCGTACGATTCGTGCAGAAGTTCAAACACCGATGAGCAAGAAAGTGCCGTTGATCTTGTCTGCTAAAGACGACAAAGCACTGAAGACATTAGAATCGAACGCCGCTTACATCGAGAAGTTCTGTAATCCAGAAACTCTAGAAATCGGTCTTCGCATCGACGCTCCTGAAAAAGCGATGTCTGCAGTAGTAACTGGAGCTGAATTGTTCTTGCCACTCCAAGGCTTGATCGACATCGACGCAGAGCTTGCGCGACTAGAGAAAGAGCTTGCGAAATGGGAGAAAGAAGTGAAGCTCGTTCAAGGCAAACTGTCTAATGAGCGCTTCGTTTCGAAGGCTCCAGAAGCAGTCGTTGCGGAAGAACGAGCGAAAGAAGCTGACTACCTTGAAAAACGCGATACAGTCATCAAACGCTTAGATGAATTAAAGAATTTGTAACATTCAAAAGAGAGGGCATTTGCCTTCTCTTTTTGATATACTGAATCTGTAGTTTCGCAAGTCGAAGAATTCATTCCACTAAGAGGAGAATACCCATGTACACTAACCTACAAGAATGCTTAGATTTCGTATTTTCAATACGTACAAGTGTTTACAAACGCACACCGCTAGAAATGATTGAAGACATTTTAGCAGATCTAGGCAATCCTCATCATAACTTTAAATCCATTCACTTTGCTGGTTCGAACGGCAAAGGTTCTACATTAAATGCAGTCGATTCGATTTTGAAAGATGCGAATCTTTCAGTCGGCGTGTTCACATCACCTCATATACACCGCGTCAATGAGCGTATTCGTATTAACGATGTCCAAATCCCTGATGGCGAGCTTCTGGAGTACTTGAACCAAGTGCTTGAAATCGTGGAGACGAAATACGACGGTAAGTATCCGACATTTTTCGGCATCATCACTATCGTGGCTTACATATACTTCGCGAAACAACAAGTGGATGTCGCTTTGATAGAGACAGGAATCGGCGGACTCCGTGATTCGACGAATGTCATCACGCCACTTGTTTCTGTGATCACGACCGTATCGTATGATCATATGGACGTTTTAGGCAAGACGATTCAAGAAATCGCTTCTGAAAAAGCAGGCATCATCAAGCCGGGTGTTCCGGTTGTTTCTAGTGTCAAAAATCCAGAAGCACAGCAAGTCATCCGAGACACAGCTGCTGAAAAGAACGCACCACTTCAACAACTCGAAGACGACATGAAAGTATCGAATGTCCGTCTAGAGAACGGCTACCAAGTATTTGATTTAGAAATCGGAGAAGAACGCTTAGAAGGAATCGAACTTTCGATGTTCGGGACTCACCAAGCGGAGAACGCAGGTCTTGCAGTCACAGCAGTTCGTGCCTTGAAACCAACATTTGAAATTTCAGACGAGGCTATCTACTCAGGCCTGAAGAAAGCGAAATGGGCTGGGCGATTCGAGAAGTTCGGTGAACACATCGTGATCGACGGCGCACACAATCCGGAAGGCATGACCATGCTCCTTCAGACGTTGACCGCCGTCTACCCTGAATATAATTATCATTTCTTATACGCAGCACTTGAAGAGAAAGACAACGCATCAAGCGTTTCGATGGTGGATCAAGTAGCGTCGACTATCACGTTCACGAGCTTCCATCATGCAGGAGCGACACCAAAAGACAAGCTGCTCGACTATTCGTCACATATTGAGAAATCAGCAGCTGATGACTGGAAAGCAGTTATCGACACATTCAAAACGACGCATCAAGCTAATGATGTCCTCGTCATCACGGGTTCTCTCTACTTTATGAGTGAAGTCCGCGAATTTTTACTACAGACTACAAAGTAAGGAGACTTGGCTATGCAGATTCCAGGTTTTGCTTCTTATAAAGAGCGTCACGGAATCACCAGCCGCTCGGTCATTGAACTGGGTCTCGAACGTATGGAAAGGGTGCTCGATAAACTCGGGCACCCTGAGCGTTTTTCTAAGGTGATTCACGTGGCAGGAACGAACGGCAAAGGCTCAACAATTGCTTTTATCAAAGCACTGTGCGAATCCCATTCGATTTCATACGGAGCGTTTCAATCGCCTGCGATAGTTGATGTCCATGACCAGATTGTCGTTGCCGGACAAGCCATCACTTCTGAAGAATTAGATGCGGTCATGATGAAAATTGCACAGGTGCCAGAAGCGACAGAACTCACAGATTTTGAACTGTTGACCATCTGTGCTTTTGTACATTTTCAGCATAAAGCTCCGGAAGTGTGGATCATTGAGACGGGGATGGGGGGACGGTTCGATAGCACGAACGTCATTCCGAAAAGTGTTGCGGTCATCACCAGTCTGTCACTGGATCACACGAACTTCTTAGGGACGACTCTCGATTCAATTGGCTATCACAAAGCAGGTATCATTAAATCTCATTCTAATGTATTCGTTCCAAGTACCACTTATTTGCCTCCTATTGAGCAGCAAGTAAACGAAGTCCAGGCAACGCTGCATAGTTTAGAACCATTTGGTCCACAGGTGGAGTTGTCCTTGCTAGGTGAGCATCAACGAATGAACGCAACCTTAGCAGTGCACGCTCTTGAATCTCTGTTCGATTTGGATCCAAAGAAAGTAGAGCTTGGACTAAAACAAGCCTATATTCCGTTTCGAATGGAGAAGATTGCAGACAATGTCTATATGGACGGAGCTCATAATGAAGCGAGTGCAAGAAGTCTTGTTGAAACGATTCGAACAGAATTCCCTGGACAACCAATTCATATCGTACTCGGGATTTTAAAAGATAAAGATTTTGAGGGTGTATTGCGGCTATTTGAAGAGATTGCTGACCGCATGACATTTGTCGAATTTTCACACGTACGTGCTCTTGAGCCGAATAGACTAGTCGAACTTTGTCAAATAAATGAGTTTTCTGTCACTGATGTTCAGAATCTAGATATAAATACACTGAAAAATGAAAAATTCAAGACTTTTGTAACGGGTTCTCTTTATTTCTTAAGTGAATGGAGATTCAAAAACAGGATTTAATACCTTATCGTTTTTGCTTTAAGGAGTGCTATAATTTGATTTGTCAGACAACTGTAAATTCAAGACGGGAGGGCCAAAGTGGATTTCAGCAAGCGTACCAAACAAACTATTGTACTGCTTTATATCTTTACCGGACTTCCACTGATGGCAGTCCTGTTCTTTTTGTTTCCAAGTCAACCAATTGATCTTAGCATTGTCGCCTTGATGCTGATTTTGGCCGTAGCTACCACAGCCATCCCATTCCACATTGGGAACACAACGATTTTCCTCTCGCAATGGGTGACAGTTGCAGCCTTTTTAGAATACGGAGCCGGTATTGAGATGCTACTCGTTCAAATCTCTATCTTGCCGATGGTTTTCCGTGTTCGTTTCTTATCGGATTTAAAGTACCGTATCCTATACAGCTCTTGGATGTTTGTACTCGTCTCGCTACTATCCGCCGCAGCGGCTCACGGTGTAGGATACACACTTGGCAGCGAAGATATTAAGATGATCATATTAGGCGCTAGTGTATTTTTAGTTGTTAGTTTAGTCTCCAACCATATTATTCTGTATGCTCGTGACGCCATCTTAGGCACAAAAGAACGCTTCTTCTCTCGAGATGCTGCATGGGATTATACAGGCGGACTTATAACATTACCTTTTGCAATCTCACTTTATATTCTTCAAAATGAAATTGGGTGGATCGCTTTTTGTCTACTGGGTATCCCGTTTTTACTGATCACGTATGTGATGCGTATGTACAATACGGCTGAACGAGCGAACATCGCACTCGCGAAAGCCAGCGCATTTGGTCACGAGATGGCGGACCGTCTAAGCTCAAATCAAATTATCAATATGTTCATGCGACGCGTATCCGAACTGTTTCCGTTAGATGCCATTTATATTGTCGATAATATTAAAGGCAAGTACGTCGTCCTTCGAGCCATTGAAGACAAAGAGGAAGTGACGATCAAAGTGGATTCTGATTCCATACTGGAGTCCTTCATTCATAGTTACTTCGTCCGATCAGAAAAGCAGTGCTTCGGTAAAGCATCCGAATGGATGAATGAAGCGCCAGACTTCTTAGGGAAAGATATGAACAGTCTCTTGATTGTCCCCATCTCTCGAAACAAAAAGACAGAAGGAATGGTCGTCCTTTCTGCCCGAAAAAAATATGCGTTTGAAAAATTCCAGATGGATATCGTACACTTGCTTTCTACATATTTTGCTGTGTCACTAGAAAAAGCACGATACGTACATGCAGCAGTAGAAAAGAGTGAAACTTGTGCATTGACTGGACTCTACAATTATCGATACTTGGATAAGAAATTGGAGATGGAACAGCAGCGACTGGATTCTAATCCACATTTGATGCTTTCACTCTTGATGCTAGACATTGACCATTTTAAACAAATAAATGATCGCTATGGTCACCATGCAGGAAATATAGTCTTAAAAGATTTCGCAACACTAGTGAAGAAACATGTTCCTGAGGACGGTACGCTCGCACGGTACGGGGGAGAAGAGTTTGTGATGTTACTGCCCCAGCTCTCAAAACAAGAAGCAGCAGACCTTGGAGAAAAGATTCGCATCGAAGTCCAGTTAACGCCATTCTTGATTGATTCCGATCTTACTAGCAATCGTCATGATGAAATCATCTACATCACTGTTTCTATAGGGGTCTCTACGGCTCCAGAAGATACAGACGAAACCATCACGATGTTACGTAACGCGGACCGAGCTCTTTATATCGGAGCGAAGCAGGCGGGACGTAACAAAGTGGCGGAATATATGAAATAAAACACCTCGTCAAAGCTTATATATAAGCATTGACGAGGTGTATTTATTAAGGGCCAGAAGTGATTTCTTGTTCAATAATGACAGGTTGGTTCATAGTTGGTGCTATCTCGGTATCAGCTGGTCGTGTGAAAGTGATAAATTCAGGAATCAAGTTTGGGTCATAATCAATCACCATTCTTGAAGGGACTCGCTCATTGTTAATAATTGCTTTTTGAATAGCTACTGAATCGTATTCATAATCTTTAGACTTCCCTCGAACTGCAGTTAAGATAATTCTATCTGCTGAGATACCTCCATTTAGATAGATATTAGAAGCTACCCCATACATTAGAAAGTTTTGCTTAGTGTAGAAAAAACCTTTAATTTTACTTGGAGTATCTTTATCTACAGACATATTGGAAATTTCAATTTCACCATTTGAAAAAATATATAAATTGCTTCCATCTACAATCGAACTATTCGTCATGTTTACATTACCATCCACATAAAATATAGCATCACTGTTTAACTTTGAGTTAGTTATGGTAAGGTCGCCTGTAATATAATAAATTCCTTTAATATTTACTTGGTCCGTAGAGATTGAAGATATTGTTAAATTGCTAATAACATCTCTATAACCGTATTCCAAGCACCCCAAAAACCAAAATTTACAATACCTTTGAGTACTACCAAAATAAAAACTATTATTTTTGTCTGAAGAAAATTTTGAATCTGAATTTCTGCTTATAGTGGTGCTAGCAAGATCACGATATTTTGCTGAATTTTTCTGGCTACTAATCTCGTTAGAGATGTTTAAGTTATCTACTGGCAAATCTCTTCTTTCAAAATTGACTTTTTCACCATCTGTTAAATAATCTCTAGCTAAATCTAAACCCGATTGATTAAATACATTTAGCTTAGTATAATACTCATTTGCGTTTAGACGATCAGTTTGGTTGGTTAATGAAGTGAAGAGCTTGCCCGTGGTGTGACTATTATCAAATACATCGTTCGGCATGTATGATTCATTCTTCATTGTATATACATTATAATTTGTATTAGTAGGTAATATTATTTTCGGGGTGAAATTTCTACTAATAATCCTCGGTGCCAAACTAGGTACCCACTGCACACGTCCTTCTTTCTTCCAAAAAGCTGTACTAGAAATTATCAAGTTTCCTTCCGTTTTTACATCTCCGTAAATATCCATACCACCGTGTAAGAATAAGTTGCCATTATCATTTGTCGACAAAGCATATCTCAACTGATCTGGCACATTATCAGTTCCATACATCAAGTGTTGCCGAACCGTCTTTATTTGTTCATTTACAATGCTAGTACTTCTTATAACTACAATCCATTTAAGACTTGTGTTTAATTGTTCAATAGTGGGAGATGGATTATCTTCAAGATAAATTCTTTCTATACAAACGGATGTTTCTCCTTCGGACTCTGAGGAGATGTCAACTTCCCCAGTACTACATTTATATTTGTTTTTTTGTAAAACATCATTTAGTCTAGAAATATATTGAGGGACCGTGAGTCTTGTATTATTAATTGAAGATTCGAGTTCGTCCTGTAAAGATAAAGTGAAATATTCTGCTCCTTTTAATGCTAAGTCCTCAGCTAAAACAGCTGTCTCTCTAATTTTATTTTGCTTTGAAGCGGTAATGTTTGCAGTGATCATAGCAAGGCCAAGCACACTAATTAATATTACAAGTAAGAGAGTAATAAGAAGGGCATACCCTTTTTGCTGTTTTACCATTTAGATCCCTCCATTAAATAGGTTGAAATGTTTGAGTGAACTTTACTTCTTTGGTTTGAGATTTTCGTGATGTTGTGTCTTGATAAGTAATTATTAAAATTAACTCAATTAATTTAGTCTGACTATCTACTTTAAATCCCGATGAATCTTTTATTTCAAATTTGGTATCAGTTATCAGGGGCTGAGTTCCAATAACTAAAGCATTTTTGTTGCCAACTTTCTTTAACTCTATTGCAATAGCGTTATCTTTACATAAATTGTTGGATTGATCATATTTCGGACAATCTTTATAGGAAGCAGAAGAAATAGTCAATTTTTTTAACAATTGTTGACTATCTGTAGTAGAGGCTTCCTTGATTTGATCAAAATGCACTGAGGCCAATTCGTTATTTACTTGCAAAAATAATAGATCAGCATGTGATCTGAGTTGCGTATTAAGTTGGTTAGTTCTGTAAGTATTTATAGAACTAGTAAACATTGAGAAGACAAATAGTGAGATAATGGACAACAATACAATTGTAGCAAGCAATTCTATAAGAGATAGACCATTTTGATTACGGAGTTGTTTTTTCAATTTGAATATACCCCTCTGTCCTTGATTTTATTTCTGTGCCTTTAAGTGATACTTCAACTATTACAGTGAAAAGACCGAGTTGAGACTCTGAACGCTGTGTGTCTATATTAAGTGACGTGTTGTGCTTTACTTTGTACTCAATGATATAAGTTTTATTGTTTAATTCTATTGTTTTTGGTAAATCTGTAGAGTCTTCAATTGCAGATTTTACATCGTTAAGAGTAGAAGTGGTATTTAAGCCAAGAGGCACGCTGCTTACTCGATTAAAATAAGTATCCGCTAGTTGTATAGTAGAAAGTTTATCGAGATTTTTGTAACTTGTATTAAAATTGTTCACCATTATAGAAGCAAAAGATAATAAGATAATGGCCAGTAGAGTAATCGCAGCTAAAATCTCGATTAGAGTAAACCCTCTCGAATTCAAAAAATTTTTGATCACCTATTGCACCTCCGAATAGTACCAATTATACTTTCATCATAACAGAGCGTTCAAAAGAATGAAACAAAGGAAATATTTGTCGAATATATTTCAAAATTAAGGTAGAAAGTTGTATTCACAGTTACAAGTATTACGATACAATAGTGATGAAGAAGTTGTATATATGATGTTAGGCCTATATAAACATATGAAATTTTTGAGCAAGAGGGGTGAAGGACTTTGCCGAAATCACTACCATACATACTATCTATTGCACTAGTTATCATGTTGTTTGCTTCTCCTATTGTCTTAGCAGATGAACAGTCACACACGCTAGGTGGAAAAACGGTTCCTAGCTTAGATGAAGCAGAACTCACTTCGTGGATCACAGGTGAGATTGCCATTTGGTCAGAACAAGCAGTTCCTGGATTGCAAGCATCTGCCCCGAATCTACAAGTCGCACCAGAAGATTTCCAATTTGATGTTAATCAATCGGTTGAGCAATTTCTTGAGAAAGCAGATGTGCCATGGTACGCATTTTGGAAACGAAATCAAGAAGTGCATCAACCATTAGTGGTGACTTTAAGTGATCGTTTGGTTGCAGCAATTGACGCAGATCCAGCCTACGATATGAACCAATCAATCGAAGAATTGAAACTAAAAGCAAGCGTGTTGAGTACAGAACCTATCTTATTAGTAGGAAGTTCTGTGACGACCGAGGATATGGAACGTGTTGGTTTTGTGAACGTCCAAACAGGACTACCAGCAGCGGAACTGAATACTGTCGTTGAACTATTGAATCAAAAATCTCTTCCTTCACAAGAAATCTTTTCATTAAATGAAGCTTTAGAACAGGGAGCAACACCTATCTCTGATCAAACTGCGAATTTTGTCGCTTCCATGTTGTACATCACGGTCCTTCAAACAGAGTTTGATCTTGTGGAGCGTCATTCACAAGGAGTGGTTCCGAGCTATACAACACTTGGTCTTGAAGCTATGGTTAGCGCAAAGTTAAACCGTGACTTAAAGTTCAAGAATACATTTGACACACCGGTAATCATCCAGGCTTCGAATTCAGCTGGTACATTCTTAATAGAGTTCTTAACTCTAAACCCGGATTCTACTACTAGTTATGAAGTGGGGTCTCGAGAAGAAATTGAACCAAAACGAATCGAACGATTGGTTGCAGATTTGGCGTATGGACGTGAACGCCAAGTAGAGACTGGACGCAGTGGATGGCGAGTTGTAACATACCGCACGATCACTTCAGACTCTGGTTCATTTGAGACACAAGAAATCGTGGCACGTGATTATTATCCTCCTGTAAATGAAGTCTTCGAGGTCAGCGCGAAAGAACCACCAACGCCACCTGCGACTGGTGGAACGACCGACGGAACAACTGGTGGCACTTCAGGTGGAACAACTGGCGGAACTGGCACTGACTCGGGGACTGGAACTGGAAATGGTACTGAAACAGGTTCAGGCACTGGTACTGGCTCTGGAACAGATAGTGGGTCTGGTACAGGAACTGGTACAGGCTCCGGAAATGGTTCTGGCGACGGTTCCGGTAACGGGAACGGAGACGATACCGATTCTGATGATCAGGATGATTACGATAAAGGCGGAAATAAAATTAATTAAAGAAAGGGGAGTGGCGTCATGAGGTTGAATACGAAAAAACGTATTGGAGATATGCTGGTTGAAGCGGGAATGATTTCTCAAGAACAGCTTGAGTTTGGACTTGCCAACAAGGCGCCTGCTGAAAAATTAGGGGATTACTTCATTCGTGAGAACCTGATCACAGAGCAGCAGTTGAATGAAATGCTTGAAATGCAGCTTGGAATTCCGAATATCAACTTGACACAGTATCCAATCGATCCGGAATTGACGACACTCGTCCCTAAAGATATTGCGAAGCGACTCCTAGTTCTTCCTATTAAACGAGAACGCAACAAACTCTTACTTGCGATGGCTGATCCAATGGATTACTTTGCAATCGAAGAAGTGCGTATGGCAACAGGGCTTCAAGTGGAACCTGCTATTGCTGCAAAATATGATTTGCTGCGTATGCTCACTAAGTTTTACGACCTAAAAGAGACGATGGACATGTCGTTGCAAGACATTATCCCGGACAACATGGATGATGAAACACAGATTACCGATCTTGATTCTCCAATCGTAAATCTCGTAAACCAATTGATCAGTAACGCAGTAACACAACGTGCATCGGATATTCATTTTGATCCACAAGAGACTGATTTCCGTGTTCGTTACCGCATTGATGGGGTGCTTCACTTAGAAAGAGCGTTACCTAAATACATTCAAAATGTAATTTTAGCGCGTATTAAAATTCTTGCAAACTTAAATATTACTGAGCATCGTATTCCGCAGGATGGTCGTATCAAGCAAAACATCAATATGAAGCCAGTCGATATCCGCGTTTCCACTCTACCAACTATTTACGGCGAAAAAGTCGTAATGCGGGTACTTGATTTGACCAATGCTATTAACGATATTTCTAAACTGGGATTCAGTGACAGCAACTTAAAAGCGTTTAAGAAAATGTTGAAACGACCAAACGGGATTGTGCTGATCACGGGACCTACAGGTTCTGGTAAATCATCTACTCTATATGCTGGTTTGAATCGATTAAATGAAGACGAAGTAAATATCATTACAGTTGAAGATCCAGTTGAGTACCAATTAGAAGGAATCAACCAGATTCAAGTCAAAGAGGAAGTTGGATTAACATTCGCAGCCGGTCTTCGTTCTATTCTTCGTCAAGATCCAGATATCGTTATGATTGGGGAGATTCGAGATCTCGAGACAGCACAAATCGCAGTTCGAGCTTCACTTACAGGGCACTTAGTATTAAGCACACTGCATACGAACTCAGCAGTCGAATCGGTGTCTCGCCTACGAGATATGGGAATTGAACAGTTCTTGATTGCTTCTTCGTTGGTAGGTGTTATCTCTCAGCGTCTTGTACGCCGAGTTTGCCGTGACTGTGCTGTAAAAGAAGCAGCTACTGACCGTGAAAAAGAACTATTTGCCGAGAATGGTGTTGAAATCCACGAAATTTCACGTGGTGTTGGTTGCCCTGCCTGTAACAACACAGGTTACCGAGGCCGATTAGCCGTACACGAAGTATTAGAAGTGGATGATGAAGTGCGAACAATGATTATCGATGGTCGTACGCAACGAGACATCATGCGGTATATGAAACAAGCCAATATGAAGTCGTTACTGCAAGATGGTATGGAAAAAGTGGCTCAAGGCGTTACAACTACAGAAGAAGTCTTCCGCGTTGCAACACTTGATTAAGGAGCATTCCTGTTAGGAAGATTTCTGAGGCCTTGAATAAAAAAAAGCCCTCTTTTATGATGATTGAGTGGTCACCCGAGAAAATGACCCAATACATCTAAGAGAGGACTATTATATGAATTCTAAAACGAATGAAAAGATTAATCAAGTCTCAGAAAAGACACTGGTCATCGGTATCGACATCGCCAAGCGTACACATTTCGCCTGTGCAGTCGACGACCGCGGCCGTGTGCTCCAGAAATCCTTCTCGTTCACCCAGTCACGGCACGGCTTTGAGGTCCTCTACACGCGTATCATCGCCCTCAAAGAAGAACATCTGAAACAAGATATCATTGTCGGTTTTGAACCGACCGGGCACTATTGGATGAACCTGGCGGCCTTTCTCACCGACCATGGCATCCCCTATGTGATGGTCAATCCGATGCACGTCAACCGATCGAAAGAGCTGGATGACAATCTACAGACGAAGAATGACAAGAAGGATGCCGTCGTGATTGCGCGACTGATGCGAGACGGGCGCTTCAACTATCCTCGGATCTTGGAAGGGATCGAGGCTGAATTGCGGAACGGTGCGACCCTTCGCTCGAAGATCCAAGAGGATATCAATGCGCTACAGAATCGGATCATCCGCTGGCTCGACCGTTTCTTACCTGAGTTCACGATGGTCTTCAAAAGTTTTGGGAAGATGGCCTATGCCGCACTTGAGAAGACGCCTTTGCCGGTAGACATCGTCGGTAAGGCTCCCGAAGAGCTCCTCTTCCTCTACCGTCAGGTAGAAGGCATGAAGAGCCCTCAGCTC
>NZ_NOKQ01000134.1 GCF_002265435.1 Tetzosporium hominis
CTCAGTAGCTCAGTTGGTAGAGCAAAGGACTGAAAATCCTTGTGTCGGCGGTTCGATTCCGTCCTGAGCCACCATTTTAGGCCGGTGTAGCTCAACTGGTAGAGCAACTGACTTGTAATCAGTAGGTTGAGGGTTCAAGTCCTTTCGCCGGCACCATAGTTTTGTGGAGGGGTAGCGAAGTGGCTAAACGCGGCGGACTGTAAATCCGCTCCTTAGGGTTCGGCGGTTCGAATCCGTCCCCCTCCACCATTTTTTATTTAGGGGCATAGTTTAAAGGTAGAACTACGGTCTCCAAAACCGTCAGTGTGGGTTCGATTCCTACTGCCCCTGCCAATTCAATCATTTGTAGATCGTGGCGGTCGTGGCGAAGTGGTTAACGCACCGGATTGTGATTCCGGCATTCGTGGGTTCAATTCCCATCGGTCGCCCCATTTCTAGATGATTTTTTTGTTTTGTAGAATATAATACTACCATGGCGATCGTGGCGAAGTGGTTAACGCACCGGATTGTGATTCCGGCATTCGTGGGTTCAATTCCCATCGGTCGCCCTCTTTTGGGGTATAGCCAAGCGGTAAGGCAACGGATTTTGATTCCGTCATGCCTAGGTTCGAATCCTAGTACCCCAGCCATTTTGCGGAAGTAGTTCAGTGGTAGAACACCACCTTGCCAAGGTGGGGGTCGCGAGTTCGAACCTCGTCTTCCGCTCCAAAAAATTGGCGGCATAGCCAAGTGGTAAGGCACAGGTCTGCAACACCTTTATCACCGGTTCAAATCCGGTTGCCGCCTCCATAAATACTACTTTGCCGGTGTGGCGGAATTGGCAGACGCGCTGGACTCAAAATCCAGTTCCTTCACGGGAGTGTCGGTTCGACCCCGACCGCCGGTATCAGCTTTACAAGTAGTTCGTGACTCTACCTCTGCCAGGTAGAGTTTTTTTCTTTTGTTTAGGAAGGAGATGTAGAAATGAAACAAGAACGATTATGGACAAAGAACTTTATCATGATCTCGAGTGTCAATTTTCTACTGACACTCGTTTTTTTCTTATTAGTAGTCATTATTGGACTCTACGCTGTTGATGAGTTTAATGCTACTACCAGTCAAGCTGGACTCGTTACTGGAATTTTTATAGTGGGTACTTTAATTGGAAGACTATTTATTGGAGCTCGTATTGAGCGAATAGGTCGAAAGAAAACATTAATTATAGGATTTATCTTCTTTAATACAGTGACCTTATTCTATTTTTTCTCTTCATCCATTCCAGTATTACTGATCACTCGTCTGCTTCATGGAATCTCTTTAGGTATTGCTAGCACGGCCGCAGCCACTATCGTAGCATTCATAATCCCGATGGCTAGAAGAGGGGAAGGAATTGGATACTTCAGCATGAGTTCCACACTGGCGACAGCCATCGGTCCTTTTGTCGGTTTGTTACTTACTCAAGTTACTACATTCCAAACCATTTTCGCTATCTGTTTTGGTGTAGGTATAGTTGGATTACTAGCTGGCTTGGTAGTTCAAGTTCCAAATCTGAAACTTGATGTAGCTAAAGAGCCTGGTGTTAAGCAGAAATTTTCAGTTCGACGTTATTTAGAACCATCCGCGATCCCAATAGCTTTCGTCACTCTTGCTGTTGCCTTTTGTTTCTCTAGTGTTCTATCCTTTATGAACTTCTATGCTATTGAACAAGATTTGATTAAAGCAGCGAGTGTGTTCTTCTTAGTCTATGCCATTTCAGTACTAGTCTCTCGTCCCTTCACTGGACGACTAATGGACTTGAAAGGTGCCAACTATGTGATGTATCCTGCATTAGTATTGCTTGCGGCAGGACTTGTAGTGCTGGGTTCGGCAACTAGCTCTTTAAGCTTTTTGATCGCAGCGTCCCTGATTGGCTTTGGTTTTGGGAATATTCAATCGTGCACACAAGCGATAGCGGTAAAAATTACACCAAGAGAACGTATGGGTATGGCGACTTCTACATTCTTTATCTTTTTAGATGCTGGTTTAGGCTTCGGCCCGTATATTTTAGGTTTTGTTTTAGGTATAGTGAGTTTTTCACAAATGTATCTGAGTCTTGGTTTTGTGGCATTCGTAACCATAGGTCTTTATTATGCTGTCTATGGTAGAAGTGAGAAGGACCGGCTTTCCATCTAATCATATTGCGCAACTACAGATTTTTTGTTATAGTGAATTTCATATAGAAGAGTCTTTGAAGTGGTCAAGTAAGTGACATACACGTTCAGAAAGTGCAGTGAGTGATGAGAGCTGCGCCGTCCCTATGTGCTGAAACCTCCCACGGAGATGCTGTGCAAACACAGCCGGCCCGCTACCGATACAAAGCGCTTGAGATCGTCCTCGTGACGAATGAAGGTGGTACCGTGTCTATCCAGCAGGAAGACGCCCTTTGGGGTGTTTTTCTGCTTTTTATTTTGTCAAAATCAAAGGAGGCAATACTATGTCAGTGCAACAAAACGATTTTTCTAAGTGGTATATTGATACAATTCAAAAAGCAGATTTGATGGATTACACACCAGTTCGTGGGTGTATTGCATTCAAACCAGACGGTTATGAACTGTGGGAGCGAATTCAAGCAGAGATGGATCGTCGCTTTAAAGAGACGGGTCACCGCAATGCGTACTTTCCAATGTTAATTCC
Source organism: Tetzosporium hominis (assembly GCF_002265435.1). Lineage (GTDB taxonomy): Bacteria > Bacillota > Bacilli > Bacillales_A > Planococcaceae > Chryseomicrobium > Chryseomicrobium hominis. The sequence continues at coordinate 2,653 of NZ_NOKQ01000134.1, forward strand.
GGAGTCGTTCTTCCAAAAAGAGAAGGATCATATCGAAGGATTCTCACCAGAACTTCCTTGGGTGACTGAAGCTGCAGGAGAACAGTTAGAAGAGCGTCTTGCACTTCGTCCTACATCGGAGACGATGATTGGGCATCTGTACTCTGATTGGATCAAGAGCTACCGTGACCTGCCTGTTCTTATCAACCAGTGGGCAAACGTATTCCGTTGGGAGAAAAAGACTCTGCCATTCATTCGGACTTCTGAGTTTTTATGGCAAGAAGGACACACAGCACATGTAGACGAAGAAGATGCCCGTAAAGAAACGATGCAGATGCTTCAAGTCTATAAGGAAGTTGTGGAAGACTTACTTGCGATTCCAGTTTACGATGGCCAAAAGACACCTTCAGAGCGTTTTGCTGGAGCGGTAGATACGTATTCTATCGAGGCAATGATGAAGGACGGGAAGGCTGTTCAGGCTGGAACATCTCACTACTTAGGTACAAAATTTGCAGAAGCCTTTGATATTAAGTACTTGAATAAAGAAAACAAGCACGTTCACGTGCATACGACATCTTGGGGAACGTCTACTCGTTTGATCGGTGCTATGATTATGGTTCACGGAGACGAGCAAGGTCTTGTATTGCCACCAAAAATGGCGCCGACACAAGTTGTTTTGATTCCAGTAGGGCCTTGGAAGAAGAAGCCTGAAATCGTTGAGAACTTGGATAAAGTCTTCGCTGAATTAAAAGCAAAAGGGATCCGTGTGAAACTTGATGATTCGGATCAATCTCCTGGTTACAAGTTCAACGAGTGGGAATTGAAAGGTGTTCCTGTACGCGTAGAATTAGGTCCTCGTGATTTAGAGAATGGCCAAGCGCTTATGAAAGCACGTGATGCAGAAGAGAAGACAGCAGTCGCTCTTGACGACCTAGTCGCATCGATTGAAAATGAGTTAACAGTGATGCAGACTCGACTTTATGACAAAGCGGTAGCTTTCCGTGAAGAGAACAGTCATACGCATGTGGATACATTAGATGAGTTAAAAGCACATATCGAATCTTCACAAACAGAAGGAAAGATTCCTGGATGGATTCTTGGCGGCTGGTGTGGAGAAGACGCTTGTGAAGAGAACGTCAAAGAAGAGACGAAATTCACGACGCGAAACATTCCTTTCAATCCACCGACTGAGAAGAAAACATGTGTCAACTGTGGAAAAGAAGCAAAACACAGCGTGTGGTTCGGCCGCGCGTATTAATACAAAACGCCTGGATGTCCGAGGACATCCAGGCGTTTTCTGATCCGGTTGAATTTGCATAAGCATCTAGTAGTTGGTTGGTCACTAGAGAAGGGTAACTGTGTAAAGAGTGAAGGGTCATGGGTTGGCTTCACTATAAAGTAGTTGAGACCGGACCAGCCTCTGTCAGGACTCTCACCTGACAGAGGTTATTCGTAACGGGAAGCGTCGAATGGAAGCTCCACTTGATAGTTCTGCGCATTAACAAGTCCTGATACTTTATTGGCGTTACGTTCGTACTGAAGGGCTTTTTCCCGGTACTCATCTGGTTCAAAGCGAGCATAGCGCATGTAAGCGACTGTGTCTCCGTATCCAAACTCCGGTTGTTCTTTTGAAGATGCTCCGAGTTGTTTGTATATTTTGGCTTGTGCACGAAGCTGCATCGCATACTCGATTGCTTCAACTAGTGGAATGGCTTCGCCTTGATAGTCGATTGCATTCGCTATATTGGCTTCATAAATCAAACGGTCGAGAAGCATGATATCTTGGCGGACCTGCTTGATTTCAAAATCCACATCTTCCACACCGCGTTTTTGTTCCTGTAAAGGCTGTCCTTTTTCTGCTACAGTAAACGCGACGCGAAGCATCTCTTGTTCGAGCTCTTGTACTTGCTTAGTCAATAAACTGCGCAGACGAATTCCATCTGCTAGTGTAAATCTTGCCATCTAAATCATTCCTTCTGGTTTTGTCTTGGTTAGTACGACTGAAGATGAATCTCCTCCGTGGACTTGAATAAACATCGACGACACGGCTTGTAGTAGCTTGTCTGCTTGTTCTTCGTCCATATCTGGTGTGAAGTAAACGACATGGAGTGCCTCAGTCGTACTCGTCGTCACAGCTGAACGCTTCGAATCCACATATGGGCTTCCAAATGCCCCTTCGTCATCAGAAGAGTGCACAATTCCAGTGAGGGAAGTAGTGCGTCCGTTCAATGCATCGTAGTTCGTATCATTTGTACCAATAGAGAACGTAACGTCTCCTGAGAGGGTGCTTGTATCATACAGCCCAAACGGAATGCCGTAATAAAGAGAAAAGAATGTATTGCTGTCGACTCCGGAGTGGACTGGTGTGAAATAGTTTTGTTTGGCTACTCTTCGGTAGAGAGCTTCTGCCGATGGACGGTACCGTGACGGATTCGATCCAGTCAGTTTAAACAGAGAGCGCCATGAATTGAGACGGTCAAAATGGGAGAGACCTTTCTCTTCGATTTCAAAAAACAATTGTTCTTGGAACAGTTGCAGGCGCCCTTTAAGCATTTGGGGCGAGTCCCCTACAGAAATTTTGGTATAATGGATAAGGCCGATTTTTAGCTCAGGTACAAGTTCAACGAGCTGTGGCTCTAATGCAACACGCATACACACCCACCCTTTCTACATAGAAATCATACCATAGGAGGTGAGGCAGGTGAACGTACGCGACTTTCAACAACAACTCATTCACTATGCCCATTCCATTGGAATCGATAAAATAGGTTTTGCTTCTGCTGCACCGTTTCCTGACTTGAAGCAGCGTCTTCTTGTACAGCAACAACTTGGCTACGCATCTGGATTTGAAGAACCTGACATTACTAAGCGTACAGAGCCAGTACAATTATTAGATGGTGTGCAGACAATCATCTCGATTGCGCTTGCATACCCATCGAAAATGAAAGATGCACCACAAAGCAAACGTGGGGCAAGACGTGGTATTTTTGCAAGAGCTTCTTGGGGAATGGATTACCATACCGTACTACGAGAAAAACTGGCAAAGCTAGAGGCATTTATCTTAGTTCATGCCCCAGACGCCAAATTGAAGTCTATGGTTGATACGGGGGAACTGTCCGATCGTGCCGTGGCAGAGCGAGCCGGAATTGGCTGGAGTGCCAAGAACTGTTCTATCATCACACCTGAGTTTGGATCTTATGTCTATCTAGGGGAGATGCTAACGAATCTACCTTTTGAACCTTCTGTACCTATGGAAGACGAGTGTGGAGACTGTACATTGTGTCTAGATGTCTGTCCTACTGGAGCTTTGATTGAAGGGGGCCAACTGAACGCTAAGCGCTGTATCGCATTCCTCACTCAGACAAAGACGATGGTACCCAAAGAGTTCCGTGCGAAAATCGGAAACCGTCTTTATGGGTGTGATACCTGCCAGACGGTCTGTCCGAAAAATAAAGGCAAACATTCAGCACACCAACACGACTTTACACCGGATCCAGAGCTCGTAAAACCACTTTTAATGCCCCTGCTTGAACATACCAATCGTACATTCAAAGAAACGTATGGACACATGTCAGGAGCCTGGCGAGGAAAGAATCCCATTCAGCGAAACGCCATCATTGCACTTGTTCACTTCAAAGAGCGAGAGGCTATCTCAAAGCTGATGACTATTCTTTCAGAAGATCCACGCCCGGTTATGCGAGGGACGGCAGCATGGGCTTTAGGGGAACTTACTTCGACCGAGGGCATGGAAGCATTACGAAACCAACTTGATCAAGAAAAAGAAGGACTAGTAATCGAAGAAATACAAGAGGCTTTACTAAAAGGAGAACAATAATGGCCATCCATATCGTACTTTATCAACCACAGATTCCTGCAAATACAGGAAACATTGCGCGCACTTGCGCAGGAACAGGTGTCAAACTGCACTTGATCAAACCTCTCGGATTTTCAACAGACGACAAGATGTTGAAGCGAGCAGGACTTGATTATTGGGAGCATGTCGACATCACGTATCACGAGTCACTTGAAGAGTTTGTTGGCGCATATCCACAAGGAGAGTTCTTTTTACTAACGAAATTTGGTTCAAAACCTCATACAGACTTTGATTTTAGCGATTCAAATAAAGACTATTTCTTTATTTTTGGTCGTGAAACTACAGGTCTTCCAGTCGAATTTCGAGAAGCACACCCAGACCGAGCGCTTCGGATTCCGATGAACGACAATATTCGTTCTTTAAATCTGTCGAACACAGCGGCGATTCTAGCATATGAAGCATTGCGTCAGCAGAACTACCCAGGACTACATTAAAAAAGGACAGCCTCCCAAATAGGGGCTGTCCTTCTTTCACTTATTTTTGTGTTGTTGAACCTGGTTTATCATCATAGCCTGCAGTAAAGATTGCAGAAAGGAATGCTACACATACACCGAGGATTAAAAGTAATTTCATGGGTTGTGCCTCCTAGCTTAATAGTCTCCTTTCAGTATACAGGAATAAAAACAAAAAAGAAACGCCAGCGTTCGGCTATTTATGGCAAAATGACGTCAATTGGGCTAACATGATAGAAAAAGGAGGAGACGACACATGACGAAAGAAAACACATCTAAAGAAAACGGCTCTATGGCATCCAACATGGAAGAAGTAAAACAGCTCGGCAAGCAAATGGAAAAATTGCGCGATGAGCGAGAACTATCTCAAGATGAGCGTGTCGCAGATCCAAGCCAACACGATAAATCACCAGAGATTCAAAAACGCGAGGAGTGACATCAGTGGAACTGACATTGCAATCTACAAAGACGTTACAAAACGGTATAGAAATTCCACGCCTAGGTCTTGGCGTCTACAAAATGACAGACCGAGATGAAGCGCTACAAGCGATTTCACATGCACTAAAAAGCGGTTATCGCCACATCGATACAGCCTCTTTATATGACAACGAACAAGAGGTAGGAGAAGCGGTACGCCATTCGGGTATCGATCGCTCTGAAATCTTTGTTACAACGAAAGTTTGGAACTCAGATCAAGGATATGACCAGACATTGCGTGCCTTTGAGAAATCTTTGAAGTTATTGAACATGGACTATTTAGATCTTTATCTTACACATTGGCCGGTTGAAGAGACGTATGTAGATACTTACCGAGCAATTGAGCGCTTATACGACGAGAAGTTACTCCGTGCAACGGGTGTCTCCAATCACCATGCACACCACTTAGAGAAAATCATGGCAACCGCGAATGTGGCGCCTATGATGAATCAAGTAGAGTGTCACCCGCGCCTTGCTCAGTTTGAGCTGCGTGAGTTCTGTAAAGAGCACAACATTGCAGTGACGAGCTGGTCGCCTTTGTCACGTGGACACCTTTTAAAAGAACCAAGTCTCGTTCGTTTGGCCGAAAAACACGGAAAGTCGACGGCGCAGATCATCATTCGTTGGCACTTACAAGGAGATTTGGTTGTCATACCGAAATCCGTTAAGCCTCATCGTATCGAAGAAAATGCAGATGTTTATGATTTTGAGCTCTCTGCTGAAGACATGCGGATCATTGATGCATTGAACCGTAATGAACGGGTCGGCAAAGATCCCGACAACTTCCATTTTGATTTTTAATCTAAAGAAAACGCCGTTCCTCAAGGGAAACGGCGTTTTTTTAGGTTCTTGGGATTTCCACATTCACCAGTTCACCAGTCAGTGGATGGCGGAACTGGATACGGAAGGCTTGCAATGCGTAATGGGGAGCTTTGATTGCTTTAGCTCCGTATAACGTGTCTCCTACGATCGGATGGCCGATATGCGCCATATGGACACGGATCTGATGTGTGCGTCCTGTCTCAAGTAATACGTGAACTTTCGTAATCTGAGGGTTACGCCCGACTACTTGATAGTGGGTAATGGCAGTCTGGCCAGTCTGTGAGACGCGACGGCGAGTAGGATGGTGACGGTCAGAGGCGATGGCCGCTTTGATCGTACCATGATCATTCTTCACAGCGCCTTCTACAATAGCTTCATACGTCCGGACGATTTGCTTTTTCTCAAGCATTCTATCGAGTAAGTTTTTAGCTATCGGATGCTTCGCAATCAATACTAGCCCACTTGTTCCTTCATCTAGACGGTGAACATGTTCAGCGTACGAATTACCTTTAGCGTCTAGGTAGTGAAATACACCGTTCATTAGTGTCGCGGTTTCCGTCACGTCGTTCGGGTGTGTTTTCATACCAGCAGGTTTTCCAACGATAAGCAAGTGCTCATCTTCGTAAAACGGCTGGACAGGCACTTTGGGATTTGGGAAGTACTGAGACGCTTCGTCTTCAAAACGAATATGGAGCAGCTGTTCCGGCTGCAATGGCTGACTCCAATCGAGTGGAATACCTTCAGGTGTTTGGACTGCCTTTTGCATGCGCAAGTTATGGATGGTCTTCTTCCCAAGCTGCCAATTGTCCTTCAGCAACTCTTCAATGGTAAGTACACCTGGGCTTTTAATCTTTACAAGAAACTTCATAGAGAACTCCTTCGGGCACTTAGTTTTTTACAACTTCATCAAAGAAGCGCAAGATATCCGCTTCTGGGATCGCTCCAGTAGCGCGCATTTCTTCTTCACCTTCATTAAAGTGAATAAGGGTTGGAGTCGATTGGATATTAAAGTCCGCTCCACCTTGTGGATACTCGAGTAAGTTATACTGAACGATTTCCACATCTTCTTGATCCGCAAGAGGCATCAAGACTGGAGTCATTTCTTTACAGAAACTACATTCTGGGCTAAAGAAATAGACCGTCACAGATTCCTTGTTATCTAGTTTTTCTTGTAGTTCATCTGGCAAGATAATGTTTTGGTAGTTCTCATCATCAATCAAATCAATGGTAGATTGTGATAAGTCTTCCGTGTCGTACGGATTGTTTGCCAATTTTTCCTGATTGGAAAGATTCGTTAAGACGATGATTAGTACAAATGCAGCGACAATCACACCGCCGAAAATCAGTAGTTTTTTCATGCTGTTTTGTCCTCCTTGTTGTGTTTGACAAGAATCAAGCTGATGATAGCAATTCCGATGAATGCCACTAAGGCTAAAAATGGAATCGTGATAAATCCGAGATAATTGATGTATTCGCCTGTACAGGAGACAACGCCGCAAGCAGGAGCTCGTTCCCCAAAGAAATCAATTTTTTGAATGGCGTAGTGATAGCCGCTCGTCAACGCTCCAATAGAAGAGAAGACCAGTGTTGTCAAAGCGATTCTTGCATTCTTTTGGTAAATAGCAATACCTGAAATCAATACAATAGGATACATCAAAATGCGTTGATACCAACAAAGTTCGCATGGTTCATACCCACGAATCTCAGAAAAATAAAGAGAACCCAGAGTAGCAACTAGTGCGAGCCCGAAAATACCGAGTAACCCGTTTTCTGTCTTTTTAGTCATACATAGATTGTCCTTTCAGGAGCAGTTTCTCTTCAAGTATAGACAATAGACAGAATCAAGTAAATTATTTTCAACCTCTTCCACAACAAGGTATAATGAGGGATAACGTCCTGAAGGAGGGGTTTGTGTGAAAGAAGAATTCGATTCCACCCAATTTGAAAAGCATATGATCATCCGACCGATGACATTTGCTGATATAGATTCGATTTTAGAGATGCAGCGCTTGTCATTCCCAGGTATGGAGCCTTGGAAAGTGGAGCATTTACGAAGCCATTTGACGGTGTTCCCAGATGGGCAACTCGTGGCTGAACTCGATGGCAAAGTCATTGGGTCTTGTTCGAGTCTGATCATCAACTTTGATGAGTACGATGACCGCCATTCCTGGTCTGATGTCACAGATGGTGGCTACATCACGAATCACAATCCGGATGGCTATAATTTATACGGGATTGAAGTCATGGTGCACCCGGATTATCGCCGAATGAAAGTGGGCCAGCGACTGTATGAAGGAAGAAAAGATATTGCGAGACAATACAATCTGAAATCCATCATCATTGGTGGCCGAATTCCGAACTATCATAAATATTCGGATGAAATGTCTCCTCGTGAATATGTGACAGCTGTGTCACGTCATAAAATCTATGACCCGGTACTGACATTCCAGTTGATGAACGGCTTTACTTTAATGCGGATCAATCCAAACTATTTACCAGACGATAAAGCATCGGGTAAATTTGCAACGCTTATGGAATGGAACAACGTGGACTACATTCCACTTTCAAAACGCCACTTCCGAACAAGCTATCCTGTTCGGATCTGCGTAGTTCAGTACATGATGCGCAAAATCAACTCGTTTGAAGAATTTGCTAACCAAGTAGAATATTTTGTCGACGTGGCCTCAGACGCACAGTCTGATTTTGTTGTGTTCCCTGAGATTTTTACAACTCAGTTGATGTCTTTCTTAGAAGAGCCCTCACCGTCTCAGGCAGTTCGCAGACTAACAGAATACACACCGCAGTATATGGAGCTGTTCAGTGACTTATCAGTACGGTACAACATCAACATCATTGCCGGCTCGCACTTTGTGAAAGAAGAAAACGATGAGATTTACAACATTGCCTATTTGTTCCACCGAGACGGTTCCATCGATAAGCAGTACAAAATCCACATCACACCAAATGAACGCAAATGGTGGGGCATCAGCGCGGGGGATTCTGTCCGCGTATTTGATACGGATTGTGGGAAGATTGCCATCCAAATCTGTTACGATATCGAGTTCCCAGAACTTGCTCGAATTGCTACAGATATGGGAGCCAACATCATCTTTACCCCGTTCTGTACGGAAGATCGCCAAGGCTACTTGCGTGTGAAATATTGTGCGCAAGCGCGTGCTGTAGAAAACCAGATTTATACGGTCATTTCCGGAACTATCGGGAACTTACCTCAAACGGAAAATATGGATATACAGTATGCTCAGTCTGCTATCTATGCACCTTCTGACTTTGAGTTCGCACGCGATGGTATTGTCGGTGAGACAGAAGCCAACGTGGAAATGGTCTTAATTGGAGACGTGGATCTCGAAATCCTTCGTCGTCAGCGTCAAGATGGAACGGTTAAGCAATTGAAAGATCGTAGGCATGATGTCTATACAGTAGAATATAAAAAAGGCTAAGAGGCTGGTCATTGACCAGTCTTTTTTTAAAAGGACGGAGGAGACGTATGAGTCCAGCATTAGATGACCACATGACGTTACTAAAAGAAATTGCCGAATTCTTAAATGAAGAAACTGAGATGGAGACGATGCTACAAGGCGCACTCAAAAAACTACTCACACGTAGCATTTTTGCATCAGGTTGGATTTTCTTTATTGACGCAAAAGGCAAGCACCAACTCATTGCGGCAGAAAACCTGCCACCTGCCTTAATGGAGAATGAGTGCCGCTCGATGAAGCGGGGTGGCTGTTGGTGTGTCTCACGCTACAATAACGGGGAACTTCAAAAGGCATCGAACATCATCGAATGTCAGCGAATTGAACAAGCAGGGAAGCAGAGCACCTTGCCGTCTGCAGGAATCACCCACCATGCGACGGTCCCGTTGCAATCGGGAAAAGAAAAGTTCGGACTTTTGAATGTGGCGACACCGCACACAGTGGAATATGATCAGAGTGAACTGGCTTTACTTGAATCCATTGCCTTTCAAATAGGCTCTGCCATTAAACGCATCTACTTGACGAAACAAGAGCAAGAAATCGCACTTGTTCAAGAACGAAACCGATTGGCACGAGACCTCCATGATTCTGTGAACCAGTTGTTGTTTTCCGTAACATTAACGTCTCGAGGTGCGATGGAAATGACAGAAGACCATGATCTGAAACAAGCGTTTTCTGATATCCATCAACTCACTCAAGAAGCTTTAACTGAAATGAGAGCTCTTATTTGGCAGCTCCGACCAAAAGGTCTAGAAACAGGTCTACTTGAAGGTATTAAAGGATACGCAGAGATGCTCGGGATCTCGCTCAAGACACAGGTGAGTGGAGTCATCCAACTGCCGTCTCGCATTGAAGAGACCTTGTTTCGTATAGCTCAGGAAGGATTAAACAATATTCGCAAACATGCAGGGACACTCGATGCTGAGTTGTTTTTGACGATCACTTCTACGGATATTTTATTTATCTTAAAAGACACAGGCCGGGGGTTTGTAGCAGGGAAAATCCCTGAGAGCCTAGCATCTGTTGGGATGCAAAGTATGCAAGAACGAGTCAAAGCTGTCGAGGGAACGATTGAGTGGATCAGTTCTCCTGCAAAAGGGACAGAAGTCTTTGTCCGAATTCCATATTAAGGAGGGGTCCGATGATTCGCATCGTGATTGCGGACGATCATCACGTCGTTCGAAGGGGCTTATTATTTTTTCTGAAGACACAAAAAGATTTTGAAGTAGTGGGAGAAGCAAAAGACGGGGAAGAGGCAATTGCGATTGCAACTGCAGTCAAACCAGATGTCGTGTTAATGGATTTAGTCATGCCGACAAAAGATGGAATCCAGGCAACCCGAGAAATTAAGAAGGTACTTCCTCACACTCATATTTTAATGCTTACCAGTTTTTCGGATCGCGATCATGTAGTTCCAGCGATTGAAGCAGGTGCTAGTGGGTACCAATTAAAAGATATTGAACCGGATGAGCTGGCTAGTGTGATCCGGCAGTTGATGAAGGGGGAGAAGCCCCTGAGTCCTGTAGCTCAGACGGAACTAGATAAGGACAGTCTAGAAGAGAAACCGCATCTGACAAATCCATTAACGGCCCGTGAGCAGGATGTGTTGGCTGAGCTGACTAAAGGGAAGAGCAATAAAGATATTGCTTCTACTTTGTTTGTTACGGAGAAAACTGTGAAAACGCATATATCCAATATCTTTTCCAAGCTCGATGTGCAAGACCGGACGCAAGCGGCACTTTATGCAGTAAAACATGGTCTGACAGAGCCTAGTGGAAAAGGATAAAAGCGCCGTCCGAGGACAGCGCTTTTTCTTTAGTTTTCTTTGAAATTGTTTCTAGAGTGGCGTTCTTCACATCTAAGTGGAATCGAGTTGCGAACGCCAGAAATCCCCGCAAAAACCGGTCGCATCCATAGAGGCAAAGAGCGCCTCTACGGACACGCCCGGTTTTTACAAAATTTCTAGAGCGGCGTTCTTCACATCTAAAGAGTAATCGAGTTGCAGGCGTTAGAAATACACGTGAAAACCATTCACCCCAACCGAGGCAAAGAGCGCCTCAATTGGCGCGCCTGGTTTTCACGAGATTTCTGAGCGAACGCCTTCCACATCTAAATGTCATCCTCTACTAAATCATACTCCGGTTCGATATGGACCAAGACGATGGCATGGGGCTTTGCTTTTCGAACTTTTCGTTCAATCTCTTCTGTAATCCAGTGGCTCTCAATCACATTCAAATACGGATCCACCGTCACCGTGACATCAATCAAAGCTTGATTGCCGTGCATCCGTCCTTTTAAGTCAAGCACCTGAAATACTCCAGGCGTATGGGATACTAGGACGGAAAGTGCTTCTGAGTCATCGCTACTGAATCCATCAGACAAAGCAAAAGCTGCTTCATAGAAGATACTATAAGCCGTGTAGAGAATGATAACTCCCACAATAAATGCTGTGATCGTATCCAAGATAGGAAATCCTACGATGGCTCCGATAATACCAATAGAAGCTCCAAGTGACACGAGAGCATCCGAACGATTGTCCATAGCAGCAGCACGTAAGGCGGAAGAGTCAATCTTATTCGCAAGCTTAACATTATAACGGTACACTCCATACATCACGACCGCACTCCCAAGCCCTACCCACAATGTGAGAAGGGAAGGACTTTCATGAACTGGATTCGCAAATCCACGAAGCGACTGCAATACAACTTGTAACCCGATGAATGCCATAATAAATGCAGCGGTCAGAGAAGCGATTGTCTCCGCACGCATGTGTCCGTAAGCATGCTGATCGTCTGGTGGCTTCTGAGAGATCCGCAAGCCGATCAGCACAGCTACACTCGCTATAATATCTGTAAAGTTGTTTAGTCCATCCGCTCGTAGCGCTTCTGAGTCTCCAATCAAGCCTACACTGTACTTGACGGAACTTAGAAGGATATAGACACCTATACTGAGCCAAGCGCCTTTTTCCCCTTTGCGCAAATTTGTATACAGTTCCAAATTGTTTCCTCCTTGCAACTCCCTGTAAACGACAAAAACGACTTCCGAAGAAGTCGTTTTCGAGCACATGAATTGGTTAAGAATCTCGTCCTTAATTCTACAGACTCCAAGATTCAAAGTCAATAAATGGTCAAATCTGGTTTCGAAAGTTACAACTTTGTAAATTTAACTTAAATACTATCCATGCAAAAGTGTATTTTGTTACTATATAAGCAGAATCTTATTTTTCAGGAGGCGCTATGGGAAATTTACGTGAAATTGCAAAAGCATCTACGAAGCTGGGGCTTACTTCGTTTGGTGGTCCTACTGCTCACCTCGGTTACTTCCGAGATGAATATGTAGAAAAAAGAAAATGGTTAGATGATAAATTGTATGCCGACATCGTAGCATTATGTCAGTTCTTACCGGGTCCGGCATCTTCGCAAGTCGGAATTGCAATTGGGATGATCCGAGGTGGAATCCTTGGAGGTATCGTCTCATGGGCAGGATTTACATTGCCTTCTGTTCTATTTTTAATGTTGGCTGCGTATCTGGTAGTCGGATTCAATGTGACAGATAGTGGCATCATTCAAGGCCTAAAAATTGTAGCAGTCGCTATTGTGGCGCATGCACTTCTCGGTATGCAAAAAAACTTGGCACCAGATGCCATTCGAATTGGAATAGCCATTGCAGCTGCGATAGGCGTATTGCTGATTCCTACAGCATGGGGACAAATCGGCGTAATCATCGTAGCAGGAGTTGTCGGATACTTTTTATTCCGTAGAGAGAAGGCGCCGGATGCGGTGCAGTTATCTTTAAGTTTCGGTAAACGTGCGGGAATCGTAGCATGGGTCCTGTTTGCAGGACTTCTTGTGGCATTACCCTTCGTACGAACGTTAACTGAAAATGTGTATGTAGGCATTTTAGATACGTATTACCGAGTAGGCTCCATTGTATTTGGAGGTGGACACGTCGTACTTCCTATGCTTGAACGTGAAGTTGAGATGTCGAGTGACTTGTTCCTAGCAGGGTATGGACTAGCTCAAGCTGTGCCAGGTCCACTTTTCACGCTGTCAGCATTTTTAGGGCAAGTGACAGCTGGAGTTCCAGGAGCACTACTTGCTGTGTTTGCCATGTTTTTACCTTCTTTCTTATTAGTTATCGGGACGCTGCCATTTTGGTCATTTATCCGAACTAAGAAGGGAATTCAAGCAGCACTAAAAGGTGTGAATGCAGCTGTAGTTGGAATCTTACTCGCTGCTTTATATGATCCAGTATTCACGAGTGCCGTGAAGTCTTCATATGATTTTATTATCGTATTGATTACTTTCACACTGCTCACAGCATTCAAGTTTTCACCGCTGAAAGTAGTGGCAATCAGTGCATTACTTGGGTTACTAGTTTATGGTGTTTAATTAAATTAAAAATAGTATTGACAGTCTAAAATTGACTGTGCTAGTGTAAAGAGGTACTAAATAATCAGGAATGGAGGTAGGACTCATGAAAAACGTAGTTATTAAGAATCAACAATCATATATGAATGCCTACCTGCTAGATATGATACATGCCATATAACCACTATTAGTGGTTTCTATGCACATGTCCATTTCTATGGGCATGTGCTTTTTTGCGCTTATCAATTTCCATTATTTAGAAAAAACGAAGGAGTGGGATTGATGAAAGGATTGTTCAGAATTTCAAAAGTATCTAAACCGGAGTCTCTAGAGAGTGGCTAGTGAAAGGAATGAGGAAATATGTTTAGTGTGTTAGGTAAATTAAATTGGTTTTTTAAAGAACATTGGATTCGGTATACGGTGGCTATCACGTTACTGATTATTGGGAGTGTTATTGAAGTCATCCCACCTTGGATCATCGGAGAAGCGATTGATGCCATTACAGCGGGTACTCTGACGGAAGGTTCACTTCGGACGTATGTTGGTTTGTTCGCTGCCATTATTTTAGGTGGTTACGTCATCAACTTTATTTGGCAGTATCAGTTATTCGGAGGCTCTGTGAAGATTGAACGGATTTTGCGGACGCGACTCATGAATAAGTTTTTATCGATGACTCCTGGGTTTTATGAGAAAAATCGTACAGGAGATTTAATGGCACGTGCTACAAATGATTTAAATGCAGTTGCTACAACAGCCGGTTTTGGAATCATGACATTGATTGATTCGACTCTCTATATGGCAGCCATCATCTTAGCAATGGGATTCTTAATTTCTTGGAAACTGACTTTCTTCGCGTTACTACCAATCCCAATCCTAGCTTTGATTATGCAGTATTTAGGCAAAATCATTCATGAAAAATACATGGAAGCTCAAGATGCCTTTGGTGAGCTAAATGACCAAGTGCTAGAATCGATTGCGGGAGTGCGTGTAATTCGTGCTTATGTACAAGAGCGACAAGATGAGCAAAACTTTGCCAACATGAGTGAGATGGTTTATGAGAAAAACATGGTTGTTGAACGGATTGACGCTTTGTTCGGACCCATCACTAAAGTAGGAACAGGAATCAGTTACGTGGTCGCACTTGGCTACGGAGCGCACCTCGTCTCTACAGGTGAAATGACAGTTGGGAACTTAGTTACGTTTAATGTCTATTTAGGTCTCGCGATTTGGCCGATGTTCGCTATTGGAGAATTGATCAATGTCATGCAGCGCGGAAATGCATCGCTCGATCGTGTTCAGGAGACATTATCAACTCCGGAAGATGTAGTAGAACCGATGCGACCAGCAGCAGGACGTCCAGAGCCCACAGTTGGATTCAGAAATGTGGAATTCACGTATCCGACGTCTCAAGTCGTCAACTTAAAAGATGTTCAACTTCGCGTCGATGCTGGGGAAACACTTGGGATTGTTGGAAAGACAGGTGCAGGGAAGACTACTTTCGTGAAGCAGCTATTAAAAGAATACCCAATGGGTAAAGGTGCTGTTGAAATCGGAGGCGTCGCTATTGCTGACCAGTCACGAGACCATATTTTACAGAAGATAGGATACGTTCCTCAAGACCATGTCTTGTTCTCCCGGACAATTCGTGAAAACATCTTATTTGGTAAAGAAGATGCTACGGAACAAGAACTCCACGAAGCGATTCGCTTAGCGTATTTTGAGAAAGATCTAGGGAATCTCCCATTAGGTATTGAAACATTGGTCGGAGAGAAGGGTGTTTCCTTATCTGGTGGCCAGAAACAGCGTGTGTCGATTGCTCGAGCACTGATTAAAAACCCGGATATCTTAATCTTGGATGACTCATTGTCAGCAGTAGATGCCAAAACAGAATCAAAAATCATTGAAAATATTCAACAAAATCGAACGGGAAAAACTACAATAATCACAACGCACCGTCTATCAGCGATCCAACATGCGGACCAAATCATTGTTCTTGATGATGGTCATGTTGTGGAGCACGGGACACACCAAGAGCTTTTTGCTAAAGGTGGTTGGTACCGAGAACAGTTTGACCGTCAGCAGTTAGAGGAGGTGTAGAGATGACAACCTCAAAACGACTTTATCTCTATGCATTGAAATACAAAAAAACCATTTTGAGTGGACTCGGTCTGCTCACCATTGCGGTCATAGTGGACTTGATTGGTCCCTTTATCGCGAAATATATAATTGATACACAAATCACAGCAGAGCAGATTGACTTTGTCGTGATTGCCCAGCTACTAGCTGTTTTCTTTGGCTTGCAGATTGTAGCGGCGATTTTCCGATACTTCATGTATATCCAGTTGCAAATAGGTGCCAACCGCGTCGTTCAACATCTTAGAAATGACGTGTTCCAGCACATCCAACGAGTGCCAGTTCATTACTTTGACAATCTACCAGCAGGAAAGATCGTTGCCCGTGTCACCAATGACACAGAAGCGATTCGAAACCTGTACGTGCAAGTATTGTCTCAGTTCGCAACGAGCATCATTTCCATTACAGGTGTCTATATTGCCTTATTCATTCTCGATGTGCGCCTAGCAGCTATGGCTCTTATTATCATTCCAGTTGTTTATATTTGGATGATCAGCTACCGCAAGTATGCATCGAAATACAATCAAATTGTTCGGACAAAACTTGCTGATATGAATGCGATGATTAACGAATCGATTCAAGGGATGTCAATCATTCAAGCATTCCGAAGAGAAAAGCAAATGGCTCGGGAATTTGCGCAAATGAACGAAAGTCACTTTGACTATCAAAGTAAATTGTTGAAGCTGGATTCAGCTACGTCTTTCAACTTAGTATTTGTATTACGAAACATGATGTTTTTAGGATTTATTTTATACTTCGGTGCAGCGTCTGTAGACACCGAAGCAGCTGTGACAGCAGGTACACTCTATGCATTCGTAGACTACATCACGCGACTCTTCAATCCTCTTACGGGTATCGTTAATCAGTTCTCTCAACTCGAACGTTCATTAGTAGCGGGTTCTCGAGTCTTTGAATTGTTAGATGAAAAAGGAGAAATCGTTTCAGACGAACGAATTCCGCGTTATCAAGGGAACGTCACAGTCAAAGATGTGTGGTTTGCTTATAAAGAAGAGGAATACGTCTTAAAGAATTTAAATTTCTCTGCAAAGAAAGGGGAAACCGTAGCTCTTGTTGGGCATACCGGATCCGGTAAGAGTTCTATCATGAACCTACTTTTCCGCTTCTACGACCCGACTAAAGGGACGATTTCCATTGATGGCCAAGACATGACCACTTTATCGAGACAAGCGGTTCGCGAGCATATGGGTATCGTGCTACAAGATCCGTATTTATTCACAGGAACTATCGCAACGAACATCAGTTTGAACGATCCTCGTATCACTCGAGAACAAGTAGAAAAAGCCATTGAAGCTGTTGGCGGAGACCGCGTGCTCAAGAATCTTGAAAAAGGACTCGACACACCGGTGGTCGAAAAAGGAAGCACCCTTTCTTCAGGCCAGCGTCAGTTGATTTCGTTCGCACGTGCATTAGCATTCGATCCGGCAATCTTAATACTTGATGAAGCCACATCTAATATCGATACAGAGACGGAAGAATTGATCCAACACGCAATGGACGTTCTGAAAAAAGGACGCACCACGTTTATTATTGCTCACCGACTTTCTACTATTAAAAATGCGGATCGTATCCTCGTTTTGGATAAAGGTGAGATTGTTGAAAACGGAAACCACGACGAGTTGATTGCTCTTGGAGGGCAATATGAAAAAATGTATCGTCTTCAAGCAGGAACTGCTCAACTTGCGTGAAACTTTTTGAATCCTTGAGTCGTACTAGTAGTATCTAAACGAAAAGGAGAGTTTTCTATGTCATTCTTCAATAAAATGTTAGCAAGTATGGGTGTTGGATCGGCAAAAGTGGATACCGTGTTAACGAAAGCGGTCTACCGTGCAGGAGAGTTGATGGAAGGTGTCGTAAAAATCAGCGGAGGAAAGACAGACCAGCAGATTGACGCGATTTACCTTGCTGTTTACACGACGTATACTCGTGAAATGGATGACCGCAAGTATACGGACAAAGCGGTTGTTCAAAAACAAAAAGTGGTAGATAGCTTTACATTGGCAGCTAACGAAAACAAGGAAATCCCATTCTCGTTCACGCTTCCTTATGATACGCCAGTAACAAAAGGGGCAACACGTGTATGGATTCAAACAGTTCTTGATATCGCTTCTGCAGTAGACCCGACAGATAAAGATTTCATTCAAGTGGAGCCAACACCACTTGCAGCGTCTGTGTTGAAGGAAGTAGAAGCTCTTGGGTTCCGTTTACGTAAAGCGGAGTGTGAACAAGCTTCACGTAAGTTCCGCGGTATGTATCCGTTCATGCAAGAGTTTGAATACGTACCGATGACAGGAGAATTCTATGGCAAGCTGGATGAGCTGGAAGTGGTCTTCTTAAGTCAGACAGCGGATAGAGCAGAATTGTACTTGCAGATTGACCGCAAAGCTCGCGGCTTCGGTGGTTTCTTAGCAGAAGCATTGGATCAAGACGAGACATTTGTACCCGTCACCATCCATAAAAGCGATGAGCGTGACATCAAATCAAAACTTTACAACGTTTTACGTAAATACTCGTAACAAAAAACGCGTTCCCATTTCGGGGACGCGTTTAATCGTAGACATGAAAAACCATAAGTTCATGAATGAACGATTTGACTTGTTGTTCGTTCTCAGGTGTTCCATCTAACCATTGAATCGTTCCATCTTTTTCATAGACGGCTCGGTATTTTTCGTGTTTGTAATAAAAACTGACTTCCCATCCGGGTAAGGCTTTATTTTCATAAAGGGATTTGTAATTGAAATGTTGTAACATAATGGCGCTCCTTTCATAGTCTTTCTTAGTTTAGCATAGTCTGTGAAGAGGTGAATCTCAAGAGTGATCCATGAATTAGAACACGCTATTCGAGACAAATACCACGGGTACCATCTTTACAAACAGCTGGAACAACAAACAGATGACACGTACAAAACACTAGTCCTTCGTTACCGAACACCGCAACAAGCCACTCCGTTTTGGATTGCTATGCATGACGAGATGGAGCATGCCATTCGACTGTAAGGGTATTTGTACTGGTTTAATGAGAGGTCCTGATTCCTTCAGGGCCTCTCTTTTTGTTATACTAATGGCTACAGACTATAGAAACAAGGTGAAGACATGGAAATCGCAATTACAATTACAACAATGGCTATAATTGGTGCCATCATTGGAGCATTTACCAATCATATTGCTATTAAAATGTTATTTCGTCCATACGAAGCAAAGTATATTGGAAAGTGGCGAGTGCCCTTTACACCAGGATTGATACCAAAGCGTCGCGATGAACTTGCCTCGCAGCTTGGGAAGCTAGTGATTCATTATTTACTAACGCCTGAATTGATTGAAAAGCGGTACTTAAGCGAAGACGTGAAGAACAGAATTCATAAAACAGTTGAAAGACAAACCAATGACCATCTAGGCTTAGATCGAGTCTCGGTTCGAACGTGGTTAGAGCGAGCAGAATTCAAAGATGTAGAACAAAAAGTCACGCAGTTAATTGATAGCCAGATTGATCAGCAAGCCTTGAAAATGAAAGCAACACTTGAAACGGGAACTTTGGCAGAACTGATGCCAGAGGATTGGCGCATTAAAGTGGAAGCCAAGATTCCAGAACTCACAGATTTGATACTAAGTAGAGGAAAAGAGTTCGTTCAGTCAGATGATGGCAAACGCACTTTGAAACAATTAGTCGATGATTTCTTAGCATCGAAAGGAACGTTTGGAAACATGATTTTAATGATGGTGGGGGATTCCCATTCACTAGCGAATAAACTGCAGCCGGAAATCATGAAGTTCATGGATGCACCGGGTACCCACCAGCTTATTACGAATCTAATTCAAGGTGAGTGGAACAAAATTAAAGAACGTCCAGTAAATGATGTGCTAGAAGGATTTGACGTGGATCCTATCATCGCTCAAGTTAAATCCTATGTCCACGAGCAAGTGGCTATTGGGACTCACTTGGACGAACCGATCACTAAGCTGTTCCCAAGTGCTCCGGCAATCTTAACCGAGACTCTCGTTCCGAAGACTCTAGATTTCATCTTCAGTCGCATGCATTCGGAACTGCCGAAATTGTTTGATAAACTGAAGCTGGATCAAGTTGTCAAGGAACAGGTCAACACCTTCCCGGTTTCGCGATTAGAGGAACTTGTGTTAGGCTTATCTAGAAGAGAATTTAAAATGATCACGATTCTTGGTGGGGTTCTTGGCGGTCTGATTGGGATTGTTCAAGGGATCATCGCACTAATCGTAAACAGTTAGGAGACTTTAAATGAACATCTACGACGATATTAACAAATTAGAAACGACACTGCGCCAGACGGCAGAAATGCAAGGTGTGAAAGAAGCGATTCAAGCGGTAAAAGAAGATCAAGAAGCGAAGGATTTATTTGAATCATTCCGTAAAATTCAAATGACGCTTCAAGAAAAGCAAGTGAAAGGTGAAGAAATTGCGGGCGAAGAGTTAGAGTACGCTCAAAAGACGGCACAGCTTGCCCAATCTAATGAAAAAATTCTGGCTATGTTAGAAGCTGAAATGAAGCTGAGCCAGTTGATTGAAGAAATCAATCGCGTTTTACTAAAGCCAGTTCAAGAACTTTACGAACAGTTCTAACATCGAACTCCAACCGTCCAAAGGTTGGAGTTTTTTTGAAGGGAAAAATGGAATGGTGTCGAATAGATAGAGGAGGAGGGGAAAAGATGACTTATCAAACACTACAACTAGACAGACAAGGCAATGTCCTCACGATTTCTTTGAATCGTCCTGAGGCATTGAATTCTATGAATGGTACGATGATTGAAGAATTAACAGAGTGTTTCACAGCTCTTCACAAAGACCAGGAGGCACAAATCGTCGTTCTAAGAGGAGAAGGACGGGCATTTTCAGCAGGTGGCGATATCAAAGCCATGCTCGCAAACGATGGTAGCTTTGAAATCGAAGATGTCATGAGAAAACTCGAAAAACTTGCACATGCCTATTACACATTACCAAAACTTACGATTGCTGCAGTTCACGGAGCGGCTGCAGGACTTGGTTTTAGCCTGGTTTTGGCAAGTGATTTTATTTTAGCGGAAAAGTCCGCAAAGCTTGCGATGAATTTCATCGGCATTGCTTTAGTACCAGATGGTGGCGGTCACTTCTTCTTGAAGGAACGCGTCGGTGTACCTAAAGCGAAACAAATGATCTGGGAAGGCAAGATGATGACTGGCGAGGAATCCCATGAGGCGGCTCTTGTTGATCATCTGACAGAGGACGGTGGATTGCAAGCTGGAGTCGAGATGCTCGTAGCTAAGTTAAAACAAGCTCCTCTTGATGCAATGCTTGAAACTAAGTCTATTTTGCATGAAACAAGAGCGCAAGAGCTTCAAGCTGTTTTGCGTGCAGAAGCAGTCTCTCAGACGAAAATGCGCAGTGCTAGCAACCATTTAGAAGGTATTGATGCGTTCGTATCGAAACGTAAGCCACAGTTTAACCAATAGAAAAACGATACTAAAAAAACAGTTTCTCATTAAAGAGAGAAACTGTTTTTAGATTTTTATTAAGCGGCGTTTCCCACATCTAACTGAATCGAGTTACAAACGCCAGAAATCCCCGCAAAAATCAGTCGCATCCATAGAGGCAAAGAGCGCCTCTACGGACACGCCTGATTTTTACAACATTTCTAGAGCGGCGTTTTCCACATCTAACTTATACATGAAATAGTATCAATTTTCCTGAAGAGTTCACAAGACGGTGAGTTGTCTCACCAAATCCCATTTCTTCTACACGCTTTTCCCCTTGAGCTTTCGCTTCTTCGTCAGAAGCATACTCCCATTTTTCTTCAGCTAAAAGCTTGCCTGTCTTTTCAAATGCTGTAAACGTATATGTGTGCATTCCATACACCCCTTTCCTCTAGCATTTAGTATACAGAAAAAGTCGATATGATATAATAGAACAAATATTCGATTTAAGGAGGATATCATGTCAATTCGCTTTTTTCATCTTGCAGATATCCATTTAGAAAGCCCGTTTTCTGGAATTCACCAACTACCTGAAGAGTGGCAGGATCGCCTTCGTAATGCTTCATTTGACGCATTTGAAAGAGTGATAGCCGATGCAGAATCAAAGCGTCCAGATTTCATATTACTAGCGGGAGACATCTATGACGGTGAAAACCGAAGCCTTCATGCGCAGCGGTTTTTCCAAAGATCAATGGAGCGTCTTGCAGAACTCAATATCCCTGTTTTTTTGATACACGGAAATCACGACCACTTGGGTGGAAAGTGGACTCGATTTGAATTGCCAGAAACGATTTATGTATTTCAGGAGAGTCCTCATTCTCATGTCCTAAAAGTAAACGGGCAAACTGTCCAAGTTTCGGGATTCAGCTATCCTACACGACATGTTCATGAAGCTTATATAGAAAATTATCCATCTAGAGATCCACAAGCGGATTATGCCATCGGACTCCTTCATGGTAGTGAACGGTCTCAACTAGAGCATGACGTCTACGCTCCATTCACCATTCAAGAATTACTAAAGTATGGGTACGATTATTGGGCGCTAGGGCATATACATAAGAGACAAACCTTACACCAAGATCCAATGATTGCTTATTCTGGAACCTTGCAAGGCAGAAACCGTAAAGAGAAAGGACCTCAAGGCTATTTAGATATTCGCATAGATGGGAATCAGACGAGTAGTGAATTTTGTCAGGTCTCCACACTCCAATTTGAATCTTTAGAAACCCTCACTGAAGAGCCTCAGTCCATTGATTTGTTACTAAAAGAACTACTTGGAGATATTGATCGACAATCGTGGAAGGAAGAATCTGTCTTACTTGACTGGACCATCTCATTAAGACGACTGGAATGGCTTGGTTCGATTTCCGATGACGAACTTCGAGACTATATCTCGAGTCAAATTCAAGAGACCTATTCAACTATCTTAGTAACGCGACTGCAGATTCGTTGGATGGAGCAGTTGGAACCAGTTCTTCAAGAACTAGTTGAAGAACTCGAATTGCCTGAATTACCAATCGCTCTAGAGAAATATATACAAAAAGATCAGTTACAAGTAGAGGTACAAGAGCGGATTCAGACGCTACTAGCGACTTGGGGTGATCAGTTATGAAACTTAAAAAAGCGCACCTATACGGCTTTGGAAAACATAAAGAACGGACATTTCATTTTACCGACCGCAGTAGAGTGGAAGGACTCAATGAAGCTGGAAAATCATCTTTGTTCGAGGGTATTCTACAGATTTTATTTGGATTTCCGACTCGTGGTGCGAGTAATCGTTTAGAACCGTTAGATGGAGGTCGCTATGGTGGTTGGCTACAAGTTGAGTTTGACGGGGTCGATTATAAAATTGAGCGCGTTGAAGGCAAGTCTGCAGGGAATGTCTCAGTTGAAAGGGAAGGCCTTTATATAGGAGATGAGATTTTCCTTCAACAACTTTTAAAAGGACTGACGCGAGATCAAGTCGAATCTGTCTTTGTATTTGATTTGTTTGATCTTCAAAAGCTTCATCAGTTGTCCCAGGAAGATTTGACAGAGCTCTTCTTTGCAAGTGGGACAACAGGAGAGAATCCATTTGCTGCACTTCGTAAAAGTGCAATTAAGGAATCTCAGGCTTTATACAAACCAGGTGGCCGAAAACCTGTGATCAATCAACAGCTCGAAAAAGTAAAAAACTTAGAAAAAAAGCTGCAAGAGTCTCATAAACAGGAACAGAGCTACAACATGTTAAAAGCGAAGCAATTACAATTGGAGCAAGAATCTACTGTTCTTGAGATACAACTCCGACAAGCGAGAGCTCTTTTGTTTGAAGCAGAAGAACAAGAGGCATTGCAGCCGCTATTTGACGAACTGGAAAACTTGCAACGACATACGGCTACAACTACATTGGTAGAAGAACACGATCAACAGTCAGAGCGGCGCCTTGTGGAGAGTCTGCAAGATGTGTCGTGGAAATTACAACAGCTTCCTAGTATTGAATGGGACCAGGAGAAGCTAGCCAGTGTAGATGACCGACTTCAGCAATTAGATGAGTTTTTGGACTATGAGACGAGATGGCGTGAGCAGCAAGCCAAGCTTGCTGAGCTCGAAGAACAATTAGAGATGATAGTTCGTGAACAACAACCGCTTGTAGCCACTCTATCTATTTCTGCAGTAGATTTAGAAACTAAAGTGGAAAACTATGATGTATCTTTTTCAAAAGAGCAACAACTGGATGAATTATTAAGTTCAACAAAGAAGCAGCTAAATCCATTTACGGCACTGCTAACAGTACTTAGCATCGGAACTATTGTTGCAGGTTTGATAGTAGATCAAATCATGTTTTATTTGGTTGCCATCATGCTTCTTGTGATTACTTTTGTGTTACCTGCAAAAAAGAACCAGTCTTCAACAAATGCTTCCGAAGTTGAAGAGTTTTTCAAACCTTATGGAATCAGTTACCCAACAGAGTACAGAGCATCAGACGTCTTTCAAGCGATTCGAAAACTACAACAACTACAATTGAATTACAGGGCTTCGGAACAGCGACTCCAAGAAGTTCTGTCGCAGCAACAAGCTATGCAACGATGTTTCCCGAACTCGTGGTCGAACGGAAAGCAATTAGACAACGCATTTCGAGAAGCTCGAGTGGAGCAGTCCAAGTTATATGAAGTAAAAAAAGAATTACAGTTACTGCAAACAGAGTCTCTACATCAACAACGACAGAGCCAGGAACTCCAGACCAAACAGAAGTTCATAGAGAACGAGCTGCATGAAATTTATAGCCGCTATGACATCGCTACTCCTGAAGAGTTTCAACAACTTGTCCGCCTGACACATGAGGAACAGAAGAGACATAATCGATTAGCAGAGCTTAGCGAGCGTTTGCAAGGTCGAGAGCGCAAGGAACTGACTAAATCTGCTTTATTTGTACAAGTGGAAGAGCTGCAACAAAAGGTGGAGGAAACAACAAAAGAGCTCGTAACGATCAAACAGCAGCTGGAGCTATTACTATCTGATGAGCAAAAAGGAATTCTTCTGCAAAAATTAGAGCTTGAGCGCTCGGCGTTACACAATCTAGTGGTTGATTTTACTGCTTGGCGGGCTTTAGAGAATCAAATTGAGAAGCGCTATGCGTATTATCATGAAGAGATCTTCCCGATTACGTTAAAACGAGCAAGTACTTTATTTGCCATATTCTCAGCTGGGGCTTATGAAGCACTCCAGTATCAAGATGGACGATTTAGTGCCTCATCAAAACAAGGTGTACGTTTTGAAATCAAACAGCTTAGCCAAGCGACAAAGGAACAGGCGTATCTTGCACTACGTTTTGCATTAGCAGAAGAACTGTCAAAAAAGAAGCCGTTCCTTATACTTATGGATGATCCATTCGTTCATTTTGATGCGAACCGTTTTAAACAAGTGGTACAATGGTTGGTGAGTAACGACAATCATTTACCGTTCGTTTATTTTACATGCCATCCAGAATGGCTGTCTTCAGACACTTCAACTACACGAGTTCATCTGGAGACGGAAGGGAGTAAATCATGAAAGGCATTACAACATTACGAGTAGGCGATCCAGTCGATCACTACCTTCTCATTAAACAAAGTACAACAGGGGTTACCACAGTGGGGAAACCATTTATGTCTTTGGTTCTGCAAGACAAAAGCGGTGATATTGAAGCCAAGTTATGGGACACAACTGAAGAACACTCTCGTCTATATGGGGCTCAAAAAATTGTTCGTGTAGGTGGAGAAATTCATGACTATCGTGGGAAACTTCAGCTGCGAGTGAAAAGTATTCGTCCGGTAAAAGACGAGGAAGGGATTACCATCACAGATCTAGTCCCATCTTCTGAAAAATCAAAAGAAGAATTGATGAATGAGCTCACTCCCTATATCTTTGAAATGAACAATCCGAACCTGCAAAGATTGACTCGTCATTTACTGAAGAAACACCATCAGGCTTTTATCACATACCCAGCTGCGACTCGCAATCACCACGATTATGCGTCGGGATTACTTGACCATGTCGTGTCGATGATGCGCTTAGGAAAAGCGTTGACGGAACTATATCCAGCCTTAAATAAAGACCTTTTGTATTCAGGAATCATGTTGCATGACGTTGGAAAAGTTATTGAACTTTCAGGTCCTGTAGCGACAACGTATACACTTGAAGGAAATCTTCTTGGCCATATTTCCATTATGGTCAATGAAATTGCAATGGCAGCTAAAGAGCTGGAGATTGAAGGGGAAGAAGTGATGCTCCTTCAACATATGGTGCTGTCGCATCACGGAAAAGAAGAGTGGGGCAGTCCGAAGCGTCCAATGCTTCGCGAAGCCGAAATTCTTCATTACATCGACAATATTGATGCGAAGATGGCTATGTTAAATCGTGCTCTTGAGAAGACGACTCCTGGTGAGTTTACTGAGCGTCTTTTCCCATTAGAGAACCGGTCGTTCTATCGCCCTTCGTTTGATAACTAGATGTGTAGAACGCCGCTCTAGAAATTTCATCAAAACCAGGCGCTCCAATTGAGGAGCTCTTTGCCTCGGTTGGGGTGAATGGTTTTGATGTGGATTTCTGGCGTTAGCAACTCGATATCACTTAGATGTGTAGAACGCCGCTCAAGAAATTTCATCAAAACTAGGCGCCCCAATTGAGGCGTTCTTTGCCTCGGTTGGGGTGAATAGTTTTGATGTGGATTTCTGGCGTTAGCAACTCGATATCACTTAGATGTGTAGAACGCCGCTCTAGAAATCTTTAAGTTAGCTGTATTAGTGTAGGGGAAGCGTTCCGCGGGCGCGGGCTGAGCCAAGGTCTCAGCTTCCGCTTTAATCCCGCTGGAGTCACCCCTACACTTTTATATAGGTATCTATCAATTTAGTCTTAAGTTATAAATTCAACTAGTAAATACAAAAAATCCGACCGCGAGGTCGGATTTTTTGATTACTTGCTTGATTCTTCTGTTTCTTCAGCAGCTGGCTCTTCATAATCTAAGAAGTTCGCAAGCGCACCTTCTAATTCCTCATCTTTGATTTCAACATTTGCATCCTTCATAAGTTGAGCAACTTTACCGAATAGAGCTGCAGAGTCCGCTTTTTCAAGCTTCACTTCACGAGCAATTTCGTCTTTTTTATCTTCTAATGTTTCTTCCATCTCACGTTTTTCAACGACTTCAATGATGTGGAAACCAAAGTCCGTTTGAACTGGATCACTGATCACACCTGGTTCTTGAGAAAATGCTACTTCTTCAAATTCTGGAACCATTTGACCGCGACCGAACCAACCTAAGTCACCGCCAGAAGTTTGGGCTTGTGGTTCAGTTGAATATTCAGCTGCTAATTCAGCAAAATCTCCACCATCTTCAAGCTTTTTCTTTACCTCTTGAGCAGTCGCTTCATCTTCTACAAGAATGTGGCGAGCATTGACTTCTGTTTTCATTGCATCATATTTAGCTTGGATTTCTTCATCCGTAGCTTCTACTCCATCAATTAACGCTTCTTCTTGAAGAAGGTTTAATTTCAAGAACTTTTTATACGATTCTTCAGTGTAACCTTGTTGTGCAATGTATGCTTCAAAGTTTTCGCCTTGCTCTTCTTTATCTTGCGCTAGAGCGGCCTCAACTTGCTCATCTGTCACATCATACTCAGCATCTAATGTTTTTTCAATCATTAGAAGTTGAAGAGCTTGATCTCCAATAGATGATTTCATTTCATTGTACAAATCGTTTTCCGTGATATCTCCGTACTCAGAGCTTACAACCACAGGTGATGAAGCTTCTTCGTCCGAGCATGCGCCAAGAGTCAAGATAGACGCTGCTAGAGCTGTTGTTAGTAATGTTTTCTTCATTATGGTATCTCTCCTAACTAGTTTCAGACAATGCTTACTATAACATAAACGAAATAAAAACAAAATAGTTCCACAACTGCCTATTCATTGCCGGGCGATGGAGCACAGGTTAGAACACAAGGAGGTGATCGATATGGGTCACAGCTATTCTAACGGCTCAGGTTTTGTACTGATTGTCGTTCTGTTCATCTTGCTCATCATTGTCGGAGCTACTTTTTTGATGTAACAAAAAAGAACGGATGCCATTAGGCGTCCGTTCTTTTATACTGCATATGTGATTTCTACATAAAGTGCTACAAATAAGAGCGTGATACAGATATTGACCATTCGAAACACTTTCGTTTGTTTTTCTTCTGAAAGATCACGAGATGTGACAAATGCATACGCCATACGGTTTATCTGAAAGAAATAGAAGGCGGCAAAAACCAAAAGTGCCAAAATAATCATACTGTAACTCCCTTCATGAACTCTTTCATCATAGCAAAACTCTTTCAAGCTAGCAAATGATTAAGCGCGGGGAGCGACTAGAATCTCATAGCCATCTTCAATCTCTTCAATCCACGCTTTTTTAGGAGAATGAAGGAGCTCTTTGACATAAATCAAGTCGATTACACACATGCCACAGTGGTAAGCGAATAGAATAATAAAGTAATGGGCAAAGACAGGGAAGATATAAACACCGCCTATAAATACTGTAGAGAGCACAATAAATGGCATTAACAAAGCCAAAATGAAGCGACCTTTACCAATTGGTTCACAGATACGGATCATAAACATTGGGATGATGCGAAAATGCATATAACGTTTCAAGCGTACTCGGCCTTTTAATGTAGACAAAGGCAGATAGTGCAAAAGTTTGTGAATTGGATAAACTGCTAAAAAGGATAAGACAAATCCAATAAAATAATCACTAGAACGGCCGCTTTCGCTGAAGAAAGACAAGCCAATATAAGTAAATGAGAAGACCATAAAGACAATAAAAGATGAAATTAAAAACAAGCGGTCATAGCCGTATTGTCTTTTTATATTAATGCTTTTCCAGCATTGCATGTTTAACACTCCTAAACTGATTGTTCAAGAGTCTACAATACGACGTTTTGAATAGAATATCAAGTGGTTATTTGTAAATTATTTGATGGCGCTTTCATCTTTTTCATTAAATTCAAATTCTTTTTCGATATTTGAAAGTGAGCGTTCAAAGATATCCATAAAGTCGTCCCCATAAATGTTCCGTATCACAGCCATCATGTCCATGAACTCAGGGAATCTACCGTAAATAGCTTTGATTGGTAATGAGCCTTCGATGACGGAGTGAGACGTATTATGATAGTTTTCATACATTTCTTCTAATAGGTTGGCGCCTTTTTCAGTGACGGTGACATAGGTATTGCGTTTATCGTCATCTCGTTTCGAAAATTCAAGGAGTTCCCGTTGCTCCAATTTTTTTGAGAAATTGAATGCCGTTGAGACGTGCATCACACCAAATTTTGCAATGTCGGAAATAGTTGCACCCTTTAAGTGATACGCAATCCATAGGATGTGGTGCTCGTTGATATTCAAATCATACGGTTTGATCCAGGTTTGCCAGTCTTTTTCGACCGCTTTCCATAGAGCTTTGGAGAGCTGCCCTAAACGTTGACTAAAGATCATGGCTTCTTTTAGAGAATAATTTTCTGACATAAGGTTCGCCACCTTTCGAATAGTAGTTAGGTCCGTTGTACACTTCTACTCTCTAGTATAACAAGGGAAGGGGAGAAACGGAAATAGGGACCACAATACTATTGCGATAAAAATAAAAAAACAGATACACAAGGTATCTGTCTAACTGACTTTTGTTGTTTTCTTAGGAAGCGCTTGTTGCAATTCATCCATCGATTTTTGAATGGCTTCAATATCTTGTTGGATTTTCATTTGAATCGGTGCTGTTTCTTTTTGCCAAGTATCGACGCTTTCTTTGATTCCTTGAACGGCCTCTGGAGTAATTTCTTTAGCAGTTGTAATCAGGCTTTGTAAAGAAGCTTTTACTTCTTGGAACTGAGCTTTTACATCTGAGAGATCATGTTTGATTGTCGTTGATGTTGCTCGTATTTGTGAGCGCACTTCGTGACCACTTTTTGGAGCAGTAAATAAAATAGCAACGGCGCTTGCTGTAGCACCTGTCAACAGTCCCCAAACAAAACGACTTTTGTCCATATGGACCCCCACTTTCCACACTATGTATTTGTTACAAGTATACCAACATGCGTATTTATTTAAACATGAATCGACAAGAGCGTCTATATAAAAAGAAGCCTATCTTTTTATAAGATAGGCTTCTTTGTAAGTTAGTTGGCTACTGAAGTCCGAAGGCTTGAACGCTTCAAAGTCTGACGGACGATTGGATAGATCACAATAAATGCTACCGTGTTCACTGCAATGGCAGGAAGTACAACTGCAAGATAAAGTTGTCCGAAAGGAACTTCTGCTCCCATGATGAAGATGGCACTTGCTAAGAAGATGGCACCAGAAAGGGCAGTTCCTAATGCAGTGAGTACTGCTTGTGCAGCAAGTTTTTTACCGAGAGCTTGAACAGCAAGTAAAACGGCAAAGAACACTAGAGATGTTAGCACTTTATCAATTACATTCGGTAAAAATCCTCCAGGGAATGTAGTAAACAGTCCGGATAAGATTCCAGTAGCTAAACCGACCACTACTGTATGTTTTAAGTTTGGTGTTAATAAAATAGCGACAAACATCATAGTTAATAGGAAGTCAGGTTTCATACTCCCTAAGAAAGGTGGGATTACAAGGTATAACACCGTTCCAATTCCTAGTAACATTGCGGATAGTACAAGATTTTTAGTATTCATTTTACTCTCTCCTCTGCTTTTCTCAACTAGTTCTTTCCTTGTGTGCACTCTTTGCCACAAGCGAAAGCTTGTCTTTCAGTATACAGGATTTAATGAAATTGACAATGGTTCTGCTTATAATTTTTCTGACAATTGTTGCGCTAGTTCTTGAATCTTTTCTAATGGATAGTCTTTTTCTTTAGTTCTCCAAGTTGCCTTGAATCCGTCAGTTTCGTCGTAACGAGGAATCAAATGTAAATGGAAGTGGAAGACACTTTGGCCCGCAGGTGCTCCGTTGTTATTTAACAAGTTCATGCCAGCAGGGTGGAACGTTTCTTTTAAAGCAGTCGCAAGTTTTGGGACGACGCGGAATAGATTTGCAGCTTCGTCTTCAGAAAGATCATAGACAGATTCTTTATGTGATTTTGGAATCACGAGGATATGGCCTTTTGTTAATGGCATGATATCCATAAATACAAATACATGCTCGTCTTCGTAAAGTTTGGTACTTGGAATATCGCCTGAAATCAATTTGCAAAAGATACATTCTGTCATCTGGTGTCACTCCTTTAGGATTCATTATGAGTAGTTTACCATACGGCTTAATGGTTCGAGATTTTTTTACGTTAAGGTGCTACACTAATTGTTGAAAGGGGCTACTACTATGTCTTTACTAAAGTTAGAGCACGTTACAGGTGGATATTCAAAAAAAGCTGTAATTCATGATTTGTCTTTCTCGGTCGAGCCTGGTGAGCTTGTCGGATTGATTGGATTAAACGGTGCAGGGAAGAGTACCACGATCAAGCATATTATTGGATTACTTAACCCCCATGAAGGAACGATTTCAATAAATAATCAAACATTGGCGAGTGCGCCGGATGCCTACCGAAAATCCTTTACGTACATTCCGGAGACGCCCGTATTATATGAAGAATTGACACTGCAAGAACATTTAGATTTGATGGCTCTTGCTTACAACATTGATGAACAGACTGCCAAACAAAGGGTAGACAAACTGCTACAAGAGTTTCGAATGGAAAAGCGAATGAAATGGTTTCCGACCCACTTTTCAAAGGGGATGAAGCAAAAGGTGATGATCATGTCAGCATTCATGGCAAACCCTACGCTTTACATCATCGACGAACCTTTTGTAGGACTAGACCCTCTCGCAATACGAGCGCTTCTTGCTCAACTTGAAGAGAGAAAATCAAAAGGTGCAGGTATTTTAATGACAACGCACGTTTTGACGACAGCAGAAAAATATTGTGACAAGCTGATCCTGCTTCATAACGGTAAGGTCCGAGCAGCAGGGACGATGGAGGACTTGCGTCAGGCGCTTCACATGCCAGGAGCTACACTCGATGATCTTTATATTGCAATGACAGAGGAAGTTGACTATGCCTAATTTAGCTTCTATTTACGGCAAGAGGTTCCAAAATTATTTTATAGAACTACAGCGCTATATGCAGTTCATCATATCTGGTCACATCGCTGTGGTGCTGCTCTTCGTCATTGGTGCAGCTGGATATTCCTATAGTCAGTGGTTACAAGCACCTCCAGAAGACTTTCCTGCGTTTCTGGTTTCGGCAGTTGTACTGACACTTATTGTGGTTCCAAACCGGCCAGCGTTGCTACTGAAACAAGCAGATCACTATTTCTTTTTACCAATGGAACAACAAATGCGAACGTATCTCCGACCGGCACTGCGTTGGTCTGAACTTATTGTCATAGTCCGTTCACTAGTTGTAATGGTTGTCACCATACCACTTCTGACTCGAGTCGGAGCGCTGTCTTCCTCGATACTAATTGGCCTCGCATTACTAGTCATTGTGTTAGCGATTTGGAATGTGCGAAGCAAGTTCTATGCGTTCTGGGCTCATGATCAAGTGAGTGGCTTAGACTTTCTGATTCGAATAGGAGTAGTATTTGGTACATTTTACTTCTTTCTTTCCTCTAATTGGTTCATTGCAGGATTATTTGGAGTGGTAGCGGTCATCTATTATATTGTCATGCTGAATAAATCACATGTTCCGTTTCCGTTTGATCGAATGATCGATATGGAGCAACAGCGGATGCAACGGTTCTATCAATTCGCTAATTACTTTACAGAAGTCCCGCATGTCAGAAGCAAGGTGTCTAGACGAGCGTGGCTAGATGGACTGTTATCAAAAGAAAATATGCACCAGTTCTTGATTGCCAGAAGTTTTGTTCGAAAAGACGAGTTATTCTACATGTGGCTGCGTCTAGCAGTATTACTGGCTCTAGTGCCGTTCCTGTCATTTACTTATGTCGTAGCAGGACTACTCGTGGTATTTTCTTTTGCAATAGCGATCCAGACGCATCAAGGACTGCTGTTTAATCAGATTTTCAGAATGGATATGCTGTATCCACAGCCTGAAGTATCTAAACAACAAGTGGTGATGAAGTTTGCAAGAATGGTAAGTTATGCACCACTAGTGTTAGGGGCAGTAGTTGCTTGTCTCTTCCATGAACCTGTTTTGATTGTAGTTGCTGTAGTAGCGGCGGTCGTTTCAATTGAATGGTATTTTGTACGGAAAAAGAAGCAGCCGGATTAATCGGCTGCTTCTTCATTTTTGGTACGGTAAGTGTGTGTGTATGGCGCACTCGTGAAAATATTTTGTTTGGAAGCGAGTGTTTCTAATGGAGTTAAGTGACGATCTGCCCACTGTTTATAGCTAGATGGCCCTGACCATTGCGAGAGAATCAAATACGTATCCGCCTTTACTGGTCGTAAGATACGTAGGGCGAACAATCCAGGTTCACTAGATAGTGCATTCATCATTTCCTGTGCTTCATGCTCAAATACTGGACGCCCTTCGTCTGTAATTGGGATGTGATAGAAGTAAAAATAGCCTTCATCTTGGAAGTGTCCATGTGAGGCAAGTACAGCATAGGACCTTGGTGTTTGAAACTTTGTTTTGCCGGAACTCTCGTGTAACAGAATGGTTCCATTAGATCCATAGAGAACGTGCATGTTTTCTGTGCTGTATTTTTCTTGTAACTGTTTCATAAATTCCGGTGTACCGGATGTGGTATATAAATAGCTCATAAATATGGCCTCCTCTACTTGTTACTTTAAGTATTTCCCATTGTTCACAATTTGAAAACACTTTCCTACTCATAGAAAGGCAATTCTATGACAATTTGCTTTGTAATCTATACAATAGATGAGAGAAGTTCTAAAGTAATAGATAGACTAATTGTGTAGGGAAGGGTAGACTACCATGAAAATAAAGAATGATACGCTGTTACGTGCAGCACGAGGACAGCAAGTGGAACATACTCCTGTGTGGTTTATGCGCCAGGCTGGACGTTCTCAGCCAGAATATCGTGAAATTAAGAAAAAGTATTCATTAGAAGAGATTACGCATCAGCCAGAGCTATGTGCGTATGTAACGAAGCTTCCTGTAGATAACTACAACGTGGATGCGGCAATTCTTTACAAAGATATCGTAACGCCTCTACCTGGTATGGGTGTGGACGTGAAGATCAAAGCAGGAATCGGTCCTGTTATTTCGAATCCAATTCGTTCCGTAGCGGACGTAGAGAAGCTTCAAGAGTTCAATCCAGAAGAACACGTTCCTTTCGTATTAGAGACGATCAAGATTTTGACGAAGGAACAATTGACTGTGCCATTGATCGGTTTTGCGGGTGCGCCGTTCACATTGGCAAGTTACATGATTGAAGGCGGTCCTTCAAAGAGCTATAACAAAACAAAAGCTTTCATGGTCAGTGAACCGCAAGCTTGGTTTGCTCTAATGGACAAACTAGCAGATATGATCATCACAGATATTAAAGCGCAAGTTCAAGGAGGTGCAAGTGCTATTCAAATCTTCGACTCTTGGGTCGGAGCGTTGAATGTAGAAGACTACCGTATTTATATTAAACCAATCATGACACGTATCTTCTCTGAACTCCGTGAAACAGGTGTTCCACTAATTACATTTGGAGTTGGCGCAAGTCACTTGGCTAACGAATGGCACGACCTACCAGTTGATGTTGTAGGGCTTGACTGGAGATTGTCTATTGAAGAAGCGCGTCAGCGTGGCATCACAAAAACCGTACAAGGTAACCTAGACCCATCGTACTTGATCGGCTCTTGGGATGAAATTGAAAAACGAGCAAAACGGATTGTCGAGCAAGGGGTTGCTCATCCAGGTCACATTTTTAACTTGGGACATGGTGTATTCCCAGAAGTGGATCCAGATGTATTGAAACGATTGACAGACCTAGTCCACACATATAGTCGTGAACTGATTTCCCAAAAATCGAATTGAGGTGTCTTTTGATGAAGAAAAAAGTTGGATTACTCGTAATGGCGTATGGTACGCCTTATACAGAAGCAGATATTGAGCGTTATTATACGCATATTCGCCATGGCCGCAAGCCAAGCGAAGAAGCACTTCAAGATTTAACAGACCGTTACCGTGCTATTGGAGGAATCTCTCCATTAGCGAAAATTACTGAAGATCAAGCAAAAGCAATCCATGAAAAAATGAACAGCTCTCAAGACGAAGTAGAGTATGTGTTATATATCGGTTTAAAACACATTGAACCATTCGTTGAAGATGCTGTAGAAGCGATGGCGAAAGATGGAATCAAAGAAGCTGTCTCTATCGTGCTAGCTCCACACTTCTCTACATTCTCTATCAAGTCATACAATGGACGTGCTAAAGAAGAAGCGGCTAAATACGGAATTGAAATCAAATCCGTGGAAAGCTGGTACAATGAGCCGAAATTCATCGAGTACTGGAACCGTGAAATCTCAAACACATTCAATGCTATGTCAGACGAAGAACGTGCAAAAGCTGTACTTGTAGTATCTGCACACTCCTTACCAGAAAAAATTCTAGCTAACGGAGATCCGTATGCAGAGCAGTTAAAAGAAACAGCACACTTGATCCAACAAGCAACAGGTGTTGAAAACGTTGAAGTGGGCTGGCAAAGTGCTGGCCAGACTCCAGAGCCTTGGATTGGTCCGGATGTTCAAGATCTAACTGAAGAACTTTATGAGAAAAAAGGATACCGTAGCTTTGTTTACACTCCAGTAGGGTTTGTGGCAGATCACTTAGAGGTCCTTTACGATAACGATTACGAATGTAAGATTGTCTGTGATCGTCTAGATGCCAACTATTACCGACCAGCGATGCCAAACACAGATCCTTTATTTATTGAAGCAGCTGTGGATGCCATAAACAAAGTACTGTCAAAGTAAAACTGAAATAGGAAGAGATGAACGTAATGGCGGAGAACAGAAAAAAAGTAGCCATCATTGGTGGAGGAATTACGGGTCTATCAGCAGCCTATTATCTGCAAAAGCAGTGCCGTGAAGAAAACTTACCAATCGATATATATCTGATTGAAGCCAGTTCACGTTTAGGTGGAAAGATCCAAACTCTTCGAAAAGATGGCTTTATTATAGAGCGAGGCCCAGACTCTTTCTTAGAACGTAAGAAGAGTATGGGCGTTCTCGCAAAAGAACTTGGAATCGATGACCAACTGGTCCATAATGCGACAGGTCAATCTTTCGTATTGGTAAATGATCAGTTACATCCGATTCCTGGTGGTTCCATCATGGGAATTCCTACAGAATGGAAACCTTTTGTCACAACAGGTCTGTTTTCATGGAGTGGAAAATTACGTGCTGCAGGAGACCTTGTCATGGCTCGTTCCGGGATCGACGAGGATCAACCGCTTGGTACATTTTTCCGTCGACGATTTGGAGCAGAGGTTGTGGAAAACTTAGTAGAACCGCTACTTGCTGGAATTTACTCAGGAGACATCGATAAATTAAGTCTGCATGCTACGTTTCCACAGTTCTATGAAGTGGAGAAAAAGCACCGCAGCCTGATGCTCGGAATGAAAAAGACACGTCCTGCAAGCTCGACTCCACAAGCAGCAAACCGAAAACCGCAAGGTATTTTTCAAACGTTCTCAAGTGGTCTGCAGACCATAGTGGAAGCGTTGGAAGAAGCCATTCCGGATGTGACAGTATCTAAAGGCACGAAATTAGAGACGGTGCAGAAGTTACCAGAAAACCGTCTTCGTTTAGTCTTCACTTCTGGTGAATCGTTGGATGTAGACAGTGCCATATTTACAACACTGCATCATCAGACAGCTGAGATTTTTGAAGAACATGGTATTTTACAACACTTTGAGGAAGTACCTCTATCTTCGGTTGCGACAGTTGCAATGGCATTCTCAAAATCTCAAGTGAATCAAGAAAAAGAGGGAACTGGGTTTTTGGTCTCTCGCAAAAGTGATTATGCGATTTCGGCATGCACGTGGGTTAATAAAAAGTGGCCGACTACGTCTCCTGATGGCAAAGTCCTTCTTCGAAGCTTTGTTGGAAAGTCCGGCGATGAATCTATTGTCGAGCTTCCAGACCATGAGATTGAAAAAATTGTGTTGAATGATCTTAGAAAAGTGATTCAAATCACAGGAGATCCTGAATTCACTGTCGTGACACGCTATCAAAAAGCGATGCCCCAGTATTTAGTGGGTCATAAAGAACGACTGCAAAAAGCACGTCAAGAACTCGCAGAGCAGTTCCCTATGGTACAGCTCGCGGGTGCTTCCTTTGAAGGCTCAGGTCTTCCGGACTGCATCGATCAAGCTATTCGTGCTAAAGATCAAGTGATTGCGTATTTGAAACCACATCTGTCATAGGATGTGGTTTTTGTTTCGAAATGTTCAAGAGGATTTCAAACATTTTTCACAGATCTCTCATACACTTAAGGAGAAGAGGTGACACAATGAAGCGATGGATTATAGGGGTGGGAGTTCTCTTGCTGGCAGGCTGCACTCCTCATTTTGATGCTGTAAGGGAAGGCGATAGTCCTCAGCTGCTCGTCTATAGTCAACTCGATACCACACTCTCTTTTTATACAGAAGATTTCAAAGAGCAAGGACAGTGGAGGTTTGAGGAACCTTATACAGGAATGGCACTACTAAAGGATGATAAAATCCTGTTATATGGCTACGGACTTGGGCAAGCCACCGTTTACGATTTAACTACAGGACGACCGGTAGGAGACCTATCTGTGGAAGAAGGCGTCGTCTCTGCTTATGTCGACGAGACAGGCATCTATCTGGCAAACAGTGTGACAAATACAGTGAAACGGTTTACGCTTGATTTAGAAGAAGCAGGCTCTATACAAACAGGAGACTATCCAATGTCGATGACTTCTTTTGATGAGTTGTTGTATGTTGTGAACTACCAAGACTCCCATGTTTCCGTCATCGATCAATCCACGTTTGAAGAAATCGAACAGTTTGAAGTCGCTAAGGCATCTCAAGGGATTTATGCTACTTCCGATTCGTTATATATTGGAGGGCATGGCAGTGGGGCAACCGTTAACTCCGAGACACAGGTACTTAATAGAGCAACAGGCACTGCTGTTACTAGTATAGATATGCCGATGATGCCTATTGCTTTTACAGAACAGAACGAATTGTTGTATGTTCTCAGTCATGGTAGCAATCAACTCTATCAGTTGAATGAAGATGCAGTTACAGACGTTCTGACTGTGGCTTCTAACCCGTTTACTCTAGGTGCTACAGATCAAGCACTCTATGTGGCAGGATATGACGATGATACACTTTATAAGATCGTAGATATGCAAGTGGTGGATGAAGCGAAGACCGGAGACGGTCCGCTGCAGCTACTTATTCGGGAGGCGACCAAATGACCACTATATTAGTAGTCGATGATGAATATTCGATGCGTCGTTTACTCGACCTCCAGTTGAGCCAAAAAGGCTATCATGTCGTGACGGTTGCTTCAGGTAAAGAAGCTCTTCATACGCTGCAGACAGTAGTCGTAGATCTGATTTTAGTGGACGGCATGATGCCTGAGATGGATGGCTTTGCACTAAGTGAAGCGATTCGTAGTGGATCTGAAGTGCCCATCCTGTTTGTGACCGCACTAGATGACCGAGATTCCAAGCTGAAAGGTTTTGAAGCTGGAGTCGATGATTATGTGACAAAACCATTTGATAGTGAGGAATTGCATGCGCGGATACAAGCCATACTAAAGCGATCTCAAAAATTGCAAGTACCTCTATCTGAGATGACGCGTGGTGTGTTGACTATAAATCTGAGTGCACGAAGCGTTGTGGTCGCTGGTAAAAAAGTGCAAGTGACGTTAAAAGAGCTTGAACTTCTTTCGCTTCTCATGCGAAGTGAAGGACGTGCATTCAGCCGTGAAGAACTTCTTGCCCATATTTGGGGAGAGCACTACGAAGGCACGACGCGGACTGTAGATACGCATATCAAGACGTTACGAATTAAGCTCGGACCTCCTGCGGACCAGTATATTCATACCGTGTGGGGAATCGGCTATAAGTTTGAGGTCCTGTCATGAATCGTCTCACCACAAAAGTATGGTTGATTTTTGTGGCGGCGATCGCACTGATCATCACCATTATCACGTTATTATCTTATTATTTTTATGAATCGATTTATGTGCAGGAAGTCCAAGCTACACTTGAACAACAAGCTGAGAACTTTGTCATGCAAGCAGGTGGGGAAGTCTCACCTGAATTGATTGAAGCAGTTGATGCGTACAATGTGTACTCTACAAGTGAAATCTTTGCGGTCCAAAATCCTCGTGAGCTGAGTGCATGTCTGCCTTTTGAGATTAACTACAATGCTTTAATTAGCGGTGAAGACAGACAACGATTAGTGAATGGGGAAGTCTTGGTGAAGCGAGGCTATGAATCTCGATTTGATCGAGATGTGTTGAGCGTTATCACACCTATTGTAAAAGACGAACGCTTAAATGGGATTCTTTACAGTTATGTCCCGCTTTCTCCTATCCTGAACTTTTTGCAAGGGCACTTGTTGCTAGTAGGCGTTAGTGGGGGATTTCTGTTTATTTTCTTCGCACTACTTAGTCGCGTAATCTTGCACTCTGTGCTTAGACCTTTAAAAGACTTGCAACAGGCAACGGAAAGTTTTGAAAAAGGAGATTACACAGCGCGGGTTCAGGCAGGACAGACGGATGAAATCGGTCAGCTCAGTCAAGCATTTAACCGAATGGCAGAAGCCGTTGAGAGCGAAGATACTAGGAAAAAAGAGTTCTTAGCGATCGTGTCTCATGAACTTCGGACACCACTGAGTTCTATTGTTGGCTATAGTCATTCATTGGAGCGTGGCATTCTACCAAAAAGTAGTTATCCAGAAGTTTTCAGTCTGCTTTCATCTGAAGCAGAGCGCATGAAAAAGTTGACGGAAGATTTGTTGTTTGTCGCTCGGGATGAGGATGTATCCCTTCATCCACAGCCATTAGTGGCATCTGATCTCATTCAGCAGGCGCTAAAAATCATGCAACCTCGTATTCAAGAAAAGCAGATGACCACACTAGTCAACGCAGATGACTCGTTGATCATTTGGGCTGATGAAGCAGCGGTACTTCAAATGCTATTGAACGTCTTAGACAATGCGGTCAACTATAGCCCTTCTGAGAAAGCAATTTACATTCGTCTGAAAGAACAAAGTGAGTTCGCTGTATTCGAGATTGAAGACGAAGGACCAGGCATTCCGGCAGAACATCTTCCACATGTGACAGAACGGTTCTACCGTGTGAATAAAGCGCGTTCACGTGATGATGGCGGATCAGGACTTGGACTCACAATCGTTCAAAATTTTGTGGAAGCTTCAAACGGAACATTAACAATAGAAAGTGCAGAAACTGGAGGAACGCGTATCCAAATTGCACTCCCATTATGGAAGGAAGAGTAGACAATGAAAAAATGGTTAGCCGCTTTGGCGGTAGTAACAGTATTAGCAGGTTGTACAAATGAAGCGTCTTCACAACATGACATGCACCAGCAAGATCCTTCTTTAGAGCCTGTAGAAGTTGAAGTACTTACAGATGAGAGTCTGCAGCCAGGCGAGGAAGTAGAACTTGCTGCACGTGTTACTCAAGAAGGAGAAGCTGTGGAAGATGCAGATGAAGTGAAATTTGAAGTATGGGAATCCGGACTGCGAGAAGAAGGCACCATGCTAGAAGCTGAACTTACGGAAGATGGCGTCTACCAGGCTATGCATACATTCGACAAAGAAGGTGTTTATTACATGTTCGCTCACACAACAGCCAGAGGAATGCATGTAATGCCGAAAGTGAAGTTTGTCGTGGGAGATCCGAATTTATCAAAAGTGCTTGAAGATGATTCATCAGACTCTATGGATCATGGAATGGACCATAAATAAAATAAAAACCGGGTTTCCACTAGTCGTATAGGGAACCCGGTTACTTTTTTCTATTCATTTTTGTAAATCTCCTTTAGGCTTGTGAGCTACATGTATCACACTGGTCTTGATAGCATTCGTGCATCTCTTCCATTTTTTCACCACAAGTTGCACATTGCTTTGCAGGTAAGTTACGGAAATATTCTACAACGTTTTCAATCATCTAGTCCACCTCCATCTGTTATATAACTGTTTAACTTGTATGAAGTGTAATATAACACAGGATACTTTGTCAACCCAAAACTTTAAGAATCATGTAAAATAGTCGTGAAGGGAGTTTTGAAGATGTTATTTATTGATAATAAAGGAATCACAGATCCGCGAATTAATCTAGCAATTGAAGAATATGCACTAACCACTATGGACGTGGAAAAGGACTCATTCTTCCTGTTCTATATCAATCAACCTTCCATCATCATTGGACGGAATCAAAATACAATTGAAGAAATCAACACAGACTTTGTCGAGGCAAATGGGATCATTCCAGTTCGCCGTCTTTCTGGTGGAGGTGCTGTATACCATGACCTTGGGAACTTAAACTTTAGCTTTATTACAAAAGATGACGGCGAAAGCTTCCGTAACTTTAAAAAGTTTACGCAGCCAATCGTCGATGCATTAAAAGAGATGGGTATTGACGCGGAATTAAGCGGCCGAAACGATATTCTTGCTGAAGGCAGAAAGATTTCAGGAAACGCGCAGTTCTCTACGAAGGGGCGCATGTTCAGCCATGGTACGTTACTTTTTAATTCAGAGATGGATGCTGTTGTTTCTGCATTAAAAGTGCGTAAAGATAAAATCGAATCCAAAGGAATCAAGTCGATTCGCAGCCGTGTTGCCAATATCTCTGAGTTCCTGGATGAACCGATGAGCATTGAAGAGTTTAAGCAAGCACTTCTGGTCTCTATTTTTAATGGCGCCGATAACATTGAGTATTACGAATTAACAGAGCAGGACTGGGAAAACATCCACAAACTATCTGAAAAACGATATCAGACGTGGGATTGGAACTTCGGAAAATCACCTAAGTTTAACTTGGATCACTCTCACCGTTTCCCTGCAGGATCCATCGATTTGAAGCTACAAGTGAGCAAAGGGAAGATTGAAGAAGCAGCGATATTTGGAGACTTCTTTGGTGTGGGAGACATGGTAGATGTGGAAAAACGTCTGATTGGTGTCGACTATTCACGCACTGCTATCGACGAAGCACTAGCGGACATTGACATCCCAACGTATTTTGGTGGCGTGACACGCGAAGACTTTTTATCTCTTATCTATTAATATGCAGAATAACGTTTTAACGCTCTCTCCTTAAGAGAGGGCTTTTTTTATAAAAGGGGGGATTGGATGGACAAGCACCGGATTTATATTGTAGAAGATGACCAAAAAATTGCAGAGATGCTTGCAGGAATGCTTGCGAAGTATCAATACGATACCAAAATCGTGGAAGATTTTGATTCGATTTCTAAAGAGGCACAGGAATGGGACCCTCACTTAATTCTTCTCGATATCAACTTGCCTACATATGACGGCTATTTTTGGTGTCGAGAGCTCCGTCAGGTGACGACATGTCCGATCATTTTTGTATCTGCTAGAACCTCGGAGATGGATCAAGTCTTTGCTATTGAAAATGGAGGAG
The DNA here is from genome assembly GCF_002265435.1 of Tetzosporium hominis. GTDB lineage: Bacteria > Bacillota > Bacilli > Bacillales_A > Planococcaceae > Chryseomicrobium > Chryseomicrobium hominis. The sequence continues at coordinate 44,822 of NZ_NOKQ01000134.1, forward strand.
ACGATTACATCACGAAACCATTTCATTATGAAATCGTCTTAGCTAAAATAAAGAGCCACATCCGCAGAAGTTTTGGTGAATACGCATTGAAGCAAGAAGAGCGGACGGTTAAGCTTGGGAAACACACCTTGTATATGGAACGCTTAGAACTTGAGAGTCGGGGAACTCTGATTCCACTTCAGAAAAAAGAGTGTGTCATTTTGGAACTGTTGTTTAGTCAGCATCCTAAAGTGGTCTCACGCGAACAGCTTCTTGAAGAATTATGGGACGATCAATCCTTTGTCGACGAGAATACGTTGAATGTCAATATGACACGTGTTCGAAAAAAACTACAAGATTACGAAATCCTTTCTTCTATTGAAACCGTTCGTGGGGCGGGGTATCGTTTTCTTCTGCATCCGGAGGAAGCTTAGTGATTCGGTTATTTATTCGCGAACACACTATCTCATTACTGTTCCCTGTCTTTATTTCGTTGCTCTGCTCGTTAATTTTTGTGTTGGACGGATTTCGGTCGGTGAATACTGTGATTTATGTGGTCGTCTTGTCGACGATTCTCACAGTAGTCATCCATTTCTATTTGTATCTACGGAAGTATAAATACTACAAACGAATTTTGACACCGCCAAAAGCGATGGAAGATTTACTAGAAAAGATGTATCCTTCGCCGGAGCAGCAACAAGAGCATCTGTACTTGCAACAATTGTATAAAGTGTATCAGCAAGAAGTGCAGCGCCTCTATGCGGCACAAAAACGACATCTTCAGTTCATGAACGGCTGGGTGCATCAAATGAAGACGCCAATTGCGGTCATCGATTTGATGCTCCAACAAGATGAAAAACTCGACAGTCAATCGGTTTCTGAAGAGATTGAACGAATCAAGAGGGCTCTAGAAGCGGTTCTCATGAATGCGAGACTGGATACGTTTGAAGAAGATCTTCGCATTGAAAAAGTGAACTTAAAAGAACTTGTTAGTACTATCGTCAATGAAAACAAACGCTTGTTTATTAAGCGGCAAGTGTTCCCTGTTGTGGAAGTGGATCCGAGTTTAGTAGTGTCGACTGACCGCAAATGGATTCAGTTCATTATCTCTCAATTTATCACAAATGCCGTAAAATATTCATTTACACCGCAATCAAAGATTTGGATTACATCCGATTGTAGCGAAAGTGGGTGTACACTCTCTGTACGAGATGAAGGAATTGGAATTCCAAAAAGCGATATCAAGCGCGTTACTCGAGCTTTCTTTACAGGGGAAAACGGAAGGAAGACCGGGGAGTCAACAGGCATGGGGCTTTATATTGCTCAAGAAGTGTCTCAGAAACTGGGACACACTTTAGCAATAGAGTCTGAAGTTGGAAGAGGGACAACGGTCTCGTTGTCATTTATAGAATTTGAAAAGGTAGGCGAGTGAGTTATGGCCATTGTTACAGCAGATCACATCACAAAAATATATGATGGGAAAGTGGCTCATTCTGCAATCAATCAACTGTCATTTGAAGTGGAGCAAGGAGAGTTTTTAGCTATTATGGGTCCGTCAGGCTCTGGAAAGACGACGCTATTAAATCTCTTATCGACTATCGATCAGCCAACTTCAGGATCTCTTACAATTAATAATCAAAATCCGCAGACACTATCAGCAAGACAGGCTGCCATTTTTCGAAGAGAGCAGCTTGGATTTGTCTTTCAAGACTTTAATCTGTTGCCTGCATTGACAGTTGAAGAAAATATGGTCCTTCCACTAACGCTTGCCAATCAGCCAGTGGATGAGATGAAAGAACGAGTGGATCGTTTGATTCAAGATCTTCATTTAGAACAGGTGCGGAATCACTTTCCTCATGAACTGTCAGGTGGACAAGCTCAAAGAACAGCAATTGGTCGTGCTCTGATTCATCAACCGCAGCTAGTTCTCGCAGATGAACCTACAGGAAATCTAGATTCCAAAGCATCTAAAGATGTTCTTGAATTGTTAACCAAAATTAATCGTGAACGGACGACGACTATTGTCATGGTGACACATGATCCGATTGCTGCAAGTTATTGTGACCGTGTGTTGTTTATCAAAGATGGAGAATACTTTAATGAGATCTACAAAGAAGATTTGCGTCAAACTTTCTTCCAGCGGATCCTGAATTTGCTGTCGTTGCTTGGAGGGAACGTAAATGACCTTTCTACAGTTCGCTTATCGTAATGTAATTCGTAACCGCCGAGTGTATGCAGCCTATTTTATGGCGAGCAGTTTCTCAGTTATGGTCTTTTTCATTTACTCAATGCTCCTGTTTCATCCATCTATTGAAAATCAATTTATTCAAGATATTGCGTTCATGGGAATGGCTGCTGCAGACGTAGTGTTAGTGATTTTTACGTTGTTCTTCTTGTTGTACTCATTGAGCGCTTTCTTACAGGCTCGTTCGAAAGAGTTTGGTATTCTTCAACAGCTTGGCATGGACCGCAGTCAATTGCAGCGATTAATCTTTATTGAAACGATGATTTTAGGAGTCGTTGCTTTAGCGACAGGAATCTTTTTTGGCTATATCTTTACGAAGCTGTTCTTTATGGTCATCCGAGCGATGCTTGTATTAGATACACTACCTTTATATTTTAGTCCGGAACCATTTTTGTTAACTGCTGTTGTATTTACCACATTATTTATCGTCATTTCGATTGCAGGTTCCATCTTTATACGTCAAAGTGCCATTATTCAGCTTTTGTCTGGAGCCAAGCAATCTAGCGAAACGGCGCACTATTCTAAAGTTGGTGCCTTTTTGTCTTTTGCACTACTGGTAGTTGCGTATGGGCTGGTTCTTTACTGTCTTTACCGGATGAACGTGTGGTGGTCGCCAGTCATTATCCTTTGTGCAATAGCAGGGAGCTATTACTTCTTTAAAGACGGAATGCTTTACTTAATTCATGCACTCCAACGAAATAAACAGCTCTATTGGCGTTCGTTACGAATCGTGACCTTTTCAGACGCCATCGAGAAAATTCGTGAAAATGCACGGATGTATTTCATCGTCACTATGGTGTCTACTCTGGCCATTATTTCGGTAGGAGTGGTGGCATCACTAACGAGTTTTGCCAATCAGTATCGGGAAATCAATCCTATCAGTGTTCTTTATGTAAGTGAGTCTGGAAATCCCTATGAAGCCACTCATATCGATCAACTCACCAGTGATTTCTACAAAGAGAATTTAACGTATACGTTACTCACTGCACCTGTCACTAAACAGACTTCCGCTGCTACGAATCGACCGGTACAGCTTTTGCGAGAAACGGATATCAATACGATAGCGGCCGTTTTGAAAGAGCCCCTGATTGATTTAGAACCGGGGGAAGGAATGCGATTTGGCCAAGAAGTTGAAGACGGTCAAGAGCAACTCATTCATCTTAGAGAAAACACGATCTATTTTCATGTAGATGAAGGCTATCAATACTTCCCGTTACCAGAGGCCGCTTTTGATGGACCCGCCTATGTCTTGTCTGATGAAGACTTTGAGCGCGTCGTGAACCCCTATTTGTATGGTGATTGGGCGTCTAGTGTGACGACTATTTTTGCCTTTCATGTACCCGATTGGTTACGGACAGATAAGGTGGGATTGACACTAGACCGAGAAATGATCGCTTCTTATGAAGGTGATGAAAAGCTCCCGTTTTATTTTGATAATCCAGGACTCAATTACAGTTATATCAGTTCCACTTTCTCTTTGCTGTTAGTTACGGGGCTGCTGGTGGCAGCTGTATTGATTTTAGCGGCCGGAAGTTTCATTTACTTTAAGTTTTATACCAATCTTGAAAAAGATCGGCGTCAATTTGAAGTACTTCGCCACATGGGTCTGACTAATCAAGAACTGCGACGGATCGCGAATAGACAGTTATATCCTCAATTCTTTTTACCATGGGGACTTGCCATGCTACATGCCACGTTCTCGTTCTTATTTTTACAAGCTGTGTGGGTAGATATTGCAGCGATGTCTATTGCGATGGAGATGCTGATTGTTCTAGGTGCCTTTACTTGTATCCAGGCAGTTTATTATTTCTTGATTCGCTGGCGTTATTTTGCGCATCTCCAGCTTCATACAGGATGATATTGGTTTCCATAAAGCGACTAATGTCAAAATGGGTGAAGTTAATGTCATAATGAAGCCAGTTAATGTCATAGTGGGCGGACTTAATGTCATAATGAAAGTACTTAATGTAATAATCACTTAACTAAAGTATTTCCATACTACGTTCAAACCCATTTTCGCTTCGGTGAAGATGGGTTTTTTGATGGGGAATACCTTATTACTAAGACAGTTGGCTCCACATCTAATTGGAATCGAGTTGCAGGCGTTAGAAATACATTCACAAATCATTCACTCCAACCGAGGCAAAGAGCGCCTCAATTGGAGCGCCTGATTTCCGAAGCATTTCTGAGCGAACGCCTTCCACATCTGGAGTAATCGAGTTGCAGGCGTTAGAAATACATTCACAAATCATTCACTCCAACCGAGGCAAAGAGCGCCTCAATTGGAGCGCCTGATTTCCGAAGCATTTCTGAGCGAACGCCTTCCACATCTAATTGAAGCATTGCGTTTCCCCAGAATATCTAGTAAAATAAGTTGTATGAAATGAATGACTATTCATTCAATTTTGAAAGGGGTATCGTATGAGTTTAGTTCAACGCGTGCAGCAACAGGCTGCTCAAAATCCAACAAAAGCTGCTTACAATTTTATGGGGAAAGACACGAGTTACGCAGAATTCGAAGGAACCGTTGCAAAGTTTGCCGGAGCTCTTCAATCGCTTGGCGTAGCAAAAGGAGACAATGTTGCATTTTTATTAGGCAACACACCACATTTTTTAATCTCGCTCTACGCTACAATGCGTATCGGAGCAACAGCGGTTCCAATCAACCCTATTTATACACCAGATGAGATTTCGTATATCATCAAAAACAGTGATGCTAAGGTAGTCGTGGCACTGGATCTCCTATTGCCACTAGTTGAACGTGCAGCCGGTGCATTCCCTAAAGTAGAACAGTATGTTATTTGTGAAACTGCTGCGGAGACGGCTGACAAACTACGAGCACTTCCAAGTGATCTGCAGTCAAAAGTGAAACCGTTTTCAGTATTAGTTCATCAAGGTCAAGCTGTTGAGCCTGTGGAGGTAGAGGATCACGATACGGCAGTCATCTTATATACTTCAGGAACAACAGGTCATCCAAAAGGTGCTATGTTAACGTTCGAGAACATCTTCTCAAATGCAAGAGATGTAGCTGAATACTTAGGGTTCTCACCAGATGATCGTGTCCTTGCTACGTTACCGGTCTTTCACGTATTCGCATTGACAGTAGTCGTCAACGCTCCTTTAGTGACAGGTGCTACGATTCTTCTTGTGCCAAAGTTTTCTCCAGGAGATGTGTTCACAGTGGCGAAAGAGCAGCAAGCTACAGTATTTGCAGGTGTCCCAACTATGTACAACTTCTTATACCAATACCCAGATGCAAACCCTGAGGACTTTTCAACGGTTCGCCTTGCTATTTCAGGCGGATCCTCTTTACCAGTTGCGCTTCTTCATAATTTCGAAGACAAGTTCAACGTGCGAATTTCAGAGGGTTACGGGCTTTCAGAAGCGTCTCCTGTAACTTGCTTTAACCCACTCGATCGTGAACGCAAAGCAGGTTCTATTGGTACGTCGATCATCAATGTCGAGAATAAAATCGTTAACGAGCTAGGTGAAGAACTTCCTATTGGTGAAGTTGGAGAACTGATTGTACGTGGTCCTAACGTGATGAAAGGCTACTACAAAATGCCTGAAGAAACTGCAAATGCTATTCGTGACGGCTGGTTGTACACAGGGGACTTAGCTAAAAAGGACGAAGAAGGCTATTTCTATATTGTCGATCGCAAAAAAGACATGATCATAGTGGGTGGCTATAACGTGTATCCACGAGAAGTAGAAGAAGTGCTATTTGCGCATCCAGGGATTTTGGAAGCAGCCGTTGTCGGCGTTCCAGACCCGAACTTTGGAGAGCAAGTGTTAGCGTTTGTTGTTTTAAAAGATGCAACTTTATCGACTGAAGAAATTCAATCCTTCTGCCGGGAGAAGTTAGCTAAATACAAAGTGCCGACTCGTATTGAAGTATTAGAAGAATTACCGAAAAATACTACAGGTAAGATTTTACGCAGAACTCTAAAAGAACAATCTGTATAACCAAAGACCCTTTTCTCTCATAGAGAAAAGGGTCTTATTGTGAATAGTTTGGCTATTTGCATAAATTACAGTATACTGAAAAGGTATTTTGATAGTCGAAATAATTGGGAGGCATCACCATGAAAAAAGAAAAAGTTACTATATCCGATATCGAACAGATTCATTCCGTTACAACTCCAATTTGGCATCCAAATGGTGTCCAGGTCGCGTATGTAAAAACATCAATTGATTCTAAAAAGAATACATACGAAAGCAGTATTTATGTGGTGGACGAAGAAACTAAGAAAGAGAACAAATGGACGACACGCAAAGAACGTATCTCTTCTATCAAATGGTCGCCTGAAGGAAGTTATTTATCTTTCTTATCGACTCGTGATGAAGGCAATCAATTATACATCCTTCCAGTAAACGGGGGAGAAGCTAAACAAGTCATGGAACTACCTTATGGAGTATCCTCTTATGTATGGCATCCAACAGAAGAAAAGATTTGGTTTACAGCTAGCTATCATAATGAGACTGGTTGGGAGAAGCAAGAAGATAAGAAAGAGGAGTTTCCAAAGCCGTATAAAGCAGGCAAGATGAAATATATTCAAGATGGTAGTGGGTTAGTAAAACAAGACCGTTTTTCTCAAATTGGAGTCGTAGAAGTGGAGGCAGGCACTTTTGAAAGATGGTCATCAGACAATGATCATCAACAAGTACATGCCGTATCTCCAAACGGTAAACAAATCGTTACCTCTACATCGCCATTAGAGAATGATGACGTTTTTGAATCCGATCTCACGGTAGTCGATATCGAGTCGAAGTCATCCAAAACTCTTTCACTCGAGCCAGGTTATTACGGTGGAGCTGCATTCTGTCCGTCTGGAGACCATTTAGCGTTTGTCGGCGCCACTCGTACTTTTGAGAATGCTACTCACAGTCAACTCTATGTTTACAACTTTAAAACGGAACAAGTTCAGTCGTTAACAGAGGGCCTTGATGCACCGGTAGGAGATTATGTGGTGGCAGATATCCAGCAAGGGGCAAGTGCACCTGCAGTCGTATGGACGGAGCATGACCACTTATACTTCCAAGTGTCGACATACGGAGACGTGCGAGTATACTTTGCAAGCCTAGAAGGCGAACTGTATCCAGTGACACAAGAAGGGGAACATGTTTACGGATATGATGTGACACCGGATGGCTCGAAACTAGCTATCACAGTCAGCGATCCGACATTCCCCGGAGAACTGTTTGTGCAAAGCGTGACTACAGGAGAACGTACTTTGTTGTCGCATCATAATGAAGAGTACGTAGCTTCGCGAGACTTGATTGCGCCAGAAGCGATTGTATTCAAAGGGCCAAAAGGTTGGGACGTTCACGGTTGGATCATCAAACCAGTAGAAGCGGCAGAAGGGAAAGTTCCTTTAGTCACGAATATCCATGGTGGACCTCACGCATTTTACGCTAATACGTTCTTCCATGAGATGCAGCTTCTTGCTGCACAAGGCGTTGGAGTCCTGTACGTGAATCCACGAGGCAGTCACAGCTATAGTCAAGAGTTTGTTGACGCAGTGCGTGGAGACTACGGTGGTAATGATTATTTAGATATCATGGCAGCAGTAGATTATGCTATAAAACAATATGACTGGATCGATGCCGATCGTTTGGGCGTGACAGGAGGTTCCTATGGAGGGTTCATGACGAACTGGATCGTAGGACACACGGACCGATTTAAAGCGGCCGTGACTCAACGTTCCATTTCAAACTGGATCAGTTTCTACGGAGTATCTGATATTGGCTATTACTTCACGGAATGGCAGATTCAAAGCGATATGAATGATATCGACAAGCTATGGGATCACTCACCTCTCAAATATGCAGCACAAGTGAAGACGCCACTCCTCATATTGCACGGAGAGGACGACTTACGTTGTCCAATCGAGCAAGCACAACAGTTGTATATTACGCTCAAGCGCATGGGGAAAGAAGTAGAGTTTGTCCGCTTCCCACAAGCTGACCACAACTTGTCTCGAACAGGACTTCCAAACTTACGTAAAGAACGTCTAGAGCAAATCATTGGATGGTTCAACGAGTATCTATAAAATAAAGAAACGTCCAGCTTAAACGGCTGGACGTCTTTTTATTTTCCTTTAAACTGAGGTTTCCGTTTTTCACCGAAAGCGATTAAGGCTTCTACACGGTCTTCCGTTGGAATCGTAAGCTCGTAAGCTTTGCGTTCAATTTGTAGACCTGTCTGTAAATCTGCGTTCATCCCATTTTTTACAGCAAACTTGGCTTGCTGTAAGGCGATGGGGCCATTCGCTAATATCGACATCACGAAAGCTTCAGTTTCTTCAACAATCGTAGAATCCGAGCTGACTTTCGTCACAAGTCCGTAATCAAGCGCTTCTTTAGCTGATAACTTTCTAGCTGTAAGAATCAGTTCGAGTGCTTTTGATTCTCCTATCAAGCGTGGGAGTCGTTGTGTTCCTCCTGCACCTGGAATAATAGCAAGGCTCGTTTCTGTTAGACCCATCACACTTTTTTCGGAAGCGATTCGGAAGTCACATGCGAGTGCTAATTCCATACCGCCACCAAATGCGAATCCATTTAACATAGCCACAGTAGGTTGAGGTAAATTTTCAATTGTAGTAAAGACTTCACCAATTTTATAAAGATTTCGTTTCACTTGTTCCGTAGTCAACGTCTTGCGCTCTTTTAGATCAGCTCCGACACTAAATGCCCGGCCCCCAGCTCCTCTAAAAATTACAAGTCGTATATCCGGATTAATGCGGATTGCGTCTACCACTTGACCAAGCTCTGCAAGCATGTCGTAGTTAAATGCATTCATAGCTTCTGGTCGATTTAAGGTAACAACTGCAACATGCTCTTTCTGTTCAAACAATAAAGTTTCCATTTCCATCCCTCCACCACTTTAGCGTACCATTTTCAAAAATGGCTGTCACTCGTCAAAAAAAGCCCTTATCCATAAGGGATAAAGGCTTGATAATTATTCGCTATCGTTGTTAGTAGCATCTCCCGCATATTCAGAGCTGCCTGGTTTTAACTCAAGGTGCGTTTGCAATTCCGTTTTAGTTGTCTCAAGGCTTTCTTCATCTAACTGCCAGTAATACGTTCCAGTAGTCATATCATCGTAGCCAGTTAGCGACAGTGTTTCCACTTGCGGCTTTCCTTTAGAAACATAATCAAAGAATGACTTCATTTGATCGAATGTTAAATCCGTTTTCATGTTGCTTCCAACAGCGTCTATGACATCTCCATATTTCGTAAACGAAGAAACAGAAGCAGCTTTTTTAATAATCGCTTCCAAAATCATCTGTTGGCGTTTCCCACGCTCGATATCGTTATCAAGTTTACGGGTACGAGCTAAAGCGAGTGTTTCGCGACCGTCTAGTAATTGAGTACCTTCTTTTAATTCAACTGTATATTCATCGTTTTCATCAAGTTCTAAGTGATCATAAGGAACATCTACAGTGACGCCACCGAGTGCATCCACCGTATCAATAAACGCATTGAAGTTCATCTTTACATAATAATCAATTGGGATGTCGAGTAATTCTTCTACTGTCTCTATAGAGACTCGAGTGCCTCCATGTGCATGCGCATGAGTGATTTTATCGCTATATCCAACTTCAGGAATATATACGTAAGAATCACGGGGGATACTCACAAGCTTAATTGTCTTATCTTCATTATTTAAGGTAGCGACCATAAGAGCATCAGAGCGACTGGTTTCATCTCCAAAGCCACGTTTTTCACTATCATCAATTCCAACAAATAATATGGATACATTGTCCGTCAGCGGTTCCACTTGTTCTTCACGAAGTTCAGAACCATTTTCACGATCTGCGAGTGCTTGATAACTCCTGTCAGCAGCCACTTCAGCTCGTTTTGCTAGGTAGACACCGTATGTTGCAGATAAGATAGCAAAAGCTCCCAACGCAATTAGGATAGAATACAAAATGGTTTTCTTGCGTGAACGAGATTTTTGCTTTTTAGATAATCTATTCATTTGTTAACGCCTCCTGAAGGGACGAGCCCTTCGTTAATTTCACAATCTAAGTGTTAGTAGTATTTTTTTGCTTAGTTATCGAGTTCTAAAAATGAGATTTCTCCTTTAGAGACTTCTGCATTCGCATTCGTCAAGGAGGTAATCCATTCCTCAAATTCTTCCGTAGACTTTTCATTAACATAAACCAAAAGCTCTACTTTATCTGTATACCTAATTTCATGCAACTGATAAACATTTTGACGCAATTCATTCTCAAGCTTACCAAGGAGTGTATAATCGACACTTATCGTATAGAGGACGTGACGAACACGTTCAACAATTCCAGCTACACTGAGGCCTTCTGAGACAGAACTACCGTAGGCACGGATCAAACCGCCGCCGCCTAGCTTGATCCCACCGAAATAACGGGTCACAACCGCTGTAACGTTTCGGAGGTCTTGTTTTTTCAAAACCTCTAACATAGGGACGCCTGCTGTGCCGGTAGGTTCCCCGTCATCGCTAGCTTTTTGAATGGCGTTGTTTTCTCCTATAACATAAGCAAAACAGTTGTGATTCGCTGACTTATGTTCAGAACGAATCGAATTGATAAATTTTTGTGCTTCTTGTTCATTATTTGTGCGTTTTAAATGGCAGATAAATCGTGAGCGTTGAATCAGTATTTCGTGCTGGCACGACTTTTTGATTGTATAATAATTTGAATTCATTGCCTACTCCTTCCGAAAAATGAAATGGTTCTGTAATGTAATTTTAATATGCTTTTGGGAAATTAGTGCTATAATGGTTTCTGTCAGGTCTTAAAATTGAGTAACTTGAGATATAGATTTGCACCTTCTAACTAGGAGTTGAACACTACTAATCATCAAGCTAGATACTCTGGACTTAGTAACGCGAAAGAGTAGATCTCTCGTGCAGGAGTGGATATACGGAACTTTCAAGGCGTTTAGACCGTCCTATTATACGTGGAAACATCTGTTTTTGTAAAAGAACCCGCAATACTGGGAAGTACGTTTATTTCTTAGCTAAATGAGGAATAAGAATGATAATTGAAGTGTTGCTATAGGAGGATATTCATATGACGAAAATTGTAATTATAGATGATCATCAGTTATTCCGTGAAGGAGTTAAACGCATTTTAGATTTCGAAGAGACATTTGAAGTGGTGGCTGAAGGAGATGACGGTACAGATGCAATGCGTTTGTACGAGAATTACCAGCCAGATATTATTTTAATGGGTATCAATATGCCAAATAAAAGCGGAATTGATGCGACTGCTGAACTGATTGCCGAACATCCTGAAGCAAAAGTGATCATGCTTTCTATTCATGACGATGAATCATTCGTTTCGACAGCACTTAAAACAGGAGCTTCTGGCTACATGCTAAAAGAAATGGATGCCAATGCGATTGTGCAAGGGATTAAAGTTGTTGATAAAGGTGGCAACTACTTACATCCAAAAGTGACAAAGAACTTGGTCAATGAGTTTAAGCGTTTAAGCGAACGTGAGAACAAAGGCAACTTCCACCAAACGGACATTCGCCGACCGTTCCACTTACTGACTAAACGTGAATGTGAAGTGCTTCAACTGTTAACAGATGGACAAAGTAACCGCACGATTGGTGAAACATTGTTCATTTCTGAAAAAACGGTTAAAAATCACGTATCCAGCATTCTACAAAAGATGAACGTGAACGACCGTACGCAAGCAGTTGTAACAGCTATCAAAAACGGCTGGGTAGAAGTGCGCTGAATTTCATAATCTTACGACACCTCATTCTTGAGGTGTCTTTTTTATGGAACTTCTTTAGAATTCAATCGTCCTTTCAATGGATAGACGTAACAGATAAAAGCAAAAGTTTCATGACAATAAGTAAATCTGTTTGAATCTGTGCTTCAAATATGCCAAAATACGTCTAGCAGGAGGAATGAATTGTGAATCGATTAGTCAAAGTGACAACTATACTGGCAGTACTTCTTCTTTTCTTAGCGGCATGTTCATCATCAGATGAAGCAGTCAATACAGATTCAGCAACGGATCTTGTACCGCAGGGCTCACAAAATATAGAGACCCATTCTGCAGATGGAAACGCAGTCTCTTCCGGAGAAGACGAAGAGGTAGGTTTTGAACTTGCCGGTGGCGTTATTGAAGAAGCCGCCAATGTACCGGCGGAAGAAAAAGAAGCTATTGAAAATGCGTTTCGGACATATATAGAGGCGTTTAATGACGAAGATCTAGAAAGTTATTTATCGGTTATTTCCAAACAGCCACAGGGTTTTAGCTACGAGACAGAAAAACAGTTTGTGACTGACACATTTGAGCAGTATGATACAAAACGCAGTGCTGAAGATATTACAATCATTAAATACAACGAGCAAGAAGCACAAGTTTATTCCACGGTTTCCATTGACCTGGAACAACATTCTACAGGTGGGAAAGCAACTAGCTCAGGACGACAAGTCACTGTGTTTGCTAAAGAAGATGGTAACTGGCTTGTAACAAGTGTTTATTTTATTCGTGATTAATACGGAGGTCCAGCCCAACTAATGGCTGGATTTTTTTTATGGATGCCTCTATGATAGAGCTACGAGATGAGACCTTTTGGCAAAAGGAGAGATCTCATGCACCATCGCCACTATTTTGAAGGTAAGATTCAACCAATCGAAGACGTGACCCTGTCTCAAGACTCAATTGCCCTCTCTCTTCTAGAGGGAGACCTCGATCAAATCAAAGGAATTGAAATTCTTCGAAAATCCCCATTCCAAGTGACTTTTAAGTGCAACCGCTGCCTAACTCAACAACCCCATCATTATGCGACGCATTACTGCCTTCGCTGCAAATGCTACTGTACCTATTGTAGAAACTGTATCCGGATGGGCAAGATAACTAGCTGCACACAGCTCTTCATCTGGAAAGGTCCGCGCTCAGATGTACAGCCTGAAATAGTAATGACATGGAAAGGCACACTTTCCAATTTGCAGCAGCAAGCGTTGGAGGAATGGAGAGAGTCTATAGCAACAGGAAAAAGTCATATGATTCATGCAGTATGCGGGGCAGGGAAGACGGAGATCATGTTTGGAGCTATAGAACTGATGTTGTCTCGCGGTGAACGTGTCGCTATAGCTTGTCCACGCACGGATGTAATACTTGAGCTTGCGCCTCGCTTACAACAAGCCTTTGAATCAATGCGTATAGATGTTCTTTATGGTGGCTCTGAAAAACCTATTGGGTTAGCGGATCTGACTCTTGCTACCACGCATCAATTATACAGGTTTTATCGAGCTTTTGATCATGTCATCATTGATGAAGCGGATGCCTTCCCATACTCTGCAGATGCAACTCTTGTAACAGCGGTTGAGAAATCGCTCCTACCTGGAGGCTCCATCCATTACGTTTCCGCAACGCCTTCAAAAATCCTCCACACGGATCGCAAGTCACTAGTAGCTAAACGATTTCATGGTCACCCACTACCTGTTCCTCGCTTTCAAAAAGCACTCTCTTATCAGAAGCACTTAACTCGACAAAAGGTTCCTCCAGCACTCGACAAGTGGATAGCTTTTCAAATCGAAATGGACCGCCCTTTTTTGATTTTTTTCCCTACGGTTCGAACTCTAGAAGATTTCCCGGGAAATATGGAACGTGTCCATGCCGAGCATCCATTTAGGAAAGAACTCGTTCAGCAATTGCGAGATGGAAAAATTAAAGGCTTGTGTACAACGACGATATTAGAACGAGGCATCACCATTTCCAACTTGCAAATTGCTGTTCTTGGTGCAGAACAGCCAATTTTTAACGAGCAAGCATTAATCCAGATTGCTGGGAGAGCGGGAAGGTCGGCTGAGTTCCCCACAGGTGATGTAGTATTTTTTCACAATGGAGTCACAGAAGACATGAGAAGAGCCAAGAGTGCCATTGAAAGGTTGAACCTGCAATGAATTGTCTTTTATGTGAGAAGCAGTTGATGAGAGATACATGGAGTTCACTATTTACAGGAAAGCAAGATTGCGTCTGTAAATCTTGTCGAGAAGGGTTTCATAAAATTTCTTCATCACCTGTCCGCAGATATGTAGTAGGCACAGAGTTAGACGGGGCGCTTGATTCGATATTCTGTTTCTATAGCTATAACTCTTCCATGCAACACTATTTTCAACGTTATAAAGGTGAAGGAGACCAGATACTTCATCTAGTCTTTTCACAAGAACTCCGTCTAAAGGTGCCTTGTATTCCGATCCCCTCTTATCAAGACAACTCGTTTAATCGAACATTTTCCCATGTCGAGCAATTGTTTTGTCAAAACCACTTGCTTCATCTACTTAAAAAGAATGATCCCACTAAACAATCTTCACGTAATTTAGCACAACGAATCCAATCAGCAAACCCGTTCGAGTTAATTCCAGGAGCGCAGGTTCCTGAAAAGCTGTTCTTAGTCGATGACATTTTCACAACAGGAGTGACGATGTATCAAGCGGCAGCAATTTTAAAAAAACAGGGTGTAAAACAAGTTCATGGAATTTGTTTAGCAGAAACTTTAGAAAAAACGGATGAAACGCAAACACGCTAGGAAATCAAATTGGAAGCGATTGCATGAATTTTAAACTTTCTAAAAAGATAGAAAATTTGAAAAAACACCATTGACACGCCGTTTTGTGGATTGTATGATTGTTGCAATATATTTCATATTGCAGAAAATTACACGAAGTTGGTGATGTAAGTGCGTAGTGACATGATAAAAAAGGGAATAGACAGAGCGCCTCATCGTAGTCTGTTATATGCTACGGGCGTTAAAACGAAAGATTTACAAAAACCATTTATCGGAGTGTGTAATTCTTATATCGACATTATTCCGGGTCATAAACATTTAAATCACTTTGCAGAAATCGTCAAACAAGCAATTTGGGAAGCGGGAGGCGTACCGTTCGAATTTAACACGATCGGTGTCGACGACGGAATTGCCATGGGGCACGTTGGAATGCGGTATTCCTTGCCAAGTCGAGAACTAATTGCAGACTCGGCAGAAACGGTCATCAATGCCCATTGGTTTGACGGAGTTTTCTATATCCCAAACTGCGACAAAATAACTCCTGGCATGTTAATGGCAGCAGTTCGAACAAACGTCCCTTCCGTTTTTGTAACAGGAGGGCCGATGGAAGCGGGAACTTCTTCAGATGGGAAGCCGCTCTCACTGACATCTGTCTTCGAAGGAGTCGGTGCCTATAAATCCGGCAACATGACAGAACAAGAACTCCTCGATATTGAGCAAAATGCGTGTCCGACATGTGGTTCGTGTTCTGGAATGTTCACAGCGAACTCCATGAACTCTTTGATGGAAATCCTAGGTGTTACACCTCCAGGAAATGCTACTATCGTGGCAACTTCAACAGAGCGGCACCGTTTAATAAAAGAAGCGGTCGGACATCTGCTGCGAATGATAGAAGACGATGTGAAACCACGTGACTTAATCACCAAAGAAGCAATTGATGATGCATTTGCTCTAGATATGGCTATGGGTGGTTCTACCAATACAGTTCTACATACGTTGGCCATTGCACATGAAGCTGAGATTCCATACAACATGGAACAAATTAACGAAGTAGCAAAACGAATCCCGTATCTCGCGAAAATTATGCCAGCGAGCGACTATTCCATGCACGATGTTCATTTAGCTGGTGGCTTGTCAGCCATCATTAAAGAGTTGTGCGAGATTCCGGGTGGTATCCACGGACAACGCAAAACGATTACTGGGAAAAGCGTCTATGAAAATGTCGAGAATGCAAAAATCTTAAACTCGGAAGTCATTCGTACAAAAGACAATCCTTACAGTCCGGTTGGTGGATTATCTGTCCTTTTTGGAAACTTGGCACCGGATGGGGGCGTAATCAAAGTCGGAGCAGTAGACCCATCGATTCAAACATTCACGGGGAAAGCAATCGTCTTTGATTCTCAAGAAGACGCTCAACAAGCGATCGATGAAGGGCTCGTAAAAGAAGGACACGTCGTTGTCATTCGCTACGAAGGTCCAAAAGGTGGACCGGGAATGCCAGAAATGCTTGCCCCTACTTCTGCAATTCAAGGAAGGGGCTTAGGAACAAAAGTAGCCCTAATTACAGACGGAAGGTTCTCTGGAGCTTCTCGAGGTATCTCGATTGGGCATATCTCGCCTGAAGCTGCTGAAGGCGGGCCAATAGCTTTAGTACATGACGGAGACGAAATTGTGATCGACCTGCCAAATCGTTCTATCGAATTAAATGTAGACGCGGCAACACTTGCTTCTCGAGCAAGTCAGCTTCCGGAATTTGAACCAAAAATCAAAAAGGGTTACTTGGCCCGGTATTCAAAACTCGTTACATCCGCAAGTACGGGTGGCGTCATGAAAATTTAAAACGTTGAAGAGGTAAAAGAACAAGTGTCGTTGATTTCAGAGAGCCGGTGGGTGGTGTGAACCGGTAAAACGCCTTGAATCGACATCCCCTCTGAGTGAAGGATGAACGTCATTTGACCAGTAAGTCCTTTCGGTTGATCCCGTTACCAATCACTGCGAGGCAGCTTAGGCTGCGAAGTAGGGTGGTACCATGAAAAAACTTTCATCCCTATGCAAGGAATCTTTGTGTTCTTTTGCATAGGGCTATTTTTATACCCAAAAAGGAGTGAAACGAATGGTCATGCAGGCAGAAAAAACGGTGCAACTTTCAGGTGCAGATCTACTCATTGAGTTGCTCCATGAGCAGCAAGTGGAATTACTATTTGGCTATCCAGGAGGTGCTGTTCTTCCGATTTACGATGCTCTATATAGAAATCCAATCCCACATATTTTAGCTCGTCATGAACAAGGCGCCATCCACGCAGCTGAGGGATACGCACGTGTTTCAGGAAAGCCTGGTGTGGTCATCGCCACTTCCGGTCCGGGAGCGACGAACCTAGTTACAGGAATCGCCGATGCCATGATGGATTCTCTACCCCTTGTCGTTTTTACAGGACAGGTAGCGAGCACTGTTATCGGCACAGATGCCTTTCAAGAAGCAGATGTACTAGGAATTACGCAGCCTATCACAAAACACAACTATCAGGTGAAGGATGCTCGTGACTTACCTCGCATAGTAAGAGAAGCCTTTCATATAGCTTCTACAGGTAGACCTGGTCCTGTTCTGATCGACGTTCCAAAAAATTTGGCTGCTGATACGGTACAGCAATTAGATTGGACCGTCCATCCCGTGAACCTCCCAGGTTATCAGCCGACAACGGAGCCCAACTTCTTGCAGATTCAGAAGCTGGCAGATGCTATGAATCAGGCAGTAAAACCATTGTTTCTGATTGGAGCAGGTGTGTTGGCGGCAAAAGGTACCGACGAATTAGCAACGTTACTAGAGCAATCAGGAGTTCCTGCAGTCTCTACATTATTAGGTCTTGGAGCTGTTCGAGATAATCATCCTCGCTATCTTGGGATGGCAGGGATGCATGGAACGTACGCGGCTAATATGGCCATCCAAGAATGCGACTTATTAGTCAATATTGGAGCACGGTTTGACGATCGACTTACAGGAAACTTGAACGGTTTCGCACCTCATGCAAAAGTCGCTCATATCGACATCGATCCAGCTGAAATCGGAAAGAACGTCCCAACTGCGATTCCCATTGTGGCAGATGCGAAAGCAGCTTTACGGCAGCTTCTGAAACAACAACTTGTTAGTCACGAGAAATCTGAGTGGGTAGATACTCTGAAACAAAATGCAGCACTTCATCCGCTTCATTACAAAAGGGATGGTTTAAAAGCACAACAAGTGCTTGAAATCATTCATCAAGTAACAAAAGGTGAAGCCATTGTGGCAACGGATGTAGGCCAACATCAAATGTGGACTGCCCAGTATTACGGATTTCAGAAACCCCACCAGTGGATCACTTCAGGAGGGCTAGGAACGATGGGGTTTGGCTTCCCAGCTGCAATTGGTGCACAGCTTGCGTTTCCTAAAGAACGTGTCATTGCAGTCGTAGGAGATGCTGGCTTCCAAATGACTTTGCAAGAATTGTCGTTACTCCAAGAATATCGATTACCTGTAAAAGTAGTGATCTTGAACAATCAGAGCCTGGGAATGGTAAGACAGTGGCAAACAGCATTTTACGAAGAGCGCTACTCCCAATCGTTGATGCCGGTTCAACCAGATTTTGAAAAACTTGCTTCAGCGTACTCCATTCAAGGGGTAAGGATTGACACGCTGGAGCAAGCGCGGCAGCTACTACCAGAGCTTCTTCTTTCGGACGAGCCGGTTCTGATTGATTGTCGAATTGAGCAGCACGAGCCTGTTACACCAATGGTGGCGCCCGGAAAAGCCTTACATGAAATGATTGGAGTGAAGCCTTCGTGAGACGCATCATCACAGTAACTGTATTGAATCAAAGTGGCGTGTTGAACCGAGTGACAGGCTTACTGATGAAGCGACAGTTCAATATTGAAAGCATGACAGTGGGCCATACGGAACAGGACAATGTCTCTAAAATGACGTTTATCGTCCATGTAGAAGATGCTCAGAAACTTGAGCAACTGTTGAAGCAATTGCAAAAACAAATTGATGTGTTAAAGGTTCAAGATTTGACAGATCAAGCCATCGTGGTTCGTGAGTTGGCACTTGTCAAAGTACAAGCACCTGCTACAAAACGATTGGAGCTATCAAACTTGATCGAACCGTTTCGAGTTCAAATCATTGATGCTGGGAGACAAGTGGTCACTTATCAGATCACAGGTCACCCTGAAAAAATCGATGCTTTTATTGAACTAGTTCGGCCATACGGTGTGAAAGAACTTACCCGTACTGGCGTCACAGCATTTACTAGAGAACAACAGAAATACCCTACACAAACAAAACTATTAGCTTATTAGGAGGAATGGAAAATGACAAACATGTACTATAACGGAGATATTTCAGAACAAGCACTAGCGGGGAAGAAAGTAGCAATTATCGGGTACGGTTCACAAGGACATGCCCATGCACGCAATCTGAAAGACAGTGGGTTTGACGTCGTAGTAGGTGTTCGTCCAGGGAAATCCTTCGACCAAGCAAAACAAGACGGATTAGAAGTCACAACTGTGGCAGAAGCTGCAGCTGGAGCGGATGTTGTAATGGTATTACTACCAGATGAACGTCAAAAAGCGGTATACGAAGCAGAAATCAAACCAGCCTTAACTGCTGGTAAAGCCTTAGTGTTTGCACATGGCTTCAATATTCATTTCGGTCAGATCGTGCCACCTGAAGATGTAGACGTCTTCCTAGTAGCTCCTAAAGGTCCTGGTCATTTGGTACGCAGAACTTATGAATCGGGTGCTGGAGTTCCTGCACTTTATGCGGTATACCAAGATGCAACAGGTAAAGCTAGTGAAGTGGCGCTTGCTTATGCAAAAGGAATCGGTAGTGCACGAGCTGGTGTATTGGAGACAACATTTAAAGAAGAGACAGAGACGGACCTATTCGGGGAACAAGCAGTTTTATGTGGAGGACTGACGGCTCTAGTAAAAGCTGGATTTGAAACGTTAGTCGAAGCTGGCTATCAACCAGAACTTGCGTATTTTGAAACGATGCACGAACTAAAGCTGATTGTTGATTTGATGTATGAAGGCGGAATGACAGGCATGCGCTATTCAATCTCTGATACAGCAGAGTGGGGAGACTTTGTATCTGGACCACGTGTCGTCGATGCAGATACGAAAGCGCGCATGAAGGACATTTTAACAGATATCCAGCAAGGGAAATTTGCGAAAGAGTGGATTCAAGAAAATGAACAGGACCGACCAAATTATACACGAATCAAACAAGCCGAAACGACGCACCAGATCGAAGAAGTAGGTGCCAAGCTTCGTGAGATGATGCCATTTGTCCAAGCTACAAAACAACCAGAGAAGGAAGTGGTGACGAGTGGCCAAAATTGATATTTTTGACACAACTTTACGAGACGGGGAACAGTCCGCGGGAATCAATTTAAATACAGCAGAGAAAATTGAAATTGCCAAACAACTGGAGCGCTACGGAGTTGCTGTGATTGAAGCAGGTTTTCCTGCTTCGTCACCGGGTGATTTTGAAGCCGTAAAGCAGATCGCTCAAATCGTGAAAGATGCGAAAGTGACGGGTCTCGCTCGAGCTATTCCTTCTGATATTCTCACTTCTTATGAAGCGCTAAAATACGGAGCACAGCCGCATCTTCACACGTTTATTGCTACTTCACCAATTCACATGGAGTACAAATTGAAGAAGACTCCGGATCAAGTAGTCGAAATCGCAGTCGAATCTGTCAAACTTGCTCGCAAGTACTTTCCACTTGTACAGTGGTCGGCTGAAGATGCAACCAGATCAAACAAAGAGTTTCTAGCGCGTATCATTACAGAAGTGATCAAAGCTGGAGCGACAACTATTAACATTCCAGATACAGTCGGCTATACAACTCCAGCTGAATATGGCGCTCTTTTCCGCTATCTACAAGAGACAGTGCCAGGCATAGAGAAAGTCAAAATGTCTGCTCACTGTCACGATGACCTAGGAATGGCGGTAGCCAACTCATTAGCAGCTATAGAGAATGGTGCTACTCAGATTGAAGGCACAATCAATGGCATCGGAGAACGCGCAGGAAATGCCGCTCTTGAAGAAATTGCAGTAGCCCTGCACATCAGGGAAGATTATTATCAAACTCACTCTGGAATCGTCTTGAAAGAGACGAAACGGACAAGTCAGCTCGTTAGTCAATTGACTGGTGTCATGATTCAACCAAATAAAGCTATAGTCGGAAGAAATGCATTTGCGCATGAATCGGGAATCCATCAAGATGGAATGCTGAAAAATCCAGAGACGTATGAAATCATCACTCCAGCATTAATTGGAGACGCTACGACCGAGTTAGTACTTGGAAAACACTCGGGTCGTCATGCCTTTATCAACAAAGCGAAGTCCATGGGCTTCCAGTTATCTGATGACAAATATGCTACTGCATTTAGCGCATTCAAAGATCTGGCAGATCGCAAAAAAGAAATCACAGAAGAAGACTTATTTGTTTTGCTGACGGATCAACAAGTGACGGTCACAGACACACCGGTTTATGAACTGGAAAGTGTCCAAGTACAGTACGGGACTTCTAACATTCCAACCGCTACTGTTCGCGTGACGGCACCAAGTGGAGACGTAGTCACTGTATCCGATACAGGTGCAGGCTCTGTAGAAGCCATTTTCAATACTCTTGAGCGAGTTGTACAAGGGACCGTGCGGATCCTTGATTACCGAGTGAGTTCCGTATCCAAAGGACGCGATGCTCTTGGAGAAGCCGTCGTGAAAGTCCGATTCCAAGACCAAGAATCGATTGGCAGAAATGCTTCACAAGATGTTCTTGAAGCGAGTGCAAAAGCCTATTTGAATGCAATTAACCGTCAATTACAAAAGGAACGTACATTAAGCGCGGTCCATTAGAGGAGGAGATTAGATGAAGAAACAGATTACCGTATTACCTGGAGATGGGATTGGACCAGAAGTGACACAAGCTGCTGTCCGTGTACTACAAGCGGTAGCGAAACGATTTCATCATGAATTTGACTTCCACTATGCATTAATCGGAGGAGCAGCTATTGATGCTATAGGAGAGCCTCTACCTGATGCTACAATAAACAGCTGTGAAAAGGCGGATGCCGTCTTACTAGGTTCTGTTGGAGGACCAAAATGGGATTCCGTTGATCCGTCGATTCGTCCTGAAAAAGGTCTGCTTGCACTTCGGAAGCAGTTTAATCTATATGCCAATCTACGCCCAGTGAAAGCTTACAAAGCACTTCAAGTAGCTTCTCCACTGAAGGAACAAGTAGTTGCAGGGACTGATTTTGTGATTGTCCGTGAGCTGACAGGAGGACTCTATTTCTCAGAGCCTCGTAAAAAGACAGCGGATGCGGCAGTAGACACACTCGTCTATACACGTAAAGAAATCGAGCGCATCGTTGACACGGCATTCCAATTAGCCCGAAAAAGAAACGGAAAAGTAACCTCTGTGGATAAAGCAAATGTTCTTGCCTCTAGTAAATTGTGGCGTGAAATTGTAGAAGAAAAGCGTGTAGGCTATCCGGACGTACATGTAGAACACGTCTTAGTAGATGCGGCAGCTATGCAATTGATCAAAGAACCCTCCTCATTTGATGTAGTGGTAACAGAAAATCTTTTTGGAGATATTTTAAGTGATGAGGCTTCTATGATTACGGGCTCTCTTGGCATGTTGCCTTCAGCGAGTGTGCGAGATGACTCATTTGGAGTCTATGAGCCGATTCACGGTTCCGCGCCGGACATTGCGGGGCAAGGGAAAGCCAATCCGGCAGGAACTATTTTGTCAGCGGCTTTGATGTTGTCCCATTCGTTTAATCTTCAAGCGGAAGCACAAGCAATTGAAGATGCTGTGGAGCGCGTCTTAGAAGACGGCTATGTGACAGCGGACCTTCAAGGTGGGCGAGTGTTAACTACAGAAGAATGGACAGCAAAAGTAATAGAAGAGCTTGATAGCGAATCTGTTTCAGATAGTATTTGTTTTTCTTATATTTCAGGGTAATGGAGGAGAAGTGTAATGGCGAAAACCATCATCGAGAAAATTTGGGATCAGCACGTTGTTGTCAGAGAACAGGGAAAGCCAGACCTCCTCTATATAGACTTACATTTACTACATGAAGTAACTTCACCACAGGCTTTTGAAGGTCTTCGTTTAGCCGGTAGAAAGGTGAGAAGACCTGATCTTTGTTTTGCGACTATGGATCATAATGTGCCGACTATCAATCGTGCAGTCATCCGTGATCAAATTGCTAAGAAGCAAATCCATACATTAGCTGATAACTGCAAGGAGTTCGGTATTGAACTTGCAGATATGGATCACCCGGATCAAGGCATTGTTCATATCATTGGACCCGAGCTTGGACTTACCCAGCCAGGAAAGACAATAGTCTGTGGGGATTCGCATACGTCGACTCACGGGGCTTTTGGCGCTCTTGCATTTGGTATCGGAACGAGTGAAGTAGAACATGTTCTTTCTACTCAAACGCTCTGGCAAGCACGACCAAAAACGATGGAAGTGCGAGTGACCGGAGAGCTTGGATACGGAGTGACGGCAAAAGATATCATCCTCGCCATCATCGCGAAATTTGGAATTGATATGGGTACTGGACACGTGATCGAATATACAGGAGACGTCATCCGAAACCTTTCTATGGAAGAACGAATGACGATCTGCAATATGTCCATTGAAGCAGGAGCGCGGGCAGGACTCGTGTCACCTGATGCTACGACTGTTGAGTTTTTAAAAGGTCGACGATATGTCGACAAGGAGAAGTTTAGTGAGTTAGAAGCAGAATGGCTCGCTCTTGCTACAGATGAAGGAGCTACTTATGACAGTGTCTGCACGATTGATGCAGCTGAAATTGAGCCATTTGTTACCTGGGGAACCAATCCTGCTATGGGGTCTGGAATTTCAAATTCTGTACCAAAACCAACAGATTTTGCGGATGAAAGTGACCAGCTTGCAGTAGCACAAGCACTCGATTATATGGGATTTGCAGGGGGAGAAGCTCTTGAAGACGTATCCATTCAACATGTGTTCATCGGCTCGTGTACCAATGCAAGACTCAGTGATCTGAAGGAAGCAGCGGAAGTAATCCGTGGCAAACAGGTCGCTCCCGGAGTTCGAGCACTGGTTGTACCTGGGTCACAAACGACTAAAAAACAAGCTGAAGAGCTCGGCTTAGATCAAGTCTTTTTAAAGGCTGGTTTTGAATGGCGAGAGTCTGGCTGTTCCATGTGCCTAGCTATGAATGAAGATGTTGTGCCTGCAGGAGAGCGTTGTGCATCTACTAGCAACCGTAACTTTGAAGGGCGCCAAGGGAACGGCGCACGTACACATTTAATGAGTCCAGCTATGGCGGCAGCAGCAGCCATTGAAGGAAAATTGACAGATGTTCGAAATTTACGCGCAGTCGGAGTTTAGAAAGGAGCAAATGATATGGAACCTCTTCAACTTGTTACGAGCATCGTGACGCCACTTGCCAAGAAAAATGTGGATACAGATCAAATTATCTCAAAAGAGTTCTTAAAACGAATTGAGCGGACAGGTTTTGGAAAGTATTTGTTTTATCATTGGCGATTTGATGAATCAGGGAATGAAAAGCCAGACTTCGTCCTCAATAATCCGGTCTATCAAGAGTCGAAAGTTTTAGTGGCGCACGACAATTTTGGTTGTGGTTCATCACGTGAACATGCCCCATGGGCCATCGCAGATTACGGATTCCGTGTGGTGATTGCCCCTTCATTTGCAGATATTTTCTACAATAACTGCATGAAGAACGGGATCTTGCCTATTCGTCTTCCTGTTCATGAAGTGGAGGAACTTCTTGCAAAACCACAACTACACGTGACTGTAGATCTGCCCAATCAGCAAGTTCTAGGGAAGGACGGTTCACTCTATTCATTTGAAATCGATCCGTATCAAAAGAAAATGCTATTAAACGGTTGGGATGAGATTTCTTTAACATTTTTATATGAAGAAAAAATTGCTGCGTATGAAAACGCACAAAATTCAAAGACTGCTTCTTGAGCAGTCTTTTTTTATCTTTCACGAAACCACAGAATTATTGGATAATTCTTTGGGAAACGTGTACAATCTTCACAAGTCATCTTTTAAATTCTTTCGCATAAAAGAAGGAATGAGAGTAGGAGATGTCGAAATAAGTAGTATAGCAATTATAAAGGAGGAGTTTTCATGCTAAACTTTAACATCCGTGGAGAAAATATCGAGGTAACTCCTGCAATTCGAGAATATGTGGAAACAAAAATCGAAAAAATTGATCGCTACTTTAATGAAGAATTGAATTCAACTGCTAACGTGAACTTAAAGGTTTACAATGACAAGCAAACAAAGGTTGAAGTGACAATTCCAATGAAAAATTTAACACTGCGTGCAGAAGAACGTCACACAGACATGTATGCAGCTATCGACTTGATCGTAGATAAATTAGAACGTCAGATTCGCAAACACAAAACAAAAGTAAATCGTAAGTTCCGTGAGCGTGAAGGCGTTGGAACGTACTTTGCAACTACAGAAGCTGCTTCAACAGAGCCTGAAGTATCTGAAGAAGAATACTCAATCGTACGTACAAAAACATTTGATTTGAAACCTATGGACCAAGAAGAAGCAATCCTACAAATGGATATGCTTGGACATAACTTCTTCATCTTTACAGATGCTGAATCAAACGGAACTAATATTGTATACAAACGAAAAGATGGAAAATACGGTTTAATTGAAACAAACTAACACAAAAGCTCCTGCTGATGCAGGGGCTTTTCTTTTGGTCTTTTCAACGCGTTCGCTTGAAGTCGGTTTTGATTCAGTGGTAAAATGAAAGATAAGTCTGAAATAGGAAGTGACCTTCATGTTAGGTGTATTAAATAAAGTGTTTGATCCCAATAAACGAGAAATTAAAAAACTTGAGAAAATTGCAGATTCTGTTGAAGCTCTTGCTTCTCAAATGGAATCACTTAGTGATGAACAACTTACAGCTAAAACAGCTGAATTCAAAGACCGTTATACTAATGGTGAAACTTTAGATCAATTACTGCCAGAAGCTTTTGCGGTAGTTCGTGAAGCAGCAAAACGCGTGCTTGGCGAGTATCCTTACCGTGTTCAAATCATGGGGGCAGCTGCACTTCACGAAGGGAATATTTCCGAGATGAAGACAGGGGAAGGGAAAACCTTAACCTCTACGATGTCCGTGTACTTGAACGCGCTAACAAGTAAAGGCGTTCACGTAGTCACAGTCAATGAATACTTGGCAAGTCGTGATGCGGCTCAAATGGGTAAACTTTATACATTTTTAGGGTTGACTGTCGGATTGAATACGAATGCTCTAACAAAAGCAGAAAAGCGTGAAGCCTACCTCTGTGACATTACTTATTCGACTAACAATGAGCTAGGATTTGATTATTTACGAGACAACATGGTCCTTTATAAAGAAGAAAAAGTTCAAAGACCACTTCACTATGCAGTTATCGATGAAGTGGATTCTATCTTAATTGATGAAGCACGTACTCCACTGATTATCTCAGGGCAAGCTTCTAAAGCGGCGCTTCTATACAAACAAGCCAATGCCGTAGTTCGTTTGCTTCGCGATGAAGAAGACTACAGCTATGATGAGTCAACTAAAGGGGTAGTCTTAACGGATACTGGTGTTGAGAAGATTGAGAAATCTTTCAACATCGACAACTTGTTTGACTTGACTCATGTTCGATTAAATCATGCAGTCAACCAATCGCTAAAAGCGCACGTCTCCATGCACAAAGATGTAGACTATGTCGTTCAAGATGGAGAAGTCGTCATCGTTGACTCTTTCACAGGTCGTTTGATGAAAGGACGTCGTTATTCTGACGGCTTGCACCAAGCGATTGAAGCAAAAGAAGGTTTAGAAGTACAAAACGAATCAATGACAATGGCTACAATTACATTCCAGAACTACTTCCGTATGTATGAAAAGCTATCTGGTATGACGGGTACAGCTAAAACGGAAGAAGAAGAATTCCGTAACATTTACAATATGGACGTTATTGTAATTCCGACCAACAAACCGATTGCTCGAGATGATCGTCCGGATTTAATTTATGCATCGATGAAAGGGAAGTTTGAAGCAGCGGCAGCTGACATTGCAGAAAAACACCGCAAAGGTCAGCCAGTTTTAATTGGTACTGTAGCTATTGAAACATCTGAAATTATTTCAGCGTTATTAACAAAACATAAAATCCCTCACAATGTATTGAACGCAAAAAACCACGAAAGTGAAGCGGAAATCATTGCTGATGCCGGGAAAAAAGGAGCAGTTACCATTGCCACTAACATGGCTGGTCGTGGTACAGATATCAAATTGGGCGAAGGTGTTTTAGAATTAGGTGGCTTAGCTGTTATCGGTACAGAGCGCCATGAATCTCGCCGTATTGACAATCAGTTACGTGGACGTTCCGGTCGTCAAGGAGATCCAGGTGTGACTCAGTTCTATCTTTCTTTAGAGGATGAACTGATGAAACGCTTCGGTTCAGACAACATGAAATCTATGATGACACGTTTAGGTCTAGATGATACACAACCGATTCAATCGAAAATGGTATCTCGGGCTGTAGAATCTGCTCAAAAACGTGTAGAAGGAAACAACTTCGACGCGCGGAAACGTTTGCTTCAATACGACGATGTTCTTCGCCAACAACGTGAAATCATCTACAAAGAGCGTAATGAAGTGTTAGATACTGACAACGTGCGTGCCTTAGTAGAGAAGATGATTCAAGAAGTCGTAGATCGCACTGTAGATGTTCATACTACTTCTGAGCAAAAATCTGAGTGGAACTTAAAAGCTATGACGGATTATGTGAATGCCACGCTTCTACCTGAAGATACTGAAAGAACACTGGACTTTGAAGGCAAAGATCGTGAAGAAATCCGTGAGGAACTGAAACAAGCAGTTCTTGCAGAATACGATGCAAAAGAAGAACGGTTCACTGCAGAGCGTATGCGAGAGTTTGAGAAAGTTATCTTACTTCGTTCAATTGATACTAAGTGGATCGACCACATCGACGCTATGGACCAATTGCGTCAAGGGATTCACTTACGTGCTTATGGTCAAAATGATCCTTTACGCGAATACCAAAACGAAGGGTTCGCGATGTTTGAAGCGATGGTAGCCTCTATTTCAGAAGATGTGGCAAAATATGCGATGAAAGCTGAAATTCAGCAGAACCTTGAGCGTGAAGAAGTGGCGAAAGGGCAAGCTGTCAATCCGAAAGAAGATGGCAAGCCTGTTAAAAAACAACCAATGAAAAAAGACGCTGAAGTAGGGCGCAATGAACCTTGTCCTTGCGGCAGCGGCAAGAAATACAAGAACTGTCACGGGGCAGTCAGCTAATTAGTGGAGGAACTCACATGATCGAATTATCAGCAGCACGTGCAGAACTAGACCGTTCTGCGCAAAAAATCCAAGACTTTAGGGGGTCTCTTTGACTTAGAAAACAAAGAGGCACGAATTCAAGAACTTGATGAGCTCATGACCTTCCCTGATTTTTGGGACGATGCACAAGGTGCACAAAAGACTATCAATGAATTGAATGGCTTAAAGGCTGTCGTCGAACAATATAAAAAGTTAGAAGACGAACAAGAGAATCTGGAGATGACAGTAGAACTGTTAAAGGAAGAGCCAGACGAAGAATTGCATGCCGAGTTGGAAAGTGCTTTAGCTGACCACCGCAGAGCACTTGAAAACTTTGAACTTCAAATGCTTCTTAGTGAAGAATACGATAAAAACAATGCCATCTTGGAACTTCATCCAGGGGCGGGAGGCACGGAGTCTCAAGACTGGGGTTCTATGCTTCTTCGCATGTATCAGCGCTGGGCAGACAAAAGAGGATTTAAAGTGGAGACACTGGATTACCTTCCAGGAGATGAAGCCGGTATCAAATCGGTAACTCTACTTATTAAAGGGCATAATGCATACGGTTACTTGAAAGCCGAGAAAGGTGTGCACCGTCTGGTACGGATCTCACCTTTTGATTCATCAGGACGTCGTCATACGTCGTTCGTTTCTGTAGACGTAATGCCCGAATTCAATGAAGAGATTGAAATTGATATTCGTACAGAAGACCTGAAAATTGATACGTACCGTGCTAGTGGTGCGGGTGGTCAGCATATCAATACTACTGACTCCGCTGTTCGAATTACTCACTTACCTACAAATACCGTAGTGACGTGTCAAACAGAGCGCTCTCAGATCAAGAACCGTGAGCATGCCATGAAGATGTTAAAATCTAAGCTCTATCAACTACGTATTGAAGAGCAAGAGGCAGAGCTCGCAGCTATTCGTGGAGAACAAAAAGAAATCGGATGGGGCTCTCAGATCCGTTCGTATGTGTTCCACCCGTATTCTATGGTGAAAGATCACCGTACGAATGAAGAAAGTGGAAATGTGCATGCGGTGGTCGACGGAGAACTCGACAATTTCATTCATGCGTATCTTCGCTCAAAAATCCAATAACAGCATTCAAATCCACTATGGTATACTCAACCATAGTGGACTTTTTTATGCATACATTGCGACTAGAAACGTGCGTAAGATCTTGGTCAATTTTCCTGAAGGATCAGGTCGATGCCGGATATCACCCGTGTCGATTCACCTGTGAATCGATTGGGAAGATTCGGCACGGCCCTTAGGAAAATTGACCAAGTCAGCACGTTTCATAGAGCATTGCAGTCGAGAAAACCCTTATAGTAATCACTAAAGACTTATAACGAGGTACTAAACATGAAAAAAAGAAGAGTAAAAAAAGAAGAAACCCCAATAGTTCGTGAGATTCGCGATTATATATTTATCATCATTGGAGCCGCAATAGTAGCTATCGGATTCAACGTTTTTCTATTACCGAATCAAATCGCTTCTGGAGGCGTGAGTGGAATCAGTACCATCATTTATTCGGTGCTAGGATGGCAGCCAGGGATTGTACAATATGCATTCAACATTCCGCTCTTTATAGCGGGAGTCATTATCTTAGGGAAAAATTTTGGGATTAAATCCTTTGTAGGAACGATTACACTGCCTGCAGTCGTATTGGCAACTTCTAGTTGGGAACCTTGGTCTTCCGATCCTCTTTTAGGTGCTCTTTTTGGAGGAATCGCAGTGGGTACCGGTCTTGGTCTGGTGTTTAGAGGAAACGCTTCAACTGGCGGTACGGATTTGGCAGCTCAGATCATCACTAAGTTTACAGGGCTTTCACTAGGGACAAGTGTTTTGATGATTGACGGATTGATTGTGTTATCAGCTGCTTTAGTATTCGATATTGAACGAGCGCTATACGCATTGATTGGGTTATTCACAACGACGAAAACGATTGATATCATCCAACTTGGCTTTAGTCAGTCAAAAATGGTGCATATAATTACTTCTCAAGAGCAAGCTATGAAAGAAGCTATCTATCAGCAAGTCAATCGTGGCGTGACAAAGATGACAGGAATAGGTGGATACACAGAAGAGCCGCGTCCTATTTTAATGGTAGTTGTTTATCAAACAGAGTTCACAAAGTTGAAACAGGTAGTCAAAACAGTGGATCCACATGCTTTTGTCATCGTTTCAGATGCGTATGAAGTTTTAGGTGAGGGTTTTAAGAGGTACTAAGTTTGGTATACTAAGGATATAGAAGATAAAGGAGTGTGCCCAATGAAAAAACTGCTTTTCGGTTTATCAGTTACATCGATGTTATTCCTAGCTGCTTGTGGTGGAGATAGTGCGGAGCCTGAGGCACCGACAGACTCTGGAGAAACGGCAACCGTTGATGCAGAGGCAATCGCAAATCAAAAATGCATCAGCTGTCATGGCACAAATTTAGAAGGTCAAGGCAACTTCCCAGCACTAAATGATGTTGGATCTCGACTCAGCGAAGAAGAAATTTTAACAGTAATTTTAGAAGGTCGAGGAGCGATGCCTGGAGGACTTCTTCAAGGAGAAGAAGCGGAAGCGGTAGCGGCCTGGTTGGCAGAGAAAAAATAAATATGTACTTCGAAGTAGAGCACATCCAAACGGATGTGCTCTTTTTCCTACATAAAATTGAAATAAACCTGTAACATACAAAATTTCGAGAGGTGTTATAATGGATTTGTTGCGCTAAAACGAAGTATACAAAATAGGTGGTTAGATATATGATTCAAATGAAAGATGTCTACAAGAAGTATCCAAACGGAATCGTGGCAGCGAACGGGATTACAGTGGACATTAAACAAGGTGAATTTGTATATGTAGTTGGACCAAGTGGCGCGGGAAAATCTACATTTATTAAAATGATGTACCGAGAAGAAAAGCCAACTAGCGGTGACATTATAATCAATGGAATGAACTTGGCAAAAATTAAAGCTAAAAAAGTTCCTTTACTAAGACGTCAAATCGGAGTCGTATTTCAAGACTTTAAACTTCTTCCGAGAATGAATGTGTATGAGAATGTTGCATTTGCACTTGAAGTAATAGAAGAAAGTCCAAAAGTGATTCGCAAAAGAGTGATGGAAGTACTTGATCTAGTAGGATTAAAACACAAAGCGCGTATGTTCCCTACGGAGCTATCCGGTGGAGAACAGCAACGGATTTCGATTGCGCGTTCCATTGTAAATAAACCGAAGCTCGTTATTGCAGATGAACCAACAGGAAACTTAGATCCAGATACATCATGGGAGATTATGAATATCTTCCAAGAAATCAACTCTCGGGGAACAACCATTATTATGGCTACCCACAACAAAGAAATTGTAAACACATTAAAACACCGTGTCATTGCAGTTGAAGGCGGAATGATTGCCCGAGATGAAGCAGAAGGAGACTACGGTTATGAAATTTAGAACTATGGGACGTCACGTCAAAGAAAGTTTCCGGAGTATTGGCCGGAATGGCTGGATGACCTTTGCCTCAGTTAGTGCCGTAACTGTCACATTGCTCCTTGTTGGAGTTTTTGTAGCGATTATGATGAACTTAAACAAACTGGCAGATGACTTAGAAAACAATGTGGAAGTAAAAGTTTATGCGGAACTGATTGCTGATGAAGAACAGCTTGCTACTTTAGAAGAAGAAATCAGTACTACCTTAGGTGTTCAAGAAGTTGTTTATTCTTCAAAAGAACAAGAGCTTCTGAAGCTTGCCGAAACAATGGGGCAAGAGTTCCAATTGTATGAACAAGATAATCCGTTATTTAATACATTTTATGTGAAAGCAGCTACTCCGAAAGAGACGTTGGCAGTTGCTTCTCGTATAGCAAAACTAGATAGTGTAGAGCGTGTTGAAGATGGAAGAGCACAAGTACAAAAATTGTTCTCCGTCTTAGATGTTAGCCGTAATGTTGGACTGGTATTGATTCTTGGATTGTTGTTTACAGCTATGTTCTTGATCTCCAATACAATCCGCATCACTATCGTAGCTCGTCGTCGAGACATTGAAATTATGAAATTAGTAGGTGCGACCAACTGGTTTATCCGAATTCCATTTATTTTTGAAGGTATGTGGCTCGGAATCATGGGGGCGCTCTTACCAATAACACTTGTTTCCGTTGCCTATTACAATTTGTTTAATCTCTTAAATGTAGAACTTGCATCAACGGGAATTTATTCGTTACTTACACCAATGCCATTCTTACTGCAAATCAATGCATTGTTACTTGCAATGGGAATTGTAATCGGTGTTTGGGGAAGTTTTATGTCCGTTCGAAAATTCTTAAAAGTATAGAGGAAACGTACTGGTGAAAGAAAGGGGAAAATGAACACATGTCCACAACGTCACGGAAAGTGAAAATTGCAACATGGTTAACTGCAGCAACCCTACTATTTACAAGTGGGACGGTTTCCGCCGCATCACTCGATGAGTTGAAAGAACAACAACAACAATTAGAACAACAGAAAAATGATTTGAACTCTTCTATTAAAGAGAAAAAAGGAGAGATTCAACAAAAGGCTTCTGAAATTGAGACGATTGAAGGTAAGGTTAAGAAACTAAGCGACGAAATCGTGTCAACTGAGAAGAAAATTGATGAAGTTCTTGCTCAGATTGCAACGACTGAAAAAGAAATTGCCGATTTAAAAGAATCAATTGAAGAACTAAAGCTTAAAATTGAAGAGCGAGATGAACTTCTAAAAGAGCGTCTTCGAGCTACGCAAGTGAACGGTTCATCTGTTGACTACATAAGTGTATTTTTAGGCGCTGAGTCATTCATTGATTTAATTGATCGCTTTTCAGCTGTTACCACGCTAATGGAAGCGGATCGTCAAATTTTACGCGACCAAGCAAATGATAAGAAACAACTTGAAGATGAGAAGGCGCTAGTCGAGCAAAAGCTTCAGCAGCAAGAAAACCGGAAAGCGGAACTTGTTGATTTAAAGAAATCATTAGACGGTCAGCGCGCTCAAATGAACACTCTGTTAGATGAGTTAGAAGCAGAGCAGAACAAACTAAAAACTGAACAACAAGCTATGGAAACTGATTATGAAGAAATCGCGAACTTAAGTGAAGAAACAAAATCTAAAATCGTAGCAGAACAAAAACGAATTGCTGAAATCGCTCGTAAACAAGCAGAAGAGCAACGCCGCAAAGAAGAAGCTGCACGTAAAGCTCAGCAAAACTCTGGCGGATCAGGAAGCTCTGGTGGTTCTAGCTCTACAGTGTCAGCTCCAGCAGTCTCTTCAGGGGCTTGGACAAAACCAGTAAACGGAACATTGACTTCCGGATATGGGTACCGTGTTCACCCAATCTATGGAACTGGTAAAATGCACTATGGTGTAGACTTTGCAAACAGCATTGGAACACCAGTTGTATCTGCAGCGGCTGGAGTAGTAAGCTATGCAGCACCATTTAGTACGTATGGTAATGCAGTCATGGTCACACACAATATTGATGGTCAAACATTTACAACATTATATGCGCACTTGAGTGCTATCAATGCATCTGTTGGACAAACTGTGAGCAAAGGGCAACAAATCGGGGCTTTAGGAAATACAGGAAACTCGACCGGTCCTCACTTACATTTTGAAGTGCACGTAGGTAGCTGGAACGGAATGGCAGCAAACTCTGTTAATCCATTACGCTATATCCCAATGTGATGATCAAGCAGTTCACTTTACGTGGACTGCTTTTTTCTTTAGCATAGAAGCAGAAAGTGAGGCATCTAAATGAAAATTACAGACTGGTATGTCATTGTATCCTTGACTATGCCATCTACATGGGTTGCTGTATTACTAGCACTCATTTTGACATCTTTGACACTTTTGCTCCAATTCAATAAACAAGTGGCAAGTCACTTTGTTGATGCTGCTATTGCCTTCATACTACTATGGAAATTTAGCGTGATTGTAACTGACTTTTATGCAGTGGTTCACGAGCCTTTTAGTCTTTTATATTTCAATGGAGGGTACGTAGGAGTTGTGATAGGGACACTTGGTGCCTTGATTAGCTTGATTCGAGCGAAAGTATCCGTATCTATTATCCAGTTGATGGCAGTTTATAGTGTAAGTTATTATCTCTTTTTTATGGTTGTACTTAATTCAAATCCAATACTTATAGAATTGGTGACACTTATTACACTAGTGATAGTTTTCGTTCTATTATGGAAGAAAGTTACTGTTCGCATACTCCCTGTTGGATTGCTTTTTTTTATAGCTTTTTTTCAACCCCTAGGGGTATTTCAAACGTATATTGTTTGGATGTTTAGCGTACTCCTAGTACTATATAGTTATCAGGTCTTTAGAAATAAGAAAGTGGGAATGACATCATGAAGAAATGGGTAGCGCTACTTGGCCTAGCTGTCTTAATTGGAATTGCAACTTATTCGTTTGCTGAGCAGAATGCAGATTCTGTGGATACGTTAAATAATGAGCAGCTAGGAACGGATCTTCTCTCTAGTGCCGGATCAGAGTTAAAGAAAGGCGACCTTCCTCCAGATTTTACATTGACCACTCTAGATGGGGAAGAAGTGCGATTGAGTGATTATAAAGGAAAGAAAGTCATATTGAATTTTTGGGCAACCTGGTGTCCACCATGTAAAGCAGAGATGCCTCATATGCAAAATTTCTACGATGCAAATAAAGAAGAAGTGGAAGTCTTGGCAGTAAATTTGACTGATAAGGATAATGGGGTAGAAACTATCCAACAGTTCATTGAAGACTATGAACTGACATTTCCTATTCCGTTAGATAAAGAAGGGGAAGTGGGGACGGCCTATCAGGCATTGACTATCCCAACGAGCTACATCATAACCTCTGAAGGGACTGTACAACATAAGATTGTTGGACCAATGGACGAAGCGATGATGGAGCAGTTGATTTCATCTACACCATAATTCGAATAGTTTACTATCTCCTTTCGTATAATTCGACGAAGGGGGATTTTTTTGCGTTCATTCATTTCTGTATTACTTCTAATCAGTCTATTTCTAACTGCTTGCGATCCTACAAACCAACAACCGTCTACAAAAGAACACCCGACTTTACTTGAACACTTCCAAAAAAGTAAATCATTTATCAGAGACCGGGCAAGTGGATGCTTCTTTCTTGATGCTAGTACGAGATGCCTATGAAACCTATACCAAAAATCCCGAAAATGATGAAGCGATTCGGTTGGCACTAGATTACTTTTCACATTCTCAATAAAAGTATACTTTTCTCTGAGTTGCTTTGCTAAAATAGAAAGTAACCGCTGGGAGGGATACTATGGATCAGCAACGTTTATTAGAGATATTATGGAACGTCGGACAATTTTTCGTACATCCGTTGTTCTTTTTAACGCTCGCTGCTGCAATCGCAACCGGCTATTTCCGAGTGAAGCGAGAGCGCAAAGATTTTAGAACCCGTCTAGTACTCGGGTGGACGGAGTTTACAAGCGTCCTCAAAGATTCCTGGCTTTTTGGCTTAGTGATATCACTTGTGCTCGCTCTAGTAGGCATTCTCTTTAACGAAGAGTTTTTGTTGATTGTTTCACTAGTCGCTATTCTTGCATTAGTACTTTTTCAATTTCAACTGCTTTCAGCAGCCTATATTTTATCTATCAGTGTTCTCATCTGGATGCTAGTGGATCAATGGTCTTATAGCATTTTGGTCGGCCCATTCACGCTTTCTGCCGTTCAGTTCTCTTGGAATGTCGTGTGGCCCGTTGCTGCTCTCACAGGACTTCTCCTAGTTGCAGAAGGCTTGCTTTTGAAGCGGCAAGGGCTCCAAATTGTGTCTCCTCAACTTGTTAAAACAATACGAGGTGGCTCTGCAGTCCAATATAAAATAAAACGTATCTGGTTGCTTCCGTTAGTTCTGTTGATACCTGGAGAGTGGTTTTCAGGTATAGCAGGATGGTGGCCACTTGTTCATTTTGGGGAAACCTCTTTTGCTGTTTTAGCGTTCCCATACGTGACAGGATTCCAACAGCTTTCAAAAAGTGTCTATCCGTTTCTTGCGATACCGCAACGCGCCAAACATATCTTGATTCTGGGAATTAGTGTCGCAGCAATTGCTGTACTAGGAATCGTTACATACTGGTTCGGTTTAGTAGCACTTGTCGTGGCTTTTATTGGTCGTCTTGTGTTGGATATTCAAAGCTACCGACTGCAAAATACAGGTCATTACGCAGTAGCTCCTGTATCTGAAGGAATTCAAATTGCTGGAGTTCTAAAAGGCTCTCCTGCTGACAAGATGGGATTAGAAATCGGTGAAAAGATTGTGAAAGTTAATGGACAACGTGTTTCAAACGAGCAAGAGCTGTACGAAGCGATACAGATCAATGCAGCGCATTGTCGATTAGAAGTGTTAGATCACAATAACGAGCTTCGCTTGAAACAACAAGTCATCTTTCGTCATGACCATCACCGTCTTGGCTTGATGATTGCTAGGTCGGTCCGATGAACAATTTGAGCCAAGCTACAGAAGTGATCTTAGCTATTTTTGTTCCTGCCTTACTCGTTATTTTGTTCACTCGCGTTACATTTAATAGATGGGTGGCGCTCGCCATCACGATTGCTCTTTTTACAGCTTCCGTAATTGCAGGATACACGCGAGAATGGATTCACTACATTTTAGATGCTGCATCCATGACGGTCGGATTTTGGTACGCCACTCACATGACGCAAAAAAGCAAATCGGAATCGAACGACTCTGTCTGAACGACAGGGTCGTTTTTTCAAACCAACGTTTTGTTATAGGCACAATCGGCAATACTAGAATAAAGAAGGTGACACGGACCATGACAGATCTATTTAGTATGGAAACACTCGAAGAGATCATGAACAGCTATAAAACATTAGGACCAGTAATTGGTATTCTGTTGCCTATGCTCGAAGCATTTTTACCGTTCTTACCATTAGTTGTTTTTATTGTAGCGAACGTGACTGCTTACGGACTTTTATATGGCTTTGTCTTATCGTGGGCAGGTTCGGTAGTAGGCTCCTATTTGGTATTTTTGATTATACGAAAGTATGGGAGAGCACGAATTCTTAACTTTTTGACCAAACATCAAAGAATTTCTCGGCTCATTCACTGGGTAGAGAGAAATGGCTTTGGGCCATTATTTTTACTGCTTTGTTTTCCATTTACTCCTTCTGCGATAGTCAATGTGGTAGCAGGTCTATCCAATATTCGAAAATCTACATATTTGACGGCTTTAATCCTTGGAAAACTCATTATGATTTTTGTAATTAGTTTTATTGGAGCAGACATACGAGCACTTATCTCTCAACCTATACGTACGGCTATAGTAGCAGCAGTCATCGCGCTCTTGTGGGTTATTGGGAAGTATTTCGAGAAACGGTTAGATAAAAAAGTAGAAGCTGATTTTCGAGAAATTGCAAGACAGAGGGTGAGTGAGGCGAATCGTGAAAAACTGGAAAAGTGAAGTGAAAGAATGGTTTCTCGCACTTATCATTGGGATTGCTTTTATTGCCTTGATACGAACTACACTGTTTACTACGTATCATATTCACGGAGATTCTATGCTACCTACCCTTCATTCAGAAGATCAAGTTGTAGTGAGTCTACTTTCTCCTATCCAAGCAGGGGATGTCGTCATTGTAGAACGAGACAACGAAAAAGATATAGTCAAACGAGTCATCGGAATTCCAGGGGATACGCTTCAGTTCCGAGAAGATGGGTTGTACCGCAACGGTGAAAAAGTGGAAGAAAAGTATTTGCAAGACAGTGAGTGGAATCCGCAGCAGACGACCATCACTTTAGAAGACGATGCTTACTTTGTAATGGGAGACAATCGAAATCATAGCCTAGACAGTCGCGAGTTGAGAACGTTTTCTTCTAAAGAAATCGTTGGAGAAGTCAAGTTGATTTACTTCCCATTCACGCATTTATCATGGATTCATTATTAGAACCTTTGTTTCTTTGTTACAATAGAAACAAAGGTTTTTTTGATGGGGGGACTTGAGATGAGCCTACGTTTTATAACAGGAAGAACGGGAACAGGGAAGACTACCACGATGATGAATGAGATTGCGGATAGAACGGCTACAGAGCCTTTAGGAGATCCGTTATTTTATTTGGTACCCGATCAAATGTCATTTACTTCGGAGTGGCATCTTTCACGACATAAAGGGCAGACTGGATTAATTCGCGCTCAAGTAACCACATTTAAGCGTCTGTCATGGCGCGTGCTACAAGAAGCTGGTGGTATTACCAGAGAAGAAGTGAATGGCATTGGCTACCGAATGTTGATTCGGAGTCTTTTACGAGAACAAAAGGATGAATTCATTCTATTCCACAGAGCGGCAACTAAAAAGGGTTTTACCGATCAAATGGAGACGCTTCTTAAAGAGATGAGTCGTTATAGTGTGACTCCAGAATCGTTTCAAGCAAGTCTAGAGACTTTGGTACAACGAAATGCACCCGTGCCGCTGCAACAAAAAACGAAAGATCTTTACACGATTGCCATAGAACTCGAGAAACGTTTGGGAACGCAGTATGTAGACGGAGAAGGACATCTTCGGTTGTTGATCGATGCCATCCCTCATTCTTCATTGATTGCAAGAAGTGAAGTGTACATCGACTCGTTCACTGCTTTTACACCGATTGAACGTGCCATCATAGAGCAGCTACTTTGTCATGCGAAACGGGTACACATTGCACTTCCTATGGACAGTCCGCAAGAAGCCTTTGACTCACAGGCACTGTTTCATAGTGCAGCAAAGACGCGTCAACAACTTGTGGAAGTAGCAGAGCAGCACCAGGTAGATGTTGAACCAGACGTACACTTAGTTGATCAAAAGCGATTGCAATCTCCTGGTGCTCGTCATGCGGAGCACTATTTTGATCAATTACGACCTTCAAAATCCGAGGATCAGAGCGGTATTGAATTTATAGAAGCCACGAATCCTCGAGTGGAAGTAAACTTTGTTGCTAGCCAGATTCGCCACCTCATACAACAAGGCTACCGGTATCAAGAGATAGCTGTGGTTCACAGAGATGCGGAGACATACGAGCAACTGTTGACTACTACTTTTTCTCAGCAAGAGATTCCTTACTTTAGTAATGAAAAAAGACCGATGCTCGACCATCCTCTTCTAGAAGTGACAAAAGCTTTGTTTGACATACATCGTAGTAATCTAGGTTACGAATCTATGTTCCGACTCGTCAAGACAGGCTTACTATATCCTTTAGACGCTTCGCCTCATGAATGGAGAAATCGGATTTACCGCCTCGAGAACTTTGTTCTTGAGCGAGGCATTCGCGGAGAGCGTTGGGCAACTGATAGTTACTGGCGTGTGAAGCGAATACGAGGTCTGGAGACAGTACAAATGCCTCAGACAGACCAGGAGTTAGCTAGAGAAAGAGAGTTAAAAGAGACAAGGGACTGGATTTTGTCGCTAGTGAATCCGTGGCGAGAACAACTCGAACAAGCGTCAACTGCTCGAGATTATGCACAAGCACTCATCGACTTTATGGACCGAGCAGCAGTTCCCGCTAAATTGGCAGTCTGGCAACAGCAAGCAGAATTGGAGTCTTTACTTGAAGAAGCTGTTGAACACCGCCAAGTATGGAAAGAATGGATTCACGTTTTGGAGCAGTTTGATCTAATGTTTCGAGGCCAAGAACTCTCCGTAGAAGATGTAGCGGCTATCTTAGAAGAAGGGCTGGATCAGCTCTGTTTCTCTAAAATTCCACCAGCTATTGATCAAGTCGTCATTGGCCAGGCAGATACGGCTCGTTACCTTGGCATTAAAGCCGCTTTCGTATTAGGTGTGAACGATGGGAACTATCCAAAGCGCATCGATCACGAAGGGCTGCTTACAGATGAAGACAGACAGTTCCTTCAAGAAGCGGGTATGGAGTTAGCTCCAACTACGAGAGAACGGTTACTCGAAGAGAACTACGTGCTTTATAAAGTGCTGACAACCGCCAGTCACCAAGTGTCATTTAGCTATTCGCTCGCAAGTTTAGAAGGAAAACCACTACTACCATCAACTTATTTGAAACGTCTGCAGCAACTTTTTACGAATCCAGTGCTCCAGCAGGTATCTCAGGCAGACTTTGAAGGTGATTCCCCTCGATTGGTGAATCATCCAAGAAGCGCTTTATCTGGCTATGCCATCAAAAGATATGCGCAGCAGGAATTGAATCAGCCACTATCGCCGTTTTGGAGTCAAGTAGATGTCTACTTGCGAACAAGCCTTTATTGGAATTTCGTATTGGAGCGAATTGAACGTCCTCTGCAGAAACAACCGGGGACCGAAAAGATCACTAGAGAAACCGCGGAACAACTCTATACGTCAGTGATTTCAGGGAGTATCTCGCGAGTCGAGACCTACTACAGCTGTCCTTACAAACAGTTTGCATCTTATGGTCTGCAGCTCCAAGGTAGAGATGTCTATAAACTAGAAGCTCCTGCAATGGGTGACTTGTTCCATGCGGCACTCAAATGGATTTCTGATTATACGACCGAACACCAGATCGAATGGGCTTCTTTGACACGCAAACAATCTTATGAACTTGCAGCCCGAGCAATTGATCATATTGTGCCACGCTTTTTCCATCAGTTGTTGATGAGTACGAGCCGCTACCAATATATCTCAAAGAAATTGACTCGTATTGTTGCGTCGACGATGAATGCACTGCGTCAACACGCAGGGCGCTCTCTTTTCCATCCCGTTGCTATAGAAGTAGGCTTCGGACTTGGTGAGCAATTACCGCCTCTTACCATTCCGCTTAACCGAGGTGGCAAGATGGAACTGAGAGGTCGTATTGACCGAATTGACGCGGCAAAAATTGAAGACCGCAACTATTTGCGTATCATCGATTACAAGTCTTCAAAAAAAGGACTCGATTTAAACGAAGTCTACCATGGCCTGTCATTGCAGCTTTTGACGTACCTAGATGTAGCGACACATTTTGCAGATCACTGGGTTGAAGGTGAGGCAGAGCCAGGTGGGATGCTATATGTCCATTTACATGAACCAACCCATCAGACTACAGAAGAACTCTCACAGCAGAAGTTTGAAGAGTTGGAACTGAAGTCGTTCAAGATGGACGGTCTTGTCACAACAGACCGTGATGTTTTAGAAGCAATGGATCAAGAACTCTCGGGTCACTCGGATATTGTACCCGTTCACGTTAAACGAGACGGTTCATTTGGAGCCACATCGAAAGTCTTGGCTCCAGAAGAGTTAAGACGCACAGGAGATTTTGTACGGAAGCGTCATCGTCAAGCTGGGGGCGGTATGCTTGCTGGAGATACGCGTGTTCTCCCTTATAGGTATCGTGAGAAAATGCCATGTGATTACTGCAGTTACCGCAGCATCTGTCAGTTTGATCCGCAAGATCCACGACAACCTGTGCGAAAACTGAAAGCTGAAAAACCAGCAGAGGTATTAGAAAAAATTATACAGGAGGTGGAGCCTTCATGATTCCACTTAAGCCTGATCACGAAACATGGACTGATGCCCAGTGGCAAGCGATTTGGGAAGATGGCTCGGATATCTTAGTATCTGCAGCTGCGGGATCCGGTAAAACGGCTGTTTTAATTCGTCGTCTAATTGAAAAAATTACGGCTGTGGAGAATCCCATACAAGTAGATGAGCTGCTCGTCGTAACGTTTACTAATGCGGCGGCTGCTGAAATGCGTCATCGTCTTGCAGAAGCGCTCGAAAAAGCACTGCTTGAAAATCCGGATTCTAAACATCTTCGAGAACAGATGCATTTATTGAATAAAGCAACTATCTCTACGTTGCACTCTTTCTGTCTTCAAGTGATTCGACAATACGGTTACTTGATTGATATCGACCCCGGGTTCCGTTTAGCAGGTGAAAACGAAGCGGCACTCCTACAAGAAGATGCATTAGAAGAAATTATTGAAGAGGGCTATGAACTGAATCAAGAGCGGATGTACCGTCTGGCAGATTCCTTCTCTTCGGACCGCTCAGACAGTGCACTCGAACATTTGATCCGTCAGTTGTATCTCTATGCACGTGTGCATCCTGATCCGCAGAAATGGCTTGCTGGAATCATAGAGCATTACATAGTGCCTGAGGGAACCACAGTGGATGAGTTGCCTTATACACAGGGAATTAAACAAGCCATCTTGTACCGCGTGCAGACTGCTCGTGCACAAAATCAATTGATGTTCCAACTCGCGTCTTCTGCAGAGGGCCTCGGCTCACTTGTTGACACAGCTTCTATGGACAGTGCTTTGCTCCAAGTAGCGGAAGAAAAAGCAAATGACTCCTCTTGGGAGGAGCTGTATCAGTTCTTTAGTCAATTTAAATGGCCGACAGCAAAAGCTGTGCGTGGTGACCATGATGAAGAAATGAAAGAACAGGCACAAACAATCCGGAATCACTATAAGCAAGATTTACTCGCTATCAAAGAAGACTATTTCACTCGTCGACCGGAGCGTCTACTAGAAGAGATTCGAATGATGCAACCGATCGTGGAAACGTTAGTGGAATGTGTCTATGCATTCTCAGACCGTTACGAAGAGAAAAAAGCAGCACGAAGCTTACTTGATTTCTCTGACTTGGAACATAAAGCGCATTCCATTTTAGTAGAATCTGATGGAGAAAGCCCGTCACAGATTGCGCTGAGCTACCGGAGAAAATTTAAAGAGGTATTAGTAGATGAGTATCAAGACATCAACTTGCTGCAAGAAAGCATCATCCAGCTTGTAAAGAGCGGCGAAGAAGAAGACGGGAACTTGTTCATGGTTGGCGATGTCAAACAATCGATTTACCGCTTTCGTCTTGCCGAACCGATGCTGTTCCTCGGAAAATAC
Source organism: Tetzosporium hominis (assembly GCF_002265435.1). Lineage (GTDB taxonomy): Bacteria > Bacillota > Bacilli > Bacillales_A > Planococcaceae > Chryseomicrobium > Chryseomicrobium hominis. The sequence continues at coordinate 87,804 of NZ_NOKQ01000134.1, forward strand.
GAGCGTTTCAAAGCAACGTCCCTTGGCACAGCAATTGACTTAAATGCCAACTTCCGAAGCCGAGGAGAGGTCCTTCAAGGAATCAACTATTTATTTGAGCAGATCATGGGAAGAGACGTGGGTGAAATTGCGTATGATGACGACGCCTCCCTCAAAAAAGGTGCTCCTTATAATGCAGTAGCCTCTCCTATTGAAGTGCACATTCTCGAAAAACAACACGAGGATGAGGAAGAAATTTCCAAAGCAAGGGCCGAAGCAGAATGGACCGCAAGTAAAATCGAGCAACTGATCGGTACAGGTGCCGAAGTCTACGATCCATGGAAAAAACAGACACGAGCAGCTGAGTACCGCGACGTTGTCATTCTGATGCGGTCTATGACGTGGACCCCTGATTTTATAGATGTCTTCAAAAAAAGGAAGATACCTTTATATGTAGAAACGAAGACGGGATTCTATGATGCATTAGAAGTGTTATGGATGATGGACACATTGAAGATAATCGATAATCCCTATCAAGACATTCCGTTAGCTGCAATCTTGCGGTCTCCAATGATTGGTATGACAGATGAAGAGCTTGCGAAAATTCGAGCGTTTGATACAAAATCTGCGTTCTATGATCTGATTCAAAACCCGCACGCTCAAGCTACTTTAAATGCGTCGGCCAAAGAAAAACTACAACACTTCCTTGTCTTACTGAAATCGTGGCAGGCAAAAGCGCAGACGGGTCCACTTGCCGACTTGATCTGGTCGATTTATCAAGATACCTATTTGCTTGAACAAGTTTCTTCAATGCCTGCAGGACAACAAAGGCAGTCAAACCTTCGCATGTTTTTAGAACAAGCAGAGCAGTTTGAAAAATCATCTTTCCGTGGCGTCTTTCGTTTCTTGCGCTTCATAGAACGGATTCGGAGTCGAGGAGATGACTTAGGTGAAGCGAAAGCAATCAGCGACCGGGAAAATGTAGTCCGCATCATGACCATACACGCATCAAAAGGATTAGAGTTCCCATTTGTTTTTTTACCGGGAATGGCCAGAAGCTTCAATATGATGGACTTTAAAGAGAACTATCTATTTGATCAACAATTCGGTATTGCTGTAAAAGCCATTGATCCGGATCTCCGAATTGCTTATCAGTCGCTCCCGTTCATCGCACTGAAAGAACGCAAACAACTTCAAGCAAAAGCGGAAGAGATGCGTATTTTATACGTAGCGATGACTCGAGCGCGTGAAAAGCTCTATATGACGTTAACGCCAAAATCTTTAGATCTTTCTGTGCAGAAGTGGGGAGCGGTAGGTTATGTGGAAGCGGATCAGCCGGTGCCACCTTTCTTACGCAGCGGTGCCATGAGTTATTTCGATTGGTTAGGTCCTGCTTGGATGCGCTTACCAGAGTTTCAACAGCTGACAGGTGTCCGGTCTACTGTCCAGAAGCCCTTACCTGGAAACTGGACTTTTGAACTTCACTCATTAGATAAGGGACTCCAATCAGACCAGCAAGATAACGTCATACTAGCAGTTGGTTCAACACCTCCTGAATCGTCTGGTGACTTGAAAGAGCTATTTGATTATACGTACCCTTATCTAGCTACAACAAAGAAGACTGCAAAGCAGACAGTGACAGAATTGAAACGAATCGAGCAGTTCCGTCAACATGAAGATGATTTCTTCTCAAGTCCGGCCATCGGGCCTGTAGAGGAGACATGGGAGTCACCACGATTCATTGAAGAGAGTGAAGAACCTTCTGCTACTACAAGAGGAACGGTTTACCACACTGTATTTCAGCATCTTCCCTTTACAAGAGATTTAGATATTGACGCATTTTTGAATGAGCTTGTAGCAAAAGAAGTTCTGACCGAAGCAGAAAAAAAATTAGTGCGCGTACCTTCGATTAAAGCTTTCTTACAAAGTTCTCTACTCGAGGAACTGCAAGCAGCTAAACAAGTTTACCGAGAACAACCTTTTACCTTTGCAAAACGGGATCAAGAAGGCGATCATCAAATCATCCAAGGGGTTGTCGATTTATTTTTCGAGGATGCAAAAGGGGACTGGCATCTGATTGATTTTAAGACAGACGCCTTATTTGAATTCCGAGACGATCCTGAGGGTGCTGATCAAGAGTTACGGGATAGATACTCCGTGCAGATGACCATGTACGGCCAAGCTCTTGAAGAAATCGTTCGTATATCTTTAAAGACGAAACGAATTTATAGTGTGTCATACGAGAGGATAGTTACAGTATAGGAGGAATTAGCAGGATGCAGATGCAACCCGTGGGGATGAAGGAACGGTATTCTGAAGTAGACAGCTTACGAGGAATTGCACTACTCGGAATTTTACTCGTAAATATGTTGTTCTTTCACTCACCTTATATTTATTTTGATCCATTCAATTGGTACACAGCTCCTGCAGATAAAGCAGGATACCAGTTCATCGACATTTTTGTCCAAGCAAGCTTTTATCCGTTGTTTGCCATGCTGTTTGGGTTTGGTTTAGCGACTCAATTTCAACGCTTTGAAGGCGCATTTTTAAAGTTTGGAATGAAGCGGATGGCTGTTTTGTTCGCTTTTGGTATCGCACATGTATTGTTATTATGGGCAGGCGATATTTTAATAACTTATGCAGCTGCAGGCTTTGTGTTATTGTTTTTGTTGCGACTTTCTACCAAGTGGTTACTCGCCCTTGGAATCCTCTTTTATATGATTCCAAACGGTGCTATTACGCTTCTTCTATTAGTCGTACAACGTCTAGATCCTGAGAGTACTGCAGTGTATACAGATGTTCAAGGGATTGAACAATCGATTGCAGCATATGGGCAAGGCGGCTTTTCAGATATCTTTGTGCAGCGATTGGCAGATTGGAATTTTATGAATCAAGGTGGCTTATTTTTGATTTGGATGCTCTTTACGATAGTGCCACTTCTAATGTTCGGAGCAGCTGCAGCTAAGGGGCATCTCATTTCTAAGATTCGAATGAGCCCTATGCAATTTTTAGCTGTTGGACTGATTTTTATAGCCCTAGGAACAGCAGTGAAGTGGATTCCGTATTTAACACAAGGTGATTTAGTAACAGGTATGATCCAAGATACATTTGGTGGACCCGTTCAAGCTATAGGGTACGGCTTACTACTGCTCAGCCTAGCTTCGAAAACAACTGGCTTTATTGGATGGCGTCCATTTGTAAAAGCAGGGCGGATGTCGTTGACGATTTATTTGTTAATGTCTCTTATTGCGACTACCTTCTTTTATAACTATGGTTTTGGCTTTTACGGCAAGGTTGATATCCAAGCAAGCTTTTGGATTGCTTTAGGTATTTATGCAATTTGCGTTATCTTCGCGGAGCTCTGGTTATCTAAGGCAAAACAAGGTCCTGCAGAGTGGCTTTGGAGAAAGCTGACGTATCCGACCAACAAATAGATGAAATTGTCGACTGAATATATTAGACTGTTAGTAAAGGGAAAAGGAGCTGTCATATGAAACTATTGTCGTATCGCTATCAGCAGCAAGAAAAGTTTGGCCCAAAAGTGAAGAAGGAAGAGGCTGTTTGGGATGTTCAAAAAATTAATGATACGTTCCAAGTAGTTTCAGATTTTCCAACATCACTAGCGCAAGGCGCTGCTAAAGGAATGGATTTTGTGGAGCAGCTTCGAAAACTAGTGAAACAAGCTGAAGGACATCCGGAAGCTGACACATTCAAATATGCTTTTTCGGATATTGAATGGCTATCCCCTATTCCACGCACACCTAAAAACGTCTTTGCTATTGGTAAGAACTATGCAGATCACGCAAAAGAAATGGGCGGAGAAGCTATTGATTTTGTAGTCTTCACTAAATCTCCAACAGCAATTGTGGGTGACGAGGCAACTGTTTCTGCTCATAGCCAGACAACAGAGCAACTGGATTATGAAGGGGAACTGGCGGTTGTTATCGGTAAAGGCGGGAAAAACATTCCAGAACGAATGGCATTTGACGCTGTCTTTGGCTATACGATTGGAAATGATATCACAGCTCGAGATCTTCAAAAAAACCATCAGCAGTATTTCTTAGGAAAGAGCTTAGAAGGTTCTTGCCCACTTGGACCTTATGTGGTTACTAAAGATGAATTAGCTAACCCACATGAACTGACTGTGGTCACAAAAGTGAATGATGAGATCCGTCAAAACGGCAAGACATCGGATATGGTTTATTCTATTGAACAAATCATCTCTAAACTCAGCGCAGTCGTTGAGTTAGAACCTGGAGATGTCATCTTGACGGGAACTCCAGCAGGCGTAGGGAAAGGCTTTACTCCGCCAAAGTTTTTAGCTTCTGGGGATACAGTAAAAGTTTCAATAGAGGGCATTGGTACTCTAGTAACACATATTGACTAACTTAGGAGGCACGTCATGGACTTTTTAGCATCAACACACTTACACATCACAACTTGGGTATTAGGAATTGCACTTTTCTTTATTGCATACTTGATGCCAGCAGCTGCAAAGAATACAAAGATTGTGCACATGATTTTACGAGTAGATTACTTACTGATCATTTTGACGGGAGTCGCTTTATTTATTAAAGGCATGGACTTTGGGCAAGGAATGCTATACGGGTTTAAATTCTTAGCAGGTATTCTTGTAATCGGTATGATGGAAATGGCTCTTGTGAAAAAGAGCAAGGGCAAGCCATCTACATTGTTTGTAGTATTAATGCTCGTATTCTTGTTTGTAGCTCTATTCTTAGGATTCAAATTACCAATGGGGATTAATTTCTTAGCATAAACACCAAGCTGTCTGACTGCGGTCAGGCAGTTTTTTTAGTCACATAATCTTCAGATTGTAAGTGAGGCATAGCGTTGCTTCTTTGGTACAATAAATGAGATAAGGAGGAATTGAATTGAGAAAATCTATGGGCCTTTTACTCCTGCTTACGTTGCTGTGGAGTATTCCAGCACCTGCGCTTGCTTCCATGCAAGGTGAATCTGTATACGACTTATTAGTAGACCGCTATTTTAATCAAACATCTCAAAATGACCAAGATGTTAATACACAAGACCCAACAGCCTTCGCTGGTGGCGATTTTTTAGGAATTGTTGACCGACTAGATCATATACAAAAAATGGGCTTTACTTATGTATCTACAGGGCCAATTTTTGAGACGAATCGTTATGATGGAAGTGACATCAAAAATTATGGAGTGATTGAATCGCGCTTCGGATCAGAAGAAGAGTTTAAGCAACTTCTGGAAGCTTTACATAGCCGGGACATGAAACTCATGATTGATCTTCCACTAGCTGGTGTAGGGCAAGCAGAGTTAGATGAAATGAAATCTTTTTTAGACACCTACAAGGTAGATGGTGTGAAGTTGACAGGACTAGCTGAATCGGATGAAGCATTGATTCAGCCTTTTATAGAAGAAATCAATACAGCTGAAATGGACGTCATTACTTTAGAAGAGACCAATTTACAGTTAGATGCTTCCTTTTCACAAGAGACAGTAGAAGCATTTCAAACTACTTTTAAAACGGTAGACCAACCTATGGACGCTCTTGAAGATTTTTCAAATGAAGATATTCTCGCACTGGATACGCTACTGACGGAACGATTCACGTATTTTAGCACGGAAGAAAACATGTTTCCTCCAACACGTGTTAAAGTCGCTTTAGGGGCCCTTCTGACACTGCCAGGCGTTCCCGTAGTAACTTATGGCACAGAGATTGCTATGAACGGTACAACGAAAGAGACGAGCCACCAAATCATGAACTTCCGAGTAGATGAAGATATTATGGTGTTTGCAGAAGATTTGCAAACGATTCGTAACCAATCTTCTGCTCTCCAACTAGGAGATTTCGAACTCTTAACAAGTGAAGATGGCTATATGGTATTCAAGCGTTCTTCAGAAGACGAGACATTTATTGTTGTAATCAACAACTCGAGCGAAACAAAAGTGTTCAACGTTAAAGAAGAGGTTGTAGGAGAAGGGAAAGAACTTCGAGGACTTTTCGGCAGGGATGTTGTGCGTGAAGACGATAATGGAGAGTATAAACTGACTGTAGACCGCGAGCTTGTGGAGCTGTATCACGTGAAAGAAGATCAAGGCTTAAATGTAGCCTATATAGCTGCAATGGTTGTAGCTTATATATTGTTTTTAGGGTTTATCTACTTGGCGTGGAGAAAAGGGAAACAAAAGAGGCTGCAAGAACAAAAATAAAGGTTTATAAAATCAGAAAAGGGAGTTTCTCGTCATTGAGAAACTCCCTTTTGATTATTGCGCTGTATTATAGAAGAAAACTGAAAGAGCGCCAGGTCCCACGTGGGCACCAATAGCAGATCCAATCATTTGAATCTCAAATTGCTGCACACCATATGCTTCTGTAAGAAGCGCTTTAAGTTCTTCAGCGGCTTGTTCATCATCGCCATGCGAAATGTGGACCGTCTGTTTATCCAAGTTGACACCGTGTTCACCGACTAGTTCCACAAGGCGCTTAATTACTTTTTTACGACTACGTACTTTTTCAATAGGTATTAACTTCCCGTGCTCTACATGCAGCACAGGTTTGATGTTCAATAGTCCCCCAACAAATGCACTTGTTTTCGACACACGTCCACCACGGGCCATATAATCTAAGTCCTCAACTGTAAAGAAGTGTTCTACTTGAGCAATGGCTACTTGAACTCCTTCAGCTACCTCTGCAACCGATAACCCGTTACTTCGAAGCTCTACAGCTTTTTTCACTAACATGCCATATCCTAGAGAAGCTGCTTTTGAATCTACAACAGCAAATTCAAAATCCGGATAGGTTTCTAGCACTTGATCACGCATCATGACGGCCGTATTATAGGTGCCAGAAAGCTCGGAAGAGAATGCGACATATACACCTTTCTCGCCATTTTTGGCAAGCTTCTCAAACTCATTTAAAAACGTTTCTGGAGAGACTTGAGAAGTCTTTGGTTGATGGCCTTCACGAATTTTATCGTAAACTTCTTTGGCGTTGATGCCTAGCATGTCCTCGTAATCATGCTCTTCAATATGTACACGGAGTGGAAAAAGCTCCACATCCGCTTGCGCGAAGAACGACAGGGGTAAATCTGTAGCACTATCTGCGTAAATCTTCATTGGGTTCCTCCTATACGTGTAATTTCAAATTCAATCTTTCTTCTAAATAGATGCCGATTCCATCTTCGTTATTTGTACCAATAACTTCATTTGCAATCGATTTGAGTGGGGCAATGGCATTTCCCATAGCAACGCCAGTTCCAGCATAATCAATCATCTCTAAGTCATTATCTTCGTCACCAAAAGCGATGATACGTTCACGTGGAATATTTAAATGTTTCGCGACAGGCTGAATACCAACAGCCTTGTTCAAACCACTCTTGACGATTTCAATGACATGCCACGGTGCTCCCCAACGGCGATGGTCGATGACTTCCGCATGAACAGCAGCTAAGTGTTTGCGAATAGATTCTACATGATGCTCTTCTGCATGGATTAACATGCTCGTTGGATCGTGCTTTAAATATTTCCGCAAGTCACCAGTTGTAAAGTTCGGGTCACCAAAACCAAATGCGTTCATGATTTTTTCGTCATGGTAATGGAGATACACTTCATCTAATACTTCTGCTAGCAAATTCTTGATTTCAAACTCTTCAACTGCATCTACGACTTCTTTTACAACTCCAAGTTGAATCGGCTCATGAATGGTAGTCCAGCTTTTTGAAAATGGATGGTGAACAAAGGCCCCGTTAAAGTTGACAATCGGCGTTGTCAATCCGAGCTCTTTATAATACATTCCCGTTGCGCGGTAAGGACGTCCTGTAGCGATCATCACTTCATGACCCGCCTGTTTTGCTTTAAGCAAATTCTCTTTTGTGCGAGGGGAAATTACTTTTTCATCCGTTAAAAGTGTTCCATCCAGGTCTAATACGATTAAATGTTTTTCCATTCTTTCACCTCTCCCTTACTCTCTAGTTTACTCCTATCGCAGTATAGCGTCAAAGGGAAGGGATAGTGGCAATTGGGTGTATGATTTGGTACACTACAACTAACGGAAAGGTGGGAAACACGATGGATCAAGATATGAAAGATAGCATGATGAGCGCGTTAGAGGAGGTCATTGACCCGGAGCTTGGTATTGATATTGTCAACCTTGGGCTTGTGTACGATGTAGACCTAAGCGACGAAGGATTAGCGACAGTCACCATGACATTGACATCTATCGGATGCCCAATGGGGCCACTGATTGTTGACCAAGTCAAAACTGCACTTGGACAGTTGCCAGAAGTGAAAGAGACAGAAGTCAATATTACTTTCAATCCACCTTGGTCACGCGATCACATGTCTCGTTACGCGAAAATTGCATTAGGCATTCGGTAATCGAATTCAAAACCCGACACTTGTCGGGTTTTTTTCATGCACTTTACTTTACAGAAGGTCCAAGGTCTTCGTATAATCAAATTAGTCAAAGAAGGTCAAACTATGTAAGGAGGAACACAAATGCAAATGAACCAAATGCCAAACGAAGATACACGACCGCCTCTTGAACAGTTCGGAAGAAACCTTGTAACCTATGCAAAAGAAGGGAAAATGGATCCCGTAATCGGACGAGACCAAGAGATACGTAATGTCATCCGCATTTTATCTAGAAAAACAAAAAACAATCCGGTATTGATAGGTGAACCTGGGGTAGGTAAAACGGCAATCGTTGAAGGACTTGCTCAGCGTATCGTAAAAAAAGATGTTCCGGAAGGATTAAAAGACAAAGAAATCTATGAACTGGATATGTCTGCACTTATTGCCGGAGCCAAGTATCGAGGGGAGTTCGAAGAAAGACTTAAGGCTGTGTTAAAACAAGTAAAGGATAGCGAAGGATCCATTATCTTGTTTATTGACGAACTGCACACGATTGTTGGAGCAGGGAAGACAGATGGTGCAATGGATGCGGGGAATATGTTGAAGCCGATGCTTGCACGAGGAGAGCTGCATTGTATTGGGGCTACAACATTAGATGAATACCGGATGTATATCGAAAAAGATCCAGCTCTTGAAAGACGCTTTCAGCAAGTACTAGTAAAAGAGCCTTCTGTTGAAGATGCTATCTCGATCTTGCGAGGTCTAAAAGAACGCTTTGAGCTTCACCATGGTGTGCGAATTCATGACCGTGCGATTGTAGCAGCTGCCGAATTGTCAAACCGTTACATTACAGACCGATTTATGCCTGATAAAGCAATCGATTTAGTAGATGAGGCGTGTGCGATGATTCGCACAGAAATCGATTCGATGCCACAAGAATTAGATGAAGTCACTCGGAAAATCATGCAACTTCAAATTGAAGAACAAGCTCTAATGAAGGAAAAAGATGCAGCGAGTAAGAAACGCTTAGAGCAGTTGCGTGAAGAACTCGAGTCATTAAAGGCATCTTCAACTGCCATGAGAACACAATGGGAGTCAGAGAAACAAGCTCTCCAAGCTGTTCAAGGGAAGCGTGAGACACTCGATAAACTTCGCAGAGAACTTGAAGAGGCAGAAGCAGACTACGATTTAACGAAAGCTGCAGAGCTGCGTCACGGCAAAATCCCACAAGCGGAAAAAGAACTTGCTTCTATAGAACTAGTGGAACAGTCAGAAGATCGCATCTTACGAGAGGAAGTCACTGAAGAAGAAATTGCTTCTATTGTAGCTCGCTGGACGGGAATACCTGTCACTAAGTTAGTCGAAGGAGAACGAGAAAAGCTACTTAACTTGGAATCCATTCTGTCCGAGCGAGTGGTAGGGCAAGATCAAGCCATTCAGTTAGTCTCAGAAGCTGTGATTCGTGCGCGAGCAGGAATTAAAGATGCCCACAAACCAATAGGTTCTTTCTTATTTTTAGGACCCACTGGAGTCGGGAAAACAGAGCTTGCTAAGACGCTTGCAGCACAACTGTTTGACTCCGAGCAGCACTTTATTCGAATTGATATGTCCGAGTACATGGAAAAGCATAGCGTATCGCGACTTGTTGGAGCGCCTCCAGGGTATATCGGATATGAAGAAGGTGGCCAGCTAACAGAAGCAGTGAGACGTAACCCCTACTCGGTAGTGTTATTAGATGAAATTGAAAAAGCACACCCAGATGTGGCCAATATCTTATTGCAGATTTTAGACGACGGGCGCATCACAGATAGTCAAGGACGGGTTGTGAACTTTGCAAACACAATCGTCATCTTAACTTCTAATATCGGTTCTTCTTATTTACTTGAAAACCATGGAGGTATTTCTGAATCGACGGAAGACTTGGTGTTGAAGGCTCTGCGTGCACACTTTAAACCGGAGCTATTAAACCGGATGGATGACATCGTCATGTTCCATGCACTCGGTGAGGAACACTTCGTTCAAATTGCAAAGAAATACATGAAGGAACTTCAGCAAAAGTTAACTGCACAAGAAATCTCTCTTGAAGTTGAGGATGAGGTGTATTCATGGATTGTAGAAAAAGGTGTAGATGCCGCTTTTGGTGCACGTCCGCTGAAACGTTATATCCAGCGTCATATTGAGACCCAGGTTGCTAAACAGTTGATCAAAGGAGATATCTTACCGGGGCAGACATTGCATCTAACAATAGAGAATGGAAAAGTAGTAGTTGAATAAAAAAAGCCGGTTTCTCGAAGGAGAAACCGGTTTTTTCTTAGTGATGCGCGTTTTTTGGCATTTTTGGTAAAAGTGCGTCGATTACTACGATCGCAACAGCCATAACAACAGCCATGATGATTCCGTTCATTAGAACGAATTCTACATTGATTACAGCACTTACTACATAATTTAACATTGTCACTAATACTAGTGACCAAATAAGAGTCATTACATAACGCATGATCGTCACCTCAGTCAATATTCTCTCTGCATCATATCATATAAAGTTTATATAAGGTACCGGAAACGAAAAAAATCGCTTTCAAAATGGAAGAGTGTTGATAAATGTTCACGATTTCGCTATCATTATGACCAGGTGCTAATAATAGCTATAAAGAAATGAGGATGAACTATGGGAGTAGGGATTTGGGGCTTAGGCTCATATGTTCCAGAAAATCGTGTAACCAATGATGATCTGGCTGAACGCATGGACACTTCAGATGAATGGATTAAATCACGCACAGGAATTGAAGCACGTCATCTGGCTGAAGACACACAAAATACATCAGACTTGGCTTATGAAGCAGCAAAACGAGCACTGAAGGCAGCAAATATAAATGCGGAAGACATCGATTTGATCTTAGTGGCAACTGTCACTCCAGATCAACCCTTCCCAACCGTTTCAAATGCACTCCAATATCGTTTAGGTGCTACTAAAGCAGCTTCTATGGACGTTGCAGCTGCATGTTCGGGTTTTATGTACGCAATGATTACAGGATCGCAGTTTATTCAAACAAACGCCTATAAGCATGTGTTGATAGTAGGAGTAGAAAAATTATCGAAAATTATTGACTGGGAAGAACGCTCCACAGCCGTATTATTTGGCGATGGTGCTGGAGCTGTTGTGCTCGGGCCTGTATCTGAAGGCAAAGGCATCTTGTCATTTGAACTTGGTTCAGACGGTAGCGGTGGAAAGCATTTGTCTCAACAAGGTCCCTACATTCAAATGAACGGAAGAGAAGTATTTAAGTTTGCAGTGAGACAAATGGGTGAGTCAGCAGTCAACGTATTAGAACAAGCTGGACTAACTAAAGAAGATGTAGACTTCTTAATTCCACACCAAGCCAATATTCGGATTATGGAAGCGGCGCGCGAGCGTTTGCAACTACCGGAAGAGAAGATGTCTAAGACGATTCATCTCTATGGAAATACGTCTGCGGCCTCTATTCCACTATCCCTTGACTATGAACTGAAACAAGGAAAAATTAAAGATGGAGATGTGATCGTACTTGTAGGGTTTGGTGGCGGACTTACATGGGGCGCCATTGCGTTACGCTGGGGAATATAATAGAAATGAGGGAGAACTCGTGACAAGAAGAGTCGTTATTACAGGAATTGGTGCAGTAACACCACTAGGAAATACAGCTACAGAAACATGGCAGGCCATTAAAGAAGGAAAATCGGGAGTAGGTCCTCTTACACGTTTAGATGCTAATCATTTTCCTGCAAAAGTTGCGGCAGAAGTAAAAGATTTTTCTATCGAAACTTTTATTGAGAAAAAAGAAGCTCGAAAAATGGATCGCTTCACTCATTACGCACTTGCGGCATCTATTGAAGCAATGAAAGATGCAGGTCTTGAGCTTGACGACAAGACAGGACCACGCACGGGTGTCTGGATTGGTTCAGGAATTGGTGGAATGGAAACGTATGAAACTCAATTCCGGACCTTCTTAGACAAAGGAGTGCGCCGAGTAAGTCCATTCTTCGTCCCAATGATGATTCCGGACATGGCATCTGGTCAAGTTTCAATCTATTTCGGAGCAAAAGGAATTAACTCGTGTTCGGTTACAGCATGTGCCTCTGGAACCAACTCAATCGGAGATGCATTTAAAGTCATCCAACGTGGAGATGCCGATATCATGATTACAGGTGGAGCAGAAGCGCCTATCACGAACATGGCAGTGGCAGGTTTCTGTGCGAATACGGCACTTACGACGAACCCGGATCCAGCAACAGCTTCACGTCCATTCGATTCAAACAGAGACGGCTTCGTTATTGGAGAAGGAGCAGGTATCGTCATTCTAGAAGAGCTAGAGCATGCTTTAGCTCGTGGTGCAAAAATTTATGCAGAAGTGGCGGGATATGGATCAACAGGAGATGCTCACCACATTACGGCTCCAGCTCCAGAAGGTGAGGGTGCAGCAAGAGCCATGCAACAAGCCATTGAGGATGCAGGAATTGCTACAGAAGACGTAGGCTATATCAACGCTCACGGAACAAGTACACCATATAACGATTTGTTTGAGACACAGGCAATCAAGACAGTATTTGGTGACCATGCGACTAAGCTAGCGATTAGCTCAACGAAATCGATGACGGGTCACTTATTAGGAGCGGCAGGAGGAGTGGAAGCAATTTTCACGGCGTTAGCGCTTAAAGAATCGGTTTTACCTCCTACTATTAATTATGAGACACCAGATCCACAATGCGATCTTGATTATGTTCCAAATCAAGCTAGACAAAAAGAACTTAAAGCAGCTATTTCAAACTCTCTTGGTTTCGGTGGTCATAATGCAAGTCTTGTATTGAAAAAATATTAATCATATTGCGAAATAATAAAAACTGCTGATATATATATCGGCAGTTTTTTTCTTATTTAACACTTTAGTGCGTTGTAGCGCTAAATCGCTATTGTGAGTCTATTGACACATACTGACTGAATCCTTCTTCATTTCTTAAAAAAATTTTCCCAATATTGTTTTTTATTCAAACCTTAGAGACTCTAAGGTTTACGAAGTTTTCGGAATTCAGAGAATGGTTAAAATTATGAAATGAGCCAAAAAACTTATTGTAACTGTAATAATTCTGTAATAGAATTTACATCTAGGTGAACAATTAACTGAAAAATAGAAACTTTGAAACATCATCTTAGTTACAACATCTTAGTGAAACTTGAGAGGAGCAGTAGGTTGAATAACGCATCAGAATTATTAACCATCTCAGATTTACATACGGGCTTCAGTATCAAGGATACATACTACAACGCAGTGGATGGAGTTTCTCTTACTCTTCGTAAGAATGAAATCCTTGCAATCGTAGGAGAGTCAGGATGTGGGAAAAGTACACTTGCTACTTCTATCATTGGCCTACACAACTCAAATAAAACCCGTGTGATCGGTGAAATTAAATTTAAAGATTTAAATCTTGCAAACTTATCAGAAGATAAGATGAACAAAGTCCGAGGTAATGATATCGGCATGATCTTCCAAGATCCACTTTCAGCGTTAAACCCATTAATGCGAATTGGGGATCAAATCGAAGAGTCGTTGGTCTATCATACGGATTTAAACCAAGAACAACGTAAAGCGCGTGTTCTTGAATTATTAGCTCAAGTAGGAATTCCAAACCCTACTCGTACAGCTCGTCAGTTCCCACACCAGCTTTCAGGTGGTATGCGCCAACGTGTTATTATCGCTATCGCGATTGCATGTAAGCCAGCAATCATTATTGCAGATGAGCCGACTACAGCACTAGATGTAACAATTCAAGCTCAGATCTTAGATTTGTTGATTGAGTTGCAAAAAGAAACAGGTGCAGGGATTATCTTGATTACCCATGACTTAGGCGTAGTAGCTGAAGTAGCGCACCGTGTTGCAGTTATGTATGCAGGTCAAGTAATCGAAGAAGCACCAGTAAATGAACTATTTAATAATCCGAAGCACCCATATACGCGTTCATTATTAAATTCGATTCCACAAGCGAATAGTAATTCAGAACGTCTACAAGTAATTCAAGGCCTAGTGCCATCGCTAATCAACCTTCCACGTGAAGGCTGCCGCTTTGCACCACGTATTCCGTGGATTCCTGCAGAAGCACATGAAGCGCAACCAACACTTCATGAAGTAGCGCCAGGTCATTTAGTGCGATGTACCTGCTGGAAACATTTTTACTTCCAAAGTGAAGATGAAATGGGAGGTATTGTCGAATGAGTTTCATGCAGATCCAAGATCTACGCGTACACTACCCGATTCGCGGAGGATTCTTTAATACAATTCAAGATCACGTCTTAGCAGTTGACGGGATTTCAATGGAATTTGAAGAAGGAAAGACTTACGGTTTAGTAGGAGAGTCTGGATGTGGGAAATCAACAACTGGTAAATCAATTATCGGTCTAGAGAAAATCACTTCAGGAAAAATCATCTACGAAGGAAAAGACGTAACGAATGCACGCAGACAGCGTAACTCAGCATACAACCGTGACATTCAAATGATTTTCCAAGATGCTCACTCTAGTTTAAACCCACGTAAGCGAGTTTCAGAGATTTTAGCTGAGCCATTACGTAACTTTATGAAGCTAACACCAGATGAAGAACGTCGTCGCATCAATGAACTTCTAGCTATTGTTGGGATGCCAGAAGATGTGAAACTAAAATACCCACATGAATTCTCAGGTGGACAAAAGCAGCGTATCGGTATCGCCCGTGCGATTGCTACAAACCCGAAACTGATCATCGCCGATGAGCCAGTGTCAGCACTTGACTTATCTGTACAAGCTCAAGTTTTGAACTTCATGAAGGACATCCAAAAAGAATTAGGTCTTACATACTTATTCATTTCTCACGATCTTGGAGTTGTAAAACACATGTGTGACGAAATCAATATTATGTATAAAGGTCGTTTTGTTGAAACAGGGACGAAGCAGGATATTTACAGCAATCCAGAACACATCTACACAAAACGATTGTTATCTGCAATTCCTAATATTGAGCCTGCTACTCGTGACGAGCGTAAAATCGAGCGTCAACGCGTAGAAGCAAACTATCAAACAGAAAACAAAAAATACTTTGATGAAAACGGTCGAGTATTTGATTTACGCCCAATCTCTGACACACATCAAGTAGCTATGACAGCTTCAGAACAGGGGGGCAATTAATTATGTGGAAAACCATTGTACGTCGATTCCTTGTTATGATTCCACAGTTGTTTGTTCTTAGTCTTCTTATCTTTATCATGGCAAAGTTTATGCCAGGAGATCCTTTTACAGGGTTGATTACACCAGATACTGATCCAGCTCGAGTAGAAGAGCTTCGTCAAAAAGCTGGATTCTATGATCCATGGTATATTCAATACATCAACTGGATTGGGAATGCTTTCCAAGGTGACTTTGGACGTTCCTACACATTTAACCAACCAGTTTCCAATTTAATTGGTGAACGTGCATTGAACACGTTTTGGTTATCTTTGCTAAGTGTAGCTTTACTCTATTTGATAGCTATTCCTTTAGGAGTATTAGCAGGTCGTTACCAAGATAGTTTTCTTGATAAATCAATTGTATTCTACAGCTTTATCGTATATGCGATTCCAACATTTGTACTTGGTTTAATCTCACTATTCTTCTTTGGATTTGAATTAGGCTGGTTCCCAACTAGTGGAACTGTTGATATCAATGCAGAGGCTGGGACGTTTGGTTATTTCTTGAGTCGCGTGCATCACTTGTTATTACCTGCTTTAGTATTTGCTGTTCTGGGTACTACTGGAGTTATTCAATACCTACGTACGGAAATCATTGATTCTAAAACTATGGATTATGTTCGTACAGCTCGTGCAAAGGGAATTCCAAACAACAAAGTGTATTCTAAACATATTTTCCGTAACTCATTATTACCAATTGCAGCGTTCTTAGGTTTCACCATCACAAACCTTTTAGGAGGATCGATTTTCATTGAAACGATTTTCGGTTATCAAGGTATGGGCCAATTGTTTGTTCAAGCAATTAACGGTCGTGATTACAGCGTAATTAACGCATTGGTAATGCTTTTCGGATTCTTAACATTACTAGGAAGTCTACTATCCGATATCATCATGAGTATTGTTGACCCACGTATCCGGATTGATTGACAAACTTAATGGAAAAGGAGGATTCGAAAATGGCTGAAAAGCAAACTGTTGACGTAGAGAAAAAAACACCAGCAGCCTCGCCGCCAACCGGTATTCAGGTTATCGCGCGAGAGTTTGTAAAAGATAAATTAGCAATGTTTTCATTAATCTTCTTAATTGTCTTGATTGGTGGAATTTATGTTTGGTCGTTCATGATTGATCAAACAGAACTTATGAAAATTAGTCTTCGAGATCAAATGGCCCCACCAAGTGAAACGTATTGGTTAGGTGCAGATAAAGGTGGTCGAGACATTCTCGGACAACTTATCATTGGAGCTCGCAACTCTATCACAATTGCCATCTCTGTAACTTTGATTACAGGAATTATCGGTATCGCAATTGGATTAATTACAGGATATTTCGGTGGATGGATTGATAACATCTTCATGCGAATCATTGATTTCTTTATCACGATTCCTTCTTTGATGATCATTATCGTTTTCATCTCTATCGTACCAAAATATACAGTAGTAACTTTTGTTCTCATCATGAGTGTATTCTTATGGGTAGGAACAGCGCGTCTAGTGCGAAGTAAAGCTCTTTCTGAGAGTCGCCGCGATTATATCAACGCCTCTAAAACAATGGGAACAAGCGATGCGGTTATCATCTTCAAAGAAATGATGCCAAACCTTTCGTCCATTCTAATTGTAGAAATGACGCTAAACTTTGCAGGAAACGTTGGGTTGGAAACAGGTCTTTCTTACCTAGGATTTGGATTACCACAATCAACACCTTCTCTTGGAACGCTAGTAGCTTATGCTAACGATCCGTTCATTTTAGAGAATGCTTGGTGGAACTGGTTGCCAGCTTCATTATTAATTTTATTATTAATGCTTGCAATCAACTATGTTGGACAGGCAATTCGCCGTTCGGCAGATGCGCGTCAGCGCTTAGGTTGATATTAAACGGATACCGTTTGATATAAAAAGAGAGTATAAAAAGGAGGAAAACGAATGAACAAGAAGCTTTTAGCTTTATTGGCTTTGCTAATGGCGTTCATGTTGTTCTTAGCAGCATGTAACAACGAAGAAGAAGCTGGCCAAGAAGGCGGCGAAACTGGCTCTGAAACTGAAGCAGGTTCAGGTGAAGGAGAAGGAGAAGGCGAAGGCGAAACTGCTTCTGAAGAACTTTTTCCAACAGTAGTTGAAAACGAAGGTGACGCTATCGAAGGCGGAACTCTTCAAGCTGCACTAGTGAATGATTCTCCATTCCAAGGGATCTTCTCTTACGTTCTTTATGAAGATGCTTACGATGAAGAAATCATGGCATTTGCAAGCAACATCATCTTCGATACAGATGGTGACTTCCTATTAACAAACGACGGTATCGCTTCTTTGGAAGTTGATGGCGAAGCTAAAACAGCTACAATCACTATCAATGGCGATTACAAATGGTCTGATGGAGAGCCTTTAAAAGCTGAAGACATCATCCAACCTTACCTAATCATCGGTCACCCAGATTACGCTGGTGTACGTTACGATGCTGATTTCCAAAACATCGTAGGTGCTGTTGAGTACCACGATGGTAAGGCAGACACAATCTCTGGTATCAAAAAGATCGACGATAAAACTGTTGAAATCACATTCAACAAAGTATCACCAGCAATCTACTCAGGTGGAGACGGCCTATGGTCTTCTGCTGAGCCAAGCCACATCTTAAAAGACATTCCTGTTGCTGAGCTTTTAGAGTCTGATGCAGTTCGTGTGAATCCAGTTACACTTGGTGCATTCAAATTCGACAAAATCGTACCTGGTGAGTCTGTATCACTAGTACGTAACGAAAACTACTGGAAAGGTCAAGCGAAACTTGATGGCGTTGTCATCGAAACAGTACCTACTGCTTCTGCTGCAAAAGCAATGGAAACAGGAGAATACGATATCGCTTTGTCATTCCCAACAGCTTCTTATGAAAATGTTAAAGATCTAGAAAACATTACTCTTCTTGGTCGTCAAGAATTGTACTACTCTTACCTTGGATTCAAACTTGGTAAATACAACTATGACACTGGTCTAGTTGAAACGGATATTGAAGGTTCTAAAATGGGTGACGTTGAGCTTCGTAAAGCTATGGGTTACGCATTAGACATTGAGCAAGTTTCTGAAACGTTCTACTTCGGTCTACGTGAGCGTGCGAATTCTCTAATTCCACCAGTATTTGCTTCATTCCACGATCCATCACTTGAAGGATATAGCTATGATCCAGATATGGCTAACAAAATCTTAGATGACGCTGGTTATGAAGATACAGATGGCGACGGTCTACGTGAAGATAAAAACGGTGAAAAGCTTCAAATCATGTTAGCAGCTATGGATGGCGACACTGCACAACAAGAATCTATTGCATACTACCAGCAAAACTGGAAAGATGTAGGTCTTGATGTTCAACTAGTAACTGGTCGTTTAATCGAGTTCAACTCATTCTACGACAAAGTACAAGCTGACGATCCAGAAATCGACATCTTCATGGGTGCATGGGGTACAGGTACAAACCCATCTCCATCAGGTCTATACTCTGAAACAGCTGTTTACAACTTCAGCCGTTACTCTTCTGATGAGCTAGAAGGCTTACTACAAGCTATCGACTCTGAAGAGGCACTTGATGCTGAGTTCCGCGCTGATAAATTCCGTGAGTGGCAACAATACATGGCGGAAGTATCTCCAGTTATCCCAATGCAGTTCCGTTATGAGTTAATGCCAGTAAACGATCGCGTTAAGAACTGGGATTTCGGTTATGATACAGAATTCGATTATATCGATGTTGAATTAACTGCTGACGCTCCAGTAAAATAATGCAGTGAAAACTCCTACAGATTCGTCTGTAGGAGTTTTTTTTTCATAAAATACAAAATAGGAGGGACCTCTATCTGGTTTGTCTTGTTTGTAATGAGTTATTTTTTAGCTATTTTTTTACAGCTGAGCTATTATTAGCAACTAATTATATGACCATTGGATGGGAAAAGCAGCTTGTATTCTCGATGATATTTCGATCCACCGAGTTCAAGCTGCTTTGTTTTTGTATTTTGTTAATGGGATCTATCTCTTTCTGCCTAAGCCCATCGCGCTCTCCATCTTCGTCAAAGTAGCTTTTGCCATGGCATTGGCTTTCTCCGCACCTCGATCTAATATCGCATCTAGCTCAGAAGAATCAATGAGCTCTTGATAGCGTTGTTGAATAGGAAGAAGATGATTAATCACAACTTCTGCGACACCAGCTTTAAAGTTACCGTATTGACTGTCTTTATATTTATCGACTACTTCATCCACTGAAACGCCACGAATCGATGCCTCAATTACTAAAAGGTTAGAGACACCCGGTTTATTATCTGGGTCAAAATAAACTTTCCCTTCAGAGTCCGTAACAGCACTCTTGATTTTTTTCTCGATCTGTTTTGGAGTATCGAGTAAACGAATCGTTGCTTTTTGATTGTCATCGGATTTACTCATTTTCTTCGTTGGTTCTTGCAGTGACTTAATACGAGCACCATGTTTTGGAAGTTGGATCTCCGGAATCTTAAGTACATTCTTATAGCGCTTATTAAAGCGTTCTGCAAGGTCACGTGTCAGCTCAATATGTTGCTTCTGGTCATCTCCTACAGGCACAATGTCTGTTTGATATAAAAGTATGTCAGCAGCCATTAGAGGCGGGTACGTCAATAAGGACGCTGATACCGCTTCTTTTCCAGAGGACTTATCTTTAAATTGGGTCATGCGCTCTAGCTCTCCGATACTTGAAATACACTGCATAATCCAGCCTGCTTGTGCGTGCGCAGGCACTTCTGATTGGATGAACAATGTTACTTTCTCTGGATCCAATCCTACAGCTAAGTACAGAGCTGCTAACGAGCGAATATTTTCTCGCAATTCTTTCGGATCTTGCTGAACAGTAATAGCATGTTGATCGACTACACAAAAAATACAATCATAAGTTTCTTGTAATTCTACAAATTGCCGGAAGGCCCCTATGTAATTTCCTAATGTTACTGTTCCGGTCGGTTGTACTCCTGAAAAAATACGCTTCATTCTGATTCTCTCCTCTATAAACAAATAAAAGCATCATCTATCCCTTGAATAAGGGACGAATGATGCTTGAATCCGCGGTACCACCCAAATTACCGTTCTAAATTAGATCGGTCACTTTGAAGCCTGTAACGGGACTACCCGGATGCATCTACTAGTTTCGACGATCTGCTCAGAAGTCCATTCACTAAGGTAGAAGAACTGTTTGCACCATCCACAGTCTCTCTTCACTTCTTACCCTTACCTACTATTCTTCATCACGGCATGTACTTTTGAAAAATTATAGCTCATTTCATTACAACAAGCAATATTTTCAGTCTTTTCACAGCAGTCAACAATTGGTACACTTAACATAGAAAAGGGGATGTACATATGCAACTGAGACGCGCTTTAATCACTGCAACTGCCACGGCTTTACTACTATCTATGCAAACGACTAACGTTACTGCAGAAGAAATAGAACTACAACAATTTACAAGTAAAGAATTTACATATTCCACAATTGATGAGGAATCGCTAACTTCATCAAAGTTATTCCGTTTCTCATCAGGGCTTACATTTGAGTACCCTGACGCAGTGCGTGGGATTTATGTCACCGGGCATTCTGCTGGAGGAGACCGTTTCTCTAAACTTGTTGACCTTATAGACTCTACTGACTTAAATGCTATGGTGATCGATGTAAAAGATGATTTTGGCAATTTAACGTATATACCGAAAGAAGACAGTGCGTTAGCACAATATAATATTGGGCAACCTCTTGTAAAAGATATGCGCTCTGTTTTAGAAACGATGGAAGAAAAACAAATTTATCCGATTGCACGTGTAGTCGTATTTAAAGACACTGAACTTGCAGAAAGAAAGCCAGAATGGTCCTTCCAGGAAGGTTCAACGGTTTGGAAGAATAGAAGAGGCGAAGCATTTGTTAACCCATTCATGAAGGAAGTATGGGATTACAATGTCCAAATTGCAATTGAAGCTGCCAAGTTAGGATTTAAAGAAATCCAATTTGATTATGTACGGTTCCCAGAAGGGTTTGAAAATCGTTCCGATACTTTAAAGTACTCTCAGGGTGACTACTCGGAAGCTACTGTTGATGAGGTGCAAAAACGGGTGTCTGCGGTAACCGATTTTGTTGCTTATGCCAGAGAACAATTAGAGCCTTATGATGTGGAAGTTTCAGTTGATATCTTTGGATATTCTGCGACACTCCCAGAAGCTCCAGGCATTGGACAGAACTTCTCGAAAATTTCATCGAATGTGGATGTCATTTCTTCTATGATTTATCCAAGTCATTGGACATCTTATTTTGGAATCGCCAAACCCGATCTAGAACCTTATCGCTTAGTACAAGAATATGCTAAGGTTGAAAATGCAACACTTAAAAAATTGGGTGATAAAGCGCCTACTTCAAGACCTTGGCTGCAAGATTTTACTGCTTCTTATCTTGGTGCTGGTAATTATAAAGTTTATGGCAAGAAAGAAGTAGAAGATCAGATCCGAGCTTTAAATGAAGCAGGAATTACGGAGTATTTACTTTGGAATGCTGGCAATTCGTATACACAGAATGTAGATTATACACCTTAACTAGTTAAGAGAAAGAACTTTCTTTCTCTTTTTTTTAAATTTATGCAACCTTTTGTGTTACTAATACGTACTACTAAATATAGAACAGTTTTTTTCATTGGTGTCCTTTTAAATGAGAATTTGTTTTAGTGAAACTACAGAGAATCTGGTTTAATTCTTCCTTGAAAAGGGTAAAGTAAGACTACAACTCTACTGAAAGTAAGCCCCCTGTAGTACATAAAATTAATTTAAATTTAGGGTTTAAAATCAAAGAAAATTGATGTATACTGTTGCTATAGAGTTGTAATTTAGAGTTATTCTAATTTAAAGAATGAAACACACTTATAAATTTCTGAAAGGGCGTGTAATCGAATGATGGTGACCCTCTATACTTCTCCAAGCTGTACTTCATGCCGTAAAGCGAAAGCATGGTTGGAGGAACATGAAATTCCATATACAGAGCGCAATATTTTCTCCGAACCTTTAACTATAGCTGAGATTAAGGAGATTCTACGAATGACTGAAGATGGTACCGATGAGATTATCTCTACTCGTTCGAAAATTTTCCAAAAATTAAATGTAGACCTCGACAGTCTGCCACTACAAAGACTGTATGAATTGATCAAAGATCATCCAGGCTTATTGCGCCGTCCGATTATCATTGATGAGAAGCGTTTACAAGTTGGCTATAATGAAGATGAGATCCGTCGCTTCCTTCCTCGTAAGGTACGAGCATACCAATTACTAGAAGCACAGCGTATGGTGAACTAATTTATAAGTAAGGAGTTGATTGCTTAGTCAATCAACTCCTTCTTTGCACCTATGAGTTCGAACACTTTCAATTCCGGACTGTTCATCATACAATAGATATAACACAAGTGACATGTGGTTGAATCAGAGAGGAGATGTGTAGAATGAATTACGAGAGAATAAATGATACTACTTTGAAAATTTACATTTCATACATCGACATTGAAGAACGAGGATTCAACCCAGACGAAATTTGGTTCAGTAGAGAAAAAAGTGAACAGCTATTCTGGGAAATGATGGACGAAGTAGAAGAAATCAATCCATTCGATTTTGAAGGTCCATTATGGATTCAAGTACATGCCGTAGAAAAAGGTATTGAAGTAGTCGTCACAAAACCTGAAGTGTCTCAAGATGGCAAACCAACGGATTATCCGGCTCCATTAGCTAAATTAATGGGAGAGTCAGAGAACTTATTTGATCAAGATGAGTTCTTAGAAGACATGGAACATTTAGCTTCAAATGGAACTGTAGTTTATGAATTCAATGATTTTGAGCATTTGATTCCACTTGCAAAACGTTTACAGGATGAACTAGTAGCTACAAAACTTTTCCACTATGGTAATCACTACTACCTATCATTAGACTTTGATGAAGATGCTTATGTTGAAGAGTATAAAACCAATCTTGAAAGCATTATCGCAGAATACGGTACGCTATCTTCTAAGACCATACATGTCCTCGAAGAATATGGTACCGTTGTAATGGATAAAGCAGTATTTAAACAACTGACGCGTTACTTCTAACCCTCCATTTGGAGGGTTTTTTTTCTTTCTGCGATTCTCTTTATGCTATAGTTGAATTAATTATTTAGTAAAGGAGAGGATTTATGTTCACAGCGAAAACAGCTTCAGGAGACTTGCTTCACCTACCAGCTCTTAACTGGAAGGAGATTCAGCAATTGCCGCGATCAGGTTATTATTGTCCCGATTGCAATGCCCTTCTAATTCTAAGAAAAGGGACCTACAAACTTCCACATTTTGCTCACCACTCTTCATGCCCTTCAAATTCATTATCCCCAAAAGAGACACAGCAGCACCTTGCTGGCAAGCAACTCCTCTATGATTTACTCTCTAACTACTTTCAACAAGTCCATCTAGAATATTATTTTCCTTCCATCAAACAACGAGCAGATGTATGTCTAAGTGGGGAACTATCTTTAGTGGTCGAATACCAATGTTCTGCAATTTCCGCATCTGAAGTAATCAGCAGAACAGAAGGTTATAGGCAATGTGCTTATGATGTTCGCTGGTTACTGCACCCACAATTTTTACCTAGTGAGCAAAAGACGCTAGCAATAGTGAAGTTATCTAAGTTCTTACAGTCTTGTCTCTACACCCACAAAAATTTAGTACAAACTCTCACGTTTTTAAACGCAGAGACACAAAGTGTAACGATGATGATTCTTCAACATACTCTTAATGAGGGTTACTATGTGGTAGAGCCGATTCAACTAAAGCTTGATTCCGGTACTTTTATACTTCAACAACCTGTTCATTGTCTACCAGATTCACAAGCTGTAAGTAAAGTTATGCAGGAACAGTACGACCGAAGAAAGAAAAATTTGTTTACTTACTTCCAATCAAAAGATCGTCCTTTTCACTTTTTAGTGAAAAAGTGGAAGAAGACAGAGCATACACTTCCTAAATACATTGGTCTGCCAGTTGTCGAATCACATGACTTAGGCTGCGAGTTTATATGGCAGTTCAAACTTGTCAACTATTTGGTGACACGATCGCAATCAACAGAACCTTTATCAAGAGAGCAAACAATTGAATTGTTTCTGTTAAGTCTTCCTAATAGAGCTGTTCAATCTCAAGATACTATTCGAGTGATTGCTACCTATTACGATTTTTTAAAACTACACCAGCTACCTGAAAAGCCGTTTTACAAATCGAATTCAAGTAAACTTTATATGGAAACTTGGTATCGCTTTCAGTTACTTGCAAAACCTTCGAAACATTGAGAAAATATACAAGTATCTAAAGGAGGAAATGAAATGGCAGAATCAAAAGTTTTCACAAGACAAGACGTTCCAGTTGAAAAAACATGGAAGCTTGAAGACATCTTTGCATCAAATGAAGCATGGGAAGCGGAACTAGCAGAAGTGACCGCTCTCACTGAACGCGCAGGAGACTACCAAGGAACGTTGAATCAGGGAGCCGATCGTTTGTTTGAAGCGCTTTCGTTCCGTGATGAACTATCTAAACGACTTCAGATTCTTTATACGTATGCACATATGCGTCATGATGAAGACACAGCAAACAACACGTATCAGGCCATGGAGAGCCGTATTAAGTCTCTTTATGTGAAAGCGTCTACTGCTTTATCATACTTTATTCCTGAATTACTCGAACTATCTTCTGAACAAGTGGATAGCTATTTACAAGAAAACAAAGATTTACAACTGTACCGTCAACTTTTAGATGAAATTTCAAAGCAACGTCCGCATGTTCTTTCTAAAGAACAAGAAGAACTTGTCTCAAAGTTTGCGGAAGTATCAAGTGCACCTGCGAATATTTTCGGTAACTTGAATAATGCAGACCTTGAATTCCCAAAAATTAAAGATGAGAACGGGGAAGAAGTTCAACTGACCCATGGTCGCTACATTCGCTTCCTAGAGAGCAAAGACCGTCGTGTACGAGAAGATGCGTTTAAAGCGATGTACAGTACATTTGGGCAATTCAAAAACACATTTGCTGCCATCTTATCTGGAAATGTAAAAGGCGACAATGTTCAAGCCGCTATCCGTAACTATCCAAATGCACGTGCTGCAGCTATGGCGAGCAATCATATTCCTGAAGAAGTCTATGACAACTTAGTTTCTACTATCAACAACAATGTCCATTTATTGCATCGCTACGTTAAGCTACGCAAGCAAGTGATGGGTCTTGATGAGCTTCATATGTATGATTTATTTGCACCATTAGTAAAAGAAGTAGATATGGAATATACGTATGAAGAAGCAGCACAGACGATGGTAGATAGCTTTGCTCCTTTAGGGCAAGATTACGTGAATACAGTGAAAAAAGGCTTAGAAGATCGCTGGGTGGATGTAGAAGAAACAAAAGGGAAGCGCTCAGGTGCATATTCTTCAGGATCTTATGGCACAAATCCATACATCTTGATGAACTGGCAAAACAATGTCAACAACTTGTTCACACTGGCGCACGAATTTGGGCACAGTATGCATAGTTACTACTCACGTACGACTCAGCCATTCGTTTACGGAGATTACTCAATCTTTGTTGCAGAAGTTGCATCTACAACAAATGAAGCTCTTTTAAACGACCATTTATTAAAAACAATCGATGATCCGAAGAAAAAGATTTACTTATTAAACCACTGGTTAGAAGGATTCCGAGGAACTATCTTCCGTCAAACAATGTTTGCCGAGTTTGAGCATTTGATCCATGAGCTTGACCAACAAGGCGTTCCGTTAACTGCTGAAAAATTGACAGAAGAGTATTATGCATTGAATAAAAAATATTTTGGGGAAGATATGGTGATAGATGAAGAAATCGGCCTAGAATGGGCACGTATTCCACACTTCTACTACAATTATTATGTATACCAGTACGCTACGGGCCTAAGTGCAGCGACAGCGCTTAGCAAACAGATTTTAGAAGAAGGACAACCTGCTGTAGACCGTTATATCAATAACTTCTTAAAAGCAGGTTCATCTGATTATCCAATTGAAGTTTTAAAAGCTGCAGGTGTCGATATGACAAGTGCTAAGGCAATTGAAGAAGCTTGCCAAGTGTTTGATGAAAAGCTTACAGAATTAGAAAATTTACTTGCACAGCAGTAAAAAGAGAGCCCTTTCGTTAAGAAAGGGTTTTCATTTTGACGAAATTGTGAAAAGAGATTCACATCGATTGAAATGTACGGACAACCATGATAAATTAAGGATGTGAAATAATTCACATAAAACATACACCCCTTTGTTTAACGTGAACATTTCTCCCATCCCCTTTGTAAGTGAAAAAGACCTTGTCAACGGTAGGTTGAACAAGGTCTTTTTCTTTTTGTATTTACTTCAATGATTTCCACTTTGTAATACCACCAACTACAACACGATCAACTTCTCGTTGTAGGTACTTCTTTTTCATTTCATATTCAACTTGCTTTTCATGCATATTGTAATACATCGCAATCTCTTTAGAAGAAAGGGATGTGAAATGGTCCAATAAAAATTCCACTTCTGGCGGTGCTTGTTTTTCTAGCGACTCGCCGAGCATTTCAGAAAGTACATGTTCATAAATTTCATACGAATAAGTGCCAGAGATTTTAATGCCTTCGTCTTCGATATTGCCACTGAAGAACACGATGGAAGGGAACTGATCGATTTCCATCTCACAAGATATAGATAGGTCACTTTGAAACGACTTTGCACATTCCTTTGACCGAATATCTTGCAGAAATTCTTTCACATCGATTGCAGAATCTTGTGCGATTCCTTTTAGAGTGGTTAAAGAATTAACATTTTGTCGGTACACAAAATAGGCTTCCTGTAAGTTAGATAAGAAGCGATTGGCTACTCGCTTCCCTTGAAACTCAGCTGCTTTTACAGCGATACTTGGCAAGACAGGGTGCTCAATTTCCATAATAGGTTGATCTGCTTGTACCGGAGCAGAGCACTGAGTGATAGTACCACTATTTAATTGAGAAACATTCGTGCTCAAAATCACACGAAGAGTGAAGTAATGACCATAATCGAGTTGTAAACGCTTCAATGTCATTTGGAAACGCCAGGAATCCGGGCACAAAGGATCGAGAAATGCATAAATTTCAAGCGGTCTAGTCGTACAAGCTGTAGACATTTGCTCGAAATCTGGCTGAGATTTTGTCACAGCACATCCTCCTTATCGCTTGGTGTATTGACCATATGATGTGCAGTTAACACAAGTCGTTTGTAATACTGGTCACGAAACGGACCTTCTAAGCCCACATCATCCATTGCTTGATGCATACAAGCAAGCCATGCTTCTGCTCGTTCTGGAGTGATAGGGAAAGGATTATGACGCATGCGCATCATCGGGTGTCCATGTTCTTCAGTATATAGATCAGGTCCTCCAAGATACTGGGTCATAAATTGTTTTTGTTTGCGGGCTGTCTCAGTTAAATCGTCCGGGAATATGGGTTTCAGTAACGGATGTTGACCGACATATCCATAAAAAACATCAATGAGTTGAGACAATTTTTCAGCCCCAATTTGGTCATAGGGAAGTATCGGTTTGTGCGTCATAGTTGAAACTCCTTTTTTAATACTGTCTGTCTATTCTACCAACCTACTAGTTATTTCTCAAATGATAGACACATCTGGGACTTGTTTCCTAGTGTTTACCTGATGTTTTCATACGAACTAATTTTTTCTCGGCGGGCCGGTAAGGAAGTTCGAATTCATGTAAAAAACTCTCAAATTCTTCTCTTCCTAGTCTCGAATCTGTCACTTCGAATTCGACCTCATAATCTTCGTGAAACTCATAAATCGAGTGGTCCACCATGAGGACACCGCTCTTGTATGACCCCTCGCTCCGAACTGTCACTACAGTTCCTATAGTTAGTAAGGGTTGAGAGAAAAGAGGATCTATGTAAGACAAATCTCGTGTCAGTAGAAACTGCTTATACTGCTCTGCCGTTAAACTCCAATTCCGTTCTTCTGTTTCATCTTGTGAAATGGGAGTTTTAATGGTCAGTTCAAAATTACTGTTTTTCGTTCGAATTCGACACCCTTTTTTTTGCTGACTGAATTGATGATCAACAGTGTCTAGGTATTCGTTTTTCTGACGATATGTTGTAAATGGAAAGGCATCAAGTATGCGCTTATATTCTTCTTTCGTAAGCATGGATTTAAATTCAATCTCGGTATGAATATCCATTCAATCACCTCTTATTCCCATTATACCGCTTGTTTCAAAGAGTGTGCTAAAATAAGCCTATAGCCAGTAGAAAGGGTGTTGATTTTGCAAACACTAGATGTTGTAGCTTTTATTCATGAAGAATCTAAATGGACGGTAACAACTGCTGGATTAGAGTCTTCTATGACGGCGTCAGGCCGTATGATAACCGATACAGATCGTATGAGTTTTGTGTACTTAGTAGAAGCTGGAGACCACTATATGTATCTACATTTCGATCACAAGGATTGGAAGGCGCTCAGCTCGATCTCTTTGAACCTGGCACCTGTTTTTTTGACGGACGGGACAATCACATTAGAATTAGTGAACTTTACAGAAGAATTGCTTTCTTTGCTTCACTCAATTGAAGGAAATGAGAACTACGGAAATCGTTTTGTTGAAGAGACGGAAACGATTTTTAAAGAGTTTTATGACACGCTGACGTAACGAAAGTAGGTGACAGTGATGGGACAGTGGGAGCAATTTTTAGATCCCTATAAGCAGGCAGTTAATGAGCTTAAGGTGAAGTTGAAAGGTATTCGCACACACTATACTGTTCATAACGCAACGTCTCCAATAGAGTTTGTGACAGGAAGATTGAAGCCTTTAGCCAGTATCTATGACAAAACACTTGAAAAGCGTATTCCTTTCGTACCATCAGAACAGCTAGCAGCAGAAATTCCTGATATTGCGGGTGTTCGATTGATGTGCCAGTTTGTCGATGATATTGAATCCGTTGTCGAGTTGATTCGCAATCGGCACGACATGCGTGTGGTAGAAGAACGCGATTACATTTCAAATAAAAAGCAGAGCGGCTATAGGTCTTATCATCTGATTGTTGAATATCCTGTGCAGACCATTCACGGAGAACAAAAGATTTTAGCGGAAATTCAGATCCGCACGCTTGCTATGAACTTTTGGGCTTCTATTGAGCATTCATTGAATTACAAATACAAAGGGGACTTCCCTGAAAATATAAAGACTCGATTGCAGTCTGCAGCAGAGGCGGCATTTCGATTGGATGAAGAAATGTCGTTGATTCGCAATGAAATTCAAGAAGCACAAGTGTATTTTACAGAGTTTAAAGAGCAATCCACACCCGGCTGGAAGGATCGCCAAAAGGAGGAGTCAGAATGAAATTTGCTATCCAATCAAGAGGCGATGCCGTGTCAAATGAATTAAAAGACACAGCCATGCGATATCTTCGAAGCTTTGATTTAGCATATGATGAGCAGCACCCGGATATCGTTTTATCGATTGGTGGAGACGGAACACTTTTACATGCCTTTCATAAATACCGTTCCAGTTCTTCACAAGTGGCATTTGTAGGACTTCATACAGGGCATTTAGGATTTTATGCAGATTGGAAACCTCACGAAATCGAAAAATTAGTGATCAGTATTGCAAAAGAAGAGTTCAAATTTATTGAGTACCCCCTTTTAGAAGTGACTGTGGACTACCAATCTAGTGAAGACCCTGCTACCTATTTAGCATTGAATGAATCCACTGTGAAATCACCAGACGTGACATTAGTGATGGACGTTTTCTTAAATGAGATGCACTTTGAGACATTTCGGGGGGATGGTCTTTGTATGTCTACACCTTCAGGTTCTACGGCATATAATAAGGCCCTAGGAGGCGCAATTGTGCATCCTTCACTTGAAGCCATCCAACTATCAGAAATCGCCTCTATCAACAATCGTGTGTTCAGAACAGTCGGTTCACCGCTCGTTTTACCAAAACACCATACTTGTACATTAAAACCTGTCAAAGCAGTAGATTTCATGGTGACTGTTGACCACCTGCAACTGCTACATAAAGATGTATCTTCAATTAGTTACCGTGTAGCCGAGGAAAAAGTCCGTTTTGCTAGATTCCGCCCATTCCCATTCTGGAAACGAGTTCATGACTCGTTTATTGATGCTGGCAGTGAAGACTAGATTTCGGCACCGATTTGTATTTTCAGAACCACAAGGGATTTTACGGGAAGCCATCAGGGAACAAGGTATCTCCAAACGGGCACTGACCGACATCAAATTTAAAGGCGGACAGTTACTGGTAAATGGTGAAGAAGAGACTGTTCGCAAAGTGCTTCTACAAGGAGATGTTGTAGAAATCATTTTTCCTGCTGAAGTGCGCAGTGAAGGACTGATACCCGTGTATGAGCATTTGGACATCGTCTACGAAGATGAGCATCTACTCGTAATCAATAAACCGAATGATTTGCCATCCATTCCGTCTCGAGATCATCCTAAAGATTCCTTAGCTAATCGTGTGGCGGGCTACTTTGAAGCTGAAAATCTAGAAACGACAGTTCATATGGTGACGAGGCTAGATAGGGAGACCTCCGGGCTTGTGTTACTTGCGAAACATCGCCATGCGCATCACTTATTGAGTGAGCAAATGAGGGAAGGGCAGATTACGAAATCGTATCGAGCAATTGTAGAAGGAGAACTTCCTGCGACAGAAAGTATCATTGAAGCACCGATTGGCCGGGTCAATACGTCGATCATCGAACGGTGCATCGATCCTTTCGGGAAATATGCAAAAACCGGTTATCGTTCTATTGATCGGTGGATAGTTCAAGGGAGAATCCATCACTTAGTAGATGTGACACTCTACACAGGACGTACACATCAAATCCGTGTCCATATGGCTTCTATAGGATGCCCACTGGCCGGAGATGATTTATACGGAGGTCACACGGACTTCATGGAAAGACAAGCCTTGCATGCGGCTCGTCTGGAACTGATCCATCCATTTGATAAGCAGCCCCTCACTTTTGAAAGTCGTCTCCCTGACGATTTTCTTTTGTTACTTGAAAGGAGGTAACCTCCATGAATGAAGAAAAAAATGAATTGCTTCAACAAGAAATTCGGTTACTTTCGTATCTTGAAGAGGATCAGATAGATCTGTTCCGCGATGAATTTATGGGGTTGCACCCTTACGATCAATCGGTCTTCTTTGACAAAGTCGATTCTGCTACAAGAAAACGGATCTTTCATTACTTGTCACCAGAAGAAGTAGCCGAAATTTTTGAAGCCAACAATTTTGATGATGAAGATTACCAAGAACTATTAGAAGAAATGGAACCCTCTTATGCAGCTGACATGCTTTCTCATATGTATGCAGATAATGCTGTTGACGTTTTAAATGAGCTCGACAAGGATCAAGTCGTCAGTTATTTGAGCATGATGGACGAGGAGTCCGCTCAAGAAATTAAAGACTTGCTGCATTATGAAGAATACACTGCGGGCTCCATCATGACGACGGAGTATGTAGCTATTCCAGAATCCTCGACCGTGCGTTCGGCAATGAATATTCTTCGCAAAGAAGCACCAGGAGCGGAAACGATCTACTACCTATTTGTTGTAAACGATGACCACTTTTTAACTGGGGTTATTTCCCTCCGGGATTTGATTATTGCGGACGAAGACACACTGATTCGAGACATCATGAATGAACGCGTCGTGAGCGTCCTTGTTTCAGAAGACCAGGAAGAAGTCGCGAGAATGATGAAAGATTATGATTTTCTGGCATTGCCGGTTATCGATCACCGCGGTTATTTACTTGGGATTATCACAGTCGATGATATCATCGATGTTCTAGATGAAGAAGCGTCGGATGACTACTCAAAACTTGCGGCCGTATCGGATATGGATACGTTTGACCGTAATCCATTGCAAGCTGCCAAGAAGCGTTTGCCCTGGCTCTTGATTCTTTTATTCCTCGGAATGATTACAGCCAACATTATTGGTGTGTTTGAAGAGACACTCGATCAAGTTGCACTGCTTGCCGTATTTATCCCGTTGATAGCTGGAATGGCAGGGAATAGTGGGACACAAGCTCTAGCTGTAGCTGTTCGTGGTATTGCTACGGGAGACATTGAAGAAGAGTCCAAGATGAAGCTATTGATTCGAGAGGCGGGTACAGGACTGATTACGGGAATCATCAGTGGCGTCGTGGTAGTATTCCTAGTGTATTTCTGGAAAGGTGATATTTTAATAGGCTTGCTCGTCGGAGCTGCCATCTCATCTTCAATTCTAGTAGCCACCATTGCAGGATCGTTTATACCACTTCTGATTCACCGAATGAAGATTGATCCGGCAGTTGCTTCTGGACCCTTTATAACGACTATCAATGACATTATCAGTATCTTGATCTATTTGGGTCTTGCGACAACTTTTATCTCAGGACTGTAAAAAGGACACTTCACATGATGTGAAGTGCCTTTTTTTAGTTGCAGACATCCAGGAACACGTCTGCTACGCAGAGAATTCCACAGAAGCAATGTAAGTCAACCGTAATACAAGTACCTGTCAATTCAAAGTTGCGTACTTTACAAAGTTTGCGCAAGTTAATGCCGGTTCCATATTCATTGAGTAAATCAACTTCTTGACGCTGAGCATTTAATGGTTTTAACACAGTTAATGTCACGCAGCAGTCATCAACAAACTCATTTACACGGAAATATACGGATACACAGTCACAGTCAGGTGTGTCTTCATCTACAAATGTAGAGAAGAACGGAGTACCGTTTTTAGTTAATAAAGAGAATACACGTGTATCTGCCTGGTTTCGTGATGGACTTACAAGTCCACCCAGTGGCTCTAAAAAGCAATTGTATGCACATGGATTGCAATCATTGTTAGTAGCAGCATCTTGAATACGTTTGATTTCGCGAACTACTTCACATACACAATGGCCTGTGGGAGCAACGCCTACTCCTTCAGAACAATTTGAACAACTCATTTTCTCACCTCCTTAGTGCTAACATATGCGCTTCACAAAAAACGGTTAGGGCATATTTCGCAGCACACAGAAGACGAGTTGACGAAGTCGATTCTTTCTAGCGGAAAGGGCCTTACTATTGAACACATTGAGCAGTTGCTCAAATAAAAAAGCGAAGCCGACTTGGCTTCGCTTTTTTATGATGTAGCTTGATGTTTGACCATGGCGCGGTGTGGAATCCCCGCATCCATAAATTCAGGTGAGTTGATTTCATACCCGCGTTTTTCATAAAATGGGATGGCTGTACTTTGAGAATTAAGCTTGAGCTTGTTAAACCCCATAGTATCAGCTATTTTTTCAATCTCATCCATTAAAGTATTTCCGATATGCTTACCGCGATACTCAGGAAGAATACAGATGCGTTCCACTTTAGCAGTGGTTTCATCAAAGCGACGGAAACGTCCTGCTCCAATGGGCTGTTCCTCATCATACACTACAAAATGAACCGCTTCTTGTTCAAACTCATCAATCTCTAAGTGGAGCGGAACACCTTGTTCTTCAATGAATACTTTGCGGCGTATTGCCAGAGCATCTTGATACTGCTTGTCATCCTGTACTTGGTGTGCACGAATCATGACTTACTCTCCTGACAAACGGAACGTTTCATGCACTGTCCAAGAGCCATCTTCTAATTGATAGAGAAGGTGGATACGGTCAATCGTTTCTTCAAAAGAAGCACCGATCATTTTTAATTGTGGATAAATGTCATCGTGTTCACTAGACGTCATCTTTTGAGCAATTGTAATGTGAGGAACAAACGTATATTGCTCGGAATCTTGGTAATCGACATCAGCTAAATTCTTATGCAACGATACTAATTCATCTGTAGGTTCTACTTTAATATAAATTGCGTTTGTAACAGGAGCGAATGAGCTGATTCCTGTTGTTTTTAGTTGAAAAGGCTTTTGTTTTGCTGCGACATCAGCAACTTTTGAGGCAATCGTTTTGATTTCTTGGTCATCTGCTTCAAAAACACCTTTTAACGTCATATGTGGTGAAATTAATGCATAATGTGGGTCATACCGTTTCCGATACGAGTTTGCAAAATCTTGAACAGCTTTAGATGGAAATGCGACAATACCAAATTTCATAAGCGATCCCTCCATGTCTTCTATGTTCTTTTTCTAGTATACCAAAAATTCGTTCATTTCGTATAATTCATCTGTAAAGTTCGTGTCATATCTTTTTGCCATGTCTTCCATGTGTGACCACCTTCAACTTCTTCATACCTGTAGTCGAAACCGCGTTCGTTAAAAATCTCAGACAGTTGTCGGTTCTCTTCAAGGAAATTCTTTTCGACCCCATCACCTGTTGGCACAGCTGTTTCATCGAGCCCGATGATATGATCCACAGTAAACTGAGTATTTGATACGTCTTTGACAGCTGCTAATACGTCATCATTTACGTAAGGTGAGTGTAACATCACTTTGCCGAACGTATGAGGGTAGGCGCAAGCTGTCATCAATGACACAGTGGCAGCGAGCGAATCGCCAATTAAACCACGGCCCATTCCAATTTGATAAGTTGGAAACTGTTCATCTAAATAAGGAACAAGTTCCTGAGCTAGAAAGCGCATGTAAGCTTCATTTTTATCGCCATTTGGATGGTATTTGGCTCGGCGCGCCTTTACATTTTCATAAGGGACACCTACAATGATCAGGTTCTCGATTTCTTCAGATGCAAGTAAATCATCTGCCACTCGAGAAATGCGACCTAATTGAAAATAATCTTTCCCGTCAGATGCAATCAATAAAGAATATTTATAAAGTGGGGAATACGTAGCTGGTAAATAAACGAGTAGCTTCACTTCTTCTTGTAAAGCCTCACTATAGAGTGTGCGTTCTTCAATTTTTCCTTTATCCATCGTGTCACTCCAATCAAGCATTGTATTCAAATTGTATCAAATCCTAAACAAATAGTATAATGTAGGAACAAATAGGAGGTAACGATATGGATTCAAACACATCTAGAACACGGGTTCATTCTGAAACCGTGTACCAAGCGACAAAAGCGGCACTACTTCGCCGCGGAGTTACGATCGAAGATATTGCAAGTATCGTTTATGAAATGCAGCTGCCTTATAACGATGGGTTAACGCTCGAACACTGCGAAGAGTCAGTGAAATCCGTACTTAAAAAACGTGAGATGCAACACGCCATCTTAGTTGGCGTCGAGCTTGATGAACTGGCAGAGAAGCGTATGTTGTCCGAACCGCTTCAACAAATCGTAGAAAGCGATGAAGGCCTTTTCGGCGTAGATGAAACTATTGCTCTTGGATCAGTTTTCACTTACGGAAGTATTGCGGTTACAACATTTGGTCATCTCGATAAAAACAAGATCGGTATCATCTCTCAATTAGATACTAAAGCGGGAGAGCAGGTGCATACATTCTTAGACGATTTGGCAGCAAGTATTGCAGCAAGTGCTGCTTCTCGTATTGCGCACAGAACACGCGACTTAGAAGAGCACAATGAGACGTTCCGCGATATCTCACCTGAAGAAACAGCACCAGAAACGAAAGTTGAAGGTGGCACAACGTAATCCATATACAAAAGAAGCATTTTCTCATTTTGAGAAATGCTTCTTTTTTTGAGATATCTGCTTATTCCATGGACTTCCTGAAACCGGCTTGTTTTGCTTCTTTCTCAGAACAAAACCATTCTTCAGGATTCGTTTGAGAATAATAGCGCCCACTTGGTACATGATAAATCTTATCACCTTCACGGTTGATATTTCCTTTGATTAGACATTCTGAGTCTTGTTGATCAAATGAAGAAGAATCAAAACCGTAATCGGTCACATAATAATCGTATTGCCAAATACCCACTTCTTGGTCTCTAGCAGTTTCTTGAATTCGTTCAAATTCGTCTAAATACTTAATGTTTGGTGGATATGCATAAGCTACACGCGCAACACCAGATGCGATTAGTTGATCTTGAACACGTTCACCGTCCACATAAACATAAGCGAGCAAGCGACCGTAATCATCATAGCGCTCGCCGATATCCAGTTCGATAGATATCGTTTTTCCTTCAAGTAATTCTTTGTTCAGCTCTTTTGCTTCTTCCCCATAAGGCTGTTTTCCAAGTCTAGGATGATTGGTCTCAGGAGTATCCACTAGCAGATAGCGAACTGTCTCTTCTTCCCCATTCCATTCTATACGAATAGTATCTCCATCAATGACCTCTAAGAGCTCAACTTCTTCTTTTGCCGAGGACTGTTGTTCAGTGCATCCAATTAGTAGAATGACAGTCGCAGTCAAAAAGCTTATCCATAATTTCATCATGTATCACCCGACTTAGAATAGCATACCTAGATAAAAAAAAGACACTCCTACGAGTGTCAGTTCATAGCTTCCGTGTTTTCTGTTGAAGCAAAATAGATAAATTGTTCTTCCTCAAGTTCTGTAAGACGGTCTTTGTTCAACCCAAGAGAGATTGGTCCTTGAAATAGATCTTCCCACCAGTTAGTCGTTTGATTCATTCTGCTTCCTCCGCTCTTTTTAATAGTCTTTTTATTGGTATATGTAGTTGTCTGAAAATTACCCCTAAAAGTTTCGCCATAAACACACAAAAGTTAAAAATAAGACGAAAGACTTATAGTGAATGCTGATTCATTGTTTGCAACTGTATTTGCCCGTATACTAAATGTACTAGACATAACGAGGAGGAATACGATGAATTTCACTGCACAAGATGTAGAAGGTTGGATTAAAGCTCAGCAACGATTAGTTTACTCGGGAGAGACGCGTTCACTCGAATTTCGCTTAGAGCAATTAGATAAATTAAAAGCAGGTATTAAAAAATATGAAGAGCAAGTGTTGGATGCGCTTTATCAAGATCTTCGTAAAGGAGAGTTTGAAGCATTCACAACTGAAATTGGAATCATCTATGAATCTATTTCTTATATGAAAAAGAATTTGAGTAGCTGGATGAAACCTGAGGCAGCGAAAACGCCTACTGTACTTCAACCTGCGAAAAGCTTTATTGTAAGAGAACCTTACGGAAGCTGCTTAATCATCGCGCCATTTAACTATCCGTTTCAGCTCGTAATGGAACCTTTACTTGGAGCAATCGTCGGAGGGAACGCGGCTATAGTAAAACCCTCTGAGTCCACACCACATGTGGCAGCAATTGTTCGCCATATTTTAGAGGAAACGTTTAGTCCGGATTATATCCGAGTGGTAGAGGGAGAAAAAGAAGAAACGTCTGCACTGATTCATGCTCCGTTTGATTTTATTTTCTTTACAGGAAGTGTTCCTGTTGGAAAAATCGTTATGAAAGCTGCTGCAGAGCGCCTAACTCCTGTCACATTAGAGCTAGGTGGAAAATCACCAGCCGTTATTGACCACACAGCAAACTTAGATGTTGCCGCAAAGCGAATCGTTTGGGGGAAATTCATGAACTCCGGTCAGACGTGTGTGGCGCCGGATTATTTAATGGTGCATGAGAGCATTAAAGAAGCATTCATTGAAAAGTTAAAAACGACGATTCGGGATTTTTACGGAGAGGACATTCAGAAAAGTGCCGATTTCAGCCGGATTGTAAATGAGAGACAGTATGATCGATTACATGACTTACTAGAAAAATCTAAAGATGATTTGATTTTTGGTGGGAACACAGACCGTGATGACCTGTATATTGAGCCAACTTTATTTGAAGTGGATGGTTTTGATCATCCATTGATGCAAGAC
Source organism: Tetzosporium hominis (assembly GCF_002265435.1). Taxonomy (GTDB): domain Bacteria; phylum Bacillota; class Bacilli; order Bacillales_A; family Planococcaceae; genus Chryseomicrobium; species Chryseomicrobium hominis. Next base: position 126,094 of record NZ_NOKQ01000134.1, read on the forward strand.
GAGCTGTTTGGTCCATTACTTCCTATCTTGACTTATGAAGACTTAAGCCGTGCGCTTTATGACATCCGCAAGTTGCCAAAACCTCTAGCTGCTTATTTCTTCAGTGAACATGACCGAGCGCAAGAGTACTTTGTAGAAGCGTTCCCATTCGGTGGTGGTTGTATCAATGATACGATTTCCCATGTAGGAAGTGTCAGCTTGCCATTTGGTGGAGTTGGGTCATCGGGTATGGGATCCTATCATGGACGTGCTAGTTTTGATCAGTTTACACATCAGAAGTCGATTTTCAAGAAGAGTACAAAGCTACCAGTAAATCTATTATATCCACCGTATAAATCGAAAGTGAAATTGGTTCGCAGTGTCTTGAAATAACAAAAATCCAGCCTCCGGCTGGATTTTTTAGCTTTCTTCAGGGAACGAGACCTTTTTGAAGTGAAGATAAAACGTCGTACCACTCCCTTTAATAGAATCTACTTGAATCTTTCCGCCGACGTCCGCCATGATTTTTTGAGAAATCAACATACCAAGACCGGTTCCTTCTGCCTTCGTCGTGAAGAACGGTGTGAATAAGTTATCAATAATGTCTTTAGACATACCAGATCCCGTATCTCTAATCACTACAATATATTCTTCATGATTCTTAGAATAACTGTATATATGGATTTCCCCAGAGTCCGTGATGGCCTCGACTGCATTCTTCATAATATTAATAAACACTTGTTTGACGTGAGACTCTGCTCCTTGGAGCCACATGTTATGGGCATTCCATTTATGATGAATTTTGATTTTGGATTGCTGCAATTGAGGTTCAAACAAGCTGATCACATCGTTTAAAACGGCCCGTAAATGAAACTTTTCGTTAATTGGAGGAGACGGTTTAGAGAGTTGAAGAAACTCACTGACGATGTATTCAATTCGCTTGATTTCGCTTTCAATCAACTTCGTATAGCGGTAGGAAGGCGAGTCTTCATTTTTATTCATCATCTGAATAAAACCAGAGATGACGGTCATTGGATTGCGAATTTCATGAGCGACACCGGCAGCAATCTCCCCAGCTAGTTGCAAGCGTTCCGTTTGTAACTTTAGTGTTTCTGCTTCTTTTTTATAGCTAATATCCCGTGAGACGACTGACATGGCAATGATGTTACCCCGCTTGTCATGAATGGGGGACAGGGTAAGGAGGACGTCGATCAGTTTGCCATCTTTACGCATATCTTGTGATTCAAAATGAAACACATTTCCTTCTCTGATTTTATTCGTTCTCTCCCGTGCGTTCTCTTCATCCTCAGGGCTAACAAAATAAATTTCTCTCCCTACTAATTCTTCTCGGGAATAACCATACAATTCCTCAAACGCTGGATTTAAGTCAATTAATCGATTGTTCAAATCGAATACGGCGATGCCATCTTTAGCAGTTTCGAAAAACAGCCTTAAATACCCTTCTTTACTGAGTAACTGACTCTTCATTAAAGTATTTTGAGAGTTGATTGAAGCTATAATCTTTTTCTCTACCCACATGAATAAAATAGTTGTACTAAGAAGCATGAAGAAAAAGAATAACACTAGTTCGATATCATGTTGTGCGATTTGGTTGGAAAAAGAATCGGAGAGACGAGAGAATATAAAAAACAACTCCGCATAGGTAATCCCAATAACCATAAAGACCGCTCTAAAATTTTGGAAATACGCGGCTAAAAATATCGGATAGGCCAAGAAAATGACATACGAATAGGTCATCTCCGTTGTATATTCCAGCATGATGTACCCGTTCAATGAAAGGACAAACAAATACAAAGTATATGTAGGGTGCCGCTTTGAAAAAAATAAATAACTGAGTAAGATGAGATAAATAGAAGAGTAGATGTAAAAGAATCCATCATGAATCTCTGGATGAGTGAATGCAAATAAAATATGAATGATGACATAGACACCGATTAATAATGAGAAATACCGGATTCGTATAGCTATTTGATCTTTTTTATCCATTTGTACCTCCTTCGGCCAAACGAATAGTGATTGCCGTAATTTGTTATAGTAGAAGTGTAGCAGGAAACATTCATGTTGACTATAGATTCTGGTATGATGAAACGTGGAAGGATGGGAGATAATGAAAACAAAAGTAGAACTACTTAAAGAACTTGTATCCATACCAAGCCCAACAGGGTTTACACAAGAAATCAGCGCCTGGATAAGATCATACATAGAAGAAATCGGATTTACACCTGTAGTCACTAATAAAGGAGCTATCATTGTCAAAGTTCCAGGAAAGTCTTCTGACAGAGCACGACTGTTAACAGCACACGTAGATACTTTAGGCGCCATGGTGCGTGAAATTAAAGCAGATGGCCGTCTGAAATTAACAAAAGTAGGAGGCTTCTCTTGGAATGCGGTCGAGAATGAGACGTGCACCATTCACACAAGAAGTGGAGAAACATATCGGGGCACTATTTTGTTGCACCAAGCATCTGTTCATGTCTATGCAAAATCAGGGCAGGTTGAGCGTTCGGATGACACGATTGAAGTTCGGATCGATGAAGTTGTGACGAAAAAAGAAGAGACAGCAAAATTAGGTATTGAGGTGGGAGACTTTGTTAGCTTCGATCCTCGTTTTGAACATACAGCAAGTGGGTTCATTCGCTCTCGTCATCTAGATGATAAAGCTAGTGTGGCGTTGCTACTGTCCCTGCTTCAAAATGTGAAACAAAACAAGTTACAGTTCCCAGTAGATACGTATTTTTATATTTCTAATAATGAAGAAATCGGTTACGGAGGAAACTCTTCGATACCGGAGAATGTCGTGGAGTATCTTGCAGTAGATATGGGAGCTCTTGGTGATGGTCAGGCTTCCGATGAATATACAGTTTCTATTTGCGCTAAAGATAGTTCAGGCCCTTATCATTATGAATTGACAAGTCATTTGATTCAACTCGCAAAACAAAATGACATTGCGTATAAAGTGGATATTTATCCGTACTACTCTTCAGATGCTTCTGCAGCAGTTTCTGCCGGTGCAGATGTCAAGCATGCACTTTGCGGTGCTGGCATCGAATCTTCTCACGCTTATGAGCGGACACATGAAAAATCATTAAACGCAACGTACCGATTACTTGAAGCATATGCAACTAGTAACTTGCTTTAACTTGCCTTCGCTGCCAAAAATACGTATGATTAGATAGGCAAAAATGAAGGAGAATAACACAATGAATACTAAAGAAGAAATTCAAAGAAGACGAACTTTTGCCATCATCTCTCACCCGGATGCCGGGAAGACGACGATGACGGAAAAGCTATTATATTTTGGTGGAGCCATTCGTGATGCAGGAACAGTCAAAGGGAAAAAGACAGGGAAGTTTGCAACTTCTGACTGGATGGAAATTGAAAAGCAACGGGGAATTTCTGTAACGTCTTCGGTTATGCAATTTGATTACCGCGGAAACCGCATCAACATTTTGGATACACCTGGTCACCAAGACTTCAGTGAAGATACTTACCGGACATTAATGGCAGTAGATAGTGCTGTAATGATTGTCGATGCAGCAAAAGGAATTGAAGCGCAGACGCTGAAGCTGTTTAAAGTCTGTCGCATGCGTGGAATTCCAATTTTTACGTTCATCAACAAATTGGACCGACAAGGGAAAGAGCCTCTAGAACTAATGGAAGAAATCGAAGAAGTTCTAGAAATTGAGTCTTATGCGATGAACTGGCCAATTGGGATGGGGAAAGAATTCTTAGGGATTTACGATCGTTACAACAACCGTATCGAGCAGTTCCGTACGAATGAAGACGAACGTTTTTTAGAAGTGGATGAAGAAGGCGAGTTAGTAGCCGACCATTCTATGAAAGAAACCTCGTACTACAAGCAAGCTATGGAAGATATTCAATTGCTTGCTGAAGCAGGAAATGATTTTGATGAAGAACGCGTCCGTAAAGGGGAATTAACACCTGTATTTTTCGGGAGTGCGCTAACTAATTTCGGTGTTCAGACATTCTTAGAGACTTATTTGGACTTTGCACCGAAGCCACAACCGCGAGCAACAAACGTAGGCGATATTGTCGATCCGACGAATGAAGAGTTCTCTGGCTTCATCTTTAAAATTCAAGCGAACATGAACCCAGCTCACCGAGATCGGATTGCTTTTGTGCGAATTGTATCTGGTGAATTTACTCGTGGAATGAATATCACGCTCTCAAGGACAGGTAAGTCTTACAAGGTTTCCTCATCTACACAGTTCCTTGCAGATGATCGAGAAACGGTAGATACAGCTGTTGCAGGAGACATCATTGGTTTATATGACGTAGGGAACTATCAAATCGGAGATACTGTAGTAGGCGGTAAGAAGGGCTTTGAATTTGAAAAGCTTCCTCAGTTCACACCGGAATTGTTTATGAAAGTGACCGCAAAAAACGTCATGAAATCAAAGCATTTCCATAAAGGGATTCTACAGCTCGTGCAAGAAGGTGCCATTCAGTATTATAAGACGCTTCATACAGAAGATGTCATTCTTGGTGCAGTCGGACAACTTCAGTTTGAAGTGTTCGAACACCGGATGAAAAATGAATACAACGTAGAAGTGCGTATGGAACCAATTGGCTCGAAAGTTGCAAGATGGATTGAAAATGAAGAAGAAGTAAAGGAATCGATGACTGGACCTCGTAGTATGCTGGTCCGTGACCGGTTTGATCGTTACGTCTTCTTGTTTGAAAATGATTTTGCTATGCGCTGGTTCCAAGACAAATATGAACATATTCGTCTGTACAATCTTTTATAAAAACGATTGCGAACAACTTTTGACAAGGTTGTTCGTTTTTTTTCTATTCTGAAGCATTGGAGTTTGTAATCGAGCGCCAGTCCACCTATGATTAAAGTAATGCACGTGGAGGGAGAATACAGTATGAACTTAAGTAGGTTTTCTATAAAAAGACCCATTTTTACAATAGTTACCATGTTGGTAATTTTAATTCTCGGTGGTGTCTCGCTCACCAAGATCCCGGTGACTCTGATTCCAAACTTGAATCCGCCTATTGGTGTAGTCGTTACCAATTATTCGGGAGCTTCCCCAGTCGAAGTCAATGAAAAGCTTACAAAGCCTCTAGAGGCCCAGTTCAGCACACTTCCTGGCATTGAGACGGTCAGCAGTACCTCACAAGAAGGCGCTAACTTTATATTGCTTCAATTTGACTGGTCTACATCTATAGATGATGTTCAGTTAGATATTCTACAACGAATTGATTTAGTGCCGCTTCCTGAAGGCGCGCAACAACCTCGCTTCTTAAAATTTGATCCTGCTCAGTTTCCAATTATCCAAATGGCGATTAACGCTACTGGAGATCAAGATATAACAGAACTTGCAGATGATATTGAACAGCAGCTTCTACGTACAGAAGGTGTGGCGAGTGTCAGCATCTCGGGAACCATGGTCGAGGACATCTTAGTGGACACAGACCCAGCTCTCCTAGAAGAACAAGGACTGACATTGACGGATGTCGTTCAAGCAGTCCAGTCTTCGAATGTTTCGTTACCGGGGAACCCGATTGAAACAGAAGACAACCAAAAATTAACGACACGTGTTCTTTCAAGTGTCACGTCGGCAGATGATGTAGCGGGCTTGGCTATCACAGTGAATCCTCTATCTGGTGAATCTGTGACAATCGGCGATGTTGCAGAAGTACGTGTAGGGGAACGGAATCAAAGCACTATTACTCGTGCCAATGATGAACCTGCGATTTTAGTCTCTGTATTCCAAGAGTCCAGTGCGAATACTGCGAGTGTTTCGACGAACTTCCAAGAGACGGTTGATGAACTTCTTGAACAGCCTGCTTATGAAGATATTGAGGCCTCCATCCTCTTCGATCAAGGAGATTACGTGAAACTAGCAATCAACAACATCGGGCAATCGCTATTATTTGGAGCCGTATTTGCCATGCTAGTGCTGTTTGTCTTTTTACGAGGAATTCGAAGTCCAATCATCGTAGGAGTAGCCATTCCCTATTCGGTTGTCGTGACGTTTGTCTTAATGTACTTTACAGGGTTCTCGTTAAATATTATGACACTAGGGGCCTTGGCGCTTGGAATCGGGATGCTTGTGGATAACTCGATTGTTGTTATCGAGAACATCGAGAGGCATATGGGATTAGGGAAGGATCGAAAAGAAGCCGCTCTTGTAGGTACAAAAGAGATGGCTGGGGCGATTACCGCTTCTACTTTGACAACGATAGCAGTCTTTGTTCCAGTTATCTTCCTGTCCGGTTTGATTGGGCAATTATTTAAAGAGTTTGCTCTAACGATTTCGTTTAGTCTATTTGCATCACTAGTTGTTGCATTGACCATTATTCCAATGGCTGCGAGTCTCTTCGTGAAAAAGCAAAGAGGAGATATCGAAGCCAAGCGACGCCGTTCCAAAGCCTATAACAATTACGAGCGCTCTATTAAATGGGCTCTTGGCCATCGTGCGCTGTTACTTCTTGTAACGACCGTATTGATTGTCGTCTCTTTGTTCGGTCTTTACCGAGTCGGAACAGAGTTCTTGCCTCCTACTGATGAAGGGTTTGTGACCGTACAAGTAGAATTGCCAAACGGTGCTTCTCTAGATGCTACTGAAGGAATTGTGTCTGAAATCGAAGCAGTATTCAAGGAACAAGAGGACGTGGAGGTCTACACTTCTTTAATTGGTAGTAACCAGGAACAACAGTCGCAAGGGTCAGGGTCTCAAAATGAAGCCGAAATCTATGTGAAAATGGTTGATTTAGAGGCACGTGAGCGCTCTGTTTTCCAATTTGTTGATGACGTCAAGCCAGAAGTAGAAGAGCTTCTTGGGGAACGAGCAGAAGTGGAGTTTGCACTTCAAACAGCTGCTGGATCTACTCCGAACTCACTTACATTTACTATGACTTCGTCAGATCGACAAGCTCTTGAACAGTCGGTTTCAAAAGTGGAAGAGTTAATCCGTGACGAACAGTATGTCACGGAAGTAAGTAGTGATCTTTCCGATACAGTGGAAGAAGTGGTCATTACCATTGACCGTGACAAAGCACGGGAATTCGGATTTGTGCCCGCACAAATTGCACAGAATGTAACAGAAGCTACAAGAGGCGTTTTCTCTACACAAGTTGTGACAGAAGAAGACGAGGTCTTTAGTGTGTTTGTACAATATCCAGAGGATAGCTATGCATCTGCAGATGACTTGTCAAACTTTAATCTACGCGCTCCTTCAGGAAGCTTTGTCGCGTTAGATGAAGTGGCAGACATTTCTACAGTGGCATCACCAGTTTCTATTCGTCAAGTTGATCAAGAGCAAGCTGTTACTGTGGATCTGACTTACGAATCTAGTCAAACGCTTGGTGAGATGTCGACTAGAATCGATGCGCTCATCGAACAAGCAGAGGTTCCTGAGAGTGTTGAAGTCACGTTTGGGGGAGACCGTGAACTTTTAGAAGATGCAGCAGCTGATATGATTTTAGCAGTGGTATTAGCTATAGTTCTCGTCTATCTCGTGATGGCCGCTCAGTTTGAGTCATTCAAGTATCCATTTGTCATCCTCTTTACAGTTCCGCTATTAATCATTGGGGTAGGAATTGGCTTATTTGTTACATCGACACCAGTAAGTATTCCAGGTGTCATTGGAATATTGATACTTGTGGGGATTGTGGTGAACAACGGAATTGTACTAGTAGATACAATCAATTCACGAAAAGCGGAAGGCATGCCTTCATTTAATGCCATAGTATCGTCATCTAAAGATCGGATTCGGCCTATTTTAATGACCGCGCTCACTACCATTCTTGGATTGGTACCGCTCGCTCTAGGTATTGGTGAAGGAACAGAAATTAATCAACCTATGGCGATTGTCGTTATCGGAGGATTAACATCAAGCACATTCTTCACATTGTACATCATTCCAATTATTTATAGTCTATTAGACAAAGAGACACGAAAGCGCGCTACTGAAAAGACGTTTACAGCGAACTAGAATGTGGTATACTATTTTCATAACAAAATAAGACCTTGACAGCTGTCAAAGGGGAGTAGCTTTAGGGGGATTTCCCCTATTTCATAGTCGTCATTACATGGCTTAGCCATCGGTTATGATTGGTAGATACAATCTACTTAGCAAGACCTTTGTCTTTTATTAGGCATAGGTCTTTTTTGTTTTCAAAATTAGGTTTTAGGAGTGAAGAAATGGAAGCGATACTTTTAGAGTATGGTTGGGTACTACTTGTACTAATCGTATTAGAGGGTTTACTTGCAGCAGATAATGCCGTAGTTATGGCTGTTATGGTAAAGCATTTACCGCGCGAACAACAAAAGAAAGCTCTATTCTATGGATTGATGGGAGCCTTCATATTCCGATTTGCAGCACTATTCTTAATCACATTCTTAGTAAACATTTGGCAAGTTCAAGCATTAGGTGCTGCTTACCTATTGTTTATCTCAGCTAAGCATATATGGGATCAGAGGAAGCATAAAGGGGAAGAACTCGCAGAAACACATTCCCCTGAAACAAAAGGTTCTGGTTTCTGGATGACAGTTTTAAAAGTAGAACTGGCAGATATCGCGTTTGCCATCGACTCGATGCTGGCAGCTGTGGCAATCGCTGTTACGTTACCAGAAGTCGGAAACTTTGAAATCGGTGGTATTAATGGTGGTCAATTCGCTGTGATGTTCTTTGGTGGTGTAGTGGGTCTAATCATTATGCGATTTGCAGCTCATAAGTTTGTCCAACTCCTTGCAAAGTATCCAACACTAGAAACAGCAGCATTCTTAATTGTTGGATGGGTAGGGGTCAAACTTCTAGTTCTTACATTGTCACACCCACAAATTCAAGTGTTAGATGAGCATTTCCCACACTCTACGGAATGGAAACTGATTTTCTGGATTGTCTTATTAGTTATTGCTGTTGGTGGTTATTTACTTGGAGTCAAACGCAACCGTGAAATACCAGGTGAAAAAATGTAAAAAAGATAGGAGAAATCCTATCTTTTTTTTATATAGTTTTCTATACTAAAGGGTATTACAAAGAAGGAGACATCATCTTATGAAGCAAGTTCCACTACCTTCTACTAAAAGTTTAACACCCGCTCAAATCATCGTTTCTTATTATTTTATAGCGATTGCCATCTCTGTAGCCCTTCTTTATCTTCCTGGGGTAACCGAAGCAGATGCAGAACTCAGCTTTATCGACACGGTATTTGTTGCTGTTAGCGCCGTCAGTGTAACCGGTCTTTCGCCGGTTAATATCGCCGACACATTTACTGTTTTTGGGTACGCCATTATCATGATGATTCTTCAACTCGGAGGAATTGGGATCATGTCAATCGGGACATTTGTGTGGTTAATTGCCGGCAAGAAAATTGGTCTTCGCGAAAGGCAATTGATTATGATTGACCATAACCAACCGACGCTTTCAGGTGTAGTTAAACTGATTCGTGAAATTGTGAAAATTCTACTACTCATTCAATTAGTTGGGTCTATTATTCTATCTCTTTATTTTATGCAGGTTTTTGAGGATCCCAAATTCGCTATTTTAAATGGTATTTTCTCAACGATTTCTGCTACAACAAATGGTGGATTCGATATAAACGGAGACTCGCTACTGTCGTTCCGTGGTGATTATTTTGTGCAATCCATTCACATGTTACTTATTGTGCTTGGAGCCATAGGGTTTCCAGTACTCATTGAAGTAAAAGAGTTTTTATCGAATAAAGATAAGACATTCCGCTTTTCCTTATTTACTAAGATCACAACAGCTACTTACGGGGCTTTACTTGTAATTGGTGCTATTGGAATTTATGTATTGGAGTACTTTAATACGTTCCGTTTTTTAAGTTGGCATGATGCTCTATTTGGAGCCTTGTTCCATTCGGTTTCCTCTCGTTCTGGTGGATTAACTACGATGAATATTGAAATGTTTGATCAAGGGACAAACTTCTTTATGTCCTTCTTGATGTTTATTGGAGCGTCACCTAGTTCAGTAGGTGGAGGAATTCGAACGACCACATTTGCGATTGCGCTCTTGTTTCTAATCAATTTCTCAAGAGGAAAGAACGAGATTCAGATTTTTGGCCGAGAAATTCATTTGATTGACGTGTTTAGGTCCTATGCGGTGATCTTACTAGCTGCACTAATTGTTATTTTTTCTGCGATTTTATTATCTGTTACAGATCCAACGATTCCTATCACTGCGCTAATCTTTGAAATCACAAGTGCGTTTGGTACCTGTGGGATGTCCCTAGGTGTTACCGATGACCTTTCGAATATAGGAAAAGTGACTATCATGTTCTTGATGTTTATAGGACGTGTGGGACTCATTTCCTTCCTATTTACATTAGGTGGTAAATCAAATTCCACAAAATTCCATTATCCGAAAGAGCGTGTTATTATCGGATAACTAGAAAAGAAGCATTTCCAATTAGGAAAATGCTTCTTTTTTTGCTGTCTGAACTTCAAACCAGACATGAGGTGTATCAAAGAAATAAAGAATAGGTGTCAGACCGTTTGGTGTGACAATTTCTGTTACAAATGCACGCTTAAACAACTCACGCTCATAAATAACATGTTCGACCAAGTAAGGGTACTCTTCTCTATCAGAGAGAACCTGATGCAATAGTACGGAACGATGTTCTGGTTGAATGGTTTCTTCCCACCAAACGTGACGTGGAATGAATTTTTGGTGGGCTAGATAATCAAGTTTCATTTCAGAGAGCACAGAAGCACTCATCATGTCTTTAGAGATAAGGAATGCTTGGAGGCGCTTGAACAAATCTTCAAATTGGTGACCGATCCGCGACCAGTTATGGTGCGTCCAGTAATCTCCAAATTGTTGGAAGAAATCAAATGGTGTCTCAAAAACATGTGAAACTAAGTACTCAATTGTGCGCTGGAATTTTTGACTGTTCCAATACTTCTCTAAAATATCTTCTACATTTTTGATTCGGATGATCTCACTGAACGAAAGGACAGAATTCCCCACGATTTCATATGGCGCTTGATCAACGAATTGATACCCATATTTAGCGGCGTCAATGCGAAGACCTGTTCCACGTAACAGTTTTAAAAATCCGAGCTGCAATTCTTCAGGGCGGAGAGCAAATACATCATTAAAAGTTTGACGGAAAGATTGATAGTCTTCTTCAGGAAGTCCAGCAATCAAGTCAAGATGCTGGTCAATCTTCCCTCCATCGCGAACCATCGTAACAGTTCTTGTGAGCTTTTCAAAGTTTTGTCTTCTCTTCACGAGGTCGTTTGTATGATCGTTCGTTGATTGAACGCCAATCTCAAATCGGAATAACCCTTTAGGGGCATTGTCATTCAAATACTGAATTACTTCAGGTCTCATAATGTCAGCGGTAATTTCAAACTGAAAGACGACACCGGGGCGATGTTCTGTAATTAAGAATTCAAACATTTCCATCGCGTAGCTTCGAGAAATATTAAACGTACGATCTACAAATTTAATAACCTTAGCGCCGTTGTCCATAAGATAACGAATATCCTCTTTAACAGCTTCTCTCGCAAAGTAGCGAACGCCTACTTCTATTGAAGACAAACAGAACTGACAAGAGAAGGGACAGCCTCGGCTAGTCTCCACATAGGTGACCCTTTTTCCTAAAGATGCAACATCATCCGGATTCCGATAAGGAGAAGGGGAGGTCCGTAAATCCAACTTTGGAGGGAGCATCGTCATTTTATAGTTGCCGTTTTCCATGTAAGCAATTCCGGCTACTTCAGATTTCTCCCTTGAACCGGATTGGAACTGAAGGAACTGACGAAACGATTCTTCCCCTTCACCTATGATGATGTAATCTATGGAAGGGTGAGTTTTTAACCAATAATCTGTATCATAGGAAACCTCAGGTCCTCCTAAGATGATAGTCGTCTCTGGGGAGATCGTCTTATACATTTCGACGACTTTTAGAGTTTCTTCGATATTCCATATATAACAGCTGAATCCGAGAATAGTAGGTTTCAATTGATAGATTTCACTGACAATAGATAGAATAGGATCTTTAATTGTAAACTCTTTAATAGATATATCGAATTCATTGCCACTATATGCTTGGAGATGACGAATGGCAAGATTGGTATGGATGTATTTAGCGTTTAATGTTGTAAGTAAAGTTTTCATGCTATCTTCCTTTCATTCTTTCTATTTTAACAGTCCAAATGTGTCGACAATATAGGCTAAAAATACTATGCACATTAAATTCAAAATATGAAATGATCAGAATTAGTTGATAACTTAGGGGTGGAAGGAGATTCTTCATTGATTATTGAGAGGGTATTTAAGAAAAAGTACGAGTATATGTTTAATAAATTCGCGACAGGAATCTTAGTAATCAATCAGCTAGGGATGATTGAAGAAATCAATTTATAAGCGTGTAATCAATTCGGCTTAGAGCGTGATCAGCTAGTCAATCAACCTATCTCAACAATTAAAGAAACGGGAACAGGTCTTGGACTAGCGCATGCTTCTCGTGTCATGGAGGATTTGAGAGGAAGAATTGAAGTCGCAAATAACTTAGCTGGTGGGGCTAGTTTTTATTATTTCTTCCCAACTGCAGTCTATGTGTGATTTTGACACACTATATTTTTCCTACTATAATGTAGTCAGCGCAAATCGAGATAGGTGGGACTGCATATGGCAACCGAGCAAGAACGACTCGAGGCATTGAAATTATTTATTGTATTGTCTCGTTCGCATAAAGTACTTCATGAATCAACTAATCAATTTTTCCAAGACCACGGGCTGAATCCAACAGAATTTGCTGTTTTGGAACTCCTTTACCATAAGGGCAGACAAGCTTTACAAAAGATTGGTAGTAAAATATTGCTGGCTAGTGGCTCTATAACATATGTGGTAGATAAGTTGGAGAGACGCGGCTTTATCAATCGGATTGCAAGTGATGAAGATCGCCGGGTCACCTATGCAGAGATTACAGCTGAAGGAAAAGCTTTTATGGAAGAGCTTTTTCCAAAACATGAACTTCAGTTAGTAGAGCTGATGAGTGTTTTAAATGTAGAGGAAAAACAAACGTTAACTGAGCTCTTAAAAAAACTAGGGTTGTCTATTAAAAACTTATCTATATAACAAAACAGGGACTGCGAGATGCAGTCCCTGTTTTGTTTAGTTCGTTTGAAGAGTTGAAAGCATTTGAATGAATTCGCCAGTTTTCATCACGTCTGACACATCATAAATTGTGGCGCGTACGTAATGTAGCTCTGTCTCGAAAACATATCCGCTTACTTGACCGCCCTCCACATCCATTTCATAGCCAACAGGCATGTCAACATTTGGTAGCTTTGTTGGAGAAGAAATTCCCATGAGAGAACCAGCGTTGTCAGATGCTTGAATCGTTTGTTTTAAAGTATCCACAAGCTGTGTACGGTCTCCCTCTTCTTTTGAAATAGTTTCAATACGCATGAATGCTGCATCGTTCTCATCGAAGTAGACCACGTCTCGATTTGGCTCTTCTGCAGTTAACGAATAGCCATCAAGTAGTTCTAAAGAGAATGGTTGATTGTCGCTTTCTACGCGTTCACCGATGGGTTCTACTGCTTCTGGCTCTTCCTCTGCAGCTTCACCAGTGTCTTCTCCCGCTTCTGTTTCTTCCTCAGTCGTATCTTCACTAGGGTCTTGCTCTCCAGAAGTGACTTCTTCTGTTTCTTCTGGTGTTGCAGAATCCGTATCATCAGAAGTTCCACAAGCAGATAACAATAGAATTAGTGCACTTGATGCAATTGCTGCTTTCCAAATTTTCATATTGACCACTCCTTTTGTTTAGTAGACGGTCCGGTGGTGAAATGTTTCACTCAATTGGTAAAACTAAAAACAATAAAATAAGGGCAGTGCTGTGTGTCACAATGAGAAGAGGCATACTTTTTTTCCATTCGTATAAAAGACCCCATAACAAGCCTGAGAAGAGGCCAGCTAACGCTCCATATACAAATCCTCCCACAAGTAGGGAAATGGAGAAAAGGATAGAAGCAGCGAGTACTGCATAAAACGTAGGGAGATACTTTTTAAAGTACTGTTGAACGAACCCTCTCCAAAAAAATTCTTCGGCAGGAGCAATAATAAAGAATAACAGCATAAAATGCCAAATCGTAGTTGGACCGAATGCTTCTAAAAACCGATGGATCGGTGCAACAGATAGAAACGGGATTACATCAATTACCCAGTAGCTCGCTGCAAATAAAAAGTAAGTGAGAGTGCCATACCCTACACCTAATAATAAGTATTCTAAAGTTTGGACTTCATCTTCTACTTTCGCATATAGTAAGGACACACCCATTAAAAATAGGATAGTAAAGGAATAGAAGTACCAAAATGTGTCAGAATCTTGAAATGTGAAAAAAAATAAAGCATAAGCTATAGCAAGAATAGTCGAAACCTTATAAAATTGTAGTGACTGCACTAATAATCTCCTTTCAGAAAATTAATAGAAAGAAAACCGCAAAACCAATGAAGGTCAAGCGGTTATTGTTCTTCAGAGCCATGGATGATTTTATAACGTTTATGGTTGATAACGGTCTTTTCTTCCATTTCAAGCTCATCAAAGTTTTCCATGAACGTCAGATCCACGATGACAGAGTTTTCGTTTACTTTTTCAACAATACCTTGTAGACCATCTTTGAATTCGATAATATTTCCAACTTCAGCAATTTTCAACTAGATTTCCCCCTTCTCTATATTCACAGTTTGCCTTAAACCGTAGACTTCGTAAAGGGAAAACTATAAAAATAAGACAAGAGGTATAGAATGGAACAATTTGAACAACTAAAATCAGGAGAATTGAAGGAATTGGTTTTAACTAAAGAGCAATTTCTTGAAGTAAGAGAAGAGCTCGTAAAACGAGCTGATTTTAAACATTTTATCGGTACAGCCTATCCAGGTGGAAAAGTAAGATATCGATGGAGTGTTAATCCGAGAACATGATTGTTTTTTTACGGAATTCTAGTGTACACTGTTAAAAAGTGGATGGAGGTGCACAATGACAAAAACATTGCTTAACCAGTTAGAACAAGTAAGGCAAGATATGATTCAATGTGCATCTGAGAAAGGCTTGACTGATGAGTCAACCATTCGTCTGAGCGAAGAGTTGGATCAATTAATTAATCAATATTATAAAGAATTTAAAAAAAATAAATAAAAAAGGTTTAACTAGTAGAGAGAGTGGAAATACTAAGAAAGAACACAGCAACATTCTCATTTCCCCCTTTTTAAGAATCATTCAATTCGTTGAATGGTTCTCTTTTTTTTGCCATGATATACTGTATTTAGATTATCGAAGGAGATGACACTATGCATATTGGTTTCATTGGAACAGGAGTTATGGGACTTAGTATTTGTAAACATCTACAAGCAGCTGGCCACACATTACATATTTACACTCGCACGAAAGAAAAAGCAACTAGTCTCGTTGAGAGTGGAGCGAGTTGGCACGGCACGCCAGTAGAAGTAGCGAATCAGTCAGAGGTTGTCTTCACAATGGTAGGCTACCCCCATGATGTAGAAGAAGTGTATTTGGGCACGAATGGTCTCTTTGAAACTGAAGGAGCCAAAGTTTTTGTCGATCTGACCACATCGACTCCAGAGCTCGCTTCTCGTTTAGCGGAGATCGGTCTTTCAAAAGGTCTGAGCGTGATTGATGCCCCAGTATCTGGTGGAGATATAGGCGCACAGCAGGGCGTACTTTCCATTATGATTGGTGGAGATGAGCGAACAGTTGCAGAGTTACTACCTATCTTCCATGTGTTTGGTAAAAATATTGTCTATCATGGACCAGCAGGGGCTGGCCAACATACGAAAATGTGTAATCAAATCGCTATCGCTTCTACAATGGTTGCTGTCTGTGAGGCTCTTACTTATGGGAAAAAGGCTGGACTTGATCTGAATAAAGTATTGGAATCCATTACTCAAGGGGCTGCGGGTTCTTGGTCATTATCAAATCTAGGTCCCAAAATGATTGATGAAGATTACGCGCCAGGATTTTATATCAAGCATTTTGTAAAAGATATGGGAATTGCATTAGGAGAAGCGGAACGTATGGATATTGAACTTCCAGGTCTTGCTCGTGCTAAAAAATTGTATGATGAGCTTATTGATCAAGGGTTCGAAGAGGAAGGAACTCAAGCTTTGATTCGTCATTATAAACAACAGTGGTAAATCCGGCACATGGCCGGATTTTCTTTATTTATAGGGATTTTTTTGAGAGCGTCTATACTCAGAAGGAGATGGCGTGGAAGTGAGTGGTTTGTATCTCGATACAGGCTGTTTTGGACGTTCCATTGGTTTTTTCCGCTGTAAGAAATTTTCTAATTCTGTTTTGGCTGTCTGCAAATTCATTTTGACTTGTGGATTTGCATACGTGTGATCCAGTTTTCCAAGATGAGGAAGCGTTTTATCTTCAGGTCCGACGGGAAGGTGAAACAAATAGTCTCCAAACTCTACTAGCGTAGTAGAGTGTTGCTTACTCTGTTTTGGATTGTCTGAGAAGTGAAGGCCTTTTTTTGAAGCATACCCAAGTCTAATGAGCTGATCTAATGAGTCTTTTTTTAATTCGTATAAGGGTTTTTTATCAGAAGCCGTCTTAACGTGTCTGTTTATTGTGTATAGCGCACTAGCAAGCTTCTGTTGTTGATGAGTTGTCAGTTTCATAGATTCACCTCTAGTTCAGTATACCAGAAACTACTAGTCAAGCAGCTAGTATTCCTGTACTATTATGAGTGAATATTCATTCAATTTGGAGGGGTTCAAATGGGGAAAACTGTAATCATCACAGGTGGCTCATCAGGAATGGGCAAGTACATGGCTAAGAAGTTCTTGCACGACGGAGATCAAGTTGTCATTACAGGACGTGATTTAGAGAAGTTACAATCGGTGAAAGAAGAATTTAACTCAATTGGAGCAATCGATATTTTCCAAATGGACGTACGAGAGCCTGAGCACGCGAAAGCTATGGTGGCTTTTACCGTAGAACGATTTGGCTCTGTTGATGCATTAGTGAATAATGCGGCTGGAAACTTTTTAGTGGCTTCTGAGAAGTTAAGCCCTAATGGGTGGAAGGCAGTAATCGATATCGTCTTAAACGGGTCTTTCTATTGTTCACATGCTGTCGGGAACTACTGGATTGAAAACCAGAAACAAGGTGCCATTTTAAATATGCTTGCTACCTATGCTTGGGGGGCAGGAGCAGGCGTAGTACACTCGGCTGCAGCTAAAGCAGGTGTTATGTCACTTACACGAACGTTGGCAGTAGAATGGGGTACAAAATATGGCATTCGTGTAAACGGGATAGCACCTGGTCCTATCGAGCGCACTGGCGGTGCGGATAAGCTTTGGGAATCGGAACAAGCGGCTGAGCGAACTTTGAAATCAGTGCCACTAGGGCGCTTAGGAAAGCCAGAAGAAATCGCAGAACTGGCAGCGTTTATGTTGTCTGATAAAGCAGCATATATGAATGGAGAAATCGTTACTTTAGATGGGGGACAATGGTTAAATAGTCATCCTTTCTGATGAATCTTTCGTATTCCAATTTTTTCTGTGATATGATGGAAGAGCAGAAAAAAGGAGTAGATAGACATGCTTTCAGTAAGCTCAAGAGATTTTTTGAAGCTGCCGATCAAAGACTTCATTATACCCTCTGAGAAAGTAGCTCATGTTCAAATTGGTAACAATACAGAGCATGCTCTTCTTGTTTTAACTAAGACTGGTTATTCATCGATACCCGTGCTTGATATGAAATTCCGAATGCATGGGATGGTCAGTGTGCAGCAAATTACGGATGAGATATTAGGACTCGATCGAATAGAATATGAACGATTAGATACCATCAAAGTTGATGATGTGATGACTCATGATTTTGTGAAAATTCATGAGAACGATACATTCCAGCGAGCGCTAGACCTTTTAATCAATCATCCTTACATTTGTGTTGTAGACTATGATGACATGTTTTTAGGTATACTTACAAGACGCGTCGTAATGAAACAATTGAAGAAACAATTATATTTATCGCTTGAATCCTAAAAACCCTTGTTGAAAGGGTTTTTTTTCTAGTGGAGGAATGACACGATGTATTCAGACTATGAAATCATCTCCATCTTATCAAAAGAACAAAATATGCGAAGAGCAGCTGAAAAGTTGTTTCTGACACAACCTGCGCTATCCTTACGATTGCAAAATATCGAAAAAGACTGGGGAACGCAGCTTTTTATTCGATCTCAAAAAGGGTTAATGCCAACTCCATCAGGAGAAATTGTGATTGAATTTAGTGAAGAGGTATTAGCGAAGCAGGAACAAGCACGAGAGAAAGTGCAGCTGCTGTCTTCAAAAGTACATGGAACTCTGAAAATCGCATGTGCATCTATAGTAGGACAGAATTGGTTGCCCACTGTTCTGAAAAAGTATGTAAGTCACTACCCCGAAGCCAAGATTTCATTACATACAGGATGGAGTTCTGAAATCGTTCGTTCTTTGGTAGACGGAGAGGCGCAGATTGGAATTGTGAGAGGTCAGACCGAGTGGAAGGGGAAGAAGATTCACTTATTCAAAGATACCTTGTATCTCGTGGATCAAGAAATGACCACTCTCGAGGACATCAAAAAGTCAAACAAGCCTTTTATCCAATTTAAAAGTGATTCAAGTTATTATCAAGAAATACAACAGTGGTGGCAAAAGAATTTTTCAATGACACCAAAACAACAAATTGTAGTGGACCAAATAGAAACATGTAAACAGATGGCTTTGAACGGTCTTGGTTATGCAATTTTGCCATCCATAACACTTTCAGACTATGATCAAATACACAAAATTCCTTTGAACCATGAAGATCCTGCTTTTGAATTGACCCGAGATACGTGGTTGATTGGTTACGATGCAGCGTTTGAACTTCCTCAAGTCCAAAGTTTTGTCAAAATGGCAACAACAGAAACAGAGCAGGAACTCCGTTAAGGAGTACCCTGCTCTGTTTGCGTTTGTTGCAGATTGATTTGTTTTTTCTTCATCCAGGCATACGTTAAGAAGAACGTTCCTAACAGTACCACAGATCCTACTGTAAAGGGAAGATTGTAGTCGACATCAAATAATAATCCGGCTAATGCGGGTCCTACCATATTTCCCAGACTCATATAAGCATTGTTCATGCCAGCTGCAAATCCCTGTTCGGCACCAGCTAGCTTGGAAACAACCGTATTGACTGCAGGGCGAATGAGCGTAACCGCAATAGAGAACAAAGTGGCTACAAATAGAATAGTGAAGAATTGGTTGACGAATAACATTCCAAAAAGAGTAACAGCCGCAAAGGCGAGACTGCTCAAAATGATGGTCATCTCACCAAAGCGTTTAAATAACCTCTCTATCAAGAACATCTGGATGACTACACCAACAAATCCTCCGGCAGTTAAGACAATAGCTATCTGTTCAGGTGTGAAATCGAACTTATAGTTCATATAAAGAGCGAAAGTGGCTTGGAAGTTGGCGATACCAAAAGAAAAGACAAAAATGATCAACAACATCATGAAGTAGGGTGTGTAGAACGAGCGCTTCATCTGCTTGATGATATTTTCTCTAGGCTTAGATGATTCTGCCACTTCACGATTGCGGAAGTCTGGTAACACAAACATCGAGAAGATCATGGCTACGATTGCAGTTGCCGCTGATACATAGAAGGGGAAATTCAAGCTGATGGCGGAGAACAAGCCCCCGATTCCTGGACCGATCATGAAGCCGAGAGACATTGCAGCACCAATATAACCCATGCCTTTTCCTCTTTCTTCATAAGTAGTAATATCCGCAACAAATGCCATGGTTGGTGGAATTAAAAAAGCACCGCCGATTCCACTGATGAAACGAGCAGCATAAAGCATCCATTCTTGTGTTGCTGTACCAAACCAAAGTTGAGAAAGCCCGAATAACGCAAGGCCAATCACAATCATTTTCTTTCGCCCGTATTTGTCCGACAAGTCACCTGCAATAGGCGAGAACACAAACTGTGCAAATGCAAAAGCAGCTATGATTAAGCCGAGTGCTTGTCCAGCAGCCCCAAACGTCTCTAAATACCTAGGCATGATGGGGACAATCAATCCAATCCCTGCCATAATGATGAACATATTGAACATCAAGAGATAGATTACAAAAGGATTTTTCTTCATAGAACTCCTGCTTTCTAGTAACTAGTGATGAAAAGATTATAGCATAGTAAGTTTTAAATCGAAAATTTCGGAACTCAAAATAAAGACCTTCTTCACATTCGAAGAAGGTCCATATGTTAGTTCTGATTCATACTCATTTTAAACTCTAAAAATAATTCATTATAAAGACCTAACTTTTCCGGTCCGAGGTTTTGATACACTTCCAAACGCTCCCGCATCTCTTCCGTAGGGTAGAAACGAGTGTCTCCTGTTACTTCTGGATCCATCAATTCGATGGCTGCTGTGTTTGGAGTAGAATAGCCTACATAATCTGCATTTTGTGCGGCTACTTCTGCATCTAACATGAAATTAATGAATTTGTGTGCACCTTCCACATTTCCAGCAGTTTTCGGAATGATCATGTTATCAAACCATAAGTTAGAGCCTTCTTCTGGAACACTGTAATCAATATCTTCATTCACGTACATAATATCGGCAGCTTGTCCAGACCAGACGAGGGCAATAGCAGCTTCACCACGACGCATTGTCTCTACAATTTCATCTCCGATGATAGCTTTTACATTCGGACCCATCTCTTTAAGACGGTCTGTAGCTGCACGCAGCTCGGTCTCATCCGTAGAATTTAAGGAATACCCTAATGTATTTAAGCCCATCCCCATTACTTCCCGTGCTCCGTCTACTAAAATGACTTCCTGTTTAAGCTCCGGTGACCAAAGCTCGTCCCAGCTTTCAAAAGTTTGGCCATCTAACAAGGTAGGATTAAACGCAATTCCCACGGTACCCCAGAAGTAAGGAATTGAGTACTGATTCCCAGGGTCAAAGGGGAGGTCTAAGAAATAAGGGTCGATATTTTGAAGATTTGGTAATTTGGATTGATCGATTGGAATCAGCAAATCTTCTTCCTTCATCTTCTCGATCATATATTCAGAGGGCATGGCCACATCATAGCGTGTTCCGCCTTGCTGAATTTTTGTGAGCATCGCTTCGTTTGAATCAAATGTTTCATAGATGACTCGAATACCGGTCTCTTCTTCGAAGCGATCGACTAATTCTGGGTCGATATATTCGCCCCAGTTAAAGACTGTGATGGTATCTGAACTGGCTTTCGAAGACGAATCGTTCAACTGAGAGTTGACGTAAAATAGTAGTGCAACGGCTGCAAGTAAAACTATAGTAGTTTGTACTAACGATTTCATTATTTAGGCACCCCCGCTTGGAAAGGTGTTTTCGCACGGTTGGCCACGAAGTAATAGCCTAACACCAAAATTAAAGTAACAATGAACAGCAGTCCAGACAACGCATTGATAGTAAGTGTAATACCTGCGCGTGCCATAGAATAAATCTCCACAGAGAGTGTAGCGAAACCGTTTCCGGTAACGAAGAATGTTACAGCGAAGTCATCAAGTGAATAAGTCAGAGCCAGGAAGAACCCTGCAAAGATACCAGGACGGATATAAGGCACGATAACGCGTGTGAATACGTCTCGGCGACTCGCTCCTAAATCTCGAGCAGCATCCACAAGAGTAGAACTCATTTCCTGCAATTTTGGTAATACCATGATGACTACGATCGGTACACTAAAAGCGATATGAGAAATCAGTACTGAGGCAAACCCTAATTTGACACCAATCATGGTGAACAAGATAAGGAAGGAAGCCCCGATAATAACATCTGGACTAACAATCAAGACGTTATTCAAAGACAATAAGGACTGACGCAAGCGTTTGTTAGTAATGTAGACAATGCCAACTGCACCGAGAACTCCTATAGCCGTAGAGATTAATGCAGATAATAGCGCCACGATAATAGTATTCACAACAATACTTAACAAGCGTTTGTCTTCAAAAACAGCTGCATAATGTTCCCACGTAAATCCTTCAAAATTAGACATGTTGCCAGCACTATTAAAAGAATAGAAAATCAAATAGAAGATAGGGGCATATAAAATAACAAAGACTAAAGCTAAGTAAACTTTTGCTAATTTACTAGTAGTTCCCACGTTGGTTTCCTCCTTTTTCTCGGTCGCCAGTAAGAATCATAATGATGACCATGAAAACAATCAGGAAGACGGCAATAGTTGACCCCATGCCCCAGTTCTGTGTAACAAGAAATTGTTGTTCAATAGCCGTACCAAGTGTGATGACTTTATTCCCTGCAATCAGGCGCGTGATCATGAAGAGGGACAGAGCAGGAATAAATGTTGCTTGAATCCCAGCTTTCACGCCCCCAATTGTAAGCGGCCAAATGACTTTTCGAAATGTGACCCATTGACTGGCACCTAAATCGTTAGATGCGTCAACAAGACCTGGATTTAATTTATCAAGAGCATTAAAAATAGGTAAAATCATAAACGGAATGAAAATATAAACCGACACGAAAATAAAGCTAAAATCCGTATATAAAATTTGTTGGCGTTCAAGACCTAAGAACGTCAACACGTTGTTGATAGATCCGTTCATACCAAAGATCCCAATGAAGGCATATGTCTTCAAAAGCAGGTTGATCCATGAAGGAATGATGATTAATAAAAGCCATAGCTGCTTCTGTTTCGTTTTAGTGATCCAATAAGCAGTCGGATACGCAATTAAAAGTGTAAACACTGTAATTAAAAAGGCATACCAAAAGGAACTGAGCGTTAGAGACAAATAGGTTCCCGAAAAGAAATTCTGGTAATTCGCGAGAGTGAAGTTCCCTTGGATATCAAAAAAGGAATAGTAGCCGACCAGCGCAATTGGTGCCACGACGAACATTACCATCCATAGATAATAGGGGACCATCAAAAATGTACGAGATCTAGTTTCCATTGGCAGGTACCTCATACGATTCCAGTCGACGATCAAAATCCTCTTCTGATTCATTCAATCGCATGATGTGGATAGCTTCAGGGTCAAAATCAAGTCCAATTGTAGATCCAACCTCTGCCTTACGAGTCGAGTGAACAAGCCATTCGTTCCCGTCTTCATCGTAAGTGGACAGCTCATAATGAACACCGCGGAACAATTGTGTATCAACACGGACATTCATTTTGCCTTGATTTACTGCTTTGATTTCTAAATCTTCAGGGCGAATCACGACATCGACTTTTTCTCCAGGAGTAAGCCCTTTATCGACACACTCAAATTCTTTCGAACCGATCTGTACTCGATAGTCTGCAATCATAATGCCTTCGACGATATTAGATTCTCCAATAAAGTCTGCAACAAAACGATTGATAGGTTCGTCATAAATATCAAGAGGTGTACCACTTTGTACAATCTGACCATGATTCATAACAAAAATCTCATCTGACATGGCAAGTGCTTCTTCTTGATCGTGAGTAACAAAGATAAATGTCTTCCCAAGGCGTTGCTGCAACTCACGCAACTCGTATTGCATTTCTGTACGCAACTTTAAATCAAGAGCCGATAGAGGCTCGTCTAGTAAAATGATTTCAGGATCATTCACGATTGCACGAGCAATGGCGACGCGCTGACGTTGCCCACCAGACATCTCACTGATTTCTCGTTTTTCGTACCCATCCAAGTTAACGAAGCGAAGAGCTTCTTTCACTTTGGCATCAATTTCTTTCGATTTCATTTTTTTGATTCGCAGACCAAATGCAATATTCTCATAAACATTTAAGTGCGGGAATAACGCATAATCTTGAAACACCGTATTTACTTGGCGATTGTTAGCTGGTACATTGTTGATGACTTTTCCGTTCAAATGGATAGTTCCTTCTGTAGGTTGGATAAATCCAGCGATCAAACGAAGAATCGTTGTTTTTCCACAGCCCGAAGGCCCTAATAAAGTATAAAATTTACCCCGTTCTAGTTCAAAATTAATTGTATGTAAAACAGGTTCATTCGTTCCATAAGATTTACTGACATTTTCGAAACGAATTATCGGTTCATTCGACACGGCTCTACCTCCAAATTGACAAAGATTAGAGTTTATTTTATCATAGATTTCTTTCGATATCGAAAGTATTTTGATGTAAACTAAATAAAGTAGACGAAACATGGAAGCAGGGGATGGGCATGAAAAAAGAATTCGTAGTAATAGGATTGGGTCGTTTTGGTGGTAGTATCGTAAAAGAGCTTATTGAACAAGGTGTGGACGTCATGGCGATTGATATCGAAAGCGAGCGAGTTGATGAATTTGCTCCCATTGCCACGCAGGCGGTCGTCGCTGACACAACAGATGAAGCTGTCTTAAAATCGTTAGGAATCCGGAATTTTGAACATGTGATCGTGGCGATTGGGGACAACATTCAGTCAAGCATCCTGACTACATTAATGTTAAAGGAACTAGGTGTTAAGAAAATTACTGTAAAAGCACAGAATGATTATCACGAAAAAGTTCTGCTTAAGATTGGTGCCGATCAAGTCGTTCATCCAGAAAGAGATATGGGGATTCGTATAGCAAACAATATCTTGTCGAATAATGTTCTCGATTACCTAGAACTCTCTGATGAACACTCCATCATGGAGTTGATTGTGAATTCAAAGCTAGCAGGAAACTCAATCATCGATTTAGATATTCGCGCGAAATATGGAATCAATATTGTAGCTATCAAACGAGGTTCTAACATTATTGTTTCGCCTCAAGCTGACGAAAAACTTCAAATGAATGACATCATGATTATCATCGGTGCGGATGTTGATATCAACCGTTTTGAAAAGAAAGTATTTAACTAAAAAAGCTCATCCTATGGGATGAGCTTTTTATTATACTTCCATAATAACTGGTAAAATCATAGGTTTTCGTTTTGTCTTATCATAAAGATGAGGCCCTAAGACGTTGATGATTTCAGACTTTAAATCATCCCAGCCTTCAGGATTTTCTTTAGAAAGACTTTTTACGTGACGATTCAGCATTTGTTGCGCTTCATTAATCATCATTCCTGATTCACGCATGTAGACGAATCCACGAGAAATCAGGTCAGGACCTGATAATACACGTTTCTTTTTCATATCTACAGTCATCACAACAATAACTAGTCCTTCTTCTGAAAGAACACGGCGATCGCGCAACACGATATTTCCGATGTCGCCGATTCCACTACCATCAATGTAAACATCACTAGCAGGGACACGTCCAGCAACCGAAGCTTCATCAGCGGTTAGAGCTAAGACGTCACCATTTTCCATGATAAATGTGTTTTCTTCAGGAATATCACAATCAATTGCTAACTCACTGTGAAGTTTTAACATACGATATTCACCGTGAATTGGCATAAAGAATTTTGGTTTCATTAAACGAAGCATAAGCTTTTGTTCTTCTTGAGATCCGTGACCTGACGTGTGAATATTGTTCAAGGAACCATGAATAACTTCTGCGCCTGCACGGTATAACAAGTTAATAGTACGATTGACACTTCCGCGGTTCCCAGGAATTGGGGAAGACGAGAAAATGACAGTGTCTCCAGGTTGAATTTGGATCTGACGGTGTGTCCCGTTCGCAATTCGAGAAAGGGCCGCCATTGGTTCCCCCTGAGAACCTGTACACAATATGAGGACTTCATTAGCCGGTAAACGGTTTAAAGTGTTTGTGTCCACAAACGTCTCTTTTGGAGCTGTAATATAACCAAGCTCACGGCCGATTGTAATGGCATTGTCCATACTGCGTCCGAATACAGCAATTTTACGACCATAGCGAACCGCTGCATCAGTTACTTGTTGAAGACGGTGAATGTTAGATGCAAATGTAGCAAAGATGATGCGTGTATCAACTTTGCGGAAGATACTATCCATACTTTCGCCGACTTTGCGCTCAGACATAGTAAAGTTCGGAACTTCAGCGTTTGTTGAATCTGAAAGAAGACATAATACGCCCTCTTTTCCGATTTCGGCCATCTTTGTAAGGTTAGCTGGTTCTCCCACTGGAGTGAAATCAAATTTGAAGTCACCTGTATGCACGATATTTCCAGATGGTGTTTTAACAACAAGTCCATAAGCGTCTGGAATACTGTGAGTGGTTAAATAAAAGGAAACCGATGTCTTTCTAAACTTGATAACATCATCTTCTGAAATCTCGGTCATCTTCGTCTGGCGAAGGAGTCCGTGCTCTTCAAGTTTATTACGTAATAAGCCAAGAGCTAGTTTTCCTCCGTATACAGGCATATTCACTTGTTTTAATAAATAAGGAATTCCACCAATGTGATCTTCGTGACCATGCGTGATGAAAAGACCTTTGATTTTGTCCTGGTTCCGTACTAAGTACGTGTAATCTGGGATGACGTAATCAATACCTAATAAGTCATCTTCAGGGAATTTAATCCCCGCATCAATTACGATGATTTCATCTTGAAACTGTACTGCATATGTGTTTTTACCGATTTCACCTAGTCCGCCTAGTGCGAAAACAGCAGTCTGATCGTTCTTAACGAATTTCATAAGGGTTATTGTTCAACCTTATAGTCTTCACTAGCTTGTTCATACGCTAAGTGCGCACCTTCAAGCAGTTGGACAAACTCAATCATGATAGCACGATCTTTTAGTTTGGCACGGACTTCACGTTCCGATTCAGCTTCAACGTAAAGGCATTTTGTGTTTTCGCGGACAGGTACTTGTGTAGCGTTTTCTTGATACAATACTTTGTAAATCATTTTTTCTTCTCCTCTTTCACGTTCAGATTCATTCAATTCTCTTTATCTTAGCATGTGCACCTTTGAAAATAAAGAAAACCCCTCTAAAAAAATATAGAGGGGGAAAGATTAAGCTACAGATTTTTTACCTAGGATTTCGCCGAGACGTTTGAGCATTTTTCTTCGTAAACGTTTCAACATGATACTCACTCCTTATGGATAAGTATAAATGAAAAATCCACAATAGTAAAGTATTTATTCTGAAAAGTCAAATAATTAATATTCGATTGTTGGAATTCTCTCGTAAGGTATGGCGTTCTCTATCGGAGCGAATGCATTCGCCTTATTAATATGATCATAGAACATGATGCCATTTAAATGATCCAATTCGTGCTGAAATGCAATAGCTTTAAGTCCTCTTAACCGCTTTGTGATGGTTTCGCCAGAAGTATTCTTTGCTTCTATTGTAATTCGTGCATATCGTGGCACGTATCCTTCAATTTCTTCATCGACAGAGAGACAACCTTCTCCAGAAGTAATAAAAGTTTTCTCTATAGAATGACTCTTAATTTTTGGGTTAATAAACACTTCACTCAATAGCTCGTCGTTTTCTGTGATGTGGAGTGCGAACATACGAAGGCTTTGGTTTACTTGTGGAGCTGCGATTCCGATGCCGGGACGTAGCCCAAATTCTTCTGACTGATCTGGATTTTGGCTCATCTTTACATAATTAAGAAGATCCTCTGCTAGTTGTGCATGATTTTGATTCAATGGAAACGGAACTTCTTCGGCTTTTTTTCTTAGGGTTGGGTGACCATCTCGTATAATATCTTTCATTAAAATCATCGTTCTCATTCCTTTCTTACTTGAAAGTATACCAAATCTTTAGGCGATATTCTTATTGAAAAGGTCAGTTTTAATCGGTATAGTGGGGGAGAGTACTTAGGAGGTCGAATTATGAAGAAATGGGTTGGAATGGTGTCGCTAAGTGCCGTACTACTTAGTGGTTGTACATTTGGGGATTCCGCTGAACAACAAATTGCGGAAGTATTGCAGCAGATGCACTCTGCAGAAGAAGGGTATCGTTCTGTCCAGTCAGACATGACGGATGCAGAGCAAAATGAATATAAATTGTTTGACGAAATTTTAGGTCTTGATCAAGAGCAGACGGAAGAATTAAAAGCCAAAGTGGAAGAACTGCAGTCTTTAGTTGAGACTCGTAAAGAATTGCTAGCTACTGAACGAGCTTCTATGGAAGAAGCACTTGCAGAAAGTGATTTTACTGGTCTTGAGTTAGAAGATACTGAGCTTGAGCTGGCTAGTGAAATTGATACGGCTTATGAAGAACGATTTACTACATATGATGAAGTGTATGCAAATTACGAAAAATTGATTGAACTGCAGGAAAATCTTTACGGTGAAATGGTGACGGAAGATGTTTCAATAGAAACGATTCGTGAGCTGATTCAACAAGTGAATGCACAAAATGAAGTAGTCCAGCAAACTGTAGAAGCAATGAATGTCAAAACAGAAGAATTTAATGCAACTACAGATCGTGTGTTTGAAACACTAAAACAAGAGGAATAGTGAATATAGTATGACCATAGCAGCTCTTTAGGGGCTGCTTTTGTGTTATATAGATACTATTTTAATTTGAAGCTGATATAATACAGATTTATTTACGGACTGATACAGATGTGAATTCTTAGACTATTGGAAACTCTTTGAACCGTGCTCAAACGATTGACCATCCTATTTTGGTCGGATATACTAATGAATGATACGTATGTGTATTACTCGAATTACAATAAATTTTAATACAGAACAAAAGGAGAGTTGTTTTATGGCGGAAAGTAAAGACAATCGATTCGATCCTGTGAACGTGCTTCATGAAATCGAAGAGAAATTTGAAATGGTACAGGTTTTGGATGAAGAAGGCAATGTGGTGAACGAAGATTTAATGCCGGACCTTTCGGATGAGCAGTTAGTAGAACTAATGTCTCGTATGGTATATACGCGTATTTTAGATCAACGCTCGATTTCCCTAAACCGACAAGGACGTCTAGGATTCTATGCTCCTACAGCAGGTCAAGAGGCATCTCAGTTAGCTTCTCAATTTGCACTTGAAAAAGAAGACTTCATTTTACCAGGATACCGTGATGTTCCTCAAATCGTATGGCACGGCCTACCGCTTTACCAAGCATTCCTATTTAGCCGTGGTCATTTCATGGGGAACCAAATTCCTGAAGGCGTGAATGTATTCCCACCACAAATCATTATTGGGGCACAATACATTCAAGCGGCAGGAGTTGCAATGGGCTTCCAAAAGAAAGGTCAAAAAGCAGTTGCTGTAACTTACACAGGTGATGGTGGATCTTCTCAAGGGGACTTCTATGAAGGATTGAACTTTGCAGGTGCTTATAAAGTTCCAGCAATCTTCTTTGTACAAAACAACCAATTCGCAATTTCAACTCCTCGTTCTTTACAAACGGCTGCTAAAACAATCGCTCAAAAAGGGATTGCGGCAGGACTTCCTTCTATTTTAGTAGATGGAATGGATGCACTTGCAGTTTATGCAGTCACTAAAGATGCACGTGAACGTGCAGTTGCAGGCGAGGGACCAACATTCATCGAGGCACTATGTTACCGTTACGGCCCACATACAATGGCTGGAGATGACCCAACTCGCTACCGTACTTCTGAGACTGATTCTGAGTGGGAGAAACGTGATCCGTTAATTCGCTTCCGTAACTTCTTAACTAACAAAGGTCTATGGACTGAAGAAAAAGAAAACGAAGTAATTGAACGTGCTAAAGAAGAAATCAAAGAAGCAGTCAAGAAAGCAGATGCTGCTCCTAAACAAAAAGTGACAGACTTGATCAATATTATGTATGAAGAAAACCCATACAACCTTGAAGAGCAAAAAGCGTATTACACAGAAAAGGAGTCGAACTAAACAATGGCACAAATGACCATGATTCAAGCAATCACAGACGCATTACGCTGTGAATTAAAAGATGACGAAAACGTTCTTGTATTTGGAGAAGACGTTGGCGTAAATGGTGGGGTGTTCCGTGCAACTGAAGGACTCCAAAAAGAATTCGGTGTAGACCGTGTATTCGATACGCCACTTGCAGAATCCGGTATTGGTGGACTGGCAGTAGGTCTAGCTATGACAGGTTTCCGTCCAGTTCCTGAGATTCAATTCTTCGGGTTCGTATTTGAAGTGATGGATTCTATCAGTGGACAGCTGGCACGTATGCGTTTCCGTACAGGCGGAAGCTTTCATGCACCCGTAACAATCCGTTCACCATTCGGTGGAGGTGTTCACACTCCTGAGATGCACGCAGATAGCTTAGAGCTTCTAATGACATCTACTCCAGGTGTAAAAGTAGTAATCCCATCAACTCCATATGACGCAAAAGGATTGTTAATCTCATCAATTCGCGATAACGACCCAGTTATTTTCTTAGAGCACATGAAGCTATATCGCTCTTTCCGTGGTGAAGTGCCAGAAGAATCGTACACAATTCCACTTGGAAAAGCGGATGTGAAACGTGAAGGTACAGACATTTCAATTATCGCTTACGGTGCGATGGTACACGAAGCATTGAAAGCAGCAGAAGAGCTTGAAAAAGATGGCAAGTCTGCTGAAGTTATCGATCTTCGTACTGTGCAACCATTAGATATTGAAACACTGATTGCTTCTGTTGAAAAAACAGGTCGTGCAATGGTGGTTCAAGAAGCTCAAAAGCAAGCAGGTATCGCAGCAAACGTAGTAGCTGAAATCACAGAGCGCGCTATCTTAAGCTTAGATGCTCCAGTATTACGAGTTACAGCACCAGATACTGTATATCCATTCTCTCAAGCTGAGACAGTTTGGTTACCTAACTATAAAGATGTACTTGCAACAGCTAAAAAAGTACTTGAATTTTAATTAAGAAAGGATGACGCGTAGTGGCATTTGAATTCCGATTACCAGATATTGGAGAAGGTATCCACGAGGGTGAAATCGTCAAGTGGTTCGTCAAAGCAGGCGACGAGATCAACGAAGATGACATCCTATGTGAAGTACAAAATGACAAAGCTGTAGTTGAAATTCCATCCCCTGTAAAAGGTAAGGTGGAGGAAGTTCTTGTTGAAGAAGGAACAGTAGCAGTTGTTGGTGACGTTTTAGTACGAATCGACGCACCTGGCTATGAAGACTTAAAGTTCAAAGGTGACGACAAAGACGACGCACCTGCTAAAAAAGAAGCTTCTGAAACAGAAGAACAAGTTCAAGCGACAGCTGAAGCAGGACAAGATGTTGAAAAGAAAGAGGCTGCTCCTTCTGATTCAAAAGAACCTCCTTCTAAAGAGCAACCGGAACCAGCGGAACAGAAAGAAAAACCAAAAGGTTCTGAACGCATTATTGCAATGCCATCTGTACGCAAGTTTGCTCGTGACAACGGCGTAGAAATTGCTGAAGTAACAGGAAGCGGGAAAAACGGCCGCATCATGAAAGAAGATATTGAAAGCTTCATGAATGGGGATCAAACAAAAGCTTCGGAAGCTCCACAACAATCTGCTGAAGCGAAAGAAACGGCTTCAGAAGAGCCAGCTAAAAAAGCAACGCCTCAAGTGTCAGAAGGAGAATTCCCTGAAACACGTGAGAAAATTTCTGGAATCCGTAAAGCTATTGCAAAAGCTATGGTGCATTCAAAACACACGGCTCCGCACGTAACTTTAATGGACGAAGTAGACGTAACAGAACTTGTAGCACACCGCAAAAAGTTCAAAGAGATTGCTGCAGAAAAAGAAATCAAATTGACGTATCTTCCATACGTAGTAAAAGCTCTAGTGAGCACGCTTCGTGAATTCCCAGCACTTAACGTTTCTTATGACGATGACGCTCAGGAAATCGTTCACAAACACTACTACAATATCGGAATTGCAGCTGATACAGAAAAAGGACTTCTAGTTCCTGTTATCAAAAACGCTGACCGTAAGTCGATGTTCGCGATTTCTGACGAAATCAACACGCTTGCTACAAAAGCACGTGATGGCAAATTGAGCCCTCAAGAAATGAAAGGTGCTTCATGCTCTATCACAAATATTGGATCCGCAGGAGGCCAATGGTTTACTCCAGTAATCAACCACCCAGAGGTTGCAATATTAGGGATTGGTCGAATTTCTGAGAAGCCTGTCATTAAAAATGGTGAAATTGTAGCTGCACCTGTGTTAGCATTATCATTGAGCTTTGATCACCGTATGGTGGATGGTGCAACTGCCCAACATGCGCTGAATCACATCAAACGATTACTGGGTAACCCAGAACATCTATTAATGGAGGCGTAAAAACTATGGTAGTAGGAGATTTCCCAATCGAAGTAGATACACTGGTCGTCGGATCAGGCCCTGGTGGTTATGTTGCAGCAATTCGTGCAGCACAAACAGGACAAAAGGTAACAGTTGTTGAGAAAGAACATATCGGTGGCGTTTGTTTGAACGTCGGATGTATCCCTTCTAAAGCGTTGATTTCAGTAGGTCACCGTTTTGAGCAAGCGAAACACTCAGACAACATGGGAATTACAGCTTCTGATGTAAAAATTGACTTTGCTAAAGCGCAAGAGTTCAAAAACAGTGTCGTGAAAAAATTAACAGGCGGTGTTTCAGGTCTGTTAAAAGGAAACGGCGTAGACGTAGTAGAAGGCGAAGCTTACTTCGTTGATGCGAACACAGTTCGTATCATGAAAGAAGATAGCGCTCAAACTTACAAATTTAAAAACGCAATCATCGCTACAGGATCACGTCCAGTAGAGATTCCAACATTCAAATATTCAAAACGTGTTATTAACTCGACAGGTGCACTAGCACTTGAAGAAGTTCCAGCAAAATTAGTAGTTATCGGTGGCGGATACATTGGAACTGAATTAGGAACTGCTTATGCAAACCTAGGTTCTGAAGTAACAATCATTGAAGGCGGTAACGATATCTTAGCTGGATTTGAAAAACAAATGACACAAATCGTGAAAAAAGCTCTTAAGAAAAAAGGAGTCGAAGTAGCGGTTAAAGCATCTGCTAAAGGTGTAGAAGAAACGGATACTGGCGTAAAAGTTACGTATGAAGTAGGCGGAGAAGAGAAAACAATCGAAGCTGACTACGCACTAGTAACTGTAGGCCGTCGTCCAAACACAGATGAAATCGGTCTTGAAGAAGTCGGTATCAAATTTGGTGAGCGTGGATTAATCGAAGTAGATGAGCAGTGCCGTACAAGCGTTGAAAACATCTATGCTATCGGTGATATCGTCGCAGGACCACAACTTGCTCACAAAGCTTCTTACGAAGGTAAAGTGGCAGCAGAAGCAATTGCAGGTGAAAAATCAGTAGTGGACTACTTGGCTATTCCAGCTGTATGTTTCACAGATCCAGAACTTGCAACTGTTGGGTTATCAGAAGAGCAAGCAAAAGCAGAAGGCTACGAAGTACAAGCAGGGAAATTCCCATTCGGTGCAAACGGCCGTGCTCTTGCACTTGACGCTACAGACGGTTTCGTGAAACTTGTTTCACGTAAAGAAGATGGCCTATTAATTGGTGCTCAAATCGTCGGTCAAGGTGCTTCAGATATGATCGCTGAACTTGGTTTAGCAATTGAAGCGGGTATGACGGTTGAAGATATCGCAATGACAATTCATGCGCACCCAACTTTAGGTGAAATCTCAATGGAAGCTGCAGAAGTTGTTATGGGTCACCCAATCCACATCTTAAGCAAATAAGTAGACGGCCCTACCTCTCCAGGTAGGGCTTTTTGTATGTGAAATTCTGGATAAGGCATGCTATACTAGCTCGAGTAGAGGGGGAAATCAACTATGAACAAACAACTATTTGGCGTGGCCGCACTCGGTCTTTTTCTAGCTGCTTGTGGGTCCGAAGAGGCGGCTCCTGAACAAGCGCCAGTCGAAGAAGTTGAAGATCTGGAAAAGGTAGAACAACCGGTAGAACCAGAAACAGAGGAACCTGTTGAAGAAGTTGTGGAGGAAGAAGTAGAAGTAGAAGTGGCTCCTGCTTATGCTCTCAACGAAGCGAATTGGACACTCACACCGACTCAAGATGCAGAAGAAAAAGTCGTTTTAGTCACTATTGATGATGCACCAGATACATACAGTCTAGAAATGGCTGAGACTTTAAAAGCACTTGAAGTACCTGCGATTTTCTTCGTGAACGGTCACTTTATCGATAGCGAAGAAGAAAAAGAGAGACTAAAGACAATTCATGACATGGGGTTTGCAATCGGGAACCATACGCAGACACATGCGAACTTAAGTGAGATTTCTGAAGAACAACAACAGCAAGAGATTGTCCAAGTCAATGAAGCGGTAGAACAGATCATTGGTGAAAAACCAGTATTTTTCCGTGCGCCTTTTGGAGTCAATACCGATTTCAGCAGACAGCTGGTAGCTGATGAAGGGATGCTCCTTATGAACTGGACCTATGGGTACGACTGGGAAAAGCAATATCAAGATGCAGGGGCTCTTGCTGACATCATGGTGAACACACCCTATCTAACTGAAGGCGCCAATTTGCTGATGCATGACCGAGAATGGACGGCATCTGCTCTTGAAGACATTATTGTGGGGCTTCAGGAGAAAGGGTATGGATTTGTAGATCCTAGCGAAATTCAAGGTGTAGAATAAACAAAACCAGCATTTCTCTATGGATGAGAGATGCTGGTTTTTAAGTGTCTTTTTTTCTAGTAAATCGCTTTTGTCTCTTTAATTACATGGATGGTCTCAAGAGTATCATCTTCAGGACCTTGTACAGGCAATCCTGCTTCAATATTCATCGCAATGTAATCGATGTTGTCTTGTGCGATGATCTCACCTGGGATGAAAATCGGGATCCCTGGGGGATAGACCATCACAAACTCTGCAGAAATGCGGCCTGCTGCTTCAGCAAGTTTCACAGTTTCTGTCTCTGCATAGAATGCATCACGTGGAGACATCGCAAGTCCTGGAATCTCTGGAAGTGTAACTTCTGTCTCTTTGACTGCAGCTTCGGACTCAAAAGCCGCTGACATGCGAGTCAAAGCATTGATCAACAAGTTGACTTCCTTGCGTGAGTCTCCTAAAGTGATCAAACATAATATGTTATACAGATCCGAAAGCTCGACTTCAATGTTCGCTTTTTCACGAAGCCATTTCTCAGCCTCATAACCGGTAATCCCCAAGTCTTTGACGCTAATCAAGATTTTAGTTGGGTCCATATCGAATGTGGCGGATGTGCGCAACTTTTCAACACCGGCACAGTACAAATGAGGAATCGTGTTGATTCGTTTACGTGCATCTTTTGAAATTTTAATAGCTTGGTCAATTAAATCGTAGCCATGGATTGCAAGTTGGCGTCTCGCAGTATCTAGAGATGCCAGTAATGGATAGGATGTTGATGTTGTTGTTAACATCGATAAAATCGATTGAACACGCTTGGAAGATACAAGACCTTCTCGTACGTTTAGTACTGACGTCTGTGTCATCGAGCCACCCAGTTTATGGACGGATGTTGCGGCCATATCTGCGCCTGCTGCCATTGCTGAAATCGGCAATTTGTCATGGAAATGAATGTGAACACCGTGAGCTTCATCTACTACAACAGGAATGTTGCGGCTATGAGCTAAGTCGACAATTCGCTTTAAATCCGCTGCAAAGCCAAAATAAGTCGGGTTGATGACGAGAAGACCACTCGCATCCGGATGGGCGTCTAGAGCGCGTTCCACAGATTCTGCAGAGATACCGTGAGAGATTCCAAGTTCAGTATCCACTTCAGGGTGAATAAATACAGGAATCGCACCAGCAAAGACGATAGCGGACATGATGGATTTATGGACGTTTCGAGGAACGAGGAGTTTGTCTCCAGGGCCACAAATCGTCAAAATCATCGTCATGATTGCACCGCTTGTACCTTGAACTGAGAAAAATGTTGCATCAGCTCCAAAAGCTTCTGCTGCTAAATGTTGTGCTTCTTTAATAGCGCCTTTAGGAGAATGTAAATCATCTAAAGGAGCAATATTGATTAAATCGATCGACAATACATTATCGCCAACGAACTCTCGAAAAGCCGGGTCAATTCCTTGTCCTTTTTTATGGCCAGGAATATGGAACTGAATCGGATGCCTGTTGCGATGTTTGAGAAGAGCATCGAACAAGGGAGTTTCTAATTGTGACAACGTGCTAACCACCTTTATTGTTGAAATAGAAAACAAGTGAAGTATAGCATTTTCAGACTACTATTGAAAGAGAAATATTGATAGACTGAGGGGGGGAGGGATAGAGATGAAAACACGTTTAACTGAACTGTTACAGATTGAAAAACCAATCATACAAGGGGGCCTCGCATATCTCGCTTATTCCGACTTGTGTGCTGCAGTCTCGAATGCGGGAGGATTAGGCCAAATCACTGCTATGAGTTTACCAGGACCTGAGGAACTCCGAGAGGAGATTCGCAAAGTTCGAGAGATGACAAGCCGTCCGTTTGGTGTTAACTTTGCGATTGGTCAACATGGTCGTCCATTTGAACATATGGTGCAAGTGGCGATAGAGGAGAAAGTTCCGGTTATCACGATGACAGGTGGAAATCCTGCGCCTATTTTTGAAATGCTGAAAGGCGTTCCGTGTAAAAAACTCGTTCTAGTTGCTGCTGTTCGACAAGCCGTCAAAGCGCAGGAACTTGGAGCGGATGCCGTAATGGTGGTAGGACAAGAAGGTGGCGGACATTTAGGTCGAGACGATGTCTCTACTCAGATTTTGATACGCAAGGTTGCACAAGCCGTTTCAATTCCTATTGTGGCATCTGGTGGCATTGCAGACGGCTACGGTATTATGTCAGCGCTTGCTCTTGGAGCAGATGGAGTCGAGATGGGGACTCGCTTTATCGCAACTAAGGAGTGTGTGCATGCGTCTGTGGCCTATAAGCAGGCAATCTTAGATGCCACGGAGCAAGACACGGTCGTCATAAAGCGGTCTATAGGGGCCCCTGCACGTGCATTAAAATCTACTTGGACCGAGCAGATTTTAAGTATCGAGGATGCAACTCCTACATATGAAGCGCTGAAAGACTTCATTAGTGGGGATGCAAATAAAAAATTTATTTATGACGGGGAACACGAGCACGGATTTGGGTGGGCTGGCCAAGCGGTCGGACTGATTGACGATGTGCCAGCGGTTGCCGAATTGTTTTCCCGTTTTGATAAACAAATGAAAGAAGTACAAGAAAGATGGTGTCAAAATGGCGAATGAATATAGTTATCCTTTGTCTATTGATTGGACGACTGAAGAGATGGTTGCCGTTGTAAAATTTTTCGAAGTCATTGAGCTTGCCTACGAAAAAGGTGTCACTTCACAACAAGTAATGGAACGCTATAAACCTTTTAAAGAAGTCGTACGATCAATTGCAGAAGAAAAGACATCGTTCCGAGAGTTTGCAGACGTTAGTGGCTATGATGCGTATCCTGTCGTAAAAGCTGCAAAAGCAGGGGAACCTCGTATCAAAATGGCAACAAAAAACTAGACAGCAAAAGCTGTCTAGCGAAGTTCCGTCATTTTTCTGTAAAGAGGAAGAAGAGCATCAAATGTTTCTTCTACAAATTGATAAAATTGTTCCTTGGAGAGTTTGGAGGCGTCGTCTGCTGACAGATGGCGTCCTATAACAAGCTCTCCTTTTTTAACGTTACCTAGCCGTTGCACATAATGTGCAGTTGTCGATTTCGAGATAGGCTCTGCATCTGGCTTCATGTGATCTCCGGAAATCACAAAGTCTTTCGGGAGAGATGTGACTAGAGAAGTCTTTTTCGATAGTCTATCGGCAATTGCTGGTTTTGTTGGTGCTTCGTAGATCACAGCTAGAATGACAAACACATGACTTTCCCATAAGCCGATTTGAAAGTGTGGAAGTGCTTTGTAGCCTCGTTTATATGGAGCGAATGCGACCCAACTATCTTTAGGTGGGTTTACCGTTCGTCTTGCATGTTTTGCTACGTGCGGAAACATCTCATGTCCAAGTTTTGCGGCTAATTCCTCAGAAAAGTGCGCTCCCAGTTCATGAAATTTTGGTCGAATGGTGGCATCTAACCCTTCCATCCGTGCTTCTAAGCCTTCTTTTTTGAATACGTCAAAATCTTTTTTCGTCCAATACGTCATGAAAAAATTCTCCTTTCCTGTATGTTTAGTTTAAATGACATCGGGGTAAAAATCTTGTAACAAGTATTTCAAGATAGAGAGGGGGAATTCCAATGCGCCAAGTTATTCATATTGTTCGTAAAGATGAGATGGACAAAGAGAGAAAACACTTATTGGAACTTGAACTGGATTACTTCTTAGCAACTCTTCATGATGCGATGGATCGACAAGACGAGAAAGAGATGGCATGCGTGAAGCATCGACTTCTTGAAATCACAAATGAGCTGAAGGAGTTATCAATTTAAATGACTAGATTAAATAGGTGAAGCACCCACTGCACGTTTGATGCCAGAGGGTGCTTTTTTTGATACACTGAACTGAGAGGAAGGTGGATGCATATGAATCATCAGTTACTAGATGAAGCGGCACAAAAGCTCATTAGACAAGCAGGAGAACGAATCAAAGATTCTTTACATAAACAAATGACGGTAACGGAAAAAACATCATCTTCCGACCTGGTCACCAATATAGATATTGAGACGGAACAATTTTTCGTTGACCAAGTAAGCAAACAATTCCCGGAACACCGTCTTTTAGGCGAAGAAGGAAGCGGTGACGTAATCACATCATTCGACGGCTATGTCTGGATTGTGGACCCAATTGATGGAACCACGAATTTTATCAATCAACAACGAAACTTTTGCATCACAGTCGGTATCTATAAAGATGGTATTGGGGAACTCGGGTACATCTATCAGGTGATGACAGGTGAGATGATTTCCGCGATTCGAGGTCAAGGCGCTTTTCAAAACGGAGTAAAACTGCATCCGCTGACACCCGTTGCATTTGAAGATAGCCTTATCGGAGTTAATGCTTCATGGGTGGCACCTAATCGGCATATCGACCATGAAAGAGTGGCTAGATTGATCAAACGTGTGCGTGGGACACGGTCTTACGGTTCAGCAGCTCTTGAAATCAGCTATGTGGTAACAGGTCGTCTCGACGCCTATTTCTCGATGCGATTGTCTGCTTGGGATGTAGCTGGAGGTATGGTAATTGCGAACGAGGTCGGAGCTCTATCTGGAACTCTAGGAGGAGCCCCGTTCGATTTACTGAAGAAACAGCCGTTTGTCATCGCTAATCCAGCTCTTTTTGAAGAGCTCATAAAAGATTACTTGGTGAAATGAAAAAAGCTGCCGGCGGGCAGCTTTTTCTAGTCTAATAATCCTTTTTCTCTGTATTCCTTTTTCTTTTTGAATCCAAGCCCCATAACAATAATCAGAGCTAAGATAGCTAACAAAATGAACGGAACACTGCGGTATGACACGGCAATTCCTATAGAAGCCATAGCGAAAATAGCAAGAAACGAGTACAGTACGAAAATCCATTTTACGTTTTTCAAGGTGTTTTCCTCCTTAACGGAAAAACTGAGAGATGTTTTTCTGTCCTATCTGTGCTATAATATCACAGTTATGGACTCGAAAAAAGAATATGGAGTGGAAAAATGACTAATACTCGTCAAGATTTACGTAATATCGCTATTATTGCTCACGTTGACCATGGAAAAACGACGTTAGTAGACCAATTGTTAAAACAATCCGGCACGTTCCGTTCAAATGAACATGTTGAAGAACGCGCAATGGATTCCAATGATATTGAAAGAGAACGTGGAATCACGATCCTTGCTAAGAACACAGCGATTCAATATAAAGATACAAAAATCAACATCCTTGATACACCTGGTCACGCCGATTTCGGTGGTGAAGTAGAACGTATCATGAAAATGGTAGACGGTGTTCTATTAATCGTCGATGCTTATGAAGGCTGTATGCCACAGACGCGTTTCGTATTGAAAAAAGCGCTCGAGCAAAACCTTCAACCAATTGTAGTCGTAAACAAAATCGACCGTGACTTCGCACGTCCTGAAGAAGTGGTTGATGAAGTTCTTGAATTGTTCATCGAGCTTGATGCGAATGATGAGCAGTTAGAATTCCCAGTAATCTATGCATCTGGAATCAACGGGACAGCTAGTTTGTCTTCAGATCCAGCTGATCAAGAAGAAAACATGCAAGTAATTTACGATGCAATCGTAGAAAAAATTCCTGCACCAGTAGATAACAGCGACGAAGGACTTCAGTTCCAAGTAGCTCTACTTGATTACAACGACTATGTTGGACGTATTGGTATCGGACGTGTGTTCCGTGGAACGATGAACGTTGGACAACAAGTTTCTTTAATGAAGCTTGATGGTACAGTGAAAAACTTCCGCGTTACAAAAATGTTCGGTTTCATGGGCTTAAAGCGTATTGAAATTCAAGAAGCTAAAGCTGGAGACTTGATTGCTGTATCTGGTATGGAAGATATCAACGTTGGGGAAACGGTTTGTCCGATTGAACAACCGGAGGCTCTTCCAA
Organism: Tetzosporium hominis; assembly: GCF_002265435.1. Taxonomy (GTDB): domain Bacteria; phylum Bacillota; class Bacilli; order Bacillales_A; family Planococcaceae; genus Chryseomicrobium; species Chryseomicrobium hominis. Next base: position 166,372 of record NZ_NOKQ01000134.1, read on the forward strand.
TTCTTCGTATCGATGAGCCAACTCTTCAAATGACGTTCCTAGTAAACAATAGTCCATTCGCAGGTCGCGAAGGGAAATGGGTTACAGCTCGTAAAATCGAAGAGCGTTTACTTGCACAACTTGAGACAGACGTTTCATTACGTGTAGAAGAAACAGATTCTCCAGATGCTTGGGTCGTTTCAGGTCGTGGTGAGCTTCACTTATCGATCTTAATCGAGAACATGCGTCGTGAAGGTTTCGAGCTTCAAGTATCAAAACCAGAAGTTATCGTTCGCGTGATCGATGGCGTTCGTATGGAGCCAGTGGAGCGCGTTCAAATCGACATTCCTGAAGAGCACGTAGGTTCTATCATCGAATCTATGGGTGAGCGTAAAGGTGAAATGCTCGACATGATCAACAATGGATCAGGTCAAGTTCGTTTGATCTTCATGGTACCTGCTCGTGGTTTGATCGGATACACAACTGATTTCTTAACGCTTACACGCGGTTACGGAATCATCAACCACACATTCGACAGCTACCAGCCAATGGCACAAGGTCGCGTGGGTGGCCGTTCTAAAGGTGTACTTGTTTCTATGGAAACAGGAAAAGCATCTGAGTACGGAATTCTTGGTGTTGAAGATCGTGGAACGATCTTCGTTGAGCCAGGTACAGATATTTATGAAGGGATGATTGTAGGAGAGCACACACGTGACAACGACTTAACAGTCAACATCACAAAAGTAAAAGCTGCCAACAACATTCGTTCTGCCAATAAAGAAGCAACAACAACTCGTAAAAAGCCACGTATCATGACTCTTGAAGAAGCTTTAGAATACTTGAACGATGACGAGTACTGTGAAATCACACCTCAGTCTATCCGTTTACGTAAAAAACTTCTTGATAAGAACGAACGTGAGCGCATTGCGAAGAAGCAAAAGTACGCTGAGCAATCCTAGGAAGGGGAGACTCTAAGTGGAAGAGCAAGAATTTGTCTTTGGACGGATGTCCGCGCTATCTCGATTTATCTACGAACAAATGCCCAACTATGATGTAGCAGGCTATGTGTTATTTGCCATCATTTTTGCGCTATCCGTACTCGTTTATAAGCTGGGGTTTGCGAAACGTCTGCGCCTAGGTCAAAACATTGTGATCTATCTATTCCTATTTATCGGGTGTCTCGTTTTGACGTTCTTGGCATTCTTCTTACCGATTGTCGAAGGGCTGATTGTAGCTGCCTTGATTCTTATCATCTATAAAATCCGGATGCGCCTTGAAAAACGAGGTTCAGCCGCATAGTAAAAACCTCGGAGCCAAAATCGGTTCCGAGGTTTTTGTATGAAATGAGTTCGGTCGAAAAAAACTGAGAATTTGTCTAAAGCGAATTGTAATTTGCGTTTAAGAATTTCAATTCTGTCTAAAGGAACTTCAAATTTGCTGAAGAACGCTCGCTCAACCTAAAAAACTAGCACTCCTCATACTTAAGGGAGTGCTAGTTTTGTCTAAAATTCTTCTTCTGCAGGATGAGAGCTCCGGAAGAACCGAAAATTGCCCGTCGCAATCCGTTTTTCAGTATTGTCTTTAATACGTTCCGAACAATCTGGACACATATAAGTCGTGATAGGTCGGTTGCGCAATTTCTTTGCAAGAGGTAGATCGTCCTCTAAACGGTCGATTCGGTCACAAATAACGCATTTTACACGCATATTATTCTACCCGAAACGCACTAACGTGTTTAAGTGGCGAATTTAAGTTGCTACCGTCCTTAAATAAGATGTAGACTGGCCCATCGTCTCGTAGTGGTTTCCCTTCTTGACTGAACTGAACTAAGAGGTTCGGAAGTTCAGACAATGAAAAACGTTCCTCTTGACCGTTCGTTTCAACCACGAGTTCTTTAGCTTCTGCTGTTGGTTCTGAGTTTAAAATAAATGTTTCTAAAGGCATGGCATAGGAGTTCGTTAAAAGCTTTGTGCGCTCATATTTTTTTTCGGATTTTAGTGTTGGCGGGAAGACCGCGCCTTCTGTAATTTCACGAGACCATTGTTTCGATGTGACGTCTGTATAAGTGTCGTCTGCATCCACTTCTTCGTAGTGGCCTCCGAAAAATTCTTCAATATCTACTTTGCGATCATCAAAAATCCACACGGTGGGATCAATGGTAATCGGAAACTTAACGGCACCTTTTACCGGAATAATCATATCCATTTATGCGTTCCCTCCATCTCTAATCTGATGTAAGTATACCTTGAAAAAACATGGAAACAAAGTATTTTTCCTTAGAGGTGTACGGTCTCTACTTGCAATTTTACTAGCAGAAAGATACACTTTAATAAGGTAAACTAGAAATTTTAGATGGGGGCGTCCTCATATGGATCTACAGATGGAGCAGTCGTATCGAGACAAAGCGCTATCTCTTCTTAAGACAGATGCAGATAAAATTGCACAATTGATTAAGGTACAGCTAGATAACTTGACGATGCCACAATGTCCTCTCTACGAAGAGGTGTTAGATACACAGATGTTTGGTCTATCTCGAGAAATCGATTTTGCAGTAAAGCTCGGATTAATTCAACGTGAAGAAGGAAAAGAAATTCTCGCGTCTCTTGAAAAAGAGATGTCCCTACTTCATGAAACGTATACAGATCGTAAATGAACTCAAACAATTCGTGTTTGAGTTTTTTTACTATATGAAAGTGTGCATCATGAAAAATTCTTACAACAACAAGGTGTGTTATCCATGAAAACTTATTTAAAACGGTATTTGCATTACGCAGACTTTTCAATCGCATTTGTTTATTTAGTACTTGTCGTCTTCGGACTGGTCATGATTTACAGTTCCTCGTTTTACTGGGCTGTCGAACGGTATGATTGGGCTCCTGACCACTTTTTCCAGCAACAAAAAACAAACCTTTTCTTAGCGATTCCTGTCTTTTTCATCATGTCTTTATTTCCTTATAAACACTTCAAAAACAAGTTCGTTATGATCTCGATGGTCAGTGTGATGTTCTTGCTACTGATCCTGGTGCATTTTATTGGGAGTGGTGGAGCGGCAGGATCTCAAAGCTGGTTATACATTGGCCCCCTCAATTTACAGCCTTCGGAAGTAGCTAAAATTGTGCTTGTTTTGTATTTTTCTAGTTTGTTTGCAAAAAAAATTCAAAAAGGAACTTTGAATGACCTTACTAATTCCATTTATCCACCCATTCTTATTATGGCTGCGGCAGTTGGTTCTATTATGCTCGAGACAGATGTAGGGAACTCGATGATCATTACATTTGTTTGTATTACCGTTATTATCGCTAGTGGAGTTCAGTTCCGAGTGTTCTCAAAACTCCTTGGACTAATTATTAGCGCTTTTCTGATAATTGGTATTTTGCTATACTTTTTTAGGGACACTATTATTACACCGAGACGATTGGGGCGCCTAGAGGCTTTCTTTAATCCGTTTGCGTATGAAGAATCCTTTGGATACCAAATCGTCAATGGCTATTTGGCTATTGGTTCAGGGGGCTTAACTGGACTAGGACTCGGGAATTCAAATCAGAAATACGGGTATCTACCAGAGCCACATACAGACTTTATCATGGCAGTGATTGCGGAAGAATTAGGAATTATCGGAGTCGTCATTATACTAGCCGGAATTTTCTTCTTGGTTTTTAAAGGCCTCTCGATTGCTTTGACAGGGCGCGACCCACATGGCCGGATGATTGCTGCCGGGATCGCATCAATTTTTGGCTTCCAAACGTTTGTAAACCTCGGTGGGATGTTAGGAATAATTCCACTTACAGGTGTACCTCTTCCGTTTATTTCATACGGAGGAACAGCTCTTATTTTATTTTCAGCAGCACTTGGAATTTTAATGAACGTCACGATGTTCGCACGTTACGAGAAATCAAAAAAATAAACAAAGGGTGGCGATGAAAAGTGAACAAGATTAACAAGATTTTAGTGGCAAACCGAGGGGAAATCGCAATTCGAGTATTCCGTGCATGTACGGAACTAGGAATTCGGACGGTAGCCATTTATTCACGAGAAGATAGTGGATCTTTTCATCGTTTTAAATCAGATGAATCTTATCTGGTGGGGGATGGCAAAAAGCCAATCGATGCGTATTTAGACATTGAAAATATTATTGAAATTGCCAAGGAGGCTGGCGTTGACGCCATTCACCCTGGTTACGGATTCTTATCTGAAAATCTCGAATTTGCTAAGCGTTGTGAAGAAGAAGGGATTATCTTCATTGGGCCTACATCGAAACACTTAGATATGTTCGGTGACAAAGTGAAAGCTCGTGAACAAGCTATTGCAGCAGGCATTCCCGTTATTCCAGGGAGCGACGGTCCCATTAAGTCCATGGAAGAGCTTGAGGCATTTGGTGATACATACGGCTATCCTCTCATGATCAAAGCAGCTTTAGGGGGCGGCGGCCGAGGCATGCGCGTTGTGCCAACCAAGGAAGATTTGCAAGAAGCGTATGACCGTGCAAAATCAGAAGCCAAAGCGGCTTTTGGTTCGGACGAAGTCTACGTTGAAAAATTCGTAGACAAACCAAAACATATTGAAGTACAGATATTAGGAGACCGCCATGGGAACCTCATTCATTTATATGAACGCGATTGTTCCATTCAGCGTCGTCACCAGAAAGTCGTAGAGATTGCACCGTCGAACGCGTTGAGCAAAGAGCTTCGACAAGAAATTTGTGATGCTGCTGTCAAATTGATGAACAATGTTGGCTATATCAATGCAGGGACTGTGGAATTCTTAGTTACAGAAGATGATTTTTATTTCATTGAAGTCAATCCACGTATCCAAGTGGAGCACACGATTACGGAAATGATCACGGGTATCGATATCGTGCATTCCCAAATCAAGATTGCCCAAGGATTGAGTTTGACAAGCGAAGAGATGGGAATTCCAGCTCAAGATGAGATTCCTTTATTTGGATTTGCGATCCAGTCTCGTGTTACAACAGAAGATCCTCTGAATCAGTTTATGCCTGACACAGGTAAGCTGATGGTTTATCGTTCTGGAGGAGGATTTGGTGTCCGTTTGGATGCAGGAAACGGCTTCCAAGGGGCGGTCATAACGCCATACTACGATTCGTTACTCGTCAAAGTCTCGACTTGGGGCATGACGTTTAAAGAAGCAGCTGCCAAAATGGATCGTAACTTACAAGAGTTCCGTATTCGGGGAATCAAAACGAACATTCCGTTCCTTGAAAACGTGGTCAAGCACCAGAACTTTATCGAAGGGAAGTTCAATACAAGCTTTATCGATAGCACTCCTGAATTATTCTTATTCCCGTCTCGACAAGACCGTGGAACGAAATTACTCAACTATATTGGGAATATCAGTGTCAATGGATTCCCAGGTATTGAGCGGAAGCCAAAGCCTGTGTTCCACTTACCACCAAAAGCGGATCAGAAGTTTGATGTAAAGTCATTGAGCGGTACAAAACAATTGCTTGATTCTGAAGGCACTGAAGGGGTCATCAAGTGGATTAAAGCGCAAGATGATGTGTTGCTTACGGATACAACTTTCCGTGACGCTCACCAGTCCTTACTTGCAACTCGTGTCCGCTCTTACGACATGTTCCAGATTGCCAATCAAACGGCGCATGGAATGCAAGATGCATTCTCGCTTGAAATGTGGGGTGGAGCTACATTTGACGTTGCGTACCGATTCTTAAAAGAAGATCCTTGGGACCGCTTGCTGACGTTACGAGAGAAGATTCCAAACGTAATGTTCCAAATGCTTCTACGCGGAGCAAATGCAGTTGGGTACAAGAACTATCCGGATAACGTCATTCGTGAATTTGTTCAAAAGTCTGCAGATGCAGGAATCGATGTATTCCGTATCTTTGACAGTCTCAACTGGATCAAAGGAATGGAAGTGGCTATCGATGCAACTCGCCAAGCTGGAAAGTTAGCAGAAGCAGCGATTTGTTATACAGGAGATATTTTAGATGACAGCCGTCAAAAATACACAGTGCAATACTACAAAGACATGGCGAAAGAGCTAGAAGCAGCTGGCGCGCATATTTTAGCTATTAAAGATATGGCCGGACTATTAAAGCCGGAAGCTGCCTACCGTCTGATTAGTGAATTAAAAGACACGACGGATCTGCCAATTCACTTGCACACTCATGATACAAGTGGAAATGGTGTGTTCTTGTATGCTCGTGCCATCGATGCTGGTGTAGACATCGTCGATACAGCACTTGGTTCAATGAGTGGGTTGACTTCACAACCTTCTGCAAGTTCACTTGCCTATGCACTAAAAGGCACAGGCCGTGACGTCCGAGCAGACGTGAAAGAACTCGAAGCGTTATCCCAGTATTGGGAAGAAGTTCGTAAATACTACAGCGACTTTGAAAGCGGAATGAAGAGCCCCCACTCTGAAATCTATGTACATGAGATGCCGGGTGGTCAATACTCGAATCTTCAACAGCAAGCTAAAGCAGTTGGATTAGGCGAACGTTGGGAAGAAGTGAAAGACATGTATTCCTCTGTTAACTTACTGTTTGGAGATGTCGTGAAAGTGACTCCATCTTCAAAAGTAGTAGGGGACATGGCATTATTCATGGTACAAAATGATCTAGATGAGTATACAGTGCTAACAAAAGGAAGAACACTGGACTTCCCAGACTCTGTAATTGAGTTCTTTGAAGGGTATATCGGACAACCGTATGGTGGATTCCCTGAAGAATTGCAGGAAGTCATTCTGAAAGATCGTAAACCAATCACAGTTCGACCAGGTGAACTTTTAGAGCCTGCTAATTTTGAACAGGTTCGTGAAGAACTATTTAAAAAGATTGGCCGCCCTGTAAGCAGTCACGAAGTGCTAGCCTACCTACTGTATCCAAAAGTGTTCGATGAGTATCGTACGACTGTGGATCAGTTCGGGAATGTGTCTGTACTTGATACACCGACTTTCTTGTACGGAATGAAACTTGGTGAAGAAATTGAAGTAGAGATTGAAAAAGGGAAGACGTTGATGATCAAGCTTGTATCTATCAGTGATGCAAACTTAGAAGGGCAACGGACTATCTACTTTGAGCTAAATGGTCAACCACGTGAAATCTATATTCAAGATATGAATGTAGAAGTGAGCCATGTAGCACGCCGCAAGATTGAGCCAGGAAACGACTCTCATATTGGTGCTACTATGCCAGGTACAGTTTTGAAAGTTGCGATTGCAAAAGGCAGTAAAGTAAAACGCGGCGAACACTTACTAATTACAGAGGCAATGAAGATGGAGACAACAGTTCAAGCACCATTTAACGGAACCATCCAAGAAATTCACGTTGTCGCAGGAGAAGCCATTTCTCCAGGAGATCTTTTAATCGAAATCGAAAAAGGGTAACAGAAAAGCCTGTCAGCTAATTAGCTGACAGGCTTTTTCCTTAGTCACGGTGGTAGTTGGCACGACTTCTTGAAACAAGAAGAATCATGTAACAAAGCAATCCAAACAGCAACGTGATAAATAGGGAGTGGAACAAGGCGACGAACAAGTTTAGTCGAGTAAGAACCGATAGCATTCCCGTCGTTGCTTGGAGAGCAACAAGCGTAAATGCAATAATCCAACCGTAGTAAATGACTTTCTGTGATTTGTAGTTTTTAATGACATAAATCATGATGTAGAGCAACCAGATAAAGATGGCTGCAGCTGCTACCCTGTGACCCATCTGCACCCATTCATACATATTCGTTGGTAATCCAAACTCATTATTGCGGCAAAGCGGCCAATCTCTACACACCAGGCTTGAATCTGTGTGACGTACAAGGGCTCCGGTGTAAATCACTACATAAGAATAAAGTGTCACGCCAATTGTGTGAAACCGAAGTTTAGAATCAATAGAAATTTTATTTGTTTCAAATTTCTTGTCCACTTCAAAAACCAAAAGTGTAAGCAAGAAGACTGCTGCAAACGAGATCAAGGAGATTCCAAAGTGTAAAGCTAATATGAAGTCACCTTGGCCCCATAGAACTTGTGCAGCTCCGATAAGAGCTTGTAACACTAAGAAAAACACGGAGATAAATGCTAAAAATTTTGTTTCGCGTACATGACCGATCTTTCTCCAAGACCAAATAGCTAGAGCCAAAATAAGGACGCTGACACCAAGTGTAACGGCTCTATGGGAAAACTCAATCAGGACTTCTGCTGTAATTTCTTTAGGAATAAGGTTCCCATTACAGTCAGGCCAGTTACGACCGCATCCAAGTCCACTTTCAGTTTTAGTAACTAGAGCACCGCCTAATAGAATTAGCAGCATCCCTAAAGTGGAAAGAACAGCGAGCACTTTTAATAATGGATGTATTTTCACTACTTCACCTTCATTTCTCTACCATATCTGCTCTTTGATAATAGCGAACCTACGGCTAAAAAACAATGTCAACACCCCGTCTCCCTAAAGATGCCTTTGTTATTTCACACTTTGTTCATAAATTCGTACCTTCCTCTTCACAACTCTTAGACGGAAATCCATTACTATTAAGTTGTTACGACAAAATGATGGTGTGGGCCATAAATTGTGAAATTCTCGGAACTAGCTAGAAATCTATGTGGATTTTAGTTATAGTTAAGAGTAGCAGATTATGCTTACATTGATGAAAGGAGGCGCAACATGTCGAACAGTACGACAATTGCTGCTACTTCAGAGCCAACTGTTGAATCGACTACGTGGATGCAAGATTTCCTAGCGCTAATTAAAATTGGAATCGTCAATTCCAACTTGATTACGGTATTCACAGGGATGTGGTTGGCATTTCAACTGACAGGACGCAGCTTTATACAGGAATTTGATCTAGTACTGCTGACAATTGGGGGTTCGGCATTCATCATAGCGGGCTCTGCAGCTATGAACAACTGGATTGACCAAGATATCGATCCGATTATGAAACGAACACGTAAACGTCCCACAGTAACAGGTCGTTTTTCCAGTTCAATGGTTCTGACGATTGCTCTGACTTTACTCGTTGTAGGCGAATTATTGTTATTTATGGCATCTACATCTGCTGGTGTTTGGGGACTTGCCGGCATCATTAGTTATGTCGTGCTCTACTCTATGTGGTCTAAGCGGAAATATGTGAGCAATACGGTAGTAGGAAGTATTTCAGGAGCTATCCCACCAATCATTGGTTGGGCTGCAATTGAACCGGTCATCGGCTGGGAAGCTTGGGCATTATTTTTAATTATGTTTATTTGGCAACCACCGCATTTCTATGCTCTAGCGATGAAGCGGACTGAAGAGTACCGTGCAGCAAACATTCCGATGCTACCTGTAATTAAAGGCTTCAAACGAACGAAATTGTCAATGTTGCTATGGGTTATTGCACTGCTTCCAGTGCCATTCTTGTTAAGTTCTTTAGGAACAGGATTCTTAATCTTAGCAACTGCTTTAAATCTTGGTTGGCTATGGCTTGCAATTGCCGGTTATAAAGCACAAGATGACTTAAAGTGGGCAACAAAAATGTTTGTTTACTCTCTTAATTACATGACAATCTTATTTGTGTCGATTGTGATCTTTGCAATCTTCATTTAAGTAGTTGGATTGTTAGAGCAAGCACACCGAAATTGAAGAACATTACAACTATGAAAGTGGGGTTTGATTTAGCGATGATGAAAGGGCTAAAAAAATGGCGACTCTTTTCAATGCTAGCAGCGCTTGTGTTTTTCTTAGCTGCTTGTGGCCAAGAGCAAATTTCAACTTTGACTCCACGAGGTCCAGTTGCATCAGAACAATTTGATTTGTTGATTCTCTCAACAGCAATCATGACCTTTGTAATTATTGTCGTTGTTGTTATCTATGTATTGGCACTTATGAAGTTCCGACGTTCAAAAGTTGGGGAAGATACGATTCCTGAACAAGTTGAAGGAAACACGAAACTAGAAATCGTTTGGACAATCATTCCAATCATCTTGCTTTTGATTCTTGCAGTACCTACAGTTTGGTTAACTTACAAACAAGCTGAAGTCAGCGGCATGGAGCAAGTAGATGAAGAAGGAAACAAAACAGCATTAACAGTTAATGTAACTGCTAAACTTTACTGGTGGGAATTTGAATATCCGGATCTTGGAATCGTTACAGCACAAGAATTGGTTGTTCCTACTGGGGAGAAAGTTTACTTTAACTTAAAAGCAGCAGATGTAAAGCACTCGTTCTGGATTCCATCAATCGGTGGTAAGTTAGATACGAATGTTGAAAACGTAAACAAATTCTACCTTGAATTTGATAAAGAATCAGAAGGCTTAAAAGACGGCGTGTTTTATGGTAAATGTGCTGAGCTTTGTGGCCCATCACACGCATTGATGGATTTCAAAGTAAAAACACTTAACCGTGAAGACTTTGATGCTTGGGTAGCAGCTGCTCTTGAAGAGCCAACTGCACCAACAGAAGATTTAGCTGTTCAAGGTGAACAATTATTCGTAGACAATAGCTGTATCGGTTGTCACGCCACTTCTGGAGCTGGCTCAGCGGGCGGACAAGGCCCTAGCTTAGCAACATTTGGGGATCGTAACCGTATTGCTGGTTACCTAGAGCATAATGAAGAAAACCTAAAAGGATGGATTAAAAACTCTCAAGAGTATAAAGAAGGCAATACAATGCCTGTTTATCCAGACTTAACGGATGAAGAGCTAAACGCATTAGCAGCGTATTTAATGGGCTTATCTGTAGAAAATAGAGAATAGTCGAAGGAGGTAGAAACTGTGAGCGCAATCGCACAGAAAAAAGGCTTTGGCTCTGCTTTATGGGACTGGTTAACTACCGTAGACCATAAAAAGATTGCCATCCTTTATTTAGCATCTGGTGGGTTCTTCTTCGTTGTCGGTGGTATCGAGGCAATGTTGATCCGTATCCAGTTAGCTGTTCCGGACAACAGCTTCTTAAGTGCCGGACTTTATAATGAAATTCTTACCATGCATGGTACGACAATGATTTTCCTTGCAGCCATGCCGATATTATTTGGATATATGAACGCCGTTGTTCCTTTGCAAATTGGAGCGCGTGACGTTGCATTCCCATTCCTAAACTCACTTGGTTTCTGGTTGTTCTTCTTCGGTGGAATCTTCCTAAACTTATCTTGGTTCATGGGTGGGGCACCTGATGCAGGGTGGACATCTTATGCATCTCTATCCTTGTATTCTCCAGGTCATGGTATTGACTTCTATGCGCTTGGACTTCAGATTTCCGGGGCAGGTACATATATCGCCGGGATCAACTTCCTAGTAACAATCATTAACATGCGTGCACCTGGTATGACATATATGCGTATGCCACTATTTACATGGACTACGTTTGTCGCATCTGCACTAATTCTTTTCGCTTTCCCTCCATTAACAATCGGTCTATTCTTCTTGATCTTTGACCGCATGTTTGGAGCCAACTTCTTTGATCACACTATGGGTGGAAACACGATTATCTGGGAGCACTTATTCTGGATCTTTGGTCACCCGGAAGTATACATCTTGATTTTACCGGCTTTCGGTATTTTCTCTGAAATCTTTGCCATCTTCTCACGTAAGCGTCTATTCGGTTACTCAGCGATGGTATTCGCAACTGTTCTTATCGGTTTCTTGGGATTCATGGTATGGGCTCACCACATGTTCACAGTAGGTCTTGGGCCAACAGCAAACGCAATCTTCGCTGTAGCAACAATGGCTATTGCTGTTCCAACTGGTGTTAAAATCTTTAACTGGCTACTTACCATTTGGGGCGGTAGCATTAAAGTGACTACACCAATGCTATACGCGCTTGGATTCATTCCATCGTTCGTAGCAGGTGGGGTAACAGGTGTTATGCAGGCAGCTGCACCACTTGATTATCAATTGCACGATTCGTACTTTATCGTAGCTCACTTCCACTACGTAATCGTTGGTGGGGTAGTACTTGCGATTTTAGCTGGTCTTCACTTGTACTGGCCGTTAATGTTCAACACAATGTTAAGTGAAAAACTAGGAAAAATTACATTCTGGTTCTTCTTCCTAGGATTCCACGCAACATTCTTTGTTCAGCATTTCTTGGGTCTAATGGGTATGCCACGTCGTGTTTACACATTCGGAGCAGAACAAGGATGGGATCTATTCAACTTCATCAGTTCAATGGGTGCAATCTTGATGGCAATTGGTGTTATCGTACTTGTAATCAACATTGTGATGACTACAGTGAAAAATGTTCCAGTTGGAAATGACCCTTGGAAAGATGGACGTACACTTGAGTGGGCGATTCCACAACCAGTGCCGTTCTACAACTTCAAACGTACACCACTTGTTCGTGGTCTAGATACATTCTGGATTGAAAAACAAGAAGGCAACAAAGAAGGTATGAGTTACGCTGAACCACTTAGCGATATCCACATGCCAAACAACTCGTTCATTCCTTTCGTAATGTCACTTGGATTGTTCATTGCAGCATTCGGTGCATTATATAATGGGGAAAAAGCTTGGGCTGTGCCAGTCCTAGTCATCGGTCTTGGTATTACATTAGCTTCTATGGCTACTCGTTCATTGAAAGATGATCACGGGTATCACATTCATAAAGAAGATTTAATGGATCACAAAGGGGGTAACTACTAATGGCTGAAGAAGTGAAATATACCCCTCAAACGTGGCCGGAACATCCGGAAACGGCAAACCTTGAAGGTAAGAATAAATTCTTAGGCTTCTGGCTATTCCTTGGTGGAGAGACTGTACTGTTCGCAAGTTTGTTTGCAACATACTTGGCTCTTAAAAACAAAGGACCTGAAGGTATGGAATTTACTACACAGTCTTTGTTTGAACTACCACTAGTTTTTGTCATGACGATGTTACTATTAACTTCATCTTTGACATCTGTTTATGCAATGTACCATATGAAAAACTTTAATTTCCGCGGTGTTCAAACGTGGATGGCCATTACGGTCCTTCTTGGATTTGGATTCTTAGCTCTAGAAATTTATGAGTTCTATCACTATGTACACATCGGTTTCACTTATTCACAAAGTGCGTTCTCTTCTTCCTTCTTTACCTTAGTCGGAATGCACGGGTTGCACGTAGTCATCGGATTAGGATGGATCATCCTGTTGATGCTTCGTAATGCAAAACGTGGATTATCAATTTACACGGCTCAAAAATACTATACTGCTTCACTATACTGGCACTTCATCGATGTTGTGTGGGTATTCATCTTCACAGTAGTATACTTGATGGGAGTGATGGGTTAAGATGGGTCACGATACACATGTAGTGGTTGCAAAAAATAAGACGCAATATGAATATGCGCGTCGTAAACGTTCACAGACAATGCAAATGCAAGTTGTGACATTTGCAATCATGATTTTCTTAACATTTATCGCTTTTGCCGCGGTTGCAGCTGGAATGTCTGCCTATTACGTAGGTCCAGTCATCTTGTTGCTTGCTGCAATACAAGTTGTGTTGCAACTTTACTACTTCATGCACATGAGTGAAAAAGGTCACAATATGCCTGCGTTTTTCCTTTATAGCGGTGCGTTGTTCGGATTCACATTCGTTATTACTTTCTTAACGATTGTATGGTGGTAATAAAAAGGGGGTCCCTCTGGGGCCCTTTTTATTATGGAATAATATTGTTCACGCTCTGTTCATTGAATGTTCACTTGGGGCAAGGCTATAATACAAGTAGCGACATACTTAAGGAGAGGTGGTCCACCTTGTCATTATCGACTTTTGGCTTCGTAGCTAACTGGAGCCCTTATTTGATTTATATACTACTACTCGTTGTAATTGGTTATTTCTATTTGATAGGATCTGGTCGTTCTCTTTTTAAAGAGTCAGAGCCAGTCGGGACGAAAGAAAAGGCCTATTTTCTAAGCGGAATCATCTTACTCTATATCGTTAAAGGTTCACCAATTGATTTGCTAGGTCACATCATGTTCTCAGTCCATATGGCTCAGATGGCAATTTTACTATTGTTAATTCCTATTCTGCTAATGAAGGGAATTCCTTGGTGGGTTTGGGAAGGTATGTTTAGAAATCAAACCTTCGCGCGTCTATTTAATTTTGTCACGAAACCGCTACTTGCTTTGATTGTCTTTAGCGCATTCTTTTCCATTTACCATATCCCTATGGTATTAGATCAAATTAAGATGAGTGAGGCTTTGCATACTGCAGTCACATTTGCCTTATTTCTAACCGCCTTCTTCATGTGGTGGTCGGTCATTGATGTGACAAGAAATCAGAAGACATTACACGGATTAAAAAAGATTGGTTTTATTATCGGAAGTGCTGTTTTGATTACACCCGCTTGTGCTCTGATTATTTTTGCTAGTAACCCGATGTATGCTACTTATACGGATGCTGATGCTTGGCTAAAAGCTATGGAGCTCTGTGTACCATCCGAAACGTTGTCCGGCCTGTCTCTTTCAGGTCCCGAGTTGTTCTCTGCTATGTCAGCTATTGAAGACCAACAACTTGGTGGTATCATCATGAAAATTATTCAAGAACTGATTTATGCAGTGCTGTTATCTAGAGTTTTCTTTGCTTGGTATAAAAATGAGCAAGAAAATGCAGATGAAATTACGGAACAAGCACTCCGTGACTTGCAAACAAAAGCTTAAGGAATTGAGGGAAGAGCAACTATGTCGTTACCACTACTACCAACGATCAGTACATTTTTTATCGTTTTAAGTGCAGTACTTGTAGCCGTCGGATGGGCTTTTATTAAACAACGCAAAATCGAAGCCCATAAAAAGACTATGCTTGCAGCTGCTGTGTCTGCGCTAACGTTTTTCATCATCTATGTATCACGAACGCTATTTATTGGAAACACCGCGTTTGGTGGACCAGATGATATCAAAATCTATTACACGCTGTTCTTAATTTTCCACATTATTCTAGCTACTACAGGTGCAGTGTTCGGTTTGACGACACTTTACTTGGGACTTAAAAACAACATCGAGAAACACCGTAAATGGGGTCCTATCACATCGGTAGTGTGGTTCTTCGTAGCCATTACGGGTGTAGCTGTATACATGCTACTATATGTATTTTATGAAGGCGGAGAAACCACTTCTGTATTTAAAGCTATACTTGGTAATTAAAAAAACCTTTCTGAACATATCGTTCAGAAAGGTTTTTTAGAGTTTAAAATCAAGTTTGATAATGCCGGCTTCCTTAGCCGTAGTAAAAATGATGACTACTAATGGACCTACAATGAATCCAGCAAGTCCAAAAAGTTTCGCACCAATAAACATGGCAATTAAAACTGCTAATGGAGACAAGCCCATTTGAGCACCCATTACTTTTGGTTCCACAGAACGGCGGATAATCAATAAGATGACAGCCAGTATCGAAAGTTTAGTACCAAGCGCAAAGTTGCCCATAGCAAACGCTCCGATAGCCCAAGGTGCCAAGACAATAATAGATCCTAAAATTGGAATGACATCAATGATCCAAATCACAATCGACATGACGAGTGCATATTCCGGAATAATGATATAAAGGCCAATCAAACTAACAAATAATATAATGAAACTCACTAAAATCTGAGCTTTCATAAACCCAAAGATGACTCGTTTAATTCCTGAATACATAAAAAGGATTTTATCTGCTGTTTCGTTTGAGAAGTAGCGGAAAAACTTTCCTCGTAGCATAGGGAGATCAAGCATGAATAAGAACAACGCAATTAAGAAGACGATAAAGCTGACAAGTAAGCTAGGTAGCTCGGTTGCGAGAGCTGTAATGTTTTCATAATTGACGATGGCTAATAAAGACTCTTGAATGTCTGAGAGAGTGGAATCCACTTCTTTTTGAATGGAGTTGACGACTTCTAGTGGCAAACCTTGTGTCATATCGAACATTCTGTTTTGAATATTGGTCCAGATGCCACCTAAGTCATTTAAATACGAAGGAAATGCTTTTGACCAATAAATAACTCGTGCAATCAAAGATGTAATCACAAAGTAGAACAATAGAATGAACAAACCAAATGTCACTGTATAGTTTATGATGACGGAAGTCTTTCTGGTAACTTTGAAGCGATTTTGAATAAATTCAACAAGTGGTTCTACAAATATGGCTACTAAAAGAGCCAAAATGATGGGAACCGAAACAAGAAGAATGACAAAAGCAAGTATGGCCAAAATGATGAAGATGACCGTATTGCGTATCAGAGGACGATCAAATCGTTTCACTTTCACTACAGGCGCTCCTTTATTTAGGTAATAAAAAAGAGTAGAGCGCAGTCTACTCTCTTTCAATTATGCGTGAATTTCAAATGCATGTAGCTCTGCTTTAATCGCTGCAAGTGTCTGTTCACATGATTTAAGTAAGTGTTTTGGGAACACTTCATCTTCACCATACTCCACACCATGTGGATAATAGTGTTTACCTACAACAGGTTTCATTAACGTCATCATTGCATCATGTGCACCAACGTCGCCATCTGTTGTATACGTGAATACGCGAAGGTAATATGTGCCTTCACGAATTACAAATTTTTTGTCATACGTAGCACGCTCATAGTCCCATGCACCAGCACGTACCATTCCATGCTTGTTCATAATGTCATCCAGTAGATTTAAATCTACTACCATGCCTTCTAGACCAGTATTTTCAAAATACATGGAACACCCTCCTTAAGGTAAATACCCTATTTCTTCTACTTAATAGTAGCGGAAAAGAGCCCTGGATGCAATGACAACATTGTGTCAGAAAGGGGAGCCCTGCTATACTGAAACTAGAAAGGGGTGAGAGCAAATGAACAATCTAGCTAAACTATTTATTGCGACTGCCATTGTGATCTTTGCTTTCATCCTATTTGATCGGCCTGTACAAGAAAATGAGTTGCTAACAGAAGAAAGACAGACAGGACAAGTCCTGCCTCAAGAAAATCTGACAGAGACAACACCTGATTACAATGTTTTCTCTCGACCGAAAGAAGGAGTCTCTACATTTGTAGGAAAGACCATCGACGAGTGGAAAGCGGTTTACGGAGAGGCGCAACGAATCGAACCTTCTCTCTATAATTACGAGTGGCATATTTATAAAGACCGTCTAAACAGCTACCAAATGGTTGGAGTTGAGGATGGTATCATCAATCAAGTGTATGCAGCAGGTGAAAATGCCAAAGTCACACCGTACAAAATTGGTCAAAGTTTAGATGATATTTACCGCTTCACCATTGTACTACCTGAGATTGGTATTGAGCTTGGAGACAGTTCGTACGTTTTCTCCCTAACTCCAGCGGATACTCAGCGGCGGATCCTAGTCCAATATGAAGGCATATTTGCACAACTCTATATAGACACATTTGATAACGAATTAGAAGGGGTGCGCTTCATCACTCCAGAAGTTTTATTGCAGCACCGAGCTTATGATACGTATTATGAGGGTGAGATGATTGAGACCACATATCCGACCTCATCCATCCAAAATGCTGTAGACCGAGCTGCAGAACGAGAATTGATGGATCTTACCAATCTTTACCGATTGAGACATGGTGAAGAACCGCTACTACCTTATCCATCACTTGCAGAGATTGCACGTAACTATAGTGAAGAACTTGCTAAAAGTGAAACCGTCATGCAAGGAGAGTTTGAGCTCTCTAAATACGAAGACAAGTTAGAGGAGTACCAAATCCCATTTAAAAAAGCCGGCGGAAACAGCGCGGCTCTTTACCGTGATCCCATAGAAGCAATTAACGGTTGGATGAACTCGAAAGAACATAGAGAGACCATCTTAGAATCTTCTTACACTCATATAGGAATCGGTGTCTTCTCTGAGTTCTATACACAGAATTTTATAGAGCTTTCGGAACCGGAGACCGAATAAGCGTGCCACTTTCTGATGTCTGAAACGACATGATGGAGAGTGGTATATTTTTTTGTCTAGCAAATTCAGCTGCTTGCTGTTGTAATACTTCCAGTTCGCATATTTGATTGTGATTTAAAGACGGAACGAGCGTTGCAGAGCCTGGTGGATAATAAGCTCCTGGAACATTTTTATAAAACAATGCTTCACACTCAAAGTAGGCAGCATAGAGGAGCGCTGTGAAATCACTACCGCCATGTCCAAATGTTTTTAAGAGACCATCCTCTGAAAGAAAGTGTAACCCTGGAATGATGGTGACCGGAAACTCTTCTACTGTTTGCGAACAAATTTCTATTCTCTACCATTTCTTCAATCCTGTCGCACACGAAGCTTTGTTCAGTCGCTAGTTTAGGGACACTAGGAATTCGGTTCCAAGGAGACCGAATGGTCATCTTAGGCTGTGGGGGAGACCGCGACAGATTCAAAAGATGTGAGATTGCGCAGATTGCTAGTCGTCTCGCCTCTTTAGTGGTTCTTACGCTCGACAACCCTCGAACAGAAGATGCCCTGCAACCTATTTTAGAAATGCAAAAATGCGCACCAGACGCACTCGTTATGCCCGATAGGCGAGTGGCAATCTGGTACGCATTAGAGGTGACTTCACAAAATCAGACGATTTTTATAGTTGGAAAAGGCGATGAACGTTCTATCGAATTTCGGCGATTGCACATTCCGTATAGTGATCTAAAAGTGGTTATCGAGTGGGAAGATCAATCACAAAGAAAGATCCTGTAGCGTAAGCGATGCGGCGGTCTCTAGAATCATAAGCCGATGCTTCTAAAACCATTGTCTGGCTTCCTTTATGTAAATAAGAAGCTACACTATAAACGAATGGTTCAGTTGTTGCCTTCGTGTAGTGGATCGTCAAATTGGTAGTTACCGCACCTTTGCCGGTTGGACGTAAGTCTTTATTCACTAGGAATCCCATCGCATTGTCGATCAGTGTTGCAATAACGCCCCCGTGAGGCATACCGAACGAATTCGTAGTCATCGGGGTGACCGGCATTGTCACTTTGCATGTCTCTTCTGGGAATGAAATATCGAATTGAAACGCTGCATTCACATAGGTGCTATAAACGCCTTGTCGTTTTTTTTCTAGCCCTTGAACAAATTGGTCGAGTAGCTCCTTTTCGGTAGCAGAAGCGGTCTCGTAAAAGTGTTGAATAGAAGTTGTAGATTGCATCTCGGTTTGCCCCTTTATCAAAATTTGGTATGATGAAACGGGAGGGATCATCATGCAGATGTCATCGGACTGGATCGATATTTTTGAGAGTGTAGATGAGTTAAATGAACTTTTCATACATTCTGCTATCGTATCTGCCTATCATAAAGCCCATCAAGACGTCTATTCGACTCCTGAAGTGGCCAAAGTCGTTCACGAATTTTCACGTCTGAAAGAGACGTATGAAGAAGTACAGCGTTTCGGGAAATACCACCCTGACTATAAAACGATCAATACTCAGATCCGTATTAAAAAAAGAGAGATGGACTTGTTGCCTCAAGTAGCAGAACTAAAAGCTGCAGAGAACGATGTCCAAGATCTGTTGGATGAAATCAGTTTACTAGTCGCCCATGCTGTATCTCAAGATATTAAAGTACCTGTCAGCAATCCTTTTTTCCAGAGTGCGACAGGCTCATGCGGCACAGGCTGTGGAACAGGCGGAGGTTGCGCCTGTTCAGCCTAATGCAAAGTCCCTTCGGGGGCTTTTTTATTTGGTTGTATTCTCTAATGTCTCAATAGCAAGGTCTGGACGATCTGTAACAATTCCGTCCGCTCCTTGCTTCACAAGCCGCAACATTTCCTCTTCTTCATCAATCGTCCAGTAATGCACTTTAATGTTCAAGGAATGCAGGAATTCAATAAACCCTTTTAAGTCCAAGCGAATGGACTTGTGTTTCACCGGTAGCTGGAAAACATCTGCTTTAGGGTGATACAGGTGCTTGAACTGGCTCGTATAAGCAGTATAGGCTTTGCGAACTTCTTTTTCTCCAGCACCTAAAGCGACGCGGTTCTGAGCGTACAGATTAAAGCGGTCGATCTGTTCATCGTAGAAGCTCGTCACGACGACACGGTCAAGAGCACCAGCTTCCTCTAGGATTCGCCAGAGTTTAGATGGCATTAAAGATCCCTCATAGGAAGAAGGAGCATCTTTCATATCCATATTGATATACATAAAAGGAAAGCGCTCTAACAATTCATCTAGTGTAAGAATGCGAGCTTTTTCCAGTTCTTCATCTGTGAACTGATCGCGTCCTTCAAAGTTTGCACTAAAATCGATTGCTTGGATAGCCGCTAATGTCATATCGCTCACAAGTCCAGAGGAAGCACTTGTGCGGTCTACGGTATCATCATGGAACACAATGATCTGCTCATCTTTTGTCATGCGAAGATCAATTTCAAATCCATGAACACCAAGTTCTGCTGCTTTTTCAAAAGCAAGTAAAGTGGACTCTGGTCCAATTAGAGATCCGCCACGATGGGCTAGAATGATGGGTGATGCTGTATCTAAAACTTGTTTTTGCGGTCTTGATTGTGGTTTTGACAGGGCTTTAGTTCCTGCCCAAGCAGTTCCTGCAGCTGCTGCAAGGAGCAGTGCAATCTTGCGTTTGCGTGTCATGCTGTTGCCTCCTAGTGATTCAGTTTTCAGATATTCCCTGCTGTGGTAGACTTAACTTACTACGAAAGAGCAATTTGAGCAAATCAAGAAAGTGAGGAATGGCTATGATTCCTAGACAAGGATTGATTGTATTTGTCAACCATCTGAAGCATGCAAAGACATTACGAAAATATGGTCATGTCTATTATATATCGAGAAAATTAAAGTACGCAGTCATCTACGTCAATCAAGAAGATGTAGAAGCTGTAACTGCTAAATTACTGAAGCTGCCATTTGTTAAAAAGCTTATGGAATCGGAGCGACCGTTCATCAAGACAGAGTATGAAAACTCCAAACCGGATAAAGCGAAAGAATACGATTACAAGATCGGCTTATGACAAAGGCGGCAGCAAATGATTCAGTCGCATAATGGCGATGAGAGCTTGATAATAGTGATCGACTGACCCAAACTCGCTAGAATGTTTGACTTCGAGCGTAACAGGTGTCACGTCCAAATCGGCGAGCACTTTTTCAAATGCAAGTTGTCTTTCCATTTTGGGCTCTCTGAAGTCCATGCCTTCTCGACAAATATAGATAGGAATAAAAGGCACGTCTCCTGCTGGCTTCAGTGCTAAAGCCAAGGAGACACTTTTTTTGTCATTTTTTGTTCCATGTAAAATAAACGCGTGATGAATACGGTGCTGATTGGTTTTGGCGAGTTCACATAACTCAAATACATCTCCGTATCCTTCACCTAATTCTATAAATCGTTGAATCATGTTGAGACGTCCTTTCTTATTAAAGCTACTTATGTTAATTTACTAGATATTGAGGTACTTGGAAAGGGGAAGAGTTATGCGTATCGTAGCGGGAACACGAAAAAGCATCCCATTGAAAGCTGTACCGGGCGAGACGACTCGTCCTACGACAGACAAAGTCAAAGAATCATTATTTAATATATTGGGACCTTATTTAGATGGAGAGTCCGTTCTCGACCTGTTTGCAGGTTCTGGAGGTTTGGGACTTGAGGCGTTAAGTCGAGGAGCCGAGCATTGTGTGTTCGTAGAAAAACAGGGGAAGGCTCTGCAGGTTATCAAAGAAAATATTGAGAAAACACGATTTACAGATCAATCTACTGTATTGAAAGCAGACGCAAAGCAAGCGCTAGAACGTCTTGCTATGGAACAGAGCACGTTTGACCTCGTATTCTTAGATCCACCTTATAATAAATTGGATCTTTATAAATTAGCGGATACGCTTTTTACGAACGGTTTAGTAAAACCGAATGGAATCGTAGTTTGCGAACATGCAAAAGAAGCAGAGATCGAATCTCTTATACCGTCCGGTGTTTGTTACCGAAAAGAGACGTACGGCAGTTTATCCATCTCATTTTTTGAACCTAAAGGAGACAAGTAGTATGAAAATCGCTGTAGTACCTGGATCATTTGATCCCATTACAAATGGTCACTTGGATATCATTACACGAGCATCCGTGATTTTTGACAAAATCAAAGTGGTCGTATTAAATAACTCCTCTAAAAATCCACTATTTTCTGTAGAAGAGCGTATGGAATTGATTGCAGCTTCCACGGCTCATTTAGGAAACGTGGAAGCGGATACGTTTTCAGGTCTCCTTGTGGATTATGCAAAAGAACAAAATGCTCAAGCGATAATTCGTGGCTTACGTGCCGTTTCTGACTTTGAGTACGAAATGCAGATCACGTCTATGAACCGCAAATTAAACGACCAAGTAGAAACGTTATTTATTATGACGAAAAATGAATACTCTTTCCTCAGTTCGAGCATTGTAAAAGAAGTTGCAAAATACGAAGCGAACCTGCACGAATTTGTTCCGCCACCTGTGGAGAAAGCACTTCGTGAAAAATTCAAGAAATAGCTACTATCTAGTCGAGCATCAGTAACAGCCAACCTAATACTGCTACTGTCACGATACGAGACAACCAGTAGGGACCAAATGAGATACCTGAACCTCGGACCAACAGAAAATTTTGCAAATGAATACTTAAACTAGAGAAACCGAGTACGATTCCGTAATAGACAAGCGGAGCATCAAGTGAAGCCAGTTGTCCCATTCGCGCTGAGAGTTCGAGCATTCCATACAGCAACGCTCCTAAATAGGAAGGGAGTGTAAGGGACTGGAACCCTCAAAAATAATGGAACACCTTGCGCATCTCTTTATGGATTCGACAAGAGACAGGGGAAGGGAATGATCATATGATGAAGAAATGGAGAGGGCCGCTTCTACTGCTGGCTATCTTGTTGTTTCTATTTTATCCGCTGGATTATTATATTTCGAAACCGGGTGGAGCATACGAACTATCTCCTATCGTTCAAGTGGAAAATCAAGATTCAGGGGATGAAGGGGAGCTTCGACTGTTGACGATTGCTCTTTCTAAAGCTACTCCGGCAACTTATTTGTATCAGCGTCTGAAAGATCCTGAACACTTGATGGAAGCCAATCAGATACGCCGTGAGGACGAAGATGATGAGGCCTATGAAGTCCGTCAGTTAAAGTTGATGTCCAACTCCCAACTCAATGCCATCAAAGTAGCTTATGAAAAGACGGGTGAACCCTATGAACTGATTAACAATGGGTTGTTTATCTATTCAGTAGTTAAAGGAAGCCCTGCAGATGGAAAGTTACGACCTGGAGACCGAATTGTAGCGATTAATGGAAATGGAGATGTCAGTGAGGCAACACTTCAGGAGTTCATTCTGACAAAAGAAGTAGGAGATACGATCGATCTGACAGTTCAAAGAGATGGAGAGACTCGTGAGGAACAGATTACGTTAGGTAGTATTGAAGAAATTCCCGATCGCCCTGCAGTGGGAATCTCCTATCAGCAAGATCAACAAATCACTACAGAACGTGATGTGTCCTTTGAATCAGAGGAGATTGGTGGTCCTTCAGCAGGCCTCATGTTCACTTTAGAAATCATGAATCAGCTTTTAGAGGAAGACATGACAAAAGGTTACAAAATTGCGGGTACTGGAGAAATTTTAGAAGACGGGAAAGTTGGCCGCATTGGTGGCATCGATTTGAAAGTGGTAGCGGCTTCAGATGCGAATGTAGACTTTATGTTTGCGCCAGATGATACCATTGATCCTGAAATCTTAAAGCAGAATCCAGATCTTGTGAGTAACTATCAATTGGCTGTCGACACAAAAGAGAAGCTGGGTCTTGACCTCGATATCATTCCGGTGAAAACGATTGATGATGCACTTGACTACTTAGAAAAACTGCCCCCTAAATCTTAAGGGGCAGTCTTTTAAATTCGCTTCCGACAAGCTCATGGACTTCTCCAGATTCATAGCCTAAATAGTAAAGATCCGAAGCCTTTGTGTCTTGTCTAAGAAACTCAGAAGAACTGCTTGCCAGCCGAGATACAATCGGCAGCGGACAGTCTTTTTTTATTTGACCCAAATACTGCTGCCCTTTATCTGTTCTCCCGAGCAGTCGAACCGCATCAGGTAAAGTGGTTGTGCGCGATGATTCTTGGAATCCTGTATAGATATGTGTCATCATACGCTGTAAACGAGTCCACGTGTACCGTTTCGACTTCAAGCGGTGCATAAACTCACTATAAGTTGCAGAAACTAGAGCGTGTTTTTGAATGGCGTGTTCAATACCTTCCGATACTTCTGCAATGTTCCGCAGCTGCTCGGGGCTGTTTGATAAGATGGCATAGCGAAGCCGCGGCCAGAATTGTTCCCAGCTACCGTATTGTTGATAGTGCTCATACCAGCCTGTGAGCGCTTGTAATGTTTCTTTGGGTACAAACTCTCCAGGTATCTCCATCATCTCAAAAAGTGCGTGGCGAATACCCGTAGCGCTTGCAATAGATTGTCCCTGACGTATGAAATCATGGTATCCAGCTCCAATTCTCTCTATCGTTAGAGGTTGAATCGAATAAGATTGGCTGAGAGCCGCTTCCACATAGTGATACCCCAGAATGTTATTAGGTTGTGATAGATCTACGAATTCGTTTGAATCCTGTGCAACTGCAAGAAAGGCATGCTGCAAAGCCATCGGATAGCTGTTGCCAGCTTGTAAAGACTGCCGAATGGCGTGGTTGTATTTGTCGCGGTTTGAATGAATTAGGTGATACGTATCGAGAAATGACTGGATTTTGCCGTGTTCGCTCCCAAACACAAACGAACTACATCCTAGCTGCTCAAGCAAATGGATGGATCCAGCAGCAAATTCAGTAGCAGATGCCGTTGCATAGCGGTAGGGAAGTTCAACGACCAGGTCTACACCGTTTGCAAGAGACATCCCAGCTCGTGTCCATTTATCGACAAGTGCAGGTTCTCCTCGCTGCAAAAAATTGCCTGACATGACCGCCACGACAATGTCTGCACCAGATGACTGGCGGGCCTGTTCTATATGATAAGCATGACCATTATGAAACGGATTGTGCTCAACTACAACTCCTGTTGCTTTCATTTTTCATCGCCCCTTCGTATACTAGTAACAGTATACGTAGAAAGAAATCAGGTGACAAGAAATTATCTTGACATCTATTTCAGCACGTTATATAATCAACTTTGTTGTCTTGAGGTGATAAACGTATGAAATGGACAATTCATCAATTGGCGAAATACCGTCGCAGTCAGATGGAAATTGACGAAGAAGTTCAGCTTCCTGAACTGATGACTCGAAATCCGGAGATTCGGCACGTATCACCCGTACATGTAAAGGCCCGTTGTACAGTTGGTGCAACGAGTTTAACTTGTCACTTCCAGTTAGAAGGGCATCTCATCTTACCAAGTTCTCGGACATGGGAAGATGTAAAATTTCCTTTTTCGATTGATTCAACAGAAATGTTTGATTGGTCGGAGCATGCAGAGGAAAGTGAAAACGTTCATCTTGTTGAAGGTGATGTGATTCACGTAGATCCTGTATTAGAGGAATTAATCCTTTTAACGATACCTCTTCAAGTCTTTGAAGACAATGCAGACGAGCGCAAGCCGGAAGGTGGAAGCTTTTGGAGTTTTGCAACGGAAGAAGAGCTCGAGGAAAAGGAAGCGGACGAACAAAAAACGGATCCAAGACTTGCTGAATTAGCTAAGTATTTTGATCAAACAGACGATTAGATCTGTAAGGAGGTGCCATCAATGGCTGTACCATTTAGAAGAACTTCTAAAACTGCAAAAAGAAAGCGTCGTACGCATTTCAAATTATCTGTACCTGGTATGGTAGCATGCCCTAACTGTGGTGAAGCAAAATTGGCTCACCGCGTATGTAAGTCATGCGGACACTACAAAGGGAAAGAAGTTGTAAGCAAATAATTCAGTATTTGCGCAGCTATGTTTTAGAACATAAATACTGATAACTTTTTGAGTTATCCGTATAATAAAGACTACCAGAGAGACCATGGCTCTTTGGTAGTCTTTTTTTATATTCAAAAATAAAATTGAGTTTCTCATTAAAAATGGGGGACTCCGGGAGAATAAGAGGGATTCCTGAGGCCCCGGACGTAAGGAGGAGACTTAGGAACCCTCCTCCGGAAAGCATCCCATTTTTAATGAGAAACACACAAGCAAGATAGTCTATTTGGAGGGATGATTATGAGTTTTCGTATTGATCAATTAGACGGTATCGTCCAGTTTCAAATCACCAGACCGCACATACATAACGCAGTAAACTTTGAAGTCATGGAGGGGCTCGAACTCTTCTTAAAACGCTTGGACCAGCCAGATGTCCATTTTGGCGTCATTACTGGAGAAGGAAACAAAACATTTTGCAGCGGAGGAGACTTAAGTGTCTTTCACTCGGTTCGAACAGAACAAGAAGCCTATGCGATCCATCAACGTATGACACATATCCTTTACCGCTTAGCCACGCAACCTGTACCCGTGATTGCATTAATTAATGGCACAGCTATCGGAGGCGGTGCAGAGATTGCAAGTGCTTGCGATTACCGTTTAATGCGAAAAGATGCAAAAGCAGGCTTTATCCAAGGCCGGCTTGCAATCACCTCTGGGTGGGGTGGAACTACACTGCTCCAAACGAAAGGAATGGCATACGATAAACTTTTGAAGCTTACAACAGAGGCAGAGCCACTTGTAGCAGCCGAGCTTGAAGAAATCGGCTGGGTAACAGAGAGCTTTGAAGGGGACAAATGGGCAGCTTTCGCCGATTTCATTCACAAAATGAAAACCCGTCACCCTTCCGTTGCCAAAGCTTATAAGTCTATTTTGACAGCTCCTTTAAAAGAACGAGCAATTCTTGATCGGATGTTAGAAGAAGCACGAGTTTGTTCCGTATTGTGGGAACAACAACCTCACCATGATGCAGTAGCGCACTTTTTAAACCGAAAAAACTAAAAAGTCCGGACAATTTGATTTATTTTGTCAATTGATAGTTGAAATCGCTTTCATCTATCGTATAGACTTAAAAAGTGTGGGAAGGGGAGAAATGGATTGAAACGTATATTAATTGCAAATCGGGGAGAAATCGCAAGTCGCATCATTCGTACATGTGACGAGATGGGAATCGAAACCGTAGCGGTCTATTCAGAAGCTGACGCTGATATGCCTTTTGTCAAACAGGCAACTCGCGCACACCTTATTGGGCCAGCACCTGTGAATCAATCCTATCTTAATAAAGAAGCTATTATCCGCATAGCCAAAGAAGAACAAGTGGATGCTATTCATCCCGGTTACGGCTTCTTATCTGAAAATGCGGAGTTTGTTCGAGAAATTGAAGCAGCAGGAATTCGGTTTATTGGACCGTCTGCAGAGACGATTGACAAGATGGGGGACAAGATTGCCTCGCGTGACACTATGAAAACAGCTGGAGTTCCAGTTGTACCAGGAACGGAAGAAGGCCTTGCAACTGTGGAAGAAGCGGTCGAGTTTGCAAATGCGATCGGCTATCCTGTTATGCTAAAGGCTTCTGGTGGCGGCGGTGGTATTGGTATGGTGAAATGTGAAACTGAGCAAACGCTCGCTCAACAGTTCACAGGAATCAAAACCCGAGCTAAAAATTATTTTGGCAATGATGCCGTGTTCGTCGAAAAATTTGTGGAACCAGCTCGTCATATCGAAGTTCAGGTATTTGGAGACTATAAAGGGGACGTCTTCCATCTATTTGAGCGCAACTGTTCGGTGCAACGTCGCAACCAAAAAGTGATTGAAGAAGCACCATCGCCGGCTCTAAGCCAAGAAACGAAAGACAAGTTGTATGAAGCAGCCGTTCAAGCAGCAAAAGCTGTGAACTATAAAAATGCCGGGACCGTAGAATTTATTATGGATGCCGATGAAAATTTCTATTTCTTAGAGATGAACACGCGACTCCAAGTTGAACATCCGATTTCAGAGGAGATCACGGGGACAGACCTTGTAAAATGGCAACTGCTCACGGCAATGGATCAACCCCTCCCAATTTCGGATCAAAGCCAGTTGGTTATAAAAGGCCATGCCATCGAGTTCCGTCTTTACGCGGAAGACTCCGAGCGCTTCATGCCTTCACCTGGGAAGCTTGATGTTTTGCGATTCCCTGAAGGCGAAGGGATTCGTATAGACAGTGGGTATGCAGAAGGGAACTCTGTAACACCTTATTACGACCCGATGATTGCAAAAGTCATCGTGTCAGGCAAAGACCGTACACAAGCTCTTGAACGGGCACAAGCACTGTTAGAGAATTTAGATGTACAAGGTGTTAAATCAAATGTCGCGTTTTTCCGTTCGTTTATCCAATACGATGGATTCAAAGAAGGCGACTATGCTACAAACAGTATCGTTTTATTCAGAAAACAACCAAAGGAGCAATGACAATGAAAACACTTATTTCAACAATGGCAGGTACCGTCTTCACATTAAACAAAGCAGTAGGGGAAGAAGTCGTAACAGGTGATGTGGTACTAGTACTTGAATCGATGAAAATGGAGATTCCGGTTGAATCTGATCAATCAGGTAAAATCGCAGAAATCCACGTGGCAGAAGGGGACTTTGTAAACGAAGGGGACACGCTCGTTACATTCGAATAAGACAACTTAGGGGGAAATGGGCATGGTAACAAAATCATATAATGAACGTCTTGAAGAAAAAGTCTCGACTATTTTTGCAGGTGGAGCTTCTAAGTATCATGAGAAAATGAAAGAACAAGGCAAGCTCTTTGTGCGTGACCGCCTTGCACTATTATTTGATGATGGTGAATACAAAGAAGATGCAAAGTTTGCCAATGTAGAAGCAGGAGACCTGCCAGCAGACGGCGTGGTCACGGCGATGGGGAAAGTCGGCGGCCAAATGGTCTGTGTCATGGCAAATGACTCTACTGTTAAAGCGGGTTCATGGGGCTCACGTACAGTAGAAAAAATTATCCGCATTCAAGAAGTTGCGGAAAAGAATCGCTTGCCACTTCTTTATTTAGTGGATTCTGCTGGAGCTCGTATCACGGATCAACTGGATATGTTCCCGAATCGTCGGGGAGCAGGAAAGATTTTTCATAATCAAGTGCGTCTTTCTGGATTCATTCCACAGATCTGTTTGTTATTTGGTCCTTCTGCTGCAGGCGGAGCTTACATCCCAGCTTTTTGTGATATCGTCATCATGGTAGACGGGAACGCATCTATGTATTTGGGGTCTCCTCGGATGGCTGAAAAAGTTATCGGGGAGAAAGTGACGCTTGAAGAGATGGGCGGAGCGCGCATGCATTGTTCGGTCAGTGGGTGCGGGGACGTTTTGGCTGAGAGCGAAGAACAAGCAATTGAGCTTGCAAAGTCGTATCTATCGTTCTTCCCGGCAAACTTCTTAGAAAGACCCCCTGTTTTGGAAGCAGTAGAGCCTAAACAAGGACGCTCACTTGAAGAAATCATTCCAGAAAACCAAAATGCACCATTTGATATGTATGAAGCGATCGACCGATTGATTGATGAAGGCAGCTTCTTTGAAATCAAAAAATTATTTGCTGCTGAATTGATTACAGGTCTTGCACGAATCGACGGCAAACCGGTCGGAATCATTGCCAACCAGCCTAAAGTAAAAGGCGGCGTGTTGTTCATTGATTCTGCTGACAAAGGAGCGAAATTTATCTCCCTTTGTGACGCGTTCCATATTCCATTGTTGTTCCTAGCAGACGTTCCAGGATTCATGATCGGAACAAAAGTAGAGCGCGGCGGTATCATCCGTCACGGAGCTAAGTTGATTGCGGCAATGAGCTCTGCGACTGTACCGAAAATTTCAGTTGTTGTTCGCAAAGCTTATGGAGCTGGACTTTACGCAATGGCGGGCCCGGCATTCGAACCAGACGTTTGTATCGCCTTACCAACTGCTCAGATTGCGGTAATGGGTCCTGAAGCAGCTGTGAACGCTGTTTATTCAAATAAGATTGAATCCATTGAAGATCCAAAAGAAAGACTTGCTTATGTGCAAGAAAAACATGCAGAATATAAAAAGGAAATCGATATTTATAAACTGGCATCTGAAATGATTGTAGATGAGATCATTGCTCCTTCTGCGCTTCGTTCAGAGTTGGTGGAACGTCTTGAGCTGTATGCGACAAAGCATATTCCGGCGCCACCACGTAAACATCCTGTATTTCCTGTGTAATCATTTAGTCTACCCTCAACTGGGTAGACTTTTTTCTACCAATGTAAGGGGGGACGCACGTGAATATCGTCGTGATTGGAGCAGGGGCTGTCGGAATCCTCGTTTCGAAATTATTAGAAGACAAAGGGCATCAAGTGACCGTTTTGATTCGCAGTGCGAAACAGCTCCCAGTACTCTATCAATCTCCTGATGGAGTGGTTGAACTGATGGGAGTATCCGTGTCAGAAGACTGGTCAATTGTTGATTCCGCAGCTATCGTGTTGGTGGCTACGAAAGCTTACCACCTCTCTGATGTGTTACCTCGTCTTAAAAATAGGAAAGGTCCCATCATCTTTTTACAGAACGGTTTGATAAAGCATCCAGTGCAGCAAGTGTTAGATAGTACCTATGTTCTTTACGGAAGTGTCGATCACGGTGTCGGAGTTGAAGAAGACATGCTGCTTCATACCGGTCACGGAACTATTCGAGTTGGCGGATCATCCACTTACAAAGAACAAGTAGAAATATTGGCTCCAGTTATAAGCTGGGAGGCAGAAATTGAGCTAATTTTACTCAGAAAAGCAGTATTAAATACGTTGATCAATCCTGTCACCGCAATACTCGATGTGCCAAACGGGGAACTCAGAACCAACACGGCACTCCAACAAGCGGTCATTACGCATTACGATGAATTAATACAAACGTTCACTGAACTAGAAATAGTGCTTACACTTGAAGATGTATTTGAATTGATCAAACGAACGGCCACGAACTCGTCTTCAATGAGACGTGATGTTGCAGCAGGTCGGCAGACAGAAGCAGGGGCCATATTGCAACCACTCATAGAGTTAGCGGAAAGTAAAAACCGCTACTTACCAATTACGAACTATCTTTATAACTTGATTCTATCTAAAGGGAAGTGAACCTCATACAAAGCTTAGTTAGTGCTCTTATTATTTTTCCTATTCTCATCTTTATGCTTGTATGGTGGGGGGCAAAAGCTATCGGCATTCGAAAAGCGAAACGAACAGGACTTGCAGCAGATGTTACAACTGTTGTGTTATTTTTCGCTGTTGCGAGTGTATACAATTTGCTAGGGATACCAAATCCCATTACCAACTTGCTACTCTTTCTGCTATTTATCGCCATCATCTTGATTGTAATCTTGTGGAGAAAAAAACAAGACGTCGGGCCACGCATTATTTTTCGGCTATTATGGAGAATCTATTTTATCGTGCTTTCTCTCTTCTATTTTGTTGGGTGGATTATTGGACTCACTCGGTCAATTATGAGTTATCTAGGCGGATAGTTTTAATTTGAGATAGTTGTTTGCTATACTCGTATACGTATTGATTTCAGAAGAGGTGTTCTCATGAAAGTAACCACACATCCACAACCAAAAGCATCAGCCTTTTATTCTACATATATAGATCGATTTGAAGAGGTGGAAGACTACTTCCACTATTCATGGAAGCCGGAAGCTTGGAAAACAAGAACGGAAGAGTTGAAGTATCCTAGTAGTCGAAGAGCGCGGTTAGTAGAAACTATCAAAGCTTCAATGGATCAACTAGAACTCAGTGAAATGCAGCGTCAGCATTTGCTTGACTTAGAAAAGGGTGCCGCGGTCACCATAACTGGGCAACAGACAGGGATTTTGACTGGTCCCATCTATTCGATCCATAAAGCAGTGACTGCCATCGTCCTTGCCAGACAAATTTCTGAAACTACGATGAAGAAAGTAGTTCCTGTATTTTGGATGGCGGGTGAAGATCACGATATTTTAGAAGTGAATCACTTTTATGTCGAAAAAAACCGAGAAGTGTCGAAGCTTTCCTTAAGTGTAGAGCGTCTGTCGACTGAAATGGTAGCAGAACAACAAATCCCAACTTCAGAGTTCCGCGGTCTCTTGCACCAAGCTTTCCGAGACTTACCCGAAACGGAACATACGCTATCCTTATGGAAAATGATTGAATCCTCATTAGAACGTCACGGGACTTACAAAGGATTTTTCTTGGAGTTATTTCAGCAGTTCTTCCATAAAGAAGGCTTGTTGTTCGTCAATTCTTCTGACGTGGCTATGCGAGAATTAGCCAAAGAGTTCACGAAAGAATTGATTCGGAACAACGAAGCATTACGAAACAGCGTTTATGACAAAGAACAGCAGCTAGCTTCTTCAGGATTCGGATTTCCCATTCAGTGCCGCTTAGAAAATGCACATCTTTTTTATGTAGAAGATAATCATCGCTATCTACTTGAAGCAACGGATACTGGATTTAAAAACGAAGACCTTAAGAAATCGTGGACTACAGAGCAACTTCTTGAAGAAGTGGAGCAGAATCCAGCCTGTATTAGTCACAATGTCGTGACACGTCCGCTAGTTCAACAGTACCTCTTCCCAGTTCATACTTTTGTTGGTGGACCAGGAGAAATCGCTTATTGGGCACTGCTAAAAGAGGCATTCACGGTCATGAATTTAAAGATGCCTATTGTGGCACCACGATTCAGTATTACCATCTTGCCTCTCTCAATTGAAAAGAAAATGAAAGAGACGGGCTTATCATTAGAAGATGTGTGGGCTGGAGAAACTCCGGGGAGACTTCAAGCTTATATCGATTCTCAAAAGAACAAACAACTGTCAAGTGAAGTGGAAGAGCTATATACACTCTTATCAAACCACTATACAAAACTAAGCAAAACTCTGCAGCAAGAAGGGTTTAAGCTAGATCCGTTACTAGAAAAGAATCACAACTTACACCGTCAGCAAGTTACATTTTTAGATCACACTATCGAAGACTTATACTACAGACGATTTGATGCGGCCGTTGCATCTTATAAGGCGATTCAAAACGAATTAGTCCCACTGGATTCACTTCAAGAACGAATCTATTCACCACTTCATTACTTAAATAAGTACGGTACCGAAATTATTAATCAGTTACTTGAAATTCCATATGAAATGAACGGGAAACATATCGTAGTTCATACCTCTTAAAAGTCGCCTCTGGCGGCTTTTTTGTTTCTCAAAAAAGAGTCGACTAGTACTTTTGAATTTTTTTGGGAACTTTCTTGAAAAGTGGTGGAGGAAAGTGGGGGATTGTGGTATGTTTAGTTCATAAAGTGGGGTGAGTAGCATGTTCATGGGAGAATATCAGCATTCGCTCGATGCCAAAGGCCGTTTAATCGTCCCGGCAAAGTTTCGAGAACACCTGGAAGGCAACTTTGTCATCACACGTGGTCTGGATCAGTGTCTGTTTGGCTATCCTATGGAAGAATGGCGAAAACTCGAAGAAAAGCTCAAGCAGCTTCCACTTACTAAAAAAGATGCCCGCGCATTTACTCGTTTCTTCTTCTCTGGAGCTACCGAAGTAGAAATCGATAAGCAAGGACGAATCATGCTTCCTGCAAATCTGCGGGAGTATGCAAAAATGGAAAAAGAGTGTGTCGTTCTAGGTGTGTCCAGTCGATTCGAGATTTGGGCAAAAGATGCTTGGGATGGTTACGCAGAGGAATCGGAAGAATCCTTTAATGAAATCGCTGAAAATATGATTGATTTTAATATCTAATAGTCCAAAGGAGCGGGTCGCTTGTTTAACCATACAACCGTATTACTTACCGAAACAGTCGATGGTTTGGCGATTCGACCAGACGGTATATATGTAGATTGCACATTAGGTGGCGCAGGACATAGTGAATATCTGGTGAAGCAGCTTTCAGATGAGGGACACCTCTACTGTTTTGATCAAGATACGACAGCCATTGAAAATGCAAAGCAAAAATTAGCACCATACATAAACCGAGTAACATTTGTTCATTCCAACTTTCGTTATATCAAAGATGAATTAGAGAAATTAGACGTTACTGAAGTAGACGGAATTCTATATGACCTGGGTGTTTCTTCGCCGCAGTTAGATACGCCAGAACGAGGCTTCAGCTACCAATACGACGCACCGCTCGACATGCGGATGGATCAAACTAGTGCGTTAACGGCTTATCATGTTATCAATGACTGGCCATATGAAAAGCTTGTGAAAATCTTCTTCCGTTACGGAGAAGAAAAGTTTTCAAAACAGATTGCTCGAGAGATTGAGAGAGCAAGACAGAACCAACCAATAGAAACAACATTTGATCTTGTGGAACTAATCAAACGAGGGATACCGGCAGCCGCTAGACGTACAGGTGGTCATCCTGCAAAACGAATTTTCCAAGCGATTCGGATCGCTGTAAACGATGAATTGGGTGCTGCAGAAGACTCGCTCGAAGCAGCTATGACACTACTGAAGCCAAACGGCCGTATTTCAGTTATCACGTTCCATTCTTTAGAAGACCGTCTTGTGAAGACAATGTTTAAAGAGGCAGCGTCATTACCTGAATTGCCACCAAACTTACCGATCATTCCACCAGAGATGCAGCCGAAGTTTAAGCTCATCACACGGAAGCCAATCTTACCAAGTGAAGAAGAACTGGCGGCAAATAATCGTTCACGATCAGCAAAATTACGTATTATAGAGAAACTTGACGAGAAAGGGAGTTATTAAATGGCGCTACGACAGTATCAACAACAACCACAACCGCAACAACCTGCCGTACCTCATACATATCCAACCCCTGTCAAAAGAAAACAGATCATTTCTAAAGGGGAAAAATTCTTATTTGCCGCATTTGTCATGACGTGTGCCTTTTTAATGATTTTCATTGTTCAAACTCAGACTGAAGTTCGCGCAGTTGACGTGCAAATACAACAGATGGAACAACAAATTGATACGGTAAAACGTGAAAACACAGACCTTGAAATTCAAGTTGCAGAACTTTCTAGCTACGAACGCATTTGGTTGAAAGCAAAGGAGCTCGGCTTAACATTGAATGAGAAAAATGTGAAGGTTGTGTCTGGTGAATGAATAAAAAAGTACGTTTTCAATGGGGAGCCTTCCTGCTGTTTTTGCTATACGGGGGGCTCTTTTTTCTGTTATTAGGTCGATTTATCTACATTCAAGCCACGGGAGTCGTAAATGGAGAAGTTTTGGAACAAAGGGCACAGGAAAAATACAGTCGTTCTCAAGTAGTTGAAGCACACCGTGGAACCATACAAGATCGGAATGGCCAAATTTTAGTAGAGGACACGCTTAGCTACAAAATCTACGCGGTAGTGAGTGAAAAAGCAACGGCTCATGCAAATGACCCGCGCCACGTCATTGATGTGGAAGATACAGCTCAGAAGTTAAGTGAATTCCTTGATCTATCAAAAGAAGAAATTGCAACGCGTCTACAAAACGGGGTTGACGAGGAACGCTATCAAGTGGAGTTCGGAGCACCAGGTCGCAATCTTTCCCATCAGCAGATGAAAAAAATCGAGGAATTACAGCTTCCAGGAATCGAATTTGATAAAGATTTGAAGCGCCATTATGCAAATGGACGTTTTGCATCGCATTTGATAGGTTTTGCGATTCCAGAAGAGGTGGAAGATGGCCAAACACGCTTAGTAGGAAAGATGGGCCTTGAGCGTATCTATAATGAAGCACTTACTGGGACACCTGGGCGCATTGATTTTCAAATTGGACGCAATGGGCTGTTGCTACCCTCATCAGATAAACTGATCACAGAACCAAAACACGGTGCGGATGTAAAACTAACTAATGACCGGACGATTCAAAACTTTTTAGAAGAAGCCGTATCGGACGTTCAAGAAAAGTACGAACCTGAAAAGATCACTGCACTTGTGGTAAAAGCTGATTCAGGAGAAATCTTAGCGATGACCCAGCGGCCAACATTTGATCCGAATACTCGAGAAGGCTTGACGACAAATTGGTTGAATGAAAGTGTCGAGAATACAATTGAACCGGGATCTACTATGAAAATCTTTACTCTTGCTGCTGCGATTGAGGAAGGGAAATGGGATCCAAATGCTTGGTATAAATCAGGATCTTATAAACTACTTGATCGAACTATCTATGATCACAATGTCTCTGGATGGGGAACTATCACGTATTTAGAAGGTTTCCAGCGCTCATCCAACGTTTCTATGGCCTACTTGCTTGAAAAGCTAGGTGATGAAACCTTTATCAACTATATTAAAGAGTTTGGCTTTGGTGAAAAGACCGGGATCGATTTACCGAATGAAGCCACGGGTACCATTAGCGACCGCTACCCAATCAATCGCTTGACGACAACATATGGCCAAGGGACTACCGTGACACCCCTTCAGCTTGTGCAAGGCATGACGGCTATTGCAAACGAAGGAACGATGTACCAGCCTTACATCATCGATCAAATTGTCGATCCAAATACAGGGGAAGTACTCTTGAATCACGAGCCCGTTAAAAAGCAATCTCCAATTTCTGCTCAAACAGCCAATCAAGTAAAAGAGATTCTTGCTAGCACGGTTACAAGTGAAAAAGGTACAGCACAAAAATTTAAGTTGGACTCGTATACGTCTGCGGGAAAAACAGGTACTGCTCAAATCCCAGGACCTAATGGAAACTATTTATGGGGACGTCAACTATTTCTTTATTCCTTCCTGGGAATGGCTCCTGTAGAAGATCCAGAAATCATTGTCTATGTTGCAGTTCACAAACCGAAGATTGAAGCAACAGAAGTGGGGTCTGATCCAACATCGTATATCTTCAATTACGTAACAGAGAATTCCTTGAAGTATTTGAATATCTCTCCAAACGATTCAAAAGAAAGAAAAACAGTGAAAGTGGAGGATTATCGTGGTAAAGAAGTGGCAGGTGTGCAGTCTGCACTCCAGGCACAAGGTCTAGAAGTCATCACAATGGGCCAACAAGGCAAGATTGAACAACAGTATCCGGCTGGGGACACAGAACTGATCAGTGGAACAAAAGTGTTCTTCAAAGCTAGTGGAGAGATTCAAATTCCAGACATGACAGGCTGGTCTTCTCGAGAAGTGAAAATCTATAAAGACTTCACAGGACTTCCAATCGAATTAACCGGAACCGGCTATGTTGTGAGACAAAGCATTACGCCGGGGACCGTTGTAGATGATACTCCAGTCGTGGTAGAACTCGATAGTCCCGAAAAAGCCTATCAACAACAACCAGTCGAAATGGAAGGAAATCCGGAAGAGCTAGAAGAAGAGCAAGAATAACCTCACATCCGCGTCATAAAGTAGTGCAGGAGGTTATTTTATCTCCCCATTACAAAAGATGCGTCTTAGAATTGTTGGACTTGTTGTATTTATAGTCCTTCTAGCCATTCTAGTAAAAGTGCTGTATATTCAACTTTGGCGCTATGATTTTCTTAGTGAACAAGCTCGCGAAAGCTGGAATCGGCAGCTTCAAAGAGGATTCGCATTAAAGAACGAACATGGGATGAGATACCCGAATTAAAAGTCCCGAATCTCGTGGGACTCTCAAAAGATGAGATTCAGGAGCAACTGCATGAATTCAAATTGATATGGCATGGAGACAGTCAGAAAATACTGGATCAATTGCCTGCTCCAGATGAATTAGCAAAGCCTCCTTATCTTATCCATCTTTATACTGATTAACTAAAGGAGTTTCATTATGTCACTTGTAACTATCGTGCTCACAATCGCACTCGCATTCACACTTTCTGCACTACTTGCTCCACTTGCTATTCCGTATTTGCGCAGAATGAAATTCGGACAAAGCATTCGAGAAGAAGGCCCTGAGTCTCATCAAAAAAAAGCCGGTACCCCTACAATGGGTGGCTTAATTTTCTTACTGTCTATTTTACTTTCAACCCTAGGTGTTACTTATTTTACAAATACATTGACGACACAAACTGTGGTCTTATTACTAGTACTGATTGGATTTGGAGCGCTCGGTTTTTTAGATGACTTTATCAAAGTCGTAATGAAACGAAATCTTGGACTGACTTCATTACAAAAACTGATTGGTCAGATCGTGATTGCTATCATCGCTTATTTCTTGCTACAACTCGGACCATTCGATACGGCCATTTCAATTCCTTTCACAACTTGGTCAATTGATTTTGGCATCTTGTATGTGGTGTTCATCGTATTTTGGCTAGTTGGATTCTCCAATGCCGTCAACTTGTCAGATGGTTTAGACGGGCTAGTGAGTGGAACTGCCTCTATTGCATTTGCTACGTTTGGAATCTTAGCCGTAATTTACAATCAAACGGATGCTGCCATCTTTGCATTTGCAGTGACTGGTGCCCTATTAGGCTTCTTACTGTTCAATAAAAACCCTGCAAAAGTGTTTATGGGAGACACTGGTTCTCTGGCTTTAGGGGGAGCTCTTGCGATGTTATCCATTATTTTAAAACAAGAGCTCTTATTATTGTTCGTGGGAATCATTTTTGTTGTGGAGACACTGTCTGTCATCCTTCAAGTAATCAGCTTTAAAACACGCGGAAAACGGATCTTTAAAATGAGTCCGATTCACCATCACTTTGAATTATCGGGCTGGTCTGAAATTAAAGTTGTTTATGTATTTTGGACAATTGGATTTATTGCTGCACTAGTTGTGCTGGTCTTGGAGGTCTTAGTATGAAACCATTAAAAGAAGTTTATCATCAAAAAGTACTCGTTCTCGGCCTAGCCAAGAGCGGAACAGCAGCTGCTGAGACTCTTCATGAACTCGGTGCATTTGTCACTGTAAATGATGCCAAACCATTTGAGGAAAATGAACATGCCCAGCATTTATTAAAACAAGGACTGACGGTTATTTGTGGAAGTCACCCTGAGAATCTGTTAGATGAAGGGTTTTCACTTATCGTCAAAAATCCTGGAATCCCTTATAGTAACCCGGTATTACAAGAAGCACTTAAACGAGGGATTCCCATTTGGACAGAAATCGAGCTTGCGTATCGCATCAGTGATGCCCAAATGGTAGGAATCACTGGATCCAATGGAAAGACGACTACAACTACTTTACTAATGGAGATGCTGAGTAAAGGACCACTAGAGCCGCTTGTCGCTGGGAATATTGGTACAGTCGCTACAACTGTAGCAAAAAGTGCCACAAAAAATAATGTAATCGTAACAGAACTGTCATCCTTTCAACTGATGGGTACGGTAAAATTAAAACCTTCGATTGCAATTATCACGAACATTTATGAGGCGCATCTCGACTACCACTCTGACTTGGAAGAATACATCCAAGCT
The DNA here is from genome assembly GCF_002265435.1 of Tetzosporium hominis. Lineage (GTDB taxonomy): Bacteria > Bacillota > Bacilli > Bacillales_A > Planococcaceae > Chryseomicrobium > Chryseomicrobium hominis. The sequence continues at coordinate 205,438 of NZ_NOKQ01000134.1, forward strand.
AAACTAGCGATTTCGCAAAATCAAACAAACTTAGACACATTAATCTATAACGGGGAACAAGAAGTTTTAGTCGCTCGTGTCAAAGAAACTTCCGCTAAGCTACTCCCGTTCTTTGTATCGGGCCGTCAAGACGAGGGGATCAGTGCAGACCAAGAGTGGGTGTACTGGTTAGGAAACCCACTTTATAAGCGAGACGAAATCCGCTTGCCTGGTCAACATAACTTAGAAAATGTCCTCGCAGCTACAGCAGCAGCAATGTTGTTACATGCTCCATTACACCAGATTCGCCAGACGGTATCCACATTTGCTGGAGTTAAACATCGTACGCAATTTGCAGGAGAGTGGGAAGGACGTTTGTTTTACAACGATTCAAAGGCTACAAACGCATTAGCTACTAAGAGTGCACTTGAAGGGTTCACTCGACCAGTAATTTTACTTGCAGGTGGGAAAGAGCGGGACCATTCATTTGATGAGCTGATCCCGTATTTAGGAAACTTGAAGGCGGTCTATCACTATGGTGAAACGGCACCAAGACTTCAGCAGTTCTTAGAGACGCATCAAGTGAAGGGTGCTCCATTTGAAACATTGACACAAGCTTTTGAGCAAGCAGTCGCTTTATCTGAGCCTGGAGATGTCATTCTTTTATCTCCTGCTTCTGCCAGCTGGGATCAATACGAAAGCTTTGAAATTCGCGGAGATGAATTTTTAGCACTTTACGACTCCTTAAAATAGAAAGGATGGCTATGTGCCCTACGAACGAGCCAAATGGACGCTCCTTGTAGTCAGTCTTTTATTGACCGTTGCTGGCGTTGCTTTTATAGCCAGTGCCAGCAGCTATTGGTCAGCTGTTACCTGAACCGCAGAATGATTTCATATTTGCCCTGATCATTGAAGAAAATGGTTGGATCATGGCATGCGTGCTTTGTTCGGCATATGTCACTTGGGGGCTATGCTGTTTCCAATTAGCGAGTTTTTATAGCTACACAGTTCAAGGAATCCAGATAGCAGCTCTTGGTAGCCTCATGATGTTGCAGACGGGCGTGAATCTAGGAGTGGTAACAGGATTACTGCCTGTAACAGGTGTTAAGTTGACATTTATCAGTTATGGTGGTTCTTCACTTATGAGTTCTTGGATTCTTTGCGGTATTATTTTGAGTCTCTATCACCATGGAAGGGAGGCAGAAGAATGGAAAAATTAATTGATATCGAAGAACGCATACCCAGCCTTAGAAAAAAGAGAAAACGCAGAATGACGTGGACCTTTTCTATTCTTCTGTTTCTTTTTTTTAGCGCGTTGTTTCTCGTACTTTACTTACAATCTTCTATAAGCAAGATTCAGATATTAACGATTGCAGGTAATGAGATCGTGGATGCACAAGAAATTGAAACTGTTTCAACACTAAACAAAGGAGACTCTTTATGGTCGTTTAGCACGTCGAACATCGAGGACAAAATTTCACAACATCCTGCAATCAAAAAAGCTAAAGTGTCGAGAAAACGGTGGTCAGAAGTAGCGATTACAGTTCAAGAGTTTCAACCGATTGGATTTCGAGGCGCTGACGAAACGCGCATTTTGTTAGAAAACGGTGCAGAAGTGACCTCACGTGATGCTGGTAGCATGTTTGGACCAGCACTTGGTGAGTTTGACGATAAGAAAGTGGAAAAGAAAGTGATATCAGAACTTGGCAAACTAGCTTCTGAAAATCGAATGCTGATATCAGAGATTAGTTCCTCTCCAAGTAAGTCGGATCCGAACCTCATTACCTTGTTTATGAATGATGGAAATACGGTCATTTTAAGTGCTCTTGACCTCTCAGAGAAGATGGATTTTTATCCGGCCGTTCTTCAACAAATTCCGATTGGACAAAAAGGAATTGTCGATATGGAAGTGGGCACATTCTTTGAGAGTTATGACAGCATTTATGGTGGGAAAGGGGAAGAGCTGGTAATAGATGAAGAACAAGACAGTGAATAGAGGCAAAATCATATTATCAGTGGTCAGTCTGACGTTAGGATTTATTTTAGCTTTTAGCTTCAGTGTTTCTCAAAAACGAAATCAAGAAGTAGCTATCAACTCCGCCACATATGGACAAACTGAAAGTGTGAGGCAAGAATTGATTGAACAGAAAGAACGCAACAAAGAGTTGAGTGAAGAACTGCGGGATGTGCAAGAGACGATTCGAGATTATGAGCAACAAGCTGGATCCAACACTTCGTCTTTAGATGAACTGGTGAAAGAGGCTGAAGCGCTCCGACTGCTGACTGGGGAAGTTCCGGTTAAGGGGGAAGGATACCGTGTGCAGCTTGAAGATGGAGAATACGATCCAGACCAAGTGAATCCGAATGATTACATAGTTCATGAAGGTCATGTCTTCATGGTGATCAATGAATTGAAGATTGCGGGAGCTGAAGCGGTAAGTGTAAATGGCAAACGTATCCATGAAACGAGTTATATTCGTTGTACTGGACCTGTAATTACTGTGGATGGAGAGACTTTCCCGGCTCCGTTTATCATAGAAGCCATTGGGAACTCTGCGACATTGTCAGAGGCAGTTGAACTCTCAGGCGGTATCCTCGATCAATTGAAAGGACAGCAGATTCGAATTCAAACGGAAAAAGTTTCTGAGCTGATGATGTTGTCGATGCACGATAGTTAAGGGGGAGAACCAGTTGAAAAAAAAAGGAATCTCTCGCTTTACTTTGATACTTTTTGTCATCGGCTTTATGTTAGCCATCCAGTTTAATACAATGCAGAGCCCGGAACAGCGTGACACGCGTGATGTCTGGGAGATTCGAAAAGAACTTTCAGTTGAAACGCAATACCATTCAGAACTACTAACACGAATCCGGGAAGCTGAACAATTAGTACAACAATATGAAAGCTCACAGGCCGATCGTCCTGAGAGGCTTGTGGAACAGTCTATTAAACAACTTCAACAAGATATCGGTTTGATACCGTATGAAGGCCCAGGTGTTACTATCACGGTGACTCCATCTGAAGAGGCTATTGCATTTGGACTGGCTATCGAACCGATTTCACCAGAACTTCTGGTTCGATTTGTTAATGAGATGAATCGTTTCCAAGCAAAGGCTATTGAAATCGATGACAAACGATTGATTTATTCATCAGCCATTCGCGATATTAATGGCAATACGACAATCAACACGTTACCGATAAAGACGCCACCATTTGAAATGAAAATAGCTACTGATTCTATCGAGACTGTAGAAAAGTTAGTGGCACAAATTCAAGCGAGCGGACTAGCTGATGATTTTTACCTTGAGAATTATATGTTGGAAATAGGCGAACCGGCAGAAAAGCTGACCATCACTTCATATGATCAACCGATACAGGTCAATTATTTAACTGAGTGGAAGGAAGGGGACTGACTATGTGGCTACCACTGCTAGGTCTGATTTTGGGGATTTCCCTAGGATTGATGACAGATTTTCAAATTCCTTCTGCTTATGAGAACTATCTGTCCATTGCTGTTTTAGCTGCACTTGATACTTTGTTTGGAGGAATTCGGGCTCAACTACAACAAGTCTACGATGACAAGGTATTTGTATCCGGATTTTTCTTCAATATCGTATTAGCTGCAGCACTTGCTTTTCTAGGAGTTCACTTAGGTGTCGACTTGTACTTGGCAGCCATCTTCGCGTTTGGTGTGCGTTTATTCCAAAATATTGCAGTGATTCGTCGTATTTTATTGTCGAGATGGGCTGACAAAGGCAAGGCATAAAAATAAAATAATTGTTTGACTAGTAAGAAACATTTAGACTTTACAAGGTGTTTACTCTAAAATGAAAAGTATATACCTTTTTAGGAGGTGCCACAAAATGAAATTATCAGAATTATACGTATCACTAGATATCGGGTCATCCTCGATCAAAGTGGTCATTGGAGAAATCAACAATCAAATTATTCATATTATCGGTGTTGGCAATGCCAAGTCATCAGGCATTCGAAAAGGTGCCATTGTGGATATCGATGCCACGGTCCAGTCTATAAAAAAGGCAGTGCAAGAAGCAGAACGTATGGCAGGTATGGAAATTCGAGAAGTCGTTTTAGGAATTCCAGCTAACCAAGCATCCATTCACCAAGTTAAGGGTGTTGTGGCTGTTCAGTCCGAAGACAAAGAAGTAACAGGAATAGATTTAGAGCGAGTTCTAGACTCTGCTAAAGTGATGTCTATCCCACCAGAACGTGAATACTTAAACATCATTCCGGTTCAATATATTTTGGACGGAGTGGAAGAAATCAGTGACCCACGAGGTATGATTGGGACACGATTAGAAGTCGATGCCAACATGATCACTACATCTAAGACAATCTTACATAACCTTCTGCGCTGTGTAGAACGTGCAGGTTTACAGATTCGTGAGATTTATCTACAGCCTTTAGCGGCAGGTCAATTTGCTTTAACTGAAGATGAGCGCAATCATGGTACTGCCTATATTGATATAGGGGGCGGAGCTACAACGATTGCGGTATTCCGAGATGGGCATTTGACACATACGACGACCATTCCGGTCGGTGGAGACCACATTACTAAAGACTTGAGTATCGTCCTCAAGACACCGACGGAACATGCTGAGCAGATCAAACGTCAATATGGGCATGCATTCTATGACGATGCTTCCGAAGACGAGCTGTTTGAAGTTCCTGTCATTGGCGCAGACATGAAAGAACAGTATTCTCAGAAGTACATTTCCGAAATCATTGGAGTACGCTTAGAGGAACTGTTTGAAATGATCATGGAAGAGCTGTACCGTATTGGTGTGCGTGACCTCCCTGGAGGCATCGTATTAAGCGGTGGGGTCTCTAAACTAGAAGGACTGTCACAATTGGCTCGTCACGTCTTACAGACGCGAGTTCGTGTCTACACTCCGGATTATATTGGCGTACGAGAACCACAATTCTCTACTTCAATCGGTTTAATTCAGTACATTTATAAAGAGGATTTATATTATGGTCTGTCGAATAGTACAACTAGTGCAGTAACAGCTCGACAAGAACCTACTATGAAACCAAAGACAAAACAAAAAGTAAAAAAAGAGTCTGTTGAAGATTCAGATGAACCAAAAGAAAGCGGCATGACGAAGATCAAACAATTTTTCGACCGATTCTTTGAATAGTAGTATCGGCAATCTAACATAGGAGGCAATTGCATGTTACATTTTGAAACGAATGATGAATCTCTAGCAATTATTAAAGTAATTGGAGTTGGCGGTGGCGGTAACAATGCTGTCAACCGTATGATCGAGCACGGAGTGCAAGGTGTCGACTTCATTGCAGTCAATACAGATGCACAAGCATTAAATATGTCAAAAGCGCCAGTAAAGCTTCAAATTGGTGGTAAATTGACTCGTGGTCTTGGAGCAGGTGCTAACCCAGAAGTGGGCCGCAAAGCTGCTGAAGAGAGCAAAGAGCAAATTGAAGAAGCACTTCGCGGTGCGGACATGGTATTCGTCACTGCAGGTATGGGAGGCGGAACAGGTACAGGTGCTGCACCTGTGATCGCTCAGATTGCTAAAGAACTTGGCGCACTTACAGTCGGTGTTGTGACACGACCATTCACATTTGAAGGCCGTAAGCGTTCTACTCAAGCTGTTGGCGGTATCTCTATGATGAAAGAAGCGGTCGACACATTGATCGTCATTCCAAACGACCGTCTACTTGAAATCGTTGACAAAAACACGCCAATGCTTGAAGCATTCCGTGAAGCGGATAACGTACTTCGTCAAGGGGTTCAAGGTATCTCGGATTTAATCGCGGTACCAGGTCTTATCAACTTAGACTTTGCAGATGTAAAGACAATCATGTCTAACAAAGGATCTGCATTAATGGGTATCGGAATTGCTTCTGGTGAAAACCGTGCTGCTGAAGCTGCGAAAAAAGCCATCTCAAGTCCTCTTTTAGAAACGTCTATCGATGGAGCTAAAGGTGTTCTTATGAATATCACAGGTGGCTCAAACCTGTCTCTATTTGAAGTTCAAGAGGCAGCAGATATTGTAGCAAGTGCTTCGGATGAAGAAGTGAACATGATTTTCGGTTCTGTAATCAATGATGATTTAGACGATCAAATCGTAGTCACTGTTATTGCTACTGGATTCAACGAAGAAATCTTGATTCAACGTCAGCCGCGTATGGCTGGTGGAGGAATGAAGCGCCCGTCTTCACCTGCACCAACACAAGCACCACCACGTGAAACTCGTTACGATGAAGAGCCAGTTCAAGAGACTCGCCCACAACAACCTTCGTTCAAGGAAGAGGAAGCTTTAGACATTCCAACGTTCCTACGAAACCGTAACCGTCGTTAATAGCTAGTAAACCCCTTTTCTCTTTCGAGAGATAGGGGTTTTTTGCCGCGAAAAAACTAAAATGTAAAACTCTAACAGATTTTACGAAAGATTGTTTAGTTCTCGGAAATTTGAGGCTAGTCCTCAGTTTGGTTAAACGTTTTGGTAGTCGTGGTGAGTCTCCAGAAGATTTGTTTCAAGTAGGTTGTGTAGGACTTAACATAACCATTCAAAATTTTGATCAGAGAACAATTTATTAGAGAACATAATCAGGAACCGACGATTAAGGAAATAGCAGCTCAGTTAAACAAGAAAGAGGAAGATGTTTTATATGCTCTAGAAGCTCTTTATGAACCGATGTCTTTACATGAACCACTTCATCAAGATGTTGGAGAATCTGTTTACTTCCTAAATCAATTAAAAGATTCTTCCACATCTGAAGATCTATGGACGACATTGCGGGAGTGAACGCGCAGACAGGTCAAGTGGAGGGATATGTTGTAAGTGGTTCCACCCGATTTTTTCAAAAATAAGGCACGGATCGTTTCGTCACCATGTCCGAAGTTGTATCGGTAGGAGCTGATTTTATCTTTCTGAAATCTGTCGAACATTGATTAAACGTGCTCGGATTGGTACAATAAATGAAACACAATGCAAAGTTGGGACGTAAAAATGATACAAAACGACTTACAACAGATCGAGTACAAAATAGAACAAGCAATACAAGGCTCCAAATTGAGTGCAGACCATGTCACACTGATTGCTGTTACGAAACAGCTATCGGTTGATCAAACGAAGGTTGTAGTGGAAGCAGGACTTAAACATCTAGGAGAAAACCGTCCAGAAGGATTGCTTCCTAAACAAGCAGAAATTGGTTCTTCTGTTTCATGGCACTTTATCGGATCGTTACAGACCCGTAAGGTAAAAGACCTTATCAACACTATCGATTATCTCCACTCGCTTGACCGAATGAGTCTTGCAGATGAAATTCAAAAACGCGCACAGCAACCTGTTCGCTGCTTTATTCAAGTTAATGTGTCCGGTGAATCTTCAAAACACGGACTGGCTGATACAGAACTCTCAAACTTTATTCAGCAGATTGCAAGCTACGATAAAATTCTTCCTATCGGTCTTATGACCATGGCACCTGCAGATGCAAGCGAAGAAGACATTCGCAAACAATTCAAGCGACTGAGAGAATTACGTGATGAAATGAATCAAACAGGTCATTTAAAACAGCCGATGACAGAACTTTCCATGGGCATGTCTGGAGACTATGAGATTGCTATAGAAGAAGGCGCAACATTCGTCCGAATCGGTACGGCACTAGTTGGAAGTATAAAGGAGTGATCGCATGAAAAAATGGTTCAATTCATTTTTCTTAATGGATGAAGAAGAGGAGCAAGAAATGCAGACAGAATCAAAAGCAAAACCAGAACAGCAAGAGGCACGTCCAAAGCAGCAACCGGTTAAATCCGTCCGAGAACGGAAAATTTCTAGCGCATCAACAGCAACGTCTCCACAGCTAGTGAGTATTCAAAACGTTCAAAAGTCGTCTAAAGTGATTTTAATTGAGCCACGTGTCTATGCGGAAGCTCAAGATATCTCTGAACATCTAAAAGGCAAGCGCGCAGTAATTGTTAATCTGCAACGAATCGATAAAGAACAAGGAATCAGAATTATCGACTTTTTAAGTGGAACAGTGTACGCTTTAGGTGGAGATATTCAGCGTATCGGCACCGATATCTTTTTATGTGCACCAGATACCATCGAAGTGGATGGAGCTATCTCCGACTACTACTATGATGAACACCAATAAGCGAGGAGATTCCTAAACGATGTCTATAGCATTACTATTTTACATTCTTGATATTGCTTTTAGTATTTATACGTATATGATCATTGGCTACATCTTAATGTCATGGATTCCGAGCTTGCAGCAATCGGCAATTGGTCAATTTTTAGCAACGCTTGTTGAACCATACCTTTCGATTTTTAGAAAAATTATTCCACCCATCGGTATGATTGATTTGTCACCAATTATTGCAATCATCGCTTTAAACTTTGCATCATTCGGAATCAAACAAGTGTTATTATGGATTTTCTAACGTATAACTTGTATGGCCCCAAGAGCTAACTGCTCTGGGGCTATTTTTCAACTAGTTTAGTGACTGGAGCGGACTCTAATGGATACGATATTTCAACATTTTCGAAAAGATGAACAACCCTTTATAGAGGCGATGATTAGCCTAACACGAGAAGTGGAAGATCGCTACGCACCAAAATTGACGGATTTTTTAGATCCCCGGCAGCGGTTTATTTTACAAACATTGTCTCAACAAAGAGACTTGAACGGTTTTTCTTTTGGAGGTTTTGACCAAGCAGAGAGGGAACGAGTCCTCGTTGCCCCGTCTTACTATGAACCAGCAAAAGAAGATGAACAGATTCAAATTGTGCAAATCTCGTATCCTACTAAATTTGTGACATTAAAACACTCGGATGTTCTAGGTTCTCTAATGTCGCTTGGACTGGACCGTTCTAAGTTCGGTGATATTCGCTTGCAAGAAGGGACGGTGCAATTTGCCATAGCCTCTGAGATTGCGGACTATGTCAAAACTAATCTGACTTCTATTGGCAAAGTGAAAGTTCAAGTGGAAGATGTGGCAGAAGAAGCCGTGCTACTTGCTGTCACAGAAGACTATGTAGATGAACTTCATATTGTCAGTTCTATGCGACTTGATACGGTACTAGCCTCTGCTTGGAACATTTCTCGTCAAAAAGCCGCTGCGTTTATTAAGGGTGGCAAAGTGAAAGTGAATTGGTCTGTAGTGGAAGACATCTCATTTAGTTTGAACGAATCCGACATGGTATCTTTGAGAACATTTGGGCGCTTCCAAGTTGGTCTGATAGAAGGTAGAACGAAGAAAGAAAAAATACGGTTGCAGATAGCGAAGCTAGAGCAAAAAAGTTGAATTTTTCTTAAATTGTACTGCTTTCCTGCTCTATCAACGGTATAATACAAGTAGCCATATTCGATAAAGGAGCTGTAACCATGCCATTAACACCTTTAGATATTGATCAAAAAGTCTTTAGTAAAGCATTTCGAGGGTATAGTGAAGATGAGGTCAATGAGTTTTTAGAGCAAGTGAAAAAGGACTTTGAAACGCTTATCCGAGACAAGAAAGAACTAGAGGCGCAATTAAAATCGACGACTGAACGTGTGGGGCACTTTACAACCATTGAGTCGACCTTGCAAAAATCGATTGTCGTTGCACAAGAGGCTGCTGAAGAAGTGCGCCGCAATTCTCAAAAAGAAGCAAAGTTAATCGTGAAGGAAGCAGAAAAGAATGCAGATCGCATCTTAAACGAATCCTTAACAAAAGCGCGTAAAATTGCATTAGAGATAGAAGAGCTGAAGAAACAATCCAAAGTATTCCGTAACCGTTTCAAGATGTTAGTAGAAGCACAACTGGAACTAATCAACACGGACGATTGGGATCACTTAATGGAAACGGATGTAGATACAACGTCTCTAGAGCGTATTACTGCAGACGAAGTCTAAACAGCTTGACGATACATAGTGCAATCTTTATAATAAGCACATAGAAAAAGGCACTGATAAAGACGGCATTTGGATGAACGACCAAGCGAGTTGGGGATAGTGAGAGCCCAATCAACTAGTCCAGAGACGCCCATCACTTTTGAGCCGAAATGCTGAACTTCGTAAGCATTTCCGTTCGACCACGTTACGGTCATCTAAGTGGCAGATTCGTCTGCAATTAGGGTGGTACCGCGAATAACTCGTCCCTTTTATGGGGACGGGTTTTTTTGTGCCTAGAAAAGTGGAGCCGACTGTTCAGAAACTCCGATAAATGGTGGCGTGGCCGGGGAGGCGCTTTTTGCCTCATCGGCTGCGACGGCATTTCTCGTGTGTTTCTAGGAGGCGCAACTGGACACCACGAAAAGTGGAGCCGACTGCCAATCTAATTAACCTCATCAACAACTAAGGAGAGATACAAATGGAATACAAAGATACCTTATTAATGCCAAAAACTGACTTTCCTATGCGTGGAGGCCTTCCAACTAAGGAGCCTCAAATCCAAGATATGTGGAAAGAAAAAAACATCTACGCGAAAAACTTAGAGCGTACCAAAGACCGTCCGAAGTTCATCTTGCACGATGGACCTCCATACGCAAATGGCGATCTTCACATCGGTCACGCGTTAAACAAAGTTCTTAAAGATATGATCGTTCGCTACAAATCAATGTCTGGATTCCAAGCACCGTATGTTCCAGGTTGGGATACGCACGGACTTCCGATTGAACAAGCACTGACAAACAAGGGCGTAAATCGCAAAGAAATGACAGTTGCTGAGTTCCGTAAACTATGTGAAGAGTATGCTTATGAGCAAATTGACAATCAGCGCGAGCAGTTCAAACGTATTGGAGTTACAGGTGACTGGGACAACCCATACGTGACACTAAAACCACAATTTGAAGCGCGACAAATCCAAGTGTTTGGTGAGATGGCAAAAAAAGGCTACATCTACAAAGGACTCAAACCAGTGTACTGGTCACCGTCATCTGAATCGGCACTTGCAGAAGCAGAAATCGAATACAAAGACAAAAAGTCTCCTTCGATTTATGTCAGCTTTGAAGTAACAGACGGTAAAGGAGTCGTCGCAGAAGGCGTTCGATTCATCATCTGGACAACGACTCCATGGACAATCCCAGCGAACCTTGGAATTTCTGTCCACCCTGACTTCTCCTATGTTCAAGTCCGCGCAAACGATAAATCTTTTATCATTGCAAAAGACCTTCTTGAAGAAGTGAGCGCAACACTAGGGTGGGAATCTTTCGAAGTGGAACAGACTTTTGAAGGAAAACAATTCGACCGTATCGTAGCGAAACACCCATTATACGATCGCGATTCTCTAGTTATGCTTGGAGAACATGTAACAACTGAGTCTGGTACAGGCTGTGTCCACACAGCTCCTGGCCACGGGGAAGATGACTTCCACGTTGGGAAACAATACGGTTTAGATGTTTTATGTCCAGTAGACGATCGTGGTGTAATGACTGCTGAAGCACCTGGCTTTGAAGGTCTCTTTTATGATGCAGCAAACAAGCCAATCACAGAAGCATTAGACGCAGCAGGCGCTCTGGAAAAATTAACATTCTTCACGCACTCGTATCCACATGACTGGCGTACAAAGAAACCAGTTATTTACCGTGCAACTACACAATGGTTTGCATCAGTTGAAGCGTTCCGTCCAGAACTTCTAGAAGCGATTCGTCAAACAGAGTTTACACCTTCATGGGGTGAAACACGTCTATTCAATATGATCCGTGACCGTGGTGACTGGAACATTTCCCGTCAACGCGTTTGGGGTGTACCGATTCCCGTGTTCTATGCTGAAGACGGCGAACCGATTATTGAAGAAAACACAATTCAACATGTATCCGAATTGTTCCGTGAACACGGTTCAAACATCTGGTTCGAGTGGGATGCGAAAGACTTATTACCAGAGGGCTATACACACCCAGCTAGTCCAAACGGTCGCTTCACTAAAGAACTCGACATCATGGATGTTTGGTTTGACTCTGGTTCAACACATCAAGGCGTTCTTGCAGAGCGTGAAGACTTGCAGTTCCCTGCGGACTTGTATTTAGAAGGTTCGGATCAGTACCGCGGATGGTTTAACTCATCACTAATCACTAGTGTTGCGATGTTTGGTCACGCACCTTACAAGGGACTTCTAAGTCACGGGTTCGTGTTAGACGGAGAAGGACGTAAGATGAGTAAATCCATCGGAAACGTTATCGTACCTTCAAAAGTCATGAACCAACTAGGTGCTGACATCCTTCGCCTATGGGTAGCATCCGTAGATTATACGGCTGATGTTCGTGTGTCTGATGCCATCTTAAAACAAGTGTCAGAAGTATACCGTAAGATCCGCAACACGCTACGATTCCTTCACGGGAATGTGCATGACTTCAATCCAACAACAGACCGTGTAGCTTTTGAAGACATGCGTGAAGTAGATCAGTATATGTATGCAAAACTACAACAAATGATTTCAACTGTGAATACATCATTTGAAAACTACGAGTTCTCGACTGTGTACCATACAATCAACAATTTTGTTTCAACGGAACTAAGTGCTTTCTATTTAGATCTTGCAAAAGATGTTGTTTATATCTACGAAGCAGATCATAAAGACCGTCGTGCAATGCAAACCGTTATGTATGATGCGTTAGTGGCATTAGTGAAACTTCTTACTCCTGTCCTGCCACATACGACTGATGAATTGTGGGCTTATATGGAACACGAACAAGCGGAAAGCGTTCAATTAACGGATATGCCTCAAGCGGTTGAAGTTCCGAATGCAACAGATTTGATTGCGAAATGGGATAAAGTGTTAACTGTTCGTGATGATGTATTAAAAGCACTTGAAATGGCTCGTGCTGAGAAGCAAATCGGAAAGTCATTAGAAGCACATGTTCACTTGTTTGTAAAAGACAGTGTGAAAGAATTGTTTGCGGATGATAAAATCGATTACGCTCAACTGTTCATCGTATCTGGCTTCACACTAGCAGGAACTGTTGAGGAAGCACCAGAACAGGCAGTTGCTTTAGAACAATCTTCTGTTGTTGTTGAAAAAGCACAAGGCGAAAAATGTGAACGCTGCTGGACGATCTCTACTACAGTTGGAGAAGATGCAGAGCACCCAACATTATGTGTACGCTGTGCAGCTGTCGTTTCCAAGTAAAGTATGAAAGCCTCTCCCTACTCGGGAGAGGTTTTTAACTTGTCTACGAAAAGCGTGAAATGTGGTACACTTAACTACATGTAAATGGAGGGTTCGACTGTGTGGATATACTATGGAATAGCACTACTTCTTGTACTTGTTGATCAATGGACCAAATGGTTGGTCGTTCAAAATATGGAACTTGGGGAACGCATCGCACTTGCGGACCCGTATCTTGGTCTTCTGTCGCATCGCAACCGAGGCGCTGCCTGGGGCATGCTAGAAGGACAAATGTGGATTTTCTATATCGTCACAACACTCGTCATCATCGGAATCATCTATTATTTTCATACGCAAGCAAAAGGACAACCTTTGTTCCAATTAGGGCTCATGGTGTTGTTAGGAGGAGCGATTGGGAATTTTATCGACCGCTTGTTCCGCGGTGAAGTAGTGGATTTTGTTGATGTCTGGATTCCTGTCATAAACTATGACTTCCCTATTTTTAATGTGGCAGACGCCGCATTGACTGTAGGAGTAGTACTTATTTTTCTTTTTATTCTATGGGATGAAAGAAAGCAGAAAAAGGTGAAAAAATGAAGCAATTTGAAGTAACGATTACAAAAGAGCAACATAAAGAACGTCTAGATAAGCTATTGCTTAGCGCAAACGAAGACTGGTCTAGAACACAGATTCAAAATCTCATGAAACAAGAGTTGATCCTCGTCAATGGAGAGGTAGTGAAGTCGAATTACAAAGCCTCTGAAGGCGATGTGGTTTCAGTCAGCATTCCAGCTCCTGAAGAGTATGAGATTGAAGCAGAAGACTTGAACCTTGAGATTGTTTATGAAGATGCAGACGTTGCTGTCGTAAACAAACCAAAAGGAATGGTCGTCCACCCAGCACCTGGTCATTTATCAGGAACTCTTGTGAACGGCTTGATGCACCAAATAAAGGACTTATCAGGGATTAACGGGATTATGCGTCCTGGAATTGTGCACCGTATCGATAAAGATACAAGTGGCCTTCTGATGGTCGCTAAAAATGATAAGGCCCATCAATCACTTGTGGATCAGTTAGTGGCACGATCAGTCACTCGCAAATATACAGCACTTGTTCATGGACACATTGCTCATGATAAAGGGACAGTCGATGCTCCGATTGGTCGCGACACTCGTGATCGCCAGAGCATGAATGTTGTCGATAAAGGCAAGCATGCTGTCACTCATTTTGAAGTGAAAGAGCGTTTCGGCGACTTTACATTAGTTGAATGTAAATTAGAGACGGGACGCACGCACCAAATTCGTGTGCATATGAAATTTATCGGTCATCCGTTAGTTGGGGATCCAAAATATGGACCGAAAAAGACGTTAGATATTGGTGGTCAAGCCCTACATGCAGGTGTCTTAGGCTTTGTTCAACCAACAACAGGAGAATACCTGGAGTTCGAAGCGCCACTACCACAACCCTTTGTGGATCTATTATCTGAATTAAATAAAAACTAGCCATATGTCGAATCATCTTGTATACTGACTAAGATAACTAAATAAGGGTCCTTTAAAGACAGTCCAGAGAGGCTGAGAAGGCATACGGTTTCGAATGAACACAGACTGCGGTCTGTTCGTCCATTTGATTTATTTCACTATGCATAGTCAACCTCTTAAGCGCTGCTTAAGAGGTTTTTTTGTACCCAAAAAGGAGGAACGACATGGAAAAAGCAGTGTTATTAGATGAACAAGCCATCCGGCGAGCACTCACGCGTATCGCTCATGAAATCATTGAGCGCAATAAAGGAATTGATGACTGTGTGTTAGTTGGAATCAAGACCCGCGGCGCATTCATCGCAAAACGTTTGGCCGAGCGTATCACAGCTATCGAAGGCAAAGCCATCCAAACTGGAGAGCTCGACATCACGTTGTACCGTGATGATTTGACAGTGAAGACTGAAGATCAACAACCTCTAGTTAGACAAGTAGACATCAAACATGATGTGACCGATAAAAAAATCATCTTAGTAGATGACGTGCTCTATACAGGTAGAACGGTCCGAGCAGCAATGGATGCCATTATGGACGTCGGACGTCCTTCTCAAATACAACTGGCTGTGCTCATCGATAGAGGCCACCGGGAACTGCCGATTCGCGCAGACTATGTAGGGAAGAACATTCCCACATCGAGTGGAGAACGAATTGTAGTGAGAATGACAGAGAGTGATCAAGAAGACCGAGTCGTCATCACGGAGTAGAAAAGAGGAATGCTGTGTGTCTAGGGAAATTGGAATCAACGAACGACCTGAAACATTTTAATGGATCGTACTCAGCTTGCAACATATGTTTGCGATGTTTGGAGCGACGATTCTAGTACCAAAACTTGTTGGGCTCAGCCCAGCAATCGCCTTACTGACTAGTGGGATTGCAACTATCATCTTTATCATCGTAACTCGTTTTCAAGTGCCTGCTTATCTGGGCTCATCATTCGCATTCATAGCACCAATTATTATAGCAACGAACACAGGTGGAGTCGGAAGTGCCATGATCGGCGCGATGTTTGTCTCTGTGGTGTACGCTGTGACAGCGCTGGTCATTTGGAAGACTGGACATCAGTGGTTTATGAAAATCTTGCCTCCGGTTGTAGTCGGTCCAGTAATTATGGTAATTGGACTAGCACTTGCACCAGTGGCTGTAGACATGGCAATGAACATCGATACGGATGGAGATGGCATGCGAGACACATACAGCATGCTTCACTTCTCAGCAGCGCTCGTGACACTCTCGACAGCCATCATCGTGCAGTTAGTATTTAGAGGCTTGCTTTCCTTGATGCCAGTTATCAGCGGAATCATCGTAGGGTATATTTACTCGGTTGCAGTAGGCATTGTAGATTTCACAGCTGTAAAAGAAGCTCAGTTCTTGCAAGTCCCTGAGATGCTGATTCCAGGAGTGGATTATCCATTTGTCGTAACTTCTCAGCTCTTGTTAATCATGGTGCCGATCTCCATCGTAACGATTTCGGAACACATCGGTCACCAGCTGGTACTTGGTAAAATCGTAGATCGCAACTACATTGAAAATCCTGGGTTGCATCGCTCGCTCTTAGGAGATGGTCTTGGAACATTCTTCAGCGCCTTGATTGGTGGACCTCCAAAGACTACATACGGTGAAAACATCGGTGTGCTTGCACTGACTCGAGTGTTCAGTGTAGCCGTAATCCTACTAGCAGCAGTATTTGCCATCGTCTTCAGTTTCTTTGGTCAGTTGATGGCTGTCATTGATACGATTCCAGCAGCGGTACTTGGAGGCATCTCGATTCTGTTATTCGGAATCATCGCGTCTTCCGGTCTCAGAATGCTCGTAGATAGCCAAGTAGATTTTGGAGATTCTCGAAACTTGATCATTTCTTCTATTATCCTGATTCTAGGAATCGGTGGGGCGATGGTGAAGTTTTCAGAGACGTTCCATATCGAAGGCATGGCACTTGCTTCAATTGTAGGTGTGTTGCTCAACTTGATACTCCCTAAAACTAAATCACAGACGTAACCTTTTAATTTCATCCGAGAGATGAGAAAGGGGAGCGGATTGCTCACGGATCTTTCTAGGTCACGTGTCTTTCCTCATACCCTTTCCCTCTGCGGAAAGGGTTTTTTCATGAAAGGACGGATCTCATGCGGACACTTACGACCATCGAACAACTGTCGACAGACGATATTTTGTTTCTAGTAAAGCGAGCCAGACAACTCAAAGCAGGCAGCCCAAGCCAAGTTCCGCCTGGACTAGTAGCTGCGAACTTATTTTTCGAGCCAAGTACTCGAACGAAGATGAGCTTTGAGATGGCAGAACGAAAAGTAGGTCTAACGGTATTGCCTTTTGAAGCACAGTTCTCCAGTGCGACAAAGGGTGAATCGCTCTATGATACCGTGAAGACGTTAGAAGCTATCGGAGTGGACGTGTTAGTGATCAGGCATACAGACAATGCCTATTATGAACCGCTGATTGGTAAGGTCAAACCAGTCATCATCAATGGAGGCGACGGAACGGGCAACCATCCGACTCAGAGTTTACTGGACTTGATGACCATCATGGAAGAGTTCGAGGAGCTCGAAGGAAGGACGATTACCATTGTCGGCGATTTGGCGCATAGCCGAGTGGCAAGATCCAATGTCCACGTGCTATCTCGGCTAGGGGCAAACTTACAGTTTGTCAGTCCACCAGAATGGCAAGCTGAGTTTGAAACACAAGCTTCTCTAGATGATGCCATTGAAAAAAGTGACGTCATCATGTTGCTTCGAGTGCAACATGAACGCCACCAACCTGGTCAATCGTTTACAAGAGAGCAGTACCACAGCCAGTATGGACTGACGGTAGAGCGTATGCACGCGATGAAAGACGACGCCATCATTTTGCACCCAGCACCTTTTAACCGAGGGGTAGAGATTGCAGATGAAGTGGTCGAAGGATCCAAATCACGGATTTTTGAACAGATGAAGAATGGGGTCTTTATGCGAATGGCCATTCTGGAGTACTTATTAAAGGAGGAAGCATGATGAAAACAATGTGGACCAATCTAAAACGACTGAATGAACAAGGGGACATCGTTCCGACAGCCCTAGTAGTAGAAGACGGAGTGCTGCACTCTTTTGAAGAAGTACAAGATGCGGATGAAGTGATTAACGGGCAAGGGAAGTTGGTGCTTCCGGGACTTATCGATGTACACGTCCATCTAAGAGAACCAGGTGGAGAGCATAAGGAGACGATAGAAAGTGGGACACTCGCTGCAGCTCGAGGTGGATTTACTACTATTTGCTCGATGCCAAATACTCGCCCAGTACCCGATACTAAAGAAAACATGGAATGGTTGCAGAACAGAATTCAAGAAACAGCATCTGTCCGTGTCTTGCCATACGGCTCCATCACAATCCGTGAAGCTGGCAAAGAGCTGACTAACGCTTCTGAACTCAAACAAGCGGGGGCCTTCGCTTTAACAGACGACGGCGTTGGAGTCCAAACTGCAGGGATGATGTATGAAGCGATGAAACAAGCTGCGGAAGCAGGTATCTCAGTAGTCGCTCACTGCGAAGACAATAGCCTGCTGTTTGGCGGCGTGATGCACGAAGGTTCAAAGAATAAAGAGCTCGGCCTTCCTGGGATTCTTTCAGCCTCTGAAGCGGTTCACATTGCGCGTGATTGTCTGCTTGCTGAAGCTACTGGAGCGCATTATCATGTCTGCCACGTCAGCACAAAAGAATCTGTTCGCGTGATTCGAGATGCAAAGCGTGCAGGAATCCACGTAACAGCAGAAGTGTCCCCACACCATTTGTTGTTATGTGAAGACGACATTCCAGCAAATGAAGCGAGCTGGAAAATGAACCCGCCTCTTCGCGGGAGAGAAGATCAGCAAGCGTTGCTAGAGGGATTACTCGATGGAACGTTAGACTGTATCGCAACGGATCATGCTCCGCATACGGCAGAAGAAAAGTCACATGGGTTTGAAAAAGCACCATTTGGAATTGTGGGACTTGAAACAGCTTTTCCACTGCTGTACACACACTTTGTAGAAACGGGAAAGTGGTCACTTGGTCAGCTGGTAAGCTATTTGACGACGAAGCCTGCTGAGGTATTCGATCTTCCATATGGAAAACTTGAACTTGGCAAAAAAGCGGAATTTACACTGATTGATACACAAGTAGAAAAAGCAATTGATTCCAATGAATTCTTATCGAAAAGTACCAATACCCCATTTGAGGGTTGGACATGCAAGGGCTGGCCGACTGAAACTTGGTTTAATGGAAAATGTGTCTGGAGGGAACAAGGATGAAACGATATTTGATCTTAGAAGATGGAACGGTATTTGAAGGTGAAGCTTTTGGCTCGCCACAAGGAAGCACAGGAGAAGTCATCTTTACAACAGGAATGACAGGCTACCAGGAGTTTATTTCGGATCCTTCCAACTGTGCACAAATTCTAACACTGACGTATCCCCTTATTGGAAATTACGGAATCAATCCAGAAGATTTTGAAGCCATGACGATCACACTCGCAGGAGTCGTCGTGCGTGAATGGACGGAACAACCATCCAACTTCCGCTCCCACCGCACATTTGGAGAACTGATGGAAGAAAGACAAGTTCCAGGAATTTCAGGAATCGATACACGCCAATTAACGAAATTACTTCGTACACACGGATCGCTTCGTGGAAAACTAACTGCTGCAGGAGAAGAACCGAACGTAGAAGAAATCGTAGCAGAACTGAATGCTTGGTCCCTGCCACATGATGAAGTGTCTCGCGTCTCAACGCAGCGCCCTTATCCAAGCCCTGGACGCGGCTGCCGAGTCGTCGTCATGGACTTTGGAATGAAGCACGGTATTTTGCGCGAACTGAACAAGCGAGATTGTGATGTGACTGTTGTTCCTTATAACACATCTGCAGAGACCATCCTTGCCATGCAACCGGACGGAGTCATGCTATCAAACGGGCCGGGAGATCCAACCGACATTCCAGAAGCCATTGAGACGGTGCGTCAGCTGATTCCTCATGTTCCGATGTTTGGAGTATGTCTAGGACATCAGTTGATTTCACTAGCTAGTGGAGCAACAAGCTTTAAACTGAAGTTTGGTCACCGAGGTGCCAACCATCCAGTTAAAGATTTGACGACAGGGCGCACAGAACTGACTTCACAAAACCACGGGTATGCGATTGACTTAAAGTCACTTGAAAACACGGATCTTGAATTGACCCACATTGCTTTAAATGACCAAACTGTGGAAGGCGTTCGTCATAAACACTACCCAGTGTTCTGTGTTCAGTTCCATCCAGAAGGTTCAGCAGGACCTGAAGATTCGGTTCACTTATTCGATCAATTCATCCAGCTCATGCACACATCTACGAAAGCGGGGACTTTACATGCCTAAACGACACGATATCAATACCATTTTAGTGATTGGTTCTGGACCGATCGTCATCGGACAAGCAGCTGAATTTGATTACGCGGGAACACAAGCATGTATCGCACTGCGTGAAGAAGGGTACCGAGTGATTTTGGTGAACTCGAATCCAGCTACCATAATGACGGACACCGAGATGGCGGATAAAGTGTACATGGAGCCGCTCACTCTTGAATTTGTTTCGAACATTATTCGTAAAGAACGTCCTGATGCGATTCTTCCGACACTTGGAGGACAGACAGGACTCAATATGGCGATTGAACTTCATGGTTCAGGAATTCTAGATGAGTTAAATGTCGAGATTTTAGGTACTAAACTAGAAGCGATTCACAAAGCAGAAGACCGTGATTTGTTCCGTACGCTTATGAATGAGCTTGGCGAACCGGTTCCTGAAAGCACGATCATCCACAATCTTGACGAAGCGAAAGCGTTTGTAGCACAAATCGGATATCCAGTCATCGTTCGTCCAGCGTTTACTCTCGGCGGAACAGGCGGCGGAATCTGTCACAACGACCAAGAACTTCAGGAAATCGTGACGAGCGGGTTGAAGTACAGTCCGGTAACGCAATGTTTACTTGAGAAGTCTATCGCAGGATTTAAAGAAATCGAATACGAAGTGATGCGTGACTCAGCAGACAACGCAATTGTCGTCTGTAACATGGAAAACTTTGACCCAGTAGGAATTCATACAGGAGACTCTATTGTGGTTGCGCCTACTCAGACATTGACAGACCGTGAAAACCAGATGCTTCGAAACGTTTCCTTAAAAATCATTCGTGCGTTGAAAATTGAAGGGGGCTGTAACGTGCAGCTTGCCCTTGATCCGCATAGCTTCCAGTACTACATCATCGAGGTCAACCCGCGTGTAAGTCGTTCGTCTGCACTGGCTTCAAAAGCAACAGGATACCCGATTGCTAAGCTTGCTGCGAAAATTGCTGTGGGTCTAACTCTTGATGAAATGATGAACCCGGTAACAGGCAAGACATTCGCATGTTTCGAACCAGCACTTGACTACATCGTCGCAAAGATTCCTCGCTGGCCATTTGATAAATTTGAATCGGCAAAACGAAATCTTGGAACACAGATGAAAGCAACGGGAGAAGTTATGTCTCTAGGACGTTCATTTGAGGAAGCCATCTTGAAGTCCATCCGCTCTCTTGAAACAGGACACATGCACCTGGAGATGAAAAATGCACACACAATTACAGATGAATGGATCATCAAACGCATCAAGCGTGCGGGAGATGAGCGTCTGTTCTTTATCGGAGAAGCACTTCGCCGCGGTATGACGGTTGAACAGATCCACGAGTGGAGCGAAATCGACTTCTTCTTCTTGAACAAATTAAAAGGAATCGTCGATTATGAAGCAGTACTTGCTGACCATGTAGGAGACCGCGACGTTTTGTACAAAGCGAAGCGCATGGGCTTTGCAGATGTGACGATTGCGAAGCTTTGGAACTGGACGGAGCAGCAAGTGTACGATTTCAGAAAGCAACAAGACATGTTCCCGGTCTATAAAATGGTAGACACATGTGCAGGAGAGTTCGAATCGGAAACTCCATACTTCTACGGCACTTATGAAAAACAAAATGAATCGATACGCAGTGACAAGCCAAGTGTTATGGTACTAGGTTCTGGCCCGATCCGAATCGGTCAAGGTGTCGAGTTCGATTATGCGACAGTTCACTCTGTATGGGCGATCAAAGAAGCAGGATACGAAGCAATCATAGTCAATAACAACCCAGAGACCGTTTCAACAGACTTCTCGATTTCAGACAAGTTGTACTTTGAACCTCTGACACTTGAAGATGTGATGCACATCGTTGAGCTTGAAAAGCCAGAAGGAGTGATCGTCCAGTTTGGTGGTCAGACGGCTATTAACTTAGCAGCAGGATTAGAAGCACGCGGCGTCAAGATTCTTGGTACTAGCTTAGAAGACTTAGACCGTGCAGAGAACCGGGACAAGTTTGAAGCGTTACTTCGTGAGATTGGCATTCCGCAACCAGAAGGAAAAACAGCTGTATCTGTAGAGCAGGCTTTAGCAAATGCGAGAGAAATCGGATTCCCAGTTCTAGTCCGCCCTTCATACGTCCTTGGCGGCCGTGCTATGGAGATTGTCTACAACGAAGATGAACTGAAACACTACATGGAATATGCGGTAGAAGCGAGTCCAGAACATCCGGTTCTTGTAGACCGATACTTGACGGGTACGGAGATTGAAGTCGATGCAATCTCGGACGGCGATTCAGTCGTCATTCCAGGAATCATGGAACATATCGAACGCGCTGGAGTCCACTCTGGTGACTCGATTGCAGTATACCCACCTCAGAACTTGTCGAACGAGCATATCGAGCAGTTGGTAGACTATACGACGCGCTTAGCAAAAGCATTAAAAACAGTAGGGCTTCTCAATATTCAGTACGTGATCTCTAAAGGAGAGATCTACGTTCTTGAAGTGAACCCGCGTGCAAGCCGTACAGTACCGTTCTTAAGTAAAATCACAGGAATCCCGATGGCTAACTTAGCTACAAAAGCAATTCTTGGAAAGACCTTGACTGAAATGGGTTATACACCTGGACTTGCACCAAATCAACCAGGCGTTTACGTAAAAGTACCAGTGTTTAGCTTTGCCAAACTGCGCCGCGTCGATATAACATTAGGGCCGGAAATGAAGTCGACTGGAGAAGTGTTAGGGAAAGACCGTACGCTTGAGAAGGCGCTTTATAAAGGTCTAGTAGCAGCTGGACTTGAAATGAAACCTCATGGCACAGTATTGATGACAGTAGCAAATAAAGACAAGGAAGAAGCAGCGAATCTTGCAAAACGTTTCCACGCAATTGGCTACCGTATTCTTGCCACTGGCGGAACGGCAGCTGCGTTTGAAGAGCAGGGCATTCCAGTCCAGACGGTCAATAAAATTGGGGATTCAGGAGAGACGTTAGTCGATGTGATCCAGTCAGGCAAAGCGCAATTTGTCGTCAACACTCTGACAAAAGGCAAGCAGCCGGCGCGTGACGGCTTCCGAATTCGCCGTGAAGCAGTAGAGAACGGTGTACCGATCTTGACTTCGCTCGATACTGCTGAAGCCATCTTGCGAGTGATGGAATCAATGACGTTCACAACAGAAACGATGCAACCAGTGGAGGTGCGTGGATGATTCATACTGGAAAAATGGATATCGTGCGCCACAAAGAAATTGCACGAGACGTGTTTGAAATGACAGTTATTGGTCAACACACAACAGCGATGAATCAGCCAGGCCAGTTTGTCCATATCAAAGTATCCGATCATCACGAACCACTACTGCGCAGACCCATCAGTATTTGTTCAATCGACCAAGACACACTCGAGTTCACGATGATCTACCGAGTGGACGGAAGAGGAACAAAGCTTCTGTCAGAGAAACGCCCCGGGGACACGATTGATGTCATGGGGCCTTTAGGGAACGGGTTCCCTGTAGTGGCGACACCAGACATTCATGCATGGCTGATTGGTGGAGGGATTGGAGTCCCTCCTCTCTATGAACTCGCAAAACGACTTTCCGAATCCGGAGTGAAATTGACAATTGTTCTTGGCTTTCAATCTGCTGATGACGTGTTTTATGAAGAGCAGTTCCGTGAACTCGGCGAAACCTATGTGACAACAGTAGACGGCTCGCACGGTCTCGGTGGCTTTGTCACCGATCAAATGGCCTTGTTTGAACAGAAACCAGCTATTTACTATAGTTGCGGACCTCATGCCATGCTTCATGCTGTAGAGCAAGCCTTACCGGACGTGCCAGGCTATCTATCTTATGAACAACGAATGGGCTGTGGAATCGGAGCGTGTTTCGCTTGTGTCTGTCCGACAACAACAGGTAACGGTGATTACGTGAAAGTCTGCTTAGACGGACCGGTCTTCCCGGCGGGGGTGATCGCATGAACGCATTAGCAACGCAATTGCCAGGCCTTAATTTACGAAATCCTATCATGCCTGCTTCGGGATGCTTTGGATTCGGTCAAGAATATGCAAAGTTTTATGACCTCTCTGTACTAGGCGCTATTATGATTAAAGCCACAACGGAAGAGAGTCGTTTTGGCAATCCGACGCCTCGTGTGGCAGAGACTTCTTCTGGAATGCTGAATGCAATCGGCTTACAAAATCCAGGGCTTGCTCATGTGTTAGAACATGAACTTCCTTGGCTTGAACAACACGATGTACCGATTATCGCTAATGTGGCCGGTTCTGAAGTAGAGGACTATGTGGCAGTGGCACGAGAAATCTCTCAAGCACCCAACGTTCATGCACTAGAGCTCAATATCTCGTGTCCAAACGTCAAATGCGGCGGGATTGCTTTTGGAACGGACCCTGAGATTGCAGCTGGACTGACTCGCGCTGTGAAAGAAGTTTCTGCAGTTCCTGTCTATGTGAAGCTGTCTCCAAATGTAACAAATATTGTAGATATCGCTAAAGCCGTTGAGCAAGCAGGAGCAGACGGACTGACGATGATCAACACGTTACTCGGCATGCGCCTTCACGAAAAAACGGGCAAACCTATACTCGCCAATAAAACAGGTGGATTATCTGGACCTGCCATCAAACCTGTCGCACTTCGAATGATTTATGAAGTGTATCCACAAGTCTCGATTCCTATTATCGGAATGGGAGGAATTCAAGACGCACAGGATGTTATTGATTTCCTATCTGTAGGAGCTTCTGCAGTAGCCGTTGGAACAGCAAACTTTGTAGATCCTTTAGTATGTCCAACAATTATTGAAGAGCTTCCAGAACGATTGGCAGAGCTTGGTTATACGTCAATAGAAGAAGTAATAGGGAGGGCACACCGATGACACAACCTATCCTTGCTTTAGATTTTGCATCACCAGAAGAAGTGTCCTCTTTTTTGAAACAGTTTCATGAGCCGCTTTTTGTCAAAGTGGGAATGGAATATTATCTTCAGAATGGACCTCAAGTCATCTCAAAGTTAAAAGAAGACGGGCATTCCATTTTCTTAGATTTGAAACTTCACGACATTCCAACAACTGTTCATAAAGCGATGAAAGGTCTCGCACGACTAGGTGTTGATCTTGTCAACGTCCATGCAGCTGGAGGAGTAGAAATGATGAAAGCTGCAAAGGAGGGTCTTGCAGAAGGTGCGACGGATGAAATTCCAAAACTCATCGCCGTCACGCAACTGACATCCACTAATGAAGAACAGATGAAACGAGAGCAACTGATTCCTGTAGCGCTTGATCAATCGGTGCTTCATTATGCCAAGCTTACTAAACAAGCAGGACTGGACGGGGTTGTTTGTTCCGTCCATGAAGCGGCGCTGTTACGTGAATCTATAGGAGAAACATTTTTCAAGGTGACCCCTGGTATTCGATTAGCTGGTGGGGTTGCTCATGACCAAAATCGGATTGCAACGCCTTTACAAGCTAAGGAAGCTGGTTCTACACATATTGTTGTTGGTAGAGCGATAACCGGGGCATCGAATCCACTTGAATCGTATCATCAAATCGTAACGGAATGGGAGAGTATCTAAATGACAGATCAAGTAGCACAAGCACTTTTATCGGCACAAGCCGTTCAACTTTCAACGGACCCGTTGTTCACTTGGGCTTCTGGCATCCAGTCTCCCATCTATTGTGACAATCGTCTGTTGATGGGATACCCGGAGCTTCGTGAAGTAGTGGCGAAACAACTAGCTGCAAAAATCCAAGCTGAATTTCCTGGATGTGAAGTAGTGGCAGGCACTGCTACAGCCGGAATTCCTCATGCAGCTTGGGTAAGCAGCGAAATGAGACTCCCAATGGTTTACGTGCGCTCGAAAGCGAAAGAACACGGAAGAGGAAATCAAATCGAAGGCAAGCTCTCTGAAGGTCAAAAAGTAGTTGTCATCGAAGACTTGATCTCGACAGGCGGTAGCAGCATTACAGCTGTTGAGGCGCTTCAAAAAGAAGGCGCAGATGTACTCGGTGTCGTCAGTATCTTCTCGTACGAGTTGCCGAAAGCTGCGCAAGCATTCGAGAAACTAGGAGTTCCGTATGCATCTTTAACGACACTTCCGAAGTTGACAGAGCAAGCGCAAGAGAGTGGCGCACTAAATGAAGAGCAGTTAGCATTTATAAAGAACTGGCACACAGAACTTCAACAGAAAAATGCATAATAAAAAGGTCGGGAGCTGGACTTCAGCTCTCGACCTTTTTGAATCTCTTTATGTTTGCAGTGACCGAATGGTCTCTTGGTCTGGTGTTACATATACCGTCTTTTGTTCAAAATAGATGACAAACCCAGGCTTAGAGCCGTTTGGCTTCTTCACATGGCGCACTTCTGTATAATCTACCGGTACTGATGATGAGTCACGAGCTTTGCTGAAATAGGCAGCAAGAGTAGCTGCTTCCAAAATCGTTTCTTCAGATGGATCGGCATCGTGGATAACGACGTGAGAGCCGGGAATATCTTTCGTGTGCAACCACGTGTCTGTGCGCTTTGCAAGTTTGAACGTCACGTAGTCATTTTGCTTATTGTTCTTACCAACGGAAATTGCTGTGCCGTCTGAAGCACGGTACGACTCGGGTTTGATTTTCACTTCTTTGCGAGCCTTCGCTTTTGCTCGTTTCTTCAAATAACCTTGCTCCATTAGTTCTTCTCTAATTTCTTCGATGTCCGACGGAGACGCTTGCTCAAGCTGTCGCATAATCTCGTCCAAATAGGTAAGTTCTTCAGTTGTCTTATCCAGTTGTACTTGCACCTCGTGCAGTGCCGTCTTCGCTTTTGTGTATCGGTGGAAGTAGGACTGGGCATTCTGAGAAGGGGACTTCTTAGGGTCGAGAGCAATCGTCAGCATCGCCTGGTCTTCATCATAATAATCAACGACTTCAACTTGCTTCATACCTTTAGTCATGGCATGCAGATTGCCCATCAACAGTTCCCCGTGTTTTTGATACTCTTGCAAGTTTTCCGCACGGGTCATGTCCAATTTTAGCTTCTTCAATTTCGTCGTCAGTTTTTTGCGCTCATTAATCAACCAGCGCTCCAAATCTCCAGCTTGTTGTTTGACACGGTCACGCTCCGCTTTTTGATAATAGACGCGGTCAAGCAGATGACCAAGTGACTCCGCTGCTACCCACGGTGAATCCAGATGAGTGAGAGGGCTCGCAGAAAAAACGGTCTTGCCGCCAACTTCTGCACTTCCAGGCTGACTGCCACCTGACGAGAAACTCATCACAAAGTCAAAAGCATCCGATGAAGACAGAGAAGCGAGTTCTTGAGCATGAATTTTGGACACGCCTTGGAAAGTCGCCATCCAGTCAGCTGCATCAAGTGTAGGTACCGAATCCTTCGTCAGAAGAAATGGGTTGTCTTTATCTTGCTTCGGTGGATAAATATAGTCTTGACCAGGCATCATGGTGCGGTACGAGTTCATCGAAGGCGGCAAGTGCTTCATCGTCTCGATGATCTTGAACGTATCTCCGTTGACGAGCGTCAAGTTGCTGTGACGTCCCATCACTTCCATAATCAAGATGCGGCTCGTGTCATCACCAATTTCATCTTTACTGCGAATCGTCATCTGGATGATGCGATCTGCTTCAATTTGTTCGACTTTTTCAATAAAGCCGCCTTCTATATGTTTCCGCATCATCATGCAAAACATGGGAGGAGATGCGGGATTGTCGATGGATTCATACGTTAAGTGAATACGTGCATACGACGGGTGGATAGAGAATAAAAGCTTGTGATTTTTCCCTCCTGCACGGATATGGAGCATCAGCTCTTGTGCATTTGGCTGGTGGACTTTCGTGATACGGCCCGTTTGAAGCTGGTGAAGTTCTTTTGTGATTGCTGCTGTAAATAAACCGTCAAATGCCATTTTAATTCCTCTTTCAAAACGTTTTGTTCTATTCTATCATGATGTGCTATAATCAAGTAAGTATGTTGAATGTGAAGGAGTCATTATGTACAAAGAACGCGGCATCTTAATTGTTCTCTCTGGACCTTCGGGTGTAGGGAAAGGGACGGTGCGAAAAGAGCTCTTTTCCACCCCAGAAACAAATTATGAATATTCGATTTCAATGACAACACGGAAAGCGCGCGAAGGCGAAGTTGACGGTGTTGATTATTTTTTTAAATCGAAAGAAGAGTTTGAACAACTGATCGAGCAAGGACGACTTCTTGAATATGCCAATTATGTTGGCAATTATTACGGTACCCCCCTGGATTACGTAAATGACACGTTAGACGCAGGGCGTGATGTATTCTTAGAGATTGAAGTCCAAGGAGCACGTCTTGTTCGTGAAAAGGCACCAGATGCTTTGTTTATCTTTTTAGCACCACCAAGCTTGTCTGAACTAGAAAGCCGTCTCGTAGGACGTGGCACTGAGACTGACGATGTGATTCAAGCCCGAATCGCAGCAGCTCGTGAAGAGCTTGCGATGATGGACCTCTACGATTATGTCGTAGAAAATGATCAGGTAGAACGTGCCTGTGACAAAATTAATGCCATTGTAACAGCAGAGCATTGTAAGCGTGAACGTGTTGAACAACGCTACAAAGCCATGTTGAAAGGAGACTTATAAATGTTATATCCATCTGTGGATTCTTTAAAGAAAAAAGTTGATTCAAAATACTCGTTGGTGAGTATCGCATCCAAGCGTGCGCGCCAAATGCAAGAAGAAAAGAACATGCGTCTTGTAAAGTATGTTTCGAATAAATATGTCGGCAAAGCCCTTGAGGAAATCGCAACAGGCGTGTTAATCAATGAAGAAACTGATCAAAACGTCGTATACGAAGACGAAGTATAAAACCTACCTCCCAAAGTTTACTTTGGGAGGTCATTCTGTATAAAAGGGGATTTTCGAATGAATGGTTCAACTAAAATTTTACTCTGTGTAACAGGTGGAATTGCCGTCTACAAATCGGTAGCGCTCGTCAGCAAACTGACACAAGCAGGTGCAGAAGTGCGGGTCATCATGTCCGAATCTGCTATGCAATTTGTTCAGCCTCTGACATTCCAAGCGATGTCTCGCAACGACGTTTATTTTGATACATTTGATGAAAAAGATTCTCGTGTCATTGCACATATTGATTTAGCGGACTGGGCAGACCTTGTCGTCGTTGCTCCAGCAACAGCCAATGTCATTGGAAAGTATGCAAATGGTATCGCAGATGACATGATTACGACGACACTTCTTGCTACAACGAAAGATGTGTGGATGGCACCGGCAATGAACGTACATATGTATGACCATCCGGCCGTGCAACAAAATATCGCCACTCTATACAAACGTGGGATTCGCTTTATCGAACCTTCAGAGGGGTATTTAGCATGTGGCTATGTAGGGAAAGGTCGTTTAGAAGAGCCTGAAAAAATTACAGAACTGATCATGAACCGCCACAGTAAGCCAATGCCTCTTTCCGGAAAACAAGTCGTTGTCACTGCCGGACCAACGAGAGAACGCATTGACCCTGTACGCTACGTTTCCAATTTTTCAACTGGGAAAATGGGGTTTGCCATGGCAAAAGCGGCAGCAGAACTTGGGGCACATGTCACGTTGATTGCGGGTCCCGTAGCTTTAGACACGCCACCTGGTGTCATTCGGGTTGATGTAGAAAGCGCCGCAGAGATGTTAGAAGCGGTTGAGAATCGTTTTAGCACTGCAGACCTGTTGATTAAGACCGCTGCTGTCGCAGATTACAAACCGAAGCACCCAGCTGATCAAAAAGTGAAGAAGCAGCAGGGCGATACATCACTAGAGATGGAGCGCACGGCAGATATCCTAGCTACTATGGGAGCAGCAAAAAGGCATCAGGTCATCGTTGGATTTGCAGCAGAGACGAATGACGTGGAAGCCTACGCAGACGCCAAACGACAAAAGAAAAATGCGGACTATATTATTGCAAACGATGTGACGCAACCAGGAGTAGGCTTTGGAACAGATACTAATAAAGTAGTGTTATTTTCAAGTGAAGGGAAAGTAGATTTCCCGATGCTACCGAAAGACCAACTTGCTTCTGAACTTCTCCAGCATATTGTGAAGCAGGAGGGATGGCACTAGTGATTGCTCGTGTCATCGTGGATGTTTCCACGGCAGCGATCGACCGACCCTTTGATTACCGGGTACCGGAACACTTGGAAGCCTTCGTGCAACCGGGCATTCGAGTTCATGTACCATTTGGTCCTCGGAAAGTTCAAGGATTCGTTGTTGGTATAGCAGACACTACAGACGTGGATACAAAGAAACTGAAGCCTATTGAGTCGGTCATTGATTTAGAGCCAGTATTGACAGAAGAAATGCTAGAGCTTGCGAACTGGCTGAAAGACGATACTCTTTGTTTTTATAATGACGCCTTGCAAGTCATGATTCCTGCAGCTCTTCGGGCGACGTATTCAAAAATCATTCAAATCAGACAACCTGAACTTGTCTCAGAAGCGTTTCGACGTCATCTCTCAAAAGACCACGAAGTGGATTTCACGGTTCTTGAGAAAGAGGGTTTGATTGCCGAACTGAAACGTCACTTGGATACTTCAAATGCCGTGATTGAAAATCGAATTCGCCAGAAAGCCAAACCAAAACTCCAGACTGTTTATGAAGTCATTCAGCCGAATGCAGAACTCTCTGGAAACGCTAAAAAACAAGCAGCAGTACTGGAGTGGATTCAGCGTTCAGGAAAAGAGCGCTTTACTCTAGCAGAACTGCAGCAAGAAGTGTCGGTGACAGCAGCTGTATTGGAAGCTCTAGTTGATAAAGAAATCTTGCAAAAGACACGCCAAGAAGTATACAGAGAAATTGAACTATTAGCGGATACATCTGTCGATAAAGTAGTGGAATTGACACCAGTCCAGCAGTCCGTTCTTCAGCAAATTGAAGAAGCACAAGACGAGTTGAAGAGTGATGTATTTCTTCTTCACGGAATTACCGGGAGCGGTAAGACGGAAATTTACCTCCATGCAATTGAACATGCTCTTGCATTAGGAAAAGAAGCGATCATGCTGGTACCAGAGATTGCCTTGACGCCTCAAATGGTGACTCGTTTCAAAATGCGCTTTGGTGATCAAGTTGCAGTACTCCATAGCGGTCTATCCATCGGTGAAAAGTACGATGAATGGCGCAAAATCCATCGTCACGAAGTGCGAGTGGTGGTCGGAGCACGTTCCGCTATTTTCGCGCCTTTTGAAAATGTGGGATTGATCATCTTAGATGAAGAACACGAATCGTCCTACAAACAAGAGGATTCGCCACGCTACCATGCGCGAGAAGTTGCCAAGTGGCGTGCGACGTACGCTAAGTGCCCCGTGATTTTGGGAAGTGCCACCCCTTCCATCGAGTCGTATGCTCGAGCGAAGAAAGGGGTCTATACGCTTTTAGAATTGCCAAGTAGAGCAAATGCTAAAGAACTGCCCCCAGTGGATCTGATTGATATGAGAGAACAGCTCAAAGGCGGAAACCGGTCCATGTTCAGTATCGAGCTGATTGATGCCATTAGAAATCGACTACAAAAGAAAGAACAGATTGTTCTCTTCTTGAATAAACGAGGCTTCTCTTCGTTTGTGCTTTGCAGGGACTGCGGGACAACGGTGCAGTGCCCGAACTGTGATATTTCACTGACCTATCACCGGATGGGAGAAGCATTGCGTTGTCATTATTGTGGCTATGAAGAACAAGTGCCGACCCAGTGTCCGCATTGTGAAAGTGAACATATTCGATTCTTTGGTACGGGAACTCAAAAGGTAGAAGAAGAAATTACACGTCTCTTCCCAGAAACACGAACACTTCGGATGGATGTGGATACGACTCGGACAAAAGGCGCGCATGAGCGCATTTTGCACCATTTTGGGAACCACCAAGCAGATATTTTATTAGGAACTCAAATGATTGCGAAAGGTCTCGATTTTCCAGACGTCACGTTAGTTGGTGTATTAAATGCGGATACTTCACTACACCTTGCGGACTTCCGAGCAGCAGAAAAGACGTTCCAGTTGATCACTCAAGTCAGTGGTCGCGCTGGTCGTCACGAAAAGGAAGGACACGTCATCGTGCAGACATACGACCCAGAACATTATGCGCTGACTTGTGCGCAGACGCATGATTACGTAGGATTTTACACGCAAGAAATGCAAGTCCGAAAAGTGTATCAGTATCCTCCGTTTTACTATTTGACTCACTTACAGATCAGTCATCCAGATGTCCTCGCGACTTCTGAATATGCCACTCGAGTAGCAGATTGGTTACGTGAACGTCTATCTCCAACCACAGCAGTCATAGGACCGACTGCATCAGCCATCAGTCGCATCCAAGATCGCTACCGTTATCAGTGTATGATCAAATACAAACAAGAACCTAGGTTAACAGAGACTCTCCACCAACTGTTGAAACTGGCACGAACAGATTGGGAGAAACAAGGCGTGCGCATCTCTATTGATTTGCATCCGTCTACGATTGTATAGAAATGAGGAATACCCATGACAATTTTAAAAATAATAACTCACCCAAATGATATTTTGACAACTCCTGCTAAAGAAGTAACAAAGTTTGATTCAAAACTTGCTCAGCTCCTTGACGATATGTATGACACGATGGTCGCAGCAGACGGAATCGGTCTTGCGGCACCTCAAGTTGGTGTATCTAAACGAGTGGCTATTGTGGATCTAGGCGAAGGGCAAGATGTGATTGAAATGATCAATCCAGTAGTTGTTGCCATTGGCGGGAAAGAAGTTGAGGTGGAAGGTTGCCTTAGTTTCCCAGATATCTACGGTGAAGTAGAGCGTCCCTTCTACGTGAAAATTGAAGCAGAAGACCGTGACGGCAACTTATATGAATTAGAAGCAGAAGACTATGAAGCAAGAGCCATCCAACATGAAATCGATCATTTGAATGGAATTCTCTTCACTTCAAAAATCATCCGCTATGTGACACCAGATGAGTTCATGGAGGAGGAAGAGGAAGAGCTATGACCAAAATCGTATTTATGGGAACACCTGCGTTCTCAGCACCGATCCTTTCCATGCTTGTCAAAGAAGGCTATGATGTAGCAGCTGTCGTCACACAACTGGATCGTCCTGTAGGACGTAAGAAAGTAATGACCCCACCACCAGTGAAAGAGCAAGCACTCATTCACGGAATCGAAGTATTACAGCCTGAAAAGTTAAAGGGTAGTGAAGAGTGGGAACGACTTCAAGCAATCAATCCAGACCTAATCGTAACGGCTGCTTTTGGGCAATTGCTTCCACAAGAAGTTTTGGATTTGCCACAACTGGGCGCTATCAACGTGCACGCTTCACTCCTTCCTAAATACAGAGGAGGGGCACCGATTCACCAAGCCGTGATTGATGGAGAACCTACAACAGGTGTGACCATCATGTACATGGAAAAGAAATTAGATGCAGGAGATATCATTTCTCAAGTCGAACTTCCTATCGAGGACACAGACACGACAGGTACGCTCTTTGATAAACTGAGTGCTGCCGGAACGGAACTATTAAAAGAAACGCTTCCATCTATCGTAAATGGTACAAATCCTCGCTCACCTCAAGATGAGCAGCTTGTAACATTTGCGCGCAATATTTCAAGGGAACAGGAACGTCTCGACTGGACGAAATCAGCTCGTGACCTGTGGAATCAAGTTCGTGGACTGTCTCCATGGCCAGGTGCGTATACTACTTTTCAAGAGACAGTAGTAAAAATCTGGGCTGCGACGCCAGTGGACGGAAAGCAAGGAGCCACTCCAGGTGAAATTATCGCAACGAACGGAGTCTTTCAAGTTCAAACTGGAGACGGCAAAGCGTTAGAAATTCAAGAGTTACAACCTGCTGGAAAGAAAAAACTCTCTATTGAAGAATTTCTTAGAGGTGTCGGGCAGAGCTATAGAGTGGGAGATAAATTTGAATGAAGAAAAAATCAATAGGTAATCCTCGTGACGCAGCTCTTCATGTTTTACTTGAAGTAGACAAGAATCAGGCATACAGTAATCTGTTGCTGTCCAAGCATTTAAAACAACATAAAATTGCACCAGTCGATCGTGGCTTGATGACGGAGTTAACGTATGGTACGTTGCAACACAAAATGACGTTAGACTATTATTTAAAGCCTTTTGTTAAAGGCAAGATTGAGCCCTGGGTTCAGTGGTTGCTTCGAATGGCCATTTATCAAATCACCTACTTGGACCGAATTCCGGACCATGCAGTAGTGAACGAGTCTGTACAGCTCGCTAAACTTCATGGACACAAAGGCGTTTCGGGGCTTGTTAATGGCGTACTTCGTTCTTATCTTCGAAAAGGACCTCCAAGTCTTGATGGAATTAAAGATCCGGTTGACCGACTTTCTATCGAGAGCAGTCACCCTCGCTGGATGATTGACAACTGGGTCGCAGCATTTGGATTTGAAAAAGCAGAAAAGATTGCGCATCAGAACAATGTGGCACCCCCACAGACAGTTCGCGTTAACACTCATAAGATTTCAGTAGATGAGGCAATTCAAGCTCTTGAACAAGAAGGATTCCAAGTGAGACGCGGGCTTCTTCCGGAAAGCTTGCACCTTTCTGGAAAAGTAGCAGCAGGTTCCGAGTTATTTGCAACAGGAGGACTGACAATTCAAGATGAAAGCTCTATGATGCCTGCACATGCTCTGGGTCTACGGGAAGGTTTGAACATACTCGACATGTGTGCTGCCCCTGGAGGCAAGACAACTCATATTGCGCAGTTGATGAACGATACGGGCGAGATTACTGCGCTTGATCTTCACGAGCATAAAATGAAGCTGATTCATGACAATGCAGACCGTTTAGGTTTTCACACGATTACTACGATTGTGTCTGACGCAAGAAAAGCAACAGAATCACTTGAACAGAAGCAGTTTGACCGGATACTAGTAGACGCTCCTTGTAGTGGTTACGGGGTCATTCGGAGAAAGCCGGATATGAAGTATTCAAAACAACCAGCAGATGCGGAAAGACTTGCTACGATTCAGCTTGATATATTAGAAGAGGCCTATAACTTACTTGCGCCAGGTGGCGTCCTAGTCTATAGTACGTGTACTATCGAGCCAACTGAAAACCAGGAAGTGGTGAGTTCTTTCTTGAAGCTTCATCCGGATCTTTCTGAACAAGCTCTTCCTGACTTTTTACACCAGTTGCCTCACGCAGCCACAAGTCCGGGTCTGCAAGTTCTACCTTATGAAGACGGAGATGGGTTTTATTTAGCAGCATTACTTAAAGCGGATACCAAGGGGTGACATAATGGAGTTTATTCATCGCACGGATATTGGGAAGAAACGTGCTATTAATGAAGATTATTTAGATGTAGTGGAAAAAGAGCAGGGAATGGTATTAGCTGTTTTGGCAGATGGAATGGGTGGTCATAACGCAGGGGATGTGGCTAGTGAACTAGCCGTACGATTCCTGGTCGACCGTTTTCATAAATCCAAGCTACATCTTACAAGTGATTCGAACGCGGTATCTTCATGGTTAAAAGAAGCCTATGAAGGAGCAAACGAGCGAATCAGCACTATCGCAGAATCAGATCCCAGCTGTAAAGGGATGGGGACTACTTTGATTGCCGCCGTTTTCCAAAACAATAAAGTGACGTTTGCTCATATTGGAGACAGCCGCGTCTATTTGTATTCCAAAGGAGAAATCAATCCATTGACTAAAGATCACTCTTACGTCAATGTGCTGTTAGACTCTGGAGAAATCAATGAAGAGCAGGCACGGACACATCCACGGAAAAATATGTTGATGAAAGCAATTGGTACGGAAATTTCAATCGATCCTGATATTTTGACTGTGTCTCTTCGAGCTGAAGAATATATGTTGATTTGTTCCGATGGCTTAAGCAACATGGTATCGGCTGAGCAAATGGTCCATGTCTTGCAGTCGGAGGCGTCGCTGCAGGCCAAAGTGGAAACCTTTATAGAACTTGCAAACGAACAAGGTGGGGAAGATAATATTTCACTGATTATCAGCCGAGTAAGGGCAGGTGAATAACCATGTTAATTGGAAAACGCATCAGCGGCCGCTATAAACTTGAGAAGCATATAGGCGGAGGCGGGATGTCCAATGTATATCAAGCCCATGACATGATTTTGGACCGAGACGTGGCCATCAAAATCTTACGCTATGATTTTTCAAGTGAAGAGGACATGCACAGACGATTCCAGAGGGAAGCCCTTTCTGTCACATCATTGACTCACGACAATATCGTTACCATTTATGATGTCGGAGAAGATGGCGATATCCATTACATTGTTATGGAACACGTCAAAGGGAAAACTCTCAAAGAATACATAGCAGAACATGCTCCTGTATCACCAGCTAAAGCCGTTCAAATTATGAAGCAGCTGCTATCTGCAATTGAACACGCTCACGACCATCACATCATTCACCGAGACATCAAGCCGCAAAACATTTTACTTGATGAGGAAGGCAATGTGAAAGTTACCGATTTTGGGATTGCGATGGCTTTATCCGCAACTTCCTTCACTCAGACCAACTCGGTCCTTGGTACCGTCCACTATCTTTCTCCTGAACAGGCAAGAGGGGGGACGGCAACTCGTAAATCGGATATCTATGCGCTTGGAATTGTATTGTTCGAATTGCTTACCGGTCAACTGCCTTTTAAAGGCGAATCTGCAGTCTCAATCGCATTGAAGCATCTTCAGGCTGAGACTCCATCAGTACGAGCTATCAATCCAGCAATTCCGCAGAGCTTAGAGAATGTAGTGCTCCGTGCAACTGCGAAAAAACCAGAAGACCGGTATGCGTCTGTTAAAGAAATGCACGAGCATTTGGTCCAGTCCCTACACCCGGACCGGATGAACGAAGAAAAATATATGCCAAGTGTAGATGACGATGCAACAAAAGTGATGCCTGTCATCAAACAACCAATCCCAGTCGATTCATTAGCTGAGACAAGAAAATTAAGTGACGCTCCAGAACCACAAACAAAACCGAAAAAGAAAAAGAAGAGAACGGGACTCATCATCGCATCTATCATCGGGGCTCTCTTGTTGATTGGCTTACTTGTAGTTGTGGCATTTCCTGGACTCTTTAAACCAGACAAAGTGGCCGTTCCAGATGTCACGAACATGACGGTAGAAGAAGCAACTGAAGAACTTGAGGCAAATGGCTTTGTAGTGGGCGATGTCCGTGAAGATTTTTCAGAAGAAGTTGAACAAGATCGAATCATTCGAACGACACCGGAAGCTGGCAGGATGCGCGATTTAGAAACAGAGGTCACTTTGTTAGTCTCGCAAGGTCCGGAACTTGTGGAAATGAATGACTATGTAGGAAGAAGTGTGGAGCAAGTACGTCCGCTCGTTGCTGATCAATTCAAATCACTGACGGAAAATGAAGAGTTCTCAGAACAACCAGCTGGAACGATTCTCGCTCAACAGCCCGAAGCTGGAGAAGCAGTGAATCCGGTTGATACAGATCTTGTGCTGACAGTGAGTAAAGGACCTGATCTGAGAGAAGTTCAAGATTTAAAAGGCTACAATAAGCGAGCGTTAGATGCATACGCGGAATCTTCGGGGTTTGTAATCAATTCTTCAGCAACTGAAAACTCTTCAGAAGTTCCAGCAGGAGAAGTAATCCGTCAAGACCCAGCTGCAGGAACAAGGTTGAAGCCAGGAAGCACCGTCACAGTAGTTCTCTCATCGGGTCCACAAGCAGCGGCAACGAAGCTTTACGTAGTCAGTGTGGAGATTCCGTACGAACAGCCTGAAGAAGGGCAAGAAGCGGAACCGAAGAATGTAAAAATCTTTGTTCAAGATAAAACCCGAACTTTAGCTGAACCAATTGAAGAATTTGAAATTACGGAAACCGTGACGCGTCGCTTGCAATTAGAAATTGTAGAAGGTACACAAGGTGCCTATCGTATCGAAATAGACAATGTAGTCGTAGAGCAAGAAACAATCGATTACAAAGAATTACCGTAAAGGAGGAATGGGATGCCGACAGGACAAATTCGTAAAGCGTTAAGTGGATTTTATTATGTCTACGACCAAGGAGAACTCATTCAAACAAGAGCTCGAGGTGTTTTTAGGAAGCGCGGTCAGTCGCCACTCGTAGGCGACTTCGTGACATATACTTTTGATGGAGAAAATGATGGAGTGGTAACAGAAATCGCTGAACGGAAAAATGAACTCGTTCGTCCGCCTATTGCCAATGTGGACCAGGCGCTACTCGTGTTTTCTGCTACGGAGCCAGATTTTAACGTTCATTTACTAGACCGTTTTATTACTGTGATTGAAGGCTACGCTGTTGATCCGGTTATTATCATTACCAAGATGGATCTACTGTCTCCTGAACAAGAAGCTGGAGTACGCCAGGAAGCTCTGTATTATGAGAAAATTGGATATTCTGTCATCTATACGAGTATAGGGGATGCAGATTTAACACAACAGCTTAATCCTATGCTTGTTGATCAAGTGAGCGTCCTGGCCGGTCAATCTGGAGTTGGTAAGTCGACAATGTTGAATACGTTGTTACCCGAGCTTGCCTTAAAGACAGGTGAGATCTCGATGGCATTAGGCCGTGGAAAACACACGACTCGACATGTAGAATTGATTGAAGTCGGTGGAGGGTTACTTGCTGATACACCCGGTTTTAGTACATTCGAACTTGACCACATCGAAAAAGAAGAATTGGGCTCTTGTTTCATAGAGATGCGTGAGCTGTCCTGTAAATTTAGAGGGTGTCTCCATCTGAAAGAGCCAGGATGCGCTGTGAAAGAAGCTGTCGAAGAACAGACAATTGCACAACACCGATACGATCATTACCTACAATTTTTACAAGAAATCATGGACAGAAAGCCGAGGTACTAACAATGGTAAAAGTAGCACCATCAATTTTAGCAGCAGATTTTGCAAACCTTCAAAGTGAGATTGAATTAGTGGAGCGTGCGGGAGCCGATTGGATCCATGTGGATGTTATGGATGGCCATTTTGTTCCGAACATCACAATGGGTGCGTTAGTCGTAGATGCTATCCGTCCACATACTAAACTACCGTTAGATGTTCATTTGATGATTGAACAACCAGACCAGTATATTGAATCGTTTGCAAAGGCTGGGGCCGATATCATTACGGTTCATGTAGAAGCTTGCCGTCATTTACACCGGACGCTGCATTATATTAAGTCTTTCGGACTTCAATGCGGTGTCGTATTGAACCCGCATACACCTATTTCAACAATTGAACACGTGCTAGAAGATGTAGATGTAGTATTGTTCATGACAGTCAACCCAGGTTTTGGAGGTCAGTCATTTATTCCAGCTGTCCTTGAAAAAGTGAAAGCGTTAGCAGAACTTAAAGAACAACGTGGTTTGAGTTTTGAGATTGAGATTGACGGCGGCGTCAACAAGGATACTGTGAAAGACTGTGCAGCTGCTGGTGCAACAGTCGTTGTAGCTGGGTCTGCAATCTACGGCGCAGCTGATAAAGGACAAGCCTTGCAACAAATCAAGGAAGCGTAAGTATGCATATCGGGATTTGTGCAGGGGGACCTCGACAAGAAATTTCAACAATGATCACAGCTGATTTTTGGATAGCAGCTGACAGTGGTGCCATTCACTTGCTTGAAGTGGGTATTGAACCGGATATGATCATTGGAGATATGGACTCGATTTCCGACCTAGCTAGGGCCGAGTGGGCCACACGTTTGAATCAAGCAATTGTATTGCCTGCTGAGAAAGACGAGACCGATACGCAGCTTGCTCTAGAAAAAGCAGTTCAACAACAGCCTGATCGTGTGACGCTACATGGCGTGACAGGAGGAAGGCTGGATCATTATCAAGCTGTCCTTCATGACGTCGCCTCTTACCAACAACGGTATCCAAAAATACAATTTGAAATTGTAAATGAGACGAACCGCTTACGCTTTCTCTTACCAGGTACAACGAATCTTCAGAAGGATTGTTATACGTACTGTTCATTTTTTGCTTGGCACCAAGACGTAGAAGGTTTGACACTTGAAGGATTCAAATACCCTGTAGTACAAGATACTATCGCAATGCGTTCCTCTCGATTTACAAGTAATGAGATTTTGTCGGTTGCGGGGTCTATCACATTTTCCTCGGGCATATGTTTAACTATACAGA
This sequence comes from Tetzosporium hominis, assembly GCF_002265435.1. GTDB lineage: Bacteria > Bacillota > Bacilli > Bacillales_A > Planococcaceae > Chryseomicrobium > Chryseomicrobium hominis. The sequence goes on from NZ_NOKQ01000134.1 coordinate 245,502, forward strand.
GTCGCGAGGAAAGTGGGGATTAAATGAGAGTTATTACATTTCAGTTGCCTGCAGCTGTTACAAAGGTATTGCGTTTGTTCTTTCGGGATCAAAAGTCAACGAAGAAAAACCGCCATTAGGCGGTTTTTTGTTTGGAGTAAAGAAAAAACCACAGCATCTCCAAAGAGAGCTGTGGTTCTTTTAAAAAAGAAGAGCGAATTATACGCGCTCCACTTTTCCTGATTTTAATGCACGAGCAGAAACCCATACGCGTTTTGGTTTACCATCTACAAGAATACGAACTTTTTGTAAGTTAGCACCCCACGTACGCTTAGAAGCGTTCATAGCGTGTGAACGGCTGTTTCCAGTACGAGCTTTGCGTCCTGTAATAACACATTGTTTAGGCATACTAATTCCCTCCTCACAACAAGAAGCTATGCTTATTGTTTTACTTCGTTATTTCACATACTTTAGTAATTTACCACACTTTATTTCAGTTCGCAAGTGTTATCAAGAAAAATTCCTTTACAGCTCTTTAAGAAATCGTTTCTTTTCATGCCCTGCAACCTATAGTACAATGAAAGGTAGTCACTTTGACTGTAGGAGGGAACTAGCAATGTCAATTGAAATTAAAAATGACTTTGGGCAGATCGAGATCTCACAAGATGCAATAGCACAGATTGCGGGTGGAGCTGCCATTGAGTGTTACGGCATCGTAGGAATGTCATCCAAACATCAAGTAAAAGATGGACTCGCTGATATTTTAAGAAAAGAAAACTTTGCAAAAGGTGTGCTCGTTCGCGAAGTGGACGGAAAAGTGCATATCGATATGTACATTATTGTAAGCTATGGGACGAAAATCTCTGAAATCGCTTATCAAGTTCAATCTAAAGTAAAATATACGCTAGGAAAATCATTAGGCATGGCTGTTGAATCGGTGAATGTCTATGTGCAAGGCGTTCGCGTCGCGACAATGTAAGGGAGAGAACACAATGAAAACGATCAATGGTATTCAATTTGCTGAAATGGTTCAAATGGGTGCACACCATCTGGCTCAAAATGCAGCGTATGTAGATGCACTGAATGTGTTTCCAGTCCCTGATGGAGATACGGGGACGAACATGAATTTATCGATGACATCAGGTGCAGCTGAGACCGCAAAAGGAACTTCTGAGCACCTTGGAAAAACAGCTCAATCATTAGCAAAAGGTTTGTTAATGGGAGCTCGCGGAAACTCTGGCGTTATTTTATCTCAACTATTTAGAGGCTTTGGAAAATCAGTAGAAGGCCATGCGGAACTGACAGCAGAGCAATTTGCAGCAGGACTTCAATATGGTGTAGATACTGCTTACAAAGCCGTTATGAAACCAGTTGAAGGTACAATTCTAACTGTTGCAAAAGATGCAGCTAAAAAAGCAGTAGAAGCAGCTAAAGAAGTTGATGCGATCGATGAACTCATGACATTGACACTTGAAGAAGCAAAAGCTTCTCTTAAGCGCACTCCAGACTTACTTCCAGTATTAAAAGAAGTAGGCGTAGTAGATAGCGGTGGTCAAGGACTTGTTTATGTTTATGAAGGGTTCCTTGCGTCACTTAAAGGGGAAGAACTTCCTGAAAAAACAGTAGCTTCTTCAATGGATGAGATGGTCAGCGCAGAGCACCATATGGCAATCCAAGGCTTCATGGATACAGCGGATATTGAGTTCGGTTTCTGTACAGAATTCATGGTTCGTCTGGATGAATCTAAAAAAGCATTCGACGAAGGCGATTTCCGAAATGATTTAAGTGCATTCGGAGATTCTCTTCTAGTTATTTCAGATGATGAAGTGGCAAAGATCCACATTCACTCCGAACAACCAGGAGAAGTGCTTTCTTATGGTCAACAATACGGTGACTTGATTAAAATCAAGATTGAAAATATGCGTGAACAGCATACGGATATTGTAGGGGAACAACCAAAAAAAGCTAAGAAAACGAAACATCCTTATGCGGTTGTCACAGTAGCAATGGGTTCTGGCGTCAGTGAAATGTTAAAGAGCTTAGGAGCATCTGCAGTTATTGAAGGCGGCCAAACGATGAATCCTTCTACGGAAGATATCGTCAAAGCGATTGAAGAGGTCGGTGCAGAACGCGTCTTGATTTTGCCAAATAACAAAAACATCATCATGGCGGCAGAGCAAGCTGCAGAGCTTCTTGAAATCGAAGCAGCTGTAGTTCCAACGAAAACGGTTCCTCAAGGTATGGCGGCAGTATTAGCGTTTAATCCTGAAGCATCCGTTGAAGAGAACCAAAAGGCGATGACTTCGGCATTCGCTCACGTGAAAACGGGACAAATCACTCATGCGGTCCGTGATACTTCCATTGACGGTGTGGAAATTGCTAAAGACGACTTCATGTCGATTTCTGAAGGTAAAATTATTTTGGCTACGAAAGATCTAGATGAAGCAGCTAAAGAACTTCTAGCTTCTATGATTGATGAAGATGCGGAATTGTTAACGATTCTTTACGGAGAAGACACAACAGAAGATCATGCACAATCATTAGCTGAATGGGTTGAAGAAACGTATCCAGATGTAGAAGTGGAAGTCTATAATGGCAAGCAGCCGTTATATCCTTACATTCTTTCAGTAGAATAAAAGAAACTGAGTCTGAATCCAGTAAAGGGAGTTTCTCGTCATGGGAAACTCCCTTTTGTGTGTTCTATTGTGTGCAGGGGAAGCGTTCCGCAGGCGCGGGCTGAGCCTCGGTCTCAGCTTCCGCTTTTTATCCCGCTGGAGTCACCCCTGCACACTTTAAATATAGTCCTCTTTTATTTCATTTGTTTAGATAAAGGTGTTACGTTGCAGCCACTTTACTTTAGAGCTAGAACTAAAAGCGTTTTCATAGTAAGATGGTAAGGATAAAGGTTTGGGGGAATCGAGTATGAAGTTTAAATCTGTTTTTGATATTATTGGACCCGTAATGATAGGTCCATCCTCTTCACATACAGCGGGAGCCGCAAGAATTGGACGAATAGCACGGGATTTATTTGGGAAACAACCTACATGGGCTCGCATACATTTATATGGTTCGTTCGCGGAGACTTATAAGGGACATGGCACGGACGTTGCAATTGTCGGGGGTCTCCTTGATTACGATACAGATGATGAACGCATCAAGACGGCTTTTGAAGAAGCAGCGCAAGTTGGAATGACTTATGAATTTATTCCGGAGACTGCGCATACAGAACACCCGAATACAGCTCGCATTGTATTGGGTGACGACAAACAAGAAATGTCGATCGTCGGAATTTCAATTGGGGGCGGAAAAGTAGAACTTGTTGAGCTTAATGGTTTTCCTTTACGACTCTCAGGCGGTCACGCGGCGATTTTAGTAGTACATGATGACCGTTCTGGATGTATTGCTTCTGTTGCGAGTTGTTTAGCGGAGCAACAGATCAATATTGGTCATATGGAAGTTTCTCGTAAAGAGAAAGGCAATATGGCACTTATGGTCATTGAAGTCGACCAGACGGTTAGTCAAGAGGTACTCGAGCAGATTGCTGCTCTTCCAAATATTATTCAAGTCACACGAATTGCAGAATAGGAGGGGTTCAAATGGAAGTATTATTTCGTAATGTCCGCGAGCTAGTAGAACGGGCAGAGTCTGAAAATAAATTGATTTCCGAGATCATGATCGAGCAAGAGATGCTCATCACGGATCGTTCAAGAGAAGATATCATGAAGCAAATGGATCGCAACTTGACCGTAATGGAAGAAGCGGTCGAAAAGGGTCTCCAAGGAGTTCGCTCAACTTCTGGATTAACAGGTGGAGATGCGGTCCTCATTCAAAACTACATGAAAAAAGGCAATACACTTTCAGGGGAACTTTTACTTGATGCTGTCAGTAAGGCAGTAGCTACTAATGAAGTGAACGCAGCTATGGGGACGATTTGCGCAACACCTACTGCAGGTTCTGCAGGTGTCGTACCGGGGACTTTGTTTGCGGTCATCCATAAACTGAACCCAACTCGTGAGCAGATGATTAACTACCTGTTCACTTCAGGAGCATTTGGCTTTGTGGTGGCGAATAATGCCTCAATCTCAGGCGCAGCTGGAGGTTGTCAAGCAGAAGTCGGTTCTGCGGCTGGTATGGCGGCGGCTGCTATTACTGAAATGGCAGGTGGAACACCACAACAATGTTCGGAAGCATTTGCCATCACATTAAAAAACATGTTAGGTCTCGTCTGTGATCCGGTTGCGGGTCTAGTAGAAGTACCGTGTGTTAAACGGAATGCAATGGGAGCAGCCAATGCTCTTGTAGCTGCAGATATGGCTCTAGCAGGAGTTACTAGCCGAATTCCATGTGATGAAGTCATCGATGCGATGTACAAAATCGGTCAAACCATGCCAACTGCTCTCAAAGAGACTGCACAAGGTGGCTTGGCTGCAACACCAACAGGTCGTTGGCTCGAAGCGAAAATCTTTGGCGGAGCTGTGGTCGGCCGTGAACAATAGTACCCTTTCCCAACCTATCTCGATTTTAAAAGGTGTAGGAAAAGCAACAACTGAAGCACTGCAAGAACTGGGCATCTCCACTTTGGAAGATGTCCTGTTCACATTTCCAACAAGGCATGAAGATTTTCGTCTTAAAGATTTGACGATGACCGAGCACAATGAGCGGGTGACAGTGGAAGGACGAATTGAGAGTGAGCCGACAGTTTTATATATGGGGAGAAAATCAAGGTTACAGGTCAAAGTATTAACGGGACGCCATTTGATCAAAGCTGTGTTCTTCAACCAACCGTATCTAAAAGCAAAATTGATACCAGGTGAACTTGTCTCGATTTCCGGGAAATGGGACAAAGGCAGACAAGTGATTCAAGCTTCTGCTCACCACTTAGGTCCACGAACGGATACCCATGATTTTGAACCGGTCTATGGGTTGAAGGGACGTGTCACTCAAAAAGTGTTTCGACGTCTACTAACTCAAGCGTTTGAACTGACAAAAGACGACTTGGTGGACCCCTTACCTGCTTCCGTACGTGAGTCTTATAGATTGCCGGATCTCTACCATGCACTCCAAGCCATTCACTTTCCTGAAGATGCAGAACAGACTAAACACGCCAGACGCCGCTTCGTCTATGAAGAACTGCTCCAATTCCAGTTGAAGATGCAAGCATTGAAAAAACTTCGCAAAGAAGCGAATGTAGGAAGATCGGTTTCCTATGACCAGCTGTTAATCACGAGTTTTATCAAGTCGCTCCCTTATGAATTGACAGGGGCCCAGAAACGCGCCGTCGACGAGATCTTACGAGACCTCCGTGCGCCGTACCAAATGAATCGTTTGTTACAAGGAGACGTGGGTTCTGGTAAGACAGTTGTAGCCGCTATCTCGCTAGTTGCAGCGTACAGTGCAGGAATGCAAGGTGCAATCATGGCTCCGACAGAAATCCTTGCTGAACAGCATGCGAATGCTTTTTACGAATGGTTTGCGCCACTTGGGATCCAAGTGGCACTGCTGACAGGGTCTACAAAAGCAAAAGCTCGCAGGCAAATCCTAGAAGGCTTACAGACAGGGAAAATAGACGTGGTGATAGGAACTCATGCTTTGATTCAACCGGATGTGCAATTCCAGAATCTTGGTGTCGTCGTCACAGATGAACAGCACAGGTTCGGTGTAGAGCAGCGGAGAGTGTTAAAACAAAAAGGCTTGGAACCTGATGTGCTGTTCATGACAGCAACACCGATTCCGCGAACTTTAGCTATCACAGCATTTGGAGAGATGGACGTTACGATTGTAGATGAAATGCCAGCAGGAAGAAAGCCGATAGAGACGTATTGGATGAAAGAGCAGCAGCTTCCGGCACTCCTTGCACGACTTAAAAAAGAATTGGATGCGGGACGTCAGGCGTATGTCATCTGTCCACTTATCGAAGAATCGGACAAGCTAGACCTACAAAATGTTTTAGAAATCTACCATCAATTACAGACCTACTATGAACCGCAGTATAAAGTGGAACTGATGCATGGGAAACTACCCTCTGATGAAAAAGATCAGGTCATGAGACGCTTTGCCGAAAATGACAGTCAGATCCTTGTTTCCACTACCGTGGTTGAAGTAGGGGTTAATATCCCGAACGCGACGTTCATGATGATTTTTGACGCAGAACGCTTTGGTCTTGCGCAGCTTCACCAGCTCCGTGGACGGGTAGGGCGTGGGGACCAGCAGTCGTATTGTGTACTTATTGCTGACCCGAAGACGGAAGTCGGGAAAGAACGAATGACTTCGATGACGGAGACAACAGACGGCTTTGCACTTGCAGAAAAAGATTTAGAGCTTAGAGGACCTGGGGATTTCTTTGGACGCAAACAAAGCGGGATGCCAGAATTCAAAGTCGCGGATCTTGTACACGATTACCGCGCGCTCCAGACTGCTAGAGAGGATGCAGAAAAGCTAGTTGAGAGCTGTCATTTCTGGGAGTCTGAAGAATGGGCAGTCTACAGGAATGCACTTCAGCAATCCGGTATTTTAGAAGGTCAACGAATCGATTAGAGAATGCACAGAACGAAAGAGTTCTTGCATTCTCTTTTTTGTATTTATATACTGATATTAGTACCAAGTGCTAATTGAGGTGATAACTCTGCGTTATTCTAAAAAAGATCGACAAGCCGGCTTGAAAAAAAAGCTAGAAGACAACCCGTTTATAACAGATGAGCAATTAGCTACTTCCTTTCATGTAAGTGTTCAAACGATTCGCTTGGACCGTATGGAATTATCCATTCCTGAACTACGTGAACGAATTAAACATGTGGCGACGGATCGTTTAACTACAGTGCGTTCCTTAACAGAAGATGATGTCATTGGTGAAATCATAGATCTGACTTTAGGAGAAACGGCTATTTCAATGCTAGAAATCGGACAAGACCATGTGTTCCATACACGAAATATCGCTCGAGGCCACCATTTGTTCGCTCAGGCCAATTCATTGGCTGTAGCTCTTCTAGATGACGAGCTCGCTTTAACTAAAAAAGCCACGATTCATTTCGTGAAGCAAGTGAAAAAAGGAGATCGTGTCGTAGCGAAAGCCCATGTAACGGCTCGCCATAACGAACGAAACTCTACCATTTATGTAACGAGTAAGGTACATCAAGAAGTCGTGTTCGAAGGTGAGTTTGAGATGTATCACGTGTCAAAGACAGAAGAGAAGGTGACAGAATGAAATTAGCTCTAGACGCAATGGGCGGCGACAATGCCCCTCGTGAAATTGTAGAAGGTGCCTACCGTGCACTGGATGCATTCTCAGACATTGAGATTCAACTCTATGGAATCGAATCGGAAGTTTCTCCACTTCTAAAACAGCATGACCGATTAACGTTCATTCCAACTACAGAAAAAATTGAAGCAACCGATGAACCTGTGCGTGCCATCCGTCGTAAAAAAGACGCTTCGATGGTACGAATGGCTCAAGCTGTAAAAGACGGAGAAGCAGATGCGGCCATCTCAGCAGGGAATACAGGGGCACTTATGGCATCTGGACTTTTCATTGTTGGAAGAATTCCTGGTATTGACCGTCCAGCACTTGCTCCGACCCTTCCTACGATTGATGGCAAGGGCTTTGTGATGCTCGATCTTGGTGCCAATGCAGATGCCAAACCAGAACATTTGGTTCAGTATGCGATCATGGGCTCGATATACGCACAAAATGTCCGTTCAATCGAACGTCCGAGAGTAGGACTTTTAAACATCGGAACAGAGCCGGGTAAAGGAAATGACCTGACAAAACAAACTTATAGCTTGCTTGAAGAAGCGCCAGTAAACTTTATTGGCAATGTAGAAGCTCGTGACCTATTAGACGGAGTTGCGGATGTCGTAGTAACAGACGGATTTACAGGAAACATGGTATTGAAAACGATTGAAGGAACAGCAGGAAGTCTGTTCAAGATGCTGAAAGCAACATTTATGAAGTCAACGAAAACGAAACTAGCTGCAGCTCTTGTCAAAAACGATCTGTCCGATTTGAAAGGCTTAATGGATTATACAGAATACGGAGGAGCAGGGTTATTTGGGCTCAATGCACCTGTCATTAAGGCGCATGGTTCGTCAAATGCCAACGCGATCTTCCATGCTATTCGTCAAGCGCGCACCATGGTGGAATGGAATGTCAGTGGTGTGATTGCAGAAACCATCAGAAAGGATCAATCCGAATGAAAATCGCATTTTTATTTCCAGGTCAAGGATCCCAATCAGTAGGTATGGCAAAAGATTTAGTCAACACTTACTCGAAATATGAAAAGTATTTATCAACAGCTGAAAAGTCACTTGGTTTTTCTATTTCCACTTTAATGTTTGAAGGACCGATGGAAGAGTTGACGAAAACATATAACGCACAACCAGCTTTACTGCTAAGCAGCACGATCGCAGCCTCTTTGTTAATGGAATATGGAGTGCAGCCTGAGTATCTTGCAGGTCACTCATTAGGGGAATATTCAGCTCTGGTCATGGCCGGTGCCCTATCTGTGAAAGATGGAGCAACTATCGTGCACAAGCGCGGGAAATTTATGAATGAAGCTGTTCCTGCAGGACAGGGAGCCATGGCAGCCATTCTAGGAATGGAAGCTGCGGCTCTTGAAGAAATAACCGATTCTATTACAGCTAACGGTCATCCTGTTCAAATTGCGAATTTGAACTGCCCCGGTCAAATTGTGATTTCGGGGACTGCAGAAGGCGTTCGTCTGGCGTCAGAATCTGCTAAAGAAAACGGTGCTAAACGCGCAATACCATTAGCGGTCAGTGGACCTTTCCATTCATCACTAATGCGTCCAGCATCTTCAAAGCTGGCAGTAGAACTTGCTATGATCTCAGTTAATACACCAAAAGTGCCGGTGATTGCCAATGTAACAGCACAACCAGTGACGACAGCTGAACCAATTCGTCAGTTGCTGATTGAGCAAGTGACGGCTCCAGTACGCTGGGAAGAATCCGTGCGAAAGATGATTGACCTTGGTGTTGACACATTTATTGAATGTGGGCCAGGAAATGTATTATCTGGATTAGTGAAGAAAATAGACCGTTCTGTTACAACTCTTTCTGTGCATGATTCGGAAAGTCTTGTGAAGACGATTCAGTTTGTGAAAGGGGTCTCTTGATGACTTTACAAGGAAAAACAGCCATCGTAACAGGTGGTTCTCGCGGTATCGGTAGTGCCATTGCAAAATATTTAGCTGCTAAAGGTGCTCAAGTCGTTGTCAACTATAGTGGCAGTCAAGAAAAAGCGGAGCAAGTAGTTGCAGATATTGAAGCGGCAGGTGGCAAAGCGATTGCTATAAAAGCGTCTGTATCGAATCAAGATGAAGTGACTGCACTTATTAAAGAAACAGTGGATGCGTTTGGTCGTGTAGACATTCTAGTCAACAATGCAGGAATCACGCGAGATAATCTCTTGATGCGAATGAAAGATTCCGAGTGGGATGAAGTCATTGATACGAACTTAAAAGGCGTATTTATGACAATGAAAGCTGTCACACGTCAAATGATGAAACAACGCTCTGGACGAATTATCAATATCTCGTCTATCGTTGGCGCTTCAGGGAATCCGGGTCAAGTGAACTACGTGGCAGCGAAAGCTGGTGTCATCGGGATGACCAAAACGGTGGCACTTGAACTGGCATCAAGAGGGATCACAGTGAATGCCATTGCCCCAGGTTTTATTGAAACGGAAATGACCGAACAGTTACCAGAAGACATCAAATCGGCGATGCTGGGTCAAATTCCACTTAGCCATTTTGGTAAACCAGAAGACATTGCAGCTGCAGTAGCCTTTTTAGCATCAGACGATGCCAACTATATTACGGGGCAGACGCTTCATGTGAACGGCGGAATGTATATGTAATCTAGGCAATGGCCTTGAAGTTTCGTATACTAGTGAGGGGAGGTGACATCACATGTCAACAGTATTAGAGCGCGTTACTAAAGTCATCGTAGACCGTTTAGGTGTAGATGAGAGCGAAGTGAAGATGGAAGCTTCTTTCCGTGAAGATCTAGGCGCAGATTCATTGGACGTTGTAGAACTTGTTATGGAACTTGAAGATGAGTTCGATATGGAAATTTCTGATGAGGAAGCAGAAAATATTTCAACTGTAGGTTCGGCAGTAACATACATTGAAAGCAAACTTGGTGAATAAGAGGTAACACAGCCGGTGAGACTTGTCTCTCCGGCTTTTACTTTTACTATGCAACAGCTAGAAATAGCAGTAAACTAGTAAGGATAGACCGCTAGATAGAGAAAGGCTGAGGAAAATGAAAGACCAAAAGAAAAAACCACTATATAGCCAAGAGGCAAAAAAGAAGATTGCAGATTTCCAACAGGAATCGGGCATTGTATTTGCGAATGAAAGCCTTTTATTTGAAGCATTTACGCATTCATCTTATGTGAACGAGCATCGCCGCAAATCCTTCATCGACAATGAACGGCTTGAGTTTTTAGGAGATGCAGTACTGGAATTAGCTGTTTCTCAATATTTATTTCACCGTTACCCGAAAATGACTGAGGGAGAGTTGACGAAACTTCGTGCGTCGATAGTCTGTGAACCGTCCCTTGTTCATTTGGCCAATGAGCTTCAGTTAGGAACCTTTATCTTATTAGGGAAAGGCGAAGAAAATACAGGAGGGCGCAAGCGCCCTGCTCTTCTTGCGGATGTCTTCGAAGCGTTAGTAGGAGCTATTTATCTGGATCAAGGACTCGATAAAGCAACCGAATTATTAGAACAGGTAATGTTCCCTAAAGTAGAAGTGGGTGCCTTTTCAAAAGTTACGGATTACAAGAGCCAGCTCCAAGAATTGATTCAACAAGATAATGCAGGCCAGCTAAAATACGAAATTGTGGATGAAAAAGGACCAGCACACAATCGTCTCTTTATTTCTCAGGTCTCGTTAGATGACAAACCGCTCGGTACAGGAAGTGGACGCTCCAAAAAAGAAGCGGAACAACAGGCTGCGCAGGTCGCGATTGAGAAAGTGAAGACGGAGGAATAACTATGTTTTTAAAGAGGCTTGAAATTGTAGGCTTCAAATCGTTTGCAGAGCGTATTGCTGTGGATTTCGTTCCTGGAGTCACAGCAGTCGTCGGGCCAAACGGAAGTGGAAAGAGCAATATCACGGATGCCATTCGCTGGGTGCTTGGAGAGCAATCTGCTAAGTCGCTTCGAGGAGCTAAGATGGAAGATGTCATCTTTGCTGGGAGTGCCTCGAGAAAAGCGCTGAATTTTGCGGAAGTCACGTTAGTACTAGACAACAGCGACCAGCTACTTCAGACAGAGTATGAAGAAGTCAGTGTCACAAGACGCGTCTACCGGTCCGGAGATTCTGATTACTTACTAAACCGACAGAGCTGTCGCTTAAAAGACATTACAGAATTGTTCATGGACTCAGGGCTTGGAAAAGAAGCATTCTCGATTATCTCTCAAGGGAAAGTTGATGAAATTTTAAACAGCAAAGCAGAGGATCGTCGCGCGATTTTTGAAGAAACAGCAGGTGTATTGAAGTATAAACAACGTAAGAAAAAAGCAGAGTTCAAGCTTATTGAGACCGATGACAACTTAAGCCGTGTACTGGATATCTTACATGAATTAGAAGGGCGAATTGAACCGCTTCAAATCCAAGCTTCTGTAGCTAAGGATTATTTAGCGTTCGCAGAAGAGTTGAAAGAGCGCGAAGTCAGTCTTGCTCTTTATGATATTTCTCATCAGACAGTTCAACTGGAAGAGAGCCGTAAGGAGAAAGTGTCATCTAAAGAAGCGATGGATAGGTTGACGGAAGAACGAGAACAGATGCTTGCGCAGTTAAAACAGTCCAAAGCATCCTTGTCCGAACTAGAGCAACAACTGGATCAGCTTCAAGATGAAGCGTTACAAATTTCAGCAACTCTAGAACGGCAAGAAGGTCGCAAGCTAGTTCTCGTAGAAAAGCAGAACAACAGGGCACAACAAGTTGACAAGTTGACGCGCTCTCTTGAAGTGGCGACACAAGAACTTCAAGATATTGAGAGCAAATTACAACAGATCTCAGAACAAAAACAAGAACACGCCCAAAAAGTGAAAGCACTTCGTTCGGAGCGAGCGAAACTGGAACAATTGACAGGGACGTCCGAACAGCAAATCGAGCAACAAATCGAGCAATTGAAATCCGATTACATCGAGTTATTGAATGAAGAAGCAGCACTCAAAAATGAGCAGCGCCTCCTACTGCAACAAAATGAAAAGCAGTTAGCGCATTTAGAACGGTTCTCGCAAGAAGTAGAGGAGATTGAGATCCATTTAGCCGATTCTAAAAAGAAAGTCGATGCAGTGGCTCTTGAAAAAGAACAGATTGATCAGAAGTTGGAGCAGGCACTGAGTTCTCACCGTGAAAGTAAGCAGCAAGCAGATCGCGTCACAGAAGAGTATGAGAAAAAACGTCAGCTTGTGTTTGATGGCTATCAACAGCTACACCAGTTGCGTGCAAAACGGGACTCTCTCGCAGAGCTTGAAGAAGAGTTTAGTGGCTATTTCCAAGGAGTCAAAGAGCTTCTAAAACAACGGGAGAGTGGAAAGCTTTCTGGAATTCATGGTGCAGTTGCCGAACTGTTTACGATTCCCTCTGAATACATAGCGGCTATCGATACAGCTATTGGCGGGCAAGCACAGCATGTGGTCGTTGAATCGACAAAAGATGCGCAGCAAGCGATTTCGTTTTTAAAACAGCATCGCTACGGACGAGCGACGTTCCTTCCGATGGACGTCATCAAACCACGTCAAGTGGCAAGCCACCAGCTGCAAAAAGTAAATGGACACCCGGCATTTATCGCTACAGCGAATGAACTGGTCACGACTGAACCTTCTTACCAAGCGATTCGCGACAATTTATTGGGCACAACTATTGTGGCTAAAAACCTGAAAGGCGCAACTGAACTTGCTCGGGTCATCCAGCACAGTTACCGCATTGTGACGCTTGATGGAGACGTTGTGCATCCAGGAGGTTCGTTAACGGGTGGGGCTGCTAAAAAACAAAGCTCTGTCTTTACTAGAAAAGCAGATCTAGAAAACTACACAAAGCTCGTACATAAGTTGGAAAAGGATTTAGCTCGTGCCGAGGCGGTTGTTGCTGATCTTAAAGAACAAAAAATCCGCTTAGATAGTGAAGTGGAAAAGGTGACGGCTCTAGGAGAACAGCTTCGACATCAGCAGCAAACGTTGCACCGAGACCTAGTGACTGCTAGTTCTCAGTTAGAAAAATGGCAAGAAAAACATTCGGTCTATCACTTGCAGCAACGCGAACAAGGAGAGGACCGAGATGTAGCAAGTGCGCGTCTGCAAGAAATTAAAGACCAATTGGCTCTTTTTGCAGAACAAACGGTCACAATCCAACAACAGATTCAGTCTCTTACAGAAGTGAAAACCAAGACAGTAGAAGAGAAAGATGCACTTCAGCATCAGCTTGGGGAACTGTTGACGACGATCGCAGTAGAAAGAGAACGGGGTCAGCAATTTGACCGCGACCTGTCGACACTTTCAGAATCAAGAGATAAAGCAGCTCAGCAAATCAAGCTATGGGAAGACGAGTTGACTTGGTACCAGTCAGGACATGATCAGCAAACGGAACAAGAGCTTGATCAAGAAATTGTGCGACTGGCTGAAACAAAACAACAGCTCTCTCTTACTATTCAGCAACTACGTGACACTCGTATGACACATCAACAAGAAATTCGTAAAACTGAACTTAAAGAAGAAGCGTGTTCTTCGAACCTACGAGATGTCTCGATTCGTCATGAGAAAGTGGCACTAGTTTGCGAGCAGCTTGAAAAATCTATTCATAGCCTTCACATGCTTCTGCTAGAAGACTACGATTTAGATTTTGAAGAAGCGAAGACTCAGTTTACTCTGCCGCAAGATAGTGAAAAAGAGCGTTCTAAGATTCGTCTTCTCAAGAAGTCTATTGAAGAACTGGGACCTGTCAACCTCTCAGCAATTGAAGAGTTTGAGCAAGTGAATGAGCGCTATCAGTTCTTGACTGAGCAGCGCACGGACCTTCTAGAGGCTAAAGAAACACTACACGTGGCCATTGCTGAAATGGATGAAGAGATGACAGAACGGTTCTCGACGACATTCTTTGAAATTCAAAAACATTTCCGCGTCGTCTTCCGCAAACTCTTTGGTGGAGGTCAGGCAGATCTTGTAATCACGCAGCCCGACAACATGCTTGAAACGGGCATTGAAATCGTCGCACAACCGCCAGGTAAGAAATTGCAGAACCTGTCGTTATTATCTGGTGGTGAACGAGCGCTAACAGCCATCGCACTACTATTTGCGATCTTGCAGACGCGTCCGGTTCCTTTCTGTATACTAGATGAGGTGGAAGCGGCACTCGATGAAGCAAATGTCGTGCGCTATAGCGACTACTTGAAGCAATTTGTTGAGGATACACAATTCATTGTAATTACACACCGTAAAGGGACCATGGAAGGTGCTGACGTGTTATATGGTGTTACTATGCAGGAGTCAGGAGTTTCCAAGCTGGTCTCTGTAAAACTTGAAGATTACGTATAAAGGATGAGGACGATGAGTTTTTTTAAAAAGTTAAAAGAAAAAATGTCCGGTACACCGGAAGAACAAATTGAAAAACAGACCATCACCGAAAAATTTAAAGGTGGTCTGACAAAGACGCGTGACCAGTTCACATCAAAAGTAAATGACCTTGTCGCTAAATACCGGAAAGTGGACGAAGACTTCTTTGAAGAACTAGAAGAATTGCTTCTTCAAGCAGATGTCGGTTTTGAGACAGTCATGGAATTGATGGACAAGCTTCGTTACGAAGTACAACGCAAGAACATTAAAGATACATCAGGTATCCAGTCCGTCATTGCAGAAAAACTTGTAGAGATCTATGAAAGTGGTGAAGAGCAATTATCTGAGCTTGAACTACCAGAAACAGGTCTCGGTGTCATCCTTTTAGTTGGGGTGAATGGTGTCGGTAAAACAACGACAATCGGTAAGCTTGCACATCGCTTGAAACAACAAGGAAAAACTGTGATGCTCGCTGCAGGAGATACATTCCGTGCTGGAGCTATTGATCAACTGCAAGAATGGGGCAACCGAACAGGTGTTGAAGTCGTCAAACAAGCAGAGGGCTCTGACCCAGCTGCCGTGATGTACGACGCAGTCCGAGCAGCAAAGAGTCGTGGTGTCGATGTGTTGATCTGTGACACAGCAGGACGCTTGCAAAATAAAGTGAATTTGATGAATGAACTTGAAAAGATTCACCGCGTAATTTCTCGTGAAATTCCAGATGCTCCGCATGAAGTTCTACTAGCGCTGGATGCTACTACGGGTCAAAATGCCTTGATTCAAGCTCAAACGTTCAAGGAAGTCACAAATGTCACAGGTATCGTGCTCACGAAACTAGATGGTACAGCTAAAGGTGGAATTGTACTGGCTATCCGAAACAAGCTTGGAATTCCAGTGAAATTTGTTGGTTTAGGCGAACAAATGGATGACCTTCAACCATTCGATGCAGACAAATATGTGTACGGTTTATTTGCTGAAGGATTGGAACTTGAAGATACTGAAGACAAGTAAAATTACTTGACACTACGTTGGACACCCACTAAACTAGTGGGTGTACCTATAAAGGAGCGAGAAGATGATTGAGAAAACGACCCGTATCAACTTCCTTTTTGACTTTTATCAATCTCTTTTAACCGATAAACAGCGCTCATATATGGAACTGTATTATTTAGATGATCTCTCATTAGGAGAAATCGCCGAGGAATATGAGATTTCGAGACAAGCGGTCTATGATAATATTCGTCGTACAGAAATGATGCTGGAAGAGTATGAAACGAAATTGAATTTGTTTGAGAAATTTGAACAGCGTCAACAATTGATTGAAGAGCTTGAGAAGACCATTGCGGATGGCTCTCACGAACAGCTCCACGCAATTCTAGAACAATTAAAAGGCGTCGAATAGGAGGAGCAGATAATGGCTTTTGAAGGATTAGCAGAACGACTCCAAGTGACGATGCAAAAGATTAAAGGTAAAGGAAAGATTTCCGAGGCGGACGTCAAAGAAATGATGCGTGAAGTTCGCTTTGCTTTGATTGAGGCTGACGTCAACTTGAAAGTCGTCAAAGAATTTATTAAGACGGTTTCTGAACGCGCAATTGGTCAAGACGTCATGAAGAGTCTAACACCAGGCCAGCAGGTCATTAAAATCGTTAAAGATGAATTGACCCAATTGATGGGTGGAGAACAAAGCAAGATTGCGTTCTCTACGCGACCACCTACTGTGATCATGATGGTTGGTTTGCAAGGTGCCGGTAAAACCACTACAAGTGGGAAACTTGCATCTGTTCTTCGGAAAAAGTACAACAAAAAACCACTTCTCGTAGCTGCTGATATTTACCGACCAGCTGCTATTAAACAGCTTGAAACGCTCGGGAAGCAGTTATCGTTGCCTGTATTTTCGCTTGGCACGGAGATTTCACCAGTCGAAATTGCACGCCAAGCGATTGAGCATGCGAAACAAGAGCACCATGATGTGGTAATCATCGATACCGCTGGTCGTCTTCACGTGGATGAAGCGTTGATGGACGAGTTGAAGCAGATTCGCGCTATTAAAGAGCCGGATGAAATCTTCTTAGTTGTGGATTCCATGACGGGGCAAGATGCAGTCAATGTGGCGTCAAACTTCAATGAAGCTCTAGGTATTACAGGAGTCGTCTTGACGAAACTTGACGGAGACACTCGTGGGGGAGCTGCCCTTTCAATTCGTTCTGTCACTCAGAAACCGATTAAATTTGTCGGTATGGGTGAGAAGATGGACGCTCTTGAAGAGTTCCATCCAGACCGTATGGCATCCCGTATTTTAGGTATGGGAGATGTGTTATCCCTTATCGAGAAGGCGCAAACCGAAGTCGATGAGACAAAAGCAAAAGAGCTTGAACAGAAGATTCGGACGCAGTCGTTCACATTTGACGACTTTATTGAACAACTGCAACAAGTGAAGAAGATGGGGCCTCTTGATGAGATCTTAAAGATGCTTCCTGGTGCAGGGAAAATCAAGGGTATAGAAAACGCAAAAGTGGACGAGAAACAGATGGGCCGTGTAGAAGCAATCATCTATTCTATGACGCCACATGAAAAGAGTCATCCAGAAAGTATCAATGGAAGTCGTAAAAAGCGAATTGCAAAAGGATCGGGAACTTCTATTCAAGAAGTAAACCGTCTGCTAAAGCAATTTGATGACATGAAAAAAATGATGAAACAGATGTCTTCTATGCAACAAAAAGGCAAGAAAAAGATGAATTTCCCTGGTATGGACGGGTTATTTCGATAACTTTATGTAGTGTTAAGAAAAAACACTTTACAAACTAAAAAAAGCTTGGTAATATACTATCTTGTGTGAAACTATTCGGAGGTGCACTAACAAATGGCAGTAAAAATTCGTTTAAAACGTATGGGAGCTAAAAAATCTCCTTTCTATCGTATTGTAGTTGCTGATTCACGTTCTCCACGTGACGGCCGTCAAATCGAAACAGTGGGTACATACAACCCACTTACTAAACCAGCTGAAGTTAAAATCAATGAAGAACTTGCATTGAAATGGCTTCAAGATGGAGCAAAACCATCTGATACAGTACGTAACTTGTTCTCTGAACAAGGTATCATGGAAAAATTCCATAACTCAAAATTCAATAAATAATCGGAGGTGACAGCATGAAGCAGCTGATTGAAACGATCGTTACACCACTTGTTGACTTCCCGGAATCCATCGAGGTCCATGAACAGACTTCAGGCAACCGAGTCGTCTATAAGCTTTCTGTACATCCAGAAGATATGGGGAAAGTAATTGGGAAACAAGGGCGCGTCGCGAAAGCGATTCGCACAATTGTCTATTCAGCAGCAAGCAGTCACCAATCAAAACGTGTTTTTGTCGATATTATGGATTGATCAAAAGGAAGAACTCACTGGTTCTTCCTTTTTGTTCGTTTACGTAGAGGGAGGAAGTCACTATGACAGAATGGTTAAATGTCGGAAAGATCGTCAATACACATGGGATTCGTGGAGAAGTCCGCGTGATGTCGTCGACAGATTTTCCGGAACAGCGATTTAAAAAAGGAAATAAATTAGGCTTATTCAGCGGAGATCAGCTTGTTACAGAAGTAACGGTCGCATCGCACCGCACTCATAAAAATTTCGATTTGCTGACTTTTGAAGGCATGCCGTCAATCAATGAAGTGGAACGTTACCGTGATCACTTATTGAAAGTAGAGAAAGCCGCATTGACAGAACTTGAGGATAATGAATTCTATTATCATGAAATTATCGGCTGCGTGGTCTATTCAACAGAAGGTGATGAGCTGGGTACGGTAACAGAGATTTTAGCGACTGGAGCCAATGATGTATGGGAAGTGACGCCTAAAAAAGGCAAGAAACATTATATCCCTTACATTGAACAAGTCGTGAAATCGGTTGATCCAGCTGAGAATAAGATTGTGATTGAAGTCATGGAAGGACTGCTCAGTGAATGAAGATTCAAGTGCTGACACTGTTTCCTGAAATGTTTGAAGGGGTCTTTGGTTCTTCGATTTTAAAGAAAGCCCAAGAGTCGGGACGTGCTGAGCTCGAAGTAATCAACTTTAGAGAGTTTTCTACGTCGAAACATAAGCAAGTAGACGATTATCCATATGGTGGTGGAGCAGGGATGGTGTTAAAGCCTGAACCCCTGTTTGCAGCTGTGGAAGAGCTGAAGAGCGCGTCTAGCAAACCACCTCGCGTGCTTTTAATGTGTCCTCAAGGAGTGCGCTTCACGCAAAAGAAAGCGGAAGAGCTTGCTGAAGAAGAGTCGCTTCTTGTGATTTGTGGTCACTATGAAGGCTACGATGAAAGAATCCGTGAGCACTTAGTGACGGATGAGATCTCAATTGGTGATTTTGTATTGACGGGTGGTGAGCTCGCGGCCATGACGGTCGTCGACAGTGTGGTTCGTTTGTTACCTGATGTATTAGGTAAGCAGGCGTCACATGAACAAGATTCGTTTTCTACAGGGCTTCTAGAACATCCTCATTACACACGTCCTGCTGATTTCAACGGTATGAAGGTACCAGATGTCTTGTTGTCTGGAAATCATGCAAAGATTGAGCAGTGGCGTCGTGAACAATCCTTGAAACGGACATTTGAACGCCGTCCAGATTTACTGGAAACGGCAAACTTATCCGAACAAGACCAAGCTTATTTAAAAACCTTAAAATCTAACTGACAAGTATTGCAACTTGTCAAACTTTGTGCTATGATGACTGATGTGCTTCTTATAAGTTGCACCTATTTTGGATGTTCCGCTGCAGCGGATATGCGTGTAAGAGCATTCGTATAAGGAGAGAAATGATTATGCAAAACATTATTTCAGAGATTACAAAAGATCAGCTTCGTTCTGACCTACCAACATTCCGTCCTGGAGACACTGTACGTGTACACGTTAAAGTTGTCGAGGGTACTCGTGAACGTTTACAGATGTTCGAAGGTGTTGTAATCAAACGTCGTGGCGGCGGTATCAGCGAAACTTTCACAGTTCGTAAAATTTCTTCTGGTGTAGGCGTTGAGCGTACATTCCCTGTACACACACCAAAGATTGCACGTCTTGAAGTGGTTCGTCGTGGTAAAGTACGTCGTGCGAAATTGTACTACCTACGTAACCTACGTGGTAAAGCAGCTCGTATTAAAGAACTTCGCTAATTGGAATACTGTATGTTGTCGCAAGACAGCATACAGTATTTTTATTTGGGCAAGGCTAACAGTAGAGAAAACCCTGTAATTTTTGTAAGATAGAAGCTGAGGGGAGAGCGAGCTACTATGGAAACAACTAAAAAGAAAAATGAAGTATGGGAATGGGCAAAAGCCATCTTGATCGCATTCAGTATTGCGGCCATCATCCGGTTCTTCTTGTTCACACCAATAGTGGTGGACGGTGAATCAATGATGCCAACATTACATGATGGAGACCGCATGGTCGTCAACAAGATTGGCTATGAAATTGGAACTCCTGAACGGTTTGAGATAGTCGTATTCCATGCACCTGAACAAAAAAACTATATTAAACGCATCATTGGTCTTCCTGGAGACCATGTTGCCTATAAAGATGACCAACTCTATATCAATGGAGAACCCATTGATGAGCCATATTTAGAAGAAAAGAAAGCTGAAATTACAGAAGGAACTCTAACGGAAGATTTTACACTTGAAGAGCAAACGAATATGTCGGAAATTCCAGAAGGCTATTTCTTCGTTATGGGAGACAACCGCCGCTATTCAAAGGATAGCCGCCACATTGGTCTTGTTCCCCAAAATGAAATTATTGGAACGACCAATCTGATTTTCTGGCCTCTTCAAGATGCGACCATTATAGAGTAAAGGTGATTACATGACCATTCAATGGTTCCCTGGCCATATGGCGAAAGCCCGTCGGGAAGTAACAGAAAACTTAAAATTAGTAGATATCGTATTTGAATTAGTCGATGCACGTTTACCTGTGTCATCACGCAATCCGATGCTCGAACAGATCGTCCATCAGAAAATCAAGTTGATGATTTTGACGAAAGCTGACATGGCAGATGAAAAGCAGACAGTCAAATGGATTCAGTATTTCGCAGATCACGGCATTCAAGCAGTGGCCATCAATTCTTTTGAAGGCAAAGATCTTCAAAAAGTATTGAAAGAAACAAAAGTGCTGCTTCAGCCAAAATTTGACCGAATGAAAGCACGAGGCATGAAGCCGAGAGCCATCCGTGCCATGATTCTCGGAATTCCAAACGTTGGGAAATCGACTTTGATCAACCGCTTTGCTAAAAAGAACATTGCTCGTACAGGGAACACACCAGGTGTTACGAAGTCGCAGCAGTGGATCAAGATTGCAAAAGAACTAGAACTTCTTGATACACCAGGGATTCTTTGGCCGAAGTTTGAAGACCAGCAGATTGGCTTTAAATTAGCCCTTTCTGGAGCGATTAAAGACGCTGTGCTTCGAATGGAAGATTTGGCAGTCTACGCACTTCGTTTCTTAGAAGAGCATTATCCGGAGCGTTTGCAAGAGCGCTATCAGATGACTACGGTCGGGGATGACTTGGAAGCGGTATTTTCTCACATTGGTCAGTTACGGAAGACGTATGCTGCTGGTGGAGAGATCGATTATGATGCAGTGGCAGAACTCATTGTGCGTGATGTTCGGAATGAATATCTTGGCAGGTTAACATTTGATTTTGTGGAAGAACAAGACCCTTTGGACTGATCCAAGGGGTTTTTTGCTAGGTCTAGAAATTAAATTGAGAAAGCTAAAGTGTTCTTTTATAAAATTTTTTAACAGCTGAACCGACTTTTACGCTTAAATCGTGCCTGACTTGGCACTGTTTCCAGAAGGGCCGTGCCGAATCTTCCCAATCGCTTCACGGATGAAGCGACACGGGTGATATCCGGCATCGACCTGATCCTTTAGGAAACAGCCCCAAGATCTACGGCACGCTTTTTCGCTTTCAAATAAAATGGATTCGAGAACATACATAATTTTGAACCTGAGATGCCTCTTTCCCAGGGAATTAAGAGGTTCTCGGAGACCCCGCAGGAGTAAAGCGAAGCTTTGTTCACGACGAGGGAGGCTTCAAGGTTCTCCCCTTGGAAAGGGGCTTCTCAGGTGAAACTCGCTACACAAATATAGAATTCTGATGGCTACTCCCACAGATAAGCGTGTCTTTTCCGAACGCTCTCAGCTAACTAGTTAAACTATATTTTTTAAAAGAAAGGGGTCGATGAAATGGAGTCGATTCAAACAATCAAAGAAAAGCTAAAACTGCTTGAGCAAGAAACCGAATGGCTTAGTGCACTCCGGCAAGACACGCGTAGCGGCGTCCAAAAGCTCATCACAAGCTGGGACCGTAGATTAGCCAAGCGCGAGCAACGCTGGTCGGACTATCTTGAGCGCACCGCATTCGATCGCTCCTTTGGCGAAGGAATCGTAGCAGGAGTCGACGAAGCAGGGAGAGGCCCCCTCGCAGGACCTGTCGTTACTGCTGCCGTCATTTTACCGGAAGATACGACCGCACTCTGGGAAGTCAATGACTCCAAACAACTTACTAAAGAAGCACGAAAACATCTTGCAGAGCTTATACGACAACACGCTCTCCATTATGCAATACATATTCAATCACGTGAACAAATCGATCAACTCAATATTTACGAAGCCACAAAACAATCCATGGTACTCGCAATTGAGCAACTGGAACAAACGCCAACTATTATAGTATCGGATGCCATGCCCTTACCTGTGACACAGCCGTGTCATGCCATTATTAAAGGAGATGCGAAAAGTCTATCGATTGCGGCAGCCTCCATTCTCGCAAAAACGACCCGTGACGCGTATATGGAAGAACTAGGGCTCAAGTATCCTCAATTTGGTTTTGAGCAACATGCGGGCTATGGAACGCCCTCTCACTTGCAAGCAATTGAAGAGCACGGCATATGTGAGGAGCACCGACGCTCATTCGAGCCTATAAAGTCACTTGTTGCAAAATGAGAGAAATTTGAAAATTCGCAGTTTCAGACTTTTATGGACATATTGTGACAGGTTTTATACAATGGGGAAGGTAGTAAACTCAATAGTTCGATTGGAGGACGCACAATGAATATCCATGAATACCAGGGAAAACAATTGCTACGTCAATATGGAGTTGCCGTGCCAAATGGAATCGTTGCTTTCTCACCTGAAGAAGCAGTGAAAGCAGCAAAAGAATTAGGCTCAGCAGTAACAGTTGTCAAAGCACAAATTCACGCAGGTGGTCGCGGTAAAGCTGGCGGAGTTAAGATTGCCAAAAATCTTGATGAAGTCCGTGAATACGCAAAAGAACTTTTAGGTAAAGTTCTTGTGACGCACCAAACAGGTCCAGAAGGTAAAGAAGTGAAACGTATCTACATCGAAGAAGGTAGCGATATTGCAAAAGAATATTATATCGGCCTTGTATTAGATCGTGCAACTTCACGAGTAACTCTTATGGGTTCTGAAGAAGGCGGAATGGATATCGAGGAAGTAGCAGCTAACACACCTGAAAGACTTTTCTACGAGGAAATTGATCCAGTAGTCGGCCTAACAGGATTCCAAGCTCGTCGTATGGCGTTCAACATGAACATCCCAGCTAAGCTTGTAAACAAAGCTGTTAAATTCATGATGGGTCTTTACAAAGTATACGTTGAAAAAGATGCAGCTATCGTGGAAATCAACCCACTAGTTGTAACTGGCGACGATCAAGTTATCGCTCTTGATGCGAAATTCAACTTCGATGCGAACGCATTGTACCGTCATCCGGAAATCATGGAAATGCGTGATTACGATGAAGAAGATGCAAAAGAAATCGAAGCATCAAAATATGACCTAAGCTACATCTCTTTAGATGGCAACATCGGTTGTATGGTTAATGGTGCAGGTCTTGCAATGGCTACAATGGATACGATCAGCTACTACGGCGGCTCACCCGCTAACTTCCTTGACGTTGGGGGCGGTGCTACAGCTGAGAAAGTAACTGAAGCATTCAAAATCATCCTTTCAGATAAAAACGTAAAAGGTATTTTCGTTAATATCTTTGGCGGTATCATGAAGTGTGACGTTATTGCTGAAGGTGTCATCATCGCTGCTAAAGAAGTAGGACTACAAGTACCACTTGTTGTTCGTCTTGAAGGTACGAACGTTGACTTAGGTAAGAAAATGCTGAACGAATCTGGCTTGAATATTATTGCTGCAGATTCAATGGCAGACGGCGCACAAAAAATCGTGAAACTTGTAGGATAAGAAAGGCAGGGAGATAAAATGAGCGTATATATTAATAAAGATACGAAAGTACTCGTTCAAGGAATCACGGGCTCAACTGCTCTTTTCCATACAAAACAAATGATTGAGTACGGTACAAAAATCGTTGCAGGTGTGACTCCTGGTAAAGGCGGCACAGAAGTAGAAGGCGTTCCAGTATTCAACACTGTTGAAGAAGCTGTTAAAGCTACAGGCGCTAATGTATCTGTTATCTATGTACCTGCACCATTCGCTGCAGATGCAATCTTAGAAGCTGTAGATGCTGAACTAGATATGGCTATCTGTATCACAGAGCACATCCCAGTTCTAGACATGGTCAAAGTGAAACGCTACATGGAAGGTAAAAAGACTCGCTTAGTCGGTCCTAACTGCCCAGGTGTTATCACAGCTGACGAGTGTAAAATTGGAATCATGCCTGGTTACATCCATACAAAAGGTCACGTCGGAGTGGTTTCTCGCTCTGGTACACTTACGTATGAAGCGGTTCACCAGTTAACTCAAGAAGGAATCGGCCAAACTACTGCTGTAGGTATTGGTGGAGACCCAGTTAACGGAACAAACTTCATCGATGTTCTTAAAGAGTTCAACGAAGATGAAGACACATATGCTGTCGTCATGATCGGTGAAATCGGTGGAACTGCAGAAGAAGAAGCAGCTGAGTGGATCAAAGCTAACATGAAGAAACCAGTTGTCGGCTTCATCGGTGGACAAACTGCACCTCCAGGAAAACGTATGGGCCACGCAGGAGCAATCATCTCTGGTGGTCAAGGTACAGCTGAAGGTAAAATCAGCGCAATGAAAGAAGCGGGTATGAAAGTAGCTGCAACTCCATCTGTAATCGGAGAAACTTTAATTGAAGCAATTAAAGAAGCAGGTCTTTACGACGCTTGTAAAACACACTAATATAAAAGATACGGCAGCCGCCGTATCTTTTTTTATCCCCAAATCTACTAAAGAGGTGACTTGTGAACAAACGTCAGCAATTGCTCGCACTGCACAGCCTGATCCCTTGGCCATGGAACCGTCTCCGACCAATCTTCGATTATTTGACCTCTTCACACCCATTTCCTACAGAGATACCTAATATCCCTAATGTTGTCCTTCAAAAATGGCCCGAGGCCTCAACGTTTCCTTTCGATCTCTACTACGAACAACACACTATCACACCTATCACTATATTCGACACTTCCTATCCAGCTCGTCTCAAGGAATTACATGATCCTCCTGCTGTGATTTATATAAAAGGCCACGCCGAGTTACTTCAAAAACGTACAATGGCTATCATTGGTTCTAGAAAAGCTACTTCCTATTCTAAAGAATGCATTGCACATTTTATGCCGTATTTTAAAGAACAGAACTGGGGAATCTGCAGTGGAATGGCAGTTGGAGCAGATACGATGGCTCATGAAGCGGCACTTTCACATGACGTGAGCACAGTAGCCGTATTAGGGTCCGGGTTTCAATTTATCTATCCTCCGTCAAATCGTAAATTATTTGAACGACTTGTAAATCATCATCTAGTTATTAGCGAGTATCCTCCGCATACAGCTATTTCTCCTCACCAATTTATCGCAAGAAATCGTATTATCAGTGCATTGTCTGACGGATTGCTTGTGACTGAGGCTGAGAAAAAGAGCGGCACCATGTCCACGGTTGAGTTCTCTTTGGACCTTGGTAAAGAAGTTTTTACAGTGCCTGGAAGGATTGATTCTCCCCTCAGTGCAGGGCCTCATTTTTTACTTCAACAAGGGGCTCAATTGCTCCATTCAATAGAAGATTTACACCACATTTTGGGGACGCAAAAAAACTTCGTGAGATGAAAAGCCTTGCAATCAGTGGAAAACTGTTATACATTTTGCTTCAGGTATTTGTTTTTATCGTGAAGCGGATTACCTTCTATTTAAAGGAGGCCAATTATGTCAGATTATCTAGTCATTGTAGAGTCCCCAGCCAAAGCGAAGACCATAGAAAAGTATTTGGGGAAAAAGTATAAAGTGAAAGCATCAGTAGGACACGTCATTGATTTACCACGTAGTCAGATGGGTGTCGATGTAGAGAATAACTACCAACCAAAATATATAACGATTCGTGGAAAGGGCCCTGTTCTTCAAGAACTCAAGACAGCTGCCAAAAAAGCGAAAAAAATCTATCTCGCGGCTGACCCCGACAGAGAAGGGGAAGCTATTGCATGGCACCTTGCTAATGCGCTTTCCATTGATGCAGATTCTGATTGCCGTGTTGTGTTCAATGAGATCACAAAAGATGCGGTCATCGAATCGTTTAAGCATCCACGACCATTAAACCGTGATTTAGTCGATGCACAACAAGCGCGACGTGTTCTTGACCGTCTTGTAGGGTACAACATCAGCCCAATACTATGGAAGAAAGTCAAAAAAGGCCTTTCTGCAGGTCGCGTTCAATCCGTAGCGTTACGTTTAATCATCGACCGTGAGAATGAGATCAAACAATTCGTTCCAGAAGAGTACTGGTCAATTGAAGGCGCCTTTGAAAAAGGGAAAAGCGTGTTCGACGCCATGTATTACGGAACAACAAAAGAAAAGAAAAAACTGACTTCTAAAGAAGAAGTAGACGCTGTATTAAAGTCGATGAAAGGCAAACAGTTTACAGTAGAGAAAGTCGTGAAGAAGGAACGCAAACGCAATCCATCTCCAGCATTCACGACATCGTCGCTTCAACAAGAAGCAGCACGTAAACTGAACTTCCGAGCTCGTAAGACGATGATGCTTGCACAGCAGCTCTATGAAGGAATCGACCTTGGAAAGAAACAAGGAACGGTCGGTTTGATCACATATATGCGTACAGACTCGACTCGAATTTCTGATAGCGCTAAAATAGAAGCTTCAGGCTACATCGAAGAAAAATACGGCAAAGAATTTAATTCAACTACTCAGGCAGCAAAATCTTCGAAAAAGACACAAGATGCCCACGAAGCGATTCGACCTACAAGTGCCTTGAGAACACCAGATGAAGTAAAAGCTATTTTGTCACGTGATCAGTACCGCTTGTACAAGTTAATCTGGGAGCGTTTCATTGCTAGTCAAATGTCACCTGCTGTACTGGATACAGTAGCTGTCGACCTCGTCAACCAAGATGTGATGTTCCGCGCAAACGGCTCACAAGTGAAGTTTGCAGGGTTCATGAAAGTATACGTGGAAGGTTCTGACGACCAAGTCGATGACAAAGACAAGTTACTTCCAGACCTCGCTGAAGGCGAAAAAGTGAAAGCTTCTGCCATTGAACCGAAGCAACACTTCACGCAACCACCTCCACGCTATACGGAGGCGCGTCTTGTCAAGACACTAGAAGAGCTAGGTATAGGTCGTCCGTCAACGTATGCACCGACATTGGATACGATTCAAAAGCGAGGCTATGTCACGCTTGAAACGAAACGTTTTGTACCAACAGAATTAGGTACAATCGTGCATGAACTCATGATTGAGTTCTTCCCTGATATCATCGATATCGAGTTCACTGCTCAGATGGAGCAAGACTTAGACCGAATAGAAGATGGGCAGATTGAATGGGTGAACTTGATTGACCGCTTCTATGTGGACTTCGAAAAACACATCAAACATGCAGATGAAGAGATGGAAAAAATCGAAATCAAAGATGAACCGACAGGAGAAGACTGTGAGAAGTGTGGTTCACCTATGGTCTACAAATTAGGGCGTTATGGCAAGTTCATGGCGTGTAGCAACTTCCCAGATTGCCGCAATACAAAAGCAATCGTCAAAGAAATAGGAGTTCCATGTCCAACTTGTAAAAAAGGACAGCTGTTAGAGAGAAAAAGTAAAACCAAACGTATTTTCTACGGTTGCGATCAGTTCCCGGAATGTGATTTTGTCTCTTGGGATAAACCAATCAACCGTCCATGTCCGAAGTGTGAAGCACTTCTTGTGGAGAAAAAACTGAAAAAAGGCATTCAAATTCAATGTGTGTCTTGTGATTATAAAGAAGAAGTACAAAGCTAGAAAGAAGGCAATCATCTTATGAATCAGACAGTACATGTAATCGGAGCCGGTCTTGCAGGTAGTGAAGCGGCTTGGCAATTAGCAAAACGTGGCATTCAAGTAAAACTTTATGAAATGCGCCCGGTGAAACAGACGCCCGCGCACCATACAGATAAATTTGCGGAACTCGTTTGTTCTAACTCATTACGTGCCAACACATTGACAAACGCAGTTGGTGTCATCAAAGAAGAGATGCGTATGCTCGACTCGTTGATTATCAAGTCAGCAGACAACAGTTCCGTGCCTGCAGGAGGCGCTTTAGCAGTAGACCGTCATGACTTTGCTGGTCGAGTAACGGACACAATTCGCAACCACCCTAACATTGAAGTGATCAACGAAGAAGTCACAGAGATTCCAGATGGCATCACAATTATTGCTACAGGTCCTTTGACATCACCGGCGCTTGCAGAAAAAGTAAAAGAGTTGACAGGTCAAGATTACCTGTACTTTTATGATGCGGCAGCACCGATCATCGAAAAAGATAGTATCGATATGGAAAAAGTGTATCTGAAGTCTCGTTACGATAAGGGCGAAGCAGCTTACCTCAACTGTCCGATGACAGAAGAAGAATTTGACCGATTCTACGAGGCCCTTTTAGAGGCGGAAGTTGTGCCACTAAAAGAGTTTGAAAAAGAAATTTACTTTGAAGGTTGTATGCCTGTAGAAGTGATGGCGTCTCGTGGTCGCAAGACATTACTATTCGGACCAATGAAACCAGTAGGACTTGAAGATCCGAAAACTGGCAAGCGTCCATTTGCAGTGGTTCAACTTCGTCAAGATGACGCGGCTGGAACTCTTTACAACATCGTTGGTTTTCAGACGCACCTTAAATGGGGACCACAAAAAGAGGTTCTTCAATTGATCCCAGGACTTGAGAATGTGGAAATTGTACGATATGGCGTTATGCATCGCAACACGTTTATCAACTCTCCTACGGTTCTTGAACCGACGTATCAGTTGAAAGCCGATAAAAAGATTTTCTTTGCAGGACAAATGACTGGCGTAGAAGGATACGTAGAGTCGGCAGGGTCTGGTTTACTAGCGGGAATTAATGCAGCGCGTCTTGTTTTAGGAGAAGAGCCAATTGTTCTTCCTCCTGAGACGGCTTTAGGAAGCATGGCTCGTTACATTACAGAAGCCGATTCAAAAAACTTCCAACCGATGAATATCAATTTCGGTCTTTTCCCAGCATTACCAGAGCGCATCCGCGATAAAAAGGTGAAGTCTGAGAAATTAGCCGACCGAGCTTTGACAACAATTCAAAATTTTGTGAAGAGTAATTCACTTTAATTGCTTGAGCCCCTAGAGATTGGTATAATCTTAGGGGTTTTTACGTGGAGGAGGATGCACAATGAAATCGCAGGAATTGCAAGGTTTTCTGGAATACATTCAGTTAGATAAAAACTATTCTCCGCATACTGTAAAAGAATATGAAACGGATCTTCAGCAATTTGTACAGTTTCTTCAAGAAGAAGCTATTTCTTCTTTTGAAGAAGTTGAGTATGTCCATGCCAGACTATTTGTGACGAGACTATATGATCAAAAGCTTGCGCGCACGACCATCTCCCGCAAAATTTCGGCTATCCGGACATTTTTCTCTTATTTATCAAAAGAGCTTCAAGTGAATTCAGATGCATTCCAAGCGTTGTTTCATCCAAAACAACAGAAAAAGCTTCCGCAGTTCTTTTATGAAGAAGAACTTCAAGCATTGTTTGAAGCCGCACAAGGTGAACAACCGCTGGACCTTCGCAACATGGCCTTACTTGAACTTCTCTATGCGACTGGCATGCGCGTCAGTGAACTGACAAATCTTGAACGAGACGCTCTCGACTTGTCATATGGCATTGTTCGTGTGATGGGAAAAGGAAGAAAAGAGCGGTACATTCCTCTTGGCAGCTTTGCACAAAGTGCGCTTGAAACTTATTTAGAGACAGCTCGTCCTCGTTTAATGAAAGCCAAGGATCACGCGGTGGTCTTTGTTAATCATAGGGGAGACCCTCTGACTGAGATGGGTGTCCGCCATATCTTGCAGCAGATTGTGAAGAAGAGTACGCTCACGAAATCTATCTATCCTCATATGATTCGTCATACATTTGCAACGCATCTGTTGAACAATGGGGCTGATATGCGAACAGTTCAGGAGCTTTTAGGGCATAGTAGTCTGAGTTCGACTCAAATTTATACACATGTTACAAAAGATCATTTGCTTTCCACATATAAAAATGCACATCCACGTGCATAGGAGGTTATCCAAATGGCAATCCACGCAACAACGATATTCGCGATTCAACATAAAGGGCAGTCTGCCATGTCAGGCGATGGTCAGGTGACTCTAGGAAACCAAGTCGTCATGAAACATACAGCGAAAAAAGTCCGAAGACTATTCGGTGGTCAGGTTGTGGCAGGTTTTGCAGGCTCTGTAGCGGATGCATTCACGCTATTTGAGAAGTTTGAAGCGAAGCTGGAGATGTATAACGGCAACTTGCAGCGTGCAGCTGTAGAATTAGCAAAAGAGTGGCGAGGGGATAAAATGCTACGTCAATTAGAAGCCATGCTACTCGTGATGAATAAAGACACGTTACTGCTCGTTTCAGGTACAGGAGAAGTAATAGAGCCAGATGATGGAATTCTTTCCATAGGGTCAGGTGGCAATTACGCTCTAGCTGCAGGTCGAGCACTAAAGAAATTTAGTGGGGAAGCTCTCACAGCTAAAGAAATTGCCCAAGCAGCACTTGAAACAGCAGCAGATATCTGTGTATTCACAAACCATAATATTATTTTGGAGGCGATTGATCATGACGAAAGAAACAACGCCTAAACAGACTAAAGCTTATTTAGACCGCTATATTATCGGCCAAGACGAAGCAAAGAAGGCTATTGCCATAGCACTTCGTAATCGCTACCGTCGGAAGATGCTGTCAGAAGAGATGCAACAAGAAGTCGTTCCAAAAAACATGTTGATGATTGGGCCTACTGGAGTTGGTAAGACAGAAATTGCTCGCCGTATCGCAAAGCTAACTCGTGCTCCTTTCATCAAAGTGGAAGCGACCAAGTTTACAGAAGTCGGCTATGTGGGTAGAGATGTGGAGTCTATGGTACGTGATTTGGTCGAAGCGTCTATTCGCTTAGTGAAAGAAGAAAAGATGGAACAAGTGCGTCCTTTAGCAGAACGTCTTGCTGAAGAACAATTAGTAAAATATTTAGTTCCTTCATTAAAAAAGAAATCTAATCCAAGCAATCCTTTTGAAACACTCCTTGGAGGCCGGATGGAACAAGAAGAGGAAGAAGACAGCACGGTTCGGATCAAGAGAAGTGAAATTGCAGAAAAGCTAAAAGCAGGGCTTCTAGAAGAAGAGGAAGTCACGATTCAAGTAACCGAATCTGTACCTTCTTTGTTTGATATGATGCCAGGCGCAGATCAAGGGCAAGGCGCTCAAATGCAAGATATGCTATCGAATCTGATGCCTAAGAAAAAGAAGAAGCGCAAGATGAAAGTGAAGGATGCCCGTAAAGCACTGATTACAGAAGAAGCAGCTAAGCTTCTCGATAGCGATGAAGTGAATCAAGCGGCTATCGAAAAGGCAGAACAAGACGGCATCATCTTTATTGATGAATTTGATAAGATTGCCGCAAAATCTGGTCACGGCGCAGACGTCTCTCGTGAAGGGGTTCAGCGAGATATTTTACCGATTGTTGAAGGGTCTACCGTATCTACAAAATATGGTGCAGTGAAGACAGATTATATTTTATTCATCGCAGCTGGTGCGTTCCACATGGCAAAACCATCTGATTTGATTCCGGAACTACAAGGTCGTTTTCCGATTCGCGTGGAACTCGAAAAGTTATCGAAAGACGATTTCGTGAGAATTTTAAAAGAGCCGAATCATTCCTTGATTCAGCAATATGTAGCGTTGCTTGCTACAGAAGGTATTGAAGTGGCATTTACGGATGAAGCGATTGACCGCTTAGGGGAGCTTGCTTTTGAAGTAAATCAGGAGACCGATAACATCGGAGCGCGTCGTTTGCATACGCTGTTGGAGAAGGTGATGGAAGATTTATCGTATGAAGCATCAGATATTTCACCAGCTCATATTGATATTACACCTGCATTTGTGGACAGTAAGCTCAAAAATATCGTAAAAAACAAAGATTTGTCACAATTTATCTTGTAAATGAAACTTTTTTGTTTTAAAAACAATTAAAAAGCTTTAGAATATTTTATAAATAGAAAAAATTTAAAGATGGAGGTTCATAATGAATCTATTAACGAAAACACGTAAAATCAATTCCATGCTCCAAGCGTCTGCAGGGCAGCAAGTGAATTTTAAAGAAATGGCTGAATCGTTATCACAAGTAATTGAGTGTAACGTATTTATCGTAAGCCGTAAAGGGAAACTTTTAGGGTTTGATATCAACCAACAGATCGATAACGACCGCATGATCCGTATGCTCGAGGAGCGTCAGTTCCCAGAGGAATATACAAAAAATCTTTTCAAAGTAACAGAAACTTCTTCAAACCTAGATGTGGACAGTGAGTTTACTGCTTTCCCAGTAGAGAACAAAGACTTGTTCAAAGACGGTCTTACAACAATCGTGCCAATCAATGGTGGTGGGGAACGTCTTGGGACGCTGATCCTTGCTCGCATTAAAGATGCATTCGGTGACGACGATTTAATCTTAGCTGAGTACGGTGCTACTGTAGTCGGTATGGAAATTCTTCGTGAGAAATCTGAAGAAATCGAAATTGAAGCGCGCAGTAAAGCGGTTGTTCAAATGGCAATCAACTCACTTTCATACAGTGAGTTAGAAGCTATTGAGCACATCTTTGAAGAGTTGAATGGTAACGAAGGACTTCTAGTTGCTTCAAAAATCGCAGACCGCGTAGGGATTACTCGTTCAGTAATCGTTAACGCTCTTCGTAAATTAGAGTCGGCTGGTGTTATTGAGTCACGCTCACTTGGTATGAAAGGGACTTACATCAAAGTCCTTAACAACAAGTTCCTAGAAGAACTTGAAAACATGAAGTTATAAAAAACGCATCCGACCATTCATTTGGTCGGATTTTTTTGTTGTCAAGCTGTCCAATGTATGGTACATTATAAGACGGTATGATTATACACGCTGTTCTGATGGTCAAGCAGGTGCCTACGGGTCGTTTGATCACAGGAAGAATGGCGGAAGTTTAAACCAATAGGAGGAAATATCATGTCAGTCATTTCTATGAAACAACTACTTGAGGCTGGTGTACACTTCGGTCACCAAACTCGCCGCTGGAACCCAAAAATGAAGAAATATATCTTCGTTGAGCGTAACGGCATTTACATCATCGATCTTCAAAAAACGGTGAAAAAATTAGAAGAAGCTTATGCTTACATGCGTCAAGTTGGCGAAGAAGGCGGTAAAGTCTTGTTCGTTGGTACGAAAAAGC
The DNA here is from genome assembly GCF_002265435.1 of Tetzosporium hominis. Taxonomy (GTDB): domain Bacteria; phylum Bacillota; class Bacilli; order Bacillales_A; family Planococcaceae; genus Chryseomicrobium; species Chryseomicrobium hominis. The sequence goes on from NZ_NOKQ01000134.1 coordinate 278,796, forward strand.
AAGCACAAGAAGCTATCAAGGAAGAAGCAGAACGTTCTGGTAACTACTACATCAACCAACGTTGGTTAGGTGGTACGTTAACAAACTTCGGTACAATCCAAAAGCGTGTTGCTCGTATGAAGCAAATCGAAAAAATGGAAGAAGACGGTACTTTCGCTGTACTTCCTAAAAAAGAAGTTGTTCAACTTAAAAAAGAACACGAGCGCTTAGTGAAATTCTTAGGCGGAGTTCGTGATATGAAATCTCTACCAGACGTTATGTTTGTTGTAGACCCACGCAAAGAGCGTATCGCAGTTGCAGAAGCAATCAAATTACACATCCCAATCGTAGGTATCGTAGATACAAACTGTGATCCGGATGAAATTGATTACGTAATCCCTGCAAACGACGATGCAATCCGTGCTGTTAAACTTCTAACTGGTAAAATGGCGGACGCTTTACTTGAAGCAAAACAAGGTGAAGAGCTAGCTGATACTGAAGAAGTAGCAGCTGAGTAATTTTTAAAACGAACAGGTGATAAGCGGCCAACCCACTTATCACCTTTTTTTAAGAACATAAACGGTATAGGAGGAACTAAACATGGCAGTTACAGCTCAAATGGTAAAAGAATTACGTGAAAAAACAGGCGCAGGTATGATGGACTGTAAAAAAGCGTTAGTAGAAACAAATGGTGATATGGACGCAGCTATTGATTTCTTACGTGAAAAAGGTCTTTCATCTGCAGCTAAAAAAGCAGACCGCATCGCGGCTGAAGGTATTACTGCAATTGAAGTTCAAGGAAATAAAGCAGTACTAGTAGAAGTAAACGCAGAAACAGATTTCGTTGCTAAAAACGAAAACTTCCAACAAGTAGTTAAAGATCTATCTGCACACTTACTAGCAACTGAGCCAGCAACAGTAGAAGAAGCATTAGCATCTACTATGGAAAACGGTTCAACTGTTGAAAACTACATCTCAAACGCAGTAGCTAAAATCGGTGAGAAAATTACTCTTCGCCGTTTCGACATCAAAACAAAAACAGATGCAGACGCATTCGGACCATACCTACACATGGGTGGACGTATTGGTGTTCTAGCTGTTCTTGAAGGTACTACTGATGAAGCAGCAGCTAAAGATGTAGCTATGCACATCGCTGCTCTTAACCCACAATACATCTCTCGTGACGAAGTTTCTGAAGACGAAGTAGAGCGCGAGCGCAAAGTATTAACTGAGCAAGCATTAAACGAAGGCAAACCAGAAAACATTGTTGCTAAAATGGTTGAAGGTCGCCTTGGTAAATATTTCGAAGACGTTTGTGTCCTAGACCAAACTTTCGTTAAAAACCCAGATCAAAAAGTTCGTGACTTCGTAAAAGCTACTGGTGGAGAGTTGGTTTCATTCACTCGCTACGCTGTTGGTGAAGGTATCGAGAAACGTGAAGACAACTTCGCTGAAGAAGTTATGAGCCAAGTTAAAGGGAACTAATTTCATATGAACCCACTAGGGAACACACCTGTGTGTTCCCTATTTTTCAAGACAAAATCTGGGAGGATATAAATGACGACACCACAATATAAACGAATCGTATTAAAGCTGAGCGGAGAAGCACTTGCAGGAGAGCAAGGTTTCGGTTTATCCCCAGCCATCATTAAATCTGTTGCTGAGCAAGTAAAGGAAGTAGTGGATTTAGGTATCGAGGTAGCTGTAGTCGTGGGCGGCGGCAATATCTGGCGTGGAAAAGTAGGTAGTGAAATGGGAATGGACCGTGCTACTGCTGATTACATGGGCATGTTGGCAACAGTGATGAACTCACTTGCCTTACAAGATGCATTAGAAAAACAAGGTGTAGAGTCTCGAGTTCAAACATCTATTGAAATGCGTCAAGTAGCTGAACCGTATATCCGTCGTAAAGCGATTCGTCATTTAGAAAAAGGCCGAGTTGTCATTTTCGCAGCAGGTACAGGCAACCCGTACTTCTCAACAGATACAACAGCAGCATTACGTGCCGCTGAGATTGAAGCAGATGTGATTTTAATGGCGAAAAACAATGTAGATGGTGTCTATTCGGCAGATCCTATGGTGGATCCAACTGCTGTGAAGTATGAAAATCTTTCTTTCCTTGAAGTCATCCAAAATGGTCTTCAAGTGATGGATTCTACAGCGTCTACGCTATGTATGGACAATGACATCGATCTTATTGTATTCTCTATTATGGAAAATGGAAATATTAAAAAAGCGGCACTCGGTGAGACTATTGGGACTGTCGTAAGGAGGAATTCATAATGTCGAAGCAAGTTATCGATCAAACGAAAGATAAAATGGAGAAATCGGTACAAGCCTATTCACGCGAAATTGCAACTATTCGTGCGGGCCGTGCCAATGCGTCTCTTCTTGATAAAATCACTGTAGATTACTACGGTTCTCCAACACCGATTAATCAAATGGCTGGAATCTCGACTCCAGAAGCACGTCTTCTAGTAATTCAGCCTTACGATAAAACAGTAATCAATGATATCGAAAAAGCAATCATGAAATCAGATTTAGGGATTTCTCCAACAAATGATGGTTCTGTCATTCGTCTTGCAGTTCCAGCCCTTACGGAAGAGCGTCGTAAAGACCTTGCAAAACTTGTGAAAAAAGAAGCGGAAGAAGCAAAAGTTCATATTCGTAACGTGCGTCGTGACGGAAATGAAGATTTGAAAAAACTTGAAAAGAATGGCGAGATCACAGAAGATGATCTACGCAGCTATCAAGACGACGTTCAGAAGCTAACAGACCAGTACATCGCGAAAATCGATGAGTTGGCGAAAGAAAAAGAAAACGAGATCATGGAAATTTAGGTCCTAAGCGTCCTCTTCGGAGGATGCTTTTCTTTTGTCCCGAAACCTTCCACCCAAAAAAGCGTTCATATGATGAAAGTTAAAAATTCGACTCATAACATGTATGAAATTTGGTATGATAGGATATATATGTTTTGATACGAGCGTTTGGAGGAACTTATACATGTTTAAAAAGCTTTTTACACAAAAGCATACACCAATTGAAGGCGACGAGCAGATTATCGCTGGTCCCATACCAGAGCACATTGCCATTATTATGGACGGTAACGGGCGATGGGCAACAAAACGTGCGCTTCCTCGGATAGCAGGACATCATGAAGGCATGAAGACGGTGCGGAAAATTACACGCTATGCAAATGACATCGGTGTAAAAGTACTCACTCTCTATGCATTTTCAACGGAAAACTGGTCTCGACCTAAAAAAGAGGTCGAATTTTTAATGCGTCTTCCCGAAGAATTTTTAAGCACGTATTTACCAGAACTGATTGAAAAGAATGTACAAGTACAGATCATGGGAGATTTTGACTCACTTCCTCAACATACACAACGCGCCGTAAAGCGAGCAATTGATGAAACGAGTCACAATACCGGACTTATTTTAAATTTTGCACTTAACTATGGCAGTCGAACAGAAATCGTACATGCAGTGAAAGCTATTACGCAAGCTGTTCAAAAAGGGGAACTCGCTGCTGAGGATATAACAGAACAGTGCATCAGCGAACATTTAATGACAAAACATTTGGTGGAACCTGACCTCTTGATCCGAACGAGTGGAGAAGTCCGCTTAAGCAATTTCATGCTGTGGCAACTTGCTTATACGGAGTTTTGGTTTACAGATGTATTGTGGCCAGATTTTGATGAAGCCTGCCTATTAGAAGCGATTCAAGTGTACCAAACACGGAACCGACGCTATGGCGGACTGGAGGAACAAACAAAATGAAAGAACGGATCATTACCGCTATCGTAGCGATGGCGTTATTCATACCTCTAGTATGGCTAGGTGGTATTCCTTTTACTCTTGCAATTTATGCGCTAGCGACAATTGCTCTTTATGAAATTTTGCGAATGAAACAAATACGTTTAGTGTCCATTCCTGGAGCGCTAGCTCTGATCAATTTATATGTGCTGTTATTACCTTTAAAGTATGAAGAAACACTTTTAGGGTGGACAGGACACGACAAAATGACTTTGGTTTATGTCTTAGTGTTTATGTTGCTTTTGTATGCTGTGTTAGTAAAAAACACATTTACATACGATGATGCTGCATTTGTATTTTTTGGTATGCTCTATATCGGAATCGGTTTCTACTATTTAATCGAGACACGTATGGACGGATTAATATACGTCGTCTTTGCGTTGCTAATTGTGTGGACGACAGATTCTGGAGCTTACTTCACAGGAAGAAAGTTTGGTAAGAAAAAGTTATGGCCTGAGATTTCTCCAAACAAGACTGTTGAAGGCTTCTACGGTGGTGTCTTGGCAGCAATCGTTTTTGCTTTTGTATTAAACTGGTTATTCCCATTTGCAGATTCTCTTCTGCAACTACTCTTTGTAACCATTGCTGCGTCCATCATCGGACAGTTTGGTGACTTAGCTGAATCAGCTATTAAGCGCCATTATCATGTGAAAGATTCTGGTACATTGCTGCCGGGGCACGGTGGTATATTAGACCGCTTTGATTCCCTGCTATTTGTAATTCCATTACTGCACTTTTTACATTTTGTTTAAATCACAGGTTTGATCGATGAGGAGATTGCCGGATGAAAAAGATTAGTTTACTTGGAGCAACAGGATCCATTGGTCTCCAAACATTAGACGTACTTCGCACACACCCAGAAAATTTTACATTAGTTGCATTTTCAGTTGGGCAACAAGTGAATCAAGCTATTGAGATTGCCCGTGAATTTCGTGTTCCACTTGTATCCATAGCTAATGAGAGTGATGTGAAGATGGTACAAGCGGCTTTACCTGAATCAACTGTTCTATTTGGAGCCGAAGGATTAGTAGCTGTCGCAGCAGAATCCGGTGCGGATTTACTTGTCAATGCAGTGCTTGGAAGTGTTGGGTTACAACCTACTTTAAAAGCCATTGAAAAAGGTATTACCATTGCTATTGCCAACAAAGAGACTCTTGTTACAGCCGGTCATTTGGTAATGGAAGCAGCCCGCAAACATCAAGTTGCCATTTTACCTGTAGACAGTGAACATTCTGCTTTATTTCAAGCTTTGAACGGAGAAAATCCAAAACAGATCAATAAATTGATCATCACCGCTTCTGGTGGTAGCTTCAGAGATAAGACACGAGCAGAGCTTGAACATGTGACCGTACAAGATGCACTCAACCATCCTAATTGGTCCATGGGAAGTAAAATCACGATTGATTCTGCGACGATGATGAACAAGGGGCTTGAAGTCATTGAGGCTCACGTATTGTTTGATATGCCTTACGAAGACATTGAAGTCGTATTGCACCGAGAGAGTATCATTCATTCCATGATTGAATTTGTAGACACTAGTGTTATAGCACAACTAGGAACTCCTGATATGCGAGTACCGATTCAGTACGCGTTGACATACCCAGACCGCTTTCCACTACCTCAAGGCAAACGATTGAATCTAGTAGAGATTGGAAAGTTACATTTCGAGAAGATGGACCTTGAGCGGTACAAAGCTCTAGACTTAGCAATTCAAGCAGGTAAAATTGGCGGAACGGCCACAACTGTTTTAAATGCGGCCAATGAAGCTGCCGTCAGTCTCTTTTTGCAAGAAAAACTTTCTTTCTTAGCTATTGATAGCGCTATTGAAAAAGCACTCGAAAACCATCAAGTGATTGAAAAACCATCTTTACAAACCATCTTAGAAGTGGATGCTGAAACAAGAAGAATGGTTGAAAACATGGTACACTAAGCATATTGTAAGAAATGAAGGTGGGGTAACATGGAAACAGCTATTGCGTTTATATTGATATTTGGATCCATCGTGTTTTTTCATGAACTTGGCCATTTTATTTTTGCAAAACGAGCGGGTATCATGGTTCGGGAATTTGCAATTGGAATGGGACCTAAACTGATTGGTTATACAAAAGGTGAAACGGTCTACACCATTCGTCTTTTACCAATCGGAGGTTACGTCCGGATGGCAGGGGAAGATCTTGACGCAATCGATTTACAACCAGGTTACCGAGTAGGTGTCCGGTTAAATGATGCGGGCGAAGTGGATTTACTAGTAATGAACCAAAAAAATTATTTGCCGGATATGCATTTCCTTGAAGTTGAACGTGCCGACTTAATGAAAGACATGTATATTGAAGGGTATGACGAGTCCGAACAATTTGTACGGTACTCCATTGCACGAGATGCAAAGGTGAACGAATCTGGTCGCGAATCTTTAATTGCGCCGTTTGATCGTCAGTTCCATTCTAAAACGGTTGGCCAGCGCTCACTTGCTATTTTTGCTGGTCCACTATTCAATTTCATTTTAGCGTTTCTTGTGTTTACAGCACTTGCGCTTTTCCGAGGTATTCCTACAGATGAGCCTCTGATTAGCACTGTTATGGCAGATTCACCAGCGGCAGAGTCGGGATTGATGCAAGGAGATGAAGTCACTGCAATTGATGGACAAGCGATTTCTTCATGGGAAGAAATGGCGCTTACGATTCAAGAAAATCCAGAAACACCACTAACGTTTGATGTAGAACGAGATGGCCAGCCGGTTTCTCTTGAAATCACACCGAATGCTGTGGAAAATGGAGAACAAACGATTGGGCAGATAGGTATTCAAAGTCCACTTGAAAAGTCAGTGTTAGGATCTTTTAGTTACGGAGCAACACAAACCTATGAATGGACTGTACTGATTTTCCAATTACTTGGGAATTTGATTACCGGTCAGTTCAGTATCGATGATTTATCGGGACCTGTTGGCATCTACAAAGCAACGGAAGAAGTAGCGAAGTTTGGGATATTCAACCTCATGAACTGGACAGCCGTACTAAGTATCAATCTTGGTATTATGAACTTGCTTCCTTTACCAGCATTAGATGGGGGCCGCTTGTTATTCTTTGGATTTGAAGCATTGAGAGGCCGTCCGATCGACAAGCAACGGGAAGGAATGGTCCACTTTGTGGGCATCATGTTATTGATGGTATTAATGGTTGTCGTTACATGGAACGATATTCAACGCTTTTTCTTTTAATGAAGACCTGGGGAAAGTTCACATGCTGAACTTTCCCTTATTTTTACGGTAAGGAGGGACCACTATGCAAACAAATCGAATGAAAATGCTCCTTCTATTGCAACAACTTGAGTTAGAAGAAGATAGCTATAGTAATGCATTTGAAAGTTATGAACTTGAAAAATTGACTGTACATAAAAAAGACCGCTTGTGGAAATTCCGTCTGATTGGGCAACACGCTTTACCTGGCCCCATTTTTCGAGAGTTTAAAAAACGTCTTGTCGAGCGCTTCAAAGGCATTGCAGTTGTAGATCTAGAGATTCAACTGACGGGACCTTATGATTTATCAGAAGTAATTCCGGCTTATTGGCTTGACGTGGTTGAATCCTTTTATGAGATGAGTCCACCTTTAAAAGAGTTGCTTGCTTCTCAAACACCACAGGTAGAAGGGCAACTTGTTCGCGTAAAATGCGCGCAAGAGCTCGAGCTTCGTACTCTTCAAACAAAGTACTTCCCGTCTCTTGCAGGTGCTTATCAAAAACTCGGCATTCACTCGGTTCGGTTTGATTGTGTGCTAGAGGAGAATACGGAAAAACTTGCTGAAATGCAGCGTCAGTTCTTTGAACAGAAGCGTCAAGAAGAAGAAGAACTGAGCCGGAAAGCTCTTGCTGACCAAATGAACCGTGAACAAAACACTTCAGATGAGAATGTGCCACAAGGTCCATTCCAATTGGGTGTTCAAATCAAGCACGACGAGCCAGTCGTGGAAATTCGTCGCATTCAAGATGAGGAGCGACGCATAACAATCGAAGGATACGTCTTTGATGTAGAAATCAAGGAACTCCGAAGTGGGCGTTCTTTACTGACAGCAAAAGTTACAGATTATACGGATTCGATCCTTGTTAAAATGTTCTCAAGAGATAAAGAAGATGTCCAGATGATGGAGCGTCTGAAAAAAGGCATGTGGATCCGTACGAGAGGATCTGTGCAAAACGATACATTCGTTCGTGATTTGATCATGATGGCTCAAGATATGAATGAAATTCGTCCGGAAGTGAAGCAAGACAAAGCTCCTGAAGGACAAAAACGAGTTGAGCTCCATATGCATTCACCTATGAGTGCTATGGATGCGGTCACTCCAGTTGGAGAGTTGATCAAACAAGCGGCCAAATGGGGACATCCTGCAGTTGCCATTACCGATCACGGGAATGTCCAGGCGTTTCCTGACGCTTATGCTGCTGGAAAAGCAAACGGCATCAAAGTCATTTATGGTCTAGAGGCAAGTCTAGTTCATGACGGTGTACCCATTGCTTATGAGCCGGTTGACCGAAATCTAGAGCACGCTGACTTTATCGTATTTGACGTAGAGACAACGGGTCTATCTGCGACTTATGACAAAATCATTGAGCTTGCTGCTGTGAAGATACGTGACGGCGCTATAGTAGATAAGTTCGAACGGTTCGTTAACCCGCACCAAACGTTATCTGCTACTACGATTGAATTGACAGGGATTACAGATGACATGGTTCGAGATGCTCCTGAACTGGATCAAGTAGCAAAAGAGTTTCATGCATTCATTGGAGATGCGATTGTCGTAGCTCATAATGCTTCATTTGATATGGGCTTTTTATACGAAGCGTATCGTAAGACAGGGATTGAAACGTCCGACCATCCCATCATCGATACATTAGAGCTTGCGCGCTTTTTGCATCCAGAGATGAAAAATCACCGGTTAGGAACGCTTGCTAAAAAGTTCAACATCGAATTGACCCAGGCTCACCGAGCAATTTATGACTGTGAAGCTACTGGATATTTACTTTTACACTTATTAAAAGAAGCGGAACAAAGAGGTATTACCAATCACAATCAATTAAATGACTATGTGGGTGAAGGCGATGCCTACAAGCGAGGGAGACCTTCGCACTGTACAATTCTTGCAGTAAATGACGAAGGCTTGAAAAATCTCTTCCATTTAGTTTCGCTATCTCATGTAAAAACATTTTATCGTGTACCTCGAATTACACGTTCAACACTACAAAAATACCGCAAAGGCTTACTGATCGGTTCCGGTTGTGACAAAGGTGAGGTCTTTGAGGGGCTCATGCAAAAACCACTAGAACAAGTGGAGCAGATTGCGAAGTTCTATGATTATTTAGAAGTGCATCCAAAGGATGTGTACCAACACCTTATTGAATTGGAACTTGTTCGTGATGAATGGAACTTAGAAGACATCATTCGTAAAATGATCAAACTTGGTAAACGCATTAATAAGCCAGTTGTGGCCACTGGGAACGTGCATTATCTTACAGAGAATGATGCCATCTACCGAAAGATCTTAGTTAGCGGGATGGGAGGAGCCAATCCTCTAAACCGTCATGAACTTCCAAAAGTTCACTTCCGGACAACTGATGAAATGCTTGAAGCTTTTGATTTCTTAGGAAAAGAGACGGCGCATCAGATTGTGGTTGAAAACTCACAAGCCATTGCTGATCGAATCGGTGACGTTAAACCAATTAAAGATGACTTGTTTGCTCCAAAAATCGAAGGAGCAGATGATGAAATCAAAGAATTGACCTATACTCGTGCGAAAGAGATATACGGGGACGAACTACCTGAAATCGTCTCAGCTCGAATTGAAAAAGAACTGACATCTATTATTGGGCATGGATTTGGAGTCATCTATTTGATCTCTCATAAGCTTGTTAAAAAATCACTGGATGATGGCTATCTAGTTGGTTCACGTGGGTCGGTTGGTTCCTCTCTGGTAGCTACCTTGACAGACATCACGGAAGTGAATCCATTGCCTCCGCATTATGTATGTCCGGAGTGTAAAAAGTCTGAGTTCTTCCAAGACGGTTCTGTAGGGTCTGGTTATGACTTACCGGATAAGGAATGTCCCGACTGCAACATTCTCTATAAAAAAGACGGACAGGATATCCCTTTCGAAACATTCTTAGGATTTAAAGGAGATAAAGTTCCCGATATCGACTTGAACTTTAGTGGAGAGTACCAGCCCACAGCTCACAATTATACGAAGGAACTTTTTGGAGAAGACAATGTGTTCCGTGCCGGGACAATTGGTACGGTTGCTGAGAAGACCGCTTACGGATACGTGAAAGGATATGCGTCTGATCACAATCTTGTAATGCGCGGGGCCGAAGTAGACCGTCTAGTAAAAGGATGTACGGGAGTCAAACGTTCCACAGGGCAACACCCAGGGGGAATCATCGTAGTACCCGATTACATGGATATTTACGACTTCTCGCCAATCCAGTTCCCTGCAGATGCACAGGATTCTAGTTGGAAGACAACACATTTTGACTTCCACTCCATCCACGACAATCTATTGAAACTCGATATTCTTGGTCACGATGATCCAACGGTTATTCGAATGCTTCAAGACTTATCAGGCATTGATCCAAAAACGATTCCAACCGACGATCCTGAAGTGATGAAAATCTTTAGTGGCACAGAGTCACTTGGGGTCACACAGGAACAAATCGACTGTAAGACAGGGACGCTTGGAATTCCTGAGTTTGGAACCCGCTTTGTACGACAGATGTTAGAAGAGACGAAGCCTTCTACGTTTTCTGAACTGGTACAGATCTCAGGTCTGTCCCACGGAACAGACGTCTGGCTTGGTAACGCACAGGAACTAATTCAAGCAGGAACTTGTCAACTGAGCGATGTAATCGGCTGTCGAGATGACATCATGGTTTACTTGATCTATCAAGGACTTGAACCATCCCTCGCGTTCAAAATTATGGAGTCTGTGCGTAAAGGAAAAGGCTTAACGCCTGAATTTGAAGAAGAGATGAAAAAGAACAGTGTGCCGGCATGGTATATCGAGTCGTGTAAAAAGATCAAGTACATGTTCCCGAAAGGTGCGCCACGTTGATGGACAACCTCGTCAGAAATGACGAATAAAACCATCCCGTGAAGAAATAACAAAGACAGTAGTCAAAGTGATTTCATCACGAGAACTACATCACACGACACGAAGAGTGAAAACCTCTTCCACTCAGAACAGTAATGAGTGAAAAGCCCTGAACACCGCGACTGGCTCTAAATCTCTCACAGAGGAAGAGTCAGAGAGCTCGCTAAGGACATCCTGGAAGCATCTCAAGTAGATGTTAGTAAGGGTGGGGGTCCTGTAAAAGTTGTCATGGTTAGGAACACGAACTCCCGTTGGGAAAGGCTCGTAAGGACAATATCATCGCGAGGTGATGGCTACCGCTTGCGGTAGACCTCTAGCGGTTACCCTATCTTTTGGGGGTGTAACTGCGGGTATCCATTCGTAGGATACTCAGTATATCGATTAAACTGTTTTCGATGTGCCTGGAGGCGGGTCAGAGGGAGAACCTAAAACGACTATAATAAAAGGATAGTGAGATGTGGAACGTGGGAAGGTCAGCAGACTGAGGGAGGAGCCCGGTGAAGTCTTGAGAGTAGGAAATGACTCTCTTAAATTGACTGACAGCAGCCCGTAGTAGCGTTGAAGCACCGTAATGGGTGCGGAGCGAAGGGGCATAGTCAAGTTCTAATCAAACTCAATACAACGAAAATTGCTGAGAATCTCCGTTGAGAATCAATTACAAAGGCAGTGTAAACCGAAACAATCTTGAATTGTAGAGGTGAATTGTCATATGAAACTTAGCATACCTAAAACCGAGGAAGAAACACAAAAACTGAAAGAAACAATCTTTGCCAAAACACGCAACTATCTTGAAGAAGGAAAACAACCACACTTCACCAACATCTTAGAAGTAGCGAGTAGTGAACCCGTTATACTTTCTGCCATCCATAAACTTAAAAGCAACAAGGGTAGCAATACACCCGGAGTAAATGGAGAAACTATGGCTGAGAACATCCTGAAAAAAGATTTTAAGAAGATAATCCGAATGGTAAAAGCAGAATTCAAAAACTACCAACCCGACTTAGTTAGGAGAGTAAATATTCCAAAAGGAAACGGTGATACACGTCCTCTAGGAATACCAACAATCGTAGATAGAGTTATCCAAGAATGTATTAGGAATATACTCGAACCAATCTGCGAGGCACAATTCTTCGAACACTCTTATGGTTTCAGACCATGGAGGAGCACAGAAAATGCTCTAGCTAGGGTAACGGATATAGCACAAAAAACAGGATTTCACTGGGTCATCGAGGGAGACATTTCAAAATTCTTCGATAAAGTCAATCACTCAAAACTACTAAAGATACTTTGGTCCTTTGGCATTCATGACAGAAGAATCCTAATGATGGTAAAACAAATGTTACGAGCCGGTATTATGAGCGAAACAGCATTAAACGAAATGGGTACACCACAGGGCGGGATAATATCTCCCTTGTTGGCAAACGTTTACCTGACACCATTCGACAACTTCGTTACTAGGGAATACGAAAAGAAGAAACTCCGAAGAGAGTACACTTCAGGACAAAGGAGTTTAATACTAAGAGGGTTATCTGGCAAACCAAGAATCAAACCAGTACCAGCATATCTAGTTAGATACGCAGACGATTGGGTCGTCATCACTGACACCAAAGAAAACGCAGAAAAACTAGTGTTCAAATATCAAAGGTACTTGTCAGACTATCTGAAACTTGAACTCTCTCCCGAAAAAACGAAAATAACGAATATCAGGTCAAAATCAATTGAATTCCTAGGGTATAAGTACAAACAGGTTCGTGGTAATGCTACCAAAGGTTATATAACTAGAACCAAACCAATACCCGAAAAATTCGATATGAAAATTACGGAACTCATTAAGGATATAAAAATGCTCAAACGGTGTAGAGATACTGAAACATTAATCTCTGATATGAACATTATCAACTCCAAAATCAGAGGGTTGGTTAACTACTATCAAGTAACAACTTGGGGTTCGGAAACCATGAAGAAATACAATCAGAGGATACGCTGGGCGGCTTATAGAGCACTTAGACGACGAATGGGACCCACGAGTGCGAAAGGCAAGAATAAGAAAGTTGACTGGGTAAAAGCCAATGAATGTACCAACCTTACAGAACTGCACAAGAAATACACAACAGCACTACCGGCAGTGAAGTATAAGGAACATATCATAGGTATAACTGACCTGGCATTCTGCCAATTCACTCCACCAAGACTATTCAATCAACTAGAAACCCCGTTCACCTCAATAGGACAAGAATTACACCTAGCGAGGACTCGGAAAAAGAACAGACTACACAGACTGGACTTCATCTTCGGCTCAGACGCTACAGCAACCAAAAGATTATTGGCAACTAAGAAAAGAAAAAGTGGTTTATACAACTTTGAATTCTACTTGAATAGAGCGTACGCGTTCAACCGCGACAAAGGCAATTGTAGGATTTGTGGAAGCGAAATAGCACCACATGAGATTAACACTCATCACATAAATCCAAAACTGACAGTAGATAAAGTGAATAAGGTCTCTAACCTTGCTTCACTACATGACTCTTGCCACACAATACTACACAACATCACTGTTGATGAAACGGCACTTGTCAATCTATGTTACACTAAAACCTCGGTAAAAAAGATTCTTAACTTTAGGGAAAAATTACAGTTGTGAAAATGAGTTTAGCGGCAAATGAACTTGATGGAAAGCCGTATGAATCGAAAGGTTCACGTACGGTTTGAAGTGGGGGAAAATGAAGTCCTAACGAGTGAGGTCGAGGATGGATTTACCTATCACTATCACACGCCTCGGCTTATGTGTTGATGGCAGTGCGTATTGCTTACTTTAAAGTGCATTTTCCAATACTTTATTACGCAGCGTACTTTACTGTCCGCGCGTCCGACTTTGACTTGCAAGCAATGATCAATGGTTCTCAAACTATTCGCGCGCGCCTGCAGGAAATTAACTCAAAAGGGCTAGATGCAAGTCCGAAAGAGAAGAGCTTATTGACCGTGTTGGAAATTGCATTAGAAATGTCTGAACGAGGGATTCGTATGCAAAAAGTCGATCTCTATAAATCGAAAGCGACTGAATTCGTGATTGAAGGCAATACATTGATTCCTCCGTTCAATGCAGTTCCGGGCCTTGGAACAAACGTAGCCCTTCAAATAGTGCGGGCACGCGAGAACGGAGAGTTCTTATCGAAAGAAGATTTACAGCAGCGAGGTAAGGTTTCACGTACTATAATTGACTACTTAGATTCACTTGGTTGCCTTGAAGGCATGCCTGATGCGAATCAATTGTCACTATTTTAGCTACAATTTGCTTCTGGTCGCCATATATGGTATGATTGGCATACGAATGGTAGATAACTTTTGCGCAAAGAGTGGGATTTCCCGCTCTTTTCTGTTGTTTAAAGACAAAAGCAAGGAGGATTTTATGCAGGAAATCGTTACAAAAATCGAGCAGATGGTGGCTCCCATCATTGCAGACTTGAACCTTGAACTAGTAGATGTGGAATACGTTAAAGAAGGCAGAGATTGGTTCTTACGTATTTATGTAGATGTGCCAGGTGGCGGCATCGACATCGAACAATGCGCACGTGTTAGCGAACGTGTCAGTGAACTATTAGATGAAAAAGATCCAATTAAAGAAAACTATTTTTTAGAAGTGTCATCTCCAGGAGCAGAGCGCCCGCTCAAAAAAGAAGAAGATTATGTCCAAGCAGTGGGTGAGTATGTGTTTTTCAAAACTTATGAACCGATTGACGGCCGTAAAGAATTTGAAGGAACACTCCTCAGCTACTCTAAAGATGAGGGTGCTGTGATTGAATACAAAGACAAAACGCGTCGCCGCCAAGTAACGATTCCTCGTGACAAAGTGGCACTCGCGCGTCTAGCAATTGATTTTTAAGCATACTAGGTAAAATAAGGAGTGATTGCTGTGAGCAGCGAACTATTAGATGCCTTAACGGCTCTTGAACAACAAAAAGGTATTAAACGGGATGTGTTAATTGAGGCGATTGAAGCGGCTTTAGTTACAGCCTACAAACGCAATTTCAATCAAGCACAAAATGTACGTGTCGACATCAATCTAGATTCTGGCTCAATGATTGTCTATTCTCGCAAAGATGTCGTAGAAGAAGTGGAAGATGAGCGCCTTCAAGTATCTCTAGCAGATGCTCAAGTGATCAATCCTCACTATCAAGTGGGTGATGTGATTGAAGAAGAAGTGACACCACGTAACTTCGGTCGTATCGCTGCGCAAACAGCTAAACAAGTCGTGACTCAGCGTGTGCGTGAAGCAGAGCGCGGTTTAATTTATGAAGAGTATGTAGACCGTGAAGAAGATATTGTTAACGGCATTGTGGAGCGTCTAGATGCTCGTAACATCTACGTAGGTCTTGGAAAAGTAGAAGCTGTTCTTCCAACAAATGAGCAGATTCCAACTGAAACATACCGTCCACATGATCGCATCAAAGTATTCATTACAAAAGTAGAGCGCACAACTCGTGGGCCTCAAGTATTTGTATCTCGTACGCATCCTGGGTTACTTCGTCGTCTTTTTGAGATGGAAGTTCCTGAAATTTATGATGGGATCGTTGAAATTAAATCGATTGCACGTGAAGCGGGAGATCGTTCTAAGATCTCAGTTGTCGCTCATCATGAAGATGTAGATCCGGTAGGTGCCTGTGTAGGTGCTAAAGGTGCTCGCGTCCAAACCATCGTTAATGAACTAGGTGGAGAAAAAATCGATATCGTAGAATGGTCAGAAGATCCTGTGCAATTTGTTGCAAATGCACTAAGCCCTTCTCAAGTATTAGATGTACAAGTGAGTGACGACGACAAATCGACGACTGTAGTCGTACCAGATTTCCAATTGTCTTTAGCTATTGGGAAACGTGGTCAAAATGCACGTCTTGCAGCTAAACTTACAGGTTGGAAAATCGATATTAAAAGTGAAACAGACGCACGTGAGCTAGGAATCTACCCACGCGCATTTGAAGAAACTGTTGAAGAAGATTACGAAGACTTTGAACCACAAGAAGACTTCGATTTCTATAAAGATTAAGTGAAGAAGGTGTCTGCATATGGCAATCCAAAAAAAGATCCCCATGCGTAAATGTGTGGCAACGAATGAAATGTTTCCGAAAAAAGAAATGATTCGTGTTGTGCGGTCAAAAGAAGGAGACGTTTCTGTAGACCCAACTGGCAAAAAATCAGGCCGCGGTGCCTACTTGTCCAAATCTATAGAAGCTGTGGAAGCAGCTAAAAAGAAAAACTCGTTAGGCAACCAACTTGAAGTAAAGATTCCAGCTGAGATTTATGATGAGCTTATCGTGTTGATTGAGCGTGAAAAACTAAAATGACACTAGAACAACAAATCATCAATCTAATTGGACTTGCTACTCGGGCACGCAAAATTGTCACGGGTGAAGAATTGGTAGTAAGAGAAGTAAGAAGGCAGCAAGCGAAGCTTGTTATATTAGCGAACGATGCATCAGCTAATACAGCCAAAAAAGTTACGGATAAGTGTGCATCATTCAACGTTGATTTAGGTGTCTTCGGGAATCGATATGATTTAGGACACGCAACCGGGAAAGAAGCCCGCGTTGTTTTAGCAATTATGGATTATGGTTTTGCGAAAAAATTGGCATCACTAATCAACGAATATAACCGGGGGTGAGCGAATGACGAAAATCAGAGTTCATGAATACGCCAAAAAAATAAATAAATCAAGCAAAGATGTCATTACGGAGCTTGAGAAAATGAACGTGAAAGTAACAAATCATATGTCAACGATTGAACCAGACGCAGTAAAACAATTGGATTCTAAGTTTACAGCAGGATCAAAACCAGCTGCAGCAAACAACCAAAACCGTCCTGGCGGTCAAGGGCAATTACGTCCGCAAGGCCAAGGACAATCGCGTCCTCAAGGTCAAGGACAAAACCGACCACAAGGCCAAGGACAAAACCGTCCTCAGGGTCAAGGACAATCGCGTCCTCAGGGCCAAGGACAAAATCGTCCTCAGGGTCAAGGACAGAACCGTCCACAAGGTCAGGGACAATCGCGTCCCCAGGGCCAAGGACAAAATCGTCCACAAGGTCAAAATCGTCCTCAGGGACAAGGTCAGGGTCAAGGACAAAACCGTCCAGCAGCTACGTCATCAACTTCAACACAAGGAGCGAGACCAGCGGCTAATCAAAATCGTCCTCAGGGACAAGGTCAGGGTCAAGGACAAAACCGTGGGCCTCAAGGACAGAACCGTCCAAACGCAGGTGGCGGAGGCCGTCCAGGCGGCAACCGTGGTGGATTCCAAGGACGTCCAGGCGGCAATCGCCCACACCGTCGTAAAAAGAATTCAACACCAGTTCAACCACCAGTGCCTCGTAAAGAGCGCGAACTGCCAGCAAAAATCACGTTCACAGAGTCTTTATCTGTTCAAGAGCTTTCTAAAAAGCTAGGTAGAGAGCCAGCAGAACTGATCAAAAAGCTCTTCATGCTTGGTATCATGGCAAACATTAACCAACAATTAGATAAAGATACAATCGAGCTAATCTGTGCAGACTACGGTGTAGAGGTTGAAGAAGAAATCAAAGTCGACATCACAGATCTAGAAGTGCACTTTGAAAACGAAGAAGAGAACGAAGCGGACTTAAAAGAGCGTCCACCAGTTGTTACGATCATGGGTCACGTTGACCACGGAAAAACAACACTTCTAGATTCTATTCGTAATTCAAAAGTTACTTCTGGTGAAGCGGGCGGTATCACACAGCATATCGGTGCTTACCAAGTAACAGATGAAAACGGCAAGAAAATCACTTTCTTAGATACACCTGGTCACGCCGCTTTCACAACAATGCGTGCACGTGGAGCTAAAGTGACAGATTTAACAATCTTAGTTGTAGCAGCGGATGACGGCGTTATGCCTCAAACGGTTGAAGCCATCAACCACGCAAAAGCTGCTGAAGTGCCAATCATTGTTGCAGTCAACAAAATGGACAAACCATCTTCAAATCCAGACCGCGTCATGCAAGAACTGACTGAACATGGTCTTGTTCCAGAAGATTGGGGCGGCGACACAATCTTCGTACCAATCTCAGCTCTTAAAGGCGAAGGGATTGATACACTACTAGAAATGGTCCTTCTAGTTTCTGAAGTAGCAGAACTGAAAGCTAACGCAAAACGTAAAGCAATCGGTACTGTGATTGAAGCGCAACTTGATAAAGGTCGCGGTTCTGTTGCAACTCTACTAGTTCAAGATGGAACACTTCATGTTGGAGATCCTATCGTAGTTGGGCATGCTTACGGACGTGTACGTGCTATGGTGAATGAACATGGTCGTCGTCTAAAAGAAGCAGGTCCTTCAACTCCAGTTGAAATCACAGGTCTTAATGAAGTTCCACAAGCGGGCGACCGTTTCGTAGTCTTCGAAGATGAAAAGACAGCTCGTCAAGTTGGGGAGTCTCGTGCATCTACAGCGATTCAAGAGCAACGTTCTGAAAAAACACGTGTGACACTTGATAACTTATTCGATCAAATGAAGCAAGGTGAAATGAAAGAACTGAACTTAATCGTCAAAGCAGACGTTCAAGGTACGGTTGAAGCGATGGCTGCTGCTTTAATGAAAATTGAAGTGGAAGGCGTTAATGTACGAATCATTCACACAGGCGCTGGGGCTATCACGGAATCAGATATTTCACTTGCTGCTGCATCAAACGCTATCGTCATCGGATTCAACGTGCGTCCAGATACGAATGCCAAACGTGCTGCTGAAGAAGAAGGCGTAGATATTCGTTTGCACCGCATCATCTATAAAGTGATCGAAGAAATCGAGTCAGCGATGAAAGGTCTATTAGATCCTGAGTTCGAAGAAAAAATCATCGGTCAAGCAGAAGTTCGTGAGACGTTCAAAGTATCGAAAGTGGGTACAATTGCAGGTTCATACGTAACTGAAGGGAAAATTACTCGTGACTCTGGCGTTCGTGTCATTCGTGACGGTATCGTTATCTTTGAAGGTGAGCTAGATACATTGAAGCGTTTCAAAGACGATGCTAAAGAAGTCGCTCGTGGATACGAATGTGGTATTACTATTAAAGGGTTTAATGATGTGAAGGAAGGCGACATTATCGAAGCCTACATCATGCAAGAAATCGTACGTAAATGATCCTTTATCTCGAGTGTGAATTTATTTTGCCGAATGTGCACACCCTAAAAGAAAAAAGGGCTGTACTGCAGCGGATGTTGAAACGCACGAGTCAAAAATACAATGTGGCTGTTAGTGAACTGGAATTCCAGGATCTGTGGCAGCGCACAAAGCTTGGAATCGTGACGGTCTCATCAGACCGTCGCCATTCAGAGCGAGAACTGCATTATGTTCTAAACTTTTTAGAATCAAACTCGGAATGGGAGTGCCTGTCGTACACTATTCACGAGCTGTAATTGAGGTGAAGATTATGTCGACAAGATCAAATCGAGTAGCTGAGCAAATGAAGAAAGAAATCGCGGATATCCTGAAACGAAAAGTGAAGGATCCACGTGTAGAATTTGTCACAGTAACAGATGTGGAAGTGACAGGAGACTTGCAACAAGCGACGGTATATGTAACTGTACTGGAGCAACAAGTCAAACAAGCGGAAGCTTTAAAAGGCTTAGAGAAAGCGAAAGGGATTGTGCGTTCTGAAGTCGGGAAGCGCATTCGCTTACGCAAGACACCGGAACTTGCTTTCCAAATCGATGAATCGATTGCGTATGGAAATCATATTGATGACTTGTTACGCAAACTAAATCAGCAAGATTAATCTGAAGCCTGCCTCCACTCGAGGTAGGCTTTTTTGCAAGGAGAGAGAGTATGGCTGAATTTGAAGGGATTCTTCCCTTATGGAAAGAAGCAGGAATGACCTCACATGATTGTGTCTTTAAATTAAGAAAGCTCCTTAAGATGAAGCGTATTGGCCACACCGGTACATTAGATCCTGATGTAGAAGGCGTGCTGCCTATCTGCTTAGGCCAAGCGACAAAAGTTGCCGAATATGTCATGGCACAAGGGAAGTCCTACCGTGCAGTGGTCTCATTAGGAACATCCACAACTACTGAAGATGCTTCAGGCGAGGTAGTAGACCAAGTGCCAGCTCCATTTTCAATTACAAAAGAGCACTTGCAACAAGCTTGCGAACAATTAACAGGAACGATTATCCAGACACCTCCCATGTATTCCGCTGTCAAAGTTGACGGTCGCCGTCTCTATGAGTATGCACGTGAAGGAAAAGTCATTGAGCGACCAAGTCGCGAAGTGACCATTCACCAATTAGATCTAGTGGAAGCTCCTCTTGAATGGACGGGGGAGACCATTGACTTTACAATCGATGTCAGCTGTAGCAAAGGAACCTATATCCGAACTTTGGCTGTTCAGTTTGGTGAAATCTTTGGAGTGCCAGCTCATATGAAAAAACTGGTACGAACTAAAGCAGGTGGCTTTAACTCTGAAGAAGCAAAGACGCTCTCTCAGCTTACGGAGATGCTAGAGAAAAATATGTTTGCAGAAGTTTTGCAGCCTATCGAACGAGCACTTGAACAGTGGCCTTATCATGAAATCCCACAGGAACTGGAAAAAGCCTTTTCGAACGGCCAAGTACTTCCTGCACACACGGACCTTGAGTTTCATGATAAGATTGTAATTGGAAAACAGGGAGTGGCGCATGCAGTATACCGAGCGCATCCTGAGAAACCTGGTTTCATGAAGCCTGAAAAAATGTTTATACGTTCGGAGATGGAAAACTCATGAAGGTTCACCATATTACTTATCCTTCCAAATTGCCAGTTCCAGATGCAGGTGGTTATGCGCTGGCGGTTGGTTTTTTTGATGGATTACATAAAGGGCATCAACAATTGATCAGTGAAGCAATTCGTTCTTCACAAAAGAACAACTTGCGTGCAGCGGTCATGACGTTTGATCCTCACCCTTCTGTCGTTCTTGGAGGGAAAAAAGAAGACATATTTTATATCACACCTCTAAATCAAAAGCTTGAGCTGCTAGAACAGCAAGGAGTCGATGACGTCTTTGTTGTGCGTTTTACTTCTAATTTCGCAAGCTTGACGCCTGAAGCTTTTATTCAACAATTTGTTTTAGATTTAAACGTCAAACATGTTATTGCTGGCTTCGATTTCTCGTTTGGTGCTTTTGGTAAAGGCAACATGGAGCTGATGAAAAAGTATGCATCTGACACTCTTGAAGTGACGGTCATCCCAAAATTCACAAAAGATGAGGAAAAAGTAAGTTCGACTCGGATTCGTAATGAACTTAAAGCTGGGAATATGCAATTGGTATGCGACTTGCTTGGTCGACCGTTTCAGCTGGATGGCGTCGTTGTTCACGGAGATAAACGTGGGCGGACGATACAGTTCCCTACTGCTAATGTAGAACCAGATGAGGGACAGTTTATCCCGGCAGTTGGTGTTTATGCAGTCCGGATGCAAGTACAAGATGAGTGGTTTGATGGTGTCTGCAATGTAGGGTACAAACCGACAGTCCAAAACAGCCAGAAAGTCTCTATCGAAGTCCATTTGTTTGATTTCAATCGTGACATTTACGGAGAACAAGTTCGCATTCACTGGTATGAACCAATCCGTAAAGAACAGAAGTTTCCATCTTTAGAGGCATTGAAAGAACAGATTGCTAAAGACAAGGACCAAGCCATCGCTTATTTGGCAGCTCGTCCCTTGTAATAGGAATAGCAGTCTGCTATAATAAGTCAGTACGTCTTGTACTAAACCTTATCTTGGCTTTTCGAGTCTCCAACGATTGCTCGGGTACAGGGGATATATCTATTATTAGGAGGAAACCAACATGGCAATTACAAAAGAACGTAAGAATGAACTAATCACTGAGTACCGTACTCACGAGAGTGATACTGGATCACCAGAAATCCAAATCGCAATGCTTACTGAAGAGATCAACTCTTTAAACGAGCACTTACGCACTCACAAAAAAGATCACCACTCACGTCGCGGTCTTTTCAAAATGGTTGGACGTCGTCGTAACCTTTTGAAATATCTTCGTGAAACAGAAGTTCAACGTTACCGTGAATTGATTGCAAAATTAGGCTTACGCCGCTAATTCGAATATTCAATTTAGTAGACTCAACTTGTGATACAGGTTGAGTCTTTCTGCTAATAGAAAGTTGTTTTCATGCAGTGTAGGAGTTTGATACACTACAAGAGGATACATACCATAGATTTCTATGTTGAGAGGAGTACACAAATGACCGAAAAGAAAACGTATACGTATGAATGGGCAGGTCGCCCATTAACTATTGAGGTAGGCCAACTAGCTAAACAAGCGAACGGTGCAGCCCTAGTACGTTATGGTGACACAACCGTGTTATCAACTGCAACTGCTTCAAAACAACCGAAGAACTTAGATTTCTTCCCATTAACAGTGAATTATGAGGAAAAATTATATGCTGTCGGTAAAATTCCAGGTGGCTTTATCAAGCGAGAAGGTCGTCC
The DNA here is from genome assembly GCF_002265435.1 of Tetzosporium hominis. Taxonomy (GTDB): domain Bacteria; phylum Bacillota; class Bacilli; order Bacillales_A; family Planococcaceae; genus Chryseomicrobium; species Chryseomicrobium hominis. Next base: position 301,197 of record NZ_NOKQ01000134.1, read on the forward strand.
ATCAGAGCGTGCTATTTTAACAAGCCGTCTTATTGACCGACCAATTCGTCCTCTATTTGCAGACGGTTTCCGTAATGAGGTACAAGTAATCTCAATCGTGATGTCCGTTGATCAAGACTGCTCTTCTGAGATGGCTGCTATGCTTGGGTCTTCATTAGCCTTGTCGATTTCAGATGTTCCGTTTGAAGGTCCTATTGCAGGTGTTCAAGTAGGTTATGTGAATGGTGAATTTGTAATCAATCCAACTACTGAACAAATGGAAGAGTCTTTAATGGATCTTGTTGTTGCTGGTACAAAAGACGCAATCAACATGGTAGAAGCAGGAGCTAAAGAAGTTTCTGAAGAAATCATGTTAGAAGCTATTATGTTCGGTCACGATGAAATTAAGAAGTTAATTGCTTTCCAAGAACAGATTGTTGCAGAAATCGGGAAACCAAAAACAGAAGTCACTTTGTACCAATTGAATGAAGACATCGTTGCAAAAGTTCGTGAACTGGCTGAAGTTGAAGTCAACACAGCTGTACAAGTTGCTGAAAAAGCAGCTCGTGACGAGGCAATCAATGAAGTTCGTACTCGCGTTATTGAAACATTTGAAGCTGAAGAAGCAAATGACGATACGTTAAAACAAGTTCGTCAAACAGTAGATATGCTCGTGAAAGAAGAAGTCCGCCGCTTAATCACAGAAGAAAAAGTCCGTCCAGACGGTCGTAAACAAGACGAGATTCGTCCACTTTCTTCTGAAGTAGGAATCCTTCCTCGTACTCACGGTTCAGGTCTATTTACTCGTGGGCAAACACAAGCACTTAGCATCTGTACATTAGGGCCACTTGGCGATGTTCAAATCATCGACGGCTTAGGTGTGGAAGAGTCAAAACGCTTCATGCATCATTACAATTTCCCACTATTCAGCGTAGGGGAAACAGGACCAATCCGTGCTCCAGGTCGTCGTGAAATTGGTCACGGTGCTCTTGGTGAACGTGCACTAGAAGCGGTTATTCCTGACGAAGAAACATTCCCATACACGATGCGTCTTGTATCGGAAGTTTTAGAGTCTAATGGATCGACTTCACAAGCAAGTATTTGTGCATCGACACTTGCGATGATGGACGCTGGGGTTCCAATCAAAGCACCAGTAGCAGGTATCGCAATGGGTCTTATTAAAAAAGGTGAACACTACACAGTGTTAACTGATATCCAAGGTATGGAAGATCATCTTGGCGATATGGACTTCAAAGTAGCTGGAACAGCTGAAGGTGTTACAGCACTTCAAATGGACATTAAAATTGATGGATTGTCTCGTGACATTCTACAAGAAGCTTTAGAACAAGCGAAAAAAGGCCGTCTACAGATTTTGGAGAGCATGCTCGCTACATTACCAGAATCTCGTAATAAGCTTTCTAAATATGCACCTAAAATCGATGTGATTAAAATCAATCCTGATAAGATTCGTGATGTAATCGGACCAGGTGGTAAAGTAATCAACAAAATCATCGATGAAACTGGTGTCAAAATTGATACTGAGCAAGATGGAACGATCTACATTGCTTCTGCGGATGAAGAGATGATTGCAAAAGCACGGGGCATGATTGAAAATATCGTGCGTGTAGCTGTTGTAGGTGAATACTATCTAGGTAAAGTAAAACGTATTGAAAAATTCGGTGCTTTCTTAGAGATTTTCCCTGGTAAAGATGGCTTACTGCATATCTCTGAAATCCAAGAAGAGCGCACAAAAGCAGTAGAAGACGTCTTGAAAATGGGCGATGAACTACTCGTAAAGGTTATTGAGATCGATAACCAAGGACGTGTGAACTTATCACGTAAAGTGGTCTTGAAAGAAGAGAAAGAACGCGCTGAACAAAACTAATACCCGAGCTGCATGCCTAGGCATGCAGCTTTTATAGTCAATAAGAAAGGTCGTACCAGCATGAGGAAACAAACACTAGAAAACGGCGTGCGCGTCGTTGTTCATCCCATGAACCATACTCGTTCCGTATCCATCGGTGTTTGGATTGAAGTGGGCTCGCGCTATGAGACTCCCGAACAAGCAGGAATGGCTCATTTTATTGAGCATATGCTTTTTAAAGGAACAAAGACTCGTTCGGCAAAAGACTTAGCGATAGCCTTTGACCGCATCGGAGGCAATAGCAATGCTTATACATCGAAAGAGCAAACCTGTTATTATACCCGAGTACTCGACCGCTATGCGATACAGGCGATTGACCTGCTCGCGGACATGCTGTGGAATTCAGTCTTTGATCCTGAAGAGATGGAGCGAGAGAAACAAGTCATTGCAGAGGAAATTCATATGGTGGAAGATACACCAGATGATTGCGTACATGAATATTTGTGGGAAACGATTTTTCAGTCGCATCCATTAGCGCAACCTATTTTAGGTACGCAAGAGACGGTTGCTTCTTTCACTCGAGAACAAGTAGTGGATTTTTACCAAAAAGCCTATCACCCATCAAAAGTGATCATCTCTATTGCAGGTAATGTGGATCATGCGCTCCTGGATCATTTAGAGAAGCAGTTCGGAACACCAAATTGGGAGCGTCAGGAATTGCCTACTATCACTCCTGGAACATTCCATGTAGGGGAAATCCAAAAAGAACGTGAAATCGAACAAGTTCACGTAACACTTGCTTGGCCATCTCCGTCTGTCTTAGACGCAGACATTTATGCAATCGTCTTACTGCAGACGATGTTAGGAGGGTCTATGTCATCTCGACTTTTCCAATCCATTCGAGAAGAAAAAGGACTTGCCTATTCGATTTACTGCTACCAAACATCGTATGTGGATAGTGGAGTATTTGCCATTTACGGAGGAACTTCTAAAGATCAGTTAAACGAATTGTTAGAAGCCGTCCACGAGTGTTTAGATGAAGTAGCGACAAACGGCTTTACTGCAGAAGAACTTGAAGATGCCAAGACGCAAATTGAAGCCAATCTGTATTTATCCCTCGAGAGCTCAACAACCTGGATGAACCGTCTGGCTCGTAATGAAATCCTTTACGGTACGCAACAGGACGTCGAATCTTATTTAGAGAAATATCGCGCAGTTTCTTGTGAGGACATTTTACGAGTGAGTCAGATGTTTACTAAGAAGCCTGCCAAGTCCATCATTCAACCTTATTCATCCTAAAATCATGAAACTCCTCTTCCCTCTACTCATATAGTAGAAGGTAAGGGGGGTTTTATGCGTTTATCCGAGCTTGAACGAAAAGAGTAAGTAGGAATGAAAGACGGAAAAAAATACGGTCTGCTGCAGCATGCAGAGTTGGTGCTTGAGTCGCGAGACGTTATTTTTTATTCCGTGGAACACCATTCAAGTCATTGGTGATGAATATGTGCTAATCGAGAAGGAAACGCCATGACAATAGCTGTTATAGGTGCTGATGAACGCTATTTCTCGTCTCGAATCACCGCATATTCATGGGATGGAGGATGCAGAGCATTTTGGACCGATTACCCCGCTTGATTGTATGGTGATTTTTCTAAAATTGCTGATACCGTTGTAGAAGCAATTGAAAGGCGACAACTGCAACCCTTGTTCATATCTTACGTGTAATCCCTTTCAAAATATAATTTATAGTAATAATTATTTAATCTAGTGAATTATCATACGGATTGTGTTACAATATCGCCATTATGAATGCAGGAAGGGGAAAACCACATGAGCAAGAACTTTGTTGTCGCTATTGTTGGAGCGACTGGAGCTGTAGGACAGAAAATAGCAGAGAAATTAGTTGAGAGGAACTTTCCCTACTCCGATATCAAACTACTTGCATCCAAGCGTTCGGCTGGGCAGCAAGTCACATTAAATGATACAAACTATACAATCGAAGAAGCAACTCCTGAGGCATTTGAAGGTGTCGATTTTGCTTTCTTCTCAGCTGGAGGTGATGTGTCTCGCCAGCTTGCGAAAGAAGCTGCAGCTCGAGGTGCGATCGTCATCGACAATACGAGTGCGTTTCGAATGGATCCAGATACGCCGCTCGTCGTTCCAGAAGTAAATCCAAATGCTCTTCAACAGCACTCGGGAATCATAGCGAATCCAAACTGCTCGACGATTCAAATGGTCTGTGTGTTAGAACCACTTCGTCAAAGAGCAGGTCTAAAAAAAGTGATTGTCTCGACATATCAAGCGGTGTCTGGTTCTGGGGCTGCAGCAATCGATGAACTAAAGAAAGAAAGCAGGGACTTCCTAGAAAAAAAGCCTGACCCACAGGTGCTACCGGTCAAGAGTCAACCGAAGCATTATCCGATTGCAGGCAATTTACTACCTCAAATCGATGTATTTGAAGATAACGGATTTACATTTGAAGAAATGAAAATGATCAATGAAACGAAAAAAATACTGTCAATGCCGGAACTTTCAGTCGCAGCGACATGCGTTCGCGTCCCTGTCATCACAGGACACTCAGAATCTCTCTATGTTGAAACGGAAGAAGAACTTTCACTTGCTGAGATTCGAGACATTCTAGGCTCTGCAGAAGGAGTGGTCCTTCAAGACAATCCAGCAGAGCAACTGTATCCAATGCCGCTGTATGCAGAAGACACGGACCCTGTTTTTGTGGGACGCATCCGAAAAGACTTGCATGAGAAGACTGGAATTCACCTGTGGGTCGTATCGGATAATTTATTAAAAGGTGCCGCACTGAACTCCATTCAAATCGCAGAGAAAATGGTAGAGATGCAGCTAGTTAGTGGGGTGTCACAGTGAATTTAGGAACGGTTTCTACTGCTCTTGTCACACCGTTTACGGAAAATGGGGAAGTAGATTATGATCAATTACAAGAACTCGTGCGTCATCTACTTGCAACGGGTTCTGAAAGTCTTGTAGTCAATGGGACAACAGGTGAATCACCTGTTCTGACTCATGAAGAAAAGATTGCAGTAATTCAAGCGGTCGTCAACGAAGTAAATGGAAAAGTTCCTGTTATCGCAGGAACCGGCTCTAACAATACAGCACAGACGATAGCTTTTACAAAAGAAGTAGAATGTTTAGGAGTCGATGGCTGCATGGTCGTCGTCCCTTATTACAATAAACCAAACCAGCGAAGTTTAGTGGCACACTTTACAGCCATCGCGGACAGTGCCGAAAAACCATTGATGCTTTATAATATTCCTGGCAGATCCGTTGTCAATATGACAGCAGAAACAACAGCCACTTTGAGTCAGCATCCTCGCATCGAGTGGATGAAAGAAGCTAGCGGGAATATGGAGCAAATTGCAGAAGTACTATCGAAGTCTTCATCTGGGTTTACTGTTTACAGTGGAGATGACGGACTTACGCTTCCTTTATACACAATTGGTGCAGCAGGTATCGTGTCAGTCGCTTCTCATATTGTCGGAAATGAAATGCAACAGATGCTAAAGGCATTCCGAGAAGGTCAGCATGAAAAAGCTGCGAACTACCACAAGTTGCTGTTACCGGTATTCAATCAGTTGTTCACAGCGCCGAACCCGACGGTTGTTAAATATGCGTTATCGAAACTTCATGGTTTTTCAGATACTGTCCGTCTCCCTTTATTGACTTTAACAGAATCCGAGAAAGCACAATTTGATGAGGTATGGGCCGACTTCACTGAAAAACAGAATAATTGGCTAAACACCGACCAAGACTGAGGAAACTCAGTCTTTTTTCTATGCCACCAATACTTTCTAAAAATGAGTGAGTAGGCTATAATGAAATTTAGTGAGAAGGTACGGGTACTTATTTAGGAGGAAATCAATTGAAAACAGTTAACGAAACGATTAAAGTCATTCCACTCGGTGGAGTTGGAGAAATTGGAAAGGCGATGTATGTTGTCGAGATCGATGATGAGATCTTCGTAGTCGACAGCGGATTATTATTTCCTGAAAATGAAATGCTCGGGATTGATATTGTCATTCCAGACTTAACGTATTTAGAAGAAAATAAAGACCGTGTAAAAGGAATCTTTTTAACACATGGTCATGAAGATGCAATCGGCTCGATTGCGTATTTACTACAAAAAATTTCAGCTCCAGTTTACGGTTCTAAGTTAACTATTGCTCTAGCTAAGACGCATCTGAAAGAGTTAAAACCAAAACAACCAGTAAAATTCTTTGAAGTAACGAATGCAAGTCGCATGAATTTTAACCGCACTCACGTTACGTTCTTCCATGTGACGCATAGTATTCCAGATACACTAGGGATTGTGTTTCACACTTCAGAGGGTCCAATTGTTTACACAAGTGAATTTAAGTTCGATCAATCCGCACAAGGCAAATATGCTCCGGACCTTGCTAAATTAGCTCTTCTAGGTGAGCAAGGCGTGTTTATGTTACTTTCGGATTCTACAGAAGCAGAACGCCCGGGCTATACAACGTCAGAGACTGTGATTGCTAATCAGTTATCCGAGACATTTTACGCTGCTAAAGGGCGTGTCATTGTAGCTCTATATGCGTCGAACTTCATCCGTATTCAACAGGTGTTAGATAAAGCAAAAGAGACAGGAAAAAAAGTCGCGTTTGCAGGGAAGACTTTAGAGACTACGATGAAAATTGCAATTGACCTCGGGTATATGGAAGTAGGCGAAGAGGTTTTAATTCCTTTAAAAGAAACGACAACAGTTGATGAAGACAATCTCGTCATCATTGTGTCGGGTACACAAGGGGAGCCGCTTGAAGCATTAGAAAAGATGGTTCGTAAACAACACCGTGAAGTGAAAATTAATGAAAATGATACAGTATTGATCACATTCACCCCATCTCCTGGTATGGAAGTGAGCATGTATCATACGATGAACAACATTGCTAAAGCTGGTGCTCGCGTGCTAACTTCTGCAAAAAATGTTCACGTTTCAGGTCATGGTAGTCAAGAAGATTTGAAAATGATGATCAACTTCTTAAAGCCAAAGTATTTTATCCCAGTACAAGGGGAATACCGCATGCTTATTGCGCACTCGAAGCTTGCGCAGCAAACTGGAATGCAAAAATCCCAAATCTTTATCGCTGATAAAGGGGATATTGTAGAATATAAAAATGGCAAAGTACGTATGAGCGGACGTGTTACGGCTGGTAACGTTCTGATTGACGGAATTGGCGTCGGTGACGTCGGAAATATCGTACTTCGTGACCGTAAATTGCTTTCACAAGACGGTATCTTCATTGTCGTCGTCACACTTGACCGCAAAAAGCGTAAGATCGCATCTGGACCTGAAGTGTTATCTCGTGGGTTCGTTTATGTACGTGAATCAGAAGAATTGCTCCAAGAAGCACAGCAAAAAGTAAAAGCTGTTGTTGAGAAGTACACAGAAAAAGAATCTTTCGAGTGGACGAACATCAAACAAGAAATTCGAGACACGTTGCATTCGTACTTGTTCCAACAGACGAAGAGACGACCAATGATTATTCCAATTATTATGGAGTATTAAAAAAGATAGGGTTTCCACCTTTCGGGGAGGAAGCCCTTTTTTCACTAAGGAATGTAGAGGAGCTTTACGAAAGGAGAGCGTCAGCAGTGGCACGGAAACAAACAAAACGAAAACCAACAAAAAAGAAAAAAACGAAAACGCTCCATCCCTTACTTTTTGAGATTTTTGGACTTATTCTTATAGGACTAGCAATTATTGCTCTGTTCCAATATGGCCCTGTGGGTCGTGGTCTTCATGCAATTGGCACCACGTTGTTTGGAAACTGGCATGCAGCACTTCCCTTTTTCTTTATTTTGTATGCACTCTGGATGATGATCAAACAAGCCTTTCCGAAGTGGACCAATCGTATCACATCAGGGGCCATCCTATCATTCGCGGGTATTCTGATGGTTAGTCATCATCTAATGTTTACTCAGCGTCAAGAAATCGGATTTGATGTATCTCCGTCGGTTATGAAGGAAACGTGGAACGTGTTGTTTTCTGAGACAACGACATCCAATGAAGGGGGAGGACTGATTGGAGGACTACTCTATGCAGCGTCTCGTGCCCTATTAGCTGCTAATGGAGCTTTGATTCTCGCATGGATTTTGATTTCTATTGGAATCATCTTGATTACTGGAAAAGCTTTATTGCCTTGGCTTGCTAAACAATCCTCTGCACTGGGAGCGAGTGGCGTGGAGACGTTTAAAAATTGGAAGAACCAACCTCCAGCAGCTAAACCGGCTAAAACAAGACGAAGCACAAAAGTAGAGAAACAAACTGAAGTAGAAATGTTGTCTCCAACATACGAGGAAGAGTCAGTCACTACGGTATTAGAAGAAGTACCGACTCAAGAACCACCACAAGCTCCGATTATTTCAGCATTTAACGAGCGTCCAAAACCGGAAAAAGTGGAGCCGCCAGAAAAAGAAGTGGAAATCAACTTGGCTGGACAAGAACTTGAGAATGAAGCTTACATATTACCGAGTTTTGAGTTATTGACACCGAGTCCGCATGCAGACCAAAGTTCGGAGCTTGGTGCCATACAAACCAATGCAAAAAAACTGGAGCAAACCTTCTTGAGCTTCGGTGTTAAAGCAAAAGTGACTCAAGTTCATTTAGGTCCAGCTGTAACAAAATATGAAGTGTTACCAGACGTCGGCGTGAAAGTGAGCCGTATTGTCAGTCTTAGTGATGACTTAGCTCTTGCTCTTGCTGCCAGGGACATTCGTATAGAAGCGCCAATTCCTGGAAAGTCAGCTATTGGAATCGAAGTTCCGAACTCAGAAGTTGCTATGGTAAGTCTAAGAGAAGTCTTAGAAGAGGGAAGTATGGGGAACCCAGGGAAGCTCGCTGTTGCACTCGGCCGAGATATTACGGGAAAAGCGGTTGTAGCGGAACTGAACAAAATGCCTCACCTTCTTGTTGCAGGGTCGACAGGGTCTGGGAAGAGTGTGTGTATGAACGGCATCATTGTCAGTTTGATGATGCGTGCCAAGCCTCATGAAGTAAAAATGATGATGATCGATCCCAAGATGGTAGAGTTGAATGTCTACAACGGGATTCCGCATCTTTTAGCACCAGTTGTAACCGATCCGCGTAAGGCATCGCAGGCACTTAAAAAAATCGTTTCAGAGATGGAGCGTCGCTATGACCTGTTTTCTCACACTGGAACTCGCAACATGGAAGGATACAATCACTTTGTAGACAAGTGGAATAGTGAAAATGAAGAGCAACACGCCAAACTTCCTTACATTGTGGTATTTGTAGATGAGCTTGCTGACTTGATGATGGTAGCTTCAAACGATGTCGAAGACTCCATTACAAGACTTGCACAGATGGCTCGTGCTTCGGGTATTCACTTGATTATTGCGACGCAGCGTCCAAGTGTAGATGTCATTACAGGGATCATTAAAGCAAACATCCCATCTCGTATCGCGTTTTCCGTTTCATCTGCTATCGATTCAAGAACGATCTTGGATATGGGAGGAGCGGAGAAGTTGCTCGGTCGTGGCGACATGCTGTTCCATCCTTCAGGCAACTCGAAGCCCGTTCGTGTTCAAGGAGCATTTGTGTCAGACGCTGAGGTGGAACGTGTCGTAGATGCAGTCGTCGAACAACAAAAAGCAAATTATGTAGAAGAAATGATTCCTTCAGAAGTAGAAGAGACCGTTCACCAAGAAGAGAGAGATGACCTGTTTGATGATGCTGCAAATCTAGTGATGGAGATGCAGACAGCATCTGTTTCTATGATTCAACGACGTTTCCGAGTTGGGTATTCACGGGCAGCTCGAATTATCGATCAATTGGAACTTGCTGGTATTGTTGGCCCATATGAAGGTTCCAAGCCGCGTCAGGTTTTAATGAATCGTGGGACATACGATACGGAAGAAGTATGACAAAATGATTACAAAAACATTAAAAGTTTTGCGATTAACGTGAAAAAACTATTTATTTTTAAGATTTTAAATGGTATAGTATGACTGATTAGTAGGAATGTTTTACATCAGAGGTCTGATCTCTTTGGTTATTGGTGGTGTAGCAAGTGTCAATTAAGGTTGATCAACGGCATTTATATTTGCAAGTAATTGATCGTATCAAACAAGATATCGACAATGGAGTTTTCAAAGAGAAGGAAAAGCTTCCCTCTGAATTCGAACTCGCAAAAATGCTCGGTGTCAGCCGAGCCACTTTGCGAGAAGCTCTTCGCTTACTCGAAGAGGAAAACATAATTGTCAGACGCCACGGGGTAGGGACATTTATTAACTCAAAACCTGTCTTTACCTCTGGTATTGAACAATTATCCAGTGTTTCATCCATGATTAAACAAGGTGGCATGGAACCTGGAGTTATTTATTTAAGTTCTTTGCAATCGCTTCCAACAGAAGAAGACATGGAGCGTTTTGATTGCTCAGAGGAAGATTTAATCGTTACGATTGAACGCGTTCGCACCGCAAACGGTGATCCAGTGGTTTATTGTGTAGACAAAGTACCTGCTAAATATCTACCTGAAGATTACTTGAGTAGAAGAGAAGGTTCTTTATTCTCAGCACTTGAACAATCTGGAGAGTTACGTGTTTCACATGCAGTAACATTTATTGATCCAATGGGCTATCATGACGTGGCATCACCGACACTTAACTGTGAGCCAGAAACTGCCCTTCTTGTGTTGAAGCAGCTTCATTACGATGAACAGGACCGAGTTGTCTTGTACTCGAAAAACTATTTCCGAGCAGATAAGTTCAGTTTCCATGTGATTCGTAAACGGGTGTAATCGTCACTTCCTACTAATAAGAAATTAATTTTGGGGGTTTTTAACGTGTCAAAACGCAAATATGGTTTAGGTCTTTCTGTAATGTTAGCAGCAGGTACTTTACTTGCAGCATGTGGTTCTGATGAAGAAACACAAGAAACAAACGGTAATTCTGGCGAAGGTACAGAGCCAACAGAAGAAAAAGCAGATTTCTCAGTAGCTATGGTAACAGACGTTGGTGGCGTTGATGACAAATCATTCAACCAATCAGCTTGGGAAGGTATTCAAAAGTTTGGTAAAGACAACGGCCTAGCTCAAGGTGACGGTGGTTACGATTACCTACAATCAGCTTCAGATGCTGACTATGTAACAAACCTAAACAACCTAGTTCGTCGTGACTTTGACGTGGTATTCGGAATTGGTTACTTAATGGAAGCTGCGGTTAATGATATCGCTCAACAACAACCAGATGCTCAACTTGCAATCATTGATGCAGTTGTAGATCAGCCAAACGTAGCTTCTGTTCTTTTCAAAGAACAAGAGGGTGCATTCCTAGCTGGTGTTGCTGCAGCATTAATGTCTGAATCAAAACAAATCGGTTTCGTTGGTGGAATGGAAATTCCAGTAATCGAGCGCTTTGAAGTTGGTTTCTTAGCTGGAGTTGAAGCAGTTGATCCATCTATCGAAGTAGACGTTCAGTACACTGGCGCATTCGATAAAGCGGAACTTGGTAAAACTACAGCTAACCGCATGTACTCTGAAGGCGTAGATATCATTTTCCACGCTGCTGGTGGTACAGGGAATGGTGTATTCGCAGAAGCGAAAGAGCGTAAAACTAAAGATCCAGATGCAAACGTATGGGTAATCGGAGTTGACTCTGACCAATACGAAGAGGGTGCTGTTGGCGATACAAACGTAACTTTAACTTCTATGTTGAAGCGCGTTGACGAAGCAGTTATCCGTATTTCTGAAGCAGCTATGAACGGAGAGTTCCCAGGTGGAGAGTCTACTGTTTATGGTCTTGCTGAAGACGGTGTTGGCCTAGCTGATTCTCGTGGAGCTATTCCAGATGACATCATGGCTCAAATCGAAGAATTCAAGCAACAAATCGTTGACGGTGAAATCACAGTACCTGAAACACGTGAGTAGTAAATACTGAAGAATCATAAAGACCGATATGCATCGGTCTTTATGTTCTTTTTTTAACTAATTTCCAAATAATAGATGAAAGATTTTAGAAATCCTAAATCTTTCATGTGTTATTTAGATAGAATTGGAGTGAGATAGATGGAGTATGTTATCGAAATGCTAAACATCCGAAAAGAGTTTGGTAACTTCGTTGCGAATGATAATATTACCCTTCAATTGAAGAAAGGCGAGATTCATGCGCTTCTTGGTGAAAATGGTGCAGGTAAATCGACTTTGATGAACGTTCTATTCGGTCTTTACCAACCTGAAGCTGGAGAGATTCGAGTGAAAGGGCAAAAAGTAGATATTGCTAATCCTAATATCGCAAATGATTTAGGTATTGGAATGGTTCACCAACACTTTATGCTTGTTGAGAACTTCACAGTAACGGAGAATATCATCCTTGGAAATGAATATACTAAGGGTGGTGTGATTGATAAAAAAGTAGCTGCAAAAAAAATCACGGAACTCTCAGAGATGTATGGTTTAGATGTCGATCCAACAGCAAAGATTGAAGATATCTCAGTTGGTATGCAACAACGTGTAGAAATTTTGAAAACACTTTATCGCGGTGCTGAAATTTTGATTTTTGACGAGCCGACTGCTTCTTTGACACCTCAAGAAATTGAAGACTTGATTGGCATCATGAAGCGTCTAATTGCTGAAGGAAAATCCATTATCTTGATCACTCATAAGCTTAAAGAAATTATGGAAGTTTCTGATCGCGTAACAGTTATCCGTAAAGGACAAGGAATTGGAACAGTCACTACTGCTGAGACGAATCCTAATGAACTTGCTTCATTAATGGTGGGACGTCAAGTAGAATTCAAAACTGTGAAAAAAGATGCGACTCCTGGAGAAGATGCACTTGTTATCAAAGACCTCGTTGTACAAGATTACCGAGGCATCGACAAAGTGAAAAACTTGTCACTTACTGTTCGTAAAGGCGAAATTCTAGGTCTTGCGGGAATTGACGGGAACGGACAAAGTGAATTAATTGAAGCTATTACTGGGCTTCGTAAAACAAAATCAGGAACTGTGTTTATCAATGGCAACGAGATTACGAATCTTAAACCGCGTAAAGTGACGGAAAGCGGAATTGGTCATATTCCCGAAGACCGCCACAAACACGGATTGGTTCTCGATTTCCCAATTGGTCATAACATCGCTCTTCAAACGTATTACAAAGAACCGATTGCTAAAAACGGCATTATGAATTACAGCAAAGTTTCTGAGCTTGCGAAGAAAATTATTGCAGATTATGATGTGCGAACTACCGGAGAAGATGCTTTAGCTCGTTCATTATCTGGAGGAAACCAGCAGAAGGCGATCATTGGTCGTGAAGTGCACCGTGACCCGGATTTATTGATTGCTGCTCTTCCTACACGCGGACTCGATGTTGGAGCGATTGAGTTCATTCACCAACGTCTAATTGAACAGCGAGATAATGGGAAAGCCGTTCTTTTACTTTCTTATGAATTAGATGAAGTTATGAACGTATCGGACCGTATTGCGGTTATGTATGATGGCTATATTATCGATACGCTTGATCCAAAGAAAACTACAGAACAAGAACTTGGCTTATTAATGGCTGGACAAGCAAAACAGAGACGATCAAAGCAGGGGGAGACAGCACATGTCGAATAGACTGATTAACATTCTCGTGCCCGCTGTTTCAGTCGTGTTAGGGTTACTAGTTGGTGCACTCATCATGTTATTTACTGGGTACGATCCAATTGAAGGATACGCGGCACTTTGGAACGGGATTTTCGGGGACATCTATGCGATTGGGGAAACCATTCGTCAAATTACACCCTATATTTTAGCTGGACTTGCGGTGGCATTTGCTTTCCGTACAGGGTTATTCAACATCGGGGTTGAGGGACAACTTATTGTAGGTTGGTTCGCTGCAGCTTGGGTTGGAGTTGCCTTTACAGATCTACCGGCATTTATTCACTTGCCACTTGCAGTTCTTGCAGCTGCTGTTGCTGGTGCTTTCTGGGGTTTCATTCCAGGGTTATTGAAAGCAAAATTAAAAGTCCATGAAGTTATCGTCACAATTATGATGAACTACATTGCACTATTTGTTACAAACGCTTTAATCCGCTATGTATCAGACGGTGGAGACAACACGGGACTTATTGCAGAAAGTGCATCACTAGGATCGCCTTTCTTACAAGGGTTAACAGATTTCTCACGTCTTCACTATGGGATTCTTATTGCCCTAGCTATGGTTTTTGTTATGTGGTTTATTCTTGAAAAAACAAAAACTGGCTTTGAATTAAAAGCAGTTGGTTTTAACCAAAATGCATCCGAGTATGCAGGTATGAACGTAAGTCGCAATATTATCTTATCTATGGTTATCGCTGGTGCTTTTGCAGGTCTTGCTGGAGCTATGGAAGCTCTTGGAACATTCCAATATGCAAACGTTAAAGGTGGATTTACGGGGATTGGATTTGATGGTATCGCAGTAGCCCTATTAGGTGCCAATACACCACTTGGTGTTGTTTTTGGAGCTACTTTGTTTGGAGCCCTGCAATATGGATCTTTAAACATGCCGAACGAAGCAGGTGTACCTGTTGAAATCGTATCCATTGTAATTGCCATCATTATTTTCTTCGTGGCCTCAGGTTATGTACTTCGCCTGTTCCTTGAGAAGATCAGTAGTAAAAAGGAGGCGAAATAAATGAGCGCCTTTCTAGAAGCTCTATACTTTATTGTTCCTGTATCGATTGCTTATGCGGCACCACTTATTTTCGTTGCAATCGGAGGAGTGTTCTCTGAAAAATCCGGAGTTATCAACATCGGACTAGAAGGACTAATGGTAATGGGAGCATTCGTCGGGATTGTATTCAACTTGACGTTTGCGGATCAATTGGGTGGTAGTACCATTTGGTTCTCGTTACTAGCGGCCATGGTAGTATCCGGGATATTCTCTCTTCTACACGCAGTAGCATCGATTAGTTTCCGAGCGGACCAGACAATTTCTGGGGTTGCAATTAACATGTTAGGTGTGGCAATTGCCTTATTTGCTGTAAAATTGATTTATGATAAAGGGCAAACTGACTATGTTACAGAGCAGTTTATTCGATTTGATATCCCGGTACTGAGTGATATTCCAGTCATCGGTCCTATGTTCTTTTCGGATGTCTATAGCACTTCCATTCTTGCGATTGCAGTAGCTATTCTTGCTTGGTTTGTGATTTATAAAACGCCGTTTGGACTGCGTTTACGTGCTGTTGGGGAACACCCAATGGCTGCAGATACAATGGGTGTTAAAGTAAATCGTATGCGTTATATTGCCGTTGTGTTGTCTGGTATGCTGGCAGGGATTGGTGGAGCGGCATATGCTCAATCGATCTCATACGAGTTCTCACACTCTACAATCAACGGACAAGGTTTCATGGCCTTAGCAGCTATGATCTTTGGTAAATGGCATCCACTGGGTGCGATGGGTGCAGCGTTGTTCTTCGGACTCGCTCAATCTTTAAAGATTGTCGGAGGTTCTATCGACTTCATCGACCAAGTACCAACGGTCTACTTAGACATCTTACCGTATGTGTTGACGATTCTTGCTCTTGCTGGATTTATTGGAAAAGCAAGTGCACCAAAGGCTATCGGACAGCCGTACATCAAAGGAAAACGCTAATTCTCAAAAAGGTCTCCATTTGGAGGCCTTTTTTTCATACTGAAACGATAGTCGTATGCACATGATAGTGGTACACTAAACGGTAGAGAAAGGGGCCTTTATTTTGTTTACGATACAACAACTCGCACCTGGTGTGCGTCTTTATACATTGCCTACCAAGCAATTTAAAACCATTACACTTTCTATTAAATTTACAACGCAACTTACCGAGGAAAATGCAGGAGTCCGTACTGTGCTCTCCAACCTATTACAGTTCAGCAACCAGCTTACACCTACGAACAGTGCATTCCGACAGAAACTCGACGAACTTTATGGTACTTCGATCTATCTCGATACAATGAAGCGTGCCGATCGTCATACGGTCTATTTAAATGCGGACTTTGTGAACGACGCATATTTAGCTGAGCATAACTTGACAGAAGAAGTTTTGGAGCTAATCCAAGCCGTGTTATTTAAGCCACTTCTTACTACTGCTACTTTTGATGCTCGTATCTTTGATCGAGAAAAGAAACAAGTACAGACAAGAATCGAGTCACTTTATGAAGACAAGTCTCGTTATGCCCAACACCGTCTGATGGAATTGATTCGCCCACATCACCCCGCTTCCATATCGGCTACGGGTGACAAAGAGCTAGTACAAGAAGTCACTTTAGAACAAGTAATTGAAGCCTATCACTCTATGATTGCAAATGATGAAATCTCGATTTATGTTGTAGGAGATATCGATACTTTTAACTATAGCGACTTGGTCACTTCGTACTTTGGTTTTGAGGGACGCGAAATCACAGATCGTGGTGTTATTCAGCCTGAGACTTCTTCTTTTGAAGAAACAGTAGAGTACATGGATATGAAACAAGCGAAATTGCATATAGCTTATGAAACACCTGTCACTGCACAATCACCTGAGTTTCCTATTATGCAAATACTTAATGGGATTTTAGGAGCCTATCCACACTCGAAGCTCTTTACGAACGTCCGCGAAAAAGAAAGTCTTGCTTATTATGCATCGAGTTCGTTTGCTTCATCCTACGGTTTGCTGTTTGCTGTGAGTGGAATAGACCCGGCGCAGAAAAACAAAGCAGAATCTCTTATCGATCAGCAACTAGAGGAAATAAAAAATGGCAACATTTCTGATAGAGAGTTTCTTCAAACAAAGTCTATGTTAAAGAATCAGCTCATGGAGATTAAAGATTCTGCACGTGGGTTGATTGAAGTATATGAGTCCTACCAAGAAATCGATCCAGACTTTACTTTGGATGGGTGGGCAAAGAAATGGGAGACTATTTCAAAACAAGATGTTCAACAACTCGCTCATTCCGTGCAGAAGATTCACACTTACTTCCTCACTACAAAGGAGGAGCAACATGCATAAAATCACTTATGACCAGCTAAAAGAAACACTTTATCATGAAAAACTGGAAAATGGTTTAGAAGTCTATGTACTTCCGAAGTCTGGATTTTCTAAAACGTATGTTACATTCACGACAAAATATGGTTCTATCGACAACCATTTCATTCCTCCTGGTAAAGAAGAGGTATTAGTTCCTGACGGGATTGCGCACTTTTTAGAGCATAAGATGTTTGAAAAAGAAGATGGCGATGTGTTCCAAAAGTTTAGTGAAGCAGGAGCGTCCGCAAATGCGTTCACGTCATTCACACGCACGTCTTATTTATTTTCTGCGACGGATAACATCTTCACGCATACGCAGACTCTTTTAGATTTTGTACAGATACCTTATTTTACTGAAGCTACTGTGAACAAAGAAAAAGGAATCATCGCGCAAGAGATTACAATGTATGATGATATGCCAGATTGGCGATTGTATTTTGGTACAATTGAAAATATGTATCATGATCACCCTGTAAAAATCGATATTGCGGGAACTGTTGAATCGATTCAAGACATTACGGCGGAGCACCTCTATACATGTCACGAGACATTCTACCATCCGTCGAATATGGTTCTCTTTGCTGTAGGAGCTGTGGATCCACAAGCATTCATTGAACTGGTCAAAGACAATCAACAGAAAAAGCAGTTCCAAGACAAGCCAGACGTTATTCATTTAGTACCTTCAGAACCAGATACAGTAGCAACACCTTACCGTGAAATGAGCATGGATGTCGTACAACCGAAAGTTTTATTCGGAATCAAAGCACCTGTGCATCAGTTAGCTGGAGAAGAAATGTTGCGCTATGAACTCGCTATGCAAACGATTCTAGACAGCGTGTTTGGTCGCTCGTCTGCGTTCTTTGAATCCACTTATGAACAAGGCTTGATTGATGAGTCATACTCTGCGGACTTCTCATTAGAGAATACTTACGGGTTTTCTATGATTGGTTCAGATACCGATCGACCTGAAGAGTTGATTGCAGCAATCAAACAACAGCTTGCAACTCCTTTTGAAGACTATACGTCTTTACAACAGCAGCTGGAGCGAGCTAAGAAACGGAAAATCGGAATGTTTTTACGTTCGCTTAATTCTATTGAATATATTGCCAACCAATTCACTCGATATCGCTTCAATGATATGGAACTATTCCAAGTACTTCCTGTCGTCGAGACATTGACTATGGATGACTTGAAAAAAGTCTATGAACAACTGCAAGTGGAGACTGCCCAAACTCAATTTGTAATCCGACCTACAAATGGCACAAAGTAAATTTGCTTTGATTGTCGGAGCCACTGGAGCGATTGGTTCGTCAACAGCTAGACGTTTGGCTAAAGAAGGTTGGAATATCTATCTGCATTGCAACCGCTCGCATGATAAAGGAAAGGTTCTTTTGCAAGAACTGAGAGAATTCTATCCAGCTCAGCATTTCTCGTTGCATTCTTTTGAAATGAGTACAAAAGCTGAGATGGATGTTTCTTTTGTGTTTGAACTGGATGCAATTGTGTTTGCTCACGGAGGTACTCTTTATAAAGAGTGGATTGAAACTTCACTAAAGGAAAGCAGTGCTCTACTTGAAACTTATATTTTAGCGCCACAGAAATTGTTACAGGCTCTTTATCCTAAATTGAAGGACTCCAGTATCGTTTTTATTGGATCCATTTTTGGAGATAAAGGCGCCTCCTGGGAAGTAGCTTACAGTACGGCAAAAGCCGCTCAAAACGGTTTGGTTAAAAGTTTAGCGAGGGAATGGGCAACACTTCCCGTGCGAGTAAATAGCGTGCAAGCGGGTTTTATTGATTCAGGGATACACGGTCATTTAACAGAAGAAGATGAAAAAGTGACGATTGCTTCTATTCCTCTTAAACGAAAAGGGCACCCTGATGCGATTGCGCATGCTGTCTGTTTTTTAGTGGGAGAAGATAGTCGTTTTATTACGGGACAACAGATTGCAGTGGATGGTGGATGGAATTTAATAGGATGATTCTTTTCGTATAGTAAAAAATTCGTTATCATAAAGAAGTAGATGAGGGGGAAGGTCAATGACGACGGAGTGGTTCTTTGAATACGAGATTCAAATCAACAGGCCGGGTCTATTAGGAGACATCGCCTCGCTATTAGGGATGTTGCGGATTACCATCGTTACAATCAATGGAGTGGATGAAGGGCGTCGGGGCATGCTGTTAAATGCTCAGTCTAAAGCGAGCATTGATCGCTTTGAACATATTATCTCAACTATGGAAACCATCCAACTGACAAAATACCGTGAGCCGAAATTGCGAGACCGTTTGGCTGTGCGTCACGGTCGCTACATACAACGAGATTTAGATGACCGCAAAACGTTCCGGTTTGTTCGAGACGACTTGGGTCTTCTAGTCGATTTCATGGCAGAAATCTTTAAGCAGGACGGACATAAGTTGATTGGGATTCGTGGGATGCCCCGTGTCGGAAAGACAGAGTCCGTCGTGGCTGCAAGTGTTTGTGCGAACAAGAAGTGGATTTTTCTTTCTTCCACGATGATCAAACAGACCGTGCGAAATCAACTGATGGGAGACGAGTTCAGTCAGCAAAACATCTTCATTTTAGACGGAATCGTCACACGCAAGTCTTCTGATGAGCGACATCATCAGTTGGTTAAAGAAATGATGCGTATGCCGACCATTAAAGTGGTTGAACACCCCGATATGTTTGTGCAACACTCGGAATATTCGATTGATGATTTTGATTATATTATAGAGCTGCGTCATACACCGGATGAAGAAATCACATATGAAATGATGGAAAAGAATCATGGAAATAATGATTTCGGTGGGTTCGGAGGATTTGGCGGATTTGAATTTTAAAGAAGGCAGGTGAATGCTGTGTCAGAATTAGGTGCTCGTCTTCGTCAAGCGAGAACTGAAAAAAACTTATCTATTGATGATATACAAGCTTTAACTAAGATTCAAAAGCGTTACTTACACGGAATTGAAGAAGGAAATTATGAAGCGATGCCGGGACCCTTTTATGTCCGCGCATTCATTCGGCAATATGCAGATGCAGTCGGTTTGCATGGTGATGAATTACTAGAGCAGTATAAAAATGAAATTCCCGCAGCTACCCGAACAAGTTCTCCACCATTAGCTGCTTCTACCGCATCGCGGTCACGTAACTACCGTTTAGGCGGGGGGGTTAGTGGTGGCAACCGTTTAATGGAAATATTCCCGATGATTCTAGTAGCACTTTTTGTCATTGCGATTCTTGCAATTGCTTACGTGCTGTCCCAAAGAGCACCAGTAGATCCTCCAGTTGAAGATGGAGGAGAAACGGAGATTATCATTGAGACACAGGATCCAGAACCTGCTGCTCCTGCTGAGGATGAAGAAGCAGATGAGACCACATCAGAAGAAGAAACAGAAGAGGAACCGGAAGATGAGGTTGTGGTTACCGAATCAGGTATAAGTGGAGAAGATTCCTATTATGACGTGTCCGGAACAGACGGAGTAACAGTAAATATCACCTTTACGGGAGACTCTTGGTTGTCAATTCAAAATGCAGCTGGTCAAGAATTGTTACCGGTCGCACGAGTATATAATGCGGCTGACGGTGACGTATCTTTCCCTCTTCCTGAAGAGGGAAGTTATCGTGTGCGAATTGGTGTGACTTCGGCTGCTTCAGTAAGCATCAATGATGTACCCGTGAACTACCAAACTGGTCGTGTGACAGAAAACTTATATTTCAATTGGACGACTGAATAAACGCCTTGTCCGTTTTGGACAAGGCCTGTTTTTCTTATAGAAAGGAGCGATGATTATGAATTTACCGAATAAGATTTCTTTATTTCGCATTTTTTTAATTCCTATTTTTATGTTGTTTATGCTGGTGGACTTCGGGTTTGGAGAACTTTCTTTACTAGGGGCTACACTTCCTGTGGGTCATTTGATCGGTGCCATTATTTTCATCTTTGCATCCATCACAGACTTTATTGATGGCTATATTGCACGTAAGCACAATCTTGTAACGAATATGGGGAAATTTTTAGATCCGCTTGCCGATAAACTATTAGTTTCAGCAGCCTTAATTCTTCTTGTAGAATTTGATATGGCTCCAGCATGGGTCGTCATAATAATTATTAGTCGTGAATTTGCAGTCACAGGCCTACGTTTGATTTTAGCTGGTGGTGGAGAAGTCGTGGCAGCCAATCAACTAGGTAAAATTAAAATGTGGACACAGACTGTTGCGATTTCGGCATTGCTTTTAGGAAACATTGGATTTGCCCTAATTGGTTTCCCATTCGCTACAATCATGCTGTATGTCTGTCTTGTATTTACAGTTTGGTCAGGTTATGATTACTTCTATTTAAATCGTCGTGTTTTACTCGACTCCAAGTAAGGAGAGATACACATGCGCGCTGAAATTATTGCAGTAGGATCCGAATTATTACTAGGTCAAATCGTCAATACCAATGCCCAGTTCTTATCCAGTCAATTAGCGGAGATGGGAATCAACATCCACTATCATACTGTGGTGGGAGACAATAAAGGACGGCTATTAGATGCAATACAAATAGCAGAGAGACGTGCGGATATTTTATTGTTTTCAGGAGGACTTGGTCCGACAAAGGATGACTTGACGAAACAAACCATTGCAGAGCATCTAGGAACATCACTTGTACTCGATGCAGACGCGCTTCAGTTCATTGAAGAGTTCTTTGCACAGCGAAAACGTCCAATGACAGAAAACAATAAGCAGCAAGCTCTTGTGTTTGAAGGCGCCACGGTTTTAAAGAATCATAATGGTATGGCTCCGGGAATGTACTATAAAAAAGACAAACATACTTATATCCTTTTGCCTGGACCTCCAAAAGAATTAGAACCTATGTTTCAGTATGAAGCGAAACCGCTCATTGCCAAACAAGTGTTGAATAATCGCATGATCTATTCTCATGTCATTCGTTTCTATGGAATTGGAGAAGCAGAACTTGAGACTCGTTTAGAGGATTTGATTGATCAGCAAACAAATCCTACAATCGCACCTCTTGCGTCAGACGGAGAAGTTACCATTCGTTTGACGGCTACTGGAGAAACTGAGGAAGAAGCATGGAAAGCGATTCAAAAAGTACAAGCAGAAATATTGAATCGCGTTGGAAAATACGTTTATGGCTATAACAATGACTCACTTCCACTGAAGTTGAAAGAGATGCTAATCAATCAAAATTTGAAGATTGCTGCAGCTGAAAGTATGACGGCAGGTCTCTTTCAAGCAGAGCTTGCTACGATTCCTGGTATGGCCCAAACACTTGTTGGCGGAATCGTCGCATACAACGAAGACGTCAAGATTAATCAACTTGGTGTCGACCCAGTGATTATTGATGAGCACTCTGTTGTAAGTAGTCAATGTGCTGAAGATATGGCACGGAAGATTCAAGCTCTATTCAAGACAGATATTGGTGTCGGTATTACTGGAGCTGCGGGTCCTGACGAACATGGTGGACAGCCTGCAGGCACGGTGTGGATCGGAATTGCATTTCAAGGTAATACGTATAGCTACGAGCTGCATCTGTCGGGTATGCGTAATACGAACCGGATACGCGCAGTTAAGTTCACGATTCACTACTTATTACAATTGCTGCGAGAACACAATCAAATCGATGTCTAAAACTAACTCATGGACAGACGTGTCCATGAGTTTTTCTTTGCACAAAACTCCATTTTGGTAAAATCGAGTTGTTTGAAAAAATACGAATAAACGTTCGCTTTTTGCTTGTATTTTTCTCATTAAAAGAGTATAGTAAGTATAGAAACAACATTTGATTTCTTAGGAGGAATTTCATTTGGCAGATCGTAAAGCAGCCTTAGATATGGCTCTCAAACAAATAGAAAAACAATTCGGTAAAGGTTCCGTTATGAAACTTGGTGAGAAGACGGATCGTGAAATCCAGACATCTTCAAGTGGTTCATTAGCGCTGGATGCAGCACTTGGTGTGGGCGGATATCCACGCGGCCGTATTGTTGAAATATATGGACCAGAAAGCTCAGGTAAAACAACTGTTGCTCTTCATGCCATTGCAGAAGCACAAGCATCTGGTGGTACAGCAGCATTTATCGATGCCGAGCACGCACTAGATCCTGTTTATGCTCAAAAATTAGGCGTCAACATTGATGAGTTACTACTTTCTCAACCAGATACAGGGGAACAAGCTCTTGAAATCGCAGAAGCATTAGTTCGTAGTGGTGCTGTTGATATTCTTGTAATTGACTCTGTGGCGGCATTAGTACCAAAAGCGGAAATTGAAGGGGAAATGGGAGATTCTCACGTTGGTCTTCAAGCTCGTTTGATGTCTCAAGCGCTACGTAAATTATCAGGTGCTATCAACAAATCAAATACTATTGCTATCTTCATCAACCAGATTCGTGAAAAAGTCGGTGTTATGTTCGGGAACCCAGAAGTAACTCCTGGGGGACGCGCACTAAAGTTCTATAGTACGATTCGTCTTGAAGTGCGTCGTGCAGAAGCTATTAAACAAGGCACGGACATTATGGGGAACAAAACGAAGATTAAAGTTGTGAAAAATAAAGTCGCACCACCATTCCGTACAGCTGAAGTTGATATCATGTACGGAGAAGGGATTTCTCAAGAAGGAGAAATCATCGATATGGGATCTGATCTGGATATCGTTCAAAAAAGTGGTTCTTGGTACGCTTATAACGATGACCGCTTAGGTCAAGGTCGTGAAAATGCAAAACAATTCTTAAAAGAAAATGAAGCTATTAAACATACAATTGCTTCTCAGATTCGTCAATCTCTTGGAATGGCAGCGAGCTCTTACACAATTGCTGCACATGAAGAAGAAGAGGAAGAATTTGACCTGCTTGCAGACGAGGAGTAAGACAACTGGCGCACGTCTTTTGACGTGCGCTTTTTTCCATCAACTTGACAGTGATTTTTTATATCGATACAATGAATTTGTATTTTCTCTTATTTTCATGCAAAACGTAAAAACAGGCAGACAAGTGTCAGCCGACTGAAACATCAAATAGCAAGAGGGGGTGTCTGCATGATTGAAATCATCATCTCCGCTTTGCTTGGTCTATTTGTCGGTGCCGTTGTTGGGTATTGGTATCTTAAAAAACTTAATGATTCCAAGGTCACTGGAGCCAAACAGTCCTCTGAACTGATTCTAGAAGAAGCAAAGCGTGAAGCGGAAGCACTTAAAAAAGAAGCACTTCTAGAAGCAAAAGATGAAGTACACACATTGCGCACAGAAGCAGAAGCCGACATTCGTGAACGACGTGCTGAACTGCAAAAACAAGAAAATCGACTCGTCCAACGAGAAGAGAATCTTGATCGTAAAGATGAAACACTCGATAAGCGAGAAAACAGTTTAGAACGTAAAGAAGAAGCGTTGGCGGAAAGACAACAGCATATTGAACAAAAAGAAAGTAAAGTGGAAGAGCTGGTGCAAGAACAACAACATCAGTTGGAGCGTATTTCCGCTTTAACTCGTGAAGAAGCACGTACATTGATTTTACGTGAAGTAGAAAACGAACTATCCACTGATATTGCTGTAATGACGAAGGAATTTGAAACGCGTGCAAAAGAAGAAGCGGATAAACGTTCTAGAGAAATCTTATCGTTAGCTCTTCAACGTTTTGCTGCCGATCATGTGGCTGAAACGACCGTTTCAGTAGTAAATCTTCCGAATGATGAAATGAAAGGTCGTATCATCGGTCGTGAAGGCCGAAATATCCGGACAATTGAAACTCTGACAGGAATCGATTTAATTATCGATGATACTCCAGAAGCGGTTATCCTATCCGGATTTGATCCTATACGACGTGAAACAGCAAGACTAGCTCTAGAAAAATTAGTCCAAGACGGACGGATTCACCCAGCTCGTATTGAAGAGATGGTAGATAAGTCTCGTCGTGAAGTCGATGAGTACATCCGTGAAGTGGGAGAACAAACTTCATTTGATGTTGGTATTCATAACCTTCACCCGGATCTGATTAAAATTTTAGGTCGTCTTCGTTACCGTACAAGTTACGGACAAAATGTTTTGAAACATTCTACTGAAGTTGCCTTCTTGGCAGGATTACTTGCTGCTGAGCTTGGCGAAGATGTAACACTGGCTCGCCGAGCAGGTCTTCTTCATGATATTGGGAAAGCTATCGACCATGAAGTGGAAGGTAGCCACGTGGAAATTGGGGTAGAGCTTGCAACGAAGTACAAAGAGCACCCAGTCGTCATCAACAGTATCGCTTCTCACCACGGAGACACTGAGCCAACGTCTGTCATCGCAGTATTAGTAGCTGCTGCTGATGCCTTATCTGCGGCACGTCCAGGTGCACGAAGTGAGACACTCGAAAATTACATTAAACGTCTTCAAAAGTTAGAAGAAATCTCTGAATCTTACGATGGTGTAGAAAAGTCCTTCGCTGTTCAAGCAGGACGCGAAATTCGAATCATCGTTAAACCAGATATTATCGATGATATTTCGGCACATCGTCTGGCTCGAGATATTCGAAAACGAATTGAAGAAGAGTTAAATTATCCAGGTCATATTAAAGTGACAGTCATTCGCGAAACGCGTTCTGTTGAATATGCCAAATAAGGACCATACGCAGGCCATCCTGCGTATGGTTTTATCATGTTAGAGAGTAGGAATTGCATGAAACTATTATTTATTGGGGACATCGTCGGGTCTATCGGACGCGACGCCCTACAATCGTATTTGCCACGATTAAAATCAAAATACAAACCAGATGCTGTAATCGTAAATGGTGAAAATGCAGCTGCTGGTCGTGGAATAACAAAGAAGATTTACGATGATCTGTTATTTATGGGTGTGGATGTGATCACGATGGGGAACCATACATGGGATCAGAAAGAAATCTTCGACTTTATAGATGATGCCGATTACTTGATTCGCCCTGCCAACTTTTCAGAAGATGCTCCCGGAAAAGGATCTGTGACCATTACTAAGAACGGTAAACAACTTACTGTCATGAATTTGCATGGTCGCGTCTTCTTGCCTCCACACGATTGTCCATTTAAAAAAGTAGACGAGATGATAGAAGAAGCACAAAAAATCAGTCCGTATATCTTTGTTGATTTTCATGCGGAAGCAACGAGTGAAAAAATCGCATTTGGATGGCACTTAGACGGTCGTGCTTCTGCCGTGGTAGGTACGCACACACATGTCCAAACTGCAGACAATCGGATTCTCCCAGGCGGAACTGCCTACATTACGGACGTCGGTATGACAGGTCCTTATGACGGCGTTTTAGGCATGGGCAAAGAAAATGTTCTCTATAAGTTTAAAACCAACCTACCGGCTCGATTTGAAGTTCCGAAAACAGGACGTGCGGTTTTAAGTGGCTATTTTGTGGAATTGAACCAAGCTGGAAAAGCCATTCATCAAGAACGTATCTATATCAATGACGACCAGCCGTTTGTTCAGTAGTATAGAGTTTGAAGTTTCCGCTTACCTTGCAGTATGGACCATGTCCAAAGCTTGGAAAGAAGGAAACGAAAAATGGATTCACTCAAAGTTTCATCACGATCAAATCCGAATTTGGTGGCGGGAGTTCTAGTGGCAGTCATCCGTGAAAAAGGCTACGCTGAAATGCAAGCAGTGGGGGCACGAGCTTTGAATCAAGCTGTGAAAGCCATTGCAATTGCCCGTGGATTTGTTGCACCAAGCGGACAAGACTTATCCTGTCGACCTGCTTTTGCAGGTATCGAAATTGGTGGAGAAGAACGCACGGCGCTCAAGTTGCTCGTGGAAAAGAAGAATAAATGACCTTAGCAGAGGGATTTCCCTCTGCTTTTTATCCGCCATTAGACTGAAATTCACTGTTTTAAGCTACTATACATAGAGGAAACAAACGCTTCGTGATAAACTAATGAAGGATTAAATCATGTAACCATTAAGGAGAGATTAACATGTTGCAGCAGCTCGCTTGGAAAGTTGGAGGGCAACAAGGGGAAGGTATTGAAAGTACAGGAGAAATATTCTCAATGGCGATGAATCGCCTTGGTTATTATTTGTACGGATACCGCCACTTTTCATCCCGAATCAAAGGTGGACATACGAATAACAAAATTACAGTTCGTCCTACAGAAGTGCGTACTATTGCGGACGACTTAGATATTCTGATTGCATTTGATCAAGAAACGATTGATTTAAATTATAAAGAACTGACATCAAGTGGCATCATTTTAGCGGATGCTAAGTTCAGTCCCGAACAACCGGAAGATTCTTTAGCTCCTGTGATTGCCATTCCTTTTACGGAGATTGCTTCTGAATTAGGCACATCTCTTATGAAGAACATGGTAGCTATTGGAGCATCAGCAGCTTTACTGAAACTGGATGTTGCTGTATTTGAAGACGTTGTAAAAGAAATCTTCTCTAAAAAAGGTGAAGAAGTCGTAGCTAAAAACATGTTAGCCATCGAGCAGGGGTATGCGAAGCTTGAAGAGATGGCACCTGAAAAATCAGGAGCTTACGTTTTACAACCAGCTGATGGAAAGCGTCGCCTTTATATGATTGGGAATGATGCAATCGCATTAGGTGCTCTTGCAGCAGGCGTTCGTTTCATGGCTGCCTATCCAATCACACCAGCGTCTGAAATCATGGAATACCTGATCAAGAAATTACCGCTATTCGGAGGCACGGTTATCCAAACAGAAGATGAAATTGCAGCAGCTACCATGGCCATTGGGTCAAACTATGGTGGTGTTCGTGCATTTACAGCTTCAGCAGGACCTGGATTGTCATTGATGATGGAAGCAATCGGATTATCCGGTATGACAGAGCAACCTCTAGTAGTAGTCGACACACAACGTGGAGGACCTTCAACAGGCCTTCCGACTAAACAAGAACAATCTGATTTAATGCAGATGATTTACGGAACTCATGGAGACATTCCAAAAGTGGTCATCGCACCAAGTACAGGAAAAGAAGCATTCTATGATACGATTCAAGCTTTCAATATAGCAGAAGAATTGCAGTGTCCGGTCATCTTGCTCTCGGATCTTCAACTTTCTTTAGGTAAACAAACGGTAGAGCCTTTTGATTACGATTCGATTCAAGTGACTCGTGGAAAGTTGCTTTCTGGAGACGCTGTTCCGGAAAATGAAGACAAGTCATATTTCAAACGTTACGAAGTAACAGAAGATGGCGTTTCACCACGTGTATTGCCTGGGATGAAGAATGCCATTCACCACGTCACAGGTGTTGAACATGATGAGACAGGTAAGCCTTCTGAAGCAGCAGGGAACCGCAAACATCAGATGGACAAACGGATGCGTAAACTGCAAACGATTCAGTTCCAAGAACCTGTCTATAAAAATACACCATACGAACAACCAGATGTATTGCTGGTTGGTTTTAACTCAACTCGTGGAGTGTTAGAAGAACTTCAAGAATCATTAAATGGTCAAGGGATTACAACGAACCATGCACATATTCGGTTAGTGCATCCATTCCCAGTAGAAGAGATGCAAGCTTTAGTAGATTCAGCTAAACAAGTATTGGTTGTAGAAAACAACGCAACAGGTCAACTCGCTTCTATTGTGAAGATGAACGTAGGAGGCCACCAAAAGATTAAAAATGTATTACGTTATGACGGGACGCCATTCCTACCTCGTCAATTGGAGAACCAAGTGAAGGAGATGCTCTAAATGGCTACATTTAAAGATTTTCGGAATAATGTGAAACCGAACTGGTGCCCAGGTTGTGGCGATTTCTCTGTTCAGGCTGCCATTCAGCGTGCAGCTGCTAACGTCGGTATTGAACCGCATGAACTAGCAGTCGTTTCCGGAATTGGATGTTCTGGTCGGATTTCAGGATACATCAATTCTTACGGCTTCCACGGAATTCACGGACGCGCATTACCTATTGCACAAGGATTAAAAATGGCCAACCGTGATCTTCATGTTATCGCTTCTGGTGGTGACGGCGATGGGTTTGCTATTGGGATGGGGCACACGATTCATTCCATTCGTCGAAACATCGATGTGACGTATGTGGTCATGGATAATCAGATTTATGGTCTGACAAAAGGTCAAACGTCTCCACGTTCAGCAGCAGGTTTTAAAACAAAATCAACTCCAGGCGGAGCAATCGAACCGTCGTTAAAACCTATGGAGATGGCTTTATCAGCTGGTGCTACGTTCGTTGCTCAAGGCTTCTCTTCAGATATCAAGGAATTGACAGCGATTATCGAAGCGGGTATTCAACATAAAGGATTCTCGTTCATCAATGTATTCAGTCCTTGTGTGACTTACAACAAGATCAACACATACGATTGGTTTAAAGAAAACCTAGTCAAGCTTTCTGAGCGAGAAGACTATGATTCAACAAACCGTGAACAGGCGATGCAAGTCGTGATGGAAACTGAAGGACTTGTTACAGGCATCATTTATCAAGACAAAGAAACAGCTTCTTATCAACATCAGTTAAACAATTATGCAACGACCCCTCTTGTAGAAGAGAACTTGACGATGTCTCGTGAGCAATTCGAAGCGTTACAAGCTGAATTTCTATAACATCACAGGCCGCTCCTAACGAGCGGTCTTTTTTTAACTCCGCACAAACCTGTGAACAAAGTAGGCACCCCTATTCTTTTTCGGTATAATGAGAGGATGAAACTGTTTAGAAAGGAGAGGCCGTATCCATGAACGAAGAATCACGGTTACATAGCTCTCAAATTAACCCATCAGCTAAACCTGAAAAGGATTATAGTCAGTATTTCCAAACGGTTTACCAACCTCCTTCTTTGAAAGATGCAAAGAAAAGGGGCAAGGAATCGATTTCATATCACACAGACTTCGCCATTGACGAACAATTCAAAGGTATGGGGCAAAACCGCAAGTTTTACATTCGTACTTACGGTTGTCAAATGAACGAACACGATACGGAAGTAATGGCTGGAATATTCTTGAGTCTAGGCTATGAGCCTACGGATAATGTAGAAGAAGCGAATGTGTTGCTGCTAAACACATGTGCCATTCGTGAAAATGCTGAAAATAAAGTGTTCGGTGAACTGGGGCATTTCAAAAAGTTGAAACGTCAAAATCCAGATATTTTAATCGGGGTTTGCGGCTGTATGTCTCAAGAAGAAGCTGTGGTGAAGAAAATCTTAAAGACATATGATCAAGTAGATATGATCTTTGGAACGCATAATATTCACCGCCTGCCACACATTTTAAATGAAGCGTATCTTTCTAAAGAGATGGTCATCGAAGTATGGTCTAAAGAGGGAGATGTGATTGAGAATCTTCCACGGAACCGTAAAGGTCAGATCAAGGCTTGGGTCAATATCATGTACGGTTGTGACAAGTTTTGCACATATTGTATCGTTCCGTACACACGCGGTAAGGAACGCAGCAGACGACCAGAAGATATTATCCAAGAAGTTCGAGAGCTTGCGGCAGCAGGGTATCAGGAAATCACTTTGCTTGGTCAGAATGTTAATGCTTATGGCAAAGATTTTGAAGATCTCGAGTATCGCTTTGGTGACTTAATGAATGATCTTCATAAGATTGACATCCCGCGCATTCGATTTACAACGAGTCACCCTCGTGATTTTGATGATCATTTGATTGATGTGCTCGCAAAAGGTGGCAACCTTGTGGAACATATCCATTTGCCTGTTCAATCTGGTTCATCAGACATTTTGAAAATCATGGCGCGCAAATACACACGCGAGCAGTATTTGGATCTGGTACGTCGAATGAGAGAACGTATTCCAAACCTATCATTATCTACCGATATCATTGTAGGTTTCCCTAATGAAACAGAAGAACAGTTTGAAGAAACACTTTCTCTTTATAAAGAAGTAGGCTTCGAACTGGCATACACATATATCTACTCACCACGAGAAGGAACCCCTGCAGCGAAGATGATAGATAATGTGCCAATGGAAGTGAAGAAAGAACGCCTTCAGCGCTTGAATGCAGTTGTCAATGAATTGTCTGCGCAAGCCATGCTGAAACATCAAGGTGAGATTGTAGAAGTTTTGGTTGAAGGTGAGAGTAAAAAAAATCCGGATGTTCTAGCTGGATATACTCGAAAAAGTAAGTTAGTCAACTTCACCGGTCCAAAAGAGTTGATTGGAAAACTAGTCCTTGTTAAAATTACAGATGCTAAAACGTGGTCGCTAAATGGTGAATTCGTTGAACTGGCAAAAACAGAAAAGGTGGAACTCGTATGAGTCAATATACAAAACAACAGATCATTGAAAAAGCACATGAGATTGCTTCTATGATTGCGCAAACAGAAGAAGTTGAATTCTTCAAACGTGCAGAAGCGCAGATCAATGCCAATCAAAAAGTTAAAGAGAAGATTGCAAGCTTGAAGAGTCTTCAAAAACAAGCTGTAAACTTCCAGCACTTAGGGAAAGAAAAAGCATTGAAACTGGTTGAGTCAAAGATTGCTGCTATTGAAGCGGAAATCGATGAACTTCCAATCGTTCAAGAGTTTAAACAATCTCAAGGAGATGTTAACAACCTCCTTCAATTGGTAGCTCACTCTATTTCTAATAAAGTAACGAATGAAATCATTGAATCTACAGGCGGCGACTTGCTTCGTGGAGAAACGGGTTCAGCCGTTAAAAATGCTAAACCTGGAAGCTGTTCTTAATAGCTTAGGTAGTGTGTCTTAGTTAGTTCGACACACTGCCTTTTTTTTATGGTAAAATGAAAGCGGGTCCAAAACCTATTCGAGAAAAGGGAGGAAACAAGATGAACAAAAAGTTGAAGTTTCTAGGAACTACTTTCGCAGCTTCAGCATTATTGCTGGCAGCTTGTGGAGGCGGAGAAGGCGGAGGAGAATCTTCTGGAGAAACATCTAAAGAAGATTACGATTTTCTTAGCATCGTAACCGGCGGAACACAGGGTACATACTATCCGCTTGGTGGTACGTTTGCAAACTTGATTACAGATGAAACTGGAATCAAAACTACAGCAGAATCTTCTCAAGCATCGGCAGCGAACATGACGGCTTTAAAAGACGGCAATGCTGAAATCGCTTTCGTACAGACAGACGTGGCTTTCTATGCAACAGAAGGAACTTTCATGTTTGAAGACGGAGCAATTGAAAACATCGCAGCTATCGGGGCACTTTATCCTGAGACAATCCAAATTGTTACTCTAGCTGACAAAGGAATTGCTTCTGTAGAAGATTTAAAAGGTAAAAAAGTTTCAGTTGGAGCACCAGGTTCAGGTACTTATGCAAATGCTGAGCAAATCCTTGAGATCCACGGAATGACAATGGATGATATCGATGCTCAAGCGTTAGACTTCGGTGAATCTCAAGAGAGCTTACAATCAGGTCAAATTGATGCAGCATTCATTACTTCTGGAACACCTACGGCAGCTGTAGAAGCATTAAATGCAGTTGCTGAAGTAAATATCGTTCCAGTAGCACCTGAAAAAGCAGCTGAATTGATTGAAAAATATCCATATTATGCTGAAGATAAAGTACCAAGCGGGACTTATGGTTTAACTGAAGACGTGCCAACTGTATCTGTACTTGCTATGTTAGCTGTAACAAAAGATCTTCCAGAAGATCTTGTTTACGAAATTACAAAAGCTATTTATGACAACACAGACCAAATCACACACGCGAAAGGCGAATACATCAAAGCGGAAACGGCTCTTGACGGAATCGGCATCGATGTTCACCCTGGAGCTCAGCGTTACTTCGACGAGAAATAAGTGATAAAAGCAATGGTCTCGACCATTGCTTTTTCCATCTCTTGAGACTAGGCCATAAGCCGAAACTCGAAAACTAGTTTTGGATTTGGGCTTATGTCCCTAAAGGTAGGGAATAGCATGAAGACGGGCATTTATCTGCTTCCTATTAGTATCTTGTTCCTTCTTTTGGCGTTTGTTCCTTATCAACGCGTTATTGAATTGGAGCAATCTCGGCCAACAAAAGGAAGCACGTATTATATCCCTTTAATTTCTGAAGAAGAATTTTCTGTAACATTTACTCATTCTATTCATCTTTCAGATGTTACAGAGATATACAAAGTAACAGATTCTGAACAGATCCAGTTCTACCAAATGATTTATGAAGACTTAGCGATTGGGATGCCAGGAGCAGCAGAAGAAAACCAAACATTTGAACAAATCGATGGGAAATGGGTCTTGACTACATTCGATTCATACACAGATTTTTTTACATTGTATAATTCATCCATTCACAAAAAACTTGAAGTAGGATACGATAATACAATCTTCGATTTGAAGAAGGAATTGCCAACAGGCCGTTCGTTTCGAGTACAAATTGATACGTACTCTTGGATTGATAGTTTGAAAGGAGAAAAGATGGATGGAAGAAAACAAACAGAAACCAGAAATTGAATCAACAGAACAACTTTCTGAAGAACAACAAAAAGCCATTTTATCAAAGTATGATCCGGAATCAAATACTCGTAACCATCAAGGCGTCATGCGCAAAGTAGTGTATTTCGGTTTGTTAGCGTTTACGTTATTCCAATTATACACAGCGATTAATGGACAATTCACAGCATACATCCAGCGTTCCATTCACCTTGGATTTGCGCTCTCTTTAATCTTCTTGCTCTTCCCAGCTCGAAGAATTTGGGTACATAAACCCTCGATACCTTGGTATGATTACATTTTTGCATTGTTATCAATTGGGGTAGGACTTTACTGGCCAATTTTCTACGATGAGATTGTCTTTAGAGCAGGTAGCCTTTCTACTGTTGACTTAATTGTAGGTGCATTGGCTATTGTTTTAACACTTGAAGCTGCACGACGTGCTGTTGGATTACCAATCACGATCATTGCTGCTGTCTTCCTCGTGTATGCATACTATGGTCGTTATTTCCCAGGGTTCTTAGCTCACCGTGGTCAAGATATCGATACGATTGTTCAAGTTATGTTCTTTACAACAGATGGTATCTTAGGAACTCCTATTAGTGTATCTGCAACCTTTATCTTCGTGTTCTTACTTTTCGGAGCATTCTTGGTGAAGACCGGAGTTGGACAGTATTTTAATGATTTGGCCGTTACAATTGCAGGTCGTCTAACTGGGGGACCAGCAAAAGTAGCTATTTTCTCCAGTGCGTTACAAGGGACGATTTCAGGTTCATCTGTAGCAAATGTAGTAACATCTGGTTCGTATACGATTCCTATGATGAAAAAACTAGGGTACCGCAAAGAATTCGCTGGTGGTGTAGAAGCCGCGGCTTCTACAGGCGGACAAATCATGCCACCGATCATGGGTGCTGCAGCATTCCTAATGGTTGAATTTATTGGCGGTGTCTCTTACTGGGAAATTGCACAAGCCGCAGCTATTCCAGCTGTTCTTTACTTCTCAGGAATTTGGATCATGACGCACTTTGAAGCAAAACGGGTTGGACTTAAAGGGCTCCCGCCTGAAGAAATGCCAGACCGAAAAGAAGTGTTGAAAAAGATTTACTTATTAGTGCCGATCTTAGCCATCATCGTAATGCTTTTCGTTGGGATTCCAACAATGCAAGCAGCTCTTTGGGGTATTGTACTTGCAGTAGTATTAAGTGCTTTAAACAAAGAAACTCGTATGAGTTTTAGAGATATTGTCGATGCTTTGGTTGACGGGGCGCGCACAGCGCTTGCTGTAGCTGCTGCAACTGCAGCAGCAGGTATGATTGTAGGGGTAGTTGTGAAAACCGGTCTAGGACTAGGTCTTGCAAATGGTTTGATCGATGCTGCTGGAGGAAGTGTACTTCTTACTTTAGTATTTACTATGTTTGCTTCTCTTGTTCTTGGTATGGGATCACCTACTACAGCGAACTATGTCATCACGTCAACAATTGCAGCACCAGCAATCATCACGCTTCTTATGGTTGGTGAGCCGGCTGGAGCAGCTGTTCCATTGGCGATTGCATTATCTGCTCACTTCTTCGTATTCTACTTTGGAATTGTTGCAGACATCACACCTCCAGTAGCACTTGCTGCATTCGCAGCATCTGGCGTATCGGGTGGAGATCCAATTAAGACAGGTGTGACGGCAGCGAAGCTTGCTATCGCCGCTTTCATCATTCCGTACATGATCGTATTCTCACCGGAACTGTTGATGATTGATACGACGCCTCTTGAAGTGGCGTGGGTACTATTTACAGCTATTTCGGGTATGATTGCTATCGGAGCAGGTATCATTGGTTTCTGGTACAGAAAAGTATTCTGGTATGAGCGTTTAATTGCGATTGCAACAGGACTCTTATTGATTTACCCAGAAGGCCTTTCTGATACTATCGGATTGGTGTTGTTCATTATTTTACTGGCGATTCAGTTCATGACAAAAGACAAGTTCGAACAAAAACCAGTACAAGCATAATTCAAAACGTGTACCTCAATTGAGGTGCACGTTTTTTGCTTTCTTGCATATAGTGCTAGAGAGGAGGTATGTGTGGAAACTGTGCATTGTATGCATGTAGAAGTAATAGGTGAGACGTCCATTTGTGTGGAGACATTCCAACGACATGAGCCAGATGAAAGTTCTTCACCTTTTTAATGGACCTAGCAATAGGTTCCTTTTTTAATGACTCCTGAAAGTCTGCTATACTAACACTACATTGATAGAAATTAAAGGCGGTAATGAACGATGACGTATACACCGATGATGCAACAATACTTAACTATAAAAGAAGGTTATCCGAACGAGTTCCTATTTTTTCGATTAGGGGATTTTTATGAACTCTTTTTTGAAGATGCGAAACGAGCAGCAGCCATTTTAGAAATTACGCTGACTGGAAAAGATGCCGGTGCTAAGGAGCGAATTCCTATGTGTGGAGTGCCTTATCACTCAGCCGCTGGATACATAGAGACTTTAGTAAGCAAAGGACATCGCGTAGCTATTTGTGAACAAGTAGAAAATCCGAAACTCACGAAAGGAATTGTCAAAAGAGAAGTAGTTCAAGTGATTACTCCGGGAACACTTTTAGAAGGGAAGACGATCTCTTCTTCTACCAACCATTACATAGGAGCAGCGCTCTTAGGAGGGCCGACACAACTTGCATATGTTGATCTGGCTACAGGAGAGGCTCGCTCTACGTCAATTCAAAATGACGCAAAGAGTTTAATTGCAAAAGCGCAGGAACTGAATATTAAAGAGTTAGTTGTTGCTGAGCAGGATTTTTTACTATTAGAAGAGTTAAGCGAGTTGTATGACATTCATTTATCTGTCTATACACAAGAACACTTGCTAAATTCAGAACTCGTAACAAACGAAGCAAGCGAGTTGCTACTAGCGTATTTGCAAGCGACACAAAAACGTACACTTTCCCATATTCAACCGTTTTCTCATTACGAAGAGACGGCATATTTAAGTATTGACAGTGCTTCAAAACGAAATCTAGAGCTCATCCAATCCATTCGCACAGGAGAACAAAAAGGAACTTTAAGCTGGTTCTTAGATGAGACCAAGACAGCCATGGGTTCTCGCAAATTAAAGCAGTGGATTCACCAACCACTAGCTGACAAAACCCTTATTGAACAGCGTCTCGATTATGTCGATGCGTTTCTCAGTGAATTCTTACTACATGAAGAAATCAAAGAAGCACTCACGCAAGTCTATGATATGGAACGTCTTTTAGGAAAAGTCAGTTTTGCCACTTTGACAGGAAAAGATGCGGCCCAGTTACGCCGAACCCTGCAACAGGTGCCGCTCCTAAAAGAACTTCTGTTACAAGCAGCACATCCAGCACTAACTAGTTTTGGAAAACGTCTAGAAGATCCTATAGCTTGCCGAGAGCTTCTTGAGCGAGCACTTGCGGACTCCCCGCCTCTTACGTTAAAGGAAGGAGGCGTCATCCGAGCAGGGTATTCAGAAAAGCTTGATGAACTGCGCTACTTAGATACAAATGGTAAAGACTGGTTAGCGGAACTCGAACAGAGCGAACGGCAAAAGACGGGTGCCAAAAATTTGAAAATCGGCTACAACCGAATTTTTGGCTATTACATTGAGTTAACCAAATCAATGGTGCATCTGGCGGATGATTCTCGCTACATTCGAAAACAAACGCTTGCTAATGCTGAACGATTTATTACCGAAGAGTTAAAAGAAAAAGAAACCTTGATTCTGAATGCTCAAGAAGAAGCGCTCGTATTAGAAACTGCGTTATTTGAAGACCTTCGTAAAGAACTTCAAACACATATCTCTTCTCTGCAGAAACTTGCAGATGCACTGAGTGAATTAGATGTTCTACAAGCCTTTGCTACTTGCGCGAATCGCTATCAACTGACACGACCAGAATTTTCAGAGGGACAACATATGGAGATTCGAGAAGGTCGTCATCCAGTAGTAGAGAAGATGATGAACAACCATCACTATGTGGCCAATGACTGCGTGTTAACGAACGATAAAAATATGTTATTGATTACAGGACCCAATATGTCTGGTAAGAGTACGTATATGCGACAGATCGCCATTACATTGATCATGGCACAAATGGGAAGCTATGTACCCGCTGAGTCAGCGAGACTTCCGATTACAGATAAAATCTTTACACGTATTGGAGCGGCTGATGATTTAGCAGGAGGACAAAGTACATTCATGCTCGAGATGGTTGAATCTCGCAATGCTATTATCGGAGCTACTTCGAAGAGTTTGTTGTTATTTGATGAGATTGGGCGAGGAACATCTACTTATGATGGAATGAGTTTAGCTCAAGCTATGATGGAATACATTCATGACCATATTGGAGCGAACACTCTATTTTCTACGCATTATCATGAATTGACGGAATTAGAAGGGCGCCTAGACAGACTCAAAAATGTTCATGTGGCAGCTTCTGAACAAGACCGTAAAGTGGTGTTTTTACACAAGGTGAAAGACGGAGCTGCAGATAAAAGTTATGGAATCCATGTGGCAGAGCTCGCCGAACTTCCGCAAGCGATTATCGAGAGGGCCCAACAACTTCTAGACGATTACGAGGAGCAGGAAGACAGGCAGTTATCAATTTTTGATTTCGAGACGTCTTCACCGGTTCAGAAAGTGGATTCGACACCAGTCGCTGTAGTTGAAGGGACTCATCCTGTACTAGATCAGTTAAAAGAGTTGCATGTACTAGAAATGACGCCTCTAGAGGCACTTAATACCCTGTATCAACTTCAAAAAGACGCGAAAAAGGAGTGATTCATTCATGGCCAAAATCAAAGTAATGGATGAATTGCTTTCCAATAAAATTGCTGCGGGCGAAGTTGTGGAGCGTCCAGCAAGTGTTGTTAAAGAGCTCGTAGAAAATGCAATTGACGCGAACAGCACATCTATTCAAATCGAGCTAGTGGAAGCGGGATTGCAAAAAATTGAAGTGACTGATAACGGAGACGGGATGGTTCGAGAAGATGCAGAACTGTCGTTTTCCCGTCACGCGACTTCTAAACTATCCAGTGAACATGAGCTGTTTCGAATTCGCTCGTTAGGATTTCGCGGCGAGGCATTAGCAAGTATCGCTGCAGTGTCAAAGATCTGGATGCAAACATCTACCGGAATGGATCAAGGGACGGTTCTTACGATGGAAGGCGGCAAACGGATACTTTTACAAGACGGTCCGTTACGTAAAGGCACTATAATTAAAGTAGAGCAGCTGTTCTTTAACACTCCTGCTCGTTTGAAACACGTCAAATCTATTCAAACCGAACTTGGGCATTCCATTGATTTGATCAACCGTCTGGCACTGAGTTACCCAAATATTGCATTTACGCTGATTCATAATGGACAAACACTGCTCCAAACTTCGGGGAGGGGTAGTTTGCAACAAGTGGCAGCTGCCATTTACGGTACAGCAACCGCTAAACAATTAGTCGCTTTCGAAGCGGAAAATGAAGATTTCAAAATTTCGGGACTGACGAGTCAACCATCTATCACTCGTGCATCAAAAAACTACTTGACCGTGCTCGTAAACGGAAGATGGGTCAAACACTTTGGATTAAACCGTGCAATTGAAGAAGCTTATCATACGTATTTGCCAATAGGACGGTTCCCGATTACATTGCTTTCAATTGAGTTAGATCCGTTGTTATCCGATGTCAATGTGCATCCTGCAAAGCATCAGATCCGGATCAGTAAAGAGAAGGAACTCGAATTGTTTGTTACAAAGACTATTCGAGAGGCGATTCGCGCTCGTCAAGAAATTCCGAAAGTTCAAGCACCCAAAAAAGTACACACATCAGAACAACCGCAGTTGTTCACGAAAGAATTCACACAATCAGTTCCTATTTCAAACCAAGAAGTCATTCATGAAGAGTGGGTACTTGAGCCACCGGTTGATTTAGGCAATGACATGCAAATTAAAGAGCCGGTTCATCAAGAACCAGAAAGACCAGAAGTACCTGAATTACCGGAAATGGATATTGTCGGACAGATTCACGGAACTTATATTGTCGGACAAACAGCAGATGGGTTTTACCTGATTGATCAACATGCCGCTCAAGAACGTATCAAGTATGAGTTTTACCGTACGAAAGTAGGGGAAGTAAATCATGAAGAGCGTCAGCTGTTATTGTTACCTTTGACGTTTCACTTTACGCTCGACGAGGCGCTTAGAATTAAAGAAAGACTAGCTGAGCTAGAAGAAGTAGGGGTTGTACTCGAGGAATTTGGAAATTCAAGTTTCATCATTCGCGAGCATCCTTCATGGTATCCTAAAAATCAAGAACGACAAATCGTAGAGACGCTGTTGCAGCTAGTCCTTGATAAAAAACAACTAGATATCGCGAAGTTACGAGAAGAAGCGGCTATTTTAATGAGCTGTAAATTGTCTATTAAAGCAAATCATTATTTGTCTAAAGAGCAAATGGACGTATTAGTAAACGATCTTCGTGAATGTGAACAGCCCTATACGTGTCCGCACGGGCGCCCTGTCGTCATTCATTTTTCAAGCTATGAAGTAGAAAAGATGTTCAAACGCGTCATGTAAAGGAGTGTTGACATGGACTATATTTTAGCAATTGACCAGGGAACAACAAGTTCTCGAGCGATCTTATTCGACCAAAAAGGGAAGCCGGTACATACCTCTCAAAAAGAGTTTACGCAGCATTTTCCTAAATCCGGATGGGTCGAGCACGACGCACAAGAAATTTGGGGTACTGTCTTGTCTTGTATCGCAGGTGTCCTGACGGAAGCAAATGCTCAGCCTGAGCAAGTAAAAGCTATTGGAATCACCAATCAAAGGGAAACGACCGTTGTCTGGAACAAAAAGACAGGTAAGCCAATTTACCATGCCATCGTCTGGCAATCTCGTCAAACGACTGGCATCATTAGACAGTGGAAAGATAAAGGGTATGAAGAAGTAGTTAGAAAAAAAACGGGCCTTCGTCTAGACCCGTATTTCTCTGCAAGTAAAATTGCCTGGATTTTAGATGAGGTAGAAGGCGCACGCCAAGCGGCTGAAAATGGTGAATTGCTGTTCGGTACAATTGAAAGTTGGTTGATCTGGAAGCTAAGCGGAAACAAGACTCACGTTACCGATTATTCCAATGCCTCTCGAACGCTACTCTATAATATCCACGATTTAAAGTGGGACGATGAGTTGCTTGAAAAAATGAACATTCCTTCTTCGATGTTAGCAGAAGTGGTAGACTGTTCAGGATCTATTGCAGCAACAGACCCATCGGTATTCTTTGGAAAAGAGATTCCGATTACTGGTTCAGCAGGGGACCAGCAAGCCGCTCTCTTTGGACAAGCTTGTTTCGAAAAAGGAATGGCTAAGAATACTTATGGTACGGGTTGCTTCATGCTACTCAATACAGGACAAGACGCTGTTGAATCAGATGACGGTCTCCTGACTACGATTGCTTGGGGTATTGATGGTAAAGTGCACTACGCTTTAGAAGGCAGCGTATTCGTTGCGGGGTCGGCCATCCAGTGGCTTCGAGACGGTCTGCGCATGTTACGCAACGCCTCTGATTCTGAAAGTTACGCGACGCGCGTCAATTCGACTGAAGGCGTTTATGTGGTACCCGCATTTGTTGGTCTTGGAACACCTTATTGGGATTCAGATACACGAGGTGCCATTTTCGGATTAACGAGAGGGACAGAAAAAGAGCATTTTGTAAGAGCGGTTCTTGAGTCACTTGCTTATCAGACGAAAGATGTCTTAGTTGCAATGCAGCAAGCGGCTGGTATGGAAATTGAATCCTTACGTGTAGACGGTGGGGCTGTCGATAACGCATTTTTGATGCAGTTCCAGTCGGATATTTTGCAAGCAGATGTAGAAAAAGCAGGTCTGAATGAAACGACGGCTCTTGGCGCAGCGTATCTAGCAGGACTTGGGGTTGGTTTCTGGGAATCATTAGAAGAACTTTCCGACCTCCACGTCACTTCTCACACCTATACGCCAAACATGCAAACAAAAACTAGTGACGCGCTTTATAAAGGCTGGCATATGGCCGTATCAGCTGCACGTGCTTTTAAACCGAACGAAGGGACGGATCCGGTATGAAATCGTATTTAGACAGAGCTTACTTAAAAGACACTCTCGACAGTTATGAGTTTGATGTATTGGTGATTGGCGGAGGGATTACTGGAGCGGGCATTGCGCTTGATGCTATTTCCCGAGGGTTGACCGTAGCACTTATCGAGATGCAAGACTTTGCAGGCGGTACATCTTCTCGATCAACGAAATTGGTTCACGGTGGCTTGCGTTATTTAAAGCAGTTTGAAGTACAGATGGTCAGTGAAGTTGGGAAAGAACGAGACATCGTTTATCAAAATGCCAAACATGTCACAACACCCGAATGGATGATGCTGCCTTTTTATAAAGATGGCACATTTGGACCGTTATCCACTTCTCTAGGCTTAAAAGTGTATGATTTCTTGGCTGGCGTTAAAAAAGATGAGCGCCGTGAAATGCTCTCGAAGCAAGAAGTGCTCGGTCTTGAACCGTTGCTTAAGCCAAAAGGATTAAAAGGCGGCGGCTATTATGTAGAATACCGAACAGATGATGCACGTTTGACAATCGAAGTTTTGAAGAAAGCGATTGAACTCGGTGCCGTTTGTCTGAACTACGTCAAAGCAGATGAATTTATTTATGCAGACGAAAAAGTCATAGGCGTTCAAGCACTTGATCAAATGACCCATGAACTGTTTGACATTCATGCTAAAACTATAATCAATGCGGCTGGTCCTTGGGTCGATGAAGTTCGTGAAAAGGATGTAATCGATAATAATAAACACCTACAACTGACTAAAGGTGTTCACATCGTCGTGGATCAAAAGAAATTCCCACTCCAACAAGCGGTCTACTTCGATGTGCCAGACGGCCGGATGATTTTTGCTGTACCACGTGATGGGAAAGCGTATGTGGGAACAACGGACACATTTTACGATCAAGACCCAGTGCACCCAGTCGCTACGAAAGAAGATATTGCTTACCTCGTAGATGCGGTGAATGGTCTGTTCCCTTCTGTCGGGCTCACTGCAGATGACGTAGAGTCCACTTGGGCTGGTGTACGTCCTCTGATTTCTGAGGATGGGAAGTCCGCTTCCGAAATCTCACGTAAAGATGAAATTTGGGTTTCAAGTTCTGGGCTCGTTACTATTGCTGGTGGGAAGCTAACTGGATACCGCAAAATGGCTGAGGATGTCATCGACACGATTGCAAAAAACTTTGACCGTGAACTTCCCCCTTCTCCAACGAAGCAGCTACCACTATCAGGAGGAGACTTTGGGTTATTAGATTTTGATGAATACTTATATGAAAGATCCAAACAATTGATCTATTATGGACTTTCGTTGACGGAAGCAAAACAAGCTGTAAGGTTCTTAGGTAAGAATGTGGAATCTGCAATTGGCTACCTTTCCTATGTCGAGAAATGGGAAGCTCCTACACTGAACATTAAAGACCGACTCCTCCTGTACTACACGATTCACAACGAGATGGTCACGAGTCTAGCAGATTTCTTCGTTCGTCGCACAGGAGCTCTCTATTTTGATATTGCGCATGTTGAGTATACTTGGAATGATGTAAGTGCAATCCTTACTCAAGAATTAAATCTTTCGGAAGAACAAAAGAACCAGCAACAACAAGAATTGCTTCGATTGATTCAAGATGCCAAGGGGGAGAGTTGATGGAGACGAAATGGTTAGAGATGACCGACGGAACATCTTTATTTGCTAGAGTGTATCCAAAACCAGATGCACAAGTTATTGTCTTTATTCTTCATGGACTTGCAGAGCATGGAGGACGTTACGATGATTTTGCACAATTTTTAGGTGACAAAGGCTACGAAGTCGTTGTTCCTGACCACCGGGGGCACGGGGAAACAGGGATGCAGGCTGGAAAGCTTGGTTATTTTGCAGACGAACTAGGATTT
Source organism: Tetzosporium hominis (assembly GCF_002265435.1). Classification (GTDB taxonomy): domain Bacteria; phylum Bacillota; class Bacilli; order Bacillales_A; family Planococcaceae; genus Chryseomicrobium; species Chryseomicrobium hominis. The sequence goes on from NZ_NOKQ01000134.1 coordinate 344,370, forward strand.
GAACGAGTAGTTGACGATTGTAATGAATTGATTCATTTGCACACTGGTGATCGAAGTGACAAGAAAGTCATCTTACTTGGACATAGTATGGGTTCCTTTCTTGCTAGACGTTACGTGCAAAAGTACCCTCAAGTAGTAGACCAACTTATTTTGGTTGGAACAGGTGGAGACCCAGGATTTATGGGCAAAATCGGAAGTCGTATTGCCTCGTGGAAATCAAGAGGAGGCGGTGCAACAGAGCAAGGTGACTTACTGAACAAGTTGACGTTTGGTAGTTACAACAAACGAATTACTTCGCCTTCTACTAAATTTGACTGGTTGTCAACGGACACAGAAACGGTCCGAGCTTACGAGGAAGACCCTTTTTGCGGATTTGTTCCTACAAATCAGCTCTATGTCGATTTACTAGACGGTCTTCAGACGATTCATTCTAAAAAAGAACTGGAACGCGTCCGGAAAGACTTACCGATTTTACTCATTGCAGGAACTGACGATCCCGTTGGAAATTATGGTAAAGGGGTTCGCCTTCTTGCCCGAGACTATCAAAAGATAGGTATGGAAGATGTCACCCTTGTCTTAATAGAACAAGAGCGTCATGAAATTTTAAATGGGCACAATCGCCATAAAGTATATGATCACATTGCGAATTGGATAGTGAAAAAATGAATGCTACAAAAGTGCTTGTACTGGTCGGGCCAACCGCTGTTGGAAAGACGGCTACCAGTATTCGCTTAGCGAAAGAGTTAAATGGAGAAGTCATCAACGGAGACGCTTTGCAAGTGTACCGAGAATTAACAATCGGTACCGCAAAAATATCTGATGAAGAAATGGAAGGTGTACCGCACCATCTATTGTCGATTAAAGATCCCGGAGAATCCTTCTCCGTAGCTGAATATCAGCAACTCGTTCGGTCTCAGATTGAAGACATTACAGCTCGTGGGAAAGTACCTATTGTCGTAGGAGGGACCGGTCTCTATATTCAAGCAGTGCTATATGATTACCGCTTTGAAGAAGCCGCACCTTCAGATGCCCTTCGAACTCAGCTTGAAGCAAGGAAAGAGGGTTCATTATGGGAAGAGCTAAAGCAGTTAGATCCGCATGCAGCAAATGCTATTCACCCTAACAACAAACAACGAGTCATTCGGGCTCTTGAACGCGTCCTGCAAACGGGTAAGAAGCAACAGGAGATTGAACAACAGGCTGGCAGAATAGCCATTTACGATTTTTATCTAATCGGGCTCAATAGGGACCGTGCGGAGCTGTATAGTCGCATTAATGAACGAGTAGGTCTTATGATGAGACAAGGATTGGTTGAAGAAGTAAAAAGTATCTTATCGCATACTTCAAAAGAAGCGCAGTCCTTAAAAGCAATCGGATATAAAGAAGTTGTAGAAAGCCTAGAATTTGGCTGGCCACAGCAACAACTAATTGAAACGATTCAGCAAAACACCAGACACTACGCAAAGAGACAGTTGACATATTTCCGCAACAAACTCCCTGTAATCTGGTATCATCCTGAAGAAGATCAACACAAAATCCTTGAAGATTGCCGGAATTTTTTAAAAGGAAATTAAAGCTGAGTAGCGAATCTTTACACTATACAGGGGAAAAGGGAGGAATGGCACTATGGCAAACGCCAATATGCAAGATACATTTTTAAATCAACTACGAAAAAATGAGATTTTTGTAACCGTGTTTTTATTAAACGGATTCCAATTAAAAGGCATTATTAAATCGTATGATAATTTTACGGTCCTTTTAGAGGCAGATGGCAAACAACATCTGATCTATAAACATGCCATTTCGACATTTGCACCAACAAAAAAAGTAGATCTTCAATTATCTTCAAACTAAAAAAGAGGCTCGTCCCCAGTGGACGGGCTTTCTTTCCGTATGAAAGGAACGAATGAACCCGTGTTTTTAAACGCTGAACAACTAGAATTTATCACAACTATCGAAGAGTCCATAGCTTCTTCACATCGTATGGCCGAAGCCATTGCATTTACAAATCAACAAAAGGTACTTCAGGCATTTTGGGAAAACCAAGTAAGTGAGCATCACTTGCAGCCTTCATTTGGTTATGGCTATGACGATGAAGGGCGAGATACGCTAGAAAAAGTCTATGCTAGCGTTTTCCGCACTGAAGCAGCATTAGTGCGTCCACAAATCATTTCAGGAACCCATGCGATAACTATTGCATTGTTTGGAGTCTTGCGTCCTGGAGACGAACTCGTTTACATCACTGGAAGACCTTACGACACACTTGCTTCTATCGTCGATGGAGGAGAAGCTGATACAGGTTCTTTAAAAGATTTTGGCATTCGCTACCGACATTTAGATTTAGTGGACGACCGAACTGTTGACTGGGAAGAGCTTCGTACTGTTTGTAAAGAGTCACCGAAAGTTATTGCGATTCAAAGATCGAGAGGATACGCATCGCGGCCATCTTATTCAATTGAGCAGATCGAACAAATGATTCGTTTCGTCAAAGAACTTTCACCGGACAGTTTGGTGTTTGTAGACAATTGTTATGGAGAGTTTGTAGAAGAACGAGAACCCACTGAAGTGGGAGCGGACTTTATGGCAGGTTCTCTAATAAAAAATCCGGGAGGTGGTCTTGCTAAAATTGGCGGCTATATTGCGGGAAAAGAAGAAATTGTAGAAAAATGTGCGTTTCGAATGACGTCTCCGGGTATAGGAGCAGAGGCAGGCGCATCTCTACATACTCTTCAAGATATGTATCAAGGATTTTTCATGGCACCCCACATCGTATTGCAAGCAGTTAAAGGAGCTTATTTTACTGCTGCTGCTTTAGAAGCATCAGGCTACACGGCATCACCTGCTTCCACAGAAACACGTACAGACCTAATTCAATCCGTTATTTTTGATACGGCAGAAGAGATGGTTCGATTCTGTCAGCAAATACAAGCAAGCTCTCCTATTAACGCTCAATTTGCACCCGTTCCAGCCTACATGCCTGGTTATGAAGACGATGTCATTATGGCAGCGGGGACATTTGTGCAAGGATCAAGCATTGAATTGACTGCTGACGGTCCAATTCGAGCTCCTTATACTGCTTTTGTACAAGGTGGTCTTACTTATGAACACATTAAATACGCGGTAACTCGCTCTCTATTTAGATTAAAATAAAATATGTTAGTTTAACTGACATGGTGTTGACATGTTAACTTACATGACATATACTGAATGTACACAAAGAGAGGAGGTGCAGTATGGAAAAGCAATGGAGACGTTCAATGCCAATTCTGTCTATGAATATTGTGATGCAATTGACAGGGTTAACGGCACGACAAATACGCTACTATGAAGAAAATGAATTGATTTTTCCTTCTCGAACAGAGGGGAAACAACGCATGTTTTCATTAGATGATATTGACACGCTTCTCGAGATTAAAGATTTACTTGCTAGTGGAGTAAATATTGCAGGAATCAAACAAATTTTTGAGATGAAAAAACAACCTACTGCTACCTCCGTACATAAGATCTCGGATGTGGAGCTTCGCTCAATCGTAAAAGAAGAGTTGAAGAAATCCCAACTGAATCAGCGTGTCTCTTTAAGGCAAGGCGATTTGTCACGGTTCTTTAACAATGGCAAGTCTTATTAATAAATAGGAGAGTGAAAAAATGGGTAAGTACACAAAAGAAGATATTAAGAATCTAGTAAAAGAGCATGACGTTCGGTACATCCGACTTCAGTTCACAGACATCTTAGGGACAATCAAGAATGTTGAAATTCCTGTGAGTCAGTTAGACAAAGCGCTTGATAATAAAATGATGTTTGACGGTTCTTCCATCGAAGGATTTGTGCGTATCGAAGAGTCAGATATGTACCTAGTTCCTGATCTAGATACGTGGGTAGTATTCCCATGGATTACTGGTAAAGGGAAAGTAGCTCGCCTGATCTGTGACATCAACCGTCCAGATGGTTCACCATTTGAAGGAGATCCACGCAACAACTTGAAGCGTGTATTAAAAGAGATGGAAGAGTTAGGATTCACATCTTTCAACTTAGGGCCAGAGCCTGAATTCTTCTTGTTCAAGTTAGATGAAAAAGGAGAACCAACTCTTGAGCTAAATGACCACGGTGGTTATTTTGACCTTGCACCAATGGATTTAGGTGAAAACTGCCGTCGTGATATCGTTCTAGAGCTTGAAGAGATGGGCTTTGAAATTGAAGCTTCTCACCACGAAGTAGCACCTGGACAACACGAAATTGACTTTAAATATGCGAATGCTGTTGAAGCATGTGATAACATCCAGACGTTTAAATTGGTTGTTAAAACAATTGCACGTAAACACGGTTTACACGCAACATTCATGCCAAAACCATTATTTGGTGTAAACGGTTCTGGGATGCACTTTAACTTATCGTTATTCAATGGTAAAGAGAATGCGTTCTTTGATGAAAATGCAGACATGCAGTTAAGTGAAACAGCTATGCAGTTCATGGCGGGCGTCTTGAAGCACGTACAAGGTTTCACGGCAATCACGAACCCAACTGTAAACTCATACAAGCGTCTAGTACCTGGTTATGAAGCACCTGTTTATGTAGCGTGGTCTGGCCAAAACCGTAGCCCATTAGTTCGTATTCCTTCATCACGTGGTCTAAGTACTCGTATCGAAGTACGTTCAGTTGATCCAGCAGCAAACCCTTACCTTGCAATGGCAGTTATCTTGCAAGCAGGTCTTGATGGTATCAAAAACAAATTGACGCCACCACCTGCAGTAGATCGCAATATCTACAATATGAACGAGAAAGAACGTGAAGAAGTAGGAATCGCAAATCTTCCTGGAACGCTTCAATCTGCTCTTAAAGAACTTTCTAAGAACGAAACAGTGAAACAAGGACTTGGAGAGCACATCTACCATAACTTTGTAGAAGCTAAAGAAATCGAGTGGGATATGTTCCGCACGACAGTTCACCCTTGGGAGCGCGAGCAGTACTTAAAAATGTATTAATCCATATGAGGCAGGGTTTTGTCCCAGCCGTATACAAAAAGGCATTTTCTCATCTTCGAGAAAATGCCTTTTTTGTATATTCTACTGTATGTAGGTGAAGCGTTCCGCGGGCGCGGGCTGAGCCTCGGTCTCAGTTTTCGCTTTTAATCCCGCTGGAGTCATCCCTACACACTCTTCATTTTATTGTCTTTGATTTCATTGTGGAACTAAATGAGTTGTAGCTAATGCCTTTTTGTATAAAGTTTTAATGGATATGACGGTAAACGCCAACTACTTTACCTAAAATCGATACATTTTCTACGATGATCGGCTCCATAGAAGAGTTTTCAGGTTGTAAACGGAAGTAGTTCTTTTCTTTGAAGAAGCGCTTTACTGTAGCTTCGTCTTCGTCTGTCATGGCAACAACAATGTCTCCATTATTTGCAGAGTTTTGTTGTTTTACTACTACGTAGTCACCATTTAAGATTCCAGCTTCAATCATACTGTCACCCATAATTTCTAACATGAACAGGTGGTCGTCCATAGTACCAAAAGTAGTAGGGAGAGGGAAGAATTCATCAATATTTTCGATAGCTGTAATCGGTTGTCCAGCAGTGACTTTACCGACAAGTGGTACTTGAAGGACGGCAGCTGGTGAAATATCTTGAATTGCTTCATCTTCTAGAATTTCGATAGCGCGTGGTTTCGTAGGGTCTCTACGAATAAGGCCTTTACTTTCTAGACGAGCCAAATGGCCGTGCACAGTGGAACTAGATGCTAAACCTACCGCTTCTCCAATTTCTCTAACGGAAGGTGGATACCCTTTTTTTCGTACTTCTTCTTTAATAAAAGCCAGAATATCTTCTTGTCTTTTTGAAGCCTTTCTCATATGATTTCCCCTCCATATCACGATCCTTATTTCATAACTGAAGTATACCATTCTCTACTATGAAATGCAAACATAGGTTCTAAAATGGTTTGACAAGAAACGTGTGTTCGTATTATGATGAGATTACAAATACGAACATACATTCTTGAGGAGTGATACGATGCTAAAAAAATCAGGAATCCTTTATACTACATGCTTAGCCGTCATTATACTTTTTACAATTACTACGCTACACTTCAAAGGGCAAAATCATCAGACGGATGCCATCACGGTTTCTTCTGGAGATTCCCTTTGGACTCTTGCAGAGCACTATGTAACTGAAACTGAACGAATCCACTGGATCGATCAAGTAATGGAACTAAATCAAATGACAGATAGCCAAATTCTTGTTGGCCAACAATTAGTCATCCCTTCGGATTCACAATTCAACTACTTAGGAGAACCAACACAAGTGGCAGGTGTGGAAGAATGACAACAAACAACTGTGTAATATACACACGAGTGAGTACGGAAAAAGAAGCACAAGAAACGTCGCTGGAACGACAAGCAGAGGAACTGGAACAATTAGCTAGAAATCATAAACTAACTATCATCGGTACGTTCAGTGATCAACAGAGCGGTTATGAAGTAGATAGAGACGGACTATTAGATCTGTTAACTTGCATCAAAGAAGAAGACGTAAATTATTTACTGATTCAAGATGAGACTCGATTAGGAAGAGGTCATGCTCGCATGGCCATCTTGCATCTACTTGAAAAAGAATCTGTAAAGATTTTGACCGCTCGTGAAGAAGGTACATTGGCTCTTTCTGAAACGGATACGATGGTACTCGGGATTCTTTCAGTTGTAGAGGAATACCAACGGAAAATTCACAATGCAAAAATTCGTAGAGGAATGAAACGTGCTGTGCAGAATGGCTATCAACCCGAACACAATCTAAAGTCTCGTGGAAATCAATTAGGCAGAGAACGGATTGAAGTTCCGATTGAAGAGATTGTTCGACTCCGAGTAGCTGGAATGACCTATGACGAGATTAGTCAAACGCTTTCTGCTTTAGGTCACACAATCAGTAAAGCCACGGTACATAGACGTTACAAAGAATACAAACAACAAGCTTAGACGTTCCTTATGCAGGAATGTCTTTTTTCTTGCACTTTTATTGAATTTCTCCTAATGTGTAGTAGAAAGCAAGGAGGGAATCGCATGTTAAGTCCAGAAAAATTAGCTCGAATCAGCGAACTTTCAAATAAATCGAAACAACAAAAATTAACTACAGCCGAAGCAAAAGAACAAACGGCTCTTCGTAAAGAATATCTTGAAACATTTCGTTCCACTATGAGAAAAACGATCGAAAATGTGAAGATTGTGGATCCTGATGGAAATGATGTAACACCTGATAAAGTGAAGCAAGCCAAGCAAAACAATCGCTTGAACTAGTAGAAGTAGTTGCTAGAACTCTAAAGGTTGACTAAACTAAGAGAGTAATCAAAAGTGAGAGGATGTCGTTCATGCAAGCAGAGAAAGATTTATTAGCAATCAATACCATTCGTACATTATCAATTGATGCCATTGATAAAGCCAATTCAGGTCACCCAGGTTTACCTATGGGGGCCGCACCAATGGCTTATACATTGTGGACACGTCACCTTCGTCACAACCCATCAAATCCAAAGTGGTTTAACCGCGACCGTTTTGTGTTATCTGCAGGTCACGGTTCTATGCTTCTTTATAGTCTACTTCACCTTAGTGGTTATGATCTGCCAATGGAAGAAATCAAAAACTTCCGTCAGTGGGATTCAAAAACACCTGGTCACCCAGAGTTCGGCCATACAGATGGAGTAGAAGCTACAACAGGTCCACTAGGACAAGGAATTGGTATGGCTGTAGGTATGGCAATGGCAGAAGCACATCTTGCTGCAACGTATAATACGACTCATAACGTTGTCGATCACTATACGTATGCTTTATGTGGAGACGGAGATTTGATGGAAGGTGTAGCAGCAGAAGCCATTTCACTAGCTGGTCACTTGAAATTAAACAAGCTAGTTGTCCTATACGATAGCAATGATATTTCACTTGATGGTGATTTGAATAAATCATTCTCTGAGTCCATACAAAAACGTTTCGAATCATACGGCTGGAACTACTTACATGTTGCAGATGGAAATGATGTAGAAGCAATTGACCAAGCTATTGCTGAAGCAAAGACTTCAGACCGTCCAACATTAATCGAAGTGAAAACTATCATCGGTTTTGGATCTCCAAACCGTGCAGGAAAAGCTGATGCACACGGAGCTCCAATGGGTGCTGATGAAACAAAACTTGTTAAAGAAGCGTACAAGTGGACATTTGAAGAAGACTTCTACGTAGATGAAACGGTTTACACAACATTTAAAGAAGCTACAGATCAATTAGGTCGCGTCGAAGAAGAAAAATGGAACAGTTTGTTCTCTGAGTTTGAAAAATCAAATGCGGAACTTGCTGGCCAGCTAAAAAATGCAATCGAAGGCAAAGAGTCGATCAATTGGGCTTCTGTGAAACCAACCTATGAAGTGGGAAGTTCAGTTGCAACTCGTTCGGCTTCTGGAGATGCAATTAACGCTATCGCAAAAGCACTTCCATCCTTCTTCGGCGGAAGCGCTGACTTAGCAGGATCAAACAAAACAACTATCAAAGGTGTAGGAGACTTCTCAGCAGATAGCTACGATGGCAAAAACATCTGGTTCGGTGTTCGTGAATTCGCAATGGGCGCTGCTTTGAACGGTATGGCACTTCACGGTGGCTTAACGGTGTTCGGTGGAACATTCTTCGTGTTTAGCGATTACGTTCGCCCTGCTATTCGTTTATCAGCATTGATGAACTTGCCAGTGACATATGTATTCACACATGACAGCATTGCTGTTGGTGAAGACGGTCCTACACATGAGCCAGTTGAACATCTAGCTGCTCTTCGTGCGATGCCAGGTCTTTCAGTAATACGTCCTGCAGATGCAGTTGAGACACAAGAGGCATGGCAATTAGCTGTCGAGTCAAAAGATACGCCAACACTTCTTGTCTTATCACGTCAAAACTTACCGGTGTTAGAAGGTACAGTTTCAGGAGCGGCAGAAGGCGTAGCAAAAGGTGCATACGTTGTATCTGCTGGAGAAAACCCAACAGGTCTTCTACTTGCTACAGGTTCTGAAGTGAGCTTGGCTGTAGAAGCTCAAAAGCTTCTAAAATCAGAGGGTATTGAAGTATCTGTTGTGTCGATGCCGTCATGGGACCGCTTCGAACAACAGGATGCAGCTTATAAAGAGTCTGTCCTTCCACGTTCTATTACAAAACGCTTAGCTATCGAAATGGGATCTTCCCTAGGCTGGCATAAATATGTTGGCTTTGATGGAGACGTTCTAGCGATTGACCGCTTTGGAGCAAGTGCACCAGGCGAGAAAATCATGGAAGAGTTCGGATTCACAGCTGAAAACGTAGCAGCAAAATTTAAAGCATTGAACTAATCTTTAAAGAGCACTCGGGCTTTCGAGTGCTCTTTTTTGCTAGACTCTAGTCAACTCCATAAAAGATGGTGTATACTAGTGAATGGTGTCTGAGACACGTCGATTAGCTAGCAAAGGAGGATGACATACTTGAACTTAGCACTTGCAATCACATTGATTATCGTTGCTCTAATTCTCGGTCTTGTTGGAGGATTCTTTGCAGCACGTCAATATATGATGAAATATCTTAAAGACAATCCGCCAATCAATGAACAAATGCTTCGCATGATGATGGCCCAAATGGGACGTAAACCATCAGAGAAGCAAGTAAAACAAATGATGGCTCAAATGAACCGTGTACAAACGAAACCAGGTAAACAAAAGTAAAAGCAGCTCATGTGAGCTGCTTTTCGTTTGTATATAAGGAATATTTAATTAAAAAGTCCTGAACGGTCTGTTCGTATTCTTCTGGATTTTCATTAAATGACTTGGCATGAGCTCCCTTATCAAAAAACTTGAGCTCTTTAGGTCCTTGTTTTTTATCATAAAGCTCTTGTGCCATCTCCGGTAGAATAAAGTCGTCTGGTCGCGAATGAATAAATAGTACGGGCTTTTCGATCTTGTCCACGATGTCAATTGGAGAAACGAGTCGGAATGTATAGCCTTCTCGAAGCTTCATGAACAGATTGGCAAGACGCACCGTCAGCATTGAACGAATTGGCGTGGTTTGCATCATCACATGATGTACTTGCCGTTCAAAGTCAGAGAATGCACAATCGGAAATATAGAAATCTGCGTCATCTCGAATCGAACCTGCATACAGCAGAGTCGTAGCGGCTCCCATAGACTCTCCGTGAATCCCGATAATACCACCTTCACCTACGCGTTCTCTAAGCGTGTCCACAACTGCCTCTAAATCCATTTTTTCAAAGTGACCAAAACTTGTCGTCTTTCCTCCAGAATCTCCGTGACGACGGTGATCATAGATTACACTGTTGTACCCAAGGCGTTCAAACATACGAACAAATCGTAGGGAGTTGATCTTATTTTCAGTGACTCCATGACAAATGATGACATAGTTTTTAGTGTCGTGAGGCTGGATGAAAATCGACTTTAGTTGATAGCCATTTTTTGAAGTGATCCATACTTCTTCTTTGCGAATCGCGTCATACCAATTTTGGTCTAATCGTTTCTCGGAGATCTCCCTGTTTAAAATAAAATCGGGTTCTTTCTGCTTGATATACATAAGCCTATTGGTTGCTACGAATCCAACCAATGTAGCCAGTGCTGTAAATAGACTTGTTACAAAACTTGTCCATAAGATGACTCTCTTTTTCATAATCATCACTCCATACTAGGATATATAGCACTGTACCCTGATGTTAGCGGATTGACACATGCGGTTGAATGGTTTCAACAGCTTTTTTTAAGAGTGTCTCGTCGATTCCGGTCTGTATATTCATTCTATGCAACATATTTACAACTTGTTCGGTTGCTACGTTTCCTGTAGCACCCGGTGCGAATGGACAACCTCCAAGTCCTCCAGCGGAGCTATCGAATCTGTCTATACCCGCCTGAAGTGCTGCGAAAATATTGGCGAGCGCCATATGTTCCGTGTCGTGAAAGTGTGCAGTCAGTAACGTGTCAGGGAATGCATTTTTTAATGTAGAAAATACCGTATAGCTTTCAAGTGGTGATGCTTTCCCAATCGTGTCTGCTACACTTAATTCTTGAACACCTAATTCTACAAATTCCCGGCATAAGGCTACAACGTCGTTAAGGTCCTGTTTCCCTTCATAAGGACAATAAAACGCTGTTGAAATGCAGGCTCTTACAAAGACACCTTCTTGAAGCAACTGTTTGATAGGCTCTCGTAACTGGTCCACTGCTTCTGCAGTAGACTTGTTAATATTCTTTTGATTGAATGTGTTTGATACACCAACAAAAACTGCAATATGATTGGCTCCAGCCGTGCGAGCGTTCTCAATCCCTCGCGAATTTGGAGCTAATACAAACTGGCGGTCCTTTCGTTCTACTTGATCAAGAATTTCAGCAGCATCCGCCATCTGCGGCACCCACTTTGGTGATACAAATGACGTAAGTTCCATTTCTTGAATACCTGCTTGTTGTAAAGCCCTGATGTAAGCAAGCTTGTCAGCCGTTGCTACTTGTTGTTTTTCATTTTGTAGACCATCTCGAGGCCCCACCTCGATTATTGTCACTGCATTTGGTAAACTAATCATGGTACCATTCCCCCTTAGTTCTAGTTTACGCATAAGGGGACGAAGGTCGCAAGAGGGATGAAGAGGAGGAACTGTTTATGTCAACTGAAGTAGTTATTGTAAGCGCTGTCCGAACAGCTATCGGATCGTTCCAAGGAGCGCTAAAAGATGTGCCTGCAACGAAATTAGGGGCAATTGTAATTGAAGAAGCCATTAAACGTGCAGGAATTAAGAAAGACCAAGTAGATGAAGTAATCATGGGGAATGTCTTACAAGCAGGGCTTGGTCAAAACCCAGCAAGACAAGCGTCCATTCAAGCGGGACTGCCACAACAAGTCCCAGCGATGACAATCAATAAAGTATGTGGATCTGGTCTGAAGACGGTTCACTTGGCTACACAAGCAATTCTTGCAGGAGATGCAGAAATTGTAGTAGCTGGTGGTATGGAAAACATGAGCCAGGCTCCGTATTTATTAATGGGAGCACGCGATGGCTACCGCATGGGGAATCAACAAGCTGTAGATAGCATGATTTCGGACGGTTTGTGGTGTGCATTCAATGACTATCACATGGGAGTCACAGCAGAAAATCTTTGCACAAACTACGGTTTAACTCGTGAAGAGCAAGATGAATTTGCAGCGCGTTCTCAACAGCGTGCTACTGATGCCATTGAAGCTGGAAAATTTGTAGAAGAAATCGTTGCTGTTGAAATACCACAGCGTAAAGGTGATCCAGTCGTCTTCAAACAAGATGAGTATCCGAAAAAAGGGAGTACAGCTGAAAAACTAGGTGGCTTACGTCCTGCATTCAAAAAAGATGGTTCCGTTACAGCGGGGAATGCATCTGGAATCAATGATGGTGCGGCTGCAGTAGTAGTCATGTCAAAAGCAAAAGCGACAGAACTGGGCTTGCCGATCTTAGCAACCGTAGTAGCCAATGCTTCTGCGGGTGTAGATCCAGCAATTATGGGGATTGGACCCGTTGAAGCAGTCAATAAAGTCATGAAGAAAGCGAATTTAACTGTTGCAGATATGGACTTAGTTGAGGCGAATGAAGCGTTTGCGGCTCAAGCACTCGCAGTGGACCGCGAACTCAAATTTGATCCAGAAAAATTAAATGTTAACGGGGGAGCTATTGCACTTGGTCACCCAATCGGAGCAAGTGGCACACGTATTTTCGTTACGTTGTTACACGAAATGAAAAAGCGTGACGCAAAACTTGGGCTTGCGACTTTATGTATTGGTGGAGGGCAAGGGGTAGCAACCATCGTTTCAAGAGGTGAGTAACGATGAAAAAGAAGAAAGCAACTCAGCAGCAAAAGCAGAAACCAGCTCAAGACGACAAAGTGACGTTAAAAGATCAATTGTCTGATTCGGTGTTTGCCAAGCTACAACAAGCTAAGACAGAGCTGACAGCACAAGAAAAACAGCGTGAGGAAGAAGAACACGCTCGTAAGTTGTTTGAGAAAAAGCAGCGCGAAAAAAATATGTCCTTTGAAGAACTGTTAGAGCAATACGGAGACAAAGGATCTAAATTTTAAACAAAGAGCAAGTCGATTAGTCGACATGCTCTTTGTATGTTTCCGCTTTAGATAATGCGATTAATTGCATAATATCTTTCTTAGAAACTCCCGTATGGTAATTGTGTAATGTATCTTTCAGTTGTTGTAATGAACTTGTTCCAATGACAACAGAGCTGACTGCAGGTTGCCCTAAGATATGCGCCAGGCTCGTAGCACCTAAATGGGGAATGGTTTGATACATTTGTTTGACAGTCTGTTGAAGGGTAGACTCATCGTAACTCCCATACTGAGAATGTTTCTCTAGCTTTTTTAGAGCGGCATCGGTAAGTAATCCTTTAGCCTGACCGCCTCGCACCAATAATCCAATGTCGTGTTGTTCAAGAAACGGAAATACACTTTCAGCCCGTCTGTCGAGAGCAGAATATTGCATCATCACACTAATAGCTTGGCTGTTTTCAAAATAAGGATAAATCACATTAGGTCGAATTGAAGAAATGCCATATTCACGAATTTTCCCTTGGCTACGGAGCCGTTCGAACACTTCTATAATTCCGTCCCAATCATCTTCTTTAGTTCCACCGTGCAGTTGGTAAAGGTCGATGTAGTCCGTATCCAGTCGCTTTAAAGAACCTTCAACAGCTTGCTCAATCCATTTCGGATCCGGATCCCAAGTCCAGCCTTCTTTACCAGCGGTGAAACGGTTACCAACCTTTGTAGAGATATGGACGTCAGACCGTAACCCTTGAAGACTTTTTCCAATGCGAGTTTCATTGTCCCCATGTTCGTAAAGATCGGCCGTATCAATCCAATTGATCCCTTGTTCAAGTGCATGTCGAATGATGGCATCTGTCTTGTCTTGTTCTTTTGGAAAGCTCATCCCACCTAAAGAAAGCTCCGATATTTCAAGCGTACTTTTCCCTAAACGTTGTGTTTTCATCTGCTCTCCTCCTTTATGTAATGGTACAATGACTTCAGAAAGAATTCAAAGAGGAGTGAGTCGATGGGTCACAAATTTGAAGAAAAAACGATTTCAAGCCAGCCAATTTATCAAGGTCGTGTCATCTCATTGCAAGTCGATGAGGTCACCTTGCCGAACCAAAAGACTTCCAAACGAGAGTTAGTAAAGCACCCAGGTGCCGTTGCTATCATTGCGATAACAGAAGACCATAAAATGATTCTGGTAGAACAGTACCGTAAAGCATTAGAGCGAGAGCTGATTGAAATTCCTGCTGGTAAAATTGAGAAAGGAGAGGACCCGAAAGCTACAGCGCTTCGAGAATTAGAAGAAGAAACGGGCTATACGGCGAGAGAACTCCATTATGTACAGAGCTTCGCAACCTCTCCAGGATTTGCTGATGAAATTATCCATATTTATGTGACACAAGGATTAAAGAAACTAGAAACACCTAGAGATATGGACGAAGATGAGTTTGTGACACTTCACGAATGCACACTTGCCGAGGCAGAGACATGGATCAAAGAACAGAAGATCTTTGATGCTAAGACGGCTTTTGCGATTCAGTGGTGGAGACTTCATAGGTTCTAGATAGGTTCTTAAAATTCATAGACTGGATTAGTAGTGGAATCGAGCTGCAGGCGTTAGAAATACACGTAAAAACCATTCACCTCAACCGAGGCAAAGAGCGCCTCACTTGGTGCGCCTGGTTTTCACGAGATTTCTGAGTGGCGTTCTCCACATCTAAAATTAAGGTAAGAATGTTTGTTAAAATAGCGCTTGCATTCGGACTTTGCAGCATGGCTTATTGTTCAATTCCGAGTCTTCGTCTAAACGGTTTTGAGCAGTACTCAGTGCAGTTCTTCTTTTTATTATGTTGGAAGTTGCATTCTTTGGTTCGTTCTTCATCACAAAGCAGTTGGATGGAAAGTTCTTGCAAGCCTACTTTTAGTAAGTCATTTTGGATTCTCAATTAGTCCATTTAATTAGAATCATTCTAAAAAAAGAAGAAATCTAAGAAGTTATACTTGTCACTTGAAAATGGGTTTTGGTATACTGAATGCATGTTAGGAGGCGTCATATGGAAGGCCGTATCGATCGAATAAAAAAACAATTGTCCGGCGCCGGCTACAAACTGACGCCGCAGCGAGAGTCAACTGTCCGAGTTCTACTTGAGAATGAAGAAGCCCATTTAAGTGCAGAAGACGTATTTTTGTTAGTACGAGATAAATCGTCAGATATCGGATTAGCAACTGTGTACCGAACTTTAGAGTTGCTAAACGAATTGAATGTAGTGGACAAAATCCAATTTGGAGATGGCGTATCTCGTTATGATCTGCGTCAAGAAGGTGCCACTCACTTCCATCACCATTTAGTGTGTATGGAATGTGGAGCTGTAGATGAAATCCAAGAGGATCTCCTCGGAGATGTCGAGCAAATAGTAGAATCCCGTTGGAACTTTCAAATTAAAGACCACCGGTTGACATTCCACGGCATTTGCCATCGATGTCATTCAAAATAATTTAAAATGACTAGAAGTCGAAGAGGATAGCCATCTGTGCTATCCTTTTTTTATTACTACTAGATGCGTAGAACGCCGCTCTAGAAATCTTGTAAAAATCAGGCGTGACCATAGAGGCTCTTTTCGCCTCTATGGTTGCGACTGATTTTTGCGGGGATTTCTGGCGTTCATAGCTCGATTCCCAGAATGTGTAGAACGCCACTCTAGAAATCTCATAAAAACTCACGAAACTCCAAACGAAAAGGTGAAACCAATGAAAGAAGCCTTAGAAGACTATTTGCATTTCCTAAGAATTGAAAAACAAATGGCAGACAACACAATCTCTGCCTATCAAACTGATTTGACGAATTATATCGAGCAACTTAGCAAGTGGGGGGTCTCTACTTTACAAGACGTGACAAAAGAAAACATTCAGCAGCACCTTCGCAGTCAAAAACTCGAAGGGAAATCAGCTCGAACCCTGTCGCGAAAAGTGGCTTCCATACGTTCCTTTCACCAGTTTGCACTCCGAGAGCGACTGACGGACCATGATCCTTCCTATCAAATTGAACATCCCCAGTTTGATAGTGTACTTCCAAAATTTTTAACAATTGATGAAGTGGATGCATTGACCGCAGCGATTCCAAAAGACAAAGTACAAGGTATTCGAGATTACGCGCTAATTGAACTCTTATATGCAACAGGAATGCGAATTTCTGAATGTACTCAGTTAGATATTGAAGACATCCAATTGACCATGGGCTTCGTTCGGGTAACAGGAAAAGGGCAAAAAGAGCGCATCATCCCACTCAATCAAACGTCCGTTCATTTAGTACAAACCTATGTAGAGCAAGCTAGACCTAAACTGTTTAAACCAGGCGGTGATGACAAAGCACTCTTTATCAACCAGGCCGGAAAGCGTTTAACGAGGCAAGGGATAGCAAAGCTGATGAAGCAGCACGCGAAGAGGGCGGGGCTTAGTAAAGAAATTACGCCTCACTTAATGAGACATACATTTGCAACTCATCTCATTGAAAATGGGGCAGACCTTCGAGCGGTCCAAGAGATGCTTGGACACTCCGATATTTCGACAACTCAGATCTATACGCATATTGGGAAGAAGCGGTTAAAAGAGGTCTATAAAGAATTTCATCCTCGAGCTTAATGTGTAAGAGGTCTGACGTGTATTTTTTCCATAAAAGATGCTACTATTACGATATACCGATAAAAAGTGAGGGATTTTATGTCACATTCATTTAAACGTGTACATGTAATTGTTATGGATTCTGTTGGAATTGGGGAAGCTCCAGATGCAAAAGCTTTCGGTGATGAAGGATCGAATACACTCGTTCATACAGCCGAAGCGGTAGGTGGCTTGAATGCACCAAACTTACAGAAGATGGGTCTTGGAAACATCGAATCGATTCCTGGAGTGGAAGCGGTGTCACAACCGATTGCTCATTACGGAAAAATGCAAGAGGCTTCTGTAGGGAAAGATACGATGACAGGACACTGGGAAATCATGGGCTTACACGTGGACCAACCATTTAAAGTGTATCCAAACGGATTCCCGCAAGAACTTATTGCTCAGCTTGAAGAGCGCACGGGTCGTAAAGTACTTGGCAATAAGCCAGCGAGTGGTACAGAGATTTTAGATGAGCTTGGTGAAGAGCACATGAAGACTGGTTCAATCATCGTTTATACTTCCGCAGATCCAGTACTTCAAATTGCTGCACACGAAGAAATTATCCCGCTTGAAGAACTATATAAAATTTGCGAGATCGCACGTGAACTGACTTTATCTGAAGAGTTCCTCGTTGGCCGTGTCATTGCACGTCCATTTGTTGGAGAGCCAGGAAACTTTAGCCGTACAACAAATCGTCATGACTATGCTTTGAAACCATTTGGACGCACAGCGTTAAATGAATTAAAAGATAGCGGATTTGATGTAATTGCAATTGGAAAAATTGACGACATTTACAACAGCGAAGGAATCACAGAAGCCATCCGTTCAAAAGACAATATGGATGGAATGGACAAATTGCATGAAGTTTTAAAGCGAGACTTTACTGGAATCAGTTTCTTGAACCTGGTGGATTTCGATGCCCTTTACGGACACCGACGTGATCCGGAAGGGTATGCAGCTGCTATCGAAGCATTTGATGTACGTCTAACGGAAACACTGGACTTACTCCAACAAGAAGACCTGCTAATTATCACAGCTGACCATGGGAATGACCCAACAATGCCAGGAACAGATCATACACGTGAATTTGTGCCACTACTTGTGTACTCAAAACAATTTGCACAAGGAAACGCATTACCACTTCGCTCTACATTTGCTGACATTGGTGCCACAATTACGGATTTATTTAAAACCAACCCAACTACATTTGGAACTAGTTTTTCATCTGAGTTGAAGTAAGGAGATAGACTTATGCGAATGATTGATATTATTGAAAAAAAACGCGACGGTCATGAATTGACAGAGCAAGAGATTCGCTTTTTCGTAGACGGTTACACAGATGGTTCTATTCCAGATTATCAAGTGAGTTCTCTCATGATGGCTATTTATTTTCAAGATATGACAGATCAAGAACGTGCTGCATTGACAATGGCGATGGTGGAATCGGGAGATCAAATCGACTTGTCGGCAATCGAAGGAATCAAAGTAGACAAACACTCTACTGGTGGAGTGGGTGATACAACCACGCTTGTACTCGGTCCTTTAGTAGCTGCAGTTGGTGTTCCAGTAGCTAAAATGAGTGGACGCGGTCTTGGCCATACTGGTGGGACTATCGATAAATTGGAAGCTATCGAAGGCTTCCACGTGGAATTGACTAGTGAGCAGTTCACAAAACAGGTCAATGAGTTGAAACTTGCCGTCATCGGACAAAGTGGGAACTTGACGCCTGCTGACAAAAAACTGTATGCACTGCGTGATGTAACAGCAACAGTCAGTAGCATTCCATTGATTGCAAGCTCTATCATGAGTAAGAAAATCGCAGCAGGTGCAGATGCAATCGTTCTTGATGTAAAAGCTGGAGAAGGTGCCTTCATGAAGACGATTGAAGATGCAGAAGCTCTTGCAACAGCAATGGTTCGCATTGGAAACAATGTCGGCCGCAACACTATGGCAATCATTTCAGATATGAGCCAGCCTCTAGGAAATGCTATTGGTAATGCACTTGAAGTACAAGAAGCAATCGATACTCTTGCAGGAAAAGGTCCGGAAGATTTAACGGAGCTATGTCTTGTACTTGGAAGCCAAATGGTAGTAGTCGGTGGAAAAGCGGACACTCTTGATGAAGCACGCAAGATGCTAGAAGCGGTAATCGCTGACGGGTCGGCACTTCAAATCTTTAAAGACTTCATTGAATGGCAAGGTGGAAACCCTGCAGTTGTAGACAACCCCGAGTTGTTACCACAAGCAGCTCATCAAATTGCAATCGAGGCACAAACTTCTGGCTACATCACCTACATGGAAGCCGATGAAATCGGAACTGCGGCTATGATTCTTGGAGCGGGACGTGCTACAAAAGAATCCGAAATTGATTTAGCTGTCGGAATCGTTCTTCACAAAAAAGTTGGGGACCGAGTAGAAGCTGGAGAAGCTCTTGCAACGTTCTATGCGAATAGTGAAGATATTACGGATGCTAAAGAAAAATTCTTATCGAATATTACGATTTCAGAACAAGCGGTAGAAGCACCACCACTTGTGTATAAAATCATCACAAAATAGACGGAAAAAGACTTCAATCCTTTGTCGATTGAGGTCTTTTTTTTGTTTATTTTTCTAGTTTTGTCAACCGGCAGGAGTTTCGACGGTGTGGTTCGAACTGTGTAGGCAAGGAGGAATGTTTATGCTATCAACTTCTGAAGCAATTGAAACGAGTGCTTCAGTATGGTAAAGTTTGTGTAGAAAAACGAAGGAATCGTGAGGGATAACCATGAATGATACGCTTCACTACACAACCAATGAAAAAGGCCACTTAACGATAGCGGGACTCGATACTGTAAATCTTGCTAAAAAGTTTGGAACACCAGTTGTTGTCTATAATTTGGAGCTTGTAAGAGAGCGGGCTCGTAAATTTAAAGATACTTTTGAGAAACATGGAATCCGAGCGCAAGTAGCTTATGCTTCTAAAGCATTTTCATCTATCGCCATGTATCAAGTAATGAAAGAAGAGGGACTCTCATTAGATGTCGTCTCATCTGGAGAATTGTATACAGCACTCCAAGCAGACTTTCCAGTCGAAAAGATTCACTTTCATGGAAACAACAAGAGCCTAGACGAATTGATTATGGCGTTTGATCATGAAATCGGTTGTATTGTGGTTGACAATTTCTATGAGTTGGAGCTTGTAAAAGAGTTGGCAGAAACGCGCAAACAACAAATGCCTATTTTACTTCGCGTGACGCCAGGAATCGAGGCGCATACTCATACTTACATCACTACAGGTCAACAGGATTCAAAGTTTGGTTTTGATTTACTCAACGGACAAGCAGATGAGGCGTTTGAATCCGTAGCAAACCATCCCTATGTGGAATTACTAGGTCTTCACTGTCACATCGGATCTCAAATTTTCGAAACCAATGGCTTTGTAGCAGCAGCTGAAAAACTTCTTGTCAAAATGCAGACATGGAGTGAAGTCCATCACTATTCGTGCCGCGTGTTGAATCTGGGTGGAGGCTTTGGAATTCGTTACACAGAAGAAGATACGCCGCTTTCTCCTGAGACCTATGTTGAAGAGATGATTGTTGCCATTCAGCGCTTGTCTTCAGAATCCGCTTATCAGATGCCTGAGATTTGGATCGAGCCAGGTCGCTCACTAGTAGGAGATGCAGGTACCACTCTTTACAGCATTGGCAGTCAAAAAGTGATTCCAGATACTCGGCACTATATTTCAGTGGACGGTGGAATGTCAGACAACATCCGTCCTGCCCTTTATCAAGCACGCTATGACGCTCGAGTAGCGAATCGCATGCACGATAACAATCTTACAACAGTGACAGTTGCAGGAAAGTGTTGTGAGTCAGGAGATAAGTTGATTGAAGATATCGCTCTTCCAAAGGTTGAGGCAGGGGATATTTTAGCGGTGTTCTCTACAGGAGCATATGGCTACGCCATGGCCAGCAACTACAACCGGTTGGCTCGTCCAGCTGTAGTGTTTGTAGAAAACGGCAAAGCGCGTTTAGTCATTCGACGCGAAACTTTAGACGATCTGGTTCGAAACGATCTTTCCTTGTATGAGGAGGGAGAAGAATCATGAAACTGAAAAATAAAAATATCGTGTTGTTTTTATTGTTACTTGCAATGGGATTAGGCTGGGGAATCATCTACTGGATCTTTATTGCCCCGACGGTATAGTAAAAGCTCAGCCACTGGCTGAGCTTTTTATCTTTGACGCTTGTGAAGTGCTTGTTTCCGAGCTTCAATGACCTCAGTTCTGTCGCGGAGTGTATGTCTGTGAATCAGTGCATCCGTCACTTGTTGTTTCTCCGGAAACTGTTCGATGGCTGCTGCTAAGGTCCCTGACGTCACGATAAAGACCACTGGAGAAAAGGCTTCCTCATTTGAGATGTCGATTAGTTTTGATTGAATCTGTTGCTCAAGTTTCTTTGAGTCTACATATGAGTCCACTTCTGATGCATTGATTTCTAAAAGCACTAAAGCTTTAGTTAGCGACTTGGTGGCCCCTTTCGTATTGCCTCGTCTCCAGTGATACATACTGGTCGCCACTAAAATAAAGGCGACGAGTAGATGAGATTTGTCACGAGGCGCCACTTCTTTCCATAATTCTTCAAGCACTTCATGGCACTCAAAATAGTCCTCAGTGACGAGATAATGATAGAAATAAGCTTGAAACGCTTCATGATTCGCTAGGTGCATTGTTTGGTCACATCCGGTATAATTAGAGTCATTCTGCAAGTTAAAGGTGAGTCTATGGCATATGAAATAAAAGTTGAAGTATTTGAAGGTCCACTGGACTTACTGCTTCACCTGATCAATCGATTGGAAATTGATATTTACGATATAAAAATGACCGAGATCACTTCTCAGTATATGGAACACGTTCGAGCGATGCAAGTTCTCGAACTAAATGAGGCGAGTGAATACTTAGTGATGGCTGCTACATTACTCAGCATTAAAAGTAAAATGCTATTACCAACTATGCCAATTGATTATGATTTAGATGGGTCTTATGAAGATGAATTTGATCCACGAGATGAACTGGTCAATCGCCTTCTAGAATACAAACGATTTAAAGAAGCTGCTGCAGGACTGAAATTGAAAGAGCATCAGCAGAGTCATCATTTTACGAAACTACCTTCTTTGATTGAAATCGAGCCGACAGATAAAGAGTTGGTTCTTGAACAACAATATGAAGTATATGATTTATTAGGTGCCTTTCAAAAGATGTTAAAGCGTAAGATGCTTCAAAAACCGCTGTCTACTCGAATCACTAAAACGGAAGTATCGATCAAGGACCAAATGCAGCAAGTGGTAAGCCGTCTTAAGCAGGCGAAAGGGAAAATCGCATTTGAAACTTTATTTGATTCAAGTGAAAAAGCAGTTGTCATTGCTACATTTTTATCGGTACTCGAGTTAATGAAGCGCCAAATGATCCATGTGACCCAATCTCAAAATTTTACCGATTTAGAAATAGAGTTAACCAAGGAAGTGCTAGAAAATGAACTGGAATCAGAATTTGATTAGTCAACTAGAGAGTCTGTTGTTTATTGCGGGAGATGAAGGCATCGGTTTCTCAAAGCTGTGCCACTACACGCAAACAGATGGGGAGACGATGAAGGCTCACCTGGACTATATGCAGCAGCTTTATAAAGAAGATGCGTCAAGAGGTCTTGAACTAGTCGTACTTGCCAACACGTATCAATTTGTCACAAAACGGCAACATGCAGAGGTCATCCAGCGAATGATTGAAACGACGCAATTGACTGCGTTATCTCAAGCTGCACTCGAAGTGTTAGCGATTATCGCATACAAGCAACCAATTACTCGTGTGGAAGTCGATGAAATTCGTGGCGTTAAATCAGACAGTGCTCTTCAGACGCTCGTTGCTCGAGCTTTGGTCAAAGAAGTGGGCCGAGCTGAAGGAACAGGAAGAGCCATACTCTACGGAACAACAACCGAGTTTATGCAGGTGTTTGGACTACAAGACATGACAGAACTGCCGCCACTACCGGACGAAGAATCGGAAGAAGAAGAGACGGATTTGTTCATGACCAAATTCCAAGAACAGTTCGATCTAGAGACCGTAGAGAAAGGTTGACCCAGTGACTGGAAAGACGTTGATTGCAGCCTGCCGATATTTTTGGTTTGGCTGTTTTTTCTTGCAATTGTATAGTGATCAAGTACACGCCGCTTATGCTGTGATTGATGCGGATTCAGGAAGACTGCTTGAAGAGCAGCAAGCTCACACTTCCTTGCCTCCAGCAAGCATTACAAAAATATGGACCGTATTTGTAGCTCTTCAAGAGGCGCAAGGACACGAAGCAGTACAAATCAGTCAACATGCTAGTAATCAAGAAGGTTCATCCGTATACTTAGAAGCAAAGGAAACCTGGAGTTTAGAGAGTCTCTTGTATGCAACTATGTTACAATCAGGGAATGACGCTGCAGTGGCTGTTGCTGAACATGTAGCCGGCTCTGAAGAAGCTTTTGCCGGATTGATGAACGAGTACGCTCGAGAAGCAGGTGTCTCATCCACTTGGTTTCAAAATCATTCAGGCTTACACGAAGACGGACACTTCGTATCTGCTTATGATATGGCGCTATTGTTTAAGATCGCGATGCAAGATACTCGGTTTCGTGTCATTGTATCTGCAAAACAGTACCGTCCTCAAGAACGGAACACGCTTTGGGTAAACAAACACCGACTGGACACAAATGATCAAGCGCTTGCTGGAAAGACAGGGTACACATTAGCTTCAGGTAGGACATTGATCAGTTATTTTGAACAACCTCCTAAAAAGATTGTCGTCGTGTCTTTGAATGAAAGAAATGACTGGAAACTTCACGAGCAACTGCGAGATAGTACCTTCCAAAAAGTACTACATGAAACGGTCGAAGGTGAGTATGTTACTGCAGACGGAACCAAACTAAAGGTTTCAAAGCCATTTGCCTATTTAAGCAAGACAGAAGAACTTACAACACATATAGTACGATTACAAAACAAACAAACAACAGGTGAGTGGACCATCCAACTGGGTGAGACAGCTTTGTCTTTTCCTATCACCTATTCAATGGAATGAGGGTTTACAATGGAACGATTGCAAAAAGTAATTGCGAATGCTGGGATTGCATCGCGTAGAAAAGCAGAACAATTGATTTTAGATGGTAAAGTGAAAGTGAATGGTCAACGAGTAAAAGAACTAGGCACAAAAGTCTCGAATTCGGATGAAGTTGAAGTAGAGGGAGTACTCTTAGAAAAAGAAACCAAAGTCTACTATTTGCTTTATAAACCAAGGGGTATCATCTCGGCTGCAACAGATGATAAAGGTAGAAAGACAGTTGTAGATTTAATTGATATCGAAGACAAACGCATCTTCCCAGTAGGTCGACTTGATTACGATACGTCGGGATTGATTCTCTTAACAAACGATGGCGATTTTTCATATGCTCTGACACATCCAAAATTTAAAGTGGAAAAAACATATGTGGCTCGTATCAAAGGAATTCCGTTCCGAGAAAAAATCAAACAGCTGCAGCGAGGCATCCAACTAGAAGACGGAAAAACAGCTCCTGCAAAAGTAAAGCTGTTGTCTGAAGATAAGAAACAAGACAAGTCTATCGTGGAAATTACAATTTACGAAGGACGCAATCGTCAAGTCCGTCGCATGTTTGATGCGATCGGTCATCCCGTGCAAAAACTTAAACGTGAGAAATTCGGATTATTAACGCTTCACGGACTGAACGCGGGAGAATACAGAAAGTTGACTACGCATGAAGTGAAACAGATGCGAGTGCTTGCAGATACAGGAAAAGTAGGACATATATAAGTAGTGATTCTCATCCAGCCTCTTGGGGCTGGTTTCTTGTCGTTCACAAACCATTCATATCTCAAAACTAAGTACCCACAAATTTTTGATATACTATTGTGTAGCACTAGGTTCAGGTGAGGAATTGTAAAAGGAGGTAGAGACAAATGGCTCAGTCTAAACAAACGCGTTTTTATATTCGTACCGCGATTCTTGCTATCTTAGTAGTTGCAATTATTGGGACCATTTATGTCAATGTAACAAAAGAGAAAAATGCTGTACTAGCCGTCGGAGATCAAGCACCTGATTTTCAATTGGTAGATATGGACGGAAATGTTCAGCGACTTTCAGATTATAAAGGACAAGGTGTCTTTTTGAACTTCTGGGGAACTTGGTGTAAGCCATGTGCAAAAGAAATGCCGTACATTGATAAGCAGTATCAAGTATTCAAAGATCAGGGAGTTCAAACTATTGCTGTGAATATAGCTGAATCCGATTTCAAAGTAAACAGCTACACAAAACAATACGGAATGACATTTCCTGTCGTCATTGATCGACAAAAGAATGTGATGGAAAAATACAATATTGGTCCATTACCTACAACATTCCTTGTGGATCCGGATGGGAAAATCATTCGAATTATTCAAGGTGAGATGACGGAACAAGACGTGGCTAATTTCATGGAAGAAATTAAGCCATTATAAGGAGTTTTCAAAATGAAATCGCTTGAATGTAAATGTGGGCATATCAACCCAGTCGGTACTCAGCTCTGTGAGAGCTGCGGAAGACCTCTTACAGAAGAGGCCATCAACAAACCGCTTGCAGATATGCGTTACGAGGGTTCAGCAAGACGTTCCCAGACATATAATAAAACAATTATCGATAAGATCTGGAACTTTTTCTCGAGTGTTAAAGTTGGAATGTGGATTATTGTTGCAATTCTAGTTGCAGCGGCGATTGGAACGATCCTGCCACAGGTATTCTACGTACCGGCTAACAACGCTTCAGAAGCAGCAGCTTATTATGAGCGGATCTACGGAACGTTTGGTAAGATTTATAACGATTTAGGACTTTCTGATTTGTACAGTTCTTGGTGGTTCCAAGGACTGATTGGAATGCTAGGAATCTCACTGATAGTTGCAAGTTTAGACCGAGTCATTCCTCTTTATAAATCATTAAAGAAACAAAAGGTAAAGAGACATACTTCTTTCCTTCAGCGTCAGCGACTCTATACGAAAGCCGAGAACATTACGGAAGATGTATTGACTCCTGCTGAAAAGAAACTAAAAGAACTGAAATATACTGTTCGTCGAGAAGATGGTGCCTTATTAGCTGAGAGAGGTCGTTTTTCTCGTTGGGGCCCTTATGTCAATCACCTAGGGTTAATCATCTTTTTGGGTGGTGTCATGTTACGTGCTATTCCAGGTGTCTATGTTGATGAGCAACTCTGGATTCGTGAAGGAGAAACGTTAGCTGTACCTGGTGCCTCTGGATATTTCATTCAAAACAATGGGTTTGAATTTGATGTTTATGACAAAGACTCTTCAAATGAAGTGTTCTCCGATGCCATTGATCGTGTAGGGACGATTGCTTCGAACTATCAAACAAATTTGACTTTATTTGAAGGAGCCAATCAAGAAGTCGTTGGAGACCCTGGAGAGTTGGAAGAGATTAAATCCGGTCCGACAATTGTTAATAAGCCATTTAAGTTTGATTCTTATAATATCTATCAAGTGGATTTCCGTTTAGATGAATTGAAGGCAATGACGTTCAACCTGGAGAATAAGGAGTCAGGTGAACAGTTCGGAGAGTTTACAATTGACTTGATTGAGCCGGAACCGGAGTACGATTTAGGAAATGGATATAAAGTAGAATTAGTAGATTACTATGCAGATTTTACTGGTTTTGAAGATGGGGAGCCACAATCAAAATCTCCAATTCCAAATAACCCTGCTTTCTTAGTTCGCATGTACACACCAGATAAACCTGAGCCAGAAACCAGCTTTGTGTTAATCCGTGAAACGATTGAACCGTTTGGTGAAAATACGCACAAACTAAAATTCCAAGCAGCAGAAACTCGGGATATTTCAGGATTAACAGTTCGTAAAGATTTGACTCTTCCTATCCTTATGATCGGTGGGTTAATCTTTATGATAGGGGTGGCCCAAGGGTCGTACTGGAATCACCGCCGTATCTGGATTCAACAAACAGAGACAGGCGAAGTTGTCATTGCAGGTCATACGAATAAAAACTGGAACTCTGTTAAAAAAGACTTGTATTATGTAACTAAGGATACAAAAATCCCTCGTCCTGTGGATCAGCAAGATCCAGAAGATGACTTGGACTTTGAAGAAGGAGACGAGACGTCATGACGTTAATCGAATGGAGCAGTTCGGCACTTTTTGTGGCGTTCGTTGCTTACTTAGTAGCTACCATTTTCTTTGGAGGGGCTGTAAAGTCATCCACTAAAGAAACAACAGCTACAAACAAACGATGGGGCGTGTATGGTTTTACCATCACTATCATCGGATTTATTGCTAACTTGACTTACTTTATCACTCGTTGGATTGCAGCAGGACATGCACCTGTAAGTAACTTGTTTGAGTTCACTGCAGCGTTCGGTATGATGATTGTCGGTGCATTCATCTTGATTTACTCGATGTACCGCATCGCAGCTCTTGGACTTTTTGCTTTACCAATTGCCGTCATTATTATTGCTTATGCGAGCATGTTCCCAACAGACGTGTCTCCGTTGATTCCAGCACTTCAGAGCTACTGGTTGACGATTCACGTTATTACTGCAGCTCTCGGTGAAGCAATTCTTGCCATTAGTGCTGTTGCAGGATTGATTTGGTTACTCAAGAATATTGATATGACGAAGAAATCTAAGCAACGTTTTTGGATTGAAGCCGTTATGTATGTTCTGATTTTAGTCGTTGGATTCATTGTATCAACAACTATTTTCTCAGTGGCATACGAACCAGTTGAATACTCTTATGTAGATGTAGAAGGTGCCGAGCAGACGATTGAGTATACAAAGCCCGCACTATTTGGTATGAATGAGTCAACTGCAATTACTGAAGGCGCTATGCAACCACTTATTGAGATGCCTGCTCTAGTAAATGCTAAGAAATTAACGACTGTTGTATGGTCGATTCTGATTGGATCTGTTCTATACATGTTACTCCGTCTTATTTTACGTAAGCGTTTGGCGGAAGTGGTTCAACCATTTACGAAAAAAACAAATTCACAATTGCTTGATGAAATTGGATACCGCGCTGTATTAATCGGTTTCCCTGTTTTCAGCCTAGGTGCATTAATTTTTGCAATGATTTGGGCACATGAGGCTTGGGGCCGTTTTTGGGGCTGGGATCCTAAAGAAGTTTGGGCTCTCATTACGTTCCTCTTCTATGCAGTCTATCTACACTTACGTTTAACTAAAGGCTGGCAAGGTGAAAAGAGTGCATGGCTTGCTCTGATTGGCTTCATCATCATCATGTTCAACTTGATTGCTGTAAACTTAATTATTGCCGGTTTACACAGTTACGCTTAACGAAAAGCTGTCACAGTGATGTGGCAGCTTTTTCTATGGAGATAAACCATTCTTAGTTAGTTTGATTTCATTGCCAGGTCATGTACAATATGTATAGATACAGGAACTTCACAAAAGGAGTGTCGACATGTCAGAATCAGTAAAATTATTAGTTGTAGATGACGAAGAACGAATTCGTCGCTTATTAAAAATGTACTTAGAACGTGAAGGTTACGAAATAACAGAAGCGGAAAACGGAGAACAAGCCGTGGAGCTAGCATCTGAACAAGATTTTCACGCTATATTATTAGATATTATGATGCCTATTAAAGATGGTCTAGAAGCCATGAAAGAAATCAGAGAAGTCAGTGCAACACCTATCCTATTATTGACTGCAAAAGGCGAGGAAGCTAACCGTGTAGAAGGCTTTGAATTAGGTGCTGACGATTATATCGTTAAACCGTTCAGTCCTCGCGAAGTGGTACTCCGAGTCAAGGCAGTATTGAGACGTTCTGCAACTGGCGTTTCTTCTTCATCTTCATCCGTGAGCAAAGATATAGTAGTGTTCCCGCATCTAACAATTGACCATGATGCGCACCGAGTCACAGCAGATGGAACGGAAGTCAGCTTGACACCTAAAGAATACGAGCTACTTTATTTCTTAGCGAAATCACCTGATAAAGTATTCGATCGCGAACAGCTTTTGAAAGAAGTTTGGCATTATGATTTCTTCGGTGATCTTCGTACGGTTGATACACACGTTAAGCGTTTGCGAGAGAAGTTGAATCGAGTTTCTGAAAATGCAGCAAAAATGATTGTAACGGTTTGGGGCGTCGGCTATAAGTTCGAGGTCGTCAATGAATAGAATATGGAACAGTGTGGTCGGGAAGCTATGGGGAACCATTATGCTTCTCGTTCTCTTTGTATTATTTATTGTAACGGTTTTGATGCTCGAGTTTTTAGAGGACTTTCATACGCAACAAGCGGAAAATAAGCTTCGCCAAGAAGCCTCTCTAATTTCAAATATTTTTAATCAGCAAAACTCTATTGACTATCCACTCATTCAAGAGATTTTAGCTGATGAGACCAATTTGATGATTTATTCAGAAGATAGACGGATTCAAGAAACCGTTCATGCAGGATTAGGAGAGACCGAGACGCAGGCAAAGCTAGAATCAAATGAACTGTTTGCTCGCGCATTTGATACGGAACAGCCGGCCCTAAAAACGATGCTCTTGCCGTCTTTAACTGAACAAGATCGTATGGAGAATTACTTAGTTCTCGCCTATCCATTGGAAAATACCAACCCTCATGGCGTAGTGTTTATTTACCAAAGCTTAAAAGAAGTAAATAATACATCCAATCAGACAACGAAAATAGTATTTTTATCTGGATTTCTTGCTATGGTTCTTACCACTTTGCTGTCGTTCTTTTTATCGACACGAATTACTTCTCCTCTCCGAAAAATGCGGGAAGGCGCTCATGAATTAGCAAAAGGAAACTTCCACACTCGAGTTCCTTCATCTCAGAGAGATGAGATCGGTGAATTAGGAGCTGCATTTAATCGAATGGGCATGCAAATTAAACACAATGTGGAAGTCATTAATCAAGAAAAAGAGCAGTTATCTAACATCTTATCTTCGATGACCGACGCCGTGATTACTTTCAATAAAGATACGTCTATTTTGCTAAGTAACCCTCCAGCTGATGAATTACTGAGAAGATGGTCCTCACATGCAGAGGATCCGAATTCCCCACTTCCTGCAGCGCTGTTACATATGCTAGAACATACAGTGGAAAATGAAGAAGAGCTAGATGAGGAGTTTGAACTTGATTCACATTATTACAGCATCAGTCTATCCTTGTTGTATTCGAAGGATATAGTTCGTGGAGCTGTTGCTGTCATTCGAGATATGACAGAACAACATCGCCTGGATAAGATGCGGAGCGACTTTATCGCTAATGTCAGCCATGAACTGCGTACACCGATTGCAATGCTTCAAGGATACAGCGAAGCAATCTTAGACGATGTCGTGGAAACTGAAGAAGAGATAAAGGAAATGATTCGAATCATTTCTGATGAATCGAACCGGATGGGACGTCTTGTAACAGAGCTCCTCGACCTTGCAAGACTTGAGTCTGGTTACTTACGTATCTATCAACAACCACTACCAATTGTTAAGTCAGTGGAGCGGATGACTGCAAAGTTTAGTCAAAAGGCAAAAGAAAAAGATATTCAACTCACCTTTTCAACAGATGCATCACCCGACACAATGATTTATGCAGATGAAGATCGAATTGAGCAAGTAATTACAAACTTAGTGGACAATGCTCTTCGTCATACAGATGTGCATGGAGAAGTTGAAGTAAGTGTGACAACTTCTGAAAACCGAGTCCGCATCATTATCCAAGACTCCGGTTTTGGAATTCCAAAAGAAGATCTCCCTTATGTGTTCGAACGTTTTTATAAGGCAGATAAAGCTCGTACACGTGGTAAAGGTGGAACTGGTCTTGGCTTAGCCATTGCAAAAAATATCATTGACCGTCACGAGGGCGCCATTTGGGTCGAGAGTGAACTGGGTAAAGGAACTTCTTTTATAGTAGAAATAAAAAAGATGTAACTTATTTTGAATTCAAACGACTAATGACTTGAACGGGGGGAAGTACTATGAATGACTCCGTTTTTCACCGAATCTATGATTCGTACCATCAGGACTTATTTCAGTTTCTGATTTATTTGGTGCAAAACAGACAAGTGGCTGAGGATTTAACACAAGAGGTCTATATTCGTGTTCTTAGGTCTTACGATTCTTTCCAAGGAAATAGCTCTGAGAAAACGTGGCTATTTTCAATCGCCAAAAATGTGGCAATTGATCACTTTAGAAAACAGAATGTACGTAAGAAGAGAGTATTTGATTCGTTTGATTGGGAAGCAATACAATTGACGTCTCCGGATATGAGACCTGAAGATGTGGTGCAATTAGATGATGAAAAATCACAACTGCTTCACTACTTGAACTTATGTACCGGTGATCAGAAAATGGTCATCGTTCTTCGCTACTTCCAACAGCTTTCCATCCAAGAAACTGCAAGTGCTCTTGGTTGGACTGAATCTAAAGTGAAGACTACACAACACCGAGCCATTGCTCATTTAAAGAAATTGATGTCAAAAGTTCGAGAGGGGGAGATGATCTATGACAAATGACAACTTTTCAGATCATGATTTAGAAAAACTCCTCAGTTCCATGCCTAAACAAATGGACTCTAGATCGAAGCAAGAAGTCTGGAATTCAATTAGGCAGCAGTCTAATGCACTTAAACCAAAAAAATCAAAGCCTTGGCTACCTGTAGTTATTACAGTGGCAGCATTATTTGTTCTTGTGTTGTTTGTGCAATCCCTTCTTACAACACTTGATTCCACTAACATGGAAAGTGCTTCGGATATGGCAACAACTGAAATGTCCGAAGGGTCATCTGGTGCTTCGGAACAGAATGCTGAATCGGAAGAATCTTCAGCAGCGACGGGGGCGGAAGAAGCAGAAACAGAATTAGCAAAAAGTTTTGGTATGGATTTTGCTTCAGACGCAAGTTTGGTATTCGCGGAAGACCCTTTACTTCAAAACCACACTGCCGTACCGTTCTCATTAACTTATCAAGCAGTTGCATTCCCTGTGACCTTATTGATTCCAAATGAGCGGATTCAAACAGATTTCCCGGATGGATTTCCGACACAACTTGAATTGTATGAAACATACAGCAGTGAAATCGATGAGCAAGCATTAGGCTTTGATGAGTACCTACCACTGCAGGGAACGTTTTCAGAAACGGACCGTGGTTTAGAAATTACGTTACCGAATAATCATCCATATGACATGGCTTCTGCTTCATCAGAAGTTTATTTTAATACATTACAAAACCTATTCAGAGGGCCCTATTCACAAGCCTATGTACTAAATGAGCAAGGTCAGCCTATTGAATGGGATCAAGTAGGACCGCTAGCGGATCCTATAGAACTATCAGCAAGTGGTCTTGCTTACAGTCCGATGCAAAATGCTATTGGAGACGATTACTTGGTACCTTATCCACGGACTTCTTATGACTCTTTTGAAATGGCTTTGAATGAATTACAAGCCCCTCAAAATTCATTAGTAGAACCGATTTTACCTTCATCAATTACTTATGTTTTAGAAGAGACAGAAGACACCGTGACATTTGTTTTTGATGAAACTTTAACTGCTGATTCGATGCCACGACGAGACCTTGTCGTTATGATTGAATCATTGATTTCTACAGCAGCATCTTTTGATAAAGCGGTCGTTTTCGAAAATTGGGATGCATCATTGTATCCGTTACCACAAGACACTCGATCTCTAGTTGGTGTTAATAAAATTGTACTACCAGTTCAATAAGCAAACGTATTGCATGGCAAAGCACTGTCTGCTATGATAAATAGTGCATACATTAGTATGTACAATTTCATTATATGATTCATCTTCGGGGCAGGGGGCAATTCCCGACCGGCGGAAATGACGAAAGTCTAGCCCGCGAGCCGCAAGGCAGATTCTGGTGTGATTCCAGAGCCGACAGTATAGTCTGGATGGGAGAAGGTGAAGGTGCAGCGTTTATGTGATCTCAAACGCTTATTTAAGTGTACCTTTCTCCCTTAAGTCGATTTCGGCTTAAGGGTTTTGTTTTACATGCAAATAAGCGCACAGACAACGTTAGCCTTTCCTCTTGTGAAGTGAATCGCAAAAGGAGCGGAAAGTCATGTTTAAAAGCAACACACGCAAACTCATTGCGGTGGCTATGCTTAGTAGCTTGTCATTTATCTTGATGCTACTTGCATTTCCATTGCCAGCACTACCAGCTTATTTGAAAGTCGACTTCAGTGATGTACCTGCATTAATTGCAGCCATTACGATGGGGCCAGTTGCTGGAATCGCAGTCGCATTTTTAAAGAACGTCTTGGATTGGTTCTTCTCAGGAAGTCCAACAGGTGTCCCTGTAGGTCACATGGCAAACTTTGTGACATCCATTTTGTTCATTGCTCCAGTTTATCTGATTTACAAAAAGGTTACTTCTTCTAAAGGAATGTATCTAGGATTGGTGGCAGGTACGGTTTCTATGGCAATCGGTATGACAGTACTGAACTACTTAGTGTTTTTACCAATGTACGCTTACTTCTTGAACTTCCCAATGGAGACAGGATCAGCGTTAATGAACACATTAGTCTATGGGATTTTACCTTTCAATCTAATCAAAGGTGCCTTAATTACCGTTGTGATGGTACTTGTATTCAAGAAACTGAAACCTTATTTAGATAAAGTCAGCCAGTCTTATCAGCTGACATAAAAAAAGGCTCGTCTAGGATTCTAGACGAGTCTTTACTCTTCTCTATTCGTATTTCAATGCGTCACCGTCAAATGATTCATCAGCAACTTTGATAGAATCTGTTGGACATCCTTCAAATGCATCTTCCATATCTTCTAGTAGCTCTTCTGGAATAGCGGTCGTACCCGTGTTATCATCTAGAATAACAAATGCAATTCCTTCATCATCATAATCATAAATATCTGGTGCTGCAGCGCCACATGCACCACATGCGATGCAGGTATCTTTATCAACGATTGTATATTTAGCCATTACGGTCTCTCCTTTTTTCTCGCAAATCAACGTCTACGTTTCATTTTAAAGCTCATTACCTTGCATTTCAACCATTAAACGTTCAGATACCGAGGTGTTCTATGTTTTTTCAACAACTTTTAGTCTATCTGTTTTATCAATTAAATGGAGAGCGCTCTGCCATGGCTCCTTATTATATTTTGAGAGGGAAGAAATCAGGGCAGACGTTACAGGATATTCATTACTATAAGGTGCAAGGATTCTTTGGCATAGGAGTAGACCTGACGAAAGAAACTTACCAATTTGAACTAGATAAACTGGTGAAAGCAGGTTGGATCACGTCCATAGAAACTCCTAGTGTAACGGAAGTGGGGTTCAGTCAAATCAACAATTTTAAAAGCCATTTTCAAACAGGCTTGCTCGGCCCGGATTGTGTGCTTTTTGAAAAAAAACTTCAATTACTTGTCCAGATCAGCTCGAATGCCTTGCACGAAAATCGTAGTTACATACCCATTGTCTCTGAGGAACCTGTGCAGAGAGAATTAAAGCGTTTTGTAGCGTCACAAGCTGGTGTAAAACAGTTAGCGGAAAGCACAAAGCACGCAGTTCTTGAATTTATTCGCCAATCAACATTGACCGATAACCAACGAAACTTATTTGTCTTTCGTTTATCTGGTTTCGAAGTGACGGGGTGGACCTGGTCACAGCTTGCTGAACTTTTAGACCTTCGCGAACTCGACTGCCTCTATATGTTCCGAGATTTATTGGTTCAGTTTATTGCCCATTTAGAGACAACCAACTCGTCGCTCTACCAATTAGTGGATCGACCTCTTGTAATGACGGAAACGGCAGGCGTGACTAGACGCTATTTACAGCAACATCTATCGCTTGAAGAAATTGCAGCTGTTCGTCGACTGAGGACGAGTACTATAGAAGACCATTTTGTGGAAATCGCTTCAATTGAAGGAGGTCATTCGTTTACTGAACTACTGTCTCGTGAACAATGTCACAGAATCTTAGACGTTCAAAAACAGCTTCAAACTCATAAGCTTAAAGAGCTACGTGAAGAACTTCCTGAATTTAGTTACTTTCAAATTCGATTAGCTCTTGCGATAGGGGGTGCTTCAAATGACTGAACTAGAAAATGAACTTCAAAAGCGTTTCGGATTTCTTTCATTCCGGCCAGGGCAAAAAGAAGTGATTGAACACTTTCTTTCAGGTCAAGACGTGTTAGGAGTGCTACCGACGGGTACAGGTAAATCTATGTTATTTCAATTTCCTACAAGTTATTTTAGTGGGACAGTCATTATTCTATCTCCTTTAGTTTCCTTGATGACGGACCAAGTTCAACAACTTAAATTAAGAGGTGAGAAAAAAGTCGTTGCATTCACTTCTTTCCAGTCTCGAGCAGAGCGGGAATATGCACTACGGAATATTGACAACTATCACTACATTTTTGTTTCTCCTGAAAGTTTGCAGAACCGAGAGCTTCAAAATGCACTGCTTGCTGTACATGTCGCGTACTTTGTATATGACGAAGCGCATTGTCTTGTCCAGTGGGGTATGGATTTTAGACCAGATTATTTGCGTGCAGCAGAGTGGGTATCTACTAATTTTACAAAACAGATTTTGGCTTTGACAGCAACAGCAACTGAACAAACGAGACTATTAATTAAAGAAACGCTGCACCGTCCTAGCATGGTAGAAATCGTTCGGTCTGTGGACCGTCCAAGTATTGCTTTGCAGACTATACAAGTAGAATCTGATTTGGAACGTTTTGATGAGATGATACGTCTAATAAGACAATACGGAGGACCGGGGATCTTATATACCCAATCAAGAAAACGTGCAGAAGATTATGCGACACAGCTGATAAAGCTTGGTATTCCTACTGCCGCCTATCATGGAGGCATGGACACTTTAGACCGATCACTCATTCAGCAACAGTTCAGTAGCGGGGAACTGGAATGGATTTGTGCTACCAATGCTTTTGGAATGGGGATCCATAAAGCAAATATCAGACAAGTCCTGCATGATCACATTCCAACATCGCTGTCCAATTATTTACAGGAATTTGGACGCGCTTCTCGGGATGGAAAACAGTCGCTTGCTACACTTTTCTATACAGCTGACGACTACCGAAAAAGTTTATTTTTAGCTACAGCTGATCTACCCGATCAACAGGATATCGAATACTTTGCACAAAGTGTTGAGCTCGATGAGCAGAAGACCAAAATATTGTCGTACTGGAATTCAAGGCTTTCAGTATCTGAACAAAACCAACTATTTGACAGACTCAGATTATCAAAAAAACAAAACATCTTAGAACTCTACAAAATCATTACAGGTCAAACATGTTTAAGAGAAGGTATAGGGAATGCATTTGGAGAGACAAATCTACCTAAACCAGTATTTTGTTGCAACAAGTGCCAGTCCCTTGAAGCAATTGAAATGACTCATGAGTCAGCTAAAGAAACAGAACGAATGGATCTAGGTAGTGCATATAAAAAACGTCTAAAGCAATTATTCCCTTAAGATTCATTTACTTTCCAGTGGAATTTCGGCATAATTAGACAAAAGAAGGCATTCGGGGGAAACCATCATGGCGAACAATGACTATCAAAAAAAATTAGAAGAGCACCGTAAACCTATTGAAGAACCAGAGACGCTTAGTAGACGGTCGCGTCATGTGAAAAAGACGAAGAAAAAATCTTCAGGGAAACCTAGAAACTGGTTTCTGCCAACATTGTTTACTATAGGGATTGTGCTCCCAGTAATTTTATTTGTTTACGCGTATTTCTTTTACGACCCACAAGCAAATGAACGTCCAGATAATCAACAAGTAGTCCAACTGGATGTCAAACCGGTTACTCCTGTAGAGCAAGAAGAAGAAGAATCAGAAGAAGAACCTGCTGACGAGCAAGTGGAACCAACTGAAACACAAGACCAACCTGAGGAAAACCAATCGGAAGAGGAGCCTGTAGTAGAGGAAGAAGAGGAGGAGCAACCTGCTGAAGAGCCTGTTCAACCTGAGCGTACTCACACAGTCCAATCTAATGAAACACTTTACCGAATTGCGATGAACTATTACAATGATCCAACAGCAGTTGATCGAATCAAGCAAGCAAATAATTTAACTTCAAATGAAATTAGTGTAGGTCAAGTATTGGTATTGCCATAAGTACTCACTCCTTTTGGGGCGAGTACTTATTTTTTAAGAAAGAAGGGACCGTATGTTACCACTAGCACTAAAGTCAGCCGTCTATGCACTCCGCTATATGACATGGCTCGCACATGAAAATAATGTGATCACACATCAAATGAAAACTAGTAAGTTTTCTGGACAAGCTAAAGTTCTTTTTATATCCGATATCCATAGTAGAAGACTCTCTAATTCCTTACTCAAAAGACTCCCCAATGATATAGATGCCGTGCTGATTGGTGGCGATTTAACAGAAGGTGGCGTACCTATCGAGCAAACCACTCGAACTATTAAGCTCCTTTCATCACTTGCTCCTTGTTATTATGTATTCGGAAACAATGACCGAGAAGTAGGAGAAGAGAGACTGACTTCAATGCTTGAGTCGAACCATGTGAATATTCTTACCAATAAGTCGCTGCTCCATCCATCTATTCCGATGCAAATCGTTGGGATTGACGACGCATATACTGGTACAGTAGATATGAATAAAGCATTTGAAGCGGTGCAATCTGATCTTTTTACAATCTTTATGAGCCATTCCCCATTATATTTTTCGAAGTTAGACTCCCATCCTCAAGTAGATCTAGCCGTTGCGGGGCATCATCACGGGGGACAGATTCGCTTTTTGAAATGGGGGCTTCGAGATCTTGGAGATTTTAAAAGAAAAGGCCTCCGATATGAATTGATTAGTAATGGGTACGGAACGACAGCACTCCCATTTCGTTTAGGTGCGGAAAGTGAAGTGCATGTCATTGAAATTCAAGGAAAGAAGTGACTAGTGTGAACTACGATGTAATCATTATTGGGGGAGGTCCTTGTGGACTTGCTGCTACAATCGCTGTGAAAGAACAAGGACTTTCTTACATTTGTATTGAAAAAGGCAATGTTGTAAATGCCATTTATAACTATCCAACTCATCAAACTTTTTTTAGTACAAGTGAGAAATTAGCGATAGGAGATGTGCCCTTTATTGTGGAACAACGAAAACCAAAGCGCAATCAGGCACTTGTCTATTATCGTGAAGTGGTAAAACAGAAAAACTTGCAAATTAATACATTTGAGACAGTAGAAAAAGTGACTCGAATAAACGATTCCTACCGTGTTGATACTTCTAAAGGGAGTTATACGGCACCTCATATTATTTTAGCGACAGGTTATTATGATCAACCAAATTTGATGGACATTCCTGGTGAAGAATTGCCACATGTCTCTCATTATTTCAAAGAAGGCCACCCGTATTTCAAACAGCAAGTAGTGGTCATCGGAGGGAAAAACTCTGCGATTGACGCTGCTTTGGAATTAAACAAAGCAGGAGCTGCCGTTCAAGTCGTTTACAGAGGCTCTGACTATTCTCCGAGTATCAAACCGTGGGTGTTACCTGAATTTGAAGGTGCTGTAAAACAAGGTGAAATTCAAATGCATTTTGATACGGAAGTAGTAAAAATCACAGAAGGTGAGATAGTCGTCTCGCAGAATGGTGTGGAGAGAAAACTTCCTGCTGACTTTGTATTCGCCATGACGGGCTATCATCCTAACCGCTATTTTCTGCATGCTCTAGGTATTGAATTCGACAAAGAGACGGGAAGGCCGTTCTTGAATGAAGATACGATGGAAACAAATGTGCCTGGGGTATATATTGCAGGTGTCATTGCTGCAGGAAACAATGCAAATGAAATTTTCATTGAAAACGGACGCTTCCATGGCGAACTGATCGCTCAAGATCTTGCCAATAAAATTAAAACTCAGTAATGAATCAAAAAGGCATCTAATCTCAAATAATGAGAAGATGCCTTTTTTGTATTATTTCTAGAATGGCGTTCTACGCATCTAGAGTAATCGAGTTGCGAACGCCAGAAATCCACAGCAAAACCATTCACCCCAACCGAGACAAAGAACTCCTCAATTGCTGCGCCTGGTTTCTGAAGCATTTCTGGGCGAACGCCTTCCGCATCTAAAATCATTCTGCTGGATAATGAAAAAAGTCATCCAGTGCTTGACTAGGATTTTCTTGATGCAATGCTGCGAGCAAAGCAAGCCGAGCTTTTTGACCGTTTAATCCGTGTGCAAAATGGACTCCACGATTCTTCAAATCTCGCCCACCGCCTGCATATCCATAAACGTCTAAAGCAATACCGTTAAAACAGCGAGACACTAAAACGACAGGAATTTCTTTTTCTCGCAGCAAGTCGATCTCAGGCACAAGAGCAGGTGGCACATTTCCTTGACCAAGACCTTCTAAAATCAATCCATCAAAACCGCTAGAACACACTGCTCGGATGAGTTCTGGCTCCATTCCTGCATATACTTTTAATAAAGCCACTCGTTTTTCTAATTTTGTAATCGGTAAAAACGGAGTGCGATTCGGTCTGTGATGAAAGTGGATGATTGTTTTTGTGATGTGACCAATAGGACCATAAGAAGGCGATTGAAACGTAGAGACATTGCTGGTATGTGTCTTTGTGACATTTTCAGCAGTATGGATCTCATCATTTAATACGACAAGTACCCCTTTTTCACGAGCGCTTTTATGCAACGCTACACGCGCGGCACCTAGCAAATTGTAAACACCATCGGCTCCTAACTCATTAGACGATCGCATGGCTCCAGTCATAACGATGGGAATATCCGTATGTAGTGTTAAATCTAAAAAATAGGCAGTCTCCTCAAGTGTATCTGTTCCATGAGTGATGACAACTCCATCGAATGAAGTCGTTTCAAGCTCATGTTCAATTACGTTTTTTAATTCAAGCATATGCTCTGGTGTCATATGAGGGGAAGGCAAGTTAAATACTTCTATTTCTTTAATTACAGCTAGAGCAGCAAGTTTATCGAGTTCGGCAGTCAATGGATTGATAGTCGAAGGCATTACAGCTGTGCTTTTTTCATCTGCATGCATAGAAATTGTTCCGCCTGTATGCAGTACTAATAAATTTTTCATTTTCACACCCCTTAAATAAAATGGTACGATAAGAGTATAGTATCACAAGAGAGGGGGAGGAAAAGTGTTCATAGTATTTTCAGTGGCCATCGCTCCTTCTCTAGCGTTACTTAGTTATTTTTATTTACGAAGAGAAATTGAGTCTGAACCAAGTCGATTGCTTTTTTATGCGTTTATCTATGGAGCTGTACTAACATTCCCGATTCTCTTTATTCAGTATGTAGTTCAAGAAGAGACCGCATTGACAGACACCTCTTTTTTTAGCGGAAGTTTATCTGCACTACTGGAAGAATTTTTTAAATGGCTAATCCTTGTAGTCGCTATTTTCAAACAGACCCGCTTTGCAGATCCTTACGATGGTATTCTTTATGGAGCCAGCGTGTCGCTTGGATTTGCCACTATAGAAAACTTATTGTTTCTTGTAAGCTTCGGTATTCACGATGCCATTTTAAGAGCTCTTCTACCCGTTTCAAGCCACGCCCTTTTTGGTGTAGTTATGGGTTATTATTTAGGAAGAGCACAATTTGTTCAAGCTCGTCAAAAGACTCAATTGTTACTTGCTTTATTAGCTCCATTACTCCTCCATTTCCTATACAATGCGCTCATCTATAGCGCACAAGATCAAATCTTAATTTGGTCGCTATTTATGTTAGGTCTTTGGATAGTTGCACTGTCCCGAGTCAAACAGGCTCATCTGCTATCTCGAAATTACCATCTTAAAAATCATCCTTTTCACGATTCTAGCTCAAAATAATGTATGGCCTCTGATCATTTCAGGGGCTTTTTTGTATAGTTTTATCGATTCTTCACATGGTAACTAAAAAGGAGGAGAATAAGTGGAAACATGTCATAGGTATGATGTTGTTGCTAACGGTACTAGCTACAACTTCACTACATGGTGAAGCATTTACAAATCAAGATATCGTCGCAGGCTCATATGGAGACAACGTAATTGAACTGCAAGCACGTCTTCAATATTTAGGATTTTATCACGGAGAAATCGATGGACATTTTGGTTCTGGTACAGAACAAGCGTTAAAAAAGTTTCAGAAACAGTTTGGTCTTCCTACCGATGGTGTTGCGGGTAACAACACTCGTAGTAAATTAGAAGGGTTTGCAGATTATTCCGTTAAGGTTGGGCACTTATTGACAACTCTACTTGGAAACGAAATCGTACGATCAAAAGCTATGTTACGAACTCAAAGTTCAAACAGCTCAAGGTGAAAATTATACGTTGTTTGTCGATGCGGTGACACATGAATTTGTAAAAAAAGAAAAAAATAATGGTTAAGTTGGCCCCCTCTAATTTGCTTCGAATTAGAGGGGGTTTTATGGTAAACTGTTTCTGATGAACTGGAGGATATGAAAATGAAAACAATACGCATTGCAATCGACGGACCGGCTGGTGCCGGTAAGTCTACAATAGCTAAAATGGCAGCTGAAAAACTGAATTATACATATGTTGATACAGGTGCGATGTATAGAGCTATCACATACAAATCAATGGAGCATCAATTGGACCTATCAGATGAGAACGGATTGGTCGAGCTTTTGAAACAAACGACTATTGAACTTCGTCCTTCTGAAAGTGGGCAGCAAGTATATCTTGACGGCATCAATGTTTCAGATGAAATCCGTACAACTGAAGTAACGTCCAATGTCTCCGAAGTAGCAGCTCATGCACGTGTACGCCAAGACTTGGTTGACCGTCAAATGATACTTGCACAAACGGGTGGTGTCATCATGGATGGACGTGATATTGGAACCCATGTAATTCCAGACGCAGAATTAAAGATCTTTATGTCTGCCTCTGCAGACGAGCGTGCAAGACGTCGTCTGTTAGACAATGAAAAAAGAGGGATTCCAAGTGACTTGCAACAACTAAAAGCAGATATCATTAAACGGGATAAATTAGACAGCGAGAGAGAAGCTTCTCCGCTAGTTCAGGCAGAAGATGCCATTTACTTAGATACTACAAACCTTTCAATTGATCAAGTTGTAGAAAAAATCGTTCAGCTAGCTAAAGAGAAGGAGTCTGCTGTATGAACTTATACCAATTTGCAAAAAGTGTTGTCTACGGAGCATTAGCTCCTATATACCGCTTTGATGTGCGAGGACATGATCATTTTCCTAAAGAAGGCGGAGTTTTGATTTGCTCCAATCATATTCATGCGTTGGATCCACCAGTTGTAGGTATCTTGGCCCCTCGACCTGTTCACTTTATGGCGAAAGAAGAGTTATTTAATGCGCCTATCTTAAAAACATTGATTCCTCGGCTGAATGCCTTTCCAGTAAAACGTGGAATGAGTGATCGCGAAGCAATGAGAAAAGCGATTCAACTTCTTAAAGATGGCAATGTGGTAGGTTTGTTCCCTGAGGGGACACGTTCAAAAGATGGTCAATTGAAAAAAGGCTTGGCTGGTGCGGGATTCTTTGCACTTCGAGGGAATGCAGTAGTTGTACCAACAGCCATTGTAGGGCCTTATAAACCTTTTAAACGGCTGAAAGTAGTCTATGGAGAACCAATGGATATGACAACGTTCAGAGAGCAAAAAGCATCTGCTGAAGTCGTCACAGAAGCCATTATGGCAGAGATTCAAAAATTAATTGATCAACATAAGTAACTTCCTCATGAATACTTTCGTCCCATATCCCATAATAGTAGGTAATGGCTAGGTTTTGTATTTATAGCCAGTTTCGACTAAAATAAGGTATAGACGTAGTGGAGGAGGATAATCTTATGACAGAAGAAATGAATGTAAATGATATCCCAGTACTCAAAGAAGGGGATATTGTTCAAGCAAAAGTAGAACAAGTCGATGAAAAATCGATTACGGTTACAATTGAGAACGCACCCTTTGATGGCATTGTGCCCATCAGTGAGTTATCAAGTCTGCACGTAGAGAAAGCATCAGATGTTGTGTCACCTGGTGACGAATTGACTCTGGTGGTTACTAAAGTTGAAGAAGAAAATTATGTCCTTTCAAAGCGCAAAGCAGATGCAGAAAGCGCGTGGGAAGGTTTAGAAGAGAAGTTTAATGCAGGTACTATCATCGAGACCGAAGTTAAAGAAGTCGTAAAAGGCGGTCTGGTAGTAGATATTGGGGTGCGTGGATTTATCCCAGCATCTTTAATTGAAGATCACTTTGTGGAAAACTTTGATGACTATAAAGGTCGTATGATGGAGTTTAAAATCGTAGAGCTCGATAAAGAAAAGAACCGCGTGATTTTATCTCACCGTGCTGTTGTTGAAGAACAAAAATCTTCATTAAAACAACAAACACTTGAACAATTAGAAGTAGGTAGTGTTGTAGAAGGTACTGTACAGCGACTCGCTTCATTTGGAGCATTCGTTGATATCGGCGGAGTAGATGGCCTTGTACACATCTCCCAGATTTCACACGATCACTTGGACAATGTGGCGAGCGCTTTAACAGAAGGTCAAAAAGTGAACGTCAAAATTTTGTCAGTTGACCGTGATGCGGAACGCATTTCCTTATCTATCAAAGACACGTTACCAGGACCTTGGGAGTCGATTGTTGATAAAGCAGAAATTGGTTCGGTTCATACAGGTACAGTTAAACGATTAGTAAGCTACGGAGCTTTTGTAGAAGTGTTCCCAGGTGTAGAAGGACTCGTTCACATTTCTCAAATCTCACATCAACATATTGGTTCTCCACATGAGGTATTAAGTGAAGGTCAAGAGGTTGAAGTCAAAGTACTAGACGTAAAACCTGAGGAGAGACGCCTCTCACTTAGCATGAAAGAACTACAAGAAAACACTGCAGATGACTTCTCAGATTAT
Source organism: Tetzosporium hominis (assembly GCF_002265435.1). Taxonomy (GTDB): domain Bacteria; phylum Bacillota; class Bacilli; order Bacillales_A; family Planococcaceae; genus Chryseomicrobium; species Chryseomicrobium hominis. The sequence continues at coordinate 387,996 of NZ_NOKQ01000134.1, forward strand.
GAAATGCCTGAAGAAAACAAAGGTTTCTCGATTTCTGACGTACTCGGTGACCGTTTTAAAGATTTTAATAAAGAATAATGATAGACAGAGGCCGCTGCGCCTCTGTTTTTTCTTTTTACCCTAGATTCGTGTATAATACCTTGTAGATGAAGTTGGAAGGATGAACGAAATGACAAAACCAGTAGTAGCAATCGTCGGTAGGCCGAACGTCGGCAAATCGACTATTTTTAATCGAATTGTAGGAGAGCGTGTCTCCATCGTAGAAGATGTACCTGGAGTGACACGTGATCGTATTTACAGCTCAGCTGAATGGCTGACTCATGATTTTAGTATCATTGATACAGGCGGAATTGAACTAAGTGACGAGCCATTCCTAGAGCAGATCAAGCAACAAGCTGAAGTCGCTATGGAAGAAGCGGACGTCATTATTTTTCTGACCAATGGACGTGAAGGTGTAACGGCCGCAGATGAATACGTAGCACGGATTCTTTATAAAACAAAAAAACCGGTTGTATTAGCCGTAAATAAAATTGATAATCCTGATATGAGAGACATGATTTATGACTTTTACGCTTTAGGAATGGGAGAACCTTTCCCAATCTCGGGTTCACACGGTTTAGGTCTTGGTGACCTTTTAGATGAAGCGGCGAAACACTTCCCAGAAGAAGGCGATGAAGATTACGGGGATGAAGTTATTAAATTCTCGCTTATCGGTCGTCCGAATGTGGGGAAATCTTCTCTAATAAATGCAGTACTTGGCCAAGAACGCGTCATTGTAAGTGACGTTGCAGGTACTACTCGTGATGCAATTGATACTCGTTACACAGTAGATGATCAAGAATACGTCATGATTGACACAGCCGGTATGCGTAAAAAAGGAAAAGTGTATGAGAGTACAGAGAAGTACAGTGTCCTCCGTGCTCTTAAGGCGATTGAACGCTCCGACGTTGTTTTAGTCGTTTTGAATGCAGAAGAAGGAATTCAAGAACAAGATAAGAAAATTGCAGGCTATGCTCATGAGGCAGGTCGCGGAGTTATTATCGTAGTCAACAAGTGGGACGCGTTAGAAAAAGATGAGAAGACGATGAACGTTTTCACACAACAAATTCGGGAACACTTCTTGTTCTTAGATTATGCTCCAATCGTCTTTGTTTCTGCAAAAACGAAACAACGGGTCCATTCTATATTCCCGGTTATTCAACGTGTAAGTGAAAATCATTCAATGCGTATTCAGTCGTCTATTTTGAATGAAGTTATCGAAGATGCTGTAGCACGTAACCCGGCTCCTTCTGATAAAGGGAAACGTCTTCGTATTTATTACGCGACGCAAGTGGCTACTCGTCCACCGACTTTCGTTGTTTTCGTCAATGAACCAGAGCTCATGCACTTCTCGTATAATCGTTTCCTAGAAAATCGTATTCGTGAAGCATTCGATTTCGAAGGGACTCCAATCAAAATTATTGCACGTGCACGTACGTAAAGGAGAGTGGAGTTTTTGCATTCTGTCACAGTCTTAGGAGCGGGAAGTTGGGGTACGGCTCTAGCATTTGTACTCGCAGAGAATCAACACGATACTTTGATTTGGTCTCATCGAAAAGATCAATCACAAGAAATCAATGATTACCATACAAATAAAAAATATTTACCAGACAGCGAGCTTCCTACGAATCTCGCTGCTACGTCTGATTTACAAAAAGCCTTACAGCATGCACCGACTATCGTTCTGGCTGTTCCTACAAAGGCGTTCCGAGAAGTTATCCAAAACTTCTTGCCCTATTTATCAGAGCCTAAAACTTTCGTCCATGTATCAAAAGGAATTGAGCCAGATTCTTTAAAGCGCATCTCAGAGATTATTGAAGAAGAGATTCCTGAACATTTGCGGAAAAGTATTGTAGTTCTTTCAGGACCTAGTCACGCAGAAGAAGTAGTTTTGCGACATCCTACCACTGTTACTGCAGCAAGTGTTGATGAACATTCTGCAAAGTTCGTTCAAGATTTGTTTATGAATCATTACCTTCGTGTCTACACAAATGAAGACGTGATTGGTGTTGAGTTAGGTGGTGCACTTAAGAATGTTATCGCTTTAGCCGCCGGTATCGTGGACGGATTAGGTTATGGTGACAATGCAAAAGCGGCGCTTATTACGCGAGGACTAGCTGAAATCAGCCGCCTCGGAATCAAAATGGGTGCAGAACCTTATACATTCATTGGCTTAACTGGTATGGGAGATCTGATTGTTACTTGCACTTCCGTTCATTCTCGAAACTGGCGAGCAGGGAATCTGTTAGGTAAAGGGAATTCTTTAGAACAAGTACTAGAAGATATGGGTATGGTCGTGGAAGGTGTACGAACTACCAAAGCGGCATATCAACTGTCTCAGAAATATGATATTGAAATGCCTATCACTCATGCTTTGTATGACGTGTTGTTTGAAGGGATGACGCCAAAAGAAGGCGTAGATCAATTGATGTTACGTACAAAGAAGCACGAATTAGAAGATTTTAAATCGTTTTAAAGAAAGTGGGATTATCATGTCGTCTTTAGACAAAATGTGGATCTCCTTTGGTTCAATGGGATTCATGTTTATTGCGATGCTGTTGATGTTGTTTGTTCACTCTAAAGTGACAAATAAGTGGGTTGCTTGGCCGATTCGCATCGTTGCATGGGTTTGTTTGATTCTTGGGTTCATTTCTATGCTCTATATCATTTTCAATCCGACAAGAGGGACTGCGTAATGAAACAAATCATTAAATTAGTTCTCATCACGACCTCGATTTTATTTTTATCGGCCTGTGGCTATAAGAGTGGTTATGAGCCGGATAACGTGAACCCTTATCCGGAGCAACTTGAACAAGTGCAGAGTGCAGTCAATCAGTTCAGTGAAAACTCTGGCGGGCTACTACCTATTAAAACAAGAGATGCGGATGTTGACCAATATATCAAATATCCTGTCGATTTTACTAAACTGGTGCCGTCGCTTATGGGACAAGTGCCACCTAATTCATTTGAAGCGGGCGGGATTTATCAATACGTCATTCGAGATGTAGAAGAGAATCCAACTGTCAAGCTCGTGGATCTTCGGGCAACGGAAACGTTACGAGACCTCAATTTTCGCCGTTCTGTGAATGGGTATGCACCCATTGCTGAAACGATAGCTGAAGGGGTTTATAAGCTTGATTATGAAATCATGGGATATAAATCAGAAGTGACAGTACCTAGTCCTTACTCTTCTACCCAGCTTCCTTTAGTTGCAATAGGAACGGGAGAAATTTTCATCGATTACTCAATTGAACTGTACAAGATTCTTCAAGAAACTGATGAAGAAATCAAACCTGGTACGGATATTCGCTATCTTTTAGAACAAGACTCACCAATCGTACCGGCTTATTCCTTGCCGTATACTGTTAATGAAAATAATGAGCCCATATTTATGCTTCCTGAATGATCCGCAGGTCTACTGCGGGTCTTTTTTTCATACGCTACAGTATGAGAGGAGAGAGCTATGCAAAGTGCTTTGAATGAACTAGCGAAACGAACCAATGGAGATGTTTACATTGGAGTAGTAGGGTCAGTCCGAGTAGGGAAGTCAACACTGATCACAAAGCTACTAGACCATCTTGTAGTTCCTTCTATTTGAAGATGGAGAAGAACGAGCTCGTGTCATTGATGAAAAGCCCCAAAGCTCTGCGGGCTTAGAAATCATGACGACGGAACCAAAATTTATTCCCGCGCAAGCGGTTTCTGTACCGATTCATGTGTCTAATATTCATATGAAACTTCGCTTTGTGGATTGCGTAGGGTATATGATTGATTCAATAGGGAATCATGACAAATTAATACAAACGCCATGGAATCAAGAACCGATTCCATTCCAGCAAGCCGCCAAATTAGGAACAGATAAAGTCATCCGAGATCATTCTACAGTAGGCTTTGTAGTATCCACCGATGGCACAGTGAATGGAATTGCAAGGGACCTAGTTACTTGATCTTCCGAGTAAACATTGTTTGATGAAGACGATTGAAAAAGTAGTAAGACAAGACCAGCAGGGTATTGTGACATTTATTTTATAAGCTATTTCTGAAATTCAGTCATCGACTGGATTTTTTGATATACATAAAAATATTATGGAAACTAGTTGCTTATTACCATATTTTGTGCTTGATTCAATTTCATGAATTGACCCTCATGAAATTGCTCAAAATAGCGCTATAACAACGATTTCTATAGTAAATTCAGTTGCATACGTATTTTTGTTGTGATACTCTTTTTACAGATTGATTGTATCTTCCTTGAGAGGAGGTGAATGATGTGAATAAAACAGAATTAGTAAATGCTGTAGCAGAATCAGCTTCTCTTTCTAAGAAAGATGCTTCTAAAGCGGTTGATGCTGTATTTGAATCCATCCAATCTGCTCTTGCAGAAGGAAACAAAGTTCAATTAATCGGTTTTGGTAACTTTGAAGTGCGTGAGCGCGCGGCTCGTAAAGGTCGTAACCCACAAACTGGTAAAGAAATCGAAATTGCAGCTTCTAAGGTGCCTGCTTTCAAACCAGGTAAAGCACTTAAAGATGCAGTGAAATAAGATTTACATAGGGTAGCTTCTCATTGTGAGAAGCTACTCTTTTTATTTTTTCGGATTCGAGATATACGATTTCCCCTTCAACAGGCGGTGTGTTAAGATTCATATGATGAATGATAGAGGGGGATCTTTAGTGACTACTGTCGATTTACATAAAATAGAGAATGCCGTAAAAATGATACTAGAAGCCGTGGGGGAAGACCCTGCACGTGAAGGCTTAATTGAAACTCCAAAACGGGTCGCCAAAATGTATGCTGAAATGTTTGAAGGGCTACATCAAGACCCTAAAGAATACTTTAAAACGATCTTCCATGAAGATCATGAGGAACTTGTATTGGTTAAAGATATTCCATTTCACTCAATGTGTGAACATCACTTAGTTCCTTTCTATGGGAAAGCCCATGTAGCCTATATTCCGAGAAATGGAGTCGTAACCGGGCTTAGTAAATTAGCTCGAGCTGTTGAAACGACTGCTCGCAGGCCACAGCTTCAAGAACGCATTACATCAACTATTGCGGATAGCATCATGGAAATGCTGAATCCATATGGTGCATACGTCGTTATAGAAGCAGAGCACATGTGTATGACAATGCGTGGAATTAAAAAACCAGGAGCAAAAACCATTACTGCAGTAGCACGTGGCGTATATGAAGAAGATGCTGTGAAGCGGTCAGAAATTCATTCGTTCATACAAATGACCTAATTTCAGGTGCCTTTTGTGGTAAACTAAAGAATACAGTTAGGAGACGATGAAATGTCTAATAATGAATTTATTGTAATCAAAGCTCTCGAAGATGGTGTGCATGTCATCGGATTAACGCGAGGTACAGACACGAAATTTCATCACTCTGAAAAGTTAGATACAGGTGAAGTAATGATTGCTCAGTTTACAGACCATACATCAGCAGTGAAAATTCGCGGGTATGCTGAGATTCAAACGGCACATGGTACGGTTACGAGCGACTCGAAATCCAAATAGTTGGTGATGAAACAAATGACAAATTCTATACAGGCTAAACTTGAGTTGTGGCGTCATGACATTGAAGAAATTTTGAGTCACCCCATATTGATAGAACATACGGGCAGACCTAGACTGTCTGATCTTAAAATGGCATCTATTTATCTGCCGCTATTAGAAAAGGACATGGCAGATGATGTAAAAGCTTATCATGCAACTGCTATTATCTATTTGGCACTTTCTTGTCATGATCATGTTCTTCAATCAGGTACGCTGCAAAAGAGCCAACAACTTCAAGTTTTAGCAGGTGATTATTATAGCGGAAAGTATTATCAGCTCCTCTCGAAGAATGGTTACCGGGAGTTAATTACGCGACTCACAGACTCTATTCGGTTGATGACAGAATCACGCTCTTTTTTATATTTGCAAGAAACTTCTGATGAAGAAGCTATGGTCCATGCGAGAAAAGTGATTGTGACGGAACCTACACGTGCTCTTTTCACAGAGATGGACACTCTTCAGTTTATGCCTTTAGCGGAGCAACTAGCTCTTTTCGAGGACTTTGACAAACTGCCTTATTCATTAGAATGGATGGTAAGTGAAATCAAGCAAGAGCTCGACCAATCTCATTTAGGAGAAGAAGTGAAGAACTCTCTCATGCAGCTCATTGAGGAAGCACTACCGAGCGAAACAAAATTGTAAGGACGAAGGTGTTAGAAATGGTGAAAGAAAAAGAACAGCGCGTTCATGAGGTCTTTGAAAAGATTTCATCCAATTACGATGCGATGAATGGAGTCATCAGTTTTCAACAGCACAAACGCTGGCGTGAAGATACTATGCGTGCCATGGCAGTAAAAAAAGGTTCTAAAGCTTTAGATGTCTGTTGTGGTACTGCGGATTGGACCATTGCTTTAGCTGAAGACGCTGGCACAGAGGGGCATGTGACTGGGCTGGATTTTAGTCAAAACATGTTGTCCGTCGGGCGTGAAAAAGTTAAGTCTTACCCACAAATAGACTTGATTCATGGGAACGCAATGGATCTGCCATTTGAAGATAACCAATTCGACTATGTAACAATCGGGTTTGGACTCCGCAATGTCCCTGATTATAAAAAAGTATTAAGCGAAATGTACCGAGTTGTAAAGCCAGGTGGCATGGTAGTTTGTTTAGAAACGTCACAACCAGATTCTAAGCTATTCAATGGATTTTTTAGACTCTATTTCCGTTTTGTAATGCCCGTGTTCGGAAAATTATTTGCAAAGAGTTATGACGAGTACTCATGGTTGCAAGAATCTCAAAAAGACTTCCCGAATCGTACCGAGTTAGCTAAATTGTTTGAAGAAGTGGGATTTGCAAACGTTACAAGTAAGCCTTATAGTGGTGGAGCTGCGGCACGGCATATCGGCTATAAGATGTAGTTAGGAATGGTATTTAGTGGATAAGTTGAAATTGAAAGCCTTATATACAGATCTACGTCCTGACTTAGATCAAGTAGAAGCTGAGCTTACTGCATCAGTGCAATCTGATTCTGACTTGTTGACAGAAGCGTCTCTTCATCTCTTACAGGCTGGAGGGAAGCGAATTCGACCAGTCTTCGTATTGCTTGCTGCTAAGTTTGGCGATTTCTCGATTGAACGCATCAAGCAAGTGGCCGTTCCTGTCGAATTAATTCATATGGCGTCACTCGTCCATGATGATGTAATAGATGATGCAGGCACCCGCCGCGGGAGACCAACTGTAAAAGCAGAGTGGGATAACCGGATGGCTATGTATACAGGAGATTTCTTATTTTCTAAAGCAATCGCTTCTTTATCGAAACTAGATAGTACGTATGCCCATCAGCTGTTATCGGATACTATGGTAGAACTTTGTCTAGGTGAAATAGAACAAGTAGAAGATAAGCGATTGTATCAGTTGACGGTAAGGGAATACTTGAAGCGCATACGACGCAAGACAGCTCTTTTAATTAGTGTGTCCTGTGAACTTGGCGCACTTGCTGCGGACGTTAACGAGAAAGACCGCATCCATCTGCGCAATTTCGGATACTATGTTGGCATGTCATTTCAAATCGTCGATGATATTTTAGATATTGTTTCAACTGACGAAATGCTTGGAAAACCTGCGGGAAGTGACCTGTTATTAGGCAATATTACTCTACCTGTTGTATATGCTCGTGATGAAGCTGGGGTGAAAGAGTTACTTATTCGGATTCAGCGTGGGGATACGACGGAGCAGACCCGTCACGAACTACTTGCAGCACTTAGAACTTCTCAAGGGCTCGAGCAAGCAAAACGTATGAGTAATCTTTATCTTGAAAAAGCAATGAACGAAATTAAACACTTGCCTAAGAGTTCTGCGAAAAAATCTCTTCAAAACATTGCCCTCTTCATGAGCAAACGCAAATTTTAATTGAATTTTTTGGATGGTAATGGTACGATTTTAAACGTGTGAAACTTGATTTTAAGGAGCGACTACAATGGAAAAAACATTTTTAATGGTAAAACCTGACGGCGTTCAACGTAACCTTATCGGTGAAATCGTTGGCCGTTTTGAGAAAAAAGGCTTCCAACTTGTTGGTGCTAAATTAATGCAAATCCCAACTGAACTTGCTGAACAGCACTACGGTGAACACAAAGAGCGTCCGTTCTTCGGCGAACTAGTAGACTTCATCACTTCAGGTCCTGTATTCGCTATGGTTTGGGAAGGCGAGAACGTCATCTCTACAGCTCGTTTAATGATGGGCGCTACAAACCCTAAAGATTCAGCTCCTGGAACTGTTCGTGGTGACTTCGCTGTAACAGTAGGGAAAAATATTATTCACGGTTCTGATTCACCTGAATCAGCTGAGCGTGAAATTGGTTTATTCTTCAAAGAAGAAGAGCTTGTTACATACACAAAATCTTCTAACGATTGGATCAACTAATTGGCAAAAGACATCCGAAAAAGGGTGTCTTTTTTTATTTTCTAGGTGCCTGCCGTTCCAGAATCCCGTATGATTGTGGTATAGTGGAACACATAATACTTTAGCGAGTTGAAGGGAGAAAGTTATTTTGCGTTACTTAACAGCAGGAGAGTCTCATGGACCTCAACTAACAACAATAATTGAAGGAGTACCCGCTCAATTTACTCTTTCTATTGAAAAATTAAATGATTCTTTACGTAGAAGACAAGGTGGACATGGACGAGGGAGACGAATGCAGATTGAAAAAGATCTTATTGCAATCACTGCAGGAATTCGTCATGGAAAATCGCTTGGCTCACCAATATGTCTTCAAGTAACCAATGATGATTGGAAGCATTGGACGCATATCATGGGAGTGGAACCTCTTGAAGAAGGTAAGGATGAGAGTGAAATCAAACGCCAGATTTCTCGTCCACGACCTGGTCATGCAGACTTAGTTGGAGGCATCAAATACCAACATAGGGACCTGCGCAATGTTTTAGAACGTTCTTCTGCGCGTGAAACGACTGTTCGAGTAGCAGCTGGTGCTGTGGCGAAACAACTTTTAGAACAACTAGGTATTCAAGTTACTGGTTACGTGACGACAATTGGTGGTGTCCACGCAGATCGTGCTATTGCAGAGCAGCTGACAGTTGAAGAATTGGTGGAACGGACCACTCAAGATCCTGTATATACCGCTGATCCTGTTGCGTCTAAAAAAATGGTTGCTGCGATTGATGCTGCTAAAAAAGCAGGAGATACAATTGGCGGAGTCGTTGAAGTTCGAGTAACGGGGATGCCTGAAGGCGTTGGTAGCTACGTTCACTACGACAGAAAACTGGATGCCCGCCTTGCCTTTGCCATGATGAGCATCAATGCGTTTAAAGGAGTGGAACTTGGTCTCGGATTCGAAATGGCCAATCTACCCGGTAGTCAGGTCCACGATCAGATTCGATACAATGAACAACAAGGATACTACCGGGAGACCAACCGATTAGGTGGAACTGAGGGTGGTATGTCGACAGGGATGCCAATCGTGGTTAGAGGCGTCATGAAACCAATTCCGACCCTTTATAAACCACTTGAAAGTGTGGATATTGAAACGAAAGAAGTATTTAAGGCTAGTATTGAGCGTTCTGATGCGTGTGCAGTACCTGCAGCTTCTGTTGTGGCGGAGCATGTCATCGCTTGGGAAATCGCTCAAGCTATTCTGGAAACTTTCCCTTCTGATCATCTTGCTCAACTGCAGGAGGCTGTCGAGAAGCGACGGAATGAAGCAAAGGAGTTTTAATACGTGGAATTAACGATTCAATCAAAAGATAGAAGCTATCCAGTAATTCTTAAGATGCAAGCTATTCGCCAGTTGGAAAAAGTTCTTCCAGATAACGCAGATCGCATTATAGTCTTTGCGGATCAACATGTCTGGAATCTTCACGGCAACTATTTTCAACAGCAGGTCTCGTTTAACTTTGACAAGTATTTGTTAAAGTCGGGCGAAGCTACTAAGACGCTTGCTGAGTATGACAGAGCACTTGCATATCTATTAGAAAACAAGGCCTCTAGAAAAACTGTACTGATTGCTTTTGGCGGAGGAGCGGCTGGAGACTTTACAGGATTTGTTGCGGCTACTTATATGAGAGGGATCTCATTTATCCAACTTCCTACTACGATTTTGGCTCATGATAGTGCTGTTGGTGGCAAGACAGGGGTCAATCACGCACTTGGGAAAAACATGGTGGGGGCTTTCCATCAACCGCTAGCTGTCATTTTTGATACGCACTTTCTTCAAACATTACCGGATAGTGAGATTCGCTCAGGGTACACAGAGCTCATTAAGCATGCATTTCTTTCAGATGCCGTTTGGGCACAAGAATTACTGCAGTTGAAATCAATGGATCAGGTGAAGGCGCTCGAATGGCAGGAACAGCTTGCAAAAGGGATTGCTGTAAAAGCCGCAATCGTGGAAAAGGATGAGTTTGAAACCTATGAGCGCAAGTTTCTAAATCTTGGCCATACGTACGGACACGGCATAGAAGCTCTTGCGGGCTATGGGCGATTAAAGCACGGAGAGGCAGTAGCTCTTGGGTTAGTCATTACGTTTCTGCTGAGCGAACAACCAGACTTAGCCAAAACGTGGTTACGCCAAATGATTGCTCTTGGGTATCCAACAAGCGAAGTGCTGAGTTTTCCGTTTGAATCCATTATGGAGTTTATTAGAAAAGATAAGAAAAACACAGCGACTGAATTGCAATTTGTTGTAGTATCAGAAATTTCGAAACCAACACTTGCGACAGTTACAGAAGAACAGGTACACTACGCACATACCCAACTATGTGCATGGTTGAAGGAGGACCAGCTATGATACGAGGCGTACGAGGCGCAACAACCATTGAGATCGACCAACCAGAAGCAGTAATGGAAGCCACTCAGACGCTGGCACGCGAAATGGCGAAACAAAACAACATTGAACCTGAAGAAGTAGCGTCTGTATTGATATCTACGACACCGGACATTGTGTCCGCTTTTCCTGCAAAAGCAGTGCGTACTATCACAGGATGGGAATATGTACCGGTTATGTGTACTCATGAGATGAATGTACAACCGAGTCTTCCTAGATGCATCCGCATCATGATGCATGTGAATTCTACTGTAGCGCAAAACAAGATTCAGCATGTGTATTTAAATGAAGCCATTTCTCTTCGACCTGATCTAGTAAAGAAATGAGGAACTGATGATGAAGTTTAAGCAACAATTAAAAGGTTTACAGGCATATAAGCCTGGTAGAACGATGGATGAAGTAAAAAAACAGTTCGGCTTACAAGAAGTCATCAAACTAGCATCTAATGAAAATCCGTATGGTTCTTCTCCAAAAGTCCGAGAAGCACTAACAAATGCTTCGCTTGACTTTGCTTTGTACCCAGACGGTTATGCGTCGAGTTTACGTGAAGCAGTTGCTGCTCACTTATCTGTGAAACCAGAGCAACTGATCTTTGGCAATGGGTCAGATGAAGTCATTTTACTTGTGACTCGTGCGCTATTGTCTCCTGAAGTTAATTCTGTTGGAGCGGATATTACGTTTAGCCAATATGCACATAACGCTCGCATTGAAGGTTCTCCATATATTGCGGTTCCTCTTAAAGAAGATGGATCACATGATTTGGACGCTATGCTTGACCAAGTGACAGAAGAGACTGCAGTCGTCTGGATCTGTAATCCTAACAATCCAACGGGAACATTGACTCCTTCAAAAGAGATTTATACGTTCCTTCAAAAAGTCCCTAACGATGTGTTGATCGTCTTAGATGAAGCTTACTACGAGTATGTATCTTCAGAAGACTATGAAGAATCTCTCTCATGGATTCAAGAGTTCCCGAATCTGCTTATTTTAAGAACATTTTCTAAAGCATACGGACTGGCAGCTTTCCGAGTTGGATATGGAGTTGGTTCTGAAGAAGTAGTGCAGCAGCTCGAACCCACTCGTGAACCTTTTAACAATACGTCAATCAGTCAAGTAGCGGCGCAAGTTGCTTTAGCGGATCAACAGTTTATTCAACAAACAGTTGAACAAAACGAAAAAGGGAAGCAGCAATATATCGAGTTTTGTAACGAACATAAATTGCGATACTACCCGACTGAAACGAATTTCATCTTGATCGATATCGAACAAGATAGTGATGAGGCATTCCACTACTTGATGTCTAAAGGCTATATCATTCGTAGTGGGAAGTCGCTTGGTTTGCCAGGTACGATTCGCATCACTATAGGAACGAAAGAACAAAACGAAGGATTGCTTAGAGAGTTGTCACATCTCGTGAGCAAAGAGAAAGTGTGATAGATTTTGACAACAATAGTTATCGTGGGACTTGGCCTCATAGGAGGTAGTTTGTCCCTAGCTTTACGAAGAAATCCGGATTGTCATGTTATTGGGTATGATGTTGATGCCAACACGGTGAGAACCGCTAAACGAATTGATGTTATTGACGAAATGGCCTATTCTTTAGCGCGCTCTGTGAGAGACGCAGACATCATCATCTTTGCTACACCGGTTAATACCACAAAGAAGCTCTTACAGGAGGCTACGAAATGGACACTAAAACCAGGTGCTGTTTTAGTAGACACGGGAAGCACAAAAAAAGAAATCGTTGATTTAGCGAATTCCTTACAGTTGCCTTTTATTGGGGGGCACCCGATGGCGGGCTCTCATAAAAGTGGCGTGACAGCGGCGCGTGCGCATTTATTTGAAAACGCCTATTTTATCCTGTGCCCGTCCGATTATGTCACCCAGCAACAAGTAGATGACTTTAACCAATTGTTGCAGCCAGCAAAAGCAAAAGTGCTGCAGTTATCAGCTACTGAACATGATGAAATGACAGCTGTCGTGAGCCATTTCCCGCACTTGGTAGCAGCTTCTCTTGTTCATCAGCTGAATGCTTCTAGTGACAATCCCCTTACTGCCCAATTAGCTGCAGGTGGATTTCGAGATACGACGCGAATCGCTTCGTCGAATCCGATCATGTGGCGTGATATTACGCTACAAAATCGTGACCAACTGCTCGAACAACTAGATCATTGGATGATTGAAATGCAACGTGTAAAGCGTCTTGTCATGACGAGTGATCCAGTGGAAATCGAAGACTATTTTCAACAAGCAAAAACGAAAAGAGACAATCTCCCATCACATACACAAGGAGCTTTTTTCAGTACGTTCGATCTGTATATCGATGTTCCTGACTATCCTGGTGTTATTTCTGAAGTGACGGGGTTACTCGCAGCTCATCAATTGAGCTTGTTAAATATTCGAATCATCGAGACACGTGAGGATCTCTTTGGTATTTTGGTGATCAGTTTTCAATCTGATGATGACCGCAACCGAGCAATGGCATGCATTCATGCAGAGACGAATTACGAAACCTACATCGCATAAGGAAGTGAAAACAATGAAGACACTACATCATCAAGGTCCGTTAAAAGGGACTCTCGTGATACCAGGAGACAAGTCCATCTCGCACAGGTCGATTTTATTTGGGGCCATGGCACAAGGGACGACGACAGTAGAAGGTTTTTTGCAGAGTGACGATTGCTTGAGTACTATAGACTGTGTCCAGCGTGTAGGAGTTCAAGTGGAGGTTGACGGTGACCGTGTAACGGTCAACAGTCCAGGAATCGAAAACTGGAAAGAACCGGATACGATTCTCTATACAGGGAATTCGGGTACAACAACGCGTTTACTTGCAGGAGTTTTAGCTTCTTCATCTGTGGCATCGGTGATGATTGGAGACGAATCCATTCAAAAAAGACCAATGAAACGTGTGACGGATCCATTGAGACTTATGGGTGCGGAGATTATTGGTAGAAGTGGTGGGAATTTCACTCCTCTTGCGATACAAGGAAAAAAGCTAGCAGCTATTTCTTATCAAATGCCTGTAGCATCGGCGCAAGTGAAATCTGCTATTTTACTGGCAGCTCTTAGAGCAGAAGGAACAACGTCGGTTACAGAAATCGATACATCTCGTGATCATACGGAAAAGATGCTTCGTCACTTCGGCGTAGAAGTTCATCAGACTGAATCCACTATCACACTTCAAGGAGGTCAAAAACTGACTCCAGCTCATGTTGTGGTACCAGGAGATATTTCATCCGCAGCGTTTTGGTTGGTTGCAGGTGCGATTGTACCTGATTCATTTATTCGACTTGAAAATGTGGGTGTGAATCCAACTCGAGACGGTATCGTGGAAGTGTTACAGGAAATGGGAGCAACACTTCGCATGACAGGATCTACATCAGGTTCGCATGAAGAGACGGCTACATTAGAAATCGAATCGAGCCATTTGACAGCTACTGAAGTTCAGGGAAGTCAGATTCCTCGACTCATAGATGAAATTCCGATTCTCGCACTTCTCGCGACACAGGCAACTGGGGTTACGGTGATCCGTGATGCTGAAGAACTTAAAGTAAAAGAGACCAATCGCATCGACGCCGTGGTGAACGAGCTCACGAAGTTAGGTGCTCAAATTGAATCTACTGAAGATGGAATGCGTATTACAGGTCCGACACCACTACATGGCGCAACTATTACTACATACGGAGACCACCGCATCGGAATGATGGGTGCTATTGCCTCTCTGATTACAAGTTCTCCTGTGACTCTTGATAATGCAGACTGTATTAGTGTCAGCTATCCAAACTTTTTTGAACATTATAAGCAAGTGACAACAGGCTCAAACTGAGTCTGTTTTCTTTTTGATTTGACTTTCTATCGTGTACACTAAGAAGTAAGAAAGAAGTGATATGTATGACAATGAATGAGATTCTCCGCCAAATTGAAACTGGAGAAGAGACATGGAAAGACCACCTAGAGAACTTTTTATTAGAAAATGACCCAGAAACTATCTACCAAACATCCGAACAACTAGCAAGCTACGGATATGTAGAAGAAGCTATCCGGTTACTTGAACATTTAAGTTATCTGTTCCCAGAAGAAGATCAGTTAATTGTGGACCGAGCACTGTGGATGCTAGAAGTCGGTCAAGAAGAGGGGGCTGTAGAATTGCTACAGCAAGTCCCTGAGACTTCTGATGTCTACCCACAAGTATTACTCGCGCTCGCGGACTATTATCAAATGACAGGCTTATATGAAGTTGCTGAACAAAAATTAGAAGCAGCTACACGCTTATTGCCGGATGAACCAATTCTTCAATTAGCGAAGGCGGAGTTAAAACGTGAAACAGGGCGCTATTTAGAAGCAGCACGCCTTTATGAAAACTTGTGGAACTTACGAGACGACCTCGTCCACGTCAACTTAGCCATGAAACTGGCTGAGACGTATTCTGCTGGAGCTGCTTATGAAGAAGCCATTCCTTATTTCAAAGAAGCATTAAAAGCAGGGGAGTCTCCGGATGTTTTATTCCAATACGGCTACGCCTTGTTCCAATCTGGTATGTACAAGGAATCTATAGAACAACTGGATGAAGTGTTAGCAATGGATCCTGACTATTATTCAGCATATCTATTATCAGCACAAGGCTATGCGATGTTAGAACAAAACCAGCAGGCTCTTGAACGGATCCAGCAAGGTATTGAAAAAGATGGGTTCGAAAAAGAATATTATTTGTTTGCAGGGAAGATGGCGCTGAAACTGCAACTCGAAGAACAGGCAATTGACTATTTCAGTCAGGCAATTGCTTTAGATCCTGAGTATATCGACGGGATTTTGCATTTGGTTCAGCTGCATATGCACCGAGAGGAATACGAAGAAGTAGTGGCATTAGCAGAAGCAGTTCAAGTAGACGGAGCCATTTTGACAGCACTCTATCCGCATCTAGCTGAAAGCCATAATCAACTTGAAAATTACGAACAAGCATATGAGTTCTATCAGCTCGCATACACTGAACAAAAAGAAGATGTCTATTTTCTTGAGAAATATGCATACTTCTTACTAGAGGAAGGAAAACGTCAACAGGCTAAAACGGTGATCCAACAACTGCTTTCATTGCAACCGGATTCCTTGGAATGGAGCGCCGTGTTAGACGAACTATAGGAGGGACAACCCTATGACGGTTTCGGTAACAGCAAATGAAAAGCGAGATTTTGTGAAGTGGCTACTTACGAATTTCCAACTGAAACGTCGGGAAAGTGTATGGATTTTAAATTATCTGGTCAGCCATGAAGAACTTTTAGAGAACGTTCACTTTGTTGAAGGAGTGGAACATTGTCCAAGAGGAATGATGATCTCCACGACATCTTCTTCTGGAGCGCCATTTCGCTTTTACAAAGGTACCATCGTCTCGGCAGACGCGGAAAAATCATTCCACGATATGAGGCTTCATCCAGACCAACCCATGTACATCGAGTTGAAGTTTCCAGATAAACAACGGGTTCCTGAATTTATTGCAGTGCTAGAAGACAATCCTTTCCTTCCGATGAACGAAGAATTGAAACGAATGGATCAAGCAACAGCCAATCATGTGGTAGATCACTCTTTAAAGGCATATCAGTTGAAGCAGCTCGAGAAAGAGATTGATCGCGCACTTGATGAACAAGACCGAAAGCGTTTTGAAGAGCTTTCCCAAAAATATCAAATACTGCAGTCGGAGGTAGACTAAATGTTTTATACAGGACGAGATAGTGCACAGTTTTTAGCACAAACAGACTATATTGACACCGCAATTGTACCTTTAATACCTGTACAACTTACAAAAGAAACTATGCAGAACGGCGCTTCGCAGGCAGATTATATTCTGTCTCTAGCTAATGCACTCGAGAACCAGTTTAAAGGGAGAGTTGTGGCTTTCCCTTCTTTTTCTTATGTTTTTGGGCAATCAAAAGAACAACTATTACTAGATTGGAAGACAGCATTTGCTGCATCACCATTCAAGCATATTTTGTTTTTAACGGGAGACGCGGAGTGGAATCAACTAGATCCTTCTGTTTTCTGGACAGCTACCATTCCACTAGATTCAATGGAGCCTAAAATGCGTGGGAAAATACTTGAAGATCAAGTGCGTCAATTGATTCCAAGAATCGCTGAAACTTGGAATTCTCAGTCGTAAAATAGTTATTTTGATAGGATTCAACAAATGTTCACAAACTGTCGAATTCAATCCCAGCCAATATTGATTTTATTGCATAGTTAAAGTATCATTGAACTGTCCTAGTATTATTTTATTCACGCAAGTATGTCCTTTGGACTGACCTTTACGTTAGAGGGGGGAAACCGATGAGCAACAACAAAGTAACCAGACGTCAATTTTTAAGCTATACGCTTACAGGTGTTGGCGGATTTATGGCTGCCGGTATGCTAATGCCAATGGTTCGTTTTGCAATTGACCCTGTTCTTCAGAAAAAAGATGGTGGAGATTTTATTCCAACTGATCTAGCTGTCGCCGATATTACTGAAGAACCAACACGAGTCGATTTCTCATTCGAACAAGTTGATGCATGGTATACATCAGAAGTAACAAGCACTGCATGGGTTTACAATAATGGAGACGGCATCGTTGCTTTATCACCAATCTGTAAACACTTAGGTTGTACTGTAAACTGGGCTGGAGACAGCGATAATCCAGATAAGTTCCACTGTGCGTGTCATGATGGATTGTATGAAAAGAGCGGGAAAAACGTTCCAGGTACACCACCTCGTGGACCACTTGATATGTACGAAGTACGTGAAAGTGCAGACGGCCTTTTAGAAATCGGAGTAGTAGTTCCGAATAAATTAGTGTAATAAAGGGGGTACGACATCGTGCTGAACAAGATTTATGATTGGGTAGATGAACGTCTCGATATTACACCAATTTGGCGTGATATTGCAGACCACGAAGTTCCTGAACACGTAAACCCTGCACACCACTTTTCGGCGTTTGTGTATTGTTTCGGAGGATTAACGTTCTTTGTTACAGTTATTCAAATTCTTTCAGGTATGTTCTTAACAATGTACTATGTGCCGGATATTGAAAATGCATGGAATTCCGTTTACTATCTTCAAAATGAAGTAGCATTCGGTGAAATCGTTCGAGGAATGCACCACTGGGGCGCATCACTAGTTATCGTGATGATGTTCCTTCATACACTCCGTGTTTTCTTCACTGGTTCTTATAAGAAACCTCGTGAATTGAACTGGATGGTAGGAGTAGGGATCTTTGGAATTATGTTAGGTCTTGGATTTACGGGTTACTTACTACCATGGGATATGAAAGCTTTATTTGCAACAAAAGTAGGTATTGAGATTGCAGCATCGGTTCCATTTATCGGTGGATTTATCAAAACTTTATTAGCAGGAGACGAAGTAATTCTTGGAGCACAAACGTTAACACGTTTCTTCGCTATCCACGTATTCTTCTTACCAGCTGCATTGTTTGGATTATTAGCAGCTCACTTTATCTTAATTCGTCGTCAAGGTATTTCAGGTCCACTATAATAGGTTAGTGGAAAAAAGGATAACAAGGAGGGGACTTCATGCATCGCGGAAAAGGTTTAAAATTCGTGGGTGACTCTCGTGTTCTGCATCCATCTAGCCGTAAGAAAAAAGGACCTAAAGATTACTCTGAGTATCCAGGGAAAACAGAAGCTTTTTGGCCAGACTTTCTATTAAAAGAGTGGTTAATAGGTTCTGTATTCTTGGTAGGTTATCTTATTTTAACGGTATCGCATCCATCTCCATTGGAGCGTCAAGCAGATCCGACTGACACTGCATATACAGCATTACCAGACTGGTACTTCTTATTCTTATACCAGCTTCTAAAATATGAATTTGCATCTGGTCCATGGAACATTATTGGTGCAATTATCATCCCTGGTATTGCATTTACGGCATTATTACTAGTACCTTTCTTAGATACTTCAAAAGAACGTCGTCCGTTCAAGCGTCCATTACCAACAGGTTTCATGCTTCTAGCAATTGCATCGATGATTTTCTTAACTTGGGAATCAGTAGTAAATGTTGATTGGGAAGCTAAAAAAGCAGCTGGTGCTATCCGTGAGGAAGTGGCAGTTGAATTTGATGAAACAGCTGAAGGCTATCAATTGTATTCAAAGTCATCTTGTATTGGATGTCACGGGAATGCATTTGAAGGCGGAATGGGACCAACATTAGTTGGTACAGGACGTTCTGCTGAAGAAATTTATGAAATTGGTGTAAATGGTATTGCTACAATGCCGGGTGGTACTTTCCAAGGTACAGATGAAGAGCTTCAAGTGATTGCGGAGTTTATCTCAACTCTAGAAGCTTCTGAATAATCTAAGGAAGAGAGTCATTTATGACTCTCTTTTTTTCTACCATTTTATCGAAGGGGTTTTGTCTTGTGGAATGGATTCGAGCGGTTTTGTATAACCGTACCTTTATGTGGTTGCTTTTTATAATCAACTTACTAGGCACTATTTACGGCTATTACTGGTATAAGGGGCAACTTTCGATTACCGAGCCGATCTATTATCTTTTTGTTCCAGATAGTCCAACGGCAAGTCTGTTTTTCACGCTAGCATTACTGGGTTGGTTACTCGGAAAGAACTGGCGACTTATTGAAGCGCTTGCTCTTATAACGCTTGTGAAATATGGTCTATGGGCTGTAGTGATGAACTTACTGACAATTATCGTGGATGATCCGATCGGTCCAGTAGGCTGGATGCTCATCCTTTCTCATTTTGGAATGGCTGTCCAGGCTGTTTTATATTTCCCATGGTACCGATTCAGTTGGGTTGCTTTAGGAATTGCTGCTATATGGACGCTTCATAATGATGTTATTGATTATGTGTTTGGTCAAATGCCCATTTACCGATCATTACTTGACTACGCCCCTCAAATTGGCTATTTCACTTTCTGGCTCTCAATCGCATGTATTTCACTAGCTGTACTAAATAGAAGGGGAAAGCGATACATGTCATTTGATAATTCAGTCAAAACTAGCTAAAATAAAACTATATTAGAAAAGAGGGGGAAGACAGTGGGTTATTTAATTTACTTTGCTGTTCTATTGATTTTACCTTTATATGCACAATTTAAAGTGAAAAGTACGTACAAGAAGTATTCAAAAGTTCGTTCAACATCTGGAATGACCGGTGCTCAAGTAGCTCGCACAATTTTAGACGCTCATGGGTTACAAGATGTCCAAGTTGTCGAAAGTCGCGGATTCTTGAGTGATCACTACAATCCAATGACACGAATCGTTGCTTTGTCGTCACACAACTTCCATGAAGCTTCTGTTGCAGGAGCAGCAATTGCCGCTCACGAAGTCGGTCATGCGATTCAACACAAAGAAGCGTATTCTTTCCTAACATTACGTCATAAGTTAGTTCCTGTAGCGAATATCTCATCAAATGCTTCTTGGATCTTCATTATGATTGGGATTTTCTCGCAAGCTTCAGGAATGTTGTTACTTGGTATTGCGTTGCTTGCAGCAGGAGTGTTGTTCCAAATCGTCACATTACCTGTAGAGTTCAATGCATCTAGTCGTGCAATGAACGAAATGGTGAGTTTGAACTTGATTCGTAATGAAGAAGAACGTCATGCTAAAAAAGTATTGAACGCTGCTGCTATGACATATGTTGCTGCAGCTGCTGTAGCAGTTCTTGAGCTACTTCGTTTGATTTTAATCTACACAGGTATGACTCGATCAGAATAACAAAAAAGTGCTTAGAGCTGGGGCTCTAAGCACTTTTTTTATCAATCAAATGGTTTCTTATTTTCATCTAGGGTAAATCCTTCACCCATAACATCATGGACATCAACAATTGAGACAAATGCATGAGGGTCCACAGATGTAATAATATTCTTTAAGCGAACAATCTCATTTCGTCCTATGACGCAATACAGCATTTCACGCTTTGATTTTGTATAAAATCCATGTCCATCCAAAACCGTAACTCCTCGGTCCATCTCTTTGCCAATGCGCTCAGCTATAGCCGATTGGTGATCTGAAATAATAAATGCACCTCGAGCAGAATACGCTCCTTCTTGAACAAAGTCTATGACGCGAGCTCCTACAAATACAGCTACAAGTGTGTACATCATAGAACGCTCATCAAGGAAGGTCAACCAAGAAAGCAGAATGACTCCTGCGTCAAACAAGAACATCGTCTTTCCCATACTCCATCCAATATACTTATGTACTAAGCGAGCGATGATATCTACACCGCCAGTTGTCCCGCCGTAACGGAAGATTATACCGAGACCCACACCGACAAATACTCCCGCAAAAAGTGAAGCTAAGAACAAATCATCTTTTAAGTAGATTGTAATCTCATAGATCTGGAAAATCTTTAAAAATACAGAAACACTAATTGTCCCTATCAAAGTGTAAAGGAATACTTTGCGACCAAGCAATTTCCATCCGATGATAAACATGGGAATGTTCAATAATAAGTTCATCAGCGCAACGTCCCAACCGAAGACGAAGTACAGAATCAAAGTGATACCTGAAAATCCACCTTCACCCAGCTCATTTTGAATATTAAAATGAACAAATCCAAAGCTAAATATGGCAGCTCCCAGTATAATAAATAAGATATTTTTAATTTTTAGTCCTAACTTCATTCCACTCACCCCATCACTCATTATCATTCATTTAAAGAGCTTTGACAACAAGAGATTCTATAGCTACGATTAACGATAAGGAGTGGTAAAATGGAACAGAAATCAATGAAAGACATGCAACAACAAGTCGATACATATATTGGGCAATTTAAAGAAGGCTATTTTCCTCCCATGGAGCTTTTGGCAAGACTTACTGAAGAGCTCGGGGAACTCTCTAGAGAAGTTCAACATCTCTATGGAATGAAAAAAAAGAAATCGACAGAAGCTGAAAAAGCTCTTGAAGAAGAGTTGGGAGATTTCTTGTTCGTATTGATTTGTTTCGCTAATGCAGAAAAAATTGACATGCAACAAGCTCTGGACCGAGTGATGACAAAATTTGAAACGCGTGATAAGGACCGCTGGACAAAAAAGGAGCTGGACTAGATGATACGCATTGCACTCGCGGGACCGCGTGGTAAGATGGGAAAAGAGGCATTAGATTTTATTCGGAGCACAGCCGACTTTGAATTGGTTGGATTACTTGATTCAAAAGAGACAGAAGAACTGCAAAATTACCCGGTGTATACATCGATTGAAGAGTTATTTGCAGCAACTAAGCCAGATGTGTTTGTCGATCTTACGACACCAGAGCTTGCTATGAAACATACAATGACTGCTCTTCAGAATGGGGTAAGACCGGTTGTCGGAACCACAGGGTTTACCGAGCAGGACTTAAAGAATCTTGAGAACGAATGCTTAGAGAGGTCGCTTGGATGCATCATTGCACCGAACTTCTCGATTGGAGCAATTCTCATGATGAAGTTTGCAGAACAAGCAGCAAAATACATGGGCGATGTTGAGATCATCGAGATGCATCACGATCAAAAGCTCGATGCCCCATCAGGAACGGCTTTAAAGACAGCTGAATTGATTGGACGCCACCGAACTGTTCACAAGCAAGGCCATGTGGAAGAGCAAGAACTCTTACCCGGAGCACGCGGTGCAGACATCGAAGGGATGAAGCTACATAGCGTAAGACTTCCAGGACTCGTTGCACATCAACAAGTTTTATTTGGAGGCGAAGGTCAGTTACTGACATTGCGTCATGACTCGTTTTCAAGAGGTTCATTTATGCCTGGTGTCGCATTAAGTATTCGAGAAGTCTTAAAGCGAGACATGTGCATCTACGGTTTGGAAAATTTAATTGAGTAGGAGATGACAGTATGCGAATCGCGTTGATTGCACACGACAAAAAGAAAGATGATTTAATTCAGTTTGTAACAGCTTATAAAAATACATTACTAAAGCACGACTTATATGCTACAGGAACTACAGGAGGTCGAATTGAGAGTGAAGTAGGCATCAACATCCACCGCTTCAAATCTGGTCCTCTTGGAGGGGATCAACAGATTGGTTCGGCGATTGCTGATAACTTAATGGATATGGTCATCTTCTTCCGAGATCCTTTAACCGCTCAACCACACGAGCCCGATGTGACGGCACTGATTCGTCTATGCGACGTCTATCAAATTCCTTTAGCGACAAACATGGGAACTGCAGAAGTTCTGCTGAAAGGGATTGAAGAAGGATTCCTGGACTGGCGTCTATTGGAGGACCGCCGTGATCGATAAAAAGAAAAAATTAAAAATTGGTATCACTTGCTATCCTACAGTTGGCGGATCAGGAATCATTGCCACAGAACTTGGGAAGCAGCTTGCGGAACGAGGCCATGAAATTCATTTTATAACGTCTAGTATGCCCTTTCGATTGAAAGGGTTTTATCAATCAGTCACTTATCATGAAGTAGAAGTCAATAACTACTCAGTCTTTCAATACGCTCCTTATGACATTGCACTGGCAAATAAGATTGCAGAAGTAATTGATGATGAGCAATTAGATGTGCTGCATATGCATTATGCCATTCCTCACGCAGTTTGTGCTATTTTGGCACGAGATATGGCTAAGCGCAATGTAGGTATCGTCACCACTTTGCACGGTACGGACATTACCGTCTTAGGAGTGGATTCTTCTTTAAAAGGAGCAATCCGGTACGGAATTGAAAAGTCTGATGTAGTGACAGCTGTTTCGAATTCACTGGCCAAGCAGACAATGGAACTGATTGCTCCAGAGAAACAGATTGAAACAATCTATAACTTTATCGATACAGAAGATTATTACCCACAAGATGTTTCTCATTTGCGTAAAGTATTAGGAATTGCTCCTGAAGAAAAGGTTCTTCTTCACGTCTCAAATTTCCGCAAAGTCAAACGAGTGCAGGACATTGTAAAGACGTTCTCGTATGTACGCAAACAGATGCCATGTAAGCTCGTACTTGTAGGAGACGGTCCCGAGCGACATCCGATACTTGAACAAGCGAAAGGCACAGACTATGAGCAAGATATTCTTTTCCTAGGGAAACAAGAGAACGTTGCTGAACTGTATGCACTTGCAGATCTTTTCTTATTAATGTCTGAGAAAGAGTCTTTTGGTTTAGTCTTACTTGAAGCGATGGCTTGTGGTGTTCCATGTATTGGGACGGATATCGGGGGTATCCCTGAAGTCATCCGGCATGGAGAAAACGGGTTTATTGTACCTAGTGGGGCCGTAGAAAAAGCTGCTCTTCTCATTGTGGAACTGTTAAATAATCCAGAAATGTATGCTGCATTTCGTCAGCAAGCGCTTGAGACTGTCGAAAAAACATTCAACAATGAACAAATCATTACGCAGTATGAAGACTTTTATTATCAGGTAGCCCCAAATGAAGACTAGATGGCCGAATGCTTTTGCAGTGCTGTTGAAGCTTGAGCAAGCAGGGTATCAGGCATACGTAGTCGGTGGCGCGGTAAGAGACCATCTCCTCGGGTTGCCTATTAAAGATATCGATATCGCAACTGACGCTCCACCTGAAGAGGTAATGGGGTTGTTCACAAAGACTTTCGCTACAGGAATCGAACACGGTACCGTGACGGTTGTAGAAAACGGTGAAGCCATTGAAGTGACGACATTCCGTGTGGAATCTCAGTATGTGAATCATAGAAGACCTGAAGAAGTAACTTTTGTCCGAAACTTAAAAGATGACCTCGCGAGACGTGACTATACTATCAATGCTATGGCTCTGTCTTACAGAGATGAGCTGATCGATTGCTTCGGCGGACGTGAAGATTTACTAAATCAAAAGATTCGCGCAGTTGGGCTCGCAAAGGAACGCTTTGAAGAAGATGCACTGCGAATCTTAAGAGGTATCCGTCTTGCAGCGCAGCTGCGGTTTCAAATTGATGGAACTACATGGGAAGCCATGCTCGCGACGAGTCATTTGTTACAACATATTGCAAAAGAGCGTATCAAACAAGAGGTAGGCCGAGTCTGGACATTTTCGAACCCAGAATATGCACTCAATTCATTACGAAATCCATGTTTTCACAATGTTCTCCCAGGGAACTATCAAGTCCTCCCCGTAAAAGTTCAGCCATCTCTAACTGAACAACACGGATGGGCATGGTTTCACTATTTCCAAACCGCACACTATGAATTTCCCTATTCTAACGTAGAAAAGCGACTTCAAGCAGAAGTGAAGAAAGCAATGGTGAAGTTTCAAGAAGTGGGATGGACCTATGAGACTATTCTAGATACCTCCGATGCGGCGCTTGAAGTCTGTTTTGAACTACTTGGGAGCACTACGAATTTCCAGTCACTGGACGCTATGAAACAATGGGTTACCAAATCCCCTCTTCGATACTCCTCAGACTTAGAGGTATCTGGGAAACAATTGATGCAATTAGTGAAGCGACCACCTGGGCCGTGGATCAAAGAAGTGAACCTTGAACTTTCAAAAAGGATTCTGTATGGAGAACTTCAAAACGACTACTCAGAATTAGAAAAGTGGGTTAAAAAACATGTCCAATAAGGCCAAGATTGTAACGATTTTGCAACAAGCGACTGAACCGGTTTCTGGAGAACAACTAGCTGAGACAGTTGGCGTCTCTAGAACGATGATTTGGAAGTATGTGCAAAGTCTGATTGAAGAAGGATATCGCATTGAAGCGGTAAAAAAGAAAGGGTATGTGTTACAAGAGATGTCTTCTAAGATCACACAACATGCATTAGACGGTTATCTGAAGACGAACACGTTTGCTCGACATTTACATGCTCTTGATAGTTGTACCTCTACACAGAAAGTAGCCAATGAGTTGATTTTGAATGGACAAGCTCCACATGGTTTACTCGTTGTAAGTGAGCTGCAAACCGAGGGGAAAGGGCGTTTGAACAGACCTTGGGCTTCTACAGAAGGGAAGGGGCTGTGGACCACTTGGGTTGTTAGACCGAACTTGTTGCCTCATGAAGCCCCTCCGATTACGTTAGTGGTTGCTTTAGCACTTGCAATTGCTATCGAACGCGTTACATCTGTAAAGGTAGATATTAAATGGCCAAATGACTTGTTGATTGGTGGCTACAAGACGGCTGGTATTTTAACGGAACTTCAAGCGACTCCCGACAAAATCGAAGCGATATTAATAGGGATTGGAATTAATGTATTGCAAACAAAAGAAGACTTTGTAGATCCTTTAACATCTCGAGCAACTTCACTTCAATTAGCCAGTGAAAAACCTATCAACCGGACAGAGTTGCTCGCAGAGATTGCGGGCGAGCTGGAAAAAGCTATTGATAAGTACGAGCTTCAAGGCTTCCGCCCATTTATGAGTGAATGGGAAAAACGGTCTACCATGATTGGCAAACAAGTAACAGCAACAACTGTGCGCGAAACTATTCAAGGAATTGCGTTAGGAATCAATGAACACGGAGCCCTTTTAGTCGATACGGGAGACGGAGTCCGTGCTTTATTTTCAGGAGACGTTACATTGAGTGGAAAACTGGACAGTTGACGAGATTATGCTACACTAAATTTGGACAGTATCTTTTGTAGAACTGTACCTGCTATTTTATAACTACAACCTACATGTACGCCTTGATCAGGTATCTGACAGGGACGGAAAAAACCATTTATGGACATTTTCTGCCCCTGCGTCTTCTCGCAGGGGCTTTCTTTTGGTTTTTTCCACCTTTCGCAAGATAGGAGGAGAAAAAATGAAATCAACAACTGGGTTTCAAACGATGAAAAAGCATGGGGAAAAAATCGTAATGGTGACAGCTTACGATTATCCTTCTGCCAAACTAGCACAGCAAGCGGAAGTGGATGTTATATTAGTCGGTGATTCTTTAGGAATGGTCGTTCTGGGTTATGATTCTACAGTTCCGGTAACGGTAGCAGACATGATTCATCATGGAAAAGCTGCACGACGCGGAGCACCGAATACGTTCCTCATCGTCGATATGCCTTTTGGTGTATGTCATCTTTCAACCGATAAGGCGCTTAGTTATGCAATCGACATCATGCAGCAGACAGGAGCACAAGCAGTCAAAATTGAAGGAGCGGGAGATATGCTTCCGCTTATAGAAAAACTGACGGCAGCTGGTATTCCTGTAGTTGCCCATTTAGGACTGACCCCTCAAACTGCCGGAGTGCTAGGTGGCTTTAAAGTTCAGGGGAAATCAGCACAACAAGCAAAACAAATTATCGAAGATGCAAAGAAAACAGAGGCTGCAGGAGCTTTCATGCTCGTCTTGGAGTGTATCCCGCACCAACTGACGGAACAAATCTCAAAAGCACTACGCATCCCTACAATTGGTATTGGAGCAGGGGCTGAATCAGATGGTCAAGTACTGGTTTTCCATGATCTGTTAGGATACGGAGTACATCATATGCCGAAGTTTGTAAAATCCTATGCATCCGTCTATCCACTAATGGAACAAGCTCTCGGACAGTATGTTCAAGAAGTAAAAGACAAACAGTTCCCAGAAGAAAAGCATCAATTTGAAATGAAGACGGAAGAAAAGATTGCGCTATATGGAGGCACGACATGATCATTTGTGAGACAAAGCAACAGCTTCGGGATTATAGAAAATCCTGCACTGGGAGTGTAGGATTTGTTCCAACTATGGGATTTTTACACGAAGGTCATGCAAAACTAATTGAGACGTCCGTTAAGCAGAACGACGTGACAATCTTGAGTATATTCGTTAATCCGACACAGTTTGGACCTAATGAAGATTTAGACCGCTATCCAAGAGATTTCGAGCGTGACCACAAGCTAGCAGAAACTTTAGGGGTGGACTGTATTTTCTACCCTTCAGTTGAAGAAATGTATGGAACTCCGAGCACGATAACTTTTAACAGTGGCGAGATGGCCACTGTGCTCTGCGGAGCAAGTCGACCAGGGCATTTTGACGGCGTCCTACAAGTCGTGACTAAGTTATTTCATTTGGTACAACCAACACACGCTTACTTCGGTCAGAAGGATGCGCAACAACTCGCGTTAATCGAATCTTTAGTTGAAGCATATGACTTCCCACTAACTATCGTACGTGTTGCGACCATTCGTGAAAGCGATGGACTTGCTAAAAGTTCTCGGAACGTCTATCTCTCGAATCTTGAACGTGATCAGGCACCAAAAATTTATCAAGCATTACTAGCTGGTAAAGAACTATTTAAAGAAGGGGCCTCAGTTGAAGAGACAGTTAATTTCGTTCACAAAGAGCTTGACAAGCTTACAGGCGCACGTGTTGATTATGTAGACATGTTAAGCTATCCTCATTTAACGAAAACGGAACAGGCGAAGTTGTTTGTGTTGGCTGTTGCTGTCTTTTTTGAAAAAGCCCGTTTGATCGACAATATTTTAATAGAAAGAGTGAACCCATATGCTACGAATGATGTTAAATAGTAAAATTCACCGTGCTACGGTAACAGAAGCCGATTTAAATTACGTAGGCAGCATCACAATAGACCAAGACATTTTAGATGCTGTTGGTATGCTACCAAATGAAAAAGTACACATAGTGAACAATAACAATGGTGCGCGTTTTGAGACGTATATTATCTCCGGAGCTCGCGGTAGTGGCGTTATTTGTGTAAACGGAGCTGCAGCTCGTTTAGTGCAAAAAGGAGATATAGTTATTATTCTTTCCTATGTCTACATGATGAATGAAGAAGCAAAAGGGCATAAACCAACCGTTGCTTTGATGAATGAAGACAACTCGATTCGAGACTTGATTTCATATGAACCGGAAGCTACAGTTCTATAAAATAGATTTAAACGTCGCATCACTCGTTGAGCGGCGTTTTTATGTTACAATTTTACTGAATCTATAAGTACTGTGAGTGAATCCGATGAAAGATAGTTATGCAGTAGTCGATATCGAAACAACGGGGAGTTCGCCAA
The DNA here is from genome assembly GCF_002265435.1 of Tetzosporium hominis. GTDB lineage: Bacteria > Bacillota > Bacilli > Bacillales_A > Planococcaceae > Chryseomicrobium > Chryseomicrobium hominis. Next base: position 416,754 of record NZ_NOKQ01000134.1, read on the forward strand.
AAAATGGCGACCGGATCATTCAAATTGGAATTGTTCGAATTGAACGAGGCTCTATTGTTTCTACTTATTCCACTTTTGTGAATCCAGAAAAACAGATCCCGACCTTCATACAACAGCTCACACATATCAGCAATGACGATGTGAAAGATGCGCCTTTATTTCATGAGATTGTAGAAGAAGTGTACAGTCAACTTGAAGGGGCTATTTTTGTTGCACATAATGTAAATTTCGATTTTCCTTTTTTACAAGGTGAGTTAAAACGTGTAAGTAGGCCACTTCTTAAAAATAAAAAAATTGATACGGTGGAGTTTTCTCGTTTGATGTTTCCTTCTGCACTCAGCTATAAGTTGAGTGAGATCACATCAGAGCTCGGAATCGAACTTACGGATGCTCATCGTGCAGACGCCGATGCGTATGCAACAGCGGAACTCTTTTTAAGTTGTATCAGAAAGTTAAACTCTTTATCACTCGATACGATCACTAAGCTTCATAAACGCTGTTTCCGAATGAAATCTCATGTTGCGCCGCTTTTTTTTGAAGCAATGCGAATGCAGCAACAACGACTTTCAGAACCCGCACAAGAAGAAACTGTTCAACCTGCAAAGGCATTCCCGGACTACCCGGTTTCCGAAGAGCAGAAACTTGCCCTTCTTCAAGAAATTTACTCGACTTCTCAACACCGACCGTCTCAACTGAACTATATGGATGCCGTTCATGAGGCGTTGCAGAATCGTTCCGAAGTAGCGTTAGAGGCAGAAACGGGAATTGGGAAGACGATGGGGTATTTGATTCCGGCTATTCGTTATGCACTCGAAACGAATCAAAAAGTTGTCATTTCCACCTATACAAATACACTGATGGATCAATTGATCGAGAAAGAATGTACGCAGCTGTTACAAGCATTTCCTGGCAGTTTCTATGTCTCCAGATTGAAAGCGTATACCCATTATATCGACCATGAATTGTTCCAAGTTCGGCTTGCGAGCGAAGATGAATCTTATGATGAGACATTTGCGCTGATGCAATTATTAGTATGGTTGCAGGAGACCAAGAGTGGAGACTTGACGGAGCTCAACACAACTGGGGGCGGCGCTTTAACACTCGATAAAGTGAGAAAGCGAAAGCGTACACCGCATATCGCGCAAGATTTTTATGAAATGGAGTACCGACGAGCTAAACAAGCGCAACTCATTATTACCAATCATGCGATGGTCGCAGGACAACCCGAAGTGATGAAAAGCTTTGAATCACAAATTGGTGCTCTTATCATTGATGAAGCTCACCATTTCTTGACCGCTGTCAAGAAAATGAACGAAAAAGTTATCTCGTTTACAGAGTGGAAATATTTATTTAGTCAATTTGGATTCAATGAAAAAACGCAAGTCGGGTGGAAGCTCGAGAAACTTGGAATTCCGTCAGCAATACTTAACAAATTAAAAATTCGCACTGAGACGATCCAAGACGTGTTTGACGGAATCATCAGAGAGCTTATTGAATTGACGCAAGCTCAAAAAACAGCTAGAGGGATGTCCAAAGTTACGGTTGATTTAAGAAAGCGTCAAGCTCTTTTTGAAGATTTTATTGCAGAACTGAATAGTTTAGTAAAGTTCTATGATGAACTGTTATATACCGTGGATATTTCAACCACTCTGGACAAAGAAGATATTACTTATTGGATTAGAGAACTTCGGATCGTGGCTTATAAATGGGAAGAGTTTGTTCTGCAAATTCAAGACGAGGCAAGTTGGCTAGAAGCGGATAAACGAAGCTTACCTAGTTCATTTATTTTCCATCAGCGCAAATTGAATCATCAAGAATTCACGGAGCAATTATTCGAGAACTACAGAGCTACCAAATCCATCGTTTGGACTTCGGGTACATTGACCGTTCCGAAACAGCCTTGGTTCATATTAGATCAATTGTATTTACCAAGGTCCATACCGATTCAGCGTTTTCATGCTGCACCCGATTATTACAATGGTGCTAAAGTGTTTATTGTAGATGACGTACCTGATGTGACCCAAGTAGACCAGATGACATTTATTGAGTCCATTGCTGATGTCATTATTCAAACCGCTCAAGTAACGGAAGGTCGCATGTTTGTATTGTTTACATCTCAAGACATGCTTCGGAAGACGGTAGAACTAGTTGAAGAGACGTCACTAGCTGACGACTTTTTACTAATTGCTCAAGGCATGAATGCAGGGAGTAAAATGCGGATGCTCCGAACGTTCCAGCGATTTGAAAAAGCAATATTGTTCGGGACAACTACATTCTGGGAAGGAGTCGACGTTCCAGGAGATGCCTTATCTACAATTCTTTTAGTGCGTTTGCCTTTCACAAATCCGGATGATCCGTATTTTAAACAAAAAGCGGAAGAGCTTACTCGTAACGGACAGAATGCCTTTACGAAGCTAGCGTTACCAGAAGCGATTATAAGGTTTAAGCAAGGCTTTGGCCGTCTGATTCGCAATCCGGAAGAAAAAGGTGCCTTTATCATCCTTGACCGTCGGATTGAAACCAAATCATATGGGAAAGACTTTTTAACTGCTATTCCCCGTGTTCCGACTGAGCATGTTTCCGTTGAAACGATGGTCGAGATGTTAGAAACTTGGTATAATAGCTAAGTATCTTGAAGAAAGCAGGGATTGCAGTGGAATCAAAGATTGAAGTCATTCAAACTGTAACGGTCAATTACCAATCAGATTTGTATAAGCTAGTTGATGCACTGAATCGCTCTTTGAAAAAAGAGGATTTGATGTTTGGACTTGCACTGGATAAAGAGGACGACTCCAAAGCGATCTTTACGATTTATCGCACATGAAGAAGCAATGGATTGTAGCCTCTATACTCGTTGTCGTTGTAGCAGTGGTGTCCACTTTGGGCATTCTGTATGTAGTTGCAAAGCAACCTCAAAATCAAGATTTTGAGCGGATTGAAACTCTCGTTTTAAGCCAAGATTTAGTAGATACTGTGACAACAACGTATGCGTACCATAGTGTCACTAGTTACATCACGGTTATTGGAACGAAGGACGAACAAAATGTCGCGTATATTGTGGATAGCTCAGATAGTAAAACGGCATACGAAGTAATGCTAGAAGATGGCATAACGGCCCAACAAGCGGAAGAACTCACTCGTGCTGAACATAATGTACAAGAAATCTTATCAATTAAATTGGGGTATGAAGAGATTGGTCCCGTTTGGGAAGTAACTTACATGAATGAAAATGATGCGTTAAGCTACACCTATTTAGATTTTAAAACAGGTGAGTGGTGGAAGCGTATTTCGAATTTATAACTTGGAGGACTCTATGAAGAAAATTTCAATTAATCAAATGCCTTCTCATATTGGAGAAGAAGTGAAATTAGGCGCTTGGCTTGCTAACAAGCGTTCAAGCGGAAAAATTGCGTTTCTACAACTTCGCGATGGTACTGGATTTGTTCAAGGTGTCGTAGTAAAAGCAGACGTTGGAGAAGAAATATTCCAGTTAGCAAAATCATTAACACAAGAATCTTCGATTTATGTGACTGGAACAGTTACAGAAGATACGCGCAACAGCTTTGGTTGCGAAATTCAAGTTTCGTCAATCGAAGTCTTATCTCTTGCTGAAGATTTCCCAATCACACCTAAAGAGCATGGTACAGAATTCTTAATGGATAATCGCCATGTCTGGTTACGTTCACGTAAACAACACGCCATCATGAAGATTCGTAATGAAATCATTCGTGCTACCTATGAGTTCTTTAATGACGAAGGGTTCGTAAAAATGGATCCACCAATTCTAACAGGTTCTGCTCCTGAAGGAACTTCTGAATTGTTTGCGACAAAATATTTTGATGAAGATGCGTTTCTTTCTCAATCCGGTCAGCTGTACATGGAAGCAGCAGCTATGGCTATGGGGAAGGTATTTTCATTCGGCCCAACTTTCCGTGCTGAGAAATCTAAAACACGTCGTCACTTAATCGAATTCTGGATGATCGAGCCAGAAATGGCTTTTGTAGAATTTAATGAAAGTCTAGAAGTACAAGAAAATTATGTTTCGTACATCGTGCAATCCGTCTTGAAGAATTGCAAGCTTGAACTAGAGCGTCTAGGCCGTGATACTTCAAAACTAGAAGCTATTCAAGCCCCGTTCCCACGTATTACTTACGATGATGCAATCGAATTCTTACACGAAAAAGGATTTGATGACATTCAGTGGGGTGATGATTTCGGTGCACCTCATGAAACTGCAATCGCAGAAGCTTATGATAAGCCCGTATTCATCACGCATTATCCAGTGGGTATTAAACCGTTCTACATGCAACCACACCCAGAGCGAGACGATGTCGTGCTTTGTGCTGATTTGATTGCACCAGAAGGGTATGGAGAAATCATTGGTGGTTCTGAGCGTATCTACGATTACGACTTACTAAAACAGCGTATTAAAGAACATAATTTAGATGAAAGTGCTTATGCGTGGTATTTAGAACTACGTAAATATGGAACGGTTCCACATTCAGGTTTCGGCCTGGGTCTTGAGCGTACAGTTGCTTGGATCAGTGGAGCAGAGCATGTACGTGAATCGATTCCATTCCCACGTTTATTAAATCGTTTATATCCTTAAGGAGGACTTGGAATGGAGTTTCCATCTAGTCGCCTGGAGCAGTGGATCAAGCAGGGAAATGTAACCATTTCCCAGCTTTTTTTTACTCATTATCGGGCTTTACAACTAACAGATCAAGAGGCGATGGTTGTTTTACAACTGGTTTCCTTTCAACAAAATCAAATTGATTTTCCAACACCTCGTGAAATTGCAGATCGCATGGAAATCTCCGATCAACAAGTCGCTGCCATTTTGCAGCGCTTAATGCAAAGGGGGTTCTTGCTTATCGAACAATCCAAATCGGGTGCCATGGTAGAAGAAAAGTACGTACTTTATCAACTATGGGAACGACTAATTGATTGTATGGAACAACTCAAAATGGAACAGTCCGTCGCAACGAAAGATCAGTTATCTGGACAATTGTTCCGTACCTTTGAGGATGAGTTCGGCCGCGTATTTACACCCTTGGAATACGAAACTATCTCCAAGTGGTTGGATGAAGATGGCCATTCTCCTGAAGTGATTCGCCAAGCGCTTGTGGAAGCCGTTTTGGCAGAAAAGAAGAGTCTAAAGTATATAGACCGAATCCTTTTTGAGTGGAAGAAGAAAAATTTGGTCACGTTAGAAGCCATTCGAAAACATTCGGAAGGGTTCCATAAATATACGGTCAAAGCACCTGTTCAGAAATCAGAATCGACTACACGAATGCCATTTTATAATTGGCTTGAAGAGAGGGAGTAAACTGGTTACTAAAAAAGAATGGGCAGAGATGTTAGCTGTTATGGATCATATGTTTCCCGATGCGCATTGTGAACTTGTTCATGAAAACGCATTTGAATTAGTTGTAGCAACTTTATTATCTGCTCAATGTACAGATGTTCTCGTGAACCGCGTAACGAAGGACTTATTTCAAAAGTATAAAACCCCAGAAGATTATTTGGCAGTTCCAGTTGAAGAACTGCAACAGGATATTCGGTCAATAGGATTGTATCGAAACAAAGCAAAAAACATTCAAAAGCTTAGTCAGATGCTTCTTGATGAATTCGGTGGTGTCGTCCCGGAAGATCGAGATACTTTGACTCGACTCCCGGGTGTAGGAAGAAAGACAGCGAATGTTGTGGTTTCGGTTGCATTTGATGTCCCGGCTCTAGCTGTGGACACACACGTGGAACGCGTTTCTAAACGATTGGGCGTCTGCAGATGGAAAGATTCGCCCCAACAAGTAGAGGAGACTCTGATGCGGAAAACACCTATGGAGAAGTGGTCGAAAGCGCATCATCAAATGATCTTTTTTGGGCGTTATCACTGTAAGGCTCAGAATCCCAATTGTCCCGAATGCCCATTGTTGGAAAGATGTAGAGAGGGTAAGAAACGGGTTAAATAACAAAAGGCATTTTCTCTTAAACGAGAAAATGCCTTTTTTCATAGTGGATTAAGGGGTTTGGTCAGTTGAACCATCAGTAGCTTCGTCACCAGTACCTTCATCTGTACCTGGGTCAGTTGGCTCAGTAGGTTCTTCTTCGCCAGAACCGTCACCAGGTTCCGTTGGTTCTCCAGTGTCTCCACCATCACCTTCGCCATTGTCATTCCCATTGCCATTACCGTTGCCGTTCCCATTACCGTTTCCATCTCCATTGCCATTTCCATCACCTTCGCCTTCACCTTCACCAGGCTGTGGTTCAGGTTCTTCAGGTTCGTCTTCGGCAATTGTTATAGAGACAGTAGCAGGGGCGCTAGAAATGCCATTAGCTGTAGCTACTACACTAAATGTGTAGGTATTGCCTGGTTGCAGATCGCGAACCACAATACCTGTTTGATTCACGGTATCAAGTTCTTGAGTGCCACCGTTATTTACTTTTACAGAGACTACATAGTTCACTTCATCTACACCGTCTGGAGCAGAGTAGTTCCACTGAAGTGTTGCAGAACTAGAAGCTTCATCAAAGTCTGCTGATAGACCTGTTGGAGCAGGGAGCTCTGTTAATTCATATTCATCCGATACAGCAGTTGGTTCTGTACCGCGAACAAATAACTCGGTACGTCGTAAGCTGTTTGGCGTAAAGCCACTTGCCAATTGTAATGGAGTAGTACCCACTTCAATAGTAGCTTCCACAACTGAGTTTGGACGACTAAAATCTTCCGCATCGGAAGAAATCGATGACATAATTTGATTAAACATGACTTGAGGTACGCGGCGTTCTTCTGCAGTAGTCATTGGTTCACTGCGTTTGCTGTTACCTGACCAAATAGCAACTGAATACTTTGTAGAATAGCCTGCAAACCAAGTGTCTGGGAACGACCCAGAAGGGAGGTTGTTTTCTGCAATCTCATCAGAGCTATAGTTTGATGTTCCAGATTTACCAGCTAAATCGATTCCAGGAACTGCTGCAGTTCGACCCGTTCCGTTTTCATTTTCAAGTACATCACGAAGCATGTCCGTGACCATATAAGCTGTAGAATCTTTCATGACAGGTTCAAGTTCTTTTTTCAACACATCTTCTGTTTCACCATCACGGTACACAATCTTGTTAATAGCATAAGGTTCTGCATGATAGCCACCGTTAGCAAATGCGCCATATGCACCTGCAAGCATCATAGGAGAGATGCCCTCGATTCCACCGAGAACAGAAGACTCATAAACATTTTCAATTCCAAGACCGAAACGGTTGATGAAATCACGTGAATTGTCTAATCCAACTTCACGCAATGTTTTTACAGCTGGTGTATTTTGTGAACGGTAAAGTGCTTCACGCATTGTCATTGGTCCTAAATATCGATCGACGAAGTTTCGCACTACCTGATCTGAACCTGTATAGGTGATCTGTTCATCTACTACTGTCTGTCCTGTAGACCAGTTTAGATTTTCAATAGCTGGTGCATAGGCAAGTAGCGGTTTCATCGTAGAACCAGGCTGACGGTCTTTGTTGTCATATGCGTAGTTCCAGCCACGATTTGCGTAGTTTCGTGCTCCACCAGAAGCCACTAAGGCACCTGTTTTTGGATCGACTACTGCAATACCTGCTTGTTGTTTTTCTGTTGCATAGACATCTGAGTTAATCACTTCTTCTACTTTAGATTGGACTGCTGGATCTAAAGTTGTATGAACTGTAATTCCTTCTGCCAGAAGGGAAGGGTCAATTTTGTTCAATTCGCTCTCAACGATATCAACAAAAGCTTCGTATTTTAATTCGGAAGACGCTTCACGCTCTTCTTCAGGAATCAATGTTTCTGTGACTGGAATAGCACGTGCTGCTTCTGCTTCTTCTGGAGTGATCTTTTCATGAAGCTCCATTAGATGCAGAACTGTATTTCTGCGCTTTTCAGCAAGCTCTGGATTTTTGACTGGATTGTAATTATTAGGGCTTTGCGGGATACCTGCAAGCATTGCCATCTCATGAAGTTCCAGCTCGCTCAGTTCTTTACCATAGAAGAATTCCGCCGCAGTACCAAAGCCATAATTTCGTCCTGACATCAGAACCTTGTTGAAGTACATCTCAAAAATTTCTTCTTTATCATACTTACGTTCTAATTGGAATGAAAGCCAAGCTTCTTGAGCTTTCCGTTTCAGAGTCTTCTCATTTTGTAGGAACGAGTTTTTTACTACTTGCTGCGTGATAGTAGAAGCACCTTGTGCTCCAAAACCTTGCGTCACGTTTGCAATAACTGCGCTACCTAATCGTAAGAAGTCCATACCCATATGATCATAGAAACGTACATCTTCTGTAGCTAAAATAGCGTCTTCCATTTGTTGTGGAATATCATCATAGTTTACATAGATTCGGTTTTCGGTTCCTGATGTATAGAACGGTTCTCCGTTGATATCTAAGAAGGTTGAAGAAATAGGATCTTTTAAAGACGCTTCATCTAACTCTGGTGCTGAGCTTGCATAATATACAAAAAGTCCAAAACCACTCAGAAGGCCGATGAGTCCAATAGCAACAAGTGCTAGGAATATCTTTTTGAAGATTCCTTTTTTTCCTTTAGTACCTTTCTTTTTTGATTTGTTTTTCTGTTCTTCTAATCTGCGTTGCTGTCGAGATCGTTGTTCATTCGCCACGAGCTCCATCCTCACTTTCATTACCGATCACATAGTGATCTACTGCATTTAAATAGGGTATGCGCGGAGCATAACCAGGTGTTATTTCAATTCCTACTTGCTCAAACTCGTCAAGAGTAATCGATTTCCGACCGCCTTGCTGCATACGTTCCCAAAAGATGTCTAGCTGTTCACTAGATAGGAAGAAATACCGTTCTAGACTCTGAAAAGCTACCAACAAGAACGAGATTCCTTGTTGTTCACGGACACCACGCATATGCAAGACTTGATGTTCATGGACGTTTTGCAAAGGGAAAGAGGTTTTATTCTTTGTTTCTTTTGCTTCAAAGTCCAAATAATAGCCTCTGTAGACGCCATTGTAATCTGTTGTTGATGGAGTTCTGTAATACGCTTCTCGGATCACAGCACGAGACCTTCCGGGATAATCGACTTTGACGATTTGTATAGGAATTGGTTTCTTATGAACGACTGCTAGCTGATGCTGCAAGTAATAGTCATTAGACTCATTCACTTCATCCTCTAACGTTTTTCCCCTATTGCTAAAAGAATAATCCTTTTTGATCGTATTATTTTTTGGGGTAGGGGGTTGATATCTTTTCCCACCAGGATAACGTATTGTCATCTTCAACACCTCTGTGCCTTAGTTTAGCACACAGATTAGACGCCTGACACGTGCCGAATGTTGCATTCGAATGTTTGTTCGTAAAACTAGAGGAACCGAATTACATTTGATATGATAAGAAGATAGACGTTAGAGGAAGTGAACGAATGAAGCTCTTAGAAACTACTAGTTTTTTATTGAATGAAGCAGAGCAGTGCATCAGCCGTTTTGAAAAAATGCGAGAAGAAGACCACAGTCCAGATTTTTTTAATGAAGTGAAGCCTCATGTGAACGAAGTAGATAGCATCCTTGATGCATGGGTTGAAGAGTCTGGACAGTATATTCAAAACAACCGACCAAAGTACTTACATCCTTCCCAGATTCAAGCTGTTCAGGAAGGGATGAAACAGTTTGTCGTGCAATCCTTTTATAAAGAAACATCGAAAAAGCGATTTTATCAAAGTGTCCATGCAGTGCTTTATACATTAAAGACTATGCAGACGGAACTGGAGGGAACAGTGGATGAGTGAAATCTCAAAACTTCTCGATGAATGGGTCAAGGATCCTCAGAAGCGACAACAAATTCAATCCATCCATACGATAGAACCGCGCGAAGCTAAAACAGTCCCCTTCCCGGCGGATTTAGATCCAAGTCTAGTTTCCGCTCTAAAGCAAAAAGGGATTAAGGAGCTCTACACACATCAAGCAAGTGCTTATGACAATGCAAGGAAGGGCCAATCTTTTACGGCCATTACACCGACAGCTTCAGGAAAATCTCTTTGTTATCATCTACCAGTTCTCCAGAGCATTATCGAAGACCCTAAGAGTCGGGCTATTTATCTGTTTCCTACAAAAGCTCTTGCTCAAGATCAAAAGACGGATGTAAATGAACTGATTGAAGCAACAGGCAAGCAGATTAACAGCTTTACTTATGATGGGGATACGGAGCCGGGAATTCGTCGTAAGGTGCGCACTAATGGCAATATCATTTTAACGAATCCAGATATGCTGCACTCCGGAATCTTGCCACATCATACGAAATGGGTCTCTATGTTTGAGAACTTAAAATTTATAGTAATCGATGAAATGCATACCTATAAAGGTGTGTTCGGTTCTCATGTAGCGCACGTCATCAGAAGACTGAAGCGTATTTGTGCATTTTATGGAAGTCATCCTGTAATTATCTGCACATCAGCAACTATCCAAAATCCTAAAGAACTTGCAGATACATTGACGCATGAAAATCATGTAGTGCTTACAAATAACGGAGCCCCTTCTGGAACAAAATACTTTTTATTTTACAATCCTCCTATTGTGCATCCGACGTATAATGTTCGTCGAAGCGCCATTCTTGAAGTTCGAGATTTAGCAGAAGAATTATATAAAAAGAGGTTACAGACCATTATTTTCGCTAAGAGTAGGGTCCGAGTAGAGATGCTAGTAACCTATTTAAAAGCGCTCGTTAGTAAAAAGTTAGGTGACCGGTCTATTCAAGGATACCGCGGAGGTTATTTACCTTCAGAAAGACGAGACATTGAAAAAGGGCTTCGAAACGGAGATATTCGAACAGTAGTCAGTACAAACGCTCTTGAACTTGGTGTGGATATAGGGCAGTTACAAGTCTGCATTATGACAGGTTACCCAGGAAATATTGCGAGTGCATGGCAGCAAGCCGGGAGAGCAGGAAGACGACAAGGTGAATCACTAGTGATTTACGTCGCTCAATCCACTGCACTCGATCAGTATGTCGTAGACCATCCAGACTATTTACTTGGACAGTCACCTGAAGAAGTGCGGATTTTCCCTGAAAACATGTTGATTTTGATGGATCACTTAAAATGTGCTGCTTTTGAATTGCCTTTTGATAAGCAAGAAGACTATGCGGAGTATTATGTGCAATCATTACTTGAGCATTTAAAGGATGAGAATGTACTTCTGGAGACCGGTGATAAATGGCACTGGATGGCCGAGAGCTTCCCAGCGAGCAACATCTCACTCCGTTCTGCTTCTCAAGACAATGTCATCATCATCGATCAATCCATTCCGACACAGACAAGAGTAATTGGTGAGATGGATCTGTTCAGTGCAATGACGTTACTTCACGAAGAAGCTATTTATCTCCATCAAGGCACACAGTTCCAAGTGGAACTTCTGGACTGGGATGAGAAGAAAGCTTTTGTAACAGAAGTCGATGTCGATTACTTTACGGATGCCAACATCGCAGTAGAGATGAAGGTGTTGTCTAAAGACAAACATCTAGCAAAGAGCCAAGTGGAGATGACGTTTGGGGATATCATTGTGTTAGCACACCCGACCATCTTCAAAAAAATTAAATTTGATACCCACGACAATATTGGATCGGGAACTATCGACCTTCCACCGCTCGAACTTCACACAAGTGCAACGTGGATCACATTTGACAAGCCGGCACATGGCGCCATGCACTTATTTGCGGATGCGATGGTAGGAGCGGCATACGCGTTACACTCGTTCATTCCACTTTTCTTAGACTGTGATCGCAAAGACGTGCATGTTGTCCCGCAAATGAAGTCTATATTAGATGAACAACCGACGTTCTTCATCTATGACAGTTATCCCGGTGGAATTGGTCTATCTGAAAGAATGCTGGATCGTTTTGAAGAATTAGTAGAAGAGACACATGCGCAAGTGACGGCTTGTCCTTGTCTCGATGGATGTCCAGCGTGTATCGGTGCCCAAGAAGCAAATGTAGGACTGAAAGAAGAGGTTCTATTATTACTCTCCCATTTGGTGCGTGAAGCCGATGTCTTATGAAAAAAAATTAATGGCTATGAAAGGGTTGTTAAAAAAGCAACCTGAACAGATTCAAGAAGCCGCACCTGTAGTTCAGAAGAAACTTCTACCGAACCAGTGGGAAACATCCGGTTATGACAGGGTTGAGACACCTGAAGGCCCTTATTTTAAAGTGACGACTCACTATCCACTTGATTTTGAACATGGACTTGTAAACTTTAACGAGTTAGACAGATTGGTAAAGCAAGCCAAAGCGCAATTTCCGGGTCATCCACTGGTTCCTCATGATGATCAAAGAGTGTTATTTTATGATACGGAGACGACAGGTCTGAAAGGCGTTGGCGTGCATATCTTCTTAAATGGGGTCATTCAGCAATTCTCGACTCACTTTCAATTAGATCAATATATACTCGCCTCGCCTGAATTTGAACTGCCTTTTTTAAAAGCGTTGCCTTTTCAATTAGCCGATACTGTCGTAACGTATAATGGGAAGAGCTTCGATATTCCGCAACTTGAAGTACGATGGACGATGAACAGGAAGCAGTTGCCGCCTTTTCCTACATTATTTCAAGTCGACTTACTTCATGGAAGTAAACGCTTATGGAAAGGGATGCAGGAGCGCTACAAATTGCAAGATATGGAACGCGAACAATTGGCCTTCGTTCGTGAAGAAGACATGCCGGGTCATTTAGCGCCCATTATTTATATGGATGCATTGAGGTCCAATACAACTGAAAACTTAGACAAGGTCCTTGAACATAATAAGTGGGACTTGTTGTCACTTGTGGCGCTTTACATTCGCTCCCTACAGCACTTACTCGATCAGTCTGAACAAAGTAACTCGTCTATCGAGATGAATTTGGCCAAGTGGTTAAAAGACATTAAATTGCTGCCGCATAGTAAGGAACTTTATGAAAAAGTAACGGAGCGCTATGAAAAACAAGACATTCCTCATGCCTACTATTATCTGTCCCTTCTTAAGAAGCGAGAGAAAGAGTTTGACGAAAGTTTTGAACTGATGAAAATAGCCGCGGATGAACTACAGCGAGTTGAAAAGTTGGAGGCTCTCTTATACTGCGCAAAAATTTTAGAGCACCAACTGAAAGACTTTAGTCTGGCTATGAATTACGTGCTTCAAGCTAAAGCCCAGCTTCTTACTTTGACAGCTATCCTCTCAAGAGAAAAACTGGCCAACTATCTTCAAGACTTGAAGAAACGAGATGCACGTATTTCTAGGAAAATCATTTCCCTGGAAAGCGCAGATTTCGACAAATAGATAGGTGTAGCCTGACATCCTATGCTATAATGAAGCCAATCACCAATGGATGGAAGGAAGATGGGTATGGCGATTCAATTTACAACTTCTGATATTTTAGAAAAACAATTTAAAACTACCATGCGTGGCTATAGCCAAGAAGAAGTCGACGCATTTTTAGATGAAATCATTAAAGACTACGAGCAATTTGACAAGCGTATTCAAGAATTAGAACGAGAAAATCGTGATCTACGTACTCAAGTGGAAGATACTCCTCGTTCAGCACCAGCACCACAGACATCCACAAACTTTGATATTTTAAAACGTTTATCAAACCTTGAGAAGCATGTTTTCGGAGCAAAGCTCTACGATTAATCCGAGCTTGTATTCACAAGCTAAATAACGTATACTCGATTGTGGCCTTCTATTCAGGCAATCGCTGCACACTTTAGATGTGTAGAGGAAAGTCCATGCTCACACAGCTCTGAGATGACTGTAGTGTTCGTGCCTCGTGAAGTCATAAACGAGGGCAGCTGCCAGGCTGACGGCAGAGAAATCACCTAAGTCTTCGGATAGGGTGTAGTACTCTTGAAAGTGCCACAGTGACGAAGTCTTACTCGGAAACGGTAAGAGTGGAACGCGGTAAACCCCACGAGTGAGAAACCCAAATTATGGTAGGGGCATTTCCATGAAGGAACTGAACGGATTGGAAGACGGAAATTTCGTAGATAGATGATTGCCGCCCAGTATGTACGAGGGGTTTCCCCGCTTGAGTACATGGGAGACAAAACATGGCTTACCGAATAGAAGGTTTATGATGAACTTTACAGCTCTCCTTTGTGGAGAGTTTTTTCTCTTTATATACCCAAACTACAGCAAGGAGCTGAAGATGATATGAAGTATAAATTACTAGCAACTGCGGCAATGGGTCTCGAAGGAATCGTCGCAGATGAACTGAAGGATCTTGGGTTTGAAACGACTACCGACAATGGAAAAGTGTTCTTTACAGGAGACGAAGAAGCGATTGCCCGTGCTAATGTCTGGTTGCGCGTTGCAGATCGTGTCAAATTAGTTGTAGGAGAATTTCCTGCCCGCACATTTGATCAATTGTTTGAAGGAACTAAAGCACTCCCTTGGGAAACGTACTTACCAGTAGATGCTAATTTCCCAGTGAGCGGTAAGAGTGTCAAGTCAACACTTTATAGTGTTCCTGACTGCCAAAGTATCGTGAAAAAGGCGATCGTAGAACGTTTAAAGTCTGCTTACAAGCGTATGAGTTATTTAGACGAATCAGGCGCACGGTATAAAGTAGAAGTCAGTATTTTAAAAGATAAAGTATTGTTGACACTAGATACGAGTGGAGCGGGTCTTCATAAACGTGGCTACCGAACAACTCAAGGAGATGCACCATTAAAAGAGACTTTAGCTGCAGCTCTCGTGAAAGTTTCTAAATGGAGTCCGCATCGACCATTTGTAGATCCATTCTGCGGATCTGGAACTCTTTGCATCGAAGCGGCAATGATCGGACAAAATATCGCACCTGGCTACAATCGAGAATTTGATGCAGAGCACTGGAAATTCATTAAACCCGCAGTATGGGATAAAGTACGTGAAGAAGCTGAAGCCCAAGCTGACTATGATCAAGAACTAACGATTCTTGGTACAGATATAGATCATCGAATGATTGAAATTGCAAAATCCAATGCACTTGAAGCTGGATTTGCCGACATCATTGAATTTAAACAGATGCAAGCAACAGATTTCACAACGCGACTCGAAAATGGAGTCATTGTCAGTAACCCACCCTATGGGGAGCGTATCGGGGAAGTTGAGGAAATTGAACGAACGATTTCTCAATTTGGCTATGTCATGGAAAAATACCCGTCTTGGTCTGTTTACTTACTTTCTTCAATGGAAAACCTAGAGACCGTCTACGGTAAAAAAGCGACTAAGAAACGGAAATTGTTTAATGGATTTATTCGCACAGATTACTACCAGTTCTGGGGTAAACGTGTCTAGATTATATAGAAAAGAGTGGAGCTATGCGTAAAAATATCCCCTTTGAATTGTCGAAAGATCAGTCATTTTATCAATCCTTGTCCAATTGGTTAGGGGATATCTTTTATGAGACATTACCCGATCATGGATATGAAATTCGAGACGAGCAAGTGTATATGGCGTTTCAAATTGAAAAAGCGCTTCAGCAGAAATCTGTCCTTTTTGCGGAAGCCGGAGTAGGTACAGGGAAGACTATGGCCTATCTTCTTCCTTCGATAGCCTACGCGCGTTATACAGGAAAACCTGTCATTGTAGCTTGTTCTGATGAGGCTTTGATTGAACAGTTGATTAAGCCCGAAGGTGATATCGCTCGTCTATCTGAACTGTTAAACCTGGCAATTGACGTCCGTTTAGCAAAATCGAGAGAAGAATATCTCTGTTTGCAACGTCTAGATGAACAGCGCCGAGGGTTCGATGTACCTGAGTTCGTCGATGAAATCGATGACCGATTGCCTGAATTTGTGTTCGCCGGTACATCTTTGCAAAAAGTGTACCCATACGGAGACCGAAAAGAGTTCAGTTTCTTAACCGATGAAGAGTGGAAACTCGTTAATTATCATCCTGTACAACAGTGCTCAATTTGTGAAGTGAAAAATCAATGTGGTCAAACTATCTCTAGACAATTCTACCGTCAAGCAACAGATCTAGTCATCTGTTCTCATGAATTTTTGATGGAGCATCTATGGACAGCAGAATCTCGAAAACGTCAAGAGCAGCTTCCTCTGTTACCAGAAGCGTCTGCTATCGTACTGGATGAAGGGCATTTGGTTGAGTTTGCAGCACAAGAAGCGTTTACACTAAAAGTACAAAGTGAATCGCTACTAGACTTACTTGAAAAGGCACGTGTAGAAGGGTTACGACCTAAGACACTCCATTACTTGGACGTTTTAGAAGAAGCCCATATCGCATTTTTTGAACTCCTTCGAAATTCTATTGAAAACCCGGCTCTTGAAAAGATGACGATTCGTCGTTCTACTGAACTTCTTGGGAAAAGTGCTTTTCTGATTCAAACGGTAGAAGGGCTGTTAGAAGAGTTCGTATTTGAAGGCGAAATGTACTCTATTGAGTCGTATGATATGAAACTGATGGAAGAGTATTTAGAAGATTACTTGCAAGCTTTCCAATTGTTCACTGAAGAGAATGAAGCGATACACTGGGTAGAAGAAGTAGATGGCATTGAGACACTTGCCATTATGCCAGAACTGGTCGATGAGCAATTGGCTGAGAAACTATTTAACGGGACATTGCCGATTATCTTCTCTAGTGCGACACTTAGTGTTGATCAAACATTCGATTACTTAGCGGGTAGTCTAGGGATTGCAGAGTTTGAATCGTTGCAAGTACCTTCACCTTTCGATTACGAAGAAGTGATGTCGATTCAAGTTTCCAAGCCATTTGATAAAAATGATAAAGTAATGGAACTTCTTACTGATCCGCAACCGACTTTGATTCTTTTCTCAACTATAGAATCGTTTGAACAGTTCAAATTTATGTATGGTCATGAAGAGATCCTCTTCGAAGGGGATCAAGAGATGAGTACGCTGATTGAACAGTATAAGGAAAATCCAAAAGTTCTGGCTTCCTATTCATTATGGGAAGGACTAGATTTGCCTTTAGACCTGTTAACTCGAGTCATTATTTATGATCTGCCATTCCCTCCGAACGATCCGATCTTTAATGCAAAGCGGGCAATGTCGTTCCATGCATTTGAAGAAGTCGACCTTCCGTTTATGAAAATGCGAATGAAACAAGGAGTGGGGCGACTCATCCGGACTGAACAAGATCATGGCACTATAGAACTGTTACTATCAGAACAAGAATACGAGTTTATGAAAGAACTTGAAAAAGAACTACCTGTAACGCCACATTACTAGACTGCAAAAGGGGTCCCGTTTCATGAATGAGTTAAGAAAGCATATTTATCGACGAACCGCTCTTTTAGGAGTGCTTGCGGAACAGCAAGGAAACTCCTCTACAGCAGAAAAAGCAAAAAAGTTTGGGCAGAAGCTGTTCTCTGAGCAATTGACTATAGCTTTTGCTGGACATTTTTCTGCTGGGAAATCGAGTATGATCAATGCGCTAACAGGAGAAAACTTGTTGGCTACGAGTCCGATTCCAACTTCAGCCAACATTGTCACCATTCAGCGAGCAAAGACTTGGAAAGCCTATGTTCATTTCATGAATGGAGATCTAGCAATTGCTGAAGAGGAACTGGCAGTAGCTAACTTGAAACGCATGGCAAAAGACGGGCAATCGGTTCGAAAAATCGAGTTGTTCCATCCAGAGACGACGCTACCACAAGACGTTGTATTGATGGATACTCCTGGTGTAGACTCCACGGATGATGCTCACCGTCTTTCTACTGAATCTGAACTCCATCTAGCAGACCTTGTCTTCTATGTAATGGATTACAACCATGTCCAGTCCGAGCTAAACTTTACATTCACGAAAGATTTATTGCGGACGAACCCAAATGTTTATTTGATTGTTAATCAGATGGATAAGCACAGAGAACAAGAGCTTTCTATTGAAGAGTACAAGCAGTCAGTCAAGACTTCTTTTGAGAGCTGGGGAGTCCTTCCAAAAGGAATTTTCTTTACATCTCTTAGAAAGCCCGACTTGTACCCGGTGGATTCGGTAAAGAATGTGATTGATAGCGCTCTTCAGCAAAAAGAGACCGTTCTTGAAGAAAGTGCACAAGGGACATTAGTAAAACTGATTCAAGAACACGAAGCTTTTTTGCAAGAACAGCAAGAAGAAGTAGAAGCAACTTACGAAGAGTTGTTCTCACAAGAAGAGTGGCAGGATAAAAGTGAGACTAAAAAAGAAGTCTTGCAAGCAGTTCAGTCGTTTGAACTCCTCGACTTAGTGAAATGGAAAAACGAGTTGCAGCAACAAGTCCAACAGATCATGTCGAATGCTTATGTAATGACACCAGAAGTCCGAGAGGCTGTTCGCCTATATGCAGAAGCAAGTGATCCAGGATTTAAGATGGGCTTTTTCAGTTCGAAGAAAAAGATTGAAGAAGAACGTATGGCGCGACTATCAAAAGCACTTTCCCAACTTCAACACGTCTACAATCAAACAACGGCTCCTCATATTGAATCGATCGTTGTTAAATATGCTCAAATCATACAGGTACCTACGGATACGTATCGCCCTTATACACTCGAACCGACTGTTATTGGAGATGAATTCAAACCCGGCACGAGCGCTACAGGAGATGGACTCCTTCAGTTCTCAAGTCGCATTGAACAGGCACTTAAAAAGAAAGTCGTGCAGCGTGTCCTTGATTGGGCAGATGAAATGACTGAGGAATCGAACGGCAAACAATTACTGTCAGAAGATGATCAGTTCAAGAAACAACAACTAGTCCGAAAACAGCGTGCTTTGGAAGAATGGGAAGCAGCTGAGCAGAAAAAGCAAGATTTCTCATTACAAATCAAGTCTCCAAATGAAGCATTTCAAAAGCAACGTGCAGCTCGAGTGGAGATGTGGGAGCAGCAATACAAAGGGTTTTACTCTTCTGCTACTCCTCTGACACTCTCTGAATCAACACAGGAAGTTGAAAAAGAAATCCGTTTGGAGCAAACTGCATCTACTAGTCAGTTAAAAGAACAACAAGTTTTGTCTCGAGCAGACCGATTACTAAGTTTGTTATCCGATATTCCGAATTTCAAAGAAGCCATTCGAGAGATGAAGCAAAAGCGAGACCGCATTAACAATCGCTCCTTTACCATTGCACTGTTCGGTGCATTCTCTGCCGGAAAATCAAGCTTTTCGAATGCGTTACTTGGAGATGCGGTATTACCTGTATCACCCAACCCAACCACAGCTTCTATCAACAAGATTTCTCCAATCTCAGCTGAAAAACCACATCGCAACGCAGATGTGCAATTTAAAACAGTTGAGAATTTACTTGCGGAACTTAAAGGAATGATCGCACCGCATGGAAAAGAGGTTCAAACGTTAGATGAACTCTATGGTAGAGCAGAAGAATTTCTTCAAAAGCCATTGGACGAAACAAAGAAATCGTTTATTCGCGCTTTTGTTACGGGGTATCCAGAACAAAAAGATTACCTTGGTACAATCCGATTGGTCGAGCACCAAGCATTTACAGAATATGTGGCTGTCGAGTCAAAGAGTTGTTTTGTAGAAACTATCACATACTACTATGATTGTGAACTGACTCGAGCTGGTGTGACCCTTGTAGATACGCCGGGTGCTGATTCTATCAATGCTCGTCATACCGGTGTCGCATTTGATTATATTCGCAATGCTGACGCTGTTTTGTTTATCACCTACTTCAACCATGCTTTCGCTAAAGCAGATAGAGAATTTTTGATCCAACTTGGACGTGTGAAAGATTCCTTCGAGATGGATAAGATGTTCTTTATCGTCAATGCAATCGATCTCGCTAACACGGATGAAGAAAAACAAGATGTCCTGGATTATGTGGAACAAGAATTGACGCAGTTCGGAATCCGTTTCCCTCGTTTGTATGGTGTATCAAGCCTTCAGGCGCTCGAAGAAAAACAGTCGAAAACATCTGGTGCTAGTGGCATGCCAGAGTTTGAAGCAGCCTTCCAGCATTTCTTGAAAGAAGAGCTTCTCGAGGTCATTCTGCAATCCGTAGATGAGCAGGCTATTGAGTTAACCAATCAATTCTCGATGTTGATTGACTCAACTGAAGAAAACATGAAACGAAAACCACAGAGACTGGCAGAATTGTCTGAAGTAGAGCAACAACTCCGTTCACGTTACAAGCAACCTGTGTCAGAGACAAAACGCAACGCACTTCTAAATGAAGTCGAGACTCTTATCTATTATTTGCAACAACGCTTATTCTATAGATATCCGGATTTCTTTAAAGAAGCATTTAATCCGTCTCGCTTCTCTAAGCAAGATGTCCGTTCAGCGTTTGAAAGTTCTCTTCATGAAGTAGTGGAAAGTCTAGAATTTGATACGGCACAAGAGCTTCGTGTGACAAACCTTCGTTTGCAACAAGCGACTGAAAAAGCGATTCGCGACTATGAAAAGCAAGAAAGGGCGTATCTTGCGGAACAACCAGCAGCTTTCTCTGTATCACCTATGGAACTCAAGGCTCCTAAATTATTAGAGTTTGACAAACCAGAGCTTCCAGTTCAGAGTTATGAACCACTTCGAAAACATGTGAAAAATGCAAAACGATTCTTTGAGAAAAATGAAAAAGCGATTTTACAAGCAGAGCTTGAAACTAAACTTAAAGTCGACGTGTCGCATCATCTGGAACAGCAGACAAAACGGCTACGAAACTGGACGGAACAGCAGTTCAACGACAAAATGGAAGCGAGTATGCAGCGTTTCTTACAAACATCCCTTACCACAATTGCTGCAGAACGAGAACTTTTAGAACAGCAAGCAACTCTTGAAGCATGGAAGAAAATACGGAACCAATTGGAGGAGACCAATGATCATCACTAAAGATGTGCATGAACTTCCGAAGACAAATACCCGTTTTATTGACACCCGCTTTGATTTGCAAAATCCTGAGTGGGGTGAAAATGTGTTCCAACAAGAACATATTGCAGGAGCCGTTTACTGGCATTTAGAAGATCATTTGTCTGATATGACGAGAGCAGAAGGCAGACATCCTGCTCCGTCCGAAGAAGCGATGACTCGTCTAATTCAAAAATCAGGTCTGCGTTATGACGATCACCTTATTGTTTACGATCAAGGGAACGCACCGTTTGCCTCTCGCGCAGCCGTATTACTGTTATGGGCAGGCTTTCCTAATGTCTCTATTGCTCGAGAAGGCTTTGCACGTTTAAAAGAGGTGTATCCTATAGAAGGTGGAACCCCTTGGTATTCAAAGTCAGATCAGAAACTCACTTTCCAGAAGGGGTTACTGGTTAAAGAACAAGATGTGAAAACCCATTTAGCAACTGGTGGTTTAGTTCTCGATGCTCGTTCTTCAGAGCGTTACAAAGGTCTTGTTGAACCTATTGATCCAATTGCAGGTCATATTCCAGGGGCTCAAAATCTCGACTGGGAGTCGTTAAAAACAGAGCAAGGATTAATGAAAGCTGCTGAAACCGACGAATTGTTTCAGCAGCTATCAAAAGAAACGGCGGTCATCACCTATTGCGGAAGTGGTGTTACAGCTTCGCCATTGACAATTGCTTTACTAGAAGCAGGATTCATGAATGTTCAATTGTATGCAGGTAGTTATAGTGACTGGATTCGCAACAACGAAGTAGAGACAAGTAAATAAACTTGTCACTCATGCATTCCTATAGTATAATGGAAAAATTGTTATGAGGATGAAATGAGGGACTACACTATATGAAAAAATCTATTTATAGTCTGACGAAGGATCAATTAACAGAATGGTTACTTGAACGTGGTCAGAAAAAGTTTCGTGCTGAACAGGTCTGGAATTGGCTCTATGTGAAGCGTGTACAATCATTTGAGGAAATGAACAACGTCAATAAAGAATGCTTGCAGTTACTTAGCGAACACTTTGTGATGCAGACGTTAAAAGAGTCAGTAAAACAAGAGTCAGCTGATGGGACAATCAAATTCTTATTCCAATTGGAAGATGGGAACTTGATTGAAACTGTCCTGATGCGTTTCCATTACGGTCTTTCTGTCTGTGTGACGACGCAAGTTGGATGTAACATCGGCTGTAGCTTCTGTGCAAGTGGACTTTTGAAAAAGAGCCGAGATTTAGATGGCGGTGAAATCGTCGGGCAGATCATGAAAGTTCAAGAACATCTTGATGCACAAGGTAAAGGAGAACGCGTCAGCCATATCGTAGTAATGGGAATCGGGGAACCGTTTGACAATTACACGAATCTGATGAACTTCTTACATGTAGTAAACGACCAAAAGGGTCTGTCTATTGGTGCCCGTCACATCACAGTATCGACAAGTGGACTTGCAAAGAAAATTCGCGAATTTGCTGATGAGCAAACACAAGTCAATCTGGCTGTATCGCTTCACGCACCTAATGATGAGTTGCGTAGCAACATCATGATTATCAACAAAGCATTCCCGATCGAGAAATTGATGGACTCTGTTGATTATTATTTAGAGAAAACGAACCGTCGTATCACATTTGAATACATTTTACTTCGTGATGTCAACGACCACGTAGAAGAAGCAAAACAATTAGCAGACCTATTAGAAAATAAGCGTCACTTGTCTTATGTAAACTTGATTCCTTACAATCCAGTGGATGAGCACGGTCAGTATCAACGTAGTACACCAGAAGCAATCGATGCTTTCTTCCAGACATTGAAGAAACGCGGAATCAACTGTGGTGTTCGTACAGAGCAAGGTACTGATATTGATGCCGCTTGTGGTCAGCTTCGCAGTAAGCAAATTAAAAAAGAAAAAGTTGCAAATTAATTTACAGTCAGCAGAGATATTATCTCTGCTGATTTTTTTATTTGTATTATTTCTCACTAGTGTCGCATAAATAAGTTGAGAATATTCAGTTTTCTTTTATTCGTTGAAAAAATTAAAAACGAACAGACATA
>NZ_NOKQ01000371.1 GCF_002265435.1 Tetzosporium hominis
ACTGGGGTTCTGCTTCGTCTGCCGTAAATTCGTTGCCGTTGAAGCTGCCTGTCCAGTATGCATAAGTATTCGGCTTGCCGGTCCCTTTCCCGTTGGCGCTTGCTCCAAGAACCCATTTATATGTTCCGTCATCCGCCCGCATCTTATACAGATCCGGACATTCTATGATGCCGATATTTTCTGTTTGAAAACTACCTGTATAACGCCATTCCTTAAGGTTTTGCGATTCGTAAAAGCCGACTTTCGTTCCTTCAGCCA
>NZ_NOKQ01000360.1 GCF_002265435.1 Tetzosporium hominis
TGCTGCTGACACAGGTATGGATGTCTTGACACACGCAACTGAAGCTTATACTTCTAACTTTGCCAATGACTATACAGATGGTATTGCTCTTCAAACCATCAAGTTAGTCTTCAAATACTTGGAAAAATCTGTAAAAACAGCTGACCCAGAAGCCCGTGAAAAGATGCATAATGCCTCTACAATGGCTGGTATGGCCTTTGCAAATGCCTTCCTTGGAATGAGTCACTCAATGGCGCATAAGATTGGTGCTGTTCACCA
>NZ_NOKQ01000376.1 GCF_002265435.1 Tetzosporium hominis
AACATTGATACAAAAGCAGTTCTTGATGCATAAGAACTGGTTTTGTAGATTCCTCAAGAAATTTATCCATTAAAGTTTGTGCCTTCTCGTAATCGGTAACTTTCGCCTGAATGCGACATTCACTTCATTATCGGCTCTTCGGATTTCTGACTGAAGTATGGCGATGCAGACCTATTTCATCGCAAGATCTAAATCTTGAGCTGAGCTTCAATCGCTTTGCGTATTCTTGTATAAGTAGTCAAGTTGGCGCTTCCTTGA
>NZ_NOKQ01000263.1 GCF_002265435.1 Tetzosporium hominis
AAAGAAGCAGCCAAGTCCGCAGCTAAGAGCAATCAAAACCTGGTCCAACGTGTCATGACCACTCTAGCAGAAATCTTTACGCCGATTATTCCAGCCTTGATTGTCGGAGGACTAATCCTCGGTTTCCGTAATGTCTTGGAAGGCGTGCATTGGTCAATGTTGGATGGCAAGACTATCACGGAATCCTCTCAGTTTTGGTCAGGAGTCAATCACTTCCTCTGGCTGCCTGGTGAA
>NZ_NOKQ01000287.1 GCF_002265435.1 Tetzosporium hominis
CGAAGTTGTTGTTTAATACTCACATCAATTGTCTTGTGATTAGCAAAAATGACAAAACCACCAATGAGTCCTTCATCAATTTGTTCTTTGACACTCCGCACTTTCAGAGACATTTTTTTCTCTATCAATGGGAGCAGACGTTCCTTCTGTTCATCTGTTAAAGGATGGGCTGAAGAAATCGTGACTACAAAATGATTGGTCTCTTTTTCAAGGCGATTCAAACAATCCGCAATTACCTCATAAAAAAGATTTGCTCT
>NZ_NOKQ01000379.1 GCF_002265435.1 Tetzosporium hominis
AGCATTGCCGCTTCCGCCAAGGCAGTTCCGCCATCATACATAGAGGAGTTGGCAATATCCATTCCTGTTAGTTCACAAATTATCGTTTGGAATTCAAAAATAGCCTGAAGCTCCCCCTGTGAAATTTCCGGCTGATAAGGTGTATACGCCGTATAAAATTCAGAGCGGGAAATGACATGATCCACAATGACAGGCTGATAGTGATCATATACACCTGCTCCTAAGAAAGACGCGTGTTGTACCGTATCACGATTTTT
>NZ_NOKQ01000291.1 GCF_002265435.1 Tetzosporium hominis
AGAGTAATCTGATGTTTGCGAAGAGTTTGTCGGATTGGGGGAAGCCGCTTTACCTGATCGTGAATCAGATCGATAAGCATCGTGATGATGAGCTTACACTGGCTTCTTATCTGAATGACGTAAAAAAAGCCTTCGCTCAGTGGAAAATCACATATAAGGGGTTATTGTGCACATCTCTTAAAGTCCAGGATCATCCCTACAATCAATGGGAAACGCTGAAGTCTTTAATCGGTGAACTGATATCCCATAGGGAGCC
>NZ_NOKQ01000382.1 GCF_002265435.1 Tetzosporium hominis
CGACGCTCTTCCGATCTAGCATTAATTCTCGGTCTTGCTGGCGGCGTCAGCCTGGGGCCGGAACATCCGATCATGACCGTCAATATCGCCCTTGCCGTCGCCATTGGCGCTCGTCTGTTACCGCGCGTCAACCGAATGGAGTGGACTATTTTAGCCTCTGCCGGAACCATCGGCGCGCTGTTTGGCACACCTGTTGCGGCGGCATTGATATTTTCGCAAACCTTAAATGGCAGTAATGAAGTTCAGATCGGAAGAG
>NZ_NOKQ01000383.1 GCF_002265435.1 Tetzosporium hominis
TGCTCTTCCGATCTGGACGCTGCGTCAAACGCGTTATAACCAAGTATTTGATCTACGATGTTCGCTGTGATGATGACCAGGAATATCAAAATCTTTCTAGCGTAACCAAATAGACTCTTTCGCGACCAAAGATTCTGATTCTTGATGGCTTTAAATACTCCTGTAGCAATATCAATAATCATTAAGACGAACAACAAGTCTAAAAACTTCACTAGTCCAAACAGATAAAAACTCACTATTTCTAAATGCACCAAAT
>NZ_NOKQ01000274.1 GCF_002265435.1 Tetzosporium hominis
CCGACAGTACTTCCAGCTGTCCGGACTAACTGGAAATTCTATCGGAAAGAGCTCTTACTACTAATATACGAGGAGGATGTACTTTGAAAAAAATAATATATTTTGATGAATCTTCAGCACTTGATATTTTAGATATTAAAAGTAACGGAAGAACAGAACAAATAATGGAGACTATGGTTGAAAAGGCAAGCAAGTTTTCTTTAGACGGGAAAATTGGTACTGGTATATTGGATTTTTTTAATTTTGGTATATCAGCAAATTCTAGCGGACAGTATGATGGAGGAAAATCAAATATATTGAAAACCAACTTAACTAATACAATTCTTACTAATTTCATCGACCTTCTAAAAAAAGAGGAAAGCAGTGAATATGGTTTAGAAGAATTAAAGGACTCTAAATTATCTATCCCTCCAGATTCAGCAGCATTTATAAAATCTATCGCTCCCTTTATTAAATTCTTTAAAAGCTCAGAAGAATTTAAAAATACCTCAGATCCAATATTAGATAATATTGATCTTCATTCTGTAGACGATGTTTTATTAAATGCAAAAGGTTATTATGAACTGCTAGCAATTAATCAAAAAGGCGATAAAAAAGTAGTGCGATTTAATTTAGAAGGATTCAGAAACAATTATAAGTTAAATGATTTAGAAAAAATGAATTTAACACTGTACGGGGTAAAAGTCGGAACGTGTTTAGAAGAAAATTTAAGTTTTGAAAAAGAGCTTTCTTTTGGAAATCAACAGTCAAAGAAGAAACAAAGCCAAAATTTCGGGTATAATCCTCATGAAAAAAATAACAAACAAAACAAACCTGAAAATGAGTTAGACATTATTGACATTGTATTGGCAGGTATTACAGTATGAGCTCATTAAACACTATATACTATGGTCCAACAAAAGATTTTGAAAAACTAATTGATGAAGATTCAAATATTTTAAATTTACGTGACTTAGTTAAGATGATGGATTCGATAGAATCCTTTAATAAATGGTTAGAAAACAAACCCGAAATCCCTTATATACTTCTATGTTATGGTGAAGCGTTTTATTCTATCAGAGAACATTTTATAGAAAACCTTCCAAGTGTCATAAATTACTTATTTATAGACGGTTACATTGATAGCTGTTTAATGCAGAATCCTCCAAGTGCTTTTATCCAATCAATGAAACGTGTTTTTAAAGGAAACCTAGAAGAAAATGAATATAAACACAAGAATATCAGCAAACAAAGTTTGATAAAAATAGCTGAAAAATATAAAGATGAAATAGTAGGTCAAGACGAAGCCCTAGTGGAAATTCTTTCAACCTTATATCCTTTAGTTAATAGACTAGATGAAAAACCCATAGTGATGATGTTCTATGGTCCTGCTGGAGTAGGAAAAACAGAGGCCGCAAAGATTATAAATGACTCTTTAGACCAAGGGGGAATTTTGAGACAACAAATGTCGATGTTTCAAACATCTGACTTTGCTTCATATTTGTTTGGAGGCACTTTAGAAGCACCTTCTCTTGCTAAAGATTTAATGAAAAGAGAGGGGAACGTGATTCTCTTCGATGAATTCAATAGATGCTCCCCATACCTGTATTCAGCCTTTTTTCAAATGTTTGATGAAGGCATATACATAGATAAAAATTACGAAGTCGGATTAAAAAATTCAATTATCATTTGTACAGCTAATTTCGGATCTATGGAAGAAATATTTGGAACACTAGGGGCCCCCTTATTCTCTAGATTCGATCATTTTATTGCTTTCAATGATTTATCTACTGAAGCAAAAAAAACTTTGATTGAAAACAAGTATAATGAAATTTTAGAGTCTTGGGATGCAAACGATATAGAAGTAATCAAAGAAAATGTTAAATTGGAAGAATTGGTTGATCAAGCCGATTTTTTTACCAACGCTAGAAATATTGAAAAAGGAATCAAAGGAAAAATGGCTAGAACAGTTATTCTAGATATGTTAAAAGAAAATTTGTAATAAGAAAACACTTATAACTTAAACATTGTATTTGACTTATTTTTTGTGAAATTATATACTTATAGTAACTTAAAGGCTATTGAGAGCCAATAAAGCCCGCTGCCTATTTCAGGCAGCGGGCTTTCACTATACTAAGGGGAAAGATTATGACAGAAAAAGTTTTCAAAACAGTTGAAGAACAAATTCAAATATTAAAAAGCAGGAATTTAAATATACTAGATGAAAAAAATGCAAAACGTATTTTACAGAAGATAAGCTATTATGACATTATAAATGGATATAATGATATTTTTCTCGAAATAGAAGCAGATTCAACAAATGGAATTGAAGAAGTTTATTATCAAGACATCAACTTCGAAATGATATATGAATTGTATAGTTTTGATGCTGATCTAAGAAATTTAGTATTGAAATATATAGATATAGTTGAAACATACTTGAGTAGTTCGTTAGCTTATGTCATTTCGTCGAATCACGGTCATAAGGAAACAAATTATATTAACAAAGACATTTATAAGCCTGGTAAAAGAAAAAGTAGTACTAAATTTGAAGTTGATGGTTTAATTGAACGCATGATAGTTTGTTCAAATAAAGACATGGCTCCAATTGTTTATTATAAAAGTACACATGGATACTTGCCGCCATGGATTCTATTTAAATACTTAATGTTTGGTGAAAAAGAAAAGGTATTCCAATTGTTAAAACCAAAAGACAAAAGTGATACAGTGAAAATTTTTCAAAGTAATTTTATTATAAGTAAAAATTTTTCTGCTAATTTTTATACTCAAGCTTTAGCCATTATAAGAGAATTTAGAAATACATGTGCACATGGATCGAGAGTTTATAATCATGTACATAAATATGAAGAATTACCTTATAATCATCTCCTAGAATTCTTAAACGTTAATAAAAAACAAGACTTAGGTAAGAGTGACATAACTGCTTTAATTATTAGTATCTACTCTTTCATCGGAGGAGATAGAACTATAGACAGTAATTGGGTATCTTTTATAACAGAATTTGACGAAACTATGAAGAAGTTTAAAAATAAAGTCCCTTTAAAATTTTTCGAAAAGTTAGTTGAAGAAATGAATTTACCCATGGATTTTGAAAAGCTTAAGCATATATAAATCTACTCCTCAGTTATAAATAAGGTTCGTAATAGTCTTTAAATTCCACGAACGTTCGTAAAGTGTTTTTACACATTTGCGAACGTTCTTTTTTCGATTTTTAGTAGAGTTTGAGCTGTTGTTCGGAAAATGTATTTGGCAAGTAAGAAATGTATGAAATGGCAGTTAAAAATGTTGCTTGCCAGATGCATCTCTCCACTATTTTCAGTTGTTCATCAATGATTCCTTCATTCGATTGCTAGGCCCTTTAAAGACGATGAGATGTGAATGATGGATCAAACGATCGATTACGGCCTCGGTCAAAATAGGGTCTCCAAACACATGGTTCCACTCGCTGAACCGTAGGTTCGTCGTGATGATCAGGCTCTTTCTTTCATAACACATGCTGATCACTTGGAATAGTAATTCTGCGCCGCTCTTGTGGAGCGGGATGTATCCTAGCTCATCTAAAATCAATAAATCAACCTTTTCTAGCTGTTTATAGAACTTCCCCAACGTACCTCTCTCATGTAGATCCATCAACTTGTTTACCAATCCTGCGATAGTGTAAAAACGAACGTTTAGTCCGGTCTCCTGGATCGCATTCAAGCCGATCTTTGTGGATAGAAACGTCTTGCCTGTTCCCACGCCCCCGTAGAAAATCAGGTTTTCTTTTTTCTCCATGAATTCTCTGTTTAAAAAGTATTCTCGATTCAGTCCTTGCGTGTATTCAATATCATCCCATTTGAATTCGACGCTCGGCAATGGCGGTAGGAGCGATTGGGTAAAGAGGAGGTTCGTGCGTCGTTCTTCACGTTGACGCACTTCTGCCTCCATCAATTTGAGTAAATATTCCTGGTTCGAGGTAGCTTCGATCTCATCAAAGTTCTGACGTATCCAGCTGAGTTTCAATCGCTTTGCGTATTCTTGTATGAGTAGTTCCATCACGACACACCGCCTTTTTCAAACAATTTGTCATAATGTGTTGACCCCCTTGATGCCGGAGGCATAGGAGGGATTGAGTCTCTTCTGATATCAAGGCTTACGCGGTCGCTCCGCCCATTTATGAGTTGGTAGAATACCTGTTTGATTGATTCTGCAGAAGGGTGCCCGTGCGTTGATGCAATCTTCAAAGATTCTGTTGCCACCGAGAAATCATGTTGTTTCAACAAGACTGAAAGAAGTCTCAATGCTTCCTGCTTTTCAGGTACTGTGCAGCTATCTATATATTCTTTCCAATTGATGGGCAGCTGTTCAAAGAAATCCGTATATTTGATTGCCATAGGCCGTTTGGCCATCAGCTCAAGATAAGGTTGCCATTTCATCGACTTCTTTTCCTCACCATAAAGGCGTGGATGAACAATGATTGATTCATGCTCTGCAGTCAGGATCTCGATTGTGTCATAAGATATCTTTGCCAAAACACTACTTTTGGCAAATCGAGGAGATGTGGAATATTGACGTCCATCTATTTTGACGAGTCCGTATTTATCTGGTCGACACTCTTCATAACGCACGCATTCGAAGGATTTCTCAGGTAACTGAAGGAGTGCTTTTCTATCTACCTTGAAGAGTTCGGACAAAAGCTCATCTTTCTGATAGTGCTTACGGTTCCTATCTTCTTCAGCTGTAGTCCAGAAGGTCTCGTTCAAACGCTCAAGATCTGCCACATGTATCTCTGGCAATAAAAAGTTGTTACGTATGTATTTGACCATAGCTTCAACGTGACCTTTTTCATTGCCACTGCCTGGATTACAGAACTCAGTGGAAAACCCATAGTGTAAAACGAATCGTTCGAACTCGTCAGTCAATACTCGCTCGCCATAAGGAAGGATCTTCTTGACCGCTGGACTCAAGTTATCGAACCGAATCGTCTTAGGGACACCCCCTAGATGGTGAAAGATTCTCTTCAAGCCTTCTAAGAAACACTCTCGGTTCTGAGACCGAAATACTTGAAAATAGAATGTATTGCTGAACGGTAGGGAAAGGACTAAGTAAGAAAGGTCGACAGACCTTCCTCTATAGACAAACGGTGCTTCTCCAAAATCAACTTGAGCTGTTCCTGCTATGCTTTCAAGAGGTAACGCAGCTTCTGCAGATTGCCCCATCTGCTGTTTCTTTTTACGTACATAATCACGGATGGAACGATAAGACCCTTCGTACCCATGATCTTTCACCAACATATCGAACATTCTCTTTGCAGTCCGACGGAACTTCTTTTTCTTTCTCGCATCTTCCTCCAGCCACTTATCAATTATGGGTCTAGCTTCCCCCATAACACGCGGCTTTCTAGTGGTCTTTGGACGTTCTTCGTTCCAGTCTTCCATATCTGCATATTTCTTGACGGTTCTCTCATCATGGTTTGTACTTCTTGCTACTTCTGCATAATTTCTACCTTTTTGATTTACTTCTTGTCTGATATACTGGATGTCAGTCACTGTTAGCACTCCCTGTACCTCCCTGAATATTGTTAGCCCAATATCAGAGAGTTTAATTGTATGGAGAGATGCTGACAAGTGGCTTTTCTTGTTTTCGCAGCCTCTTACGAGGCTGCATAAATTAACTGCCAAACACTACATTTTTATACTGCCATAAACAGAAAAGTCTACTTTTACGAACTTACTTATATCAGTTATACTATTGTTCTCTTTTGCCAAATAATGCGTGGAAATAGTCTGTCCATCCAGAACAAATTCAAATTTCTTTTATGTTATTGATTTTATACAAATAAGTTTCATAAAGACGGAGAAAGTAATGTCTTTTGACTAAGTTTATTCAGTAACCTATAATAATGATTGTATCTTATAATTGGCAAGGAGGATTATTAAAAAATGACACACTCGATTAGACTTCGTTTCCCAACTTTGAATCAGTAATTTAATATTTTCAAAGGCTCTGTTTGTGAAATCAGAGTAAACGGGATAAGTCTGTCCTTTTTTAATAATCTTCGTGTTAATAAAATTATAATTATGAGAGAAGAGTGTACGACTCTTTCTTCTATAATTCTGTAGTTTTCTTTAATTAAAAAATTGATGGACTATATATGCAAAACCATGTTTAATTATTCGGTATAAATTGATTGATAATATTCCCTTTACTTTTACTCATAGACAATCCGTCTGTGAGTTTTTTTATTTTTCTAAAAGAATGGAGGAATTGCTCATGATGATTTTGCTTTTCTATTGATGCGAGCTTAATTTTTTCAATAAGCTCGTATCGATGAAAAAATCGATACGATATATAAACAGGAGGTATCGATTGAAATGGAAAAATGGAAAAAAACACTTTTCGCTTTATATACTGGACAATTCTTTTCTCTATTAAGTAGCGCTGCTGTTCAATTTAGTATCATCTGGTGGTTAACTGAGACCACAGGCTCGCCTTTAATCCTTGCGCTTGCTGGAATAGCTGGATTTCTGCCTCAAGCACTTATCGGACCCGTAGCCGGTACTATTATTGATCGGTATTCCCGGAAAATGATGCTTATTTTAGCTGACATGACGGTGGCTCTCGGAAGTTTCATCCTATTTATTACGATGTACTTTCAAGAGCCTAGCATTATATTGATTATTACAGTGCTAATTTTACGGTCTGTAGCAACTGCTTTCCATGGCCCGTCTTTGCAAGCATCTATTCCTCTATTGGTTCCTGAGCAACATTACACCAAAGTGGCAGGATGGGGGCAAATGGTAAGTTCGAGCACGAATATTGCTGGACCTGCAATAGGCGTTTCATTATTAGCTATCGCTTCAATAGAATGGGTACTGCTGTTGGACATTGTGGGGGCTATTATTGCGTCTTCAATTCTTTTATTCATTCATATCCCAAAATTGGCAACAGAAATAATTTCTGAGAAGACAACCTTTATGACTGAAATGAGAGAAGGATATCAGGCAGTTCTGCAGAATAAACTTCTATTCAAAATGGTCATTGTCATGACTATAGTAGCTATGCTTTATATTCCTTTAGGTACGTACTTTCCGTTAATGGTACGAAATCATTTTGATAGAGGTGTAGTCGAAGCTGGAATAGTAGAAATTACATTTGCAATTGGTTTGATTTTTGGTGGAGCGCTTGTAGGCCTAGTAGGTGATAGATTTAGTAAAGGTAAATCTATGGCGTCAGGTATGGCTCTATTAGGAGGATCACTACTGATTTCTGGGTTGTTGAATCCCACTGCTTTTGTAGTTTTTATTGGCTTGAGTTTTTTTATGGGGTTGTCAGGACCAATATTTTCAGCGCCATTCTATGCGCTTGTTCAAAATCAATTAGAACCTAGATTACTTGGAAGGGCATTTAGCTTTATAACAAGTGTGTCACTTCTTGCAACACCAATAGGGTTTGGGATAGCCGGGGTTCTTGCAGAAGCAACAAGTATAGCTATATTATTTGCTATTACAGGAAGTTTGATTATTATCAATGCCACAATCACTTATAAAATAAACTAGGAGGTAAGAGTGATGCAATTTTTATTGTTTTATTAATACGGGCTTGAAGTAAAGCTCGTATCGATCTTGGCTATCGGTACGAAATTAAAAATTTCGGAGGTAGCACAATGGAAAAAATTTGTTTTGAACTAAAAAATATTGAACTCTCCTTTTTAGATAAAGAGGTCTTGAGAATTGAAAATTTAGCTATTCATCAATTTGATCGTATTGGGATTGTTGGGAAAAATGGTGCAGGAAAGACTACACTAATGAAATTACTAACGGGTCAGATTGAGCCTGAAAAAGGGCAAGTATTAAAGGCTGTCGAGTTCGGTCACTTTAAGCAAATGGAAACACCAGAAAAGTTAGATAGTGAATATGATTATTCTTTATTAGGGAAATTGAACATCCCACAGAACATGAATTACTTAAGTGGTGGAGAGGAGTCGAGGTTAAAATTGGTTCAACTATTTTCGCAATATCATGAAGCTCTTTTGCTAGATGAACCAACAACGCACCTTGATTCGGAAGGTACTTCCTTTGTAATTGATGAGCTTCGATACTATTATGGAGCGTTAATTATTATAAGTCATGATAGGAAGCTCCTTGACGAGCTGGTTACATCAATCTGGGAAGTTCAGGACGCACAGGTAAGCGTCTATACGGGAAATTATAGTGATTATGAGAAACAAAAAGAGAGTGAGTGGAACCAGCAACTTCAGGCTAGAGAACAATTTCAGAAAGAAAAGAGTCGTCTTGAAAGAGCTGCCCAAGATAAAATGAAAAAAGCGGAAAAGATTACACAGTCAGGTCGAATGTCAAAAAAGGAAAGTAAATCTAAAGCAAACAGAATGTTTGAATCTAAATCAAAAGGAACCGGACAGAAATCAGTACACCGAGCTGCGAAAGCAATTGAGCAAAGGATTGAGCAACTTGAAGAAGTTGATCCTTTAAGAATTGAAAAAAGTATAATCTTTCCCAAACAAGAAACATTGGAATTACACAATTCTTTTCCTGTCATGGCAAATCAATTAACTATAAAAGTTGAAGAAAAAATTTTATTAGATGAAGCAAGCTTCCAATTTCCAAGAGGAAAAAAGATTGCGATTTTAGGTCCGAATGGAAGTGGGAAAAGCACTTTACTAAAGTTGATTGCACGAAGAGACGAGGCATTAACAATTTCTCCAAAAGCAAAGATAGGTTATTTTCAACAAACTAGTTATCGATTTACAGGTGATGACACTCTAATTGAATATGTAAAAAAACATTCAGATTTTGATGAAGGATTTTTGAGGTCTGTTCTTCATACTATGGATTTTACAGGCACAGATATTCAAAAGAAACTGACATCGTTAAGTGGTGGAGAGGCTATACGTTTACAGTTGTGTCTTCTTTTTCTCGGAGCATTTAATATACTTTTATTAGACGAGCCAACTAATTTTCTAGATTTACATGCTATTAAGGCGCTAGAAACCTTTATAAAGAGTTATGATGGGACGATATTGCTTGTTTCACATGATGAGGTATTTGTGCAAAATGTAGTGGATTTACGATATAAAATTGACAAAAAAAAATTAACGGTTCTATAGTGTTTATCTATTTTTACATTTTAAAAAACCTAAGAAGAGTGACGAAAATCACTCTTCTTAGGTTTTAGTGCTTTATTTTAAACCGTATTTTCTTAAGTAGACAGCATTCATTGCAAGTTGAAAAGAGTCTGAATCAAGATTTTCTACTAGTTCAAGTGGTGTACAGTCTTCATTCGCATTATAGAGGTGGACTGCAAGCTTCAATAGACTTGCCGTTCCCCTTGAGAAATCCTGTTCTTTAAAGCATCTGTCCGAACTGAACCCATCATCTGTTAAGTAAGGAAGAGCTTTTTTGACAAGTTCATCATTTCCGGTAAGGACATAGATCAACGTCTGATATTCATTGCTCCTCTGTTGATAAGAGCTAAGTTTTTGTAGTGCTTCGTTATACAGTACGTGATGGCTTTCTGTAAACAATGACAATGTATAGGGCCCCTTTCATATCTCTTTTCAGTTGATGCTCTTCGCTGTATTTACTCTTCTATTTAGAATATCATTTCCAGTCTTCCAAATGGTAGGTTTTATAGGAACGAGCTCTAAGTGATTCGGTAAATGGAATTAGATTTGAATGAACTGAAAACCCTCCGGAGAGGGTTTATCAGATGTACATCTGTTTTTTCAATGAGACTCCGTTATTATGGCTGACAATCAAAGAATCCAATACCTCGATATTTAAGATTTTGCCTATCTCAACCAATTTTTCACTCACAGTAACGTCTTCTGTTGAACATTGACAGTGACCTGAAGGATGATTATGGGCAACAATAATGCTGTGAGCATTGTTCATAATAGCTGTCTTGAAGACCTCACGAGGATGTACAATGCTGGCACCTAATGACCCTGTATGACAGCGATGCACGGTAATGATTTGGTTCTTTTCATTTAAACAAATGACCAGGAACACCTCACGGTCTTCATCTCCTATGAGTGCCTGAACAAATTTGATGGCATCTATGGGTTCCGTTATCTTCTCCGGTAGGTAACTCTTATACGACTCTTCGATTTCTTTGATCTCCTGTTTGATCCGTGTAATTTCAATGATTTTTTCAAAATGCATGTGTATCGCTCCCTTTCAATTTTTGGTCCGCCGGGCGGAAGTAGTCCCAAAAGGGATTATTTTTTGCCTTTTGGTAAGGAGGACGGATACATCATATAGAGGACCGGTCAAGGGTCTCAGCGCAAAAGTTTTTAGCGCAGCCGGTATAAAAAGTTTTTCGTCCCTTGAACTGAACTCTCCTGTCTTGGGACGAAATAGGGATAGGGCGAAGCCGAGGAATCTGGCCGTATTTGGTCCTTAGACAGGCTTTGGATGTGTACGCTCCGGTGGCCAAAAGCAAAAAATAACGACAAGAAAAGGTAGCCAGCTGTTGGCTACCCTCTGATTGGTATGCTCTTCGGTGTTCGACTCGTTCGTCCGTGAAGAAAAAGACAGGAATCTACAGGCTATCTGAAAGGGGGAAGCCTGTGATTATCGGATTTTTTAGGACGAAGCGACACGTAGAGCGACTTTATGAACTTCTAGTCGCTCTAGTGCAGTCGCCCAAAGTGCTCTACTGAGATATCAAGAAATGATCATCATGTTGAAATGCTTAATTGAATCTATTAATCAAGATTTTATGGGTAAGCAAGTCATCCTGTACCTTTAAGTGAAGAAAGTTTTTCACAAAATCGATTTGATTTTAAAATAGGGTTTTTAAGCTTTTAGTAGTTGGATTTAGAGGGGCATTAGACGGAAGGCTAGCATGAACCCGGAAAATCCAGTCCATGCTCTTAGAAGATCAAGACGGAGTATCTAAGTATAGAAATCCTTGTTTTAGATGCTTCGTCTACCTTTAACTGGTGAACTTCAATCGAATTTGCCTCAGAATGTGAATCTTCTATGCAGAGATTCGCATTCTGAGGCCGTTATTTTTTGTATTGTGATGAAGTGTACATCTAAAATCCTCTGAGGAGCCCTCAGAGGAGGGCTTTTTCAGATGACCATGCGTTCTTTCAAGGAGATGGCGTCTTGATGGCTCACTATCAATGAGTCGAGTACCTCGATGTTCAAAATTTTACCGACCTTAATCAATCGTTCACTCACATTCACGTCTTCTTGCGAATACTGACAACTACCGGATGGATGGTTATGGGCAACGATGATGCTATGGGCATTACTCATGATAGCTGACTTGAAGACCTCTCGTGGATGGATGATGCTGGCTCCTAATGCTCCTACGTGGCAGCGGTGGACGACTATAATCTCGTTCTTGATGTTGAGACACATGACAAGGAACACCTCACGGTCTTCATCTCCTATTAGTGCCTGTGCAAAATCGAGTGCATCTGTTGCTCCTTTAATTCTCTCCGGTAAGATGTCTTTGTACGCTTCCTCGACCTCTTTGATTTCCTGTTTGATTCGTGTAATTTCAATGATTTTTTCGAGTTGCATGTGTATCGCTCCCTTTCAATTTTTGGTCCGCCGGGCGGAAGTAGTCCCAAAAGGGATTATTTTTTGCCTTTTGGTAAGGAGGACGGATACATTACATAGAGGACCGGTCAAGGGTCTCAGCGCAAAAGTTTTTAGCGCAGCCGGTATAAAAAGTTTTTCGCCCCTTGAACTGGACTCTCCTGTCTTGAGACGAAATAGGGATAGGGCGAAGCCGTGGAATCTGTCCGTATTTGGTCCTTAGACAGGTTGTGGATGTGTACGCTCCGGTGGCCAAAAGCAAAAAA
Organism: Tetzosporium hominis; assembly: GCF_002265435.1. Classification (GTDB taxonomy): domain Bacteria; phylum Bacillota; class Bacilli; order Bacillales_A; family Planococcaceae; genus Chryseomicrobium; species Chryseomicrobium hominis. The sequence goes on from NZ_NOKQ01000274.1 coordinate 11,822, forward strand.
TAACGACAAGAAAAGGTAGCCAGCTGTTGGCTACCCTCCGATTTGCATGCTCTAGTGCAGTCACCCAAAAGAAATAAATTAACTTGAATCTACATAATCTTGAGAAATACATCTACAAATAGATATATCTGGGATATCATGAACATATAGATTAAACTTATTTACATATGACTATTCGACTAATCAATCCATGTATAAATAAAAGTCTTGCACAGAAGATAGCATGAAAAATAGAAAATATTGAAAAGGTGGAAAAGAAATGATTCAAAGAATTGCGGTCTTTTTGTTTGCAATAGTTTTAATGATTGGATGTACAGAAGTCGAAGAAAGCGTGTTAGAAGAGAGTACAGCAGTTGCTGAAGAAGAGGTAGTAAACCAGGTCGAAGAAAATAACGAAGATACCTCAGCAAATGAAGAAAAGCTGAAGAAACTAGCGAAGTAGGGAAAGAAGAATCTGAACCAGAAGTTGTAGAAGAAATAGAGATAGCTGCCGAAATCATTTTACAAGATGATAGTGAGCGATTAATGGAGTCAGGTAGATATTATTCAGATGAAGCAAAGGTTCCTGGTGTCGAACATGATGAGCTTGACGAGTGGCATGTGGTTGGAGATTCTCTTAGCGGATATAGGACACTTTTTGAACAAAACTTGTAAACCTTAATATATTTTATCTAAAAAATCTTTCACATCAATTATTATGGAAGGTTATTTTTTATTCAAAAAGGGGTAGCTTCCCGTAAATGCGTATTTACAACGTTAAGCTGTTTGTGTTGATAAAAATAAAGCATATACAACGATAAGAATTTTGAGACAAGTCATACAATAAAACACTAAATCGCTTTATTTGACGTAATTTCGATTATATCTCAATAGATTAAACCTTATTGTACAAGGTTTCCTGCTTTATCATTGTAAATCCGTATAATCGGGATGCTGCCCCTCTAAGAAGTAAGATGTTCTCATACCAATAAGGAACTCATACCATTTAATTAATGAGAAGTGCTTGTTTTCGTGTCAGCAGATCTTTGATTAAGTATAATTACTCCACCGACAATCATAACTAAACCAATAAATGTAAGAATATTAAATGGTTCATTCCACACCAAAACACCTATTAAAGCTGTCAGAGCTGTTCCTACACCTGACCAGATTGCGTAAGCTAAACTTAAAGGCAAAGTTTTTAAAGACAATGATAATGTATAGAACGCTATGAAGAAGCCAATTGCTACTCCAATTGTGGGGTATATATTCGTAAATCCTTCAGATAATTTCAACATAGATGTTCCGAATATTTCACCAATAATCGCAATTCCTAATGCAACATACCCTTTCATAATCCATCAACCTTCCTTTAATGAGACAATTTAAGTACCACAACACCAGCTATAATGATTAGTAAGCCAAGTAATATTTTTAGATTAAACTTTTCTTTCCAAACAAGAATACCAACAATCGCAGTAAGAGCAGTACCTGCACCAGACCATATTGCATAAGCAGTTCCTAACGGAATGTGTTCTAATGCTTTGGAGAGAAAATAAAAAGCACTCCCCATACCTATTACTAAACCAACTGTAGGGACTAATTTCTTAAAGCCATTTGATGCCTTCATCATAGAACTTCCGAATACTTCAAATAAGATTGCGCTAATTAATAATACATATGGATTCATGTGATATCCTCCTAGGTTGTAGATTCAATTAATTTTTCGATGATTTTTTCTCGTAAGTCAAAATTGATTTGTCCCAACTTAAAGAACTCGGAATAATAAAGACCATCGAGAGTAAGCCGAATTGTTGTTGCTAGTACAGAGTCAATACCATCCTCATCAATTTTTGATTGAATATACTCGAAGTGGACAAGGATGTTTTCTGTAACAGTATGATTCAATTTCGAAAAAGAATGAAATGCTATATTTAGAACTTGAGAATTGTTTAAATCATCAGTGTAGGCATGTATTAAGGCGCGAGTCCATTTTCCTTTTTCTATAGGATCATTCTCAGCTAATTCATTAAATCGGTATACAAAGTCTTGAAAAATAAATTCAGTTATTCCAGCATATAATGCTTCTTTTGAGGGGAAATGATACAATAAACCACCTTTGCTAACATTGGCTTGCTTTGCGACTGCTTCTAATGTCAAAGTATCAAAATCGTTTGAACCTAAGAATTCTATTGCAGCATTTAGTAGATGCGCTCTTTTGTCCTGTCCTTTTGCTGACATGATTACCCTCCTTTTATTATTCCATGAGATTATTATACCGTCCGGACGGTTTTTTGTCAAAATAAACTTACCTTGAATTTATTTTGATAGGGATGTTCCAGAATCAAAGTTTGTATTGTTTCTTAGAAAATGATTCTGTTAAAGGGCGCTATTCTGACATATGAACCAGCGTCCTTATTACATATAAGAAGCGCCATTGTTGAAGAAGCGCCTCAAAATTCAAGTTACCTTAGTTCATTAAAGATTTATGAAGTATGCAAAATCATTCAAAATAACGTTCCCAAATAAAAGTTTGGACGCAAACAAAAATCCTAGAAATCTTGCTTAAATAGTATTTCTTGGATTCATTAAGGTTGTAAATACGCATCTTTCTTACACTAACCCTACGATAGAAGTGTAGGAATTTTAAGTTTTGTTCATCATTTAGTTTTATTCATCGCTCAAATCGAGGTGTATCAACAGATAAAAGGTTTTATCTCTTAAAAGAATATCCTATACTGGTGGTGTGTCTAATGCTTACAATGTTACTCCTCAAGACAGCACGCTCAACCGCCATGGCGACCAAATCTATATGGAGAGTTTGATTCGAAGTGCAGGTGGTGTCACTGACTTTGAGGCAATCATCACATATCCAGATTGTATTTCAAATGCGAGAGCTATGAATTGAAGAAGTATAAAGATTATGAGGAACTGGTCGAGGAGGTCGATTGCTATATGCGATTCTATAATGAGGAACGCTATCAACAGAAATTAAACAACCTGGCACCGATAGAGTATCGATACCAGGTCGCAGCTTAGTTCTACCCTTTTTTCTTTTTTACTATCTACTTGACAGCGCGCAGTTCAGTTGTCTGAGGGGGTTAAGTATTATCTTTCTCTTTCGTGTTCTTTTTCCCTCGTGCCTCGATCTAATTGAAGGAAGGTACTCTTTAACTCTTTCGTTGAACTTAGATGTGGATTCAAACCATCTAGATGTTTTTCAAAATCTGTTTTTGATTGGATCTGAGGATTCTTCACAAGTTCCCATCCTATCGTGATACCATGTTTTGATTCAGCTTGTAGATTGGGTTGCTTTAGTACCTTCGCAAGTCGAGCATTCAGGTGGTTCGAGTTTAGTTGTTCAAGTCTCGGTGCATCCTTATGCTTTGTCTGACTCAAGAATTTATCTGTATTAAGAGACTGTGCAATACCTGATTTATCGATGAATCGTTCCGCCTCGGATTTCTTGAAAAAGGACCGTTGAGAGCTTCCTCCACCTTCGACTGTCACAGCGTATTTTCCTTCTTCAAGCTTCGTCACTTCTACAATATCCTCAACCTTTTTGTATTCTTCCACGAGCTGTCCCTTGTTTTCTAATACATTCAGTACATGATAGCGTTCAGTCAGCTCATCAATCGGTAGAATCCGGTTTGTGTTGGTACGTAAGAAATGATGCTGGTCACGTTCACTCTGTTCGACCTTTGCGTAGATGACTAATCCGTTCTTGCTGTCAAACAGTTGTAATGTCGGTTTGTCTTCAAAAGATACACCTAGCTTGGATTCAATCGATTCTTTGACCTGTTCTGGATCGATGGATTGATAGAACTCTTTGATCTTCTCACTTTGCATGCCGTTAATGTACTCGATTGTCTCTTTCGAGACGTCCTGTACCTCTTTGATCGCCTGTTTCGCAAGGTTCAAGTCTTGCGCCCATGTAGCGATGTAACCGGTAGAGGAAAGATCGGTATCCAGTCCATAATACTGAGAGACGATATACGCAGCGCATTCGGCCTGCGCCTCTTTGTGTCCTCTCGGAAGGTCTTTTATCTCACTCTCTTTGTGATGCAATTGACTGTGTGCGTATTCGTGGATGAGGACTCGAAACTTTTGCTCGGTCGTCTTGGCGATAGCTGAGTTGATGACGATTTCCTCATTCTTTCGGCTGTAATAGCCTCCATAGGATTTGTCTGCATGTTCTTCTTCACGGATCGTGAGTTCATGAAGATTGGTGTTCGTCTGTTCGATGAACTGGTCGTAGAGTTCCTGCAGCGACTCAGGCGACTGTAGATCTTTTTGAATGAAGTCACGTACGTTCGGAATCTCTTTTCCGTCCGTCTGGGCCACATCGAATACCTTTCCGATTGTGAATCCTGTGATACTCTGGCGTACTTCAGATTGAGGGTCTCCGTTCTTGTCACGCAAGACCTCACCGGTCTGTTCGTTGATCTTTTGTACCTCGATCTTCTTGAAGGTCGGTACCAAGATATCGATTCCCTTCTCGCCTTTCATAACATGGCGACCAAGAGCTTGCCATTGCTTGAATCCACGGACCATCGTAGCGTCTGGACGTTGTGAAGCGATCATGAGGACATTGTTGAACGAATAGTGGTGGCCACTTGCCATCACATCCAGCATCTCTTGAAATCGACCGTTCGTGAACATCTCTTCCAAGTTCTTCTCCAGACGTTCATTGATCTCTGTAAGGTCTACTTTAGTCGACATAGTTCATCACGTCCTTTCGAATATACCAGGCCTCGTAGAGAGGTTCACTGCGTCCAGGTACCTTGACTGGGCTATAACAGGTGATTGCATAATCCCTCACATCTTCTTCTAGATCGAGAAGACCTTCATATGTAAGTGCCTCGAACGGCACCGGGTCATAAAAGCTCAATATCCTTTTATCGCTTGCGAGTATCTCACTGATCGTGACAAGCATATCCTTCTCCCCTTTCGCTTATAAGAGTGTCCGTAGATCGGTTGCTTCGTGTTCCTTCAGGCGTTCTTCAACCGAGAGGGCATCTTTTTTCTGTTGCTGTTCTTCCCATTCTTCTTCAAGCCCCTCGTCAGTCAGGCCGAACAGGTCAGATTGATCAATCTCTTCCTCGATGATATGAACCGAACGTCCACCGTTTACGTTCGTATCGGTATGCGTGACCTGCGGAACGGACGGTTTCGTGAATGCAGCCTCTTTCTTCACTGCACTTGTTACCGGTTCATTTGCTGTATGACGCTCCACAAAATCGCCGAATACTTCGGATTGCCATGCCTTCTGTAGTTTCAATGGATAGAGTCCACTGACGAACAGGTAACAGTCGTTCTTGGCGATGCTGGCAAGGTCTCCTTCTGAGATCAACGAGCGTTTCACATATTGCTCGGATGTACTTTGACTGGAACTGGACTTCCCACTCATGAAGCCCCCACTTTGACTAGAGGAACCGGTCTGTACCTTCGCTGTCGTCTCCCCGGCAAGTTGCGAGAAGTACTTAATGGTCTCCATATCCTTGCTCCGTAAGAACAACAACGTGTCATGGTTCGAGAGGATGGAACGTGCCATCTCTTTCCCGTATAACGATTCAATCTGGCCATTGTCTTGAACGATGGTATTCATCGAGAGACCGAGGCCTCGACAGGTAGCGAGAACTCGGCCGTACTTGTCGATCTTTCCGATGTTCGGAAATTCATCTAACAAGAAAATGGTCGGGATCTTGAGCTTTCCTCGGTTCTCGTCAGCCATCTTATAGAACTGTGCAATCAGCTGGTCGAAGAATACAGATGTGAGTGCTGTGAATGGGTTCTCATCCATCGGCAGTTTTACATACAAGATACTTTTCTGTTCTTGGAACTCTCGGAAGTTGAAGTCACTTGTACGAGTCATCTGACTGATCTTCTTCAACGTGAAGATACTGACCTGTGAAGCAAAGGATGAAGTGACACTCGTTCGGGTGTTGCCTCCAAGAGTTGTGAGCCCTTTTAACAGTTGATAAGCCGGATGATGTAGACCTAATTCTTCATCGACCCAGTTCCGGAACGATTCCTCGTCAGGCGCGACATGTTCATTGAAAGCATTTAAGACGTCCTGCATGCTGGCGTTCGGGATCTCGGTCTTGCAATAGACGATGAGTCCGGCAAGCATCTTCTGTGCACGTTCCATGAAGAAGTCTTCTTTCCCGTCTTTCGTCGAGTTTTTGGCGATGGTGACGGAGACGCTTTGCGCATCCTGATCATCAAACACATAATCGAGCAAGTTGTAGTTGTCCTGATTGAAGTTGATGAAGTCGATCTGGTAGACCTTGTAGCCTTGCATGCGCTTGATGGCTGCGGTCTGCTCGAACAGTTCCCCTTTCGGGTCCGTCACGATCAATGTCTCTTCTCGGTTGTTGATGAGGTTTGGGATGACGTAAGACTGTCCTTTACCACTCCCACTGGAACCGACGATGTAGACGTTTCGGTTATCAATCTCTGTCGTGCGTGGGATGATCATCAGTTGCTTTTTATCCGGGACCTTCCCGACGATCAGACCGTTCTCGAGTTGCTGCAAGGTCTTCTCCGGTTGCTTTGTCTGGTATCGGTTCTTTTCAGAGAAATACTTGCCGTTCACTACGTCAGCCGGTTTCGTGAACCGTGACGATCCGTGGACCCCAAAATCATGGGCGTCTTCATACGAGTTCGTTCTCAAGCGCATCTTCGAGAGGAACCAACCGAAGAACACGATAGATAGGATGGCCACTAACAGTTGAGAGCGCTGGTCCGTCTCTATCAAGAATGTGAAGGTCCCTTTAAAGTCGAGGAGGAGCGTGTTCAACGTTCCCCCACCATTCAAGAACCTGAGAAGACCGGTGATTGCGTAGCCGACTATAAGCGACAACAAGAATGCTACGAATATCTTGAGGCCAGCACCTTTTTGGAAAGTCTTTTTCATAGAAGTTCACGCCTTTCGTCTGTTTGACTTTACAGTTCGATTTCGAGTCCGAGCTCCCGCCGGAGCTGTTTGTCTTTGATCTTCTTGTTCCGTATCGCCGTGGATGGCGTGTCGTTCTGTTTTCGTGTTCGATCTTGTTCTGCCTGTACGATGAGGCTCTCTAGGAGTTCAGCACTTGCTCGACCTGTCGGTAGATGCGTAAGAATTCCTTTGTCAGCGTCGAGTTTTCGTGTGAACGTTCCGTCTACCTTTGCCTGGTAGGTGCGCATCTTTTCTTCTCGTTCTTCTTGTCGTATTTTTGCTTCAACAATGCACTCTTTTAAAGAAGGACGACTTCTTTCAGTTTTTCTTGCGTAATGGCTCAGAATATCTGTTTTCATCTCGAGAGGAAGTTTTTCAACTTCATGCACTAATTTCGGCGTACTGTCCGCAAATGTCAGATGCAACAGGTCATTCACCTGGAGGTCGATATGTCTTGCTTTTGCTTCGTATTTTTCAATGAGCTGATGTGTCATATTCAGTTTGATCGATGTCTCGTAGATGGCATCGAGGTCTTTCTTATCCGTTACAAGTTGCTCTTTTTTGTTTCCTAGTTTGATCAGTAGTCGAGACTGTATACGGATCTGTTCACATACTTCACGTGATTGACTACTTACCTTTAGAATTTCTGAACTCTCTAGATGGTCCTCCATCTCTTCATAAGATGGGACCAGATTGTAGTTTTGATTAAATAGGTTCTCAAGAATATCTTTCTTATGAGTCACGATCCGGTCGTTATAAGCGAATCGTTCATCAACGTCTGGATAAAGTTCATTGAATGCCTTGTGGATGATCAGACTTTCGATCCGGTAGGCACGTTCAGCGTGTCCGATGAGTTGGTCCATTGTATGGCGATTTTTTTCGACATCATTCGTCAAAATGTCGAATGCGTCGAGTCGATCTGTGAATCGAGGTGTGAACGCTTTTCGTTCAAATCCTTGAGCGAGAAGTGCGCCAGAATCATTTTCTTTAAATGCTTGATGCGAGGCATTGAGTATAGCGTGTGTGACCTCTCTCTCCACTTCGGCTGGTTCGATTTTTCGCTCCTCCCAGGTGTAAAGAGATTGGAGCTGACTGCGAACGGTACTGAATGAATAGTTGTTCTTGATACGATTCTGCATGAACCGTAGACTCTTCGAGTAGTCTTCATCCAGCTGCGCAGTGACTTCTCCTCTGTACTTGTGAAGAAGTGCCGAGACGTTGACCTGTTTCTGTCGTGAAGATAGATCGATGATCTTATTGTTCAACTGTTCGATTTCTGCATTCTTTTTCCGAATTTCGAGATTCAATTGATGATAGAACGTCTTTGCCTCTATCCCCTTCTCTTCCATTCGTTTCACGTATTGATATTCATTTCGTTCAAGACGGACCTGAGCAATCTTATCAAGTCCCTGTTCTTCAAATGAGAGGGCTGACACACTTTTTTTGATACCGTGTTCTTGAAACTTTGTGTTGATTGCATCGGCATACGCCATGCGCCATCGGAGTAAGGTCTCTCGTTCATTCCAGTCGGTCGAGTCTATGGTCTTAAATACTTTGTTATTGTTATCGTCTCGTAGGATCTGACCGTCCGTATCGTATTCATACTGACGCATTTTTTTGTGACCCCACGAACCGTCTTCATTGAACGGTCGGACCGTGAGTAAGATATGAGCGTGAGGATTGTGTTCTTTGTCTCTATGGATTGAGACATCGGCCACCATCCCCTGTTCTACAAATTCATCTTGAACAAACGACCGGATGAGTTCTTGTTGAGCATCTTCTGAAAGATCAACAGGAAGAGCAACAAGCACTTCACGGGCGAGCTGCGCATTCCATGCCTTCTCTACTTTCTCGACTTCGTTCCATAATCTTTCACGATCGAGTGTCCATTCAGGTGCATGATCCGGCTTCAAAATAAAAGAGACCGGAGCAACTTCTCGTGACTTGTAGCCCTTCATCTCTTCATCACGTTCCGAGTAAAGTTGTTCTCCACTGCGATAGCTCGCACTGGCCACAACGGACTGGCTTTTCTTGCTGATGATGTTGGCTTGTAGTCGGAAGTAACTCACGGTCTCTCACCTCTCTTTTTTCTTACATACATCCGAAGGCGACAAACAAAGTTCCGAAGGACTTTGCCCCAGGACACCAACCCGAATTTTGGGTGGTGTATAACTGGGCACTCGCTTGGAAGCTCGGATTCATTATACCATATTTTTTCCTTTTTACTGAAATATTTTTATCTATATGTTAAAATTTTTACGTATAAATAAAAAAAGAGGTGAAAAACATGGCAAACAACATTGAAAAGATCACGAGCATCGAGGAACAGATCAAGAAGTTGAAAGAGAGACAGAAGAACCTGGAGAGACAGATGCAACAGAACATCGGGGCTGAGGTATTGCGTTCTTGGAATGTAAGTTCAGAAAAAGAAGCCATCGAATGGATTCAGATGTTGGCGAGACAAGTGAACGGAAAAGACACGGTTTCAGAAAAGTGGAATGGTCATGAAGACACCACAAGATAACCTGATCAAATCAAAAGAATTGAATCAACAGATTACAGAACTGAAGAAAAAGAAGAATCAATTACAAAACGAGACAAAGCGAAGAGCAAGTTGGGAACAGAGAAAATTAAGGACCAAGAGACTCATCGAGACTGGAGCACTTGCGGAGAAATATTTTGGGTTAGAAGAGTTCACGATAGAACAACGCGAGAAGATATTTAAGACGTTCTCAGACTTCATTAAAAGAAAGTTCCCTAAATAATGTATTTAAATATTTTGAGAAATAAATATAGATTAAAAGTGTATTTTTTAGTTGATAAAAGCGCACACCATTACATAATGGTGTGCGCTTCTTTATTATAAATTCAATTGTATTTTCATTATTTTCTGTATATTAAATGTAAAAATAGAAATATTTTTGAAAAAAATGTATTAATTATATGGCACCCATGTTATAGTTATTTAAATCCTTTAAAAGAAATTATTGGATATTTCTTTTTGGTGTAATCAAAAATTTACTTACAAGAGCAAATAAAACAGAGATAAAACATAACTGTAGAATTAACTCATTATATTGAACCAACGTTTGTAGGTTAATAAGATTCAATACATATGTAATTAAAAAAACCGAATAAAAGAAAGTAAACATAATATTCCCAATGATTTTTCGTTTATTCTTTATAGTGTTTCTATTTTCTTTTAAGTCAATTGTGTATTTTATTTGTTTTACTAGTCCATAAGTAAAGCCTACTAATAAAATAACCAAAAAAACGTTTGTCATAATATAACACTCCTAGATATTTTAGTATTTTCATCATTGTACCATACTGTATTTCCATCATGAAGTAAAAGTAAGAAAATATAAATTATTACAAAAAGGGGATTGGGGAATGAAGAAATTTTTATCTGTAGTATCGATTTCAGTGTTACTACTGACCTTTACTGGAACAGCATCGGCATCTGCAGCTGAGCCAAAAAGTGGAAAGTTCGAGATAACAACTTTAGATCAATTTTTGGAAGAAGTAAAATCTAAAAAGGCAAAAGATTCTAAAGAATTATCGAAGTCGAAAAGTTCGAATTCTAAGAGTTTTAAAAGCAAGTTAACAACAGAAGAAGTAGAGTTATTAAACTCAACTGATCCTAAAGTAAGAGAAGAATACGCAAATCTTTTAGAAGCTGATTTAAATAGCTTTGACTTTTCTAACGAAGATTTAGTTGCGAATCAACCTTATGAATTAGGAGAGAGTGGTGCTATTCTAACTATTACAACTGAAACTACAGAAAATACTGATATGGTTTCTGGTTTGAATGATTTTGTTACTTTAGCTAGCACTAGTTCAACTCAGTATATTTATAGAGCTCATAGATCAACTCCATATGCATATCAGATTAATTACAATATAACTGCTTATGCATATCCTGATTCAATTACAGGTTTACTGACAAATTATACAGTTAAATCTGATGGTCTTAGATTAACAACCGCATCTACTGCTGGAACAAGATCAATCTTTCCTACTGCGATTCAAGCTTCTGCATCAATTACAGACGCTAGAGCTGAAAAACTCGGATACGATATCAATGCTCAGGGAGATTATAAAGTAACAATCGGTGGTTACAATGGCATAGGTTTAGTTTCTTTTGATATGACATTAACAAGTAGAGTTCTTTGGCATGGTACAAACGCGTCTGGTATTACTGTAGGACAGTCGTACACAGAGAACGGTGATCAGAGTCCGTGATAAAGATTTAATAGTATCAACTTACTTTTACTTTTTACTTAGAAAAACTCCTATTCTTATAGGGGTTTTTTTATGAAGTCTCTCGTTCTTATCAGTTAGGTACTAATAGTGCTATTTACTATTTCAATTTCTTCTACATGATTAATAATTTAGCTTTATATATAAATTCATTATTATTACTAATATTCTTAGTTACAAGTTAAGAGACAGTTAATCGTTTTCAAAATATCAAGGAAAATTTAATGAGTTTTTCAATCCTGCGAGATGTTTTATAACATTTTTAGGTGAAAATGCTCTTTTAACTTAGGTTTGCTCATCAAGATCATCAGAAAGCGGAATGACTTTCCAAGTATGTTCAGTTAAAAGATTTAATTCATGGGCTCTCTTTTCAGCAACCTCACGGTCTTCGAAAATCACTTCCTTGTCTCCTTCTGAAATGACATCTTCATTAATAGATCGGACTAAGTATCTCATTCAATACCCCCACGTAACAAAAGTAGAAATTTCTACTTTTGTTAAGTGGAAATTTCTACTTTTGCGAGAATGATTAATCGTGATTTAAGAAATCTGTCATAAATTCAAATTGCTTTTGCTGCCTGTCAGTCAATTCATTCTTTTGGTAGTAATCAATCAGTTCAGAGAGGATAGCATATGTTTTATTTTCATCCATAAATTTCCCCAGAACACCTATCTTTACATGAATATCATAAGGAACTTTTATCGATTTAACACTGTCGTTTTTACCTACTACGCTTGCTCGTTTTTTTCTTGCAGTGCTATCTTTTTTATTTGTAGAAGCATCTTCTTTTTGGTTGCTAGGTTTACTTACAGGATTCTTTTCAACTTCTATTACAGGACTAGAAGGCTCAGAGTTAAATTTAAATCCACTGTTTGAGCCTGCATTAATATTGACTGGTTTAGGTCGATCCATTGGCTTTGGTTTCTTTTTGATTAGAGGTCCTTTGTTTCCAGTCTCAGACATTAGATTCCTCCTCCTCAAGACGAACCAGCTTTTCATCCATCTCTTTTATAACATCTAAAAAGATTTGATGAGCTTTACGATCATGGTGATCTTCATTTTTTATTCCAGTCACATCCCATGCCTTCAAACGTTCAAGATGTTTAACAACACTCTTGAATACATTGTCTTCTCCAAATAGTTCAGTGGCTCTTTCTACCGTTGATTGATCGACTCGTCCTCCAGCACGTAATAATACTGGCAGTACCCCTAGTACTTGAATATCAGCATCGTATTCATCATGCATAAACTGCAAGTATGAAACGTAAGTTTCAGCACCTTCAAGGGATAGTTCTTGTGCTTGCAGTATTATAAGAACATAGTCTGATGCCATCATTGCATTGTCTGAGTAATCACTTATAGTTGGAGGAACATCGATAATAATATAATCATATTTTTCCTTTAAGGGCTCAAGTAAAGTCTTTAATAAAGTGATTTGATCTAGGTCTGTAGGATAGTTTTGATAAAGAAATTTCGAGAAATTTTTAAACGAGACGGCTGCCGGGATTAAATCAAGATAATCATTAACTTTTAAAACAACACTTGATAAGTCTCTATCCTGAAAGCCTTCAAATATTGTTCTTTCTATCTCAGTAATTCCAGCTGTGCGAGCTATTAAAGTACTAGCATTTCCTTGAGGATCCATATCTACTAACAATACTCTCTTGTTATGTACATTTGAATACTCCCAACTAGTCATGACAGACACTTTAGTCTTACCTACGCCACCTTTAAAGTTTCCTACAACAATCGTTTTTGCCACCATAAGTTCTTCTCCCCTTTTCTACAAACTTCTACCTAACAAACTTCTACCTTTGTATATTTCTGATAATAACATAAGTAGAAGTTTGTGTGAATGAAAATTTAATTGTAATATAATTGTAATATTTAGTAGTTCTTCTATGCATAGGTAGAAAAGTAGAAATTTCTACTTATGCGAGAAAGGCGTTCATTCTAACAAAAGTAGAAAAGTAGAAATTTCTACTTATGCGAGAAAGGCATTCATTATAACAAAAGTAGAAAAGTAGAAATTTCTACTTATGCGAGAAAGGCATTCATTCTAACAAAAGTGGAAAAGTAGAAATTTCTACTTATGCGAGAAAGGCATTCATTCTAACAAAAGTGGAAATTTCCACCTATGCAATATTGATGTTTGATATAAATTCTTTATTCAAGCCTTTAGAGTAGTATTAAAATCTAAATCATTCTAACAAAAGTAGAAAAGTAGAAATTTCTACTTATGCGAGAAAGGCATTCATTCTAACAAAAGTGGAAAAGTAGAAAT
>NZ_NOKQ01000223.1 GCF_002265435.1 Tetzosporium hominis
TTCGTCCTGTTTTTCGGCATCGGTTTTCTGCTGAATATGCTGCTCAGAATGTCATGGATCATGGCTGTCATTTATCCAATTGTATGCCTTTTCATTGTGAATAAAGAAAAGCTGATTCGCTATGTAGAGGCGCCGGGAGAGGCATTTTCCGGCCTTTTTGACAGAGTGGCTTCTTTGGCTGCTGCCGATATCATCATTTTAGCCAGCGGAATGGCCGGAGCCCTGTTGTCGGGCGTTACGATCAAAGCGCTGCGA
>NZ_NOKQ01000236.1 GCF_002265435.1 Tetzosporium hominis
TGTGCAATTTGTGGATCATTTGTGGATAACTCGCCAGTTACATCCACAAACCATCTTTTCGTTTTCATTTTCTGACCAAACTCCTTATTCACAACAATAAAACGATTGTTTTACGCGTGTAATCCTTTTGAAAGTATAAAAGATGTCCTGTAATAAAACAAGCGTTATCCACAAATTGTGGACAACGCTAATGAAGAAGTGGATAAGTATGTGTATAA
>NZ_NOKQ01000157.1 GCF_002265435.1 Tetzosporium hominis
ATCGTGTAACGACGGCGCAAGTATCCTTAAGTCCGCGTTTTTTTAATACTTCAAGCATTGGCACTCCCGCTGTACCGCTTGGTTCTCCATCATCATTGGCTTTTTGGATATGATCGTTCTCGCCAATTACGTAAGCCGAGCAATTATGAGTCGCATTCCAGTGCTGTTTCTTTATTTTCTGTATAAATTCCTGTGCCTCTTGTTCGGTAGAAACACGGCTTAAATGACAGATGAAACGCGATTTTTCTATAACAA
>NZ_NOKQ01000182.1 GCF_002265435.1 Tetzosporium hominis
AGAGCTCCTGCTACACCACGAGAAATCTATCGGACAAATCGCTGAAATCTGCGGGTACGACACCCTGACTCACTTTCATCGAAATTTCAAAACGTTGACGGGAATGACTCCCGGAGCGTATAGGAAGCAGGTAATTGACAGTTGACCCATTTAGAATTATATTATTTATAGTTAAGCACTTAACTAAATAGGGGATGTGATCTCGTTGAATGACGACCTGCAACAATACGTGCTGGATTTGCCGCTGCCGACCCT
>NZ_NOKQ01000384.1 GCF_002265435.1 Tetzosporium hominis
CGATAGTTTCCTTGTCCAATCCATAGACATCCGAAAGGTCTTCCATGTTTTTGATCTTGTCTACATCAAGATCTATCCATGTACAATCGTGACCTAATTTTTTCTCTACAAATAGCATACTCTCTCCTTTACCAAACTCCTTCTATTGTACCATAAATCTGCTAAAATAGCCGGCCTATACAGTACGAGATAGATTGCTGACGACGGTGATATTGCGATTGGGAACAAAGTGAAGGGCTTGATCATCACCTCGC
>NZ_NOKQ01000233.1 GCF_002265435.1 Tetzosporium hominis
CGACATGATCGAACTGCTCCCGCAGGGGCATAGCACAAGACAGGAGTGGACCCGGACGCTTCAAGAGATGGTCAAAAGCATTGCTGATTTTCAAGATGAAAGCACAGGGCTATGGCACCAGGTTGTCGATAAAGGCGGACTTCCGGACAATTGGCTCGAAAGCTCCTGCTCGTGTTTGTATATGTACGCGATGGCCAAAGGGGCTCGCATGGGCTATATTGATTCATCATATATTGATAGAGCGGCAAAGGCTT
>NZ_NOKQ01000317.1 GCF_002265435.1 Tetzosporium hominis
TTTTTCCATTCAACGATCACATCAAAAATCTGCATGACAAGCTCGCGGGATGGAGCCAGAATCACAGCTTGCACGTTCTTTTGATCCGCCTCCAGCTTTTCCAGAATCGGCAGGACGTATGCGAGCGTTTTGCCCGTTCCAGTCGGCGACTCGGCGATCACGTCACGCCCGTCCAAAATCAGATCGACCGCGTTTTTTTGGACATTCGTCGGATCTTGAAAGCCCGACGCCTTCCAGTTTTCTTGAATAAACGG
>NZ_NOKQ01000386.1 GCF_002265435.1 Tetzosporium hominis
GACAGCCGGCAGCAAACAGTGATCGATCTGCTGACGCCAGAGGAGATGAGATTTGAGCCGTTTCCCGCCGGCAGGCTTGATAAAGATACAGAGGGCTTTTTGCTGCTTACAAATGACGGCCAGCTCGCACATCGGCTCCTTTCGCCTAAAAAGCATGTTCCCAAAACGTATGAAGTCCATTTAAAATCAGAGATTTCGCCGGAAGGCATCTCCGATTTGGAAACGGGTGTCTACATTGAAGGCGGCTATAAAAC
>NZ_NOKQ01000311.1 GCF_002265435.1 Tetzosporium hominis
AGCCCTTATCCATAAGCTGATCGATAAACAACACACAAATAAAACCCTTCACGATAATATAAACGTAAATAATCCCCAATATAATAATCTTCAAAGCATAAATTTATTCATCTATGAAAGTATCATAGAACTGTAGAAAAGGGGTGTGACATTCCTCGTAAAAGGCGCGGATCGCGTCGCCGCCTTTTCCTTTTAAAGCATCATCAAGTGATGTGATCCCCTCAATGGCTTTTTTGCCCTTGGCGAATTCGTCT
>NZ_NOKQ01000211.1 GCF_002265435.1 Tetzosporium hominis
TTTTTTACGTTTAAATAAATTTACAGACAATTCCGCTTATCGGACAAGACCTACCCATTTTAATGCGACACTAGTGACTCTATTATTAAAATATATTTTGAATCTGTCGCTTCATAACATTGTGCTTTCCAAATGGAATAGCTTATACTAAATTGTAAGATATTAGAAATCAGAATGTTCTGTTAATATGTTCGATTTGAGGAGATGTCAAATGAAAAAGTGGCTCGTCGCAATTCCCGTGTTAGTTGCTGTGCTGTTAGTGGTTTCTTGGGTGTCAGACAGAGAAGAACGCGCCATTCGAGCTGTTTTGAACGCTGTTCCTTCAATTGATTCGATTCATGTGATCGATGCGGGAACTGGTGAAGAAGTCCAAAGTTTCATTAAAGTAGATGCTGCTTTTTCAGAGCTCGTATCGGTTTACGAATTTCCTTATGTAGAGACCGATACTGCAATGGACGCTTTGTTCGATAATGCTCCTGTCGCCTATATCGAATTTCGAGAAGGTAGCGAAACGCACTATAAAGCAACCCTCTATAGTGGCATGTTGGAAGAGGAGAAATTGCTAGCTGCTTCCAATGTGGAAGCGTCTCAATCGGCTACTGTCACTTATCGCTATTCCTATAGCCCTGAAGGTAGCGAAACTAGTTATTATTTAGGCGAAGAGAAGACACACCATATCTTTGGCATCGGGTCAGAACATGTAAAACTGATCGATTCTATTGTTTCTCATTAATTAGGACATACAAAAAGGCTGGCAGTCAACGTAGACTGCTAGCCTATTTTTTCGTATAGCCACATTCCGAACCGCCAGAGAACGGCTGCCATTTATACCTGCTTCGTTTCTAAAATCTGCTGAATATCTGTCCAGTCCACTAGACGGGTAAACGTCAAATGGCGGTTATAGGACTGATCTTTGAGGATGACTTTGAGATTTTCTTCTTTCAGCAATGTATTGACCACATCCGGCTTATCATCAAAGTAATAATTCAGACCTAAGCGTTTGATGATCTCTACTTTTTCGCCGTCTTGCATGCCATAGAAGAAACGGTCATCTTGAACTGGGAAGCCTTGTGCTTTCATCCATTCTTTTGTTCGCTCTCCGTGCTCTTTGGGTCTTGCGGTGATGTAATAGATTTCATGACCTTGCTGATCGAGCTCGAGTAATGTTTCTAAGGCATTTGGATAAATCGGGCACGTTGTATAGTAGATGTCTTCTAAAGACGCCTTGCTCGTCCGTCAGATCAAACAGCTCGTGAATTTCAACACGTTCGAGATTCGTGAACTGGTCAAGCGGCACATTTTTGCCTAGTTTTTGATTGTAGATGGTAAACGCATGCTTGCGTAAATCGATTAATATATCGTCGATGTCAAAACCAAATTTCATGGTGCAACACCTGGCGTGCATACCCTAAAAACTCCGCACCTTCATTAGAAACAACAACTCCTCTATTCGTTCTAACGAAAATACTTATTTTAATTTCCTTTTCCAAATCCTTAATCGCATTTGATAAACTCGGCTGAGATATATATAAACTTTTAGCAGCTTCATTCATAGATCCCTTATTTGCTACTTCTAATGCATATCTTAATTGCTGTAGAGTTAAACCAGACACTCCTTTTTAACACTATTAAACTCCCAAAATGCTATGCTCTTCTTATAATATCTAGTAACCACACAAAAGCATTTTATCACTTTCCATTTCTTCTTATTTATTATCTATCATTCGTAAAAGCATACTTGTATGAAAAAAAAGAAGTGAAGATGCTCACAACCAAGCTTCTTCTCTTCCTATAATTTTTGGTGTGTAAGTTGAATTTCTTTCGATATTTCAGAATGATTTTCTACCATCATCACTTTGAATACTTCTTAGTTTACAACTTCATGAACGTGAGTTTCTCAACATTTTTTTGTGGAATCTTGGCTTTACTTCAGCAAGCAAGATAGCTACGAGGATCAACGCAGCGCCCATAAGCATACGACCTGTCAGTGCTTCGTGCAGAAATAAAACGGACAACAGCATGCCGAAAACGGCTTCTGTTGATAGAATAATGGCCGCCTTTGTGGCTGTGGTATATTGATGGGCCATATTTTGGAAAAGATAGGCAATAGCTGTCGAAAAGACGGCTAAATAAACAAGTGAATACAAAGCTTCCTTTTCAATAGCTGGCGGAATCCCCCCTTGAAAGAACACTACGGCTACACTTATCACGGATGCTGTTATAAATTGTACTATCGTGAGTGAAATGGCGTCTTCCTTCTGAACAAATAGATTGGTGTAAAAAATATCGAAAGCAAAGGCAACCGCACATGCAAGAGAAAAGACATCCCCTATGTTGATTGTCAGAGAACCTTGCAATGATAAAAAGCTAATGCCAATGATTGCGAGGATTGAGCCGGCTATTTCAAATCGGTCAATCCTGCGCTTGTAAATCAAATAAGCAATGATCGGCACAATGACAACATTAAGAGCTGTTAGAAATGCATTTTTAGAAGGCGTTGTGTATTGCAAACCGACCGTCTGTAAAACAAAAGCAATATATAAAATAGCGCCTAATATTGCCCCTTTCCAAATGGTAGATTTTTTTATTTTTTGTTTAGTCCAGCATATGCATGGAAGTAATCATATCGATGGCAAGCTGCCATTCACCAAATGGATCTTCGTAGGTGACAATACGCTGGGGATCATCTATTTCTCGAATCGTGCACCGATGGAATTTGAAATGACAGTCTTCCCAGGATTGAATGAAGACGGTACATTGGCGGTCAAGGGCAACGAGCAGCATATCCCAGATGGCTTGTTTTTCATCGGCACTGAGCATTGGCTGCGGATCGCTTACATTATCGGAATCCCAGGCATGCTGTGAGACAAAAAGTCCATCCCATTGTGTATGCTTTCTTTCATTATTATCACTAACACTGTTTCTTTCTGTCATATCCTTCCCCTCCAATAAGAACGTTCGTTCCTATTATGCCCATTTTAATTATTGATTGCTCTATTTTCGAAAACTTTTTATGTATTAAAAGAATCTAATAAGAAAAGAGAAGAAGCTTTTTTGACTTCTTCTCTTCCTATAATTTCTTCTATGTTAACTATATTTAATTATCCAAAGTCTTAAAACCTTTGTTTGACTTTAATCTCATTTAAAACGATACCTCAAAAGTTAAAGAATTCAACTTTTGGAAGGCAGCACTTCTCGTGTACGACTTTTAAACACGGGGTTTGACAGGTCTAATTCTTTAGCTTTAATGTCATCGCATTAATAGCCACGATAACGGTGGATACGGACATCAGAACTGCTCCTACTGCAGGAACCAACGTAATTCCAATGAAAGCTAGACCCCCCGCAGCTATGGGAATGGCGATAAAGTTGTATCCGGCTCCCCACACGAGGTTCTGTTTCATTTTACCGGTTGTTTTGTTGGCCAATTCGATAAAGGATTCAATATCTCCTGGATCCGACTGAGTCAAAATCACATCAGCGGAATCAATAGCGACTTGCGTTCCCGCACCGACTGCAATACCCACGTCTGCTATTGCAAGGGATGGTGCATCGTTTACGCCGTCGCCGACCATAATGACCGTTTGTCCATTATTTTTCAGTGATTCCACTAAATCATATTTATCTTGCGGCGATTGATTGGCTCTGTATTCAATGCCCAGTTCCTCTGCTACTCCTTGGGCAGCCGTTTCATTGTCGCCTGTAGCCATAATCGGTTTTATATTGTAATGCTTCAATGCCTGTATCAGCGTTCTGCTCGTTTCTTTCAATTCATCGCCTAATGCGACCGTACCGATCGGATTCCCGTCCTCAACCAGTATACTTAATGTTGCCCCTTTGGGAACATCCACCGCTACATCTCTTCCAAGTGCCTTTTGGCTGATCAATTCGTATTTGCGGCCATTGGCGTTTCCTTCTATACCCGCACCCGACACAACATCAATCGAATCAAAGTGGACAGGCTGAATCCCTTGTTTCTCAGCGTATTGGACTATTGACTGGGCGATTGGGTGGCTGGATCCGCCTTCAATCCCTGCCATTAACGCCGCGATTTCGGCTTCGGTATATTGACCATCCAGTGATTCCATGTTCAAAACTTTAAATTCGCCAGTAGTCAACGTACCCGTTTTATCCAGTATCATTACATCAGCATTAGTTGCTAACTCCAATGCTTCGCGGTCTTTCACCAACAGCCCGCGGCTTGCACCTAAACTGGTGCTTCGTGCAATAACCAGCGGAATGGCAAGGCCGAGAGCGTGTGGACATGCAATGACTAATGTCGTAACCGTAAAAAGAATAGCGGTTTGAATGTCAGCAATGTACAGCCAAACGACAAAAGCGATGAAAGCCACCGCAATGGCGATATAAAACAGCCAGCCGGCTACTTTTTGAGCAAGATTTTCAGCTCTTGAAGGTTGATCCTGCGCTTGGCTTATCAGGGTTTGAACTTGAGAAATGAACGATTGGTCGCCGGTTTCCTGTACTTCAAGATATAAGATGCCTGCACCGTTCGTGGAACCGCCGATTACTTTGTCTCCGGCTCCTTTTTCAATGGGTTTAGATTCCCCCGTCAGCAAAGCTTCATTGATCCGGGAGGTGCCTCTTTTGATGATGCCATCGGCAGGGACATTTTCTCCGGCCTGAACCCGTACAAGGTCTCCGACTTTCAGCTCATTTACGGGACGCGTCTCAATGGAATCGTCTTCCAATACCACATGTGCATCTTTCGGCACCAATTCAGCGAGCGATTTTTGCGCGTCTCCTGCCTCTCCGACAGCCTTCATTTCGATCCAATGTCCAAGGAGCATGATCAACAGCAAGGAAGCAAATTCAAAGAAAAAGTCCATGATGTGTTCGCCAGTCACATAGCGTGCCAGCACCGCATAAATGCTATACAGATAGGAAACGGACAACCCTAAAGAAATAAGGGCCATCATACCCGGCGCTTTTTGCCTGAATTCTTCTATCGCCCCCTGAAAGAAAGGTTTCCCCCCATAAACCAATAAGATGGTTGCTAATCCTGCGACCACAATATCCGAGTATGGAAAAGTGAATTGAAAGGGAAGCCGAATGTCCATCATCGGCGACAATAACAGAATGATGATGCCAACCGGCAGCGACTTCAAGAAAATCTCTTTAAAATTACCGTGGTGATGATGGCCGTGATCATGCCCGCTATGATCGGAATGGTCATGATGTTCATGGTTCTGGGAGAGATTGCTGTGGTCTTGAATGCCCTCTTTTACTTGAGCTTCATGATAGACATGCCCAACATGTTTGGAATGGTCCATTTTACTGTGATCTGTTTGTTCGTCGTGATGGTGGTGATGGTCTTTTTCACTTTTAGCCATTCAGTACGCCTCCTTCAAAATAGTGCTTCTTTATTCCAATTACCCTTATGACATTCTTAACAGCCACAAAGCCCCCAATATACTACCGCGGCGTATATTTCTTTTAAAAGTAAAGAGTGCTATGAAAGCACTCTTATACGACGGCATATCCTTGTTCTTCAATCGCTTCCTGAATTTCGTTTAATGATGTCTTGCCAGCGTCATAATCCACTGCCACTTCACCTTTTTTAAGATCAACTGCCACAGATGAAACCCCTTCGAGTTCACCGACGCCAGTTTCAACCGAGTTTACACAGTGGCTGCAGGACATGCCTTGTACTTTTAATGTTTCAATCATTCTTATTCCTCCTAGAGTAGTATTTCCATAAACTTAACATACCTCATGAGGGTATATCAAGTTTTCAGTTTCATTTTTACTTTGTCTTTGTTTTCTGGACGCCCAAGGAATTTACTGTGACCAAAAAGAAAAAACCACCCTATTGATTTGATATTCGATTACTTTTCTATAAACGGCCGACAATGGGCTATCACCAGATATACTTTTTGTTTTTTTCGGAAAGAGTTTGCTGTTTCGCCAATAAATTTGTGCAGTTTCTATGGAGTTTCGGTATTTCCGTTTAGTCTGGAAAGTAGAGGGAATATTAGAAACGGAAGCAAAAATATAAAAAATGGAGGTTTTAGCATGGCTCATGAACAACATCAGGAATTGATTAAGGCATTGCACGATTGTGCGGCGGAATGTAACCATTGTTTTGATGCTTGTCTGCAGGAAGAAGATGTGAAGATGATGGCCCAATGTATTCGATTAGACCGTGAATGTGCAGACATTTGCGCATTTCTGGAACATGCAATTACCCGCAATTCGCCGTTCGTTTCCGAACTGGCAGCCGTTTGCGCAACCATTTGTGAAGCATGCGCAGATGAATGCGAGAAGCACGCCGACCATCACGACCATTGCAAACGCTGTGCGGAAGCTTGCCGCAGATGTGCAGAAGCTTGCCGTAACGTTGCGTAATTTACCCGAAAAGGCTCATTGGAGATATTTTCCGATGAGCCTTTTATCTTTATCTAGTATTATTCCATTTCATGGATCCATTTGTAGCCCATCCCCCACACGGTGATAAAATGGTCATTGATTGGAAATCCAGATTGCCGAATTTTTTCCCGCACATTCCGTACATGCGAATCAATGGTCCTTCCTTCCGTCTCCGAATCAAATCCCCAGATCAACTGGATCAGCTGTTCCCTTGTGAACACTTTATTGGTATTTTTCATCAGATGGCCCACCATCAGAAATTCTTTTGGCGTCAATTTGATGAAATGTTTGCCGTATGTGAGTTCAAACCGGTCCTCATCCCATAACAATCCATCGACTTCAATAGTGCTTTTCGGGGTTCTTCTGCGCAACAACGCGCTCATCCGGGCCAGTAATTCTTCTTCATTTTTTCTTTAATCGGTTTTCCCACCTTGCAGCAGCGTTTCCCAGATCTGTGATCCGTCTTCCGACAAGTAAGCATTGCCCTGGAGTGAGTAGATCGCCAGTTCCCTTTCATCATTCGGATTTTGTGCGATAAAAGCGATGGCATCTTCCGAAAGATCCGGTATATTCAGCGTCTCCAGCTCTTCATTTTCAATCGTATACTTCATCAAAGCCGCTGTTGTCCTGAAGCTCCCGAAGTACAGGTGGTCTTCGGTGAAATGCACCGCTGTGCCTGTTTCATTTTCCGATGTAATCGCCTCAAAATTTTCGCCGCCATCACGTGAGAAATACACACCTGTAGAAGTAGCTGCAGCAACGAAGTTCGAATCTGTCGGATGAAGGGCGAGCGCAATCACTTCCCCATTCAACCCTTCAGCCTTCACAGGTTCCCACGATTCTCCTTTATCGTTACTTTTGTAAAATCCGGCTTCCAGCAAAGAGTTTTTTGCTGGATTGAGCAGGAAAATATCATGGCTGGTGTACCCTACAGCCATCGCATGAAAGTCCGTTTCTCCTTGAAATGCAATCTCTTCCAAGGTTTCTCCGCCATCTGTACTCCGCTGAATCCCAAGCGGATTAGGCAAATCCGAATCTGCGCTCGGGTGTCCCGAAGAATAAAAGCCTTCATCTACAGCGTTAAAGCCCATATAATCGAAAAAATTATCCGCTGTTTCAAACCATTCGCCATCGCGATAAATTTTTGGACCGCTGTGTGATGCAAAATACAAATCGTTCCCACCTCCTGCATAGCCCATACCGTGGACGTGTCTCAGTTCTCCTTCAAACGGAACTTCAAATGAATCCGCTGTATCGTTGCTGCATCCTGCCAGCAAAAGCAAAGCCAACAGTATACCTATGGCCGTTCTCTTTTTCGTCATTTGATTTTTCCTCCAAATTGCTTTTTTCTAGAAATCATTGTGCTTCTTCAGTTTAACGGAAAAGTTTCGACTTTTTGTGCAGAAAGGTCTATTCTATACCACGCAAACCATTCTCCTTCAAGAAGATGCCATTTCTTCTGCACAGCAAATGCAAATTATTAAGATAGACTGAGTGAAAGACGAACAGAAAGAGGCGATTTAATATGACAAAACGAAACTTACTTGTGGGGGCTGCATCGGTGGCGCTTGCCCTTACGTTGAGTGCATGTTCAGACGGCTGTGCCGCGAATAAGGCTTTGTGGAAGTCACAATAGGATTCCGGGTTTTGTTCGTAAACGGCTTCAGCTGCCAAAGAGCCCACGACCGATTCATTGCCATGGAAGAGAACATTGATATAGGAGAATTTCACATCTCCTGTGTCAACATAGTCCGCCACCAGCTACGGATACACCATTTCTCCCCATGCTTTACAGGACGGGCACTTGAAGTCGCCAAATTCGATGACTGTGACCGGTGCACCACTTTCTCCAAGTGTTGGCTGGCCAGTAATATCAACTCCAGCGGTTTCCACTGATGAGGTGCTTTCCTGATTTGTCAATACTACGATTGCTGCGAGAATCCCAACTGCCACTAACGTCAGGAGAACAGCGAGCTTCATCCCCGATTGTTTCTTCTTATTGTTCTTCTTCATAGTAACCCTCTTTCCTATCGTGATTTATCAATCAATTAATCGGCATCGTTCCCACATACATTTTCTAGCATTCATAGAAATAGAATGCTTAACAGGACAAGTCCGGATTAGCTATACCAATTTTCCGATTCGCCTTGCCGCTTGTCACTCCCTGTTCATTCTAACAAGCCTGTTCAATATTAAAACAATCATTTGAATGTATAATTGACAATCTAGCGAAATATTTGTACACTTGCATTAATCAAACGTTCGTTTGAACGTATAACTATTAGAAGGATATTAGTTGGCTCTAGTATCCACAAAGGAGTTGGTGGAGCTGATTACGACAATTTTTTCCGCTGTTGCAGCTTACGTTGCGACCAGCATTGATTATGTCATCATTTTGTTGATCCTGTTTTCGCAGACGATGAAAAAAGGGCAGTTAAAATCCATAGTCATCGGTCAATATTTGGGAACAGCCATATTAGTGGGTGTCAGTCTATTGGCTGCGTATGGCTTGACGCTCGTACCGACTCACTGGGTCGGCCTGCTCGGTCTCATACCGATTTATTTGGGAGTCAAGGTTTGGAAGCGAGAGGAAGAAGAGAACGACGAAGAGGATCTCCTGTCCCGCTTGTCTTCCGGCAAGTCCAATCGCTTGTTTGTCACCATAACGATCATTACACTGGCGGCTGGCGGGGATAACATCGGTGTCTACATACCCTACTTTTCAACCTTAAATCCAAGTGAAACCGTTGTGATGCTTGTCGTCTTTGCCATTATGATCGCTATTTTGTGTTACCTCAGTTACCGTTTGGCATCCGTTAAATCGGTCTCTGAAACGATTGAAAAATGGGAACGCTGGATTGTGCCGGTTGTCTTTATCGGACTCGGCATCTTGATCATGGTGGAGAACGGGACATTCCGTTTCCTTTGGAGTCTGGTGAGCTGAAGTGATTTTTCTCTTTTTCTATTCATATAGAAGAAAAGCTTGCTGCAAAAAATTAAATTGATGAAAAGGGGAAAATAAAATGAGTAAAGATACGTGCGAAATTTTATGTGTGGATGAGGAAAAAGTAGAGCGAGTCCAGCAACAACTTTCGGAACAAAATCCGTTGGAAGTGGCGAAAATTTTCAAGGCATTATCTGATGATACAAGAATTAAAATTGCTTATGCCTTATCGCTGGAAGACAAACTCTGTGTCTGTGACGTCGCCAATATCATCGGCTCTTCTGTGGCGACTGCCTCCTACCACCTGCGACTGTTAAAAAATATGGGTTTGGCAAACTACCGCAAAGAAGGGAAATTGGTTTACTATTCATTGGACGATGCGCATGTGAAACACTTGGTGCAAGTGGCCTTCATCCATCAAAAGGAGGTTGTTGAAGTTGGTTGAGAAAACAAAGATAGATGAGGAAAAAAATGTCTTCCGGGTGGAGGGTTTTTCGTGCGCCAACTGCGCTGGGAAATTTGAGAAGAATGTCAAAAATCTTCCCGGAGTCCAAGATGCGAAAGTGAACTTCGGGGCTTCTAAAATTGCGGTTTACGGCGAGGCAACGGTCGAGGAATTGGAAAAAGCCGGGGCGTTCGAGAATTTGAAAGTGGCACCGGAAAAACCGAAACGTCAGTCGCTCCCGGAAGTGAACATGGCTAAAGAGGACAAAAACGTTTTCCGGGTCGAAGGCTTTACCTGCGCCAACTGCGCCGGGAAATTCGAGAACAACGTCAAGCAGCTTCCCGGTGTCCAAGATGCCAAAGTGAATTTCGGCGCTTCAAAGATTTCCGTTTACGGGGCAGCCACCGTCGAAGAATTGGAGAAAGCCGGGGCGTTTGAAAACCTGAAGGTCGCTCCTGAAATTACAGGTCGGCCAGCTGGTTCGAAAACGGAAGCCGAAAAAGTGACAGTCAAAAAAGAGGACAACGTGCCGTTCTACCAAAAACATAGCACTTTGCTCTACTCCACCCTGTTGATCGTTTTCGGGTACATTTCCCAGTACGTTAATGGAGAAGAAAATTTGATAACCTCCCTCCTATTCGTGGCAGCCATTGTCATTGGTGGGTACTCGCTCTTCAAAGTCGGTTTCCAGAATTTAATACGCCTGGATTTCGACATGAAAACCCTCATGACCGTTGCCGTCATCGGGGCGGCTTTTATCGGCGAATGGGCGGAAGCGTCTATCGTGGTCATCCTCTTTGCGATCAGTGAAGCACTGGAACGCTATTCCATGGACCGTGCCCGCCAATCCATCCGTTCGTTGATGGACATTGCCCCGAAAGAAGCACTCGTCCGGCGGAATGGCCAGGAACAGCTGATTTCGGTGGACGACATTGTGGTGGGCGACACCATGATTGTCAGACCCGGACAGAAGATTGCCATGGACGGCACGGTGACCAACGGCTATTCGGCGGTCAATCAGGCGGCGATTACCGGGGAATCCGTGCCGGTCGCCAAAACGGTGAACGATGACGTCTTCGCGGGCACGCTGAATGAAGAAGGCTTGCTCGAAGTCAAAGTCACGAAGTTGGTTGAAGACACAACCATTGCGAAAATCATCCACCTGGTTGAGGAAGCACAAGGCGAACGGGCTCCTTCGCAGGCGTTTGTCGATAAATTTGCCAAATATTATACACCGATTATCATGGTCGTTGCTGCGCTTGTAGCCATCGTTCCTCCCCTTCTGTTTGATGCCAGCTGGGAAACCTGGGTCTACCAAGGATTGGCTGTGCTAGTCGTAGGCTGCCCGTGTGCTTTGGTCATTTCGACACCGATTTCAATCGTGTCCGCCATCGGGAACGCCGCAAAAAAAGGCGTGTTGATCAAAGGCGGCGTGTACTTGGAGGAAATGGGTGCGCTGAAGGCCATCGCATTTGACAAGACCGGTACCCTGACCAAAGGGGTTCCCGTCGTCACGGATTTTGAAGTCATGAACAACCAAGTAAATGAAAAAGAGCTGCTGTCCATCGTCACGGCGCTGGAGTACCGCTCGCAGCATCCCCTTGCTTCGGCCATCATGAAAAAAGCGGATGCAGAAAATATTTCTTATTCTTCGGTCTTGGTCGAGGACTTCTCTTCCATCACCGGCAAAGGGATTAAAGGAACCGTCGAAGGAACCACGTACTATATCGGCAGCCCGATCCTCTTCAACGAGCTGGGCGCCGCAAGTGCCGATGAGAACTTGGAACAAAATGTAACAGCCCTTCAAAATCAGGGCAAGACAGCCATGATCATCGGAACGGAACAAACTATCCTCGCGGTCATTGCCGTGGCGGATGAAGTCCGTGAATCCAGCAAGGAAGTCATCCAGAAGCTGCATCAAATGGGCATCAAGAAGACAATCATGCTGACGGGTGACAACAAAGGGACCGGTCAGGCCATCGGCCAGCAGGTCGGCGTCACTGAAATCCAGGCCGAACTGATGCCGGAAGACAAATTGAATTTCATCAAACGCTTACGGGCCGAGTACGGCAATGTCGCGATGGTCGGGGACGGGGTAAACGATGCCCCGGCACTCGCCGCCTCCACAGTCGGAATCGCCATGGGCGGCGCCGGCACCGATACCGCCTTGGAAACGGCGGATGTCGCCTTAATGGGCGATGATTTGAGCAAACTGCCGTTCACGGTGAAGTTAAGCCGGAAATCATTGAACATCATCAAAGCGAACATCGCATTTGCGATTGGCATTAAAGCGATCGCATTGCTACTTGTCATCCCGGGTTGGTTGACGCTATGGATCGCCATTATGTCGGATATGGGTGCTACCCTTCTGGTCGCGCTCAACAGCTTACGGCTAATGCGCGTAAAAGAGTAACGAAAAGAGCTTTCCAGCCAAATGGAAAGCTCTTTTCTGAAATACATACTATCGCTCATCCAGTCTGCAGCACGATCTTATTTAATTCTTGAGATAAAGGGTATGGAGTTTTAGAAGGGGCTTCCCTGTCACGAAGCAGCACATTGTTAGTGCAGTCCCTCATTTGCGATATAAAATAAGCAGAATCCTCATTTTATTCAATGACCAAATGCTAAAGGAGGAAACAGAAATGACTGAAGAAGCAAAAAAGGATCTTGATCTATTGGTGATTGGAGCCGGATCGGGCGGCTATGTGGCGGCCATTCGTGCTGCACAGCTAGGGAAAAAAGTGGTGTTAGTGGATAAGGCCGAATTAGGCGGCGTTTGCCTGAACCGGGGGTGTATCCCTTCCAAGGCGCTGATCAGTGCTTCTGAACGAGTAAAACACATCCAACATGCCGGCTCCATGGGCATCAAGGTTTCGGGCGAAGTGGTCGTGGACATGCCGGAAGTTGTGAAATGGAAGGATGGCATCGTGAACAAATTGACGAGTGGGGTCCAGACCTTGCTGAAAGGCAATGGTGTGGAAGTCATTAGCGGCGAGGCTTACCTGACTGAATCCCAGCAGGTAAAAGTCAAAACTGCAGACGGAGAACAGCTCTATACCTACAAAGATCTGATTCTGGCAATCGGTTCCCTGCCGACCGAACTGAAAAGCCTGCCGTTCGATCAAGAACGGATTCTCTCGTCAACAGAAGCTCTGACACTCCAGGAAGTACCGAACCATTTAGTGGTAGTCGGCGGCGGGTATATCGGATTGGAACTCGGAACAGCCTATGCAAAATTCGGGGCCAAAGTGACCATCCTGGAAGGAACGGATACCCTTCTTCCGGGAACGGACTCAGCACTGACAAATGTGGTAAAACGTCACTTAAAAGATTTAGGAATCACCGTCATCACCAATGCTATGGTCCAAGGCGGTGAAAATACGGGTGAAGAAGTCAATGTCCGGTTCCAGGTGAATGGCAAGGAAGAAACCGTTACCGGCGATTACTGCTTGGTTTCCATCGGGAGAAAACCGAACACCGGAAAAATCGGTTTAGAAAATATTGGTGTGGAACTTGATCAGCGCGGGTTTATCAAGATTAATAACCAATGCCAAACCACGATTGACCATGTGTACGCAATCGGCGATTGTGCAGGCGGTGATCTTCTTGCCCACAAAGCGAGTTATGAAGGCAAGATTGCGGCAGAGGTGGCAAGCGGACAAAAAAGTGTGATTGATTTTCAAGCGATGCCGTTTGTTATCTTCAGCGATCCGGAAGTGGCGTATACCGGATTGACCGAAAAAGCGGCAAAAGAACAGGGCTATGAAACGGTTTCCAGTCGTTTTCCGTTCCAAGCGAACGGCCGTGCCTTATCCATTTCCGATGCCGACGGCTTTGTACAAATTGTAGCCGAAAAAGAGACGAAAAGGGTATTGGGCGTCCAGATGGTCGGACCGGAAGTGTCGTCCCTCATTGCCGAGGCCGTCTTTGCCATTGAGACCGGGGCGACTGCCGAAGACCTCAGCCTGACGATTCACGCCCACCCAACGTTACCCGAGCCCTTGGCGGAAGCTGCGGAAGGAATCATGGGCCACCCGATTCATATGTTGAATAAAAAGTAATTTATAGCGAACACACATCGAGACCGGCCTGCACATTCATAAGCGCAGGCCGGATTTTTTTACATTTGTGTATTTGTGACCTACTGGTGCGATGATTAACAGACTAGATGATTAATTTACTCGCTATTCCCACACGAGAGTTCCTTATGACGAAAAATCTACTTATATTGAAAGGATGCGATCTTCATGAAGGCAGACAAAAAAGGAGCCTATATACCGGCACTCAAATACCATTGGATGACCCGGTTCTATGATCCGTTAATTCAATGGGGGATGCAGGAAAAGAAATTAAAAATGCATCTGGTCCATCAAGCAGCCCTTGAACCCGGGGAAGTGGTAATGGATCTGGCTTGTGGCACAGGGACGCTCGCTCTTTTCCTTCAACGTTCACAACCCGGAGTGCATGTGGTTGGGGTCGACGCTGATCCCGAAATATTAGCCGTCGCCAAAAAGAAGGTAAAAGAAAATCAAGTCCATCACATCCGATTTGAGGAAGGATTTTCCGATTGGCTTCCTTTTGCCAATCATCTATTTCATCATGTCTTCACCAGTTTATTTATTCATCATTTGACGCTAGAGAAGAAGAAGGAAACATTTGAAGAAGTTCATCGGACACTCAAATCAGGCGGCCAATTTCATATCCTTGATTTCGATAAACCGCAAAATGGCTTGATGCGTGTTGCCTTCTTCCCAGTCCAATTCCTAGATGGATTTGAAACCACTTCACCACATGTCAAAGGCATTATTCCAAATCTCTTGAAAGAAACCGGATTTGCTGCAATTGAAGAGACGGGGCAATTTTCAACCGTGGTTGGCACTTTACGGGCATACAGAGCTTTTAAGTCATAAATTTCTCGATATTTTTTATTAAATTCACTTCGTAATCATGAGGGCTAAAGCTTGAAATGGATATGAGAAATGCCTTCGTAAAAGGAAACTTAAACAAATTAATAAGGAGAGAAGATGTGCTTGCAGCACCACCTCTTCTCCCCCTTTGTATTCAAGCAAATTCAGATAAATTAATGATATGTAAACCAAAGAAACTTATTTATCCTCATGGCTCCCATAACATGATAGAGACTCTAATTAAGCAAGCACTTGCTCCAATCCAGTCATATAATTGAACGGCTGTCGCAATGTGCTTGATTTATCCGTCTGCTTCCTAGTTGTTCAAGTGGGCTCCCTATAAACAGCTTAAATCTTCATCAATAGTCAGTTTTACCCGGCACAACATGACAAGTGGGAAACATCCTGGTCGAACGTTAGCGCAGCCAGCTTTACCCCTTCGGCCATGGTTAGATACGGCGCGAAGGTTTCGCTAAGATTTTCAATGGTCAAACCGAATTTTACGGCAAGCGTCACCGCATAGATGACATCTCCAGCATTTTCCGCTACGATATGCCCGCCCAGCAGCTGGCGTGTTGTCGCATCCGCCACCAACTTGAATACTCCGGTCGTTTCCCGGTTCACTTGCGCTCGCGGAACAGCCTCCAACGGCAGGACGGAAGTAAGGACGTCATAGCCGTTTTCTTTTGCCTGTTTCTCTGTCAAGCCGACCGTGGCAACCGCCGGCGCTGTAAACGTGACGCCCGGCACAACGGCCAAATCCAGTTTTTCACTCCGTCCACCGACCGCATTTCCTGCCGCCACTCGCCCTTGATAAGCCGCTACATAGACAAACTGAGGACCCAGTGTAACATCGCCCGCTGCATAAATCCGTTCATTGGTGGTCTTGGCATAATCATCAATCCGAATTTCTCCAAGACGTCCTGTTTCGACACCCGCCGCCTGCAGATTCAAGCTTTCCGTATTGGGCTTTCGGCCAGCTGCAATCAGCAATTGTTCGGATTCGATGATCCGCTTCTGGCCATCCACCTCGACATAAACTTTTTTCACCTCTCCATCCTGTTCAATTCGCTCGTATGTGGCACCGGTCACTAACTGAATGCCTTGCTCGGTCAAAGCTTTCGTGAGGGCTTCCGAGATTTCCGGATCATATTCCTTGAACAAACGCGAACTTCTTTGTATCAGTGTGACTTCTGAACCGAGGTGGTGAAATAGCTGGCCCAATTCCACACCAATATAGCCGGAACCGATGACTGTCAGGCGTTTCGGCACTTTCTTTAGCTCTAATAAGGTCGTGCTGGTCAAGTAATCCACTTCTGCCAGACCGGAAATGGCTGGCACAGCAGAAGCCGCCCCCGTCGCAATCAGAAACCGTTTGGCAGATAGCTTCAGGCCATCCACTTCAATAGTATGTTCATCTACAAACCTGGCTTCCCCTTTGATCAACTCAAAACCGTAGTCTTCAATCAAATCGACATATTTCTTGTTCCGGAGATCCGTCACCAATTCCTCTTTCTGTTTGACCAGCGGAGCCAAATCCACTTCATTCGCAGAGGTATGCAGCCCGATAAACGGGTTGTTCCTGGCCAAGTGATTGATTTCTCCCGCCCGTAATAAGGTTTTGGAAGGAACACAGCCAATGTTCACACAGGTACCGCCTACCGTTCCCCGTTCGATCATCGCCACTTTCGCCCCGTGTTTCACAGCTTCGATGGCGGAAGAAAAGGCGGCTCCCCCGGAACCGATGATGATGTAGTCAAATTCGCCTTCTTCATCCGGGCGGAGTGCTTCTTGGGCTCGGACTTCTTCTGCTTCCCCTGGCTGATACTTGGCTTCAGCAATTGCTTTTTTTGCCTTTTCAACCTCCATGTTTTCCGGCAGTTCAAATAGGGCTTCTCCTTTTCGAAAATCAGCTTGAATCGCTTTTGCGCCAATCGCTTCAAGCGCGACTGCAATGTGTTCTTCGCATCCTGTGCAGGTCATCCCTTGGACATCCACTCGATACTTTTTCATGTTCTACTCCTCCTCCATCAATACATCAATAATCGGGCATTCATGCAGCTCTTTTTTATCCGGACACCGGTCTTTCAACTCACTCAGCATCCGTTCCGCACGCTTTAGATCCTCAATCTGCTTTCGGACTTCCACTTCTTTTCTGGAAACAAAATCGAACATATCTTCACAGCGCACATCGTCTTTGTCGACCACCCCTAACAATTTATAAATCTCATTCAACGAAAATCCCAGTTCCTGCAGTCGCCGGATAAATCCTACCCGTTTGACCGTTTCCTTCGAATAAATCCGATACCCCGAATTATTCCGGACCGGTTCTTGCAATAGCTCTTTTCGTTCATAGTATCGGATGGTTTCCTTATTCACTTCACATAGGGTTGCAAGTTCACTGATTCGATAGCTCAATTTTCTTCACCTCAGAAAAAGTATAAACCATGTACTTAGGTACATGGTCAAACATCTACACTTCAATACTTTCTTTCTATATATAAAATTTCAAGTTACTAAAACTAGATTTAAAATAGTCGTTTATTAAAAATAAAGCGTTCGTAAAAGTAGACTTTTACGAACAAAAAGGGAGGAAAGAAGCTAAACTTATCGCTTCTTTCCTCCCTATACTTAATCATATTTATTTTGAAAGCAAAAAACGTCCAACCACTGAAGGCAGGACGTTTTCTTACATTGGTTGATATGGAATAATCTCTTCAGCCATTAAAATCTGTATTGCGAAATAGTCAGGACCCAAGTGTTGTGTAATTGAATCATTAACGTTAATTTCATCAATATACGCAGACATTAATTCTTGTGCGCGCACTTTATTAATTGCATAATTTTCGTGCATGTAATCTACTGCGCTGTTAGAGAATACTTTCCGATTATCCGTTCTTTCTTTGATAGCCAATTCACTCAACTCCTTTCAAAGCTCATACATGTTGATTTCTTTCATTTATAGCACTAATTCCGCTGTTATGTATTGAAAGTTGATCATCGTCTGCAAATTTTTTATTTACTATCTTCTTTAAATAAGCTGCATCCGAAAGTCTATTTTCTCTATACAAATTAGTTGCCGGCACTAACTCAGTACCATCAGCAACCTTGCCAAACACAAAATCGTGGCTATGTCTTAAACCGGGGGCTCTTCTATTCTCAGCCACGAAGTAAGCAAAGTCTTTGTCGAAATCGAGAAAGTAGGCACCTTTGAAATCAGAAAGTAATTTCTCCATATCAATTTCATAGACAATTACGCAAAATGATAGCTGAAATATCCATTTTTGTACATAAACTCATTGATTCTAAGCCACTAGTATTACTGTTACTTCTGATAATCCCTCATATGTAAACTAATCAAAAATCAACTCTCTAGTTTCTTTTTGAACCGTTTTGAAAGGTTAAGTAATTGAATCTTTCTTGGGGTTTAGTCACTCTCCTATCCTATGCACGCGACAAGATTCATTGTTCGTCTAAATATTAGTATAATAACCTGGATACATATGGCGATTTTCAACAAGTTATCTAGGTACTATGCTTTTCGTTTTTCAACAATTGATTTTGAGAGAAAAAAATCATTGTTAAAACCATCAATCCCAACGTTATTAACATGACAGAAATTCCAGTGAATAGTATTCGAACCGAGTGTGTCTCAAGTCATTTACCGAAGTAAATAAGCGATATAAAAGTAAGGAGACTTTGCAAAGTTTTAGCGAATCCAGTTACCCTGCCTACAACAGACTTTGGTGGTGTAATTTGTAGAAGCGTATTAAACATCGTAAAACCAATTTGAAAGGCTGCCCCTAACAAGAAAACACTAATGGCTTCAAACAGAACGGTATTGCTTAAACTAAACAAGATAAATGGAATTGCCATGATAAAAATCACTACAGGAAGGGCCCAACTATTTTTCAACCAATTATTGTACCTAGAGATTACTATCCCCAACATCAAAGCGCCTGTTGCATACGCACCTTCAATTACTCCTAAAGCATCTGCCCCCTCGCCTAATTCGCTTTTTACGAAGACGGTGACGCAAAGATTATACATATACACGAAGATGGCCGGAAGAAGTGACAATGAAACATAAAAAAACTAAGTTTTTCTGTTTCATTATCAGCTTAAAACCTTCTGTCAAATCACTCCAAAACTCTCGACTATTTGATTTCCCTTCATATGGAGAGAAATATCCTTTATGGTTCGGTTCCTTGTACACAAAAACCCCGTGCAATAGACTTTTTTTCAATGTCTATTACACAGGGTATAATTCATAAAAAATATCGCACTTTTATTTTCGCATAATCCAACCCGTTCGCGCTCCCTATACCTTCTCGAAAATATAGGTTATACTTCCAAAATTGGTTTAATCCTCATTAGTCTCCGTGCGTTCAAAAACAATTTGTTGGGATTGTTCGTCCCATTTAGCTAAGATTTTATCCCCTTTTTCAATAGCACCCCCTAGAATTTCACGAGCTAATTTCGTTTCTAATTCACTACGGATTACACGTTTGAGTTCTCGGGCACCAAATTCAGGTTTGTACCCTTCTTCTGTAAAGTGCCGAGCTAAAGTTTGATCGAAAGAAATAGTAATACCCTGTTTCGACACATTCTTCGCGACACGTTGTAGTTGAAGTGATACAATTTCGTTTATTTGATCCTTATTTAAAGCACTAAATACAATAATTTCATCAATCCTGTTTAAAAACTCAGGACGGAAATGACTTGCCAAGACAGTCATAACCTCTTTTTTTACCTCTTCATAATTTTGTTTAGAAGAACTTTCGCTGTTTAATCGAGTACGAATAATGTCTGACCCTAAATTTGACGTAGCTATAATTATCGTGTTGGTGAAATCTACAACTCTTCCTTTTCCATCAGTAAGTCGTCCATCATCGAAAACTTGAAGTAAGATATTGTACACGTCAGGATGAGCCTTTTCAATTTCGTCTAACAATATCACGCTGTAAGGTGAACGTCGTACTTTTTCGGTGAGCTGACCGCCTTCATCATAACCCACATACCCAGGAGGAGCACCTACAAGACGTGCTACCGCATGCCGTTCTCCATATTCTGACATATCAATTCGTAATAATGCATTTTCATCTCCATAAATAACTTCTGATAAAGCCTTTGCAAGCTCGGTCTTACCTACCCCGGTAGGTCCTAAGAAAAGAAAAGTAGCGACAGGCTTATTTTCTTCGCGTAATCCTGAACGAGACAAACGAACTGCATCTGAAACAGCGTTTACTGCCTCTTCTTGACCTACTAAGCGCTGATGTAGTTGTTCTTCCATGCGTAAAAGTTTGTCTTTTTCTTCTGTCGTTAGTTCGTTCACTGGAATGCCAGTCAAACGTGAAACCACATGAGCAATATGTTCAGGTTTTACCTCTGTACTCCCTGAGCCTCTTTCAGCTTCCCATTCTTCTGTTATTTTCTTTAACTCACTTTCTTTTCCTTCAATCACTTTTGTAAGCTCGCTCGCTTTATCGTACTGCTTTCTATTTGCAACGTAATCTTGTTCTCTTCGAAGTTGCTGCAATTCAGCTTCGATTTCTTGAATTTCCGCAGGTCGCGAAGTGGCAATCAGTTTAACTCTAGCTGCCGCTTGATCAAGAAGGTCTATGGCTTTATCAGGTAAAAAACGAGAAGGAATATATCGATCCGATAACTCTACTGCAGAAATAATAGCTTCTTCGGTTATAGTCACCTTATGATACGCTTCAAAAGTATCGCGCAAACCTCTTAAAATCATAATCGTTTGCTCTGGAGTCGTCTCATGAATAATAACCGGTTGAAATCTTCTTTCTAAAGCTGCATCTGTTTCAATGTGCTTTTGATATTCGTTCAGAGTAGTCGCGCCAATGAGATTCAACTCTCCTCTAGCAAGCATGGGTTTGAAAACGTTAGCTATGTCTAGACCGCCTTCCCCCCCACCTTGTCCAGCTCCTACAATCGTATGGACCTCATCAATGAACATAATTAAATCATCTTTATTTTCCGAAATTTCCTTCAACACTTTTTGAGTACGTTCTTCAAACTCTCCTCTGTATTTTGCTCCAGCAACCATAGCGTTAATATCTAACTCCACTAATCGCTTATCTTTTAAACTTTCAGGTACTTCACCGTCAACAATTCGTTGTGCTAACCCTTCTACAATAGCAGTTTTACCAACCCCTGGATCACCAATCAGTACTGGGTTATTTTTTCTACGTCTAGCTAATATCTCTATTGTGGTTTCCACTTCTTCAGCACGACCGATGACCGGATCTAACTTCCCTTCTTTAGCCATCTTAGTAAGATCTCGCGAAAACTTTTCCAGTTCAGGGGTGTTACTCACATTGGATAGACTCCCTTCGTTTTCACCGTTCCCGACAACCCTACTCACTTGCTGTCTTATAGACTGAGGCGTCAAACCATATTTGCGAAGGATGTTTGCAGCCAGCCCTTCTCCCTCTTCAGATAAACCAATCAAAAAGTGTTCGGGCCCAACATAAGCGTGTCCTAAATCATTTGAAGCAGTAAAAGCACGACTTAAAGCGTCTTTTACTCGCGGTGACACGCCAATATCACCTTCATTCAATTTCTCTCCACGTTTAGCTTCAGCTTCAATTTGTCTTTTCAAATCATCCACTTTAATTTTAAATTGATTAAATACACTTTGAACAACCTCACTATCTGTCAACGCCAACAATAAGTGCTCGGTATCTATTTCGGATCTATTATATTCTGATGCATATTGTCCCGCTTTTTGAAGCATTTCTTCCGCATTTTCACTCAATCGGCTAGTTAAAGCACTACCCCGCTTACGTTTTGCCACTCCACTCGCGGTTTCATCATAAAAACTTTCTTCACTAACTTCTTCATCTACATTAAAAAATGGCAGTTTGCTCGAAAAAAAGTTATCAAGCATAGTGCCACGTAATCCAAATAACGATTCAATAGGAGAAATATTTAATCCATTGCGTTGTAAAAATTCTTGATAATGACCTTCACATAACTGCATAGTTCGTAACTGCCCATTCAAGTTTGCTTGGACTCTTGTTGATGCTGGTTTTCCACAAATATCACATCTACCCGTCGCCATATTTCCTTCCTCCTCCATCAATTAAATAGTTAAACTGTATATAGTTTACCCAAAATTCAGTTAATAAAACATGATATTTAAAATAATATATTGTTTTTTTGCTATTATTAAAAGAAAGGCTGACTGTAATTTACCTGTTCATGAGAGTAAGCGTCAAATAGTGAACACGTTGTTTCTTATTAAAGAAAATGCCGGTCAAAATCAGAAGTTGATTTTGACCGGCATTTTTCTATTTCTTTGATTGGATATAACAGTTCGTTGGTAAATTTTTCGACCACGGCATCAAATCTTCGAAGGATTCGAGTTTCTCTAGATCACGCTGTGGAAGTTCTTCAAAAAGAAGTTGCAGGTAGAAGAAAGGATTGAGCCCATTTTCTTTGGCAGTCTCGATGAGACTGTAAGCGATGGCACTCGAGGTCGCGCCTCTTGTCGAGGCTGCGAACAGCCAGTTCTTCCTGCCGATCACAAATGGTTTGATAGAACGTTCTGCACGATTGTTATCTATTTCGATTCGGCCATCTTTCATGAAAGTCGTGAGTTTTGACCATTGTTTCAATGTATAAGAGATCGCAGTTCCGGTGGCAGTCTTTGGAGCGACAATCTCCTGTTGTTCTTCAAGCCATGCCAAAAAAGCATCCAGCACGGGCTGACTGTCGCTTTTCCTGATCTTGAGTCGTTCTTCAGGAGTCATGTCTTTGATTTTCCGTTCGATGGTAAAGAGTCGGTTGCAGAAATCGAGTCCCTTCTTGGCGACGGTTGTTCGACCGGCACCAGCAGGTGCACCTCTCAGTGCCTTGAGTGCTTCGTCGAACTTACGACGCGCATGTGCCCAGCAACCTGCGAGTTCTACGTTATGGATAGATTCATATCCTGCATAACCATCCACATGTAGATAACCTTCGAAACCTTCCAAGAATTTCTGAGGATTCTCTTTGGCACGACTAGACTGATAGTCGAATAAAACGATCGGCGTATCAGAGTCTCTGCCGGTACGGTAGAGCCACATATAGGATTTTGATTCTGCCTTCTTTCCGGGCTCTTCGAGTACTTGAAGAGTGGTCTCGTCAGCGTGAAGCACCTCTTCTTGGCGAATTCTACGATAGAGTTCTGCATAGAAAGGCTTCAACCAGCTCGTCGTACTCGACAGCATCCAGTTCGAGATCGTCTGTCGACTCAGCGGCAGTCCCATCCGTTCCAACTGTTTCTCCTGTCGGTAGAGAGGTAGGCCGTCTGCGAACTTTTGAGTCATCACAAAAGCGACAGCAGATGGGGACGCAAGTCCTTTCGGGATGACCGGTCTTGGCATCTCTGCCTTCTTGATAGGAGTCTTGATCTCATGTGTCTCACAATGGCGGCAGCTATAGATGTGCTGGACATGTTCGACCACTGTCACCTGTGCAGGGATGATCTTCAGTTCCTTGCGGATCTGTGTGCTCATCTCATGCATCGAATGATCGCATTCTGAACAGACCTTCTCTGATTCAGAGAGGTCATAGTGGATCGTCTCGACGGGCAGGTCGTTCAATCTGTCCACACGTCCGATCTTCTTTTTGCGCGTGTAACTGATCGTCTCGAGTGTAGGTTCAGCAAGAAGTACAGCAGAAGACACTTCGG
>NZ_NOKQ01000150.1 GCF_002265435.1 Tetzosporium hominis
CTCCGCGGACGGCTTTGACCGTTCCGCCGTATGTCGTAAATGAAACATGCAAATTCTCGACTTCCAATACTTTTTTCCGCAAAAATACATTACCTCCTCAGCTTCGGATCTAACGCATCCTGCAGTCCGTCTCCAACAACATTAAAGGCGAACATAGTTAATGAAATAAAGAAAGCGGGAAAAAACAGCCGCCACCAGTGTCCCGACAAGATCACCGGAAGGCCGTCGTTCGCCATGACACCCCAGCTCGCAAA
>NZ_NOKQ01000387.1 GCF_002265435.1 Tetzosporium hominis
CAAACAGGTTGATGTCTTCTGTGATTTCGTTTTCGTGAAACGGCGCTGTCTCCTCTCTTTGCACTTTTACTGGAAACTGATTATAACGGCGCGCGAACTCAAAGAATTGTTCTTTAACCGGCGTGTCTTTTGGAAGGCCGAGCATTAATGCGTGGTTCGGCCAGGAGCCGATTACATTCAGCGCGATTTGGGCATTGTTATAGCCGTAAATGTTGTTGAATAAAAGAGCGGGTGATTTGTCTCCGAGGTTGTT
>NZ_NOKQ01000388.1 GCF_002265435.1 Tetzosporium hominis
GCGACAAAAGCGAAGATCGCAGCACAATTAGCTTTGTAAAGAAGTGTTTTAATAAGTAAACATTGACAACTGTAACTAGAAAAACCATACTAAATAGTGAATTTTTATATTTAGGTGGTAATTCTGTGCAAAAAGATATTAAATTAAATAATGTCAAAGGCGTATTAATATTTTCTGTAGTGTTTGGTCATCTATTAATTGCAAGTAAAAGCGGGCTGGAAAATATGATTGAAATTATTTATTCATTTCACAT
>NZ_NOKQ01000389.1 GCF_002265435.1 Tetzosporium hominis
GCTACAATAATAACCTCTTCTGAGATCATGCTTGGGTTCGGAATTTCGACGCCAAGCAGGTGGCCGGTTACGCGTTTTGTTACGTCGCGGATATCTGCCGCACGCTCTTTCATATATTCGTTGTCCATTGACTCAAACATAGTAACGAACATAGAAGACGTTTCTTTTAAAGCGAATTCAGCATTCACTGAATCAGTGCTGATTTTTTCTTTCACAGGGTTCAGAAGCTCAGGGTCACTGAGAACTAAAAGGT
>NZ_NOKQ01000390.1 GCF_002265435.1 Tetzosporium hominis
CTAGTTTCGTTCTGGCAAAAAATACACAAGGATTTATCTCTATCTCGGCTCGAAGTCGTAGTAAAATCAATGTGCAACGCATTATGGAAGAGCTGGGTGGTGGAGGTCACTTTAATCTAGCAGCTGCGCAAATCGAGGATATGAGTTTGTCGGAAGCGGGAGAAAAATTGACTCAACTAATCTTGGAAGAACTAAAGGAAAAGGAGAAAGAAGAATGAAAGTAATCTTTTTAGCAGATGTTAAAGGAAAAGGG
>NZ_NOKQ01000391.1 GCF_002265435.1 Tetzosporium hominis
CGTGCCGGAGCCAATTGAAATGAGCTCCGTTTGTTTGATGTATGTTTCGATTTCTTCACGGGGAAGAAAGGACAAAATGCTTCTGGCGCACGCTCCAGCGTACAGAGGAGAGCGCCTGCCGATCGCCGTGTACAACCGCACAGTCTGTGTCCCTTCTATTTTCTCAACGTATATCGCTTCATTGCCGTCCCTCATGATCAATTGCACGGCCTCATCCACTTCCCGGCACAGCTCTTCCATCACCGGTTTCGCT
>NZ_NOKQ01000393.1 GCF_002265435.1 Tetzosporium hominis
TAATTTTCATTGAGGCACGTTTTTATGAAATATGTATAATATAGAAATTATCAGGAACAATAATTAAAACAGAAGTGTGAACGTTCGCGCGAATGTTGTCGATGAATTGTTTCTTAACAGTTGAATAAACATTTTAACCCTGTTACAATAAGGAATGTAAGCAGGAGTAATTTTTTTTGGCTGAGGTGGGACGTTTTCAGTCACTGCGGGACATTATTCGTCCAGGATGAGATGAAAGGAACGTTTTGGCATG
>NZ_NOKQ01000323.1 GCF_002265435.1 Tetzosporium hominis
CAGCCCGAGTCCAGTGCCCCGTTCTTTTGTCGTGTAAAAAGGTTCGCCGAGCCTCTTCAATTTGTCTTCTGTCATGCCGATTCCTTCGTCAGCAAGCGAGACAATGATATGGTCGTCTCCTTTCGGTTTGATCGACACATATACATTGCCTCCGTCGGGCATTACTTCGATCGCATTTTTCAAAATGTTGATAAATACCTGCTTCAGCTGATTCGGCTCGCAGTAGATCAGCGGAATGCCGTCTTCGCACTTC
>NZ_NOKQ01000112.1 GCF_002265435.1 Tetzosporium hominis
CATCTTGTTTTAAAAGCGTATGATCAATGTATTTGTTTAATTTCATATTCGGATTCCTCTCTTTTTCATGAGATGATTTCAATTATTTCCTGCAAACGTTTCACTCTATCATTTATTTTAACATATTTTTGAAATTCTGTAACTAGTTGGGGGGAAATTTTTCCATTTGTATAAACTTTTGCGACAATTTCTCCCTTTTGAACGGAGTCACCGACCTTCTTCTCAAAAACGATTCCAGTTTCATAGTCTAAAT
>NZ_NOKQ01000111.1 GCF_002265435.1 Tetzosporium hominis
CACCTGTACTTAAAACAATCACAAGAAAGAATTAAAGGAAATAACACTCGAGTAACCAAAGAATCTAAATCACCTTTGTAACAGAAACAGTAAAAAAAAAAAGAAGTACCTGAAGAGAAGAAAGGTGCCTATATTCTAAAAACAAAACATCATGAAATTATTGACTTAGGCGATGATATTTATACCCAGGGGAAGCCACACCCGATGATTGATCCTGAAAAACGCATCGAAATGCTTGAAACATCTGGAAACG
>NZ_NOKQ01000216.1 GCF_002265435.1 Tetzosporium hominis
CAATTCACTCATTTTTTTCGGTTGACATATTACCACTGGGCTATATATTAATTCTTAATTTTGATTCTTCGACTCTATTTCATTTTTAATACTTCTATATATAGTAGCACTTGAAATACCAGTGGCTTCTTGGATTTCTTTAACAGTCATTCGTTTTGAATGATAAAGTGCTAAGGCTTGATTTAACTTTTGTTGATTTACTTTTGGCCGACCGCCTTTTCTCCCTCTTGCACGTGCCGCCTTTAATCCAGCCATTGTCCTTTCGCGAATAATATCTCGTTCGAATTCTGCCAATACCGATAGCATTCCAAACATCGCTTTACCTGCAGCTGTTCCGGTATCAATATTATCTTGAATGCTTACAAACTCCACCTCTTTCTCTCGAAGCAATTCAGCAATCTCAATTAACCGTTTGGTGGATCTCGCTAGTCGATCTAATTTGTATACAACAAATTTATCTCCAGATCGAGACATCTTTATTGCTTGAAGTAATTCAGGTCGATCATCTTTAGCCCCAGATAATTTCTCCTGAAAAATTTCTTCGCAACCAAACTCCTTTAAAGCATCTAGCTGTAAATTTAATGACTGGTCAACTGTACTTACTCGAGCATAACCAATAATCATAAAATCGTCCCTTTCAAAATTAATTGTCAGATTAATTGTAACAAAAACATACGTTTTAGAAACATAGTTTTTGATATGAGTTTTGAAATAATAAGAAATAAAAAAGAAGAAGATTTTCATCTTCTTCTCAATCCTCTCAAAAACCATCGTTTTTGATAGAGTAAATTGTGATAAATATATTGATTACTAGTCAAAATATTCTATCCATAGTGATAAAATTAGATAACTGTGGAGGAGGAATATTATGGATATCAATTTACTAAAGAATCTACTTACCCAATCAGAAACAGAATACTTAGATTTCAAAAAAGGATTATACGTTAAAGCAAATTATGAGGATTTGATAAAAGATGTATTAGCAATGGCAAATGCTAAAGTAAATGGATCCCGCTATATCTTATTCGGCGTAAAGGAAAAAGTCGGACAAGAGAAGGAACTGTTTGATATTAAAGAACCGGTTGATGCAGCTACCTATCAAGAATTGATATTTGAAAACATTGAACCTCAATTGACTTGTCACTTGAATTATCTTATCTATAACAATCGTTTGTTAGCGGTCCTTGAAATCGTAGAACCAAAAGCCCAACCTTATCTACTAAAAAAGAAATATGGTAATTTGCATAAAGGGCTCTGCTATATTCGCCGAGGTAGCAAAAATGATTTCGCCATGCGTGCAGATTTTGATTATTTCTACAAACAAGGATCGTTCGAAATTCATATACTTGACCGTTTTTTGAGTGCAACGGATGCTGAAAGTGGATGCGCAACCTTAGAGTGTTCCTTTAGAAACTGTACAGACTTTCCGATTACTATTTACAAGGGTTATTTAGAAGTATGGGATTCAAAAAGAATGCGCACACAGCATCGGTTGTTTGGACATTCACGTTATATTCCTGGTGCGGATTTCCGTTTGCCTATATCCCCTAAAGAAGAAGTAACCGACTATTTCGCATTTGGTTTTGAATCAAGTGACTGTTTACGGTTAGAAATGGATGAATACGGCCATTCTGACTTAGACTTAAATTTTAAATTGTATTTGATTGATACGTTAGGGAATGAATATCTAGGTACAGCAAATGGTAGTATGGTGTTTGCTAGAGGTGACTTCTTATGGAAGGTTAAAATAAAGAAATAACAAAGTTATATTCTTTTATAGTAGAAACTCGAAATTATAATCGGGCAAATTATAATAAGAAAATTTTATTAAGGATATAATGATCTTTAAAATAATTAGCAATAGAAATTTAGGAGTCGTTCGATGACTTTTAATGACTGTGATTTATCGAATTGGATTGATAGAAAATAGATTCTTCATAAGGAGCGAATCGAAATGGACTGGACGATGTTTCATAAGCATGGAGAAGCACCTACGAAAGCATTTGAAGCTTTTGCTAATCAGTTGTTTGAATTGTGGTGCAGAAGAACCTACAAAGGCAGTATCTCTTATTTCACTGTTGTAAACGGATCTGGTGGCGATGGAGGTGTCGAGGCATATGCTCTGCTTTTGAATGGTACCTTTGTTGGCGTGCAATCAAAGTGGTTTTTACAGGCAATTGGTGCTGGAGAAATTAGTCAAATTAGAAATTCGATCAAAACCGCGATGAAAATTAGACCGAACATGAAGCACTATATTGTTTGCATTCCGCGTGACTTAGCTTCCAAAAAAGGGATAGCACAAACAACGGAACAAGACCGCTGGGATAAACTTATATCGGAGATGAATATCTCTTTTCCTGATTTAACCATTGAGCTTTGGACTGAAACAAAACTAAGAGAAGAAGTACAAAAAGATCAAACAGGCAACGTGTATCGGTATTGGTTTGAA
This sequence comes from Tetzosporium hominis, assembly GCF_002265435.1. Taxonomy (GTDB): domain Bacteria; phylum Bacillota; class Bacilli; order Bacillales_A; family Planococcaceae; genus Chryseomicrobium; species Chryseomicrobium hominis. The sequence continues at coordinate 2,450 of NZ_NOKQ01000216.1, forward strand.
AAAAATGAGATTTCATTTGAGACATTGAAGCAACAATTTGCAAAAGCTAAATCAGGTTGGCTAAATCAAAGGTATATCCCTTCTTTACATGGACAAGGTCTCATACAATCTGCCCTCCATCATTTAGTAGGAGAAAAGAGCAAGAGGATGGAAGCAGTGGAAGCCTTGCAGAAGTGTGACCGAAAGTTAGATAAATTGACCAGTGAGATTCAGTTTGGTCAAACCATTTATAAAAATAAAAAGCTAAATAACGAATTGAAAAAGATAGAAAAATTTTTACTTCAAATGAGAACTAATGTATCTCGTCTCCACATCATGATTCAATACAACGGTGAATCTCTTGACCTATTATCTTATGATTATCCTGATGTAGACAAGTGTCTTACTTATTTAAAGAATCAACCAATTCAATCTGTATATTCCATCAATCAGTCCGACTTAAAAAAATCTCTTAAAACTATTTATCAAATAGATGTGGAGGATGTAATTGATACCATACACGAAAATTTTTCAAACGATCAGATTTTAATATTAGGTGAACCTGGTACAGGAAAAACACACGGACTAGCAAATGGTGTTCAACAGTATTTGGATGTGGAGCAGAAACCGGCATTGATAATCCAAGCGAAGCGGTATGGATTTGAAAAATCATGGCGTGATATATTGATTGAAGCACTCGGCATATCATCCAATTGGAGTGAGGATGAAATTTGGCGCGGTTTAGAAGCATGTGCAGCAAGATGCGACATTCGTGATGCAAAAAACGATAACCAAGACCTTAAGATAGCTGAAGGCTTAACCCAAGTACTCGTTTGTGTGGATGGCCTTGATGAATCGATACCCTGGGACAGGTGGAAAGAAAGGATTGGAGAATTAGAGGCTATACAAAGAAACTATCGTCGACTGAAGTTTGCGGTTACTAGTAGACCGTATGTTTATAACGAAGATTTAACACCTAGAACATTACGGCTACCAACGGAAGGGGACTCATCCGTAAATCAATTATTTCCTGCTTATACAGAGTTCTATAACATTACTTTCACTAACCCAGATGACATCAACTGGCTACGTTGGAGTATTAAGACTCCTTTCGCTTTACGATTATTTTGTGAACAACATAAAGGAAAAGAATTATCAAATTTGGAGGACGTCTCCTATACAATTGCACACTTGTTAAGAGATAAAATTGATGCTGTCGATAGGGAAATAACCACAAGACTAGGAGAGTTATGGGGTCTGAAAGATCATGTCGTTTTGAGGGCATTGGTTACGATTGCAAATCGCGCAGTAAAACAAAGGATGTTCGATCGTCCTGAATTATCTAAGATAATCATGGAAGCACAGTCTGTGGCCTTGCTTGATGAACGCATTGCCTTACGGCTAGTGGACTATATGGTTAGTTACGGTTTACTGTCTGAATCTGTGACAAGTGAGCAGAACCCTTTAATTCCCCCTGTTAGAAAATATGAAATTGCCTTACAGCCAATTATGGATTATTTACTAGCCATGCAGTTGGTCGATAAAGTAATAAAAGAAAACGATAATGAGCTGCCACAGGAACTTAGTTATCGTCAAGGGACGATTCAAATGGCTGCCCTAATCTTACTTCAAGATTATAACCGGCTAGTTGGTAAGGACGGGTTATGGGACAATTCGACATATATCGACCTATTCGATCTACAGTTGTTTACATTAGCTAACGTAACGCCTAACCGAAAGGAGCCCTATTCGGAGGCAGTAATAAAAATTATTTCACATTCTATGTCAGCGAATCGTAAAGTAGTAAATCAGCTAATGGTGAAAATTGCACGTATTAAGAATCACCCATTGGGACCTATTCTACTACACGAAACATTGAATGATTTTAAAACTGCAGCAGAGCGTGATTTAATTTGGTCGGTTCCAGAATATTTACCTAGAAAGAACAATGCCGTTTGGGAAGGGAATGGCACAATATTTGTTAACCATGCAAATAGTGGCTTGCTTGCTTCTGACACCCATGATGGCCTACCCCTTTTATATGCTTGGCAATTAACGAATGTAGATAACCGTGTTCGGCAAAAGTGCCGAAAAGAACTGACGAAATGGGGGCAAGAAAACCCGGCCGAGTTTATTCAATTAATAAAGCTAACCTTTTCAACAAATGATCCACAAATGAAAGAAGACTTAATTTGTTGTGCCTTTGCTGTTTCAAGTACACTGACGAATCAGCCAGAACTTAAAGCTTTAGCGGACTGGGCTTTAGCAGAAGTATTTGTCGAACCGAAAATTAAGGAGCTTTATAATGCTGTCATACTATATGCAGGTAGAGCCCTTGTTGAACGTGCCTATCTGTATGGACATGTAGAAAAGCAAGTCGTTGAAAAAGCGCGTCCACCATTCCCTTCTTCTTCCGCTAATTTGCCAATCGATGTAAAAGCTGCACAAGCAAATTCAGATACTTTCGGTCCAATTTCGGGGGATTTAGGCTGGTATGTCATAAAAAGCGGTTACAGTAATTTTTTTGTTACCAAACAATCAGATTGTGTTGATGATAACTCGATCGAGACAAATCCTTGGGCAGCATTAACGGATGAGGAATTAAACTGGATAGCTGAGAAAATCGAGGATGGTAAAGAAAAGGAATCGATAAAGTCCTATGTGCAGCAACGTAAAAAGGAAATGATCAAAAGTCAGGACCAGCATCAATCAATCATAGATTCATGGAAAGATTACCTCATGGATGATATTGAAACAGATGAGGATGAGGATATTCTAGATTCAATTAATGGAATGGATGTTAATGAAGAATGGAATAAGTCGACTTTCACTCCAGTGCGATATGAAAATGATGCACATAATTTATTAGTAGAGCATGCTTTAGAGAATGGCCTAAATGATTTGACCCCACACCAATTGGCATTAGGATTTGTAGTGTCGTTTATTTATCGAATGGGATGGAATGAAAAGGATTTCTACGGACAACCTAATGGAGATAAACCGGGAGAAGTTATCGGTGTGGATGTTGCGATCATGCGTAACTATCATACAGCAACGCATGGAAGTCAAAGTACTATCATGCAATTTGCCGAAAAATATGCTTGGTGTGCGGTACATGACATGCTAGGTTATTTTGCTAATCGAATTCCACTATATGTTTATGGCGATAATGGGCGAGAAGCGGAAATGATTGACGACTATTCATTGCTATTAGACATTCCAAACCCATTACAAGAGTTGTCAGATATCTCACTGGATGAACGAAGAGACCAGATGGCGTGGTTCGTTCCAAATGATCTTTCTCCTACAGTTCAACACTTAAAATCGCAAGAAAAGAGTGATATTATACAATGGCTTCGAACAGCTCCATTTCCAGATTTAAGTAAATGGATCAATGCAGATGAATCAAAGTTAAAGCCTGTATTAGAAAAGGTAGGCGCAAAAGGAAACTGGGTGAGTTTATATAACTTTTCCGTTCTTACAGAACCACATACACTTTCTGATTCCATCATGTGGATTAAAAGTTGTGCCGTTAAGAAAGATAACTTTGACCAATTTAAGTTAGATTGTAGTGAAGGAAATCCAAGCTTGTTGTCTCATTTTGAGCCAATGAATATGAATTTCTTTGCATCACCAAGATCCGATTCATATATGGATCCATCCTCACTTGCTTGGATGACTTGGCTGAAGGAAGATAATCAGTTATTCCAGATTAATTCAGTTGAGAATAATAAACTAGTGGAATATCCTTTGTACAAAACAGTTGTTGAGACGACACATCTTATGAGAAATGAGGATGTAGAGTACACGTTTCAATTACCATCCAAGTTCTTACGCGAACTCTTAGATATAACAGAGGGTGACGGTTGGCGTTACTATAATAAAGATAAACAATTAGTTGCGTTTCACTCTCTTGTAGGACAGGCTTATCGAAACAGTCAGTCCTTGTTATATGTTAGTCAGGATTTGTTAGAGCAAGCACTCGATAACCATGGGTACAAGATGATTTGGGGAGTCCGTATTTTAAGAGAACCCTCCATGAAAGTTAGAGACAAGCACGGTAAATTTTTCCTACAAAGAGATACAACCTGGATTGTTTATGAGGATGGTGGCAAACTACGAGAATTGTTGGTGAAAGATGAGGAGAGTTAGCACACGTGAAATCTTGGATTCAACATTTTACGTGTGTGACAGGTATTGAATTTTAAGAGGATAGAGTAAAATAGATTACAAAACTGTTGTTAATGCATTGAAATACATACGACTGAACTCACAGGCGAAGTATTGATGAACGCATTTTTACTTTCCCATATTTTGAAATTATCTCTTCTTTTCATGGATACAAATTTGTACTTTTCTCTCCACCAAATGAAAAGGTGCCACTTTCTTATAAATACTAATGAAAGCAGTAGCGCAACATACTGGTGCTTTTTTTGTTTCTAATATTGGTTATGATGTTCCATTGTTATAAATAAAAAAAGACTGCTAATTATAATGTTCATTTAGACTAACCTAATTTAATGGGACAATATAAAACACCTTCGAGATGATACACTTAGACAAAGTGTTAATTCGGAGGTGTTTTTGAATGGGCAAAAATGTATATTCAAATGAGGTCAAGTGGGCAGTCGTAAAAGAAAAGATGAGTGGAAATCTTTCAAACAAAGAGATCATGGAGAAGTATGGAATCAAGAATGTATCTCAGATCAAGACATGGATGAAATGGTTTAGAGACAACGAGGTCTATCGATTCGATCAACCGATAGGTAAACAATATACATTTGGACATGGACCGGATGATTCAAGCGTTGAAGAGAAGAAAGAGCGTCAGATGAATCATCTAAAGCAGGAAAATGAAATCTTAAAAAAGTACTTGGCAATCGAAAAGGAGTTGAAAAAGAGATAGTTCTCCGCTTAGTCCAGCAGTTACGCAAGAGGTATACAATAACAGCTATACTATCCGTATTGAATGTACCCAGATCTACCTACTATCGATGGGCAAACTCAGAGCTCGTCGAGCTCTCCAAGGCAGAAGAGGCGATTATCGAACTTTGCGAAAAGACAAAATATCGATATGGCCACCGTAAGATCAAAGAACTGTTGAAGCGTGACCATCAAATCAAGCTGAATCGGAACACTGTACAAAAGATCATGCAGAAACACCACCTTCAATGCAGGGTCAAACCGAAGAGAAAATGGAAATCTCAAGGCGAGTCTGTGATTGTTGCCCCAAACCTGTTGCAGCGAGAGTTTCATGCAAGCGAGCCAAACCAGAAATGGGTCACCGACATCACCTATATTCAATATGGGCCAGAGACCCTTTATCTTTCTACGATGATGGACCTTTTCAACAATGAGATTGTCGCGTATAAACTTTATCGCCATCAACAGAGCCCTCTCGTGCTCCATACTTTGGAGGAAGCCTTGGAGAAGCGAGGTAACCCCAAAGGGGTCATTGTGCATTCTGATCAAGGGAGTGTCTATACATCGTACATCTACCAGAATCGGATCAAAGAAAAGAATTTGGTAAGCAGTATGTCACGACGAGGTAACTGGTGGGACAATGCTGTTATCGAGTCCTTCCATTCAAACCTAAAATCAGAGGAGTTCCAGTATATTAAATTTAATTCCCTTACCTTGAAAGAGGTTGAAGATCATGTGGATCAATTTATGAAGTATTATAACGAAGAGCGTATCCAAGAAAAATTAGGCTACCTGACACCTTTAAAATATGGTGTACTGGCAGCCTAATCAGGGTGTTTTATATTTGTCTCATATCGCTAGGTCAGTCTAATTCGCGGTCTTTTCGATGGTTTAATTGTGATCTTGCAATTCAAAAGCTCAACTTTTTATAGGACTCGATGATTTTCGGCTTTCAACTGAGCTGGTTAATATTTTATAAAAGGGGGTTTTTGAAAATTTTATGCACCTTTCGTCCCTATGACTATTGACATAACGACGAATAGCACCTTATAATATAAGGTGGAGTAGGACTAACACTCTATTCAAATTCGTTTCGTTAGAACTGATGCGCCAACATCAGATATGGTTACTTTCTTCTAAACAACTTTTACCTTTTGCAAATACGTTCGTTTATTATATTACAACTCAAAAATCACGATTGCAAGTGATTTCATAAATTCTCTAAAAGAATTTCGTAATATATCCTCGATCTAATTTGTTTCGTCTTAGTTGAAATAATCCCTAATTGGAACAAGCACCATAGGAGGGAAAGGTTTAAATTGCCGTAATAGAGTCTTTTCCTACTCCTTCAAATCAACTACAAGACGAAGGAGACAGGATAATTATGAAGATTACTGGAAAAAAACGAATTAGAAAAGCACACAACTACATGATGCACGTAACAGAAGGGGAAATGGCCTACATTGGTCTGACCGTCACAGAGGAGATTGCTGAACGCCTCAAGCAAATTGGATTCGAAAGCTTGAATCCAGGCGTGTCGCTGGTCCCATCACCTCGATTGGGGTCTGTCAGCAAATTCAACGCGATTGGGAAATTCATTCCTCAGCGAGACAAACCCAAAGAAACAGCTTACCGTCAGCAACATTGGGAATGGACCGATTGGGGAGGAAACTCTCACTCTCGAACGGTCGACATCCCTTACAAACGCTACCCAAGAAAAGCGATTCTTCCCCCGTGGGTCGAATTGCAACTTCTCAAAAAAGATGAACGCCTGGTACTTATAGCAGGCTCTTCTATCACCAAAGGTGAAACAGAAGAAACTGCTATCGTCCATCGCATCAATCTTTTGCTTGAGATTTTCAAACAGGCAGAAATTTTCCAAGAGGATTTCAAGTCATTCGAAATCCCGAAACCAATCAAGCTTGATTGGGACATCCTCCCTCCAGGAGAAATGCCTTGGGAACAATTCAAAAGCCACTTGACCCCAGTCTTGGAGAACATGTCGAAAGGCAAAAAGACTATCATTGCTGACCGAATCGAAACCGTTTCTCAATATCAACCCGACTTCCATGTCATCGGAAAAAACGGTTACCGAGGCTATATCATTTTCGGCTTCACCAAGCAGAATCTTTTTATCTTCGAAAATGCTGAGTATGGAAACGCCACTTATGTCTTCGATGGAAGCGATTGGGACCACCTTTCGCAACTGACAAAGGCAGAAATCATTTCTGGCAATCTACACAAGCATCGCTTTATCCATTTAGATGGATGGAAAGAACAAATTGCCTCACTGTTTCCATCTGAAAATCAAATCGCTTAATATATGTGGGATCAGCTAATCAATCCCCTTAGTTGATGCATATACTTTGCAGCACCATCATACATTGATGGTGCTTTTCTTTTTGGAAATATTAATATCAGTTTTCTCAATGAGCGTTATAAACTACATACAAGAAAAGGCCTTGTTTGTTTATATATATTTCTTGAGTGTCTATTGTTTTATTTATAAACACGGTTTAATTAAAACATTCCTCTAATATCTTTATTAATCGTTCGAAGCAAAGTACTCTTAGAGCACAACGTTACCTTGTGCTCTAAGAGTATTTAATCTGAATTCATATATTTTATTATTTGCTTTAATCCTTCTTTACTGATCCATGCTTCACCAATACGGATCGCTTCATCCGTTACTTTACCCGTAACAGCACATACGTACCTCTGCCGATGTGGTTCAATGATGATTCGTCTCTCATCATGGGTAATATCCACCCGATCCCCTTCTTTTAACTGAAAGACATCTAAAATTTCCTTTGGAATCACCATTCGTCCATGATTTGTTATTCGCTTTGTATGCACATCATCCCCCCTCACTTCTATCAGTCCTAGATTCTCTCGAAATCAAGTAAACTAATTATAATCGATACTTCACGATTCTTAATTCACAAATTGAGTGCTAGTGAAATATTCTTCACTAGATTCACTATAAAAAGCATTTTCTTTCTTTTTTTCTTCAGTAGCTTGCGTCAAAGCAATATTTAATCCAAATGCTAAAAGTAAGATAATGGCTACTCCAACAAATAGTTTTGAGTTGCCCTGTTGGTTAGTCTTTTTGAACTTCTTTTTAGAGGTTGATGGTTTAGCATTCTGAAACTGAACTTTCTTTTTCAGATGAGCACGAAACTTTTCAAACCCGCTGCGCTCGTTCAATAGCCTTTCTTGTTCTAATTCCTCAGCTCTTTTTTGCTCCCCAAACTGGTCTATCTTTTCTTGGATATATCCTTCTATTTCATCAAGTGAATTGAGTTTCAGGAAAATCGTTTCCCCAAATCGAATCACTTCTTCACTTGGTTCTAAGAAATCCATCCTCTTTGGTCTATCTATCAGCTCATTCAGCTTGGTCAAAGAGATAATGATTAATTCTTTCACAGCCGATACAGGATCTTTCTTGTAAGCAATAGACATGACGTCATTCTCTATGACCATTCCAAATAATCGTTTCGCCTCTCGATCTACTACGAAGTTCTCTTTTTGCCAAAGTACTTTGACTTGTTGATCTTTCGCTAGATTGATCAATTCTAAATAGAAGGGGAGTTTCTCTTCAAATTCAAAAGCTCGAATTGCTGTAAATGACATTAATCCCTTCACATCGTATTCATAACGTATCTGTCCCGCCTGAAAAGCGATCTCTTTTACCGGCACTAAAGATGTCGGTTCTTTGATACGTGCAAATGACTTCTCATAAGCTTGTTCAATTGATTCCATATCGTCTGTTTCAAAAGCCGTCAGAGGCTGCAAAAAATAAACCGAATCTTGATTGATTTCCATAGTTCCTACACGGTTAGCAATCGTTCGAATGACCATTTCTTTTCACCACCTTCATTACTATTGAAGTTCTGGATAAAGATCAAGGATCTCTTTGACTTCATCTCGATACTCTTCTTGTTCGGACTCTACTTCACTCTCAGGTACATTAGATTGGATCTTGTTGTATTCTTCATCAAACTTTCTAAGATCAACGGACTTTATATCTAAAGCAGGATGAGAGGAGACCATCAATTGGCCATCTTTTGTTTTCACAAACCGAATCTCAGCCGATTCTTCCTCCTCAGTATTTTCATATTTGTAATTAGCGTTAACAAACACTAATTCCGTGACAATAAAGTTAGTAGATTGATACTCTTCAGTATCGCTCACCTCTACCTCCATTGTTTCTATCCCATCATATTTACAATGACCAAGGCTACATGGTTCACTACTCACTGTATTAAAGTAAATTCTGTTATTTACGTCATCAGAATTACCAGATACAAAAGCGTTTCCATAGTTTTCTTCAAGTTCAGTAAATATCGTCTTTGAAGCTAATTCCTGAACTGACTCATTGAACGTCTTTTCATCTTCGAACTGTAGCTCTTTGTCTTCTATTTTTTGATTAACCTCTGATTCTAGACTTGCCAATCGTTCATTTAGAAACAAGACCATATCTTCAGCTTTTTGAATATCTTCATCTGTAAAAACTTCTTTACTTTCATTTGTTTTATTCGATTCCTCATCATTCGAATTACATGCAACTAATAAACTCATCATAGCTAGTAGAAATAGAACTAAAAGTACTTTCTTCATGTATACATCTCCTTTATCTTCGAACTGCGTATCTCGCCACATACTTTACGGATGAACCTACAGACCTTGCAGTTCCTGTAGATGCACCGAACTGATTCAGAAGAGTAGGAATTGAAAGACCTACTAAGAAAAAGATCATGCCTACGACCATATTTCCGTCTTCTAAACTTACCAATGTTTTGATACCTAATACAAAACAAAGTAGTTGAAGTGTCAATGTCAGGATGTTACTCACGACTGTCTTCAGCCATAGATTAAAGAAATTGTATTGGTCATTCACGATTGTTGGAATCGCTAAGACACCTGTAATGTACAAGATGACGAATAGAACAGTACGGTATAAGACAGATAGGAAGAATACAAACAAGATTGCTGAAACTACAATCATCAATACCAAGCCGTATCCAACTGCGTTGACAGCCATCACCTGCATAATGTCATAGTGTGTGGCCGGAGTTGTCAACATCGTCTCCGTCAACAAATGTGTTAGTTCCAAGAGCCATTCGAATAACTGTGAGTAGATTCCTAGTAGAATGCCCCCTGTCACAATAGCCACTAACTTGTCTTGAAGGGAGTTCATCCCCTCTTCGCCGTTACCACTATATAAAATGATGATTTTTGTAGTCTGCCACAGGATAAAGATAGCCGCAATGGTCCACGCCAGAGTTTTGAAATTAAGCATATATCCTTCATAAACTGGATTTCCCATAATAAAATTTGAGTCTATTTGGAATTTGCTAAAGCTATCAATCGCCCCAAAAACGAAACCACTGATTGTAGTGAAGAAAAAGCCATTGGTATGACACCCTATCTCATGCCACTTACAATCGAATTGATTGGTATCATAATCATATTTATCAAGATAAAGGACATTCTTCATGTAAGACTCTGCCCTTTCTACTTTCTCATTACTTGATTGGGTTTCTTTATAATCTTGAAGTGTATCTTCCATGAATTCCCCTTGTTCTGCGAGCACAACATATGGGGAAAAAACTTGTAGAATAATCAGTGCTATCAACAGAAACTTCATCCATTTCGGCATCACATCACCCCCTGATTGAGCACCGTCAATACGATCACAATCACTGGGACGACCAACATCATTGCATAGCGAACGACGACACCTTTCTTGATTTCCATGATTTCTTTCTCACTGAGTGGCTTGCCGTACATCAGTTCATATCGTCGTTCTTCTTGATCGATGGCTGACCTTGAAAGTCGCTGTATCCATCCATCTATCTTCTTTTGTACGCCTTGTTGAATGGTGACAACACGTTGTAATGTATCTCTCATCTCACCCACCCTCTCTCGACATCATTCGGTTCCTATCGCCTGTTCGACCGATTCTCCTGATACGAGTGGTTCTAGATCATGTGAATCGACCTTCCACTCATCGTCTTGAAGCCATTCTATCTGTGACATCAGATACATCACTCGCTGCTGTTCTTCCCCCACCCCTGCCACTGTGACACGGTAGATGGCGTAGACCTTATATCCCTCTTCCTGGGGTCTGACGGAGATGTTGAAGATCTCAAGTTCTTCTGCGTTACTCTGTTCCTCTTCGTACATCGACTCTTCATCCGTCAACTCGCCTTCTACTTCGGTCCGATAAGATTCAGTAAAATAATCGAGCGCTTTCCCTTCAAACAAGGCATCGAGGAACGCCTCTGTCTCGGAGTAAATAGCTTCTGTCTCACCAGCATCCATCTCCAAGCGCTCTATCTGCTCTTCTAAGCGTTCGTTCGCCTCTTGTGTGTCTTTGTTGCTGAAATAGAGATTGAAGCTCACAAGAGCTAGTGCCAGCGTGCTCATCCCTAGTAGAATCGTTGCTAGGTTCAGTTGCCTCACTCGTCATCACCTTCCCCTGTCGTCAGATAATCCATCGGATTGACCCGGTTCCCAAACATCCGGTCCGTGTGGATCTCAAAGTGGAGATGGTCTCCAGTGGATCTGCCGGTCGTCCCACATTCTCCGACCTTTTCAAGTTGGCCGACCATCTGGCCGACCTCGACATCGATCTTGCTGAGGTGAGCATATAAACTGAAGAGCTTGTTCTCATGCTCGACGACGACAACATTTCCGTACGTACTGAGATTGCCTTTCGGGTATTCCGCAAATACGACACGGCCACCTTTCGCCGCGAAGATCGGGTCCGGTCGACGACACGCAAGATCCACGCCTTCATGCGCTTTGATCTCTCCGGTGACCGGGTGAACTCGGATCCCGAAGTTCGAGTTGATGACGACATTCGGGATCGGTTGGACAAAGTCTCCAACGAGTACTTCACAGTTCATCGTCAATCCACCTAACGAGCTAACCACTTTCGTGACGTTCGGGACCCAGTGGACATTCAAGTTCGTTGGGTCGTTGCTAGCTCCTATCGGTGCATAGACCGAGCCAAGGTCTGTGATCGTCACCAGACCGTCTTTGATGATGCGGTTGTGTAAGGTCTGCCCCATCGATTCAATGCCCTCTTCAAGCGTATCGAAGACAAAGAGACCACCTGACCCCATCAACCCTCCTGGATTGTTCTTCTCCACGACAGCTGAGGATGTCCCGTACCCTGTCTCATGAAGTGCGATGGCTGCCATGAGGACCGGATCAATCCCCTGTTCTTCGGCGACTCGAAGGAACACGCCTTCTTTGCCCGAGAACACGCCTGCTGAAGCGAACTGTGCCGACCAGAGCTCTTCATTGATTTCTCCGTCTACAGCGCAGTAAGCGCCTCCTACACCGCCTGAGAGAGCATTCAGATTACTATCAGGGTCATCTAGGTTGAAATCTTCGCCTTTGCTCGCAACGGACATGAAGACAGGCACGAGAATCAACAGAAACGTCACGCCTACCGCAATCAGTCCGAGCGGACTGAACAGTATCTTTGTCAGTAAGATCGAACCGATCGTCTTTGCTGTCTGTCGTGGATCCATACCATCATCCCTTTTTACATCGTAAGTTCATTGATACTTTTTTGTTCAAACCAGAGCTTTTCGGTCACTTCGTTCAGCTGGACCTCGAGTTTGATCTTCTTTGAACCGGTGTAGAAGATGCCTTTCCCAGCCTGTTCCTTCTTCTTCCCATCCTTCAAGATTAACGTAGAGCGCTCCTCTTTCGAGAACGTGTTCCCAAGCTCTTCTTCGAGGTACTTCAGTTCTTCTTCACTCATTGGAAGATAAAGACGCTGCACGGACTGTGTGATGATCGCTTTTCCGTAGTTGCGGTTCTCGTCACGTGCTGACAAGAAGTCTTCGACCGATTGAGACGCTGTCGTGATACCACAGTTGAACGAACGCAAGACCTTCATCATGAAGTAGATAAATTCCATCGCCTTCGGTACCTTCGGATCAGCAATGACGTGTGCCTCATCGATGAAAATGTCACTCGGTTCCCGGTCGCCACTCATGATTTCATACGTCGTATGCGACAAGATGTTATAAAAGAGGATCCTCTGGATCTTCTCGTTGTTGCTCATCTCTTTCAGGTCATAACAGATGAGGTCGTTTGCGATATTGACGTTCGTTGGTCCATTGAACAGTTCCGAATAGATGCCGAATACATAGGTCTCGAGTGTCGTGTGAAAATCACGGATCCGGTCGTAGAGTGGTGGATCGTCTTTTTTGTCTCGCTCGATCAATTTGTAGAGGTCCTCTAAAATCGGATAGTCCGTGACAGATAGACCGTTGACGTCGGTCGTCTCATCGATTCCCTTCTCTTCGTAGACCTTTTGGATGTACCGGCTCAAGATATCTTCCTGTAGGTCGGTCATCGAGTTGTACATGAGTTTGAACATGACAAGTAGATTCGAGATCTTCGTCAGCAAGATGTTGCCGAGCTCCGACTCTTCCATCTGGATCTTTTCACTAATTTTCGGGAGGTCCATCGGATTGATACGATTCCCGCCCTTCAGCTGGAACTTCACCCAGGCACCGCCTAGATCCGCATAATTGCGTCCGAACTCTCCTTTGGGGTCGACTGTGATGACCTTCCGGCCGAGCATGTGCTTGTTCGTCATGTTGGCGAATAGGTAGGTCGACTTCCCGATACCAGAGATCCCGATCACGAACTCGTGACGGTTCAAGAGCTTCGTATCATCGACGATCACAACATTGCCGGTCGTCATGTTGCGCCCTTTGATCAGACCGGTCTCGGAGAACATCTCGTTCTCATGAAAAGGGAAAAAATACGATATGGCTTCGGAGTTACTCATCTTGTACGTGAGCGACTCGACCTTGTTGCTGTTGAGTGGGAGAAATGAGCGAAAGGCGTCTACAGCTCGGTCTGTCGGATTGTGAATGATCCCAATCTTGGAAAACTTGCTCTTGACGGTCGTGGTCAGTTGGTCGAGTTCATCTTGTGAGCTCGCCACTAAATGGATGAGTGTATGGAAAAGGAAGATCTTATCGTTGCGATACGAAAGGTTTCGCAACATCTCAGATGCACTCTCGATCTGTCCTTCGGACTCGATGATCGTCTGTTCATCCGCAAATCGGGTGTTCATTTTCATGCGGTTCTGTTTGATGCTCTTGACGAGCTGCGAGCGTACCTCGCCGAGGTTGTATTCTTGCAAGTAATGGACAAGGGAGACGTTCTCCGGGATCTCCGTCACCTGTTGGATCTTGCTCTGGTCCTGGATCGGGTCGTAATCGACGATCAAGAGCGTCCGAGTGTAATTCGATCCGACTCGTACCGATGAATCGTATTCTGTAATATTGTCTGGAGCGATGGCCGTGAGCAATGTCTCGTTCATTCCAGTGACTGTGTCTTCAAATGTCATCTCGGCCTGTTCTTTTGGCTGTAACCATCTCGGCTTCCACACCATGCTCCCACCTCCTATTCGAATCGGTCGTTGAGTAAGGTCTTGTACTGTTCGACAAGTGCCTTGGCTGTGTTCTTTCCGACCACGACATCGAGTTTTGCATTCGTCTTGTGGACGATGTTCTGTCCTTGCGCCTGTGCATTCTCAAAGTCGATACACGCATAATAGAACTTCAATAGCTCATCGTTCTCTAAGATCTTCACATCGAGCTTCTCGTATCCTGACAGCATCTGTTCAAGCTTTGTCTGCAAGATGTTGGCGGTCGTCTCCAGTTTCAGATAGTCCTTTGGTGAATTGGAGAACGGTTTTGAGATCACCAGATACCGTTTCCGGGTCACCATGTTCTTTGATTTCTGGATACGGTCGATCTGATTCGCATATCCTTGCTTCAACATCCGTTTGGCATACGACGAGTTCTGGTCCACCTGTTCGTTGAACCACATCAAGTAGTTCGTCAGATTGATCGGCTGCGCCACCTGCATCAACTGGATCTGTTTCTCTCCGGTGTCATTGATAAACGCTTGATAGGCCGACAGCACGTTCTCTTTCGCCAGCTCATTCATGAGCGATAAATTGATGGATGAGACCTCGAGCACTTTGATCAACCGACCGTCTGAGGATTCGAGACAACCGTTTGCGATGTTCGCAAGTCCCAGTTCTGTCCGAGTATCTCGTTCTTTTCGGTTCATCGGCAAAGCCCCTTTCGCATAATGGAACTCTTTCTGTCTGTGACGTGCCCGTAGCTTCCAGATCACTTTGTACTGAAGGAGTGACAGGTTCTTCCGAACCGGATGCTTGTTAAGTTGGAACACCGTCACGAGCATCGCTGGAACAAATGCCACGAGCAAGAGCTGCTGATTGAAGATGTCCATCTGGTAGAACACGTAGGAGATGATTGCACCGAGTACAAGGAACGGCGTCACGATGAACACGTCTTGGAACGAGATGTTTCCGTAGAGATACTTCTTTGTATCGATATTGAGTGGAAGTTCTACCTTCCCTCTCTCTCGCAATCGTTCTTGACGCTCTAAATACGAGTCTGAACGCATCGGTATCACATACTTTCTTACGTAGTCTTATAGATTCGTCTGGATGTAGTCGATCACTGGTTTTGCGAGTAGGAACAAGACGACTCCGACGACACATAGCTTCAAACCGTTCTTGAACTTGGGTGATGACTGTTCATCTCCTGCCCATACTCCGATCGCACAGATAAGTAACCCGATCATGAAGATCGTGATGAACGTCGTCTGCATATCTGCGAACAATGTGTTTAAGAATCCAGAAATTCTCTCGAACATTTTTGCCACCACCTTTCTCTGTTGTCTAAACTCTAACACAGTTGCCTAAAAACGGGCAATATAAAATCCCAATTTTTTACCATTACTTTTTAACCCTTTTAAAATCCCAAAAAAAAACAGATTTTTTCGTTTCAAGTGCCTTTTTTCTTACAATAAAAGACCTTTTCCCTATTATTACCTATAATAAATTTTACTTATAAATAAAAAAATAAGGGTCACTAGGACCCCTCTATGCCTAACTCTCTATATAATCTCTGACGTTCTTGCTCGATCTCTTCCTCACTGATCTCATTGGTAACTTTTGATTCATGAACATCTTTTTTCAACCATTCGGGCACATTCTCGGTACGATCTTTTGGAATGACCAGTTTTGACTGGTCGCTTAGCCAACGTCGCTTGTCTTCCACAGCTTTCGTCAGTCTCGCTGTGATACTGTGAATCTTTCCTGGAGTCCGTTCAAGCGAATACTGCAGCGCATCTGCATACTGATGGACTGACAAGACATCCTGATGTGCGAGGTAATGGTTCACAATATCCTTCAAATCAATTGCATCATCCATCAATCTCTTTTTGTTCTTCATAAGGGCATCCAGAATAGCTTCAGGTAGGACGTGTGTATCTCTTAATTGATTGATCTTATATTCAGTATCACTAAAATCAGTATCGTTAAGTTCAGTATCATTAGTGTTAAAATCTTTAACTTCTTGAGGTAAAGAATCTTTACTTCTTGAAGTTAAAATTTTTGACTTCTCTTCTCCCCCAAGGGATTGAGGCGTATCATCAAGCTTTTTGAATTGCTCTATATCGGTCAGGTCAGCCGTAGGTTTTAGTAAATAGAGTCGGTTCGACTGAGAAAGACCCATGCGTCTCTCTTCCAAAAGTTCCGCTTGATTAAGCTCTTTTTTGATTTTAATGACAGTTGGTTTGCTGCAGTTCAGGATATCTCCAAGTTGTTGATTTCCGTAGAGAAAAAAGATGTTTCCCTCTTCATCGAACCACTGGTTCTTGATCGATAAGTCCAATCGGTCCTGAAGGATCGCAAAGGCTATTTTTGCATCGTTACTCAGTTTCTTGTAGCGCTCGCTTGTAAAGAAGATCTTCGGTAGCCTATAGAATCGCTGGGCCACCTCTTCTCGAATGTTATACTTGCCTGTCATGATTGTTCGTCCCCTTCCACTCCCTGAAAGAATGAAGGTCCTCAAGCACTTAAACACTTCACGATACGAAAAAACGAACTTTTCGCAACAAGAAGATATATGCTATAATCAAGATATATTAATCAAAGGACCTCTCTACTCGACCGCACCTTTATTGACCGTCGCCAAACTATCAATAGAGGTGTTTGTAGGGATTTTTTTATTTATAAGTAAAATTATTGGACTTAGTATATCACAGATTATGGAACATACAATCGTTCCGAAAGGATTTTTCATATGACGTCTCAATCACAACCTAATATCTATGAAAAGATTGGTGGGGCTCTAAAATCCATTCGTCTTGAAAGAGAACTTACACTTAAAGAAGTCAAAGAAATGACAGACATCAATATTGCTACTATCTCTCAGATCGAGAGAGGCGTTAAAAATTACTCACTTGGTTGGATCATTCACTATGCAAACACACTTGGCTTCAATCCTGAGGAAGTGTTCATCAGAGCATTTCAAGAAGACTTCCAAAACAAGCAATTGGATAGATTGTTTGAACGCTTTGAAGAATACCTTCCCGAAATAAAAAAGAATAACGACAACACCTAAGACATCCGGTTTTAAGCTGGATGTTTTTCTATTTGGTTAAAAAAGATTGATGGATAACAGATACAGATGAGAGTAAAAAGCACACGTATACAGATATGTATTGGCATACTGGACAATTAACTAGAGTTCGCTCTATCCATCGGTCCTCCCCTCGCATCTTGTAGTCTTTTATAAATATCTAATTGGTTTTGAAGCTCCCCGACAGCCGTCTCATTTTCTTTTTCTGTCAGGAACAGCTCTAGGTTTACGATGTACTGAAGTCTATGAGTCTTCTGATAGCTGAGGGCACACTGAAGTAGCACAGCAACAGAGGTGAGTCCTGTCTTTGCTGCACGTCCTTTTCCGATCCGTTTGACCATGATCTTTGTAGATTGACGGATGACCTCGTTCAATGTGCTGCGAGGAATCCCAATCTCCTCACAGATCTCACTTTGCGTCGTCCAGTGGACTGGGCGGTCCAGTTTCGTCATCTCATCGATATAAGATAGCAAGTCCTCTTCCCACTCTTCGTAATGACTGCGCACACGCTCTTCACGTTCTTTCTTGAACTTGTACCATCCACTTCGAGACGTCTCGATCTTTACATCTTTTTTGATGCTCCATGCACCAAGAAGTTCTTTGATGTACGTCTTGCTGGCTCCTTTAAATCGTCCCTTGTATGCACTTCGGACGATCTTCTCAACCTCTGTATGACGTACCGGACTTTTGAGTCGTGAGTTGTACTCATCAAGTAAATCAAGAGCCTCGTCACTCCCCTTCCCTGCGCTATAGCAAGCAAGGGCCAATGTGAACATGAGATTGTCACGACCAAGCTGCCCTGAAGTTCCTTTGACGTCTTGTGTACGTAATAATTCACGGAACCACGCAGTCTCGGTCACATCATTCTCTCTTCTTTCTTGGGACACGACAAAAAGACCTCGCCCACGGTCATCGTCTTGACGTCTCGACCAAGAAATGAGGTTTCCAAAATCAAATACACACTCTTTTGAGAACCAACGTACATTCTCTTTTTTAGGTATACGGAAAAAGCCAAAGTCATTACATGAGACGTCTACCCCATGCAAGACTTTCGCCAAGCTCAATTTGATGTTCTCTGAGATCCGTTTGGCCACCTTCAGACCACGGAAGTCGTTCTTGTTGCTGATAAAGAATGGTGTCTCCAATACAAAATAGACCTGGAACCCTTTCGGAGTCTCAAGAACAATTGTGGGAGCCCCAACGCTATGTTCAACAGCTGCAGATAAGATATCCGTATACGACTGTCTCTTTGAATCGATATCGACGACAAATGTGTTGATCTGTTGCAGGTTCTTCTCTTCATGACCTTTTATGTATCTTCTCTGATCGTCTGTATACGTCAGATAGTTGAAGACATTCGGGCTCCAATGAGAAAGTACATTCACATCTTCAGTCAACGACTCAAGAGATGTAAGAACATATCCTTTTACACCGCTAGGTGTTAGAAGGTCCTCTTTAGACCGGACAACTGGGATAGCACCTTTTTTGGTTTTCCCTTCAACTTTGAAAGCTTCTACTTTTAGAGGGAGGTTGGCCTTTGAATGTTTATGTTTATATGTATAAATTCCATCTTTCAATATGGTTTCTAAGACGATATTCAATCAAGTGGCCCCCTCTAACTATGCGTATCTCTCCATAAGTTAAAGGATTAAAAACATTAAGTAAATAGCGTCAAATCAACGTTTCTAGCGTTTCAAAAGTAGAAATTTCTACTTTTCTACTTTTGTTAGAATGAATGCCTTTCTCGCATAAGTAGAAATTTCTACTTTTCTACTTTTGTTAGAATGAATGCCTTTCTCGCATAAGTAGAAATTTCTACTTTTCTAC
>NZ_NOKQ01000110.1 GCF_002265435.1 Tetzosporium hominis
AAGGTTTCCCGTCGGTTCATCGGCAAGAATGAGCGCCGGATTGTGAATAATCGCTCTGGCACAGGCCGCGCGCTGCTGCTGCCCGCCCGATACCTCATATGTCCGGTGGTCAAGAATATGCTTGATTTGCAGCGTATCCGCCAGTTCTCCCAAGCGGGCTTCCATTTCTCTCAGCTTTACCTTGTCCAATGCAAGCGGCAAGAGAATATTTTCCCGAATCGTCAGCGTATCAAGCAGATTAAAATCCTGAAAG
>NZ_NOKQ01000109.1 GCF_002265435.1 Tetzosporium hominis
GCTTCCCTTTTGATTGGAGGAGAAAAGCTGGAGGACGGAAAGTATCAAAACGGCTATTATGTTCAGCCTGCCATTTTTGACAATGTGACATCTGAGATGACGATTGCCCAAGAAGAAATTTTCGGTCCGGTGATCGCCCTGATCAAGGTTGACTCGATGGAGGAGGCACTGGACATCGCCAATGATGTGAAGTTCGGCTTAAGCGCATCCATTTTCACGCAAAACATCGGCCGAATGCTTTCATTCGTTGAT
>NZ_NOKQ01000296.1 GCF_002265435.1 Tetzosporium hominis
AAGTTCCTGTTCGGCATATGCAATGCGACTTTATCGTACGTTATATCTGTGATATTCGGCCGCGGTCGCGGAGCAGTCTCGATTAGCTTTCCGTCTTGCGCTCCAGCTAACGTCACAAATACCAGTTCCCTACCGCTTCTTTCAACCGCTATTTGCATCAGAGCCGGAATAACGTATCCATCATAATTAAACATACAAACACCCTCATTTTCGAAGGCGTAATTGACTCTGTCAAAATCGTAGTTCTGCTCA
>NZ_NOKQ01000108.1 GCF_002265435.1 Tetzosporium hominis
TGGCTCCTTCCATGTAAATGCCGCCTTTCGTTTGCCAGATTCCTGCAAACATTTTCTTCAGGGCGCTTTCCGGATTCAAGCCGACGTACATGCCTTCACCGGTCGATTTCATTTCCGGCCCAAGCTTCAAATCGACATCTTGAAGGGCGTGCGATGAAAAGACCGGAAACTGCACGGCAACACCGCGTGAATTTTTGGCGGCGGGCTTCAGTTCTTTGAGTGACGAACCGGCTAACAGTTTCGCCGCAAGCG
>NZ_NOKQ01000205.1 GCF_002265435.1 Tetzosporium hominis
TTCTTCTTTTATTTCCTTGACATGTAGTCGTTTCGTTGGAGTGAATGTTTTTTTGTAGTATTGCTATTATAAATTTACTTATATAGAGAAAGGTTGCGTTTTAATGGTTTTAGATCTGATGAAAGCGGATGCTTACGTGCGAGACTATAAAGACCTGCGAGTTTGTCGTTAGGAAGTTATTGAATTAGTTGTGGCTGCTCAAATGGGGGCCACTTCCCATTTCTTACATGCCTATAGTATTGTCTTGGTGAC
>NZ_NOKQ01000107.1 GCF_002265435.1 Tetzosporium hominis
TCATGTCTTTCCATCCTCTCTTGTTGAATTGCGGCATTGTTTTTGGCCTGCTGCGCTAAAAATCGGTCTTCAATGAATTTTGAGCAGTAGCGAAAGGCCTTGATTGTTTCTGAAGCGGCGGTCCGCCGGTTTTCAAAGGCTTGAAAGCATTCCTCAAGCCATTTGATTGTTTGTGTTACAGGAACGCCAATGGCAACAATACGGGCGATGGCTTGATAATCTCTGGAGGAAGGATACACGGTGCGTCCTTC
>NZ_NOKQ01000106.1 GCF_002265435.1 Tetzosporium hominis
TTCTTTGTTAAAAGAATAGAAATAATAATATTTTTCCTTTTCAATATTTACTCTTAAATATACATACTTTACTTCACGAGGAATAACAATTTTATTTTTTAATGGTTGTGAAAAAGAAAAGTTATCACATATTGTTAATTCAAGAATCCGGCCAAGTTCTTCATCATGCGTGACTTGAAGAGCCGTCCAGTTCTCTGTATTGTAATAGTTCACCAATCCAGCGGCTTGTTGAAAATTCTCCGGATAAAACT
>NZ_NOKQ01000105.1 GCF_002265435.1 Tetzosporium hominis
ATTCCGCCAATGGCATCTACAATATCTTTAAAACCTTCCATATTTACTTTGATATAATAATTGATTGGAATGTTTAAAAAATGTTCGACGGTTTGAACGGTACCTTCAATTCCCTCATAAGTATATGCTGAGTTCATTTTAATATTGGTATTCTTTGATCGCATAAATACCCTGGTATCACGCGGTATACTTACCATTGTCGATGTTTTCGTCTCTGGATTTACCGTCAGAACGATCATCGAATCAGGGCG
>NZ_NOKQ01000104.1 GCF_002265435.1 Tetzosporium hominis
CTGTTCCGGAAAAGGCAAAACTCACAGATATCATGGCGATAAATACGGCGAGGAAGCCGTTTGGAAACAATCCTCCATGACCGGTGAAATTTGAAAACATAGGGGCATCAGCCGTCCCGTTTAAAGAGATCAAGCCAAACATGGCGGCGCCTCCTAAAATGATAAATAAAATGATGGTGACAATCTTCACGCTCGAGAACCAAAATTCGGTTTCCGCAAATAATTTGACTGAAAATGCGTTGCATACGAAA
>NZ_NOKQ01000267.1:0-6692 GCF_002265435.1 Tetzosporium hominis
CAATTCACTCATTTTTTTCGGTTGACATATTACCACTGGGCTTGGTATGACACTCGTTATTGACCTGCCCTTACTCGCCCGTTACGATTGGCTGCTGATCTTTTGTCTCCTGATGCAGTTCGTTATGGTCAAAACGGGCTTAGAAAGTGTTGATGAACTCAAGGTCATCACCGTCTTTCACTTGATCGGTCTGTTGATGGAGATGTTCAAAGTCAACATGGGTTCTTGGAGCTACCCGGAGGAAGGTCTGTTCAAAATTATGAACGTTCCGCTCTTCAGTGGCTTCATGTACGCAAGTGTTGCAAGCTATCTCTGCCAATTCTGGCGTATCTTTGATGTGAAATTACTTAAATGGCCCTCTCTTTATTTAGCTGTGCCTCTTGCCACTGGTATCTATTTAAACTTCTTCACGCATCACTACATATGGGATTTCCGCTGGGTGCTATTCGGACTTGTCGTTGTTGTATTTTTCCGGACAAAGCTCACGTTTCTCCTTAACCGGTCCCGCATCCACTTGCCTTTGATTGTCTATTTTTTTCTCATCGGCCTTCTGATCTGGGTGGGCGAAAATATCGCGACACTTCTAGGTGCTTGGCATTACCCTGACCAGCAAGACGGTTGGCAACTCGTCCATCTCGGCAAAATCAGCTCTTGGCTGCTTCTTGTCATCGTCAGTTTCTTAATCGTCGCAAACTTGAAAATTGTGAAAGAAAAAATCACGTGAAAAAACCTTCCTCGACTTTCAGGAAGGTTTCATTATCCACAGTTTATATAGAAACAACCAACAGCACTTATCCACATGTTGGTAAGTTTACTTTCAAACCTTATCCACAAAAATGAAAGCATCAAATACTGAACACGTTACTACTTATTAAAAAATTTCCCAGCAAAATCGGCCTATTGATTTTGCTTGGTGTTTTACCATTTCTTAGATTGGATATAACAATGTAACAATTCTTTGGTAAGTTTTTCGACCACGGCATCAAATCTTCGAAGGACTCGAGCTTCTCTAGATCGCGTTGTGGAAGTTCTTCGAAAAAAGTTGCAGGTAGTAGAAAGGATTGAGTCCATTTTCCTTGGCAGTCTCGATGAGACTGTATGTGATGGCGCTTGAAGTGGCTCCTCCTGTCGAGGCTGCTAACAGCCAATTCTTCCTGCCGATAACAAATGGTTATCTCTACTTAGAATCCTAAAAATTCCATTGTTCTATTCCTCTCTCATAGTATTAGAAGCTTATGAAAAAAATAATTTATGTAATCATTGTTATTGCTATTGTAGGTCTAGCTATCAATCTATTAGGAAATAGAGCTAATCAAGACAAGGATTTAGCTAAAGAAATTGACTCCTTTTTAGAAAAGGGAGTCACACAAATTGATTTAACAGAGGTAGCCCAATTTCCCTGGACTCAAGTCAGTTTATTTGAGCCCTATACAACAAATGAATCAATTGACGCTTCAATGAATATTCAATTTAAAGGTGACAATGGCGGAATTGATATGTTGGACGATCGTTTTTTATTGGTATTTGCTGATGAAAAAAATGCTGTCAGAACTGTTGTTCTTTCAAGGGAACATGGTACCTATACTATAAAAAACAACAAATTTTTAATTATCGATTGATAGTTCTCTCCAACCTATGGACAGGTTATTAATCACCTACTTTAAAAAGGATTTCGGAATGTAGTGTACTCCAAAAGTTAGAATTTCAGTTATATTGGCTGATTTTGTTTGATGCACTCGTTGCTACAGTAGAAAATGAAAACAGTATCGACATTCCTCAATTATTGTATTTTAAGCGAAAATAAAACCAGTTGGAAATTGAGCAGAATACTTTTTTCATTCATGATGGCGACCTAAAAAGATTGTATAAAACCATAATCTGAAAACCTATATACTACGTCCACAATACCGGAATTGCTGTACGAAAAATGACCCTCGATATTAATCGACGGTCATTTCACATGTTATTAGCTATTTTTCTTTTAGCTGAGTCTAACCCCTGAGTCACTAAAGTTATTTCACACCCAGGTAGTTGACAATCTTATTTGCTGTATCTAATTGCTTTAAATTCGTTCTGTTTGCTGAAACCTTAAATGATAGGTACTGCATCACTAGTGTTGCATAAATATTGACGAAATATTCAGTCAATATGTTTCAATTATTTTTGCCAAAAAGGGAAGCATCCGAATAAAGGTAGCACTGTCCATTTGATAGATTTATACAATTCGACTAAGGCAACAGAAGTGGAGAGTCTACTTTACGGAACCGCTTGGTCTTCGATCCGGCAGAGCCAATGTCGAGACTCCGTCCAAAGTTTCGCTTTAAGCAGGCGCGTAATGGTCAAAATCGACTTTTTACTTTTCGTTTCCATCTGAATCAGCACGTTTAAGCAGTAAGCGATCAGCACGAGGTAAATCTGATTTTTTACGGCGTTCTCGCTTTGCCCGTAGAAATGCTTGATGTTCACGTGTTGCTTGATTCACTTAAAAAACAATTCGATTGCCCACCGGGATCGGTAGATATCGCTGATTTCCGTTGCGGTGAGATCAAATCGGTTGGTGATCAGGCGCAACTCGCCGCCATTGCCGTCCGGAACGACGATGATCCGGAAAAAGTTTTCCGTACAGTTCGTCGCGCTTCCAATGAGTGCCATCGTATCCGAAACGGTATCACATCCTTGCGGAAGTGGGAAGTTTTCGATTGAGTTGACGATGGAATTCCGTTTCAAGCGACAGACAAAAAAGCGAGCGTCATCGGTGAACTGATCAAATTGTCCATAATCCATGTAACCCCGGTCAAAAACATACATGGCTTCCTTATCGTCGACGAGGACTTCCAGCTGATTGCGGTCGGATTCCTTGGCATTCGTGATGACTTCCTTGTCGGGATAATGCGTTCCCTTTTCATCGAAAACGATGCGTAGATGCAATTTGACACCAGCTTTGGTCTTACGAAATTTCGCCCACTCAAACTGGTTGACGTTTAAGGGAAGCGTGGTGGAGTCAATGATTTTCAACGGCATCGCGCCATGAGGTACCTGCTTCTTCCCTTTGACCTGACTCATGAGCTGCAGGAAAAGATTCGAAAGAATCGCCGGATCTAGCTCATTGTTTTTTCTGGAGAGCTGGGACACGCTAATGGATTCAACTCCGGCTGCCTGGGCAAGGTCATCGCTCGCAAGTGCGGCTTTGAGCGCATGAAGGCTGTCCGTTTGTGTTAGATGGGCGTGCAACATCAACAGTGTATAGGCCTGTGTTGTCAGTTTTTTTGTGTAGCGATCTTGTCCGTGAATCATCACGGTTTCGTTAAATTTTTCAAAATTTATGGGGCTAACCCATTTACCAAATGAAGTTTTTCGTGTATTCTTGTCCATGCGTGAGTCCTTTTTATTGGATTTGGACAGGAACTACCTGACCTTTCCATTATAAAGGACTTTTTCTTTTGATTTTCGTCAGTTTTTGAATGTTTTATGAATTCCTAATCTTCAAAATAAATTAACGCGACACTAGTGGTACTGCATAGACAATAAAACGGTCAGATGCAGCGCCAAATAGTTGAAACGGATAACAGGTAACCAAAACCAGCTCTTCCTTATCACTTGATTGGATAATGGATGTGTCACTGCCTTTCACCACATCTGTTCCAATCACTCTATATTCGTACGTTCCATATGGCATAGTAATTTTGATCAAATCATCTTCTTTAATGCCCTCCAAAGGTTCAAAAACGGTGTCTCGGTGCCCGGCCAGTAAAATTTGATCGTTCTGTCCCGGAAGCTTGGTAGATGGCATATGACCTACACCCTTACGTAGTGATCCTTCATCTGTGCCAGAAATGATTGGTGCCTCAATCTTTACGGAGTCAATTTCAATTACACCAGCATTGTCCCCTACCTCCAACTGAAAATCTGGAAGCAGATCAGTTTCCTCTTCTCCCTTTGCTGAGCCTTCTACAGACTTCTGCTTTCCAGCAATTAATTCTTTATTTTCTTCAATCATCTGCTTTGCAGCGATTAGTTCTTTGTCGACTTCCGCACTGCCTTGAACTAATTCATACATGGCATAACTGACGACTAAGAAGCCAATTAATAGAAAACCAATGCCTGCTCGCTTCATTGCCCTCACTCCTAAAATAAAGGCCCTCTTTAATCAAGAGAAAAAAGAGGGCCTCCTTATTACATTACTTCAAGTGTCTTACGACGTTTGTTCCAAACTAGCAACATTATCATTCCGATAATCATCATGAGGCCACCCATAATCATTATATTGAACGTATTCGTTGCTGTTTGTGGCAATTTATCTTGAACCGGTTGATCTGGTTCAGGGTGATCGGGTTGTGGCTCTGTTGGTTGTGGCTCTGTTGGTTGTGGCTCTGTTGGTACTGGATTAGACGTAATTTTTTCATACACATAAGTCACGGTTTGTGAACCGTCTGTGAATGTGCCGTTCGCGTTCTCCGGCTGCTCGACAAGTTTGTATCCTTCAATTTCTTTCGGAGTAGACGTGTATTCACTTCCTACTTCGCCTGTTAGTTTTTCAGAATCTGCGATCGGATTTCCATCTTGATCGACGTAAATTACTTTGACTTCCCCTGATACTGGTGTGTCTTTGATTTTTTCATACACATAAGTCACGGTTTGTGAACCGTCTGTGAATGTGCCGTTCGCGTTCTCCGGCTGCTCGACAAGTTTGTATCCTTCAATTTCTTTCGGAGTAGACGTGTATTCACTTCCTACTTCGCCTGTTAGTTTTTCAGAATCTGCGATCGGATTTCCATCTTGATCGACGTAAATTACTTTGACTTCCCCTGATACTGGTGTGTCTTTGATTTTTTCATACACATAAGTCACGGTTTGTGAACCGTCTGTGAATGTGCCGTTCGCGTTCTCCGGCTGCTCGACAAGTTTGTATCCTTCAATTTCTTTCGGAGTAGACGTGTATTCACTTCCTACTTCGCCTGTTAGCTTTTCAGAATCTGCGATCGGATTTCCATCTTGATCGACGTGCTTAATTGTTACTTCTCCCATTTCCACAGGTACTTCTGTCGAACTGTAAACATAAACAACTGTCTGTGGTGCTTCTTTAAACGTCCCATTTGCATTGTCAGGTGTAATAACAAGCTCGTAGCCATCAATCGCGGCAGGAGACGTACTGTAAGCCTCTCCGATCACGTCTGTCAGCATTTGTGGGTCAGCCAACGGGTTACCATCCTCATCAACAAATATAACGTTCACGATGCCATTCTGCGGTTCTACAGCGATCTTCGAATATACATAAGTGATTATTTGAGTATCCGCAGTGTAGATTCCTGAAGCATTTTCAGGAGTCACAATCAGCTCATATCCTTCAATCACAGCAGGATCAGTACTATAGGCTGCACCTACCACTCCCGTATATGCCTGTGAATCTTTCAAAATATTACCGGCCTCATCCACAAATTGAACCACAATCGCTCCTTGTGTCTCAACCGGCTCTTCCGGAATTAGCGCATAAACATAAGTAACAACTTGTGTTCCTTCTGTAAATACCCCCGCGGCATTTTCTGGTGTTGCAATTAATTCGTATCCTTCAATTTGAACTGGTTGAGTTGAATATGGCGAATTAACTTCACCTGTGAACGAATCACGTGTTACCAGAGATTCTCCCTGTTCATTAACATATTCAACAAGTACGGTTCCAGTAGGTACTTCTGTTTCAACTGGTGCATAGACATACGTAACAATCTGTTGTTCACCTGTGAACGAACCAGCAGCATTTCCTGGTGTTTGAACTAATTCATAACCAGCGATTGTTGCTGCTTCTGTGTTGTAAGGTGAACCGATTACACCTGTCACTGTCTCGGCTGCTATCAATTCATTCCCTTCTTCATCCACGTGTACAACGACAATGGTACCCATCGGATCAGCTTTTTTAACGTATACATACTTGATGATTTGAGGCTCATTGCTGAATGATCCGTCCGCATTGAAAGGAACTTCAACTAATTCATAGCCGGCAATCTCAAGTGGTGTTGTCGCATAGCCGGATCCAATAAGACCCGAACTAACAGTCGGACTGGCAATCGGATTTCCATTTTCATCTACATACTCAATAACGATAACACCTTTCACTTCCGTTACTTCCTCAGGCGTGTAGACATAGGTTACAGACTGCGTTTCTTTCGTAAAGGAACCAGACGCATTGTTAGGCACGGCAACTAGCACATACCCTTCAAACACTTTTTCTTCCGTCGTGTAGCCCGTTCCGACTTCCCCTGATAGAAGCTCCGTTCCGGCTAGCGGGTTGCCTTCTGAATCGACATGGTTAACGACAACTGTACCCGTTTCAACCGGCATCTGGACAGGTTTATACACATAAGTCACCGTTTGCGGATCCTCTGTGAATTCTCCTGTTGCATTGGACGGTGTTTCGATTAGTTCAAATCCTTCGATTTCAGGTGCGGTGGTTTCATATGGCGAACCAACCTCTCCTGTTTCCACCGTTGGATCAAGAAGCGGGTTTCCATCTTCATCTACGTACTCAACTGTAAGAGTTCCTTCGTTGATAGGGTCCTGTTTTGGTGCATAGACATAAATAACGGTCTGGGCCTCTTTTGTGAACTCACCAGACGCGTTGGCCGGTGTCTCGATCAGCACGTAGCCTTCAATTTCTTCCGGTGTCGTTTCATATTCTTCTCCGACCACACCACTTTGTG
>NZ_NOKQ01000267.1:6781-19638 GCF_002265435.1 Tetzosporium hominis
AAGCCTCGTTGCCTTCCTGATCCACGAACTCTACCGTGATGTCGCCCGCGATTTTCGCGTACACATACGTTACGGTCTGGGCCTCTTCTGTGAACTCACCAGACGCGTTGGCCGGTGTCTCGATCAGCACGTAGCCTTCGATCTCCTCAGCAGATGATTCATACAGATCTCCAACATTTCCTTCAATCACAATTGACGGAATTAAAGGATTTCCTTCTTGATCAACATATTCAACGTTCACGTTAGAAGGAATCGGGACGTAAAGAATCGTATCTTCTCCGTCATTTTCAACAAGTTCACCGGATGGATCCTCTGCTGTAACCGTTGCAATGTTTACAATCGATCCTGCCTCCACATCATCGGCAGTAACGGTATACTGTATGGAACCCGTAACTTCTTCGCCCGGATTTAATGTCATCACATCCAGCTCAATTGTTTCCCCAACTTTCGGATCCACAACCTGAACGTTGGATAATGGTACATTACCTGTATTTGTCACTTCAAATACATAGGTAACAACATCCCCGACTTTAGCAAAAGCATCTTCTTCACTTGTCTTAACCAGCGTAATTCCTGGCTCTTCAATTAACGTATTTGTAATCACGTTTGTTTCATCATTTACAGAAGACGTATACCCATCCACAGCCTGCTCGCGGACCGTATAGTCAATTGGATCACCGTTAGAGTCATACGCTGAATATCCCTCAAATGTAAATGCCCATAATCCATCTTCGTTTTGTACTACCGTTTGTTCACCAATTTTTTGGTCGTCTCCTCTAATGAGTTCCACGGTAATTTCTTCTGGTCGTAAATTTTCCTGCTCATAGTCGCTCCAAACTTTCTCACCTGCGATGACAGCTTGAGCTCCTCTCACTTGAGGAATAGGAAATTCACGTACCAAATCAGGCTCTTCAATCCTTGGATTCAGTAACGTAGGTGCATTCGTCTCATAAAACACATTAGGATCAAATCCGGCTTTGTCTGTATCCAGTTGTATTTTATAACGAAGTGAAATAACCTCGTTCGCTCCAAGACTTAAATTATTCAACCGAATCGTTTCATTTTCTTGTACTAATACGACACGTTGCAACAGCGAAACATCAGAAGCGGACAAAAAGTAATCTCCGTCTGATAAATCTGCGGACGTAGCCGCATCAAAAGCAGGTGTTGCACCGAATTTTAAGTTTACAAACTCACCCATCGGATCGGTAACGGTCGCTCTATGGACTGTATTTGTAAAATATTTTGATAAATCAGCTAAAGAATTAACGAGTTGTGATATTTGCGATACAGGATAATAGTCAAATTGCGTCGATGCGATTCCCTGCATCATCTGAACAATTTGCTCTGCTGTAGCACCTTGACCAGCCGTCAACTCGATTCCAACAGAAGCCATAGTAATCCCCTGACTTTTAATTAAATCAGCAGCTGCGACAGTATTCTGACCATGTGTTCTCGGTTGACCATTAAACGTGTAGTTGAAGTTGGTACCATTACCCGCAATCTGACGATTTGGATTAAAACTAACGGTCGGCACGCCATCCGTAATTGTTACAATCACCCGATTATCTGCTTCACTGCTTTCAAGAATTAACGCAGCTTCTTCAAGTGCCTGTTGCGTAAAAGTTCCACCGTTAAAGTTATTCCCTCTTTCAGATGGAACATTTGTGGGAATACGCTTAATAATTTCATTCGGATCAGTCGTTAATGTTTTGAATGAAAAATTTTCAGGTGCAGTACCGGTTCCGGTGTATACCTGATTACTACGCCCATCAAATACCATTGTTCCATAAGTTACTAAAGCCATTCGAATGTTTTTTTTGGCATTAACCTGCTCATTCAATAAACCATTGACAAAGGCAGCGGTTTCCTTAGCCGCTATTTGATCGCGGTTATTCGTATTCATACTACTGGAATTATCATACACAATGACAATGTCAGTGGACTTAAGCTCTTGTCGAGACTTACCTTTTACCGTCAAGTCAATAAAGTACTCGCCAGTATTGCCGGTATAAGTAGCTTTTTTCGATATGATTGAATCGTCAAATTCAAAATTACCAGCAACATTCCGTACGGCTCCAGATTGATCTTCATTTTCTTCTTCTAAGACCTCTGGCATAGCATATGCCACGTTCAAAGAAGGTAAAAGCAAAGAACTAATTAAAACAAATACTAGAAATAACTTAAATCCAACCCATTTCATTTTCTTATTCACATTGTACCTCCAGATAATTTTTTAGATAAATAAAAAGGTAAAAAGAAAATATTTTTTCTTTAATTTTAACATATATTCTATATAAAACAGTATATTTCCACTACTGTCGCATTAAAATAACTAAACACCTATAAGTAAACAGAATTCTCTGTCATCTAATTCGGGCATAAAAAAATCCTTTATAATGGATTCGGATAGTAAACCATTCAAATCCAAAATAAAGGACAATCGCATGGATAAGTTTACACGCAAAACATCATTTGAACAATGGTTCTCACCGATTTTTTCAACAAAACTTGAAGAACTGGTCGAGACCCATCAGTTAAATCACTATACAAAGAAGCTACATTTCGAATCGTTTCTCAAACTGCTTGTATTCGCACAGCTCAATGAGACAGAGAGCCTCCGGGCTCTAAGCGACACGCTGTTCTCAGACGACCTTCAACGAGCAACGGCTCTAGAGTCGATCAGCTTCTCGCAACTAGGACGTCGATTGAACCAGATCCCCACGGAGGTCTTCCAGCAACTGTTCCTCGATCTGGTCACGAAGATCCATAAGATGAGCCACTTCGAATATCGCCGGAAGGCGACGACGCCTCTGAAAATCATCGATTCGACCACATTGCCACTGAACCTGAATCGTCACCGATGGGCAGAGTTTAGAAAGACCAAATCAGGGGTTAAACTCCACCTGCGTCTCGTCTTCTTAGAACAAGGTTGTTCATATCCTGATAAAGCCGTACTTACTAATGCCAAGGAACATGATCGCGGACAGTTGGAGGTCCTAGTTGACGACAAAGAATGCATGTACGTCTTTGATCGTGGTAATTTGGACTATGAACGGTTCGACCGCGTGACAGAGGAAGGGTTGTTCTTCATATCTCGTCTACGGAAGAACGCTGTCACACGTGTGATACAGCCATTAGAGTGTCTAGAGGATTCCTCGGTCTTGTCCGATGAAATGATCTTGATAGGTACGACGCAAAATCGAGCAGAGAATGCGTTCAGACTTTGATATAGACGCAGACGAGATAGCGGAACTCTATAGGTCACGCTGGGCCATCGAACTGTTCTTCAAGTGGATGAAACAGCACCTGAACATCAAAAAGTTCTACGGACAGAGCGAACAGGCTGTGCATAACCAAGTCTACATCGCCATGATCGTCTATTGCCTGAACGTCCTGGCACAACTTGAGACGAATAGTCCAAGGAGTTACCTACAAATCAGTCGATGGCTCCGGGCAGCACCGTGGAAATCCGCCCATATCTGGCTTCGAAAGATCAAGGGAGAAGCAATCCCGTAAGGGGAGCGACCTTTGCCTGCAACCGCCACGGGTTATAGTAAAAAAATGGATGTTGACTACCTTTTTCGGTATGTCAGTTCGATTTTAATTTTTTCATAGCATAAAAGAAAACTGAATTTTCTTGATTTATTTATGCGACACTAGTGATATCAATTCCTCTCTGTTATTAGTGTTTGTGATTAGACCTTTAAAATAAGAAGCTACCCTGCACTTTGAATGTAGATATATATTTTTCCAACTCATTTTGTAATTAATACATACATATAAAATTATGATTGACTATTTAATTATTACAAATATTACAAATCAATTTAAGTTTATTCTTGTTTCAAATAAGGTATTTCCTAAAATAGAAACAACTTATTACGAAAAGAACGAGGAGGATTTAAAATGGAAAATCGAGACAACAAGCTATATGGAATCTATGATACGGAAACTGAAATCCAAGCGGAAATGGATCGCTTACGGGCAGAAGGGTACACGGAGGAAGATATGTATATCGTTTCAAACAGAGACAATCAATATTCTATGTACCGTGGCTCTTCTGATTACAACACAAACGAAGAGAGCTCTTGGTGGGATCGTTTCAAAGCCTCTCTAACGGGTGAAGATCTTATTCGAGATCAACATTTCACGAACATGGGATTATCAGACGAAGAACGCACACGCTATTCAAGCGAGTTAGAAGCTGGAAAATATCTCTTATATGTAGATAAAGATTACGGTAATCACTTCACTGGAAGTGTCGGTTCATATGATACAGGTAATACATTCGAATCTACTAACGAACACACAGAAGAAGAACGCTTAGAACTTCATGAAGAACAACTACATGTCGATAAACAACGCGTTCAAACTGGTGAAATCGATGTAGAGAAGCATGTCGTAGAAGACACTCAGACTGTAGAAGTCCCTGTCGAGCGCGAAGAAGTCTATATCGAAAGACGTCCAGTCAACCAAGAGTCTTCTGTCCATTCAGAAGGTAACTTCGGTGAAGGGTCGACTCATGCTTACGAAGAAGAAGGACGCATTCACATTCCAGTGACGGAAGAACGCGTCGAAGTGACAAAGAAAGATGTTGTCGCTGAAGAGATCGTCATCGGTAAAAAGAAAGTGATGGATACGGAAACCGTTTCTGAAACGGTTCGTCGTGAAGAAGTAGATATTCACGATTCTACAAACCAATTACGTGATACGGATCTAACAGACCGTGACCGCATAGATCGCGGTCTATAATAAAGTTATCAAAGGAAGCCAGTCCCCCCTGCTGGCTTCCTTTTTGTTTGAAAAATAAATGCTCGCATCTCTTTATGGCAGATTAAAGGATCCGAATGTAAGAGGCTCAGAATCAGCTATATATGTAAAAAGAAGATTGAACTAACGGACAGATTGAACGGTCCTTATATGTTTAATTGGATAAGTTTCTTCTTACTATATATATCAATTTCTTTTAGATCAGATGTTGGATGGGTGGTCACCTTGAGCTAATTCATAAGTTTGAGGCTTGCCATCCACAAACACTCCTTCATACCAGACTGTTTTTCCGTCTTCCCAATACCCTGTCCCGTGACCGTGCGGTTGTCCGTCTACCACTTCTCCTCTGTACTTTAACTTCACATCGTCATAATAGAGACACTCCATCTTTCACTCTCTCCTTTCTGGCTCAGACGACACTATACAAGTGGATTTAAAAAAGCCCTACGGCAAGAAAACACCGTAGGACTTCTATATTCAATCAACCATCAACGAACTGTAAAATGGAGCGCAAATTGAAACCTCCCGATCCTGTGACTGCTCAGTTGCGATACAAATCAAAAACGGTTTGAAATCCTTTACACGATAGCAGGTTGTTCAAAAAGATAGGAAAAGCGTTTAGCCCCACACAGATTGTGCAATAAGATAGTAGACGAGATGCTGTTGTCTCCTGTAACAGAACCAGTGTCACTATCTGCACTAGCGTCACCTCAATTCCCATTCAATTTAAGAAAAAGGAGGCCTTTCGATGAATAAAGTCTTTACTATAGTAGCTTTCATTGGGGTACCGCTAACGGTCATTGCTTCCCTTTTGCACTGGTCGAGCATTGCGATGTTTGTTATTTGTGCCATCACGGTGATTGCGATTTCGAGCATCATGGGTCGCGCAACAGAGAGTTTGGCGATTGTCAGTGGCCCGCGAATCGGTGGCTTGTTAAATGCGACGTTCGGAAACGCTGTAGAACTTATCATTTCTATTTTTGCCTTGCAAGCCGGACTCGTAGGTGTTGTACTCGCGTCTCTGACCGGTTCCGTAATCGGGAACTTGTTACTTGTGACCGGACTGTCGTTCTTTGTAGGTGGACTGAAGTTCAAACGCCAAACATTTAGTATTTTTGATGCCCGACACAATTCAGGACTTCTTGTCTTTGCTGTGATTGTCGCATTTGTGATCCCTGAAATTTTTTCGATGGAGATGAATGAAACGGCATCGATTCAATTGAGTGTCGGAATCTCTATCATTATGATTGTCCTTTACTTGGCGGGGCTCTTTTTTAAACTCGTCACACACCGCGGTGTCTACTCACGCGAAACTACTGCGGAAAGCGAAGCACATAGCGAAGAAGAACAAGCCGAGTGGGGCAAATGGAAAGCACTGCTTATTTTATTGCTAGCCACGCTTGCTGTCGCTTATGTATCGGAAAATTTGGTACATACATTTGAAGATGTAGGAGAACGATTCGGTTGGAGCCAATTATTTATCGGGGTAATCATTGTTGCCATTGTCGGAAATGCAGCGGAACACTCATCCGCCATTTTGATGGCATTTAAAAACAAGATGGATATTGCGGTAGAGATTGCAATTGGTTCGACATTGCAAATTGCCATGTTCGTTGCACCGATCTTAGTCATCGTGTCGCTCTTTATGGACACGCAAATGTCTCTTGTCTTCACGGTTCCCGAGCTAGTCGCGATGGCGACCGCTGTCTTCTTAACCATTGCTGTCTCAAACGATGGCGAATCGAACTGGTTTGAAGGCCTGACGTTACTCGCCGCCTATGTCATTATGGGTATTGGTTTTTATCTTCTGTAACCTAATCACAAGTCATCATCACCCAACTTGCGAACCTACTTGTGTCGGACACAGGTAGGCGCATAGGGTGACAAATCCCGAGCTCTCGCACTCTAGAGGTTCAGACATACTTCAGAAAATCGCGGTTCACTTTCTCTTCATCACGAGTCGTAAACTGCAACACAAACGCTTTCCGGTCTTCTAAAGTCGGCAGCTCCCGGAAATGCTCTTGAATGTTCTTCGAGAGAAACGGACTCTCATAGTCGCTATCTTCATTTAAACGAACCAACTCCCTATAGAACCGCGTATCTTGAACGGACTCCAATTGCCCTTTCACTTTTTGCCACTTCGCAATTCGAGGCGCTAGTTTCGGCCGCTTCAATAACGTCATCTCATCTTGTAGCTGCATCACAAAGCTCTCTACTTCCGAAATACACTCATCGAGCTTCGCATACGTATAAGTTTCCGAATTAGGTAGAATCTGATCCTGATACCGCATATAGCGAACCTGCTCATACTCTATTTTGCCAAGCTCCGTTTTCTTCAGCAGCTTGTTCCGGTGCCACTCGTGTTTCTTGTCATTCAACTCCGCGAGCCCCTTCAGGACAGCTGGTGCCATAGCTAGAGCAGCTTTCACCATATGCGGGTTCTTCTTATACGCTTCGACACCTTTGGTTCCTAAATCTTTTAGGACTTCTATTGGGATTTTGGGCATGTTGGGTGGCCTCCGATCATTTCAGTGGATTTTGATGAAGTGCATACTTTCCTTTTCCTAACCTAACATAGTCATCAAATGTAACTGAGTGGTGAACCGGAGCATCTACTCTGCATTTACTAACAATATGTGTGCGAATTGTAGATTCTTTATAGACGCTACCCTTCCTGTGCATTTCGTCAATTGCCTCAATGATTGTAAATTCATTTTTACTCTTTTTTATTACAAGTTCCTTTACAACGTGCAGTAGCTCTTCTCTACAGGTTTGTTTGTATGAAATCATGTTAGTTTACCTCTGGAATATATAGTTTTTTTAACGGTAATGATGCACGCGCATCACTTGGCATTTTTTCATACCATTCAACTAGCAACTTTACTAAGCCTTCTAGATCTAATAAATGTACGCCATGTTGTGTAGCTACTTCTTTTGCGGCCTTTGTAAATCCACCCGTCGATACGAATAAACAACTAGCACCAATTGGATGAGCACCTAACAATTGTTGAATTTCTGGAGAACCTGACGTTGAAACGCGGTGTTTTACTTGGACCTTAATAATTGGCTTTTCAAATCCAAAAGCATCTTTTGAAGCTAAAATATCTACTCCTCCATCTCGTCCTGGTGGACTAACTTTGACTGTGTAAGACATAGCCTGAAGTAATGCCGCAACTAAGTCTTGCATTTCCCAAGGCGACAATCGATCCACTTGATCTTCTACAAAGATTTTTGCTCGAGATTCAAATTCCTCCATTAATTGATTTAACTCTACTTCTACGTCCTTTGGTTTTTCAGCAGAATTACTGTCATGGGTATCTTTATCGACAGAATCTAGTAATTTTAACAACTCAGGTCCCCAATCATCTACACGAAACACAGTCAAAACTGATTCCAAAGAATTTTTAGCCCGTTGTGTGAGTCGTTCACGTAAGACCGTGTTCAATTCCCAATTTACTTGAATGTGATTTGGATAGGCGGGATCTCCCGTTTTTTCATCATAAAAGTGGGAAGAAGTGACTGTACCAATCATATATTCTTTATTTTCTTTGCTGTATGTAATTATACAATCGCCCTTACTTATTTCCCTACTGAATCTCCAGACTTGGCTTACCCAACTCATACGTGATGCAGGTTTGCTTTCATGATATTCAATATCAGCTTTCTTCAACAAATCTTCCTTACTCAATGCTTTTTGTGGATCACCTAACTGTGGCCAGCCAATAGAAGCTATTTGCTCTCTTTTCCAAACATTTATTAACTCATTAGCATCGCCTGCTCGAACCATCCACCACTTAGTCATGTCACTACACTCCTTTTACATTAATAGAGCTTTTATTTTCATCTTCAAAATTTCTTTTCTAGCCTCATAGAATTCTTCAAATTTATCGAATTCTAATGATGAATTAGGATCAATCATGGCTTGCCTAATAAAATCTGATTTCTGATCATCGTTCATATCGTTATAGTAATCCACAAGTCGCATAGCATTCTTGCTGCCGTTACTTCTTCCCTCGAGTAGATGTAAATTAGGAAGACGGTTTCTCATCCCTCTCCATCTTCGCCAATCGTCCATATTGACTGAAGCGGGCTTGCTATCACTAAATCTTGTATCTGGGTGAAGGTGATCTTGTTCATATTTAAAGTTCCTATTTGTCCAATCTAAGCCTAAATAGTAAAGTACTTCTCCAGCTACTCGACTTCCTTTTTCAGAGTTTAGGATATCTTCAATTTTCCCTTCTGTAACTCGCAGATCATTAATTTGATCTAACATTTCAATTGTTATCTCATAAGCGAAGTTATTAATATTGCTCTTCATTTGTTGAAGCTTTCCAGTTGTACCTGATTGGAAGTAGGTAAAGAAAATTGCCCTTATTAAATATGCTCTTATACTCTCTGAGTTCTTTTTATAATCTGGTGCGTAGTAAATATAGTAAATAATCGGTAATAACACGTTCCAACTAGATGCGAAACGACTCACATCAATCTTCATCTCTCTCAATAACTCTTCTAAATTCAGTAGAGCCATTTTGAATCCTGTCCAATCATTCTTTAAATCTTCTGCTATTTTCTTATTTATATTGGACTTTACAACATCTCCATAAAGCATTAGAGCTGCACGAATGATAAAGTCAGACCCAAAACCAGAATAGCCCCCTACAAGTATTTTTCCAAATTCTGATTTTGCACTTGGCCAATAGGCCTCCAATATTGACATAGTAATCTCAGACTTTTTAAGAGCCTTCCCCCCACTATTGAAACGAACAAACATTTCTAAGGCATCGTCTTGTTTCATGTCTTTGATTTCTGTGTATCGAATAAGCTTTTCAAGAAATATTTTGCTATAAAGTTTATTTAAAATGTTCCTCGCATACTCTTTACTATTAGATGGCACATTTGAAATTTCGTCTTCTATAGCTTGCTCTCTAGTTGAATCGCTTTGAAAGCGCTCTTGTAGTATAGTCCGTAACTCAAATTGAGTAGGGCTAAGGCGACCCACTTTCTCACTAAATCGAATATCAAATTTCTTACTATTGTA
Source organism: Tetzosporium hominis (assembly GCF_002265435.1). Lineage (GTDB taxonomy): Bacteria > Bacillota > Bacilli > Bacillales_A > Planococcaceae > Chryseomicrobium > Chryseomicrobium hominis. The sequence goes on from NZ_NOKQ01000267.1 coordinate 16,593, forward strand.
CTCTTCTTCATCAACCGCAATTTTGTTCTGATCTAACTCAATCAATAGCTTTGTATAAGTTAAGCTACCCGTACTTCTACGTGCATAATTTGGACGAATAGTGGACTCACCAAGTAATGATAAAAATAGAGATGTTAATCGTTGTTGCCCATCTAAAACAGCTGTATCAGATACTCTTACATCAATACTTGTTAGTTCATAATTCATAGTGTCTGCTTGTTTTCTACTATCAAAAGTAACGTTAGAAAGGAAATTGCAAAAGTAGGTGTCCCACGAAACATTAGAATCATCTACTCGCCAAAACAAGAATGTAGCAATAGGATAATCCAATAAAATGGAATCCCATAGTTTTTCAATTTGTTCAGTACCCCACACAAATTGTCGTTGAAAAGCTGGCATTACATACTTACCGCTTTGAATGTTTGTTAAAGCCTCAAAAATTGTAATGCTGTTATCATTTAATCTACTCATGTTATACTCCCCCAACCGTACTTGATCTCTATTTATATATGTTTATATCTTCACTATAACCAAATACTAACAACAGAGCATCAGTTATTTACAGAATTATCTTAAATTGTAGAGATGTTACTAGTATAATGAATGCAATAAGTAATAATGAAATGAGGGATTAAATTGCCTATTTACAACAAACTCATACGAGACCGAATCCTAGAAATCATCGAAAAAGATGGTAAAACTTATGATATGGAAATCCTATCAAAAGAACGTCACGAGGAAGAGATTAAAGCGAAGCTGACTGAAGAAGTCCAAGAGTACCAAGCAACTCAAAATGATCAAGATGCGCTAGAGGAACTCGCAGACATTCTGGAATTAATTCATGCTGCTTTACCTTTACATAATGCGAGTTTTGAACAGTTGGAAGAAGTACGTTTGAAGAAGAAGGAAAAGCGAGGCGGATTTGATAAAGGCATTTATTTGATTGAGGTTCACGATGAGTGAGATTCGCTTAATTACGAATGACTTAATACATCATTTAAAAGAAGAGCTTTCAAGTGCTACTACTGTTTACTGGATTACGGCTTTTGCGATGAAATCTGGAGTGCAGTTGGTCTTACCGCGATTAATGGAAGCAGCTGATAGGAAAGCAGATACGAAGATTCTCGTTGGTGACTATCTAGCTATCACACAACCTGAGGCTCTCCGACTACTTCACGAGAATTTGCCAACTGCTGAAATTCGCCTTTTCAAAAGTTACGGTCAATCGTTTCATCCCAAAGCCTATCTTTTTAGAAACCCTGAACAGAACACTTTGATGGTCGGGTCTTCCAATCTGTCTAAATCTGCGCTAACATCTGGCGTTGAGTGGAATCTGTCTGTTCCAACAGCAATTGATGCTCCGCTTTTTGAACAAGCCGCCAGTGAATTCATACGGATGTTCACACATGAGAACACGATACCTGTAAACTCTGAAACAATCGGTATTTATGAGAGTCATTACAATGAACAAAATCGGGCGATGTCTCTTAGTTCTGCTTGGTCTAAAGCTGACGAACTCGAAGTCATGTTTGGAACTGAAGGACAAGATCAAACAGAGCTAATTATCGAAACTGATGCGCCTTATCAGGCAGTCTTGAAACCTCGGCCAGCTCAAGAGTTGGCACTACAAGCATTAGAAGAGTCGATGGAAGAAGAATATGACCGCGCACTTGCAGTGCTGGCTACTGGTCTTGGAAAGACCTACTTAGCAGCTTTTTTTGCTGAGCGTTTTAGTAGAGTCTTATTTGTCGCGCACCGAGAAGAAATCTTATATCAAGCGAGAGACTCCTTCCTCCATGTCCATTCAAATAAGAAAGCCGGTCTTTACAATGCTACTCACAAGGATATAGACTCTGATTTCCTTTTTGCATCTGTCTCCACTCTCTGCCAAGACCATCACTTAGCTAAGTTTGACCCTGAAGAGTTCGATTTGATTGTAGTAGATGAGTTTCATCATGCAACTGCTCCGAGTTACATGCGTGTCATTGACTATTTCAAGCCACGATTCTTGCTAGGAATTACTGCTACTCCGCATCGTCTTGATAACGGAGATGTCTTCGGAATTTGCGACGGAAACGTAGCCATCACTATCAATTTCCTAGATGCTATTCAGAAGAACTGGCTTGCTCCGTTTAAATATTATGGGGTTTATGATGAAACAGACTACAGCCGACTAAGATGGGTGGGTTCTGGATACGCAGAAGAAGACTTAGAACGGGTCCAGCTTCGTGAAGAAATGGCCGAGATGATTTATAGAGAATGGTTCAGCAAGAAACAGACAAGAACAATCGGTTTTTGTTCTTCAGTTAAACAAGCCAAGTTCCTGTCTACTTACTTTGAGCAACAAGGTATACGTGCCATAAGTTTAGATGCTAAATCAGATACAACTATCAGAAAAAAGGCTCGCCAGAAATTAAATGATGGTGAACTAGATGTCATCTTCACCGTGGATTTATTTAATGAAGGCGTTGATATTCCGAAAGTAGATACTCTTCTATTTGTCCGTCCTACTGAATCTCTTGCCGTTTTTACGCAACAAATCGGGAGAGGCCTGCGACTCGCAGATGGGAAAGATCACTGCGTAATCATAGATTTGATAGGGAACTATCGCAATGCGGATTTGAAATGGCGTGTGTTTAATCCAGAACATCCTCTTGGAACTGGAGTGACTAAAATCGCTGATACGCTACCGATGGATTGTGAGATTCACTTAGATACTCAAGTAGTAGATCTTGTACAACATATGATTCGGAAATACCGAAAGCCAAAAGATGTTCTACTATCTCATTACTACGAATTAAAAGCAGACCTTGGTCGTCGCCCTACCTACTTAGAATTTCACTTGCAGACTCCTGTGGACACACAATCTGTCAGAAGAGAATTCGGCTCTTATTTTAACTTAATGCAAGAAGCCGGAGATCTTAACACTCATGAAGTAAGCGTCAAATAGTGCACACATTCTAATAGAAGAAAATTCATGAGATACTCCTCCCACAAATGAAATTTGGGAGGTTTTTTCTTTGAAAAGAAAAGAGAATGAAGCTTG
>NZ_NOKQ01000234.1 GCF_002265435.1 Tetzosporium hominis
GAGCCTGCAAAGGGAGCCGCCGGCAAAATCAAAGTAGCCGATGAGATCATGAATTCAAAAGGCGATAAAGTCGCCGCATCGCTGAATGGTGAAGCGAGTGACAACGCCAACGCGACAAATCTGGCTGCTGTCTTCACCAAAAAAATGCAAATCGGCGAAAAAACGACGACTGTTTTCGACTATTACGCAGGCATCATCGGTGAAATGGGCGTAAAAGCCCAGGAAACCAACAGGCTGGCCAAGAATACAG
>NZ_NOKQ01000103.1 GCF_002265435.1 Tetzosporium hominis
CTGTAGAAATTTCGGTTTACGAAGACCGTTCATTTACATTTATCACAAAAACTCCGCCTGCTGCTGTATTGCTTAAAAAAGCGGCTGGAATTGAGTCAGGTTCTGGTGAGCCTAACCGTAATAAAGTCGCAACCGTTAAACGCGATAAAGTACGTGAAATCGCCGAAACAAAAATGCCTGACTTAAATGCGGCAGATGTTGAAGCGGCTATGCGTATGGTTGAAGGAACTGCCCGCAGTATGGGTATTGT
>NZ_NOKQ01000101.1 GCF_002265435.1 Tetzosporium hominis
CAACCTCCTGTTGATTACCAATCGAGCTTCTCTAAAAATTCATACACATCCTGATGGACGAGGTCACGTTCTTTGTCTAGCGTAATGACATGGCCAGATTCCTCGTACCATTTCAGCTGTTTATCATCAGTTTCCACTTCGTTGTAAATAATATTGGCGCTTTCAGTATTAATCATGTGATCATGACGTGCCTGCACCACAAATGTCGGTGAATAAATCATATCGACATTGTTCCGCACATCGGCAATTA
>NZ_NOKQ01000219.1 GCF_002265435.1 Tetzosporium hominis
CGGTACGTTCTTTAATAATATCGAATGACTTGTATAGGATTGTTTGAGCTTTACCTTTTTTACCGTCGATCATCATTTTGTTGATCAAACGAGTAACCAGTTTAGAGTTGTAAAGCGGATCAGGTAAAACGTCTCTTTTTGCTACAGGACCTTTACGTGGCATCTGATTATCCTCCCTTCTCTTGTTACGGGTTTACAGCAAGCAGAGGGATTT
>NZ_NOKQ01000147.1 GCF_002265435.1 Tetzosporium hominis
AAGCGGAACGCGATGGGCGCAGCCAATGCGATGGTCGCGGCTGATATGGCGCTTGCCGGCATTACAAGCCGCATTCCATGCGATGAAGTGATCGATGCGATGTACAAAATCGGACAGACGATGCCGACGGCACTGAGTTTTTTTTTTTTTTGATTTGTTGACGAAAGAGATATTGTCTATTTATTTTATATTATAATTTTGTTTTTATATTAATGTTTAGGTGTTAATGTTTCTTCAATTTAGTATATGT
>NZ_NOKQ01000099.1 GCF_002265435.1 Tetzosporium hominis
GCCATGATTCCCGTCACCCATATGAAGCAGATCTGAAGCTTTAGGATCGTATCCGAAAGTCGGCCCGGACAGCAGACGAAGAGGCAGCGCTTTGAGCCGGCCGATTCACCGGTTGATTTTATCAAGGTACGCTTCATCACCGGTCCGCTCCCATTCCGTCAGCAAATTGGAACAGAACGCCGCCCAGTCGGGGCCAACTCTCGCGTGGGCAGGGAACTCTTTTTCCGGATAATAGGCTCTCATCGGATCA
>NZ_NOKQ01000098.1 GCF_002265435.1 Tetzosporium hominis
ATCCATGCGGTCGATATGTTACAACGACTCTTCATGATAGAGTTTGCGACACTCAATTCCCAAACCGTGATGAGCGGGTTTTCGACTGGGCAATACAACGCAGCTCACGCAGTGCTCAATACGGAAGAGGCTACGAATCAGGTGGTGTTGACGAATGCGCAGGCGGACCTGTACCGCGTCGGACAGTCCGTCTGCATCGGGACATCGTTAGGTGCGAACAACATCACCGGCTATCGTACGATAACAGCAA
>NZ_NOKQ01000097.1 GCF_002265435.1 Tetzosporium hominis
TGGTAGCATCAGGGTAGAGCTCTTTAACTTGTCCGACCAGCTTGCTTGGAGTTACCCGTTCAACCTGAGGGGTTACCGTGTAGTAGTCCCGATATAGCGCTTGTTCAATCTGGGGCTTAAATAAGTAAACGGAGCCGGTTATAGCCAGGATGATCAGAAAAGGAGCAAATAGGATGCCGGCATAGAAGTGCCATCTCCAGACGGTTTTGTACAGTGCGGCAGAGCTTGGATTAAGCGGCTGGCTTTCAT
>NZ_NOKQ01000294.1 GCF_002265435.1 Tetzosporium hominis
AACTTTTGGACGAAAATAACATTTCCTACAGCAAAAAAGAAATTCATGTCATTCAAGCGGTTTTTAATCTGGAACAAATTGTCGATGGAGATCCTGAAAATATGGCTGGAGACCCGGGGAAATTGCCCCTCGCCGTGGTCAGCGATGCAGAGATTGCCGGGATGGACGTGCCAAAAGGAGACGTCATTTTTTCAGGATATACCGACCTTCTCCAGAAATTTATGGCTTTAAAAGAGACCGGTGCCGTTA
>NZ_NOKQ01000096.1 GCF_002265435.1 Tetzosporium hominis
GATGATCAGCAATGAGATGTATGAACGCACGCCGACAGATTTGACAAAAGAACCATGGTATCAGGCGGCTCTCGACAATGAAGGGATTTTCAAGATGATCGGGAAGCCTGTCAACCGGAATATCAGAAGCCATGTGCACTATAGGGAAGATGAGGTCGTTTCCGCCGTCAGAGCTGTTATCGATCCTGAAACACAGCATGTGAAAGGCGTTGTACTCATCGATTTGAAGCTGCGCGTCCTCGCAGAAGC
>NZ_NOKQ01000230.1:0-4122 GCF_002265435.1 Tetzosporium hominis
TTCTTATGGTGGGTAAGTTTCAGAGCGTATTCTATTGTATTTTCTTGTACCTTATTACACCTTACAACACGGCACTTGCATTGAACTTTAATATCTTACCATCCTTTTTTATATTTTACCTTATCTTGATGTATTTTCGCGTTTAGGCGGCATCATGGTGGAAGGCTAAGATATATAGAAAGAAACATATTACGTAGGATAAAACATTGTCGTAATTTGTCGAACGATAGTGTAACAAAAATGTAATAAACTAATGTAAGATAATGATGATAGAAAATTAAGGAGGAATAGGAAATGAAAAAACAATTATGGTCATTAGCTGCTATTGCATTATTGCTTGGAGCTTGTGGAGAAACAACTGTCGAAAAAGTAGAAACAGACACATCATCTGAAGAGGTTGCAGCTGAGGAAGAGGCAACTGAGGAAGAAGCCGCTCCAGAATTTTATAAAGTAGGTGACACTGTATCGGTAGACGGAGTGAACTTGACTATCACTTCAGCTTCATTCACTGATCCTGCAGAGTACTCTGAGGTAGAGAATGATAAAGTGCTTACTATAGAAGTGGACGTTGAAAACACGAATGATACAAGCTCATTGGTAGATAGCACAGACTTCTCTCTATACGATGCAGAAGGAAATCAAATGAGTGATTACTACAGCTATGACGAGATGCCAATTAGCACTGATCTAAATGCAGGAAAGAAAGCTAAAGGTAAATTGTACTTCGATGTAACTGATGGTACAACATACGAACTTATCTATGTTCCTTTCTTCTCGCTTGATGGAAAAGAAGTTAAATGGAATATTGAAGTTCAATAATAAAAATAAGCCCCTGCCGTTTCCGCGGTCAGGGGCTTTGCTGTGCGAGTTGATAGTGGGTGTGCGCACAGATAACTGTTTACATTTTATTGTAAAAAGTTATCTTGTACCACACTTATTTTAAATTCAACGCTCGCACAATCATAGCGGCGCCTTCCTTTCGGGTCATCGTATCGTTTGGTCGCTCTCCGGTAGTTATACCGTGCTTCTTGGCGATATCCCACTCTTTATCCAATTGTGTAGGTTGTTTTGGTTTTTCGTTTGCCACGGGTTTCGTCACCTCCGGTTGTGGTTTGACTGGTGCAGGGGCCGCCTTTTTCTTAAGCTTATGAAACTTAACAAGCCCCGCCGTGATGCCATCCGCTTGTGCTCGTAACCGATTTTCGTCACGCATGGCCACGATATCAATTCGGCTGTCCATATAACCACCCTCAGTCAAAATGGCAGGCATGTTGGACTCACGCAGCATGTGAAAGCCTTTTTCTTTAATCCCACGATCTTTAAGCTTAAATCTTTTTACGAGCTCAGGATGCACTGCCTTTGCTAACTCCATTCCTTTAACGCTACCAGGATAGATAAACGTCTCTGTACCTGTGTGCGTTCCCCATTTCCCTAGAAACGCATTGTGATGAATACTCACAAGGGAATCGGCGCCCCATGCGTTAGCGATATCTGTGCGCGTTTTTAAAGGTACATCCGTTTTCCCAGATGTATCATCAAGTCGTTTTGTCTCGACCCCTTCATAACCTTTTAGGTTATGGACGACCCAACGTGCTACCGTGTCGTTAAAATGCCACTCACGTTCGCCGTCTGGCGTTCGCTTGCCAGCTGTATTCATGCCGTGTCCGGCATCAATTGCAATCTTCACCATATCATTCGCCCTCTTTCTTGGTCTTGACCTGCACACCAGTAAGTTCTTCAACTACGACAGCTGCAGGCGGCTTTGTATTGTCTACTTCTTCATTCATGACCTTTAGTTTGTCTGCTAGACTTTTAGGTACAGGCACGCCGACCTCTGCTAAATTTTCAAGGATAGACACCGTCTCGTTATAAATGTAAAAGATTACAGCGGACGCTGCGACAAACCCGTTATAACCAAGTATTTGATCTACGATGTTCGCTGTGATGATGACCAGGAAAATCAAAATCTTTCTAGCGTAACCAAATAGACTCTTTCGCGACCAAAGATTCTGATTCTTGATGGCTTTAAATACTCCTGTAGCAATATCAATAATCATTAAGACGAACAACAAGTCTAAAAACTTCACTTGTCCAAACAGATAAAAACGCACTATTTCTAAATGCTCCAAATTGACACCCCCGGCCGATAATAGGTATTCCATAAACTTCTCTCCCTTTGTGTATAGATACACAGCAACTTGCTCAAATCCATAAAAAAGAGCACCCGCTTGGGATGCTCTTGTTCTCTTTATTCTCCTTCTGTCACTGGTGGCTGATAGTCTCCTGCTAGAAATTCCACTCCACTGTCTTTTAAGTGGCCATAGACCTGTGGTTTCAAAAGTGCCGGTACGTCCTCAAAAGCTGTTTTTCCCAAAATGACACGTTGTGCGAATAAAATACTCATCATGACTTCATCTCCTAGTAGTTTTATTGTTAGTGCGATTAATACCTGTTTCATCCTGAATAGACGATTGTGGCAAGTTCAACGATCAGTTCTTCTTGAAAGTCCTGTCGGTCATCGCCCGCTTTGACTTGTGCCTTCAATAGGTGGTTTTCATCCTCTAAAGCCTGCACTTTTTTCTCGAGATTCTGTTTTGCACGTTCTCCCGGGTCCTCCCAAGGTGCCGGTTCTGCATACTCTCCCTCTGGCTCCTGAGGCTCCTCTGCTGGGTCGTTCAACTGCAGTAAATATTTCGCCATGACGATCTCGATCTGCGTATCTGTCTCGATGTAGTCTGAAACAGACACGTATTCCGTTTCTTCGTCATAGTCTGGTGTGATGTGTACAATCTGTTTGGCGCCCGGATAGCTATGCGGCACATAGACCAAGCGTCCGTCCTGCAGTACCCCGTATTTTTGCTCTTGCATGGTCGCTCACCTTCCTTTTGCATTGTTTGATAGTTATGTGGGGCTTGATGTATTTGTGATAGAACAGGTAGCTGTCGCTCTTCTTGACCCACCCCCAATAGGAGATGACCGCGCACGCATCTTTGAACGTCAGGTGTCCTTTCTTGCGAATCTTTTGGACACGTCTGCGGATGCGCAAGGCGTTCCGTCGTCTCAGTGTCGTATGTGTCGGATAGAACCGGAATCCGAGGAAGTCGACTGGTCGACTCGCTGTCTTGAACACCTGCCAGTTCTCCTTGATGGTCAGCTCGAAATCTTCTAGGAAGCTCATGACCGCCTGTCGTACCCGATGCAGTTGGCGTTTGTTGCGTCCAAATAGTACCAAATCATCCACGTAGCGCACGTAATACATCACGCCTAGGGTTTGCTTGATAAAGTGGTCCAGACGCTCTAGGACGAAATTAGAGAACCACTGACTGGTGTAGAAACCAATCGGCAGCCCTTCCTCCTGGTCGATGATGGTATCAATCAACCATAGGCAGTCGTTGTCCTTCACCTTGCGTCGTACCTCGCGCTTCAAAATGTGCCCTTTCACACTCGGGTAGAACTTTTTGATGTCCATCTTCAGGCAGTATTTCGTGTTCTTGCGGTCCTTCGTCATCCACTTGCGCACAGCCTTCTGCCCGAACGATGTACCGCGCCCCGGAATGCTCCCGCAGTTGTAGTGGTACATGCCACGCATCATGACCGGTTCAAGAACCAACATGAGCGCCCACTGCACGATCTGGTCCGGATAATAGGCGGGCTTGTTGATGACACGCTCTTTCAGATTCGAGTTGTCGAAGATCTTCTTCTCTTCTGAGCGATAGGGTCTATAGGTCTTGTCGAGCAGCATCTGTTGTATCTTGTAGGCGTAGTACAGGTCGTTGTCGAGTATCTCCCGCACGCGCTTTTGGTTGCGTTTGCCCTCTGACGAGCGCCAGATGGCAAGGCGTATGTTTTCGATATCTGTAATCTTTTCAAATAGATGTCCGTGGCGTTTCAATGAGAGATGTCTCCTTCTTATTCGCTTTGGGGCGTTTCGACCGAGCTACTAAGCCCCACTCTTCGTGCGTATTTCGACCAAGGGGTCAGGACGACGAGGTTCATTGTCTTGCTTTGGGAGAAATAAGAATGCGAGCCCCGTTGTTCAGAGAAGCATTCGTAGACGAGTTATTCAGGTTCCAGTTGAACAGGCCATCATTCGCGCCATTATTCCAGTTACCACCCGAACAA
>NZ_NOKQ01000230.1:4154-17870 GCF_002265435.1 Tetzosporium hominis
CAGAGGCCAGCATTCGCGCCATTATTCCAGGAACCACCGAACAGCGCTACGCGCTGACCTGCCGCCCTATAGTAATAGTCAGAATACCAAGTGGAGGTTCCCGCCCCTACCTGTACAGGGAAACGTGCAGTTGGGCTTGTCGGGTCATAGCCCAACTCCTTTACGTACCCTTCGTTTTCTTGATTGACATAGCCAAGTTGTTTGTAAGGTGCAGCAAACAGATTCGATGCGTAGAATCGTGCATCGTCACACACCCACGCTTGGTAATCGTTGATGTTCACTCCGTCTACGAATTGGAAGACTTCTGCATAGAGCGATTCGATGCCACGGTATTTCATTTGATGCTTGCCGTCTGTATTGGATGTCGGTGAACCACTTGTAGCCGCTACATTGTCTGTCGCACCTGTTTTATAGGCGGTGTTGTAGACGATGTTGCCGGCAGTTACCGCAAGCGGCGCCCCATCAAAGATAAGGGCCTTTGTACTGGCATCTACAACACTGATTGCTGTTATCGTACGATAGCCGGTGATGTTGTTCGCACCTAACGATGTCCCGATGCCGACGGACTGTCCGACGCGGTACAGGTCCGCCTGCGCATTCGTCAACACCACCTGATTCGTAGCCGCTTCCGTATTGAGCACTGCGTGAGCTGCGTTGTATTGCCCAGTCGAAAACCCGCTCATCACGGATTGGGAATTGAGTGTCGCAAACTCGATCATGAAGAGTCGTTGTAACATATCGACCGCATGGATGTCCCACAACTGATAGCCTTTGCGACCGTCTGCGTTGTTCGCTTGTGCGGCCGTTCGAAATGCGACGATGGATTGACTCACACGCGGGTATTCATTGCGCTTCGAGGTCATGCGGTTCGACCCGTCCTGCCCGGCAAGATACTTCCCGACATCGACATGAGGCAACTCGACATTGTTCTCATAATCGTAAAAGCACGGATACAGACTAAATCCTGCGTGCTTCGTCTTGGAGATCTCGTCTATCTGCCAGAGTGTGCCGTCTGCATTCCGTCCTTGACGATGGCGGAAGTAGTGCTTCGGTATGCGCACAAAGACGTTTCCGAGCGCATCGGTCACCTCGCCGATCTCGCCGAATATCTGTGCCAGGTCGAAACTGTTCTGCACATACGCGCCGTTCGTACCGACCGCTGCCGTCTTACCTACTGACCCTTTGATACGCGTCAAGACCGGACTAGACGCCCCGTCATGATAGACCCCATAGATGGCGGTCTGCGTATCTGCCCCGACTTGCAGCTGCGCGAAGTATTCGTCAATCTCGGTCTGCAAGGCGATACGCGCATCGTCTGCATTGTCAGCCGCCTCATTTGCAAGTGTGGCCGCGCTATTCGCATTTGCTGTCGCGGTATCAGCTGCAAGTTTCGAATTTTCCGTGTCGGATGCCAGTTGATTGAGTTCCGTATCCTTTGCGTCCTTCCATGTCTGGTAATCGTTCTGGCGATTGGTCTGCGATTGATTAAAGAGCGTGGTGCGTTCTGTTTGTGCTGCATTAAAATCCGTAACACGTTGACCTTGCGATGCCAAGAAGTCGTCATTCCGAGTGGTCTGCGCTTGATTAAAATCATTCGTGCGCTGGTTCTGCGCATTAGAAAAAGCCGTTTCGGAGTCCGTTTGGAACTGCGCGAATGCGGCTTTTTGAATGATGAGCTCGTCGTATGCGGTTTGGAGTTGAGCGAGTAATGCAGGTGCGTCGTTTAAGATGATTTCGATTAGCGTGCGGTCGTCACCTTCATCACCAACGGCTCCTGCTGATGGATCCCGTAATACATTAAAGATGAGTGTCGGTGTCGAGATACGCACATCATCTGCAAAGTAGAACTGCGCGACGACCTCCACCATTCCTTGTTTCTCGAGAGAGGCGCGCTTGAGTTTGAAGGACGCTCTGCCCTCTGGTGTGATTGTCCCGGCTAAAGGGATATCCACCTTGTCTTTACGTGTCACCAAGAGCGTTGCATTGATTACACCAGATGCATTTAAATCGATGATACCCGCACTGTCTCTGAGCTCGATGATCAACTCGTTGTCATCGTTATGGCGCATCTCAAAGGATTCTCGAATCGATCCTGTCCGCGTCATGTCCAATGAGACTACATACTGTCTACTGTTCAAATCCATGTTATCCCTCCTATGCTGCTTTAAATGATGGACCTGATAATGAAGTGAATGTCGCATTCAGGTCGCGTGCACCGATTATCTGGCCATTCGGGTAGACGTCGATTCGGGCAGTTCCTGAAGATGTCGCGACTGTGAAGACTTCCTGCTTTGCCGGCCGGTACCCTACAGGTAACGTGCCAAGTACTGTTCCGTTTGCTGTCGTCCCATCCTTGATCAGTCCGGTCAGATGCACGACTCCACTCAAATCTTTATAGAATCCGGCGCGCTGCCACGGCTCCGAAGTAGATGAGAAATTCAACCAACCACTCATGAGTGTGAGCGACTGGATTGCTTGTGTCTCGAAGCTACCGATCACTTGAATCTTACGGTCATTAAATAAAAGACCTGAGAGGACTTCTTTTGCTGGGAGTGGTGAATTCTCGTCAAATAGACGGATACCATTTTCACCATATAGTAGACTCCTGACAGGTGGACCGCCCATGTATTCCGCTACGTAGTGCCACATGCCCTCAAGTGCATAGTCGACAGATGAACCTGACATCGTATGATTTGAGATGTGCATACCTCGATTGTCAGCATAGGTCACAGGAGAAGACCCATCCCCGAATACGTACCATCCTTCATCTCCATACCACGCTCCACCGAAACCCTTCTCAATAGATGGGGTGAAGAGCTCACCTACCAGTATCATGTTGCCTGCCGAATCGACGCCAAAGGCATCTTTCCATGTATCCGTCACAAGCGTGCGACGTTGAATCTTGATTCCCGACGTTGAATCCAATACGATGCGCACTAAATTATCGTCACGATAGACGACAAGACCCTCTTCGGCATCGAAATACCAACCGTTATAGTTTTTATCTAGCTCGACAACGTTGGTCGGTGTAACTGGTATCCACTGATTACCCGAAGCGATATGAGCGACTTCCGCGCCACCAACTTCAGTAGACGACTTGATCCAAATTGTTCGCGCTCTAACAGGCGGAGCGGTAGGTTGTCGGATGAAACGCGTTTGATAGATCTCTGATAGTTGCCTGAACTTCTTGAGGACGTCAGATTCTTTGTAGGTGACCACTTCACCAAACTTAATCTTCTTCTCTTTTTTATCGATGATCGAACGTTCGATACGCTTGGCTCTTGCATCGGCATATAACGGCGGCGAATATTCTTTGTCGATTATCCGGCAGTTGTCCCCTATCCACAATTGTTCATGAGGGAACAATTGACCGATATCCGCGCTCTCGATTGTATATTCGTTTATCGCATCAATCAGTTGTTTTAGACGTCGTTTCCCCAGTGAAGTCAATCGAGCGGCTGTGATGTTTTGGTCATCTGTCTCAGGGCGGTAGATGTCTATTCGGTGTTCCCCTTTAACTGACCATCTCTGAAACGCTTCATCATCGGATACAAAGACAGTCAGACGTGTACCGTCCTCTCGTTGTGGACCTTCTACTTGCAGAGCCGTAACAATGCGTTCTTTGTTCTCGATGCGTTCGATGCTCAACAGATCTTTCCCTCGAACAATCTCCTTTTTGTTGTTTCTACCAAGCTTTGTATAGGCATTGAGATAACGAGCCTTCACGCGAGGTCCTGAAAACTCGATTGTGGCATCAAACTCTCTGTCGAAGAGCTCTTTCACTTTCATGATAAAGGTATAGGGTCTTACTGATTCATCGAGTATCAACTCTCGGATATCTGACGGTTCTACAGTTCCGACACTATAATCCACTCCTGCAAGTCCGATAGTCAACAGATCTTCGCAGGTGCCGGAATAGGTCCCTGGCGGAATGATTGCTTGCGATTCAATATCCACGTAACTCGCAAGTGCAATCACCTCACGCCAAGCACCTTTTGTCCGTGTACGATACGTAACAAACTCCATAAGACCTCCCTCTTCTTTTGGGATTGCAAGCCTCATGATGTTGTCAAACAGCGCTGCCTCTTTTAACTTGGAAGGAGTTTCGAAGGTGAATGTATTCTCGCCAGTCTCTAAATCGTGAATATGGATTCCACCAGTAAAAATCTTTTTACCACGGTTGTTGAGATGACCGACGATTCGGTCTGTGTTGGGGTTAATTAGATAAATGATACTCATCGCGACCTCTCCTTATATCTCATCAGTGCGTTCAATTTGTCGGAGGGTTGTAGCATTGTCAGACTCTTACCTGACGGTATATCAAAGAAATTTGACCCAAACGCAATTTCCGGATAATCTTCACCATTGAGAAGCACATGACTATTTTCCATGTCCACAATGAACTTGTCTCCTAGCGAGGCGATAACCGGAACGCCCTCTGGTGCCGAATTATATCGATAGACCTTTAAGTTACGAGCTGCCATATCCGCAAATGTTGTGGTTGGCCATCCGCGCATCGCAATAGCTATCTGTGTGATAGGCGCCATGTTCCTATTCAAAGTGTCTGTGTATGAATGGCTCGAATACTTCCAAACGTGATTTCCCTCGTTGTCGAACAACGCCCAATACGGAGTTATTTTGTTACCTCTGCGATGTATGCGAAGCGTTCCTTTGAAATTGTTCCACGCACGCACGTTTGACGGTTCTGCGAAGAACTGATGCAATCGGTTCGAAGCACCGCCGACTTGGAACTTTCCGCGGACCTGATCAGAGCCTACCTTAACATCTTCAATACCGATGACAAATACTACGTTACTTGATGCATCCAACGCATATAATTCAAGCATTCCTGTCTGGGTCGCTTTGTTAAGCAGGTCGACATCGATATCTATTCTTAGATCCTGTAATGGATCCGGCAAAGACCGGCGTACAGCCGGCCCCTGATATTTGTGCGGAATGATAGCCGCCCCAAAAGTCTGTGGGCGCATGCCTCTAGGAGCCGATGCCTGCATATTACCGCCTACATAGCCGTTATCTAGATTCGCAACAAACCAGTTGTTTAGACTTGTGAGAGGTAAATCTAGAACTTTTGTTAGTGGCTCAAAGACCGTGGCATCCGCTTCTGGCGCTTCGCCGATTCGCAATGTGCCATCGTTCGAAATAATATCGATATGAGTGATATCGTCTAAAACCTCTATTTCGAGTACAGGAGGTGTTTCTACCGTACCGTAATTATTGATTTCTAATATACCGTCTTCAAAGTGCCGCGTGATTTCTGGTCCCGCGATGACAGGATCCGTCATGGTCATCTCGAATTCTATTTCACCGTCTGTGCTAGTGATGTCATCCGGGGAATAGTCACCTTCTAAAATAGCGGTTATTCTCTCCCCTAAATGCGCATCTCTCTCAAGAAACACTTCCTGACTCGTAAAGAAGATGTCATAAATCAAATGCACCAAAGCGTTGTACTCTTTCATATCATCTGATTCAATCAGTAACTCAATCCGAACCTTACGTTCTTCTTCTTCGTGAGACGTTATCAAGGTTTTACGAAGCGAAGGAACCCGAACCTTCTCGTGTGATACATTAGGAGAGGACAGCTGAAAGTAATTCACCCACACGCCCAAATCGTGCATGTTGTAGCTCTTGTCTCCTTTATGGACTGTGAAATTGTGTTCACTAATCATGCTCGCCCTCCTCCCATGAGATCAATGATGTCATCATTAATTTGCATGTTCTCTTCAATTTTTCTAAACATCACTTTCCCTAGGACATGGTCATCAATGCTGACGTTGCCTTCTAACACGACAACTTCAGGTGTGCGCGCATTGGCTAATCTGTTCTGTGCAACAGCAATCAATTCCGCAATACGATCTGCATGACTGCCTTGGAATGGAACGATAGCCTCTGCTACATCTCCGAACCCTGCGTTACCTAGTATTGCCTTCTTGTTAAATACTCCGCCTGTTTTGAACCATGTGATATCAAATTTAGGCACAGGCACATCCGCTCCCATAAACTTCTTAGTTCCCATCGATACTGAAACTTTTGGAATCTTCGGTTTCGGGATGGTGATCTTCATATTTGTAAACGCATTTTTGATTTTATCGATAATATCTAGGACAGTTGATTTTGCGGTCTCAATGGGATTCGTTATAGCTGATTTTATGCGACCAAAAATAGACGACGCCACGCTACGAATTCCCTCAAATATCGATTGAATACGAGACTTCAGAGTGTTAAATCTTGATACTCCTTCTGACACTAGATTCACTATGATTGAAATCACAGCCGCTCTAGCACTCGAAATGACATTCGACATTATTGCAGCTGCCGCAGAGAATATTGCTTGTACCTTTGACCGAAACTCTCCAAATTTAGCTGCCGCTGACGATACAAAACTTACAATTCCGGCTTTCATGCTTGCCCATACCGCAGTAAAAAACACGGATATAGCCGAAAAAATTTCGATGGTTTTTGCTTTAATGGTATCCCAGTTTTTATAAATGATGATGCCGAGTAACGTGATGATAGCAATTGCTATCCCTATAGGACCTGTCAATAAAGCTAGCGCTGTCCGAATGCCTGTGAAGATTGGGCCTAACTTTGATACTAATGGCAACAATTTAGCGAACACAGGAATCATTGAACCGATTGCGCTCATTACAAAACCAAACGCTACTATCAAGGGACCGAGCGCCATGCTTATCGCCCCGATGATCAACGTGACATTTTGCATTACTGGGGATAGTCCGCTGAACCAATCGACCACTTTACTTACCCATTCCACAAGGATAGGCAATATACGTTCTGCAACGTCTAACAATTTCTCCCCTACAGGAATCAAACTTTCCTGCAAAGACCGCATGGTAGTTGTCAATCGAGCACCAAAAGTGTCATATAGCTCATCTGAGGCATTCTTTGCGGCACCCTCAAAACCCGTCATCCCCTCTCCTGCTTGAGCGAAGAACGCTTGATATTGAGGACCCAGATCTTCGATTGGTGTACCCATTAGCTCGACAGCTAGTCTGTTGCGTTCCGCTTCATCAGTCACTCCTGAAATGGCTCCCATTACAGCCATAAATGCACCATTTGCCTTTTCTCCACCTGCCGCCATGTCAGATTCAATTTGCTTATAGTCGAGACCAAGATCACCTAAGGCGTCTCTTGTGTTATCCGCTCCATCAGTAATTTGCAAAAAACTTTCTTTAACCGCGTCTCCTAACTTGTCTAAAGACCAGATACCAGACTCTGCCCCGCTCGCAAACATGCCCATCATCTGTTCCGCGCTGAAGCCCATGTTAGCAAACTGTGGCGCGTATTCTGTGACGGTATCTAGAAGTTCTCCCGAGTAGTCCCCGCCGCGTTGGAATGCAACTGTGATCATATCCATTGCACTAGTGGAATCTGTACCGAATTGCTGCATCAATTGTTGCGCGGCTCGTGTACTATCTTGAACATCCACACCGAATGCATCAGCCAACATAAAGGCACTCTCAGCAACGGACTCAATCTCTTCGGCCGGCAAATTACCTAACTGTTGATAAATTATGCTTATTGCATCGCCAGCTTCGCTTACACTTGCTCCAAATCCATTTCTCCATAGATTTTTAGCGCTCTCTTCTAAATCTCGTGACTGCTCTTCGGTCAGTCCTAGTTGAGTTCTGAGACGCGCTCCAGCGCCTTCGAAATCTGAAGCTGTTTTAAGAGCCATACCTCCGATTGCCGCAATAGGGGCAGATACTCCGGCAGTCATCTTTCCGCCTATATCTTTAGCGCTTTCACCCATATCTTTCATTTTCTTGCCAGTGTCTTCCGCCTTTTGCTTTAGCTCGTCTAATTTTTTACCGGATTTTTCAGATTCGGTTTGTTGGTCCTTTAGTTTTCGGCTAGCAAGCTCCACTTCATTTGCGAATTTCTGCTCTTCAATCTTCGCATCGGTCAGTTTTTTTTCAAGGTCTTCTGCAGCCTTTGAATTTTTCCCGAACACCTCGACCGCCTTATCGTATGAACCTTGAGCGTTTTCTACACTTTTTCTGGCATTGTCTTGTTTTTGTTTCAAAAACTCTAGACGAGCTTCGAGTTTTTCTGTATCAGATGCAGTCAACTTCATCTGTTCGGATTGCAGCTTAAAGTTTTTGCTCAATGTCTTCGATTCTTCACTTAGTTCTTGAGCGCCTTTTTTAAACTGTTCATTCAGCATTTTGACGGTGATTTTCGCTTCAGGATTTTTAGACATTTTCTCACCTACCTCACTAATGGATTGTTGATCCACGTCTTCGCTGCTACCATGCTTTCATAGACACGGTTAAATTCGGACAAAGAAAAATCCCAATACACCTCGTCTGACATACCGAGCGTCACTTTGCACCAAGCATAGTGATCTTCTAGGCACTCAAACACGATCTTGGGAGAGACTACTTTTTTGAGCCTTTTTCCTTCTTTCCTTCAAATCTCTTAAGATTAGAGGCAAATTTGTTTTCATCACGTTGTACAGAGGAACTTACTAGCTCAACAAACACTAATAAGGTCTCTCCGAAGTCCTCGTCGTAGAGGTCTTTGAATTCATCTCGACTGTAATAAACATTGGAACCTGTTTTAGCTCCGACATACGCACACCAGATAAGGTCTTTCATATGGTCTAGACTGATAATCGCAGACACTTTTAAAAGGTCTTCTCCTTGGATGTCTACCGCATCCTTCTTTAATGTTCGTCCATTCGTCGCTTGGCCCATGACCGCGTACAGATTGAATAACTCTTCTTCTAATCCCGTCTCGAGAATGCCTTCTCTTTTTGCAAGCTGAAGTGCACGATTACTAAACATGAGCGGTGCTTTTTCCGTCCCCACAACCCGAGATTCGAATTCGCCATTCCCTAGATCGACAACTTCAATTTCCTTTAGTTCAATTACTTGTAGTTTCAAGTCACTCTCTCCCTTCCAAATGAAAAAAGCCCACAATAAATGTGAGCTTCTACGGTGTTTCTAGGGCTACAAGTTCAGGTGTGAATGCTGTGTGCCAAGATGTCTTAATGGCAGCATCCACGACCTCATCTTCGAATGCCTCATAATAAAATTTGCCGTTTGCATCTTTGTGCGCACGGAATTCGAATTCAAGCATAGCCACTTCTTCAATACCATTCTCAATCACATTCACTTTGAAGCCGGTGACGTTCGAACAGTTCGGAAATGCAATCAGTTTACGTGTATCCTCAAATTCATCTACAACTGTTGCAGTCAGAATAAAATCTTTCCCTTGGAACTTACGACCAGCTGCATACACACCGGTTTTTAGACCTTCATTCGTTAATCCCATGATATTGCGAGCAGTTGGGACAGGTACGTGGGCTGTCGCAGTAACCGTTAAAAAATTAGTTTTAACGATAGTCTTCACGATTTCGGTTCCGCATCGTTTGACCACTTCTGTAGTGTCTGGTTCAGCGCCAATCGTTCCTACACACCCAAAAGGTGTACCGGGATCGTAACCTGTTCCTGATTCATTCTTAAATTGCATAGATCCTTCTTCGATTGCAGTAGTATCAAATGTTGTTACTGGTGGCATCTATAAAACCTCCTCTAATTTGTTTAATAGTTCTTTTTGAGTAACTTCCACAAGATGAGGAAGCTGCAGGTCTCGACCTTCTTCGAAAAATCTTTGTTCTCTAGGATTGCTTTTGCCACGACCCTCGTTAGGGAAAACCAAATACCCAAAGCTGCCAGGTTTGTTTGCAGCACCTCCCCGAGCTTTAATTGTAAATTCTAGGTTCCCGTTAACGATTCTCGACCATTTGCTTGACGCTGCATGTTCACCCTTTTTCTTATCCGACACTGGAATCAAACTTGTGATAGAGGGAACAAAGCTTTGTTTTGCCTCTACCTTCAGTATGTTGTTAATGACGTTTTCAGAGTCCCCCGCCATCTTTGTGACTTTGATGATAAGCTCTTCAATTTCTTCATAATCAAACTCGTATTTAACAGCCATGCGGGATCATCTCCAAAAACTCTAAGGAATGGACATCAACATAGCGGTCGCTACTTGCGTGGCGCGCGATGATTTTATTACTATCCCTTAGCCGTACCGCTTTGATGTTGGTTAAAGCTATAATTGCGGACAGTGCATATTCATCCGATTGTTCGTCATTCTCTGTATAGATATCAACAAAGAACAAATGATTGATATTCTTCGCTTTCTCTTCGTCCGTGACTTCAAAGCCTTGGAATCGGTAAATGATGAATCGATGAGGTTGGCCATCTTCGTACTTCTTTGCCTCTGATTGATCCATGCGGTCTTCGTAGATTTCAAAGTCCGGAAACAACCGTTCAATTTGATCTACAATTTCCCGTTTCTTTTTACGCATGTAGAGTTTTTGTTTTTCACTCATTCACCAATCCCTCCTTCTGTAGATACCAGAATAGAGCGGGTTTGTTGCGGTCCTTGTCTACTTTTAAAACAGAATACCGAATGCCTCTGATGCGCACTTCCTTACTCACAAAGTCCGTATTTTCTAAATGGAGCGGATACGGGGTTTCAATTTTGATGTCGAGAGTACTAGCACTTGAATCAATTAATTGATAATCTTGTTCGCGAACACTCTTTTCATCAAATACGAAACGTCCGTCTTCTCGAAAATCCTCTCCAATCTTACGGCGGGTATCGTTATAAAGAGGCGTAGTCGAACCATAACTCATCATTCCATCGTTATAGGGTGAGCCAATCAATTTAAACTCCCCTTTTCGCGATATGACGTCCGAGCTGCTTCATATTGAAGGCTTAAAAGTTCACTCAAATAATTGTTCTCAAAATCATGCAGGGCTTTGTTCCATGAATAGCGGCATCGCTCGATAACCAATTCCCGAGCGGATCCTTGGACTGAATAATCAAGCTCTCTACCTGTTCGCGAATTTAGGTAGGCAATCGAACGCTCAATGTCCTTTTTCAAGTCGGCATCTTCGTCATTCCAAGTGATTCGGCAATTCGCTTTGACCTCTTGGAGTAAATCCTCTAGCAATTCTTGAGCCAGTGCCATAAGGTCTCACCTCTATTCTTTCTTGCTCTCTGTCTCTTTCGGTTTTAGGTAGACTTTTTGATACTTATTTTTGGATGGGTCGGACAATTGTTCGATGCGTGCTTTGGTTGCTTTAAAACCTTTAGCTGGATAGTCATCCCCCACCTCATAAACATGTCCTTTATGAGCCTGTTCTTCGAACTGTCGAACCACGCTTTGAACTTCAATTTTTTCTACAGCCATTTCTATCTTCCTCTCTCATTTAGTTAATCAATAAAAAGAGACCCCTTATCAAGGAGTCTCTGGTCCTGCAGCATTTACACCGCTGATGTCGAACACTAGGAATGAATCCGCAGTCTTTGGACGACCATTAGCATATTGCTTGGAGATATACACGCGCTCATCTTCAATGAATCGAACCTCGTCTGAGTATTCAATTTTACGAGTAGAACCAACGCCCATAAAATAATCTTTCGCTACACCGACGATCATTTTTCCAGTAGGAACTGCATTAGACTGAACAATATCGGTTTCTACAGGTAAGTTGAATACATACTGACCTGTCTGCACGCGGTAAGCGAGAGCTCCGAATAAAGTTGTCCAATAATCTACCGGATTGACAACCATTAACACACTTTCAATCACTCGAGTCATCGTTGGGTTACCGGACTCGTCTTTTGCGGTAATTGCCAATTTAGCCATGACTTCAGCACCTAACGTTTGTGGAGATAAATCGGTTAATGCGACCGCTGCTTTCTCAGGGTAAACCCCGTCTACAACCGCTCCTTTTAGATTGCGGATCATCCCGATTGGTTCATCTTTACCTGTCCCTTTTACAATCCCTTCTTCTAGACCGATGGCCATCGCTTCTTCCAGTACAGCGCGAACATAACGGTCTAGCCATTCTGGCCCTAGGTCAAGCATTGCTTTACAAACTGGAATATACGCAGAAAGCTTGAATAGGTCAACGCTGATTAGTTCAAAACCTTTTGTAAGCAATTGTTTAATATCATCGCAAAGTTTGCCCCACCAAGCTGGATTCTGGCCCGATGTATTAACCAGCCATTGGGATGTACCAGTAACGTTCTGAAATTCGATTCGAGAGAGCAACGGGTGATTTTGTTGCAAATCATCAAATACTCGGTTGATTGTTGTTGGTGGCACTAATTTATCTACGCCCCCAAAACCTTCAGCTGCAATAACTTCGTTGTAATACTCTTTTTCTTCAGTTGTAAGCAAATGTACTCCACGAGATGATAGGATTTGATTATCCGAATTGACCTCGTTCATCTCTTTGCGAGCTTGATCTAAAATATCCTTCTGGATACTGTTAGCAAATTGCGCCATCGCTTCAGCAAAAGCATTCGGGTCTTCTGATTGCAGCGCGTTTAAGATTTGAGCTTTATGCTCTTCGTTTACTTGAGGTTTAGCGTCAGGATTTTTAATTTGAAATGTCATTTTTATTTCCTCCGTTTATCGGTTTTTGGCAAAACAAAAAGCACCATCATTTAGCGGTACTTGAAAATCTCGATAATAAATTTTTCTTTGTGGTGTCAGGCTCGCTTTGAACTTCTGCTGCATATTTCTGCATCATACGTTGAAGTGCTGATGCTGCCAGTGGTGTTTCTTCTTCATCGTCTTCTTCGTCATCTGGACCGTTAGCGACAGGTGAGGTGATTTCAATCTTCTCGATGATTTCGTCAGCGAATCCAAGGGCTACAGCTTCATCTGCAGTCATAAATGTTTCATCATCAAGAAGTGCCTTTAATTCCTCTTCCGTGCCTTTAAAACGTTCCATGTATGCACTTATTGCTACCCCACTCATCTTCTCTATATCATCAGCAGATTTGCGAAGCTCTTTAGCATTTCCTGCCGCAAATACCCATACGTTATGAATCATCTTCATTGATGTTTTTGGCATATAAATGTTATCTGCACCGGTCGTAATCAATGAGGCAGCACTTGCTGCTAGCCCGTCAATATACGCATTGACCTTTGCAGAATGCGCTTTTAATTGATTTCGAATCGCTAAACCTTCGAAAAAATCTCCGCCTCTAGAATGGATGTAGACGTTGATTTCATCTACATTCAAGTCTTGCAAGAAATTTTTCACAGATTTCGCGCTTACTCCGTCCCAGTAATAAGACCCGATAGGTCCGTAAATAAACAAGTTTGCCACCTTGTCATTTACTTCGCTTTTATACCCGCTCTCTAAAGGAATCGAAGCTTCCGGTAATGGAAGATCTTTTGTCGACATCATCTCGAATACTTTCTCAAAGTCGATTTTACTCATTCTCCTCACCTCCCTTCATGACATCCTCTGCTTTAGCATAGTTCTTCGTGATGTAGTATTGTTTCGAAAACTCTTCATTCAATGGTTCCTCTCCTAACAAGTCGCGGTTTTCATCTATGTTGTGCGTTCCGGTCATAAACAATTTATCTACAGCTGTTGCGACTTGATTGATATCCGTGATTTTTATGAAGCGCGTATCAATGTCTAAGCGGGTGCCGTTTAGATACTCTTCTTTTGTAAACATCTTGCGATTGATTTCGTCTTTCATCAACTCTGCAATAGGATTCACACAGAACATAAGGAAGTTTGAAGTCATAGCTTCTACATCTGCCACATCTCCTTTTAGCAAGCCTTTAGGAATATTAAAGGCCATGGCCACAAAATCAAAAACATCATCTGCCAAGGCGCGAATGTCTCG
>NZ_NOKQ01000095.1 GCF_002265435.1 Tetzosporium hominis
GTACATCGTACATCGATTATCCGGAACCTCCCTACGGAATCGGCATTTGCGACAAGAGACACTGGAAAGAGTGGCTGGAGAAACAGCAAAAAAACTTCGCCCCGATTAAAAGCCAGCAGCTGAAAACGGCGAAAATTCTTTTGTCGCACGGCGTCTCCGACTCGGTGCGGAGACAGGAATGGCTGAGCTGACCGACAGAACGTTATCCCGGCTTTTTCATACTATAAAATGGAGAATGGAATCATGAGC
>NZ_NOKQ01000094.1 GCF_002265435.1 Tetzosporium hominis
TTCTAAAGTATGCAGTTTTTCCTTCCCAATATGACGTGATGGATTCTTCTGCAGCCAACACATCAAGATGCCCTGCCGTTTCTGACATCGTTAAAAATAATTCCTTTTCATACACAGCAGGGAAAAGCTGCTGACAGACCTGAAAAGCGGTCATCGGCTTTTCATCCAGCATGCGCCGCACATCCTCCGTCCTGTTCCTCTGCTTGTCAAAACGCTTCTCAATCAGCGCCTGTACGCTGGTAATCGTT
>NZ_NOKQ01000092.1 GCF_002265435.1 Tetzosporium hominis
TTCAGCTGACCTTGCTGAACACCTTTCTTTTTTAAAGACACATTATATCCCTGGCGTATTGACTCCGAGCGAAATCATGCAAGCGCTGACATGTGGTTTTACTACATTGAAGCTATTCCCCAGCGGTGTGTTTGGCATCCCATTTATGAAAAATTTAGCGGGCCCTTTCCCGCAGGTGACCTTTATTCCGACAGGCGGGATACATCCGTCTGAAGTGCCGAATTGGCTCAAAGCTGGAGCTGGCGCCG
>NZ_NOKQ01000312.1 GCF_002265435.1 Tetzosporium hominis
GCGCCGCCGCTTGAGATGCTGCGCCGCTGCCTGCACTTGAAGCAGATGCCATCGGGATTCTCATATTCTTCAAATCTTTTATTGTTTCAATATCGCCGCTTACAACGACAGATTTTTCTTTATTTCCGAATGTGTACAATCCAAGCGGAGTTGTCACATCTGAACCTTGAATCACTTGTTTGACTGTATCTTCATCAAGGCCGTATTCTTTCAGTTTGT
>NZ_NOKQ01000091.1 GCF_002265435.1 Tetzosporium hominis
CTAATTCAACCATTCAGTAGGATTTTGTTAGAAAGCGCTGAATAGAAATTTATAAAATGTTGGGTTATTAAAAATGAAAAGTGAGGTTTGTATATGAATACTGTCAGCCAAGAAATCCAAGATTTGTCCATTAAATCTTTGGAATCAACTTTTAATAAACTAACAAATGCTTATAAAAGCACGACAGAAAAAGGTTCAAACACAACTCTTGTCAAAAAGAGACTAAACGCAGTGAAAATTGGTTTAGA
>NZ_NOKQ01000345.1 GCF_002265435.1 Tetzosporium hominis
CAAAAAAAGCGGTGGTTTTAGGAACAGATTCAACCATCCAATCCGCCATCTACCAAAAAGGGCTGAAGGCAAATGGACAAGAAGCTGTTCACAAGGACCATTGGCAGCTGGCTGTGAACCAGCTTATCGCCGCAATCAAACAGCCCAATCATATGCAGCACACACAAGCATTGTGGCAGAAACTATATGAAGAAATCAGTCAGCATGCAGATATCATCATTTCAGCCTGCACGGATTTAAATGCGGTG
>NZ_NOKQ01000090.1 GCF_002265435.1 Tetzosporium hominis
TATATTATAAAAAGTTAACAATTAATAATAAAAAAACTTCAAAAACAAAATAAATATTTAAACATTAGTATTAAAACACATAAATAAAAAGAATCTTTACAAACAAAAAATAAAAAAATAAAAAAAAAAAAAAAAATAATAATCAAATTAAAAACTCACTTACAATATGTAATCAATGGAACAAAAAAATACGTAAATGCATTTAATATAAACGAAAAAATAAATGAAATAAAACGTAAACATTTCGA
>NZ_NOKQ01000275.1 GCF_002265435.1 Tetzosporium hominis
CCTGGTCACACGCATCGGCGGATGTGGGATGCGGAGTCCACATATCCAACCTGTACGAGTCGACCCCTGGGGGGAGTGTCGGGACAAGGGCAAACCGTTACGAAAAAAGAACGGATACCTGTGCCATGACTGCCACGGCAAACGAGTGAAGCACTCACTAGCCAATGAAATCACAAAGATGGGAGCCAGCAGACATGACAAACATTGATTTTAACCAATTCGCACAGGGAGCGCTTGCTGAGAACGCA
>NZ_NOKQ01000089.1 GCF_002265435.1 Tetzosporium hominis
TTAAATTAAACATAATAATAGCAAAACCGATTACGGCCAGCCATGCTGACTTCTCACCGTGCCAGCCTCTTGACAGTCTTAAATGCAAGTAAGCGGCATAGAACAAAAACGTGATCAGCGCCCATACTTCCTTCGGGTCCCAGCCCCAAAATCTGGTCCACGCGAGCTGAGCCCAAATCATCGCAAAGATCAGCGCGCCGAGCGTAAAGATTGGAAACCCGATTGAAACGGCCCTGTACCCAACCTC
>NZ_NOKQ01000088.1 GCF_002265435.1 Tetzosporium hominis
AATTGCACGCGATTATTCAGTCCATCCGAATTCCGCGCGCATTGACCGCCGCATTAATCGGCGCGAATCTAGGGGCTGCGGGCGCGCTGATGCAGGCGGTGACAAGAAATGCGCTCGCATCTCCGAGCATCTTCGGAATCAATGCAGGGGCCTCGCTTGCTGTCGTATGTTTGACGGTGATGTTTCCTGCGCTTGCAGCTCCCCAGACAGCGATGGGAGCCGCATTTGCCGGCGGTGCAGCGGCCGC
>NZ_NOKQ01000128.1 GCF_002265435.1 Tetzosporium hominis
TTTAGCAAGCCTTTAGGAATATTAAAGGCCATGGCCACAAAATCAAAAACATCATCTGCCAAGGCGCGAATGTCTCGGCTATCAATCTTGCTAGAGGATGAGCTTGAATCTGCCGGGGTCAAAGCGGTCCCCTTCTGAATCGGCCACATCGAATCGCCATCTGAGGAAAAGAATTTTTTGAACTGTTCCCCTAGTGCGCCGACCGTTTCTTCAATTTCCTCTTCGGTCTGTGCAATCAAAGTTTCAATTTCCAAAAAATATTTCTTACTGTTCTTTTTCCGGTAGCTGGACATTGATGCTCCAAGTAATTTGCCATAGCTGCTATAAAGTGAATCAATGACTCTAGACATCTTTTCATTGTTCAATCGGAAATGAAATACGTCCTGCTCGTTGAATACCTTATCAAATGAGAAATCATTGATTGTCACCTTACGGTAGAGATTGGGCTTTAGTGCAAATTTCACTTGCTCCCAATCATCGGCAATAAAGATTTCATCGCCTTGCATGACAGCGAGCACCTCATTGTTATAGACAAGGTTTGAAACGAATTGATGGATAAACTCACTAGCATTTTGATTTTTATTTGGCTGTACATTAAACATGTAATGCGTATTGGCCTTTTTGATTTTTCCTTCTTCATATGTCTTGAACCGAGCTTTCAACATCGCGTTGGCAATCAAGTTGATGCTAGCGTTTATAGCCAAGTTCTTGAAGTGCAACTCAAGTGATACTTGAGCTAAATAGATCTCCTTGTACTGTTGTTTCGTCTCTTCGTCTGCATTAGAAAAACCGAGCCATTCTAAAAACTTCACGCCCTCCTCCCCCTTCTAAAAATTCATACTCTTGTACACTTTCAGCTTGGTAGGCTCTTTGAGTTCCCCATCACTGTTTAGTGCATGCAAAAATGCGAAAAACCCATCTGTTTTCCGCTTCTCTTTATCAATCTTCAAATATTCGATATTGCCGTTTCCTTTTTCCTCTTTGTATACATTACCTACGTACCAGCGCATTAATGGATCGTCGCCAAATACGAGATTCTTCTTCACAAATAACTCTTCCACTAAAGGCGATAACTTGGCATGAGTTGCTGGACCTTTACGTACAATGTTGATTTCGAATCCAACTCGTTCGAATTCTTCTTTTAAAATTGTAGACCGGTATTGGTCCATGTTGATTTGTTTGATGCGGAACTTTTTCGCCACGTCCAAGAACCAACCTGATGCATGTTTCGCATCGATAGAATCTTCATACACAACCGTGAGTAAACCTTTTTCAATTGCCAGTGCAATGATTTCAGGATTTATTTGCTGTAGTTTAGGCGCTGTGTGATGCATGAAAGTATGTTGAATCCAGTAACGTTTTCCATCCTTTCGGAACAATAAACCAACTGAACAAAAATCTCGTATCTGTGCAAAATCGATACCACCTATACATTCGATTCCTTTGATGTTATCTGGTATAGGTTGATTGGTCGCAAGGACTTCTTTATACGTAGCGACTTCTTTTCGTGTATCGTCTACAGGGCAGTTCATCCGTTTCGTCAAGAACTCGATTCGCATGGCAGAATTGAACTGCATGTCATGATATTCAGTCTGCATCTCACGCTGCAGATGTTTGTTATATGGATACGATGGGTTAGCCTTCGCCCACATCTTTTCATCTTGAACTTCTTCTAGATCATCAAGACGACAAATGAACGGTAGCAAGGTAGAACGAGGAAGCTCTTTTGCTAAAACCATTTTCGCTTCTTCTTTTAAGTCATCTAACACCCCACCTCTCACGTAGCCCTCAGTAGTAATATAAAAGGTTCGCGGATCAGGTTTCTTCCCTAGACCAGAAGTGAATACTTTAACATTGGAATAATCTTCGTACTCATGCATTTCGTCAAATACGATACAGCCGCTTCGCTTCCCGTCTTTAGTGCGGGCGTTCGAAGTATTGTAATTGAGCTTAGATTTTGTTTTGTAATGTTGGATGAGCATCTTCGATTTGTAGAAGACTTTTTTCAGCTTGCTCCATTTTGCATCTAATGCGTTAAACACATCTTCAAATGAAGTCTTCGCTTGATTTTCTGATGTGGCCACGATGTCAATGTCATAACCTCGAATACCATGGTGACCGCTCATCATAAAGAATGAATTCCACGCGATATATCCATTCTTGCCGGCTCCACGTCCGATAATGATAAGTATGCGGTCAAACAATAGATGTCCTTCTGCATCTCTCACGCCAAATATGAGAGCATTTAAAAAACGCTGCCACGGGAACAGTTCAAAATCGAAATAAGGTTTCGGTTTGTTGATACTGTCATCGATTATTTGATGGTCGATTTGTATTCCAGGTTGGTCAAGCTTCCATTCCACAAATTCGACCAGTTGTTTTTGTTCCTCACACACCACGATTTCGCCATTTTTCACTTGATTTAAGTATTCATCAATGTGCGGATTGTACTTAAATGTCGTCGTCTTCAGAATCATCGTCATCATCTATTTTCTTTGCGTAATTGATGAGCTGATTATAAATGGCTGTGTAACGATTGATCATGGTGTTATAGCTTTTCTGGGAGGGGTTCTCCACAATCATCTCTTGGGACCCATTCTTAAATTTATAAGTGGGGCCTCTCAGCTGAATGTCCGCTTCCAAGATTTCAAGTTGAACTGTCATGAATGCCGCACGCTCGATTAATTCTTTCACGACCTCCCTATCTTTTTCCGGAAGCGAGTTGAAGATCAGCCGCAGACGGTCGATTTCTACCTGCGTAATTTCTTCCTGTTTCTTCCTGCTCATTTTTGCCATGTGTACCACCCCCCCTTCATGTGAGAATTCGAGAAAATATTTTGACCGCTCTCCCCCTACCGTTTAAATGTCCCCCAAAAATCTCCATTTGATTTCGACCCGGGGGTGGTTATGGGGAAAGTATTTACCATCTTTCTTCATTTGCAATAAACTTTTCAATGTTTTGTGGTCCAACTCTTTCGTGTTCGATGTTATGGCATTGGTTGCATAAGCTTATTAAGTTTGAAAGTGTAAGCGCTAGTCTTGGTACGTGTTTAACTTCTTTAATATGATGGACACATTCCGCTCTGCGATACTTGCCTTTCTTTCTGCAGTGTTGGCATTCATTCTTGTCACGTCGCAAGGCGAGTACCCGAGTCTCTCTCCATTCCCTTGTCCAATAAAACTTTTCAGGCGTGCCGATACTTATCCAATACAGCAGCCGCTTCAAGAATAGTTCATGCATAGCGCACCTCTATTCAAAACGTATTGTGTGCACATAAAAAGGCAGCCTAGTTGGCCGCCTTGGTTGTTAGTGTGTGCCGCTTCACATTGGCAGTGACACCAGACAGATATGCTTTATCCGTCTTCAGTTGTTTAGTATACGTTCAATATCCAGTTGTAGTGATTAGCTGATGAAGAATACACTACTATTGCGTCAGAGCTAATCATGAGTGTATGTACGTTGGTTCCGTTATACGAAACCCCCACACTATCAACATACAGGAAAAGTGCTACCCGAAAGTACCATTTGCGTACCATTTTCATTTCCAACCCAATCGGTCTGCAATCTCTTTGATGATCTCGTTTCGCCATCTAAAGAGTGTTGTACGGCCAATCTCAAGCTCCATTGCAACCCCTTCCCACGTCTTCTTGTTACGTGTCCAGTAGACCATATGAACAAGCTGCTTCGGTTTCTCTTCGAGACGATCATACACAGATGTAATCGCATCTTCTATCCGCTCCAACTCTCTGAGTCTACGGTCCATTACGATACGTGCCGCTTTAGCGGATGTTGGGTCAGAGACCATCGAACCTCTGCTCCCAACCAGTTCTTCTGACATCGTCGGATACATCAGCTCTTCTCGTCTCTTGGCTATCTCTTTCTGAGTCTCATGATAATTTGCTAGCTCCGCTTCGACATGTTTGAAAGTACTCGGCTTCAATCCGTTGTTCCTCATCTAGTTGTCTCCCCCTTGTCGAACTGGTTTAGATGATTTTTCTTACTGGATATTGTGGCATTCGATTAGTCACTTGATGGTTGAGCTTTTTGATTTGATGAATCGGATGTCTCAATCTCACATGGATAAGCTTAGCTGGTTGTTGGCGTGAGCCTTTCAAAGCGTCTTCTTTTCGATTGATCTCGACTATCTCTTCATACAGGACACCGAATGCGTCTCTGAGAATTTGTGCGACAACCTTCAGTGATTCTCCTATAGCTGCACCTATACTTACCCAAGCCTCTGCAGCTTGTTTAATTGAATCGTTATAATGTACTTCCGTCACGTCTTGAGATAATGAAACTATTTGTTCAAGATCTTCATGCTCGGGAAACAGCAGATTTTTTAAATCCGGTAAGTAACTACTCATTCAACACCCTCCAATACAGTCAACTCCACCTTTACGATTCGGTAGTCTTTCCCGCACTTTCGTATCTTAAATTCAAATTCTGCCACCCATCGCTCATCGAATGTCAACGCCTGTTCGTATGATGTACGCTGGTGATTACCTGGGTATCTACGATCTGTACCAAATACGAATTTACCTGTTCGCTTGTTCTGGATAGCATACATTTAGTCACATCCCATCTAGAATGGCAAATCGTCGTCAGTGACTTCAATAGGCCCATTACCCGCAAACGGATCATCATCAATCCTTGTATCGTTCTCTGGTCGATGTTTCCCATCGTCGCGACGGCTATAACTGTTCTGTTGGTTCTGAGGTTTCTGTTGCCCGTCTGATGGAGTAGATGTTTCATTACCTGAATCACTTCGACTGTTTCTAGGTTCCAAGAATTGAACTGAATCTGCGACAACTTCTGTTGTATAGACACGTTTGCCATCCTGCCCTTCATAGCTGCCTGTCTGGATACGTCCTTCAATTCCAGCGAGTGAGCCTTTCTTCAAAAAGTTCGCGCTGTTCTCCGCCTGTTTTCGCCATACTAGGACGTTAATAAAGTCTGCTTCCCGTTCTCCGGATTGATTCGAGAATGTGCGATTGACGGCCAACGTGAAGCGGCACACGGCCACTCCATTCGGCGTATAACGTAACTCAGGATCCTTAGTGAGTCTCCCCACTAGCACTACTCTGTTTATCATGTCGTTTCCTCCACTCTCTGATTCCCTCTGTCGTATAGGTAGCAGCAACATCCATTGGAATTCCATTGTTCACGCGACTCACATATGTCGAATAACAAATGCCGTTCATCTCTGCTATCTCTTTGTATTTGCTGTGGTCCATAACTGGTTTCCGGTCTTTCTTGCTCTCCACTTCATCATCAAACGGTACGATTTCTCGTCCTTTAAGTCTGAGTAACTCTTTTCCAAGCTCTACGGTACGCTTTGAGGCGTCACAACAATCCAATTCGCTAGACTTAACTTTGGCACCGGCTCTACATTTCTCACATCGTTGGTGACTTAACTCGTTCATCTCTTTGATGATGGCCATCCGTTTCTTGTTCAGGTCCTTACGTCTACTCATCTACGATCACGGCATTTCCGATGATTGAGTCGATATCCTCAGCAAGCTCTTGAGTGCGTTCTCCTTCATCGAACCGTGCCTGCAGCTGCTCCAAGTTGAAAAGGTTGAAGTGGTTGCTCTTCATGTAGAGCCTACGATAATAGTTCATCTTCTTTTCAATCTCTACCCAGTCATGCGAGCTCACTGTCTGCTCCACGGGTTGCGGTATAATTTTTAACTCTTCAGGCTCAACAAACTCCATTTCAAGGAAGCGGCCCCAGTTCTCATGTTCGTCATCTACTAATTGACCTGAATCAATGAATCTCTGAACGGTATTCTCAAACGCTTCAAACTTTGGCTCATCTAAATGCATACAGATGACATGCACTCGGTTCTGGTATGCCCAACCCATTATCTTTTCTTTCGAGGCGTTAGTACCTACAAGTTCATTCATCTTATCGATAACTTTCATTTTCGTGCCTCCTATTTGATCAAAACAGTCATAGTGTCCACATCTAGAATCTAGTATTCGGTAGACGCAATGATAAATGGTTCTTCTTGAGTTGCTTGAAGTTCGATTTTTAGCCAATCTAGTATCTTGCATCGAAACTCATTTTCTTTTAAGACTTCCTCTCCTAGTACGCTGATAGTGCGTACCCTGTCGTCGTCACTTAAATCTCCTGTGAACACACGTATTTCTTTCGATAAATCGACAATACCTTCGAAGTGTTCTTCGATTTCTTCACGCTCGATAAATGCCTCGTAAAAGTCTTTAGCTGCTTCTTCGCTCGTAGCAGCTACTAGATCGCAGTCATTCATTTTATACACTTTCCAACCTTTTACTTCATTCATTTTCATTCTCCTTTTCTATAGCGTTTTTTATGTCAATTGTCGGGTGATTCGTATTCTTTAAGAACCTTCATATGGTATTGAATGATTCTCTTTTGCATAACAGGATCTTGAAGTTTCAAAGTAGGTAACATCTTTTTATGCTCTGGACAAAAATCATGGCCACCGGATTCATGAGCACAATCTCGACATATAGGTAAATCACATGTTCCTGTGACCTGCCCTTTATGCGACACCCAAAAATATTCCGTCACAAAATCACAAAGTTGTGTGGCTTCTCGCTTTCTGCAGATAGCACATGGGTTTTCAAAAACCTTTGGATCATTCACCTTTCACCACTCCTGACTATGTCATATGCCTAGTTTCTTCAGCTGATCTTGGAGCTTATTTAAAATGTAAAATGTATACTTCCAAACTCCCATGCGACCAAGCATTACAATCAATAGCCTTTCAAGTCTTTTCATCAAAAATGGTATATTGTCGTTGTTCTTCATTTTTTCACCTGCATCCTGCGCCATGCTCTTCAGGTCCACTCATGACCCTTACCAATTCGTCAAACTCTTCCTGTGTGTCATTTGAAGGATGAAATCTTTCAATCACTTCAGTGAACGGTTTGATGTAATATTTGAGAATCAGCTCACCATCTTCTCTGCTATTCACATTTCCTGTAGCATTGTTTAGATATTCTTCTCTAGTCATGTTGTAATGAGTGACTGTATCGACGACGGTGGAAAACCGACAGTACAGACCGTTTGGTTGTTGTGCTATAAATCCTCCCACTTTTACTCCCCCTGTGGTCGTGGTCTTATGCCATATCGTGAGTCTGGCATAGTTAAACTTTTACCGTAGTAATTCAGAAAACCTTCGATAACTTTTTGGTCATTTTTCGAATAACTTGCACTGCACTCTTCTGCGATTGGTCTAGGAACTTTATACTCCTCCACAAGTTTTTCTGCAAATGCGTCAAAAACTACTTCTTCTTTTTCAAATGAGTACATTTTCATTCTCCTTTTCAATCGTTTAGTTTGGTTCATCTGCGTATCAAATCGCCCAATAAGTTTCATCTGTTTCAAAGATGAAATATCCATCCTTATTGCAAAACGAACATTCTTTCATAATCTGATCTTCAAATACCGATTTCGGATGAAATTCCCCACAATTCTCGCACTGAGTATCCACAATGCTCATATCAAAACCCTCCTAGCCGGTTAGCTATAGACACTTGCTGCAGGTACTTCCAAAGCCCATTTTGTGCCTTCTTCCGTATTTAGCCAAGCATCGATTTTTGCGTGCTGATCTACTCGCTTAACACCTGACAGCTCTTTCAATTTAATAAGTGGCAGAAGTTTTCTGCCCTTACCTGGGATTGATACTTCATAAACGCCACCAATCAATTTGCTACCTCTTCGTCTTGTCAGTGTCGCTTTATGTTCAATGAGATTGTTTTCTGATTGTGTCTTTTTCATTTATTTCACTCCTCTTCAGTTTGGTCGTACTATGCGCAAACTAATTCAGATTCAATACCATCATCAGATAAGAAATCACACAGTATGTCTAAATCACCACTTGCTACGACCATATCCCACGCAAGTCCTTCATAGCCATATTCCTCTTCAAGTGTTACAACTGCTTTATTAAAATTTGTAAATTCAAATTCACCATGATTTACTACTAATTTTTGCTTCATAATCTTCTCCTCCTTAATCAACTGTTTGTGTCTTATGTCCGGCTATTTGGACCTCTTGCCCTTATCAAATCCCTTTTTGTATGTTGATTTGAGTAGGTAAGCATCTACATGACTTGAAGCGGCTACCCCTACAATCACTCCGAGTAGTGCGGCTAGTGGTATAAACAAACCTGTCTCGACAAGAAGGTCAATCATGTATAGCACCTCGTCTGTTTGACGTAGTCTTCAAGTTCTTGAGTGATGACCGCTATGCAGCGACATTCGTGACATGTGATAAGTCGGCCTGCTTTGATGCCTACTTCCGCATCTTTATGGATAATGATGAGCTTTTGGCATTCTAGATTTCCGCAAAGTAATGCGAGATTCCCAAGATCCTTGCGATAATTTCTCATCCCCTTCACCCCTACCAGATGATTTTGACTACCACTTTCGGTTGTTCGGCGTAATATTTACGTACCGTGAGCTTTGTGATCTGCGAGTCATCCTTGTACATGATGCCGTTCAGCGCATCTTTTATTCCTTTGGCGTAGTTGTCGACATCCGGGCGACCAATCGGAAGTATCTCTTGGTTGATGGCCGCTTCACGCTTCGCCTTGGAAAACGATTTAAGAAGCGGTTTGCAGACATCGATACACATCTCGATTGGTCCTTCAATCGGTTGTTGCGGTCTATGTTTATTGGCTTCATGCGCTACAGCCATTTTGTAATAACGCGAAGCAGGTGGGTCAATGGCACGTTTCACCTTGTTTTTCGAGGAGAAACGCGGTCTACCTTGTGCGACTGGCTCTCCCAATACCTCGAATAGGATTTCGTTTTTCATGGTCATGTCGTTTCTTTCGCTCCCCCTGCACTGGTATGCCGTTCTTATTAGTTGCCGCTTCGGTTGCTAGTTTGTCAGTCGTGAAAATATTTACTTTTTCTATACGCACCTGTCGGTAACCAAGACGTTCGAGCTCTTTGATTTCCTGAGCGTTGAACATGCCGCTTGTTACGATGCGTTCACGGTCTACTCGTTTTGCGAAGGTATGAATCAGCATGTTGCTTCACCTTCACTCTCGCACTTTGAATTCTTTTGGAGATTCGCGGTAGATTGCTCCTACAAGCGTTGCATCACCTGTTTTTAAAATGGTCATAAGTGTATATTTTTCTTCACGTAATCTATCAATATTTTCCTTTGTCTTTTGAACTTCCGCACCCAATTTTTCAGAATATGCCACATTACTCTCAATACTCTCATCGATACAATTTAACTTGTACTGAATTAGCTCAGTAACTAAAGGATTTAACGTCTTGTTTTCACTCATTTTTAGCACTCCCTATTATTTGTTTTAAAAAGGGGCGATTAAGCCCCAGTTTGAGTTAGTCGATGACAATGACCTTACCTGCTTCAATCTCTTTTTCTAGCGCTTCTTCAAGATAGTTAGCGATGTTCGCCATGGCATTCAGCTCCCATGCACCACCATCGGCTTCAAAGAGTGCCGCTAGTCCACCTTCTTTTAAGCGCAGTAGGAAGCTAGATTCTGGCTGTGACACCTCTGCGAATGTGCGGAACGGTTTCAGGTTGAGCGTTTTTGGTATTTCGATATTACCCATTGCGGCAACACCCGTTTTCGCCACTACACGTTGACTCAACCCATCATCCGTCTTTGCAACTGACTGATCCTCTACAACGTTACTGACAACTTTGATTGCAAATGCTTTGTCTGGATTGTCCACGAAACACGCCGTCAACATGATTTGAAAAGCTTCACGGTCTATAAATCTCTCGAAATGAATCGTTGGCAGCATCGCTTTAGCAGCTAGATAGTTTCGGCGGTCGTTGTCTTTGTTCAACGCGTCGTATACAAAAACTCTAGTAGGAGACTCGACGTGTACCATGAACTTGCGATCTGTATCGAACTGCGATTGGACGTATTCAACGACTCCTGAAAGGCTACGAACGTTCAATGCTTCCACATCGCGCTCTATATCGATGCGTGTGAAGTGATTTTCAGTGACAAATGTCTTCCCTGCAGCTTCGAAGCTCTCTGGGCGTTTCAAATCTAGTAAGTAATTGATAAATTCTTTTAACATGTGATTTCCTCTTTTCGTTTTGGTTTGGTTTGGTTTTATGTGATGGTCATGTGATGATTATTTGAATTTGACAACTTTGTTATCAGTCGCTGCAGCTTCTGTTTCCTCGACTGGTTCGCCGGTATCTGTTTTGACGGTCCCTGCATCATCAAAGAATGATTGACCAGGAATGCCACTATGCAGCTCTTTACCGATGATCTGCTTCCCTTGATAACCGAGTAAGATTTGAGTCTCCACCGCTTTTGCAGGCGCAAGTGATGATTTTGCAGTTACCTGGGTTGTGACGACATCTCGTGCCTCGTTCGGTTTAAGTTCAATGGTGATCGTCACCTTACGAGATTTCTTGTGGTCGGTGTTCGGGTCTGCGATGTTTTCAAATGCACGCTGTAGCTCCTTGTTTGCTTTCTCAGCAAGCGCTCCCTGTGCGAATTGGTTAAAATCAATGTTTGTCATGTCTTCTGGCTCCCATCTTTGTGATTTCATTGGCTAGTGAGTTCTTCAGTCGTTTGGCGTGGCAGTCATGGCACAGGTATCCGTTCTTTTTTCGTAACGGTTTGCCCTTGTCCCGACAGTCCACACAGTGGTCGACTCGTACAGGTTGGATATGTGGTCTCCGCATCCGTCATCCTCCGATTCGTTTGACCAGTGAAGCAGCAATCCCGTTCTGATTGAGCCCCTTTGTAGCAGCAAGCTCTGCAAGTAACTTCTGACGTTCTGCGTCTAGATCCGCTTCTTCCTCAGCGCTCAACTTCGGCGCTTTGACTTCTTGATTTCCAAGCCACTCCGGTACAGGTTCAGATTTCTTAATTTTTGAAGCGGCTATAAACCTTTTGTTAGCGGACACTACATCATCAATTGTTTTGTGGTTCTTTTCTTTCCAAATTCTCAAGATACCCTCGATGTAGTTAATCTTGGACGCCTCACCTTTTTCAATGGCAACCTGTATAGCGTAGTAGGTAAGTTCAGCTCCGTATTCATCGACCATGTAACCGAGCCTTTGACCGATGTGATGATTTAGATCACGCACATTTTCTTTATAGAATGTTGCGACGTCCCCAAAACTATAAATCTTGGTGGCTTCACTTGGTTCTCCAGAATTTTCATCAGTCGTATTTGAATACATACTCACTGACGAAGCGGGAGCTTCTTCTTCGTTCTGGTTATTGTGTTGGTTATTATTATTATTATTATGTTGGTTATTATTATTGTTATTATTGCGGTTCGGTATGGATACAGTATCGATAGGGTATCCATAAAGCGCGCAAAGTTGGATTAGCGTATCCTTGAAATGCTCGTTTTTGATGGACTTGATTTCCCTATCGATAACCTTAGCGACCTTAGGTGATGTGGCCTTGTTGTACTTGAGCCAGTTGACAATCATGATTTCCGATGTCGTCTCGTCAAATTCGATTTTTCCGTATTCGACAAAACGTTTGATGAGTTTGTTGACCTGCTCGCGGTCCCAACCTAGTTCGAAGGCTGCTAGTTTCACATTGATTTGATAGACACCACTCTGACTGGTGTTGCTATTCGTGAGTAAATAGATAAAAAAGTAACGGTCCTCTGCCGATAGATCCGTGACAAAGTTGTCTTGCCAAAAATCAATCTGTATCTGTCTGTATATAGCCATGTATAGCCCTCCAGTTTTTGATTACCGGACCTCTTCGTGGTATACTAAAGAGGTCCAAAACAACGAAATTCCTTCTGAACTCCCTCTCGTAAGGGAGTTTTTTTATTTGCCATCCGCAATCTGCATAGCCGCTTCAATCGTCTCGATTTTCAATTTCTGCTTGTCGTATGCGTTCTTTGCTTCCCAGTAACGAGATGCATCTTTGCTTGGATTCTCATCGGCAACTTCTTCTTGCAACTCATACAAGATCTCCTTCTCTTCTTCACGCCATCTCTCGAGCTTGACTTTCGTTTCTACCTTATGGTCATGGCGTGTGATGATGATATACTCCCCGTGTTTCACCTCAAAAGGCATGGTTCTTCCCAGGCACGCATAGACACAATTTTCATAGACAGCAACCACTGTAGGATTTAGACCATCAACTCGCTCGTTTTCTCCTCTTATGATTGCAATTTTGTCACCAAGTCGTGCTGCATTCGGCGGAACATTTCCTTGTAATTCACGAACCGGATTTTTCATATCGCTTTATTCTCCCTTCAACTCATAGATTGTAAATAGATTGATATACTTCGATGTCATCAAGTTCACACGCTGCACAATCGGTCCGTCCGCTTCGTTGTCCGACTGATAGACATTCCGAATGCTTTTATCGGTTATCGCTTCGAACACGTCATTGTCGACATGTATGTGCCAGATGTGACCGCCCGAATCATCGCGCTTCAAATAGATTTCCTTGATTCGGACAATCTCGACAAGTTCCGATACTTTTTTGAGTACACTCTCGACTGCTTTAAATCCCTCACGCTGATACATCTGACTCATACCCCTGTCACCAGACTTGAGACCATGACGATCATCACGATCAACATCATCAAAGCGATTGGGCCAAAGAACCAAAGTTGGTCTGATTTATGGACCGATTCAGGCTTTTCAGAGATGAAGAAATGAACTAACTTTTCATGTAGTTGCTTCATGCGCTTTCCTCTCTTTCAATCATTGGTACGATACCCTGCGACTTTAAGAAGTCGTAAAGGAATAGACGACCCTTTTGAGTCCACTTTGTGTTTATTTTTGAATATTCCTCGTCAAGCGCATATGTGCTGGTCTGTGTATAGCCTCTATCTTGATACTTGGCATATAGTAGCCATACTCCACCTTGCTTGTATTGAATACCGAACTTATGAAGCAGTTGATTAAATTTAGGCGCTCCCATGCCGTAATCTTTACCGATCTGGGTTGCTGTCAGTAAAGACTTGTTCTGCAGAATTAGATCATAATAGGTCGCTTTCGGCTTGAGCTCCATGACCTGTTGTTCTAGTACGAGATTCTTTGTCTCGATCCGTTCGCGTTTCTCCACTTCTTCTAAAAGAGCAACAAGTGCTTCTTTGTAGGATGTGGGCAAACGATGCGCGAGTTGTTTTTCCATCTCTTCAAATTTCGTCACATAAGCAGCTGTGAACAAGACACCCTTTTCTCCTGTCATCTTATTCGCTACCATGTCGCAACCTTTTTTGGTGAGTAAATAACAAGGCATCTCTTTGTTTTGAGCGCTTGTATATGTGCTAGGAATAAAGAAGTTTTGAGTCTGCAATTTTGCAGAGTCCAAATAATCGACATATGTTCGGATACTTCTCATCAATTGGTCGTGAGACTTACCTACCATCTCAGCAACATCGCGACTGTC
This sequence comes from Tetzosporium hominis, assembly GCF_002265435.1. GTDB lineage: Bacteria > Bacillota > Bacilli > Bacillales_A > Planococcaceae > Chryseomicrobium > Chryseomicrobium hominis. Next base: position 13,378 of record NZ_NOKQ01000128.1, read on the forward strand.
AGTGACTAACTGACCTTCAACAGAAACAACTTTTAATTCGTTCATGCCAAACCCTCCGTTTCTAATGCTTGCGCTATGCATTTTTCATACGAGAACTTATGAAGAGCTTCAAGCTCTTCCTCCAGCTCAGAAATCTTTGCCATAAGAACAAGCTGAACTTGTATATGAATAGGATTATTTAGATCAAGCGAATCGCAATGAGATGCAAGCAACTCGATTTGATGTAAATTTGCATTAATAACTTGTGCTTTCGCGTTTTCAAACTGTTTACTAGTCCAGTCAACGAGGTTTTTAGCCAATTAATTCAACTCCTTAAAGGATTTTCTTCCTCCAATGTCGAAATGTGGAATCGAAGGGAGGTGTTACATATGAATAAAACAGAGAAAGATATTTTACTCGATGAGTTTTATGAATCAAGTGAGCTCTACGAACATTTAGCCACACTCCATCAATACACAATCAAACTTTGTCGTGAGATTATCAGTGTAGGAATCGAAAGTATTGAGCTAAAAGAACTGCGTATAGCTGAGTTGTTTACTATCTATAACTCCGCCAAGTTATTTTTGAGTATTAAAGGTGATTTGACTCATTATGAGTTCACTTCGCTGCTAAGCTTTTGGAAAAATCTATATACCGAATTAGTTTCGTTAGCTGAAGAGAACGACCAGAACACAACTCACTTGGACTCACTAATCGATGAATTCGATGGACAATTTAAAATCGTGAAAGACATGCTCTTGCCCCACATCGAAAGTAAAAGAAAAGCAGCGGAGAATATTCAGAACTAAATTTCACGTCGCGTGATTATTCCGCGGCGTTTTTAATTTTTTTATTTAAAGCATCTTCCTTAATTTGACGAACTGTCTCATCGATAACAAAATTTGTGATGTAGTCTGGAAAAATATATTCTTTCTCAGGGTTGCGTTTCCATGTCTCTAAATCCATGATGGCTTGTTTATGCGTTACGTTTTGTTCTAACGCTTCTTTTTTTAATTCAGAGATAAGTTTTGCGACCCCACCAACCGATTCATGCACTTTATGTCTTGTCTGATAACTCATACCGTTTCCCCCTCCATTTGCTTTGGTTTTAATGCGAAGACTTCCACGCCTTCTACTTCCACCAAACGCTTGTTATAGATCACGTTATGGTCTTTCAATTCACTTTCCGGGTACATCTCAGATAATGTGCTTTCACTGGATATCTGAATGTACTTTCTACCACAGGTATCCATGTAGAGACTAAGGACCTGTACCTGATGCCGAGACTCCAAGTCGTCCATGATGCTTTCAATCTCATTCTGTAGTTCAACGATTCGTTCGATTTGTTCTTTTGCTGCCATTTCCACATCTCCTTTCGTGTAACCGAATGCCGCTTCAATTTCTTCAAGAGACAAATGATCTAACGTCCTTTCAATAATTAGCTATTTATTGTATTTCGGGTTAACTGTGTAACGTTTTGCAAGTCGGTAAAATCTTTACCGTTGTTTCTGCGGATAAAATCTTCAAGTTCGTAACAAGTCACTTTTAATCTACCGAGTTTTAAAGCAGTCAAGTGTCCCGTGTCAATCAGCTTATAAACCATGTTCTTGTTAGTCTTTAGAAACTTTGCAACATCTGAAATGTCATAGAGTTGCGGAGTCATTTCAACCAACCCCTTTCCCGGTTACCGCGTCACCATTTTGGTGACATCTAGGTAAAAAAATTTCATCGATTTTTTTATCGAAGAAAGTTGCTAAAGTGAACATCTCGTCTTGAGTGAATTCGTATTCCCCTCGCTCTTTATGAACGTAAGTCTTAGGGGTGACGCCAATCACCTTTGCCATCTGACTTTTATTAAATCCTGATTTTTCTCTCAAGATTATCAATTTTTCTTGCATACTATCACCTCTTTTTTTCATAGAATATCACCGTATTGGTGACTTGTAAAGTAATAATTGTACTTTTCGAGAAAAAAAGTTCCCAAAACGGTGATTAATGTTATATACTATTGGAAATAATATTGATAGTGGAGGAATGAAAAGATGGAACTTAAAGAGTATATAGGAAAACAGATTAAGAGGTGGAGAGAAGCTAGAGGTTATAGCCAAGAGGATCTCGCTTTAATGATAAACACGACGAAGCAGACTATTTCTAGATATGAGACTGGCGCTCGACACGCAAATCAAGATGTTCTTTTTGATATAGCTAAAGCGTTAAAGGTCTCTATTAATGTCTTCTTCCCTGCTGATCAAGAGGCAAAAGATTCTAAATTAGAAACGATTGCTGCTCATATTGATGATAATGTTACCGATGAAGAGTTGGAAGATATAAAACGTTACATTGAATTTATTAAGTCGCAAAGAAAGTGAGTGCATCCAATGAGAATTGAAGCCCTTATGCTCGAATATCCAGAGCTAACGATTAGAGAGAAAAAACAAATGCCGAAAGGCTTACGTGGTTTAAATAAAGGTTTTCAAATCTTTCTTAATAGAGATGACTCGCTTTATAAAAAACATTTTTTATTAGCAGAAGAAATTGGCCATTATGAAACAACAGCCGGAGATATTACAATGTTGGACAGCATTTCGAAAATTAAAGCCGAGATGGTCGCTAGGCGTTGGGGATATGAAAAAATCATATCATTAGATGACTTAGTTTCGTGTTTTGAAAAAAACCATCTTACTGCAGAGGATGTTTGCCATGATTTTGAAATCGAATCAGATGATTTGAAAGTTATTCTTGATCATTATTTTGATAAGTATGGCCCATCTGTAGAACATAGAGGTTACATAATTAATTTTGATCCATTCATTGCTATCAATATCAAAGATTTGGAAGGAGGTGAATTTATATGAAAGGCGGAGTAAGAAAAAGAGGTAGTAGCTGGTATTACACCTTTGATTTAGGATACGTGCGAGGCAAAAGGAAAAGAATAGAACGTGTAGCTAAAGGTGCTACAACACGAGCGGAAGCTGAACGTATTTTACGTGAAAAAATACAAGAATATGAAAACGCTGGGCATCTCTTTAAACCAACTGAGATTACTGTAACTGATTTCTATGATTATTGGATGCGGGAATATGTGGAGATGAAATTAGAGCCAAATACTCAAGAAAATTATAGAGGTATGATTAAGAATCATATTGTTCCCTACATTGGTGATTACCGCCTGAGAACTATCACACCACATGTGCTTCAAGAACTCGTCAACAACATGATTCGTAAAAAATACGCTCGCAAGACTGTTTCTATATTGTCTACAGTATTAGGAAAATCATTTAAGCATGCTGTGTTTCCTTACAAGTTTATAAATGAAAACCCAATGCAGTATGTTGAAATTCATATGGATACTGAGAGAAAAGCAACCAAAGACAAGCTGAAGATACTAGATCAAAAAGAAGTCAATTTCCTATTTACAAACATCAAAGAAGGGCATCCGTTGTACATCCCTCTTGTTATTGGTTATTTTACAGGCGTACGTGTCGGTGAAGCTTGTGGAATAGAATGGCCACATATCGATTTTAAAGGTGGTCAGATTCGTATAGAGCAACAAATGAAGAAGGAATATTATGAAGTGAACGGAAAAAGGAAAGAGATCTTTGTAATAGGTGAGTTAAAAACAAAATCTTCTTACCGGACGGTTCCGATGGGCAAAAAATTATCGGATATTCTACGCAAAGAACTTACAAAACAAAAACAGAACCAACTACTGTATGGTCCTGCTTATGTCAAATATACAGATCATGATTATGTTATGCGTAAACCTAATGGCGAGAGATACACTCCAAACGTCATAAAATGGCTCACACGACGTTATATCCGAGAAGAGCATAAGATAGACTTCAATTACCATTCGTTGCGTCACACACTTGCTACGACCCTTATTGAGAACGGCATGCAAACAAAAGCAGTTCAAAAGATATTAGGACACAGTAGGGTTTCGGTTACCACTGACACTTACCTTCATTTAACCGAAAAGATGGAACGCGAGGCTGCCGATATTATGGACTCACTTGCAGGTGATTTCTAATTGGTCGGCAACCTGGCGGAAAATCAATGTATGTCGATTATATCAAACACCCAAAGATTCAGTCGCATCAACGGTTTGAATCATCATCCATCTTAAGAACAGCCATGAAGCTTGTTCTTATGGTGGGTAAGTTTCAGAGCGTATTCTATTGTATTTTCTTGTACCTTATTACACCTTACAACACGGCACTT
>NZ_NOKQ01000087.1 GCF_002265435.1 Tetzosporium hominis
GATAAGGTTTTTGGCATCTGATAACCCAACTTGATCAAGTACTGTATCTACTCTAGAAGCTTTAAGACCATATAATTTTGCATAAATGAGCAGATTTTTATAGAGGCTCATCTTTTCATAAAAACCACTGGTATCACTAACAATCCCGATTTGTTCCAAATCATTTGAAGTCAAATTTCGAGAGGACTTCCCTAGGAGAACGGTCTCACCCTGATCTGCAGCTAACTGACCCGTCAAAACATTGATC
>NZ_NOKQ01000193.1 GCF_002265435.1 Tetzosporium hominis
AAGGCTTCCGAAACTTCTGGCTTCTTATTATGAAGAACACCCAAACGTCCAGTTGTCTTTAACAACAGGACATACACAATTCCTCCTTGATAAAGTTCTCCGGTATGAATTAGATGGCGCATTTATCGGATGCGAATGCAATCATCCTGAGCTCGAATCCTATCCTGCAGCTGAAACAACTACTGGTTCTTCCTCAAATGCAGGATAGGATTCGAGCTCAGGATGATTGCATTCGCATCCGATAAAT
>NZ_NOKQ01000086.1 GCF_002265435.1 Tetzosporium hominis
TGGAGAGAAAAGAAGATGACGATGATCCTCGTGACGCACGATATTGACGAATCGGTGTATTTAGCCAACCGGATCGCAATTCTTACGGCAAAGCCGGGGAGAATCCACAAGCTGATTCCGGTCGATCTGCCTTTTCCGCGCAGCAGAACATCGCCCGTTTTTCAAACAATTAGACAAAAGGTGCTGAAAGAGTTCGAGACAACGGAAACATTCAGCTTTCAGGAAGGTTCAGGAATTTGAGCAGAAA
>NZ_NOKQ01000085.1 GCF_002265435.1 Tetzosporium hominis
AACCTTGTTGATAGTAAAGGCTGGTGTAAATTCAGGGAGTCCTGCGTGAATGCTCATTTGACGAGCTACGTTTTGACCTAAACCTGCGCCTAGGACATTCCCCATAATCACTTCATCTACCTGCTCTGGTTTAATATTCGCTTTTTCCAAAGCACTCTTAATTACCAAAGATCCCAAATCAACAGCAGAAACATTCTTCAAGCTCCCGCCAAAGGAACCTAAAGGTGTTCGCACTGCCGAAACAATA
>NZ_NOKQ01000241.1 GCF_002265435.1 Tetzosporium hominis
AATTAGCAATGGTACAAGCTTTACTGCTGACTGTTTTCCTGCGTCTATTTATGAATGCATAAATAGCGGTCGTAAAAAATACATGATTTACGATCCGATTAAGCATTATAATCCTAAAATAAGTTAATAAACATTTTAATTAATTAATAAACACAAAGGTGAGCAGCCCTTTGTGTTTTTACATTTCTTAATTTAGTTTACCCGCACCCGCTTGAGATATAACATTCGATTTTACATTCGCGGAAGC
>NZ_NOKQ01000202.1 GCF_002265435.1 Tetzosporium hominis
ATAGCGGGAGTGAACCAAGCTATAGGCAGATACAAAGCGCTCATCTTGTAGGTCCAGATAAAATTCGCTAACTTCAACCGGAGGTAGAAGTCCTTTGAAAACAATAGTTTCCGTCGAAAGCGAAGGAATATAGACTTCGTAGCCATTCTCTGGCAAAAATCGTTCAAGTCTTTTGCGGAATCGATAAATGTGTCTTTCAAAATCTTATTGCGTCATGTGAGTGTCGTTTTTCTCTACAAACAATTGT
>NZ_NOKQ01000084.1 GCF_002265435.1 Tetzosporium hominis
GACTATTACTATAGGGCGGCAGGTCTGCGCTTAGCGCTGTTCGGTGGTTCCTGGAATAATGGCGCGAATGCTGTCCTGTTCCACTGGAACCTGACTAACTCGTCTACGTCTGCTTCTCTGATATCCGGGGCTCGCCTTCTTAAGAAGGCTCTTTAAGGCGGGGACTGGGGGTGCCCAAACCCCAGAAAAGATTTTGAACTAGGTTTTATAACCTGCAAGATTCAAGGGCTTCGGGGTGCGTGTGGTG
>NZ_NOKQ01000377.1 GCF_002265435.1 Tetzosporium hominis
GAGTCCGTCGTATTGATATGCTGACCGCCGGCGCCGCTCGCCCGGTACGTGTCGATCTTCAGATCCTCGGTACGGATGTCGATCTCCACGTCATCCGTAATTTCCGGTACGACGTCACAGGACACGAAGGACGTATGCCGTCTGCCCGAAGAATCGAACGGAGAGATCCGAACCAGTCGATGAACCCCTTTTTCAGCCTTCAAATATCCGTAGGCATTAAAGCCTTTGATCAACAGGGTTACGCTT
>NZ_NOKQ01000163.1 GCF_002265435.1 Tetzosporium hominis
GAGCTTCGCATGATCACGATGCCAAACTTCCCGCATCTCGTCCCCGAATATCAAACAAAATTTTGTTACTGACATATTGAGCACCTTTATCTGCACGAGTCAACAGTATCATGCGTGATTAAAATAATCGTTATACTATGATGTTTGTTTAAATGATCCATTACAGGATCTAAGAATAGATATCGATGTCGACCGTCCCGGCGATTGATTATTTTACGGCAATTGATCAGCTCTTATCCATTAACC
>NZ_NOKQ01000081.1 GCF_002265435.1 Tetzosporium hominis
TTCAAAGTCAATAAGAGAACCATGCGAAAATAAAAAAAAAAAAAAAACGTTTAGAAGTTAACCAAGTAGTTAACTCTTGCTACGCGACATCCATCTATTTGCAGCGTTCAGGTAACGAAGGGGATCGTCAATATGTCATTGGGGAGCAGCCGCTAAAAGACGAACTGAGCCAAGAAGGACTTGTCATGACAGAAGACTGGCGAGAAGCACAGACCGTAGAGCTGAGTTGGGACCGGCAGTTCACCA
>NZ_NOKQ01000213.1 GCF_002265435.1 Tetzosporium hominis
TGGTGTCTAGTTGCGAACGCCAGAAATCCCCGCAAAAACCGGTCGCATCCATAGAGGCAAAGAGCGCCTCTACGGACACGCCCGGTTTTTACAAGATTTCTAGAGTGGCGTTCTTCACTTTTTATGATATCGAGTTGCAGGCGTTAGAAATACATTCAAAAACCATTCACCCCCTATGAGGCAAAGAGCGCCTCACAGGGCGCGCCTGGTTTCTGAAGCATTTCTGAGCGAACGCCTTCCACATCTAGAAATAAAAAAACACCGACCCGCATATGTAATGCGAACCAGTGCTTGTGATGACCCCTACGGGATTCGAACCCGTGTTACCGCCGTGAAAGGGCGGTGTCTTAACCGCTTGACCAAGGGGCCGAAATATAAATGGTGGCGGCAGAGGGGATCGAACCCCCGACCTCACGGGTATGAACCGTACGCTCTAGCCAGCTGAGCTACGCCGCCTTGTTTTTTCGGACAATTAGTATCATACAAGCGCAGCGAAAAGAAGTCAATACGTTTTCGAAAAAAATCACGAATGGCGTCGAACTTTTTTCATTTCTCGCCGCAGAGGGTGACAGATTTCTCGCCACACTCCTCGTAGTGTTAACACTATGAAAAGGGGGAAGTCGTTATGCATTTTATTTCCGTGCCACAACATTGGTATCATCTTACTAATTGGAAGGTGCAGCTCGCTCCAGGCCTTGTGGCAGCGAGTGAATCCCGAGACGCCCTGCATTTTCTGCATTATGTCACAGGACTTCGAATGACGAGTGACGTCTACGCCACCATGGACCTTGCCCTCATCGACTTACAGCTTGGTCGTCTGCATTCCTGGAAAGCTGGAGCGATGGCGACGTATATTGTGAGAGGAAATACTTGTGAACGTATTGACCATCAGACCGCTCCGCTAGGATTCTCCAATCACTCTGCACTCGTCGAGCAAAATATTGAACTAAAGCATGGTGATCAAATTTGGATGATCTCTGATGGCATTTTTGATGACACCATTGAGATGGATGTGCAAGAGTAACACTACATGGAGTGGTGGGCCAAGCATTCCCCGTCTGCAGCAGCGTTCATGGAGTAGCGGAGTCAGACGTTTGGAGTGGCTAGCGACGATCAGACGGTCATTTGTCTTCATATCACCAAACGGCTCCCGAACTGGTCTCTTTTTACTCCTCGCCAAGTGATGCGCGTGGTAAACTGATACAAAAAGGAGGCGCCGCGATGGAACAGCAAGTACTGGCATTCATGAAAAAACATCACATCGACTACCGAGGAAATAAGCTCTTACTCGCTTGTTCTGGTGGAGCTGATTCCGTTGCCATCGTCCGGTTCTATCACCAACATGCACATGAGATGGGTTGGTCGCTAGGCATCGTGCACGCCGATCATCAATTGCGTGGCAAAGCCTCTACAGGAGACCGGGAATTCGTGGAACAGCTGGGGCAAGCTCTAGGAATTCCGGTATATAGTAAGGCTCTAGCTGTTCCTGAACGATTATCTCAAGGAGGCAACACTCAACAGGTATGCCGCGAAGAGCGGTATGCCTATTTTTCGTGGATCATGGAAACACAGAAATTCGATGTTCTGGTACAAGGTCATCACGCGGACGATCAAGTCGAGACGGTGTTCATGCAACTAGTCAAAGGGACTGATGCAAGTGGGGTAGGTATCCCGTTGCACCGAACGATACAAGGCAAACCGCTCATCCGGCCGTTCCTTTCAGTCACTCGCCAAGACATTGAGCTGTACTTACATACAATGCAGCAACCGTATCGACAAGATGCGAGCAATGCATCCGATACCTATACACGCAATCGCTTCCGACATCACATCGTTCCTCTGTTACAGGAAGAAAATTCGTCGATTGCCAAGCAAATTGAGAAATTTGTGGAGCGTCAAAGAGAAGATCAAGACTACTTGGATCAGCAGGCACATCTGCATTATGAACAGCTTGTGACAAATTCGTCTGAGACATCTCGAACCCTTGATAGAAAAGGGTTTGTCGAGCTCCCAATCGCTTTACAAAGACGTATCATTCTTTTACTATGGAACTACTTGCAACCTCAAGCAGCCGCACTGGCGTCTTCCGTGATAGACACTATTCTCCACGTGGCGCAGCAGTCCTCAGGTACCCAGTATGTCCATCTTCCAAATGCTTTCCGTTTCATTCGTTCTTACGATCAGTTACTCCTTGTCCAAGAGATGCCAACTGAGATGCCAGTTCAACAAACGATACCGTTTGATCAGTGGATGTCCACTGGCATGGGGACGCAGATTCTCGTGACAGGTTCAGAGCAAAAATACGAGGGAGACTGGTATTACTTACAGCTTGAAGAACAGGACTTTCCGCTTCGCATTCGGACGAGAGAACCGGGAGATACGCTGGATCTAGGAGGCTACCATAAGAAAGTGGCACGGCTATTTATTGACGAAAAAGTGGCAAAGCAAAAACGCGAGGGCTGGCCCCTGCTTGTCACACAAAAGAATGGTATACTAGGACTAATCGGCTTACGCTATAGTAGCAAGCTGAATAAAACGAACAAAACCCCTTGGGTGATATGGATAAAACAGGAGGATTCCACATGTTAGAAAAGGATATTCAAGAAATTTTATTGACGGACGAGCAAATTCAGGAAAAGGCAAAAGAACTTGGTGCTGTACTTTCACAAGAGTATGCAGACAAGTTTCCTCTTGCAATCGGTATTCTGAAAGGAGCTATGCCGTTCATGTCTGATCTGATGAAGCATGTGGATGCGTATGTGGAAATGGATTATATGGACGTTACCAGCTACGGAAATGCAACAGTCTCTTCAGGTGAAGTGAAAATTGTCAAAGACTTGAATACAAGCGTCGAAGGTCGTGACATCATCATCGTTGAAGACATCATCGATAGCGGAAAGACACTTAGCTACCTGATTGATCTGTTTAAATACCGTAAAGCCAAATCTATTAAAATCGTGACACTATTAGATAAACCATCTGGCCGCAAAGTGGACTTAGAAGCGGACTACGTTGGGTTCTTAGTACCGGATGCATTTGTTGTAGGATACGGGCTTGATTATGCAGAGAGATACCGCAACCTGCCATACGTGGGCGTACTGAAGAAAGAAGTTTATTCTTTCTAAGTCTCAGTATCTTGGTTTAAAGGCATTTCATTGTACGTGCTAATTTTCCTATGATAAGATATTCTATAGTTTTTTAACCTAAAAAGACCCTCATCTCACAAAAGGTGGGATGTGATTTTTTGACTAAGTCTGTGAGGAGGCTAGGAATGAATCGAGCACTGCGCTACGCGATACTATATTTATTGATTTTCTTCGTGATCGTTGGGATTTTTGCTACGTTTAATCAAAGCGGAACGCCGACGAAAGAATTAACTACTAATGAATTTATTCAAGCCGTTGAAGACGGTGAAGTAAAAGAGTTCGTCATCCAGCCTGTCAATAACGTATATGTCGTTACAGGTGAGATGGTAAATGCAAAAGAAGGCGAGACATTCAACGCTCGTATTCCATACAATGGCCAATTTACAGAGCAAGAACTTGGTCAGCTAGCGGAAGACAACGGCGTGAAATGGGATACAGAAGAAGCGCCACAAACAAGTGGATGGGTTCAGTTCTTAACAGGACTTCTTCCATTCTTAATCATCATCATCTTGTTCTTCTTCCTATTAAGTCAATCACAGGGCGGTGGAAACCGTGTGATGAACTTCGGGAAGAGCAAGGCGAAGCTTTATGATGACAAGAAAAAAGCAAAATTTGAGGATGTAGCGGGTGCTGATGAAGAGAAAGCGGAACTTGTAGAGGTTGTAGACTTCTTGAAAGATCCACGTAAATTCGCAGAACTTGGTGCACGTATTCCTAAAGGGATTCTTCTTGTAGGTCCTCCAGGAACAGGGAAAACCTTACTGGCTCGTGCCGTTGCCGGTGAAGCGGGCGTACCGTTCTTCTCGATCTCCGGTTCGGACTTCGTTGAAATGTTCGTAGGGGTCGGGGCATCTCGTGTACGTGACCTTTTCGAAAATGCAAAGAAAAATGCACCTTGTATCATCTTCATTGATGAGATCGATGCAGTAGGTCGTCAACGTGGTGCAGGTCTTGGTGGCGGACACGATGAACGTGAACAAACCTTGAACCAATTACTCGTTGAGATGGATGGTTTCGGAGCAAACGAAGGAATTATTATCGTAGCTGCAACGAACCGACCAGATATTCTAGACCCTGCTTTATTACGTCCAGGTCGTTTTGACCGTCAAATCACAGTTGGCCGTCCAGATGTAAAAGGTCGTGAAGCCGTACTTAAAGTACATGCTCGCAACAAGCCGTTATCAGAAGGCGTAGACTTGAAAGCTATTGCGCAGCGCACACCTGGTTTCTCTGGTGCGGATCTTGAGAACTTATTAAACGAAGCAGCACTTGTTGCCGCTCGTCGTAACAAAAAGAAAATTGATATGCATGATATTGATGAAGCAACAGACCGCGTTATTGCCGGTCCAGCTAAATCAACAAAAGTCATCTCGGCAAAAGAACGTAAGATTGTTGCTTTCCACGAAGCAGGACACGTGGTCATCGGTCTTACACTAGATAATGCAGAGACTGTGCATAAAGTGACCATCGTTCCTCGTGGTCAGGCAGGCGGTTATGCCGTCATGCTTCCGAAAGAGGATCGTTACTTCATGACAAAACCAGAGCTTTTAGATAAAGTATCTGGTCTCCTTGGTGGTCGTGTGGCGGAAGACATCGTCTTTGGCGAAGTGTCTACAGGTGCACACAATGACTTCCAACGTGCAACGAGCATTGTTCGTAGCATGGTAACGGAGTATGGTATGAGTGACAAACTTGGGCCGATGCAGTTCGGTCAATCGCAAGGAGGTAACGTCTTCTTAGGACGTGACTTCAACTCTGAGCAGAACTACTCAGATGCGATTGCGTATGAAATCGACCAAGAGATGCAGCGTATGATCAAAGAACAGTACGCACGCACGAAAGATATCTTGACTGAAAAACGTGACCTTTTAAACCTGATTGCAGAGACATTGCTTGAAGTGGAAACACTGGATGCTGCTCAGATCATTCACTTGAAAGAACACGGTACACTTCCAGAGCGCAAGTTTGAAGAGCCTTCTGTAGTGGAAGAAGAGACAAATGATGTAACAGGTGCTCCTTCAGATCCATCTACAGCAGACCTGCCGTCAGAATCAACACCATCAGACACAGGTGCTGGAAACTCAATTCAAGAAGATCGTAAATAGAACAAAGCGTAAGCATCTCTCCGGTGCTTACGCTTTTCTTTCTCTTTGATGGCTGTGGTATGATTCAAGATGAAATGAGGGACACAGAATGATATTAGTAATGGACATTGGGAATACCAATATCGTACTTGGCGTTTACCACCAAGACACATTGCAGCACCACTGGCGTATGGAGACGGATCGTAACAAAACAGAAGATGAGTACGGGATGCAGGTCAAAGCATTGTTTCAGCATGCAGGGCTCGATTTTGCAGACATCACAGGTATCATTATGTCGTCTGTTGTGCCTCCAATCATGTTCTCGCTCGAAGCTATGTGCACCAAATACTTTAAACAGAAGCCACTGATTGTAGGTCCAGGAGTAAAGACGGGCCTCAATATCAAATATGAAAATCCACGAGAAGTCGGAGCAGACCGGATTGTGAACGCTGTTGCAGGCATACACTATTACGGAGCGCCTTTGATTATCGTCGACTTCGGTACGGCCACGACCTATTGCTATATCAATGAACGTGGTGACTACATGGGTGGCGCTATCGCACCGGGAATTGGCATCTCAACAGAAGCCTTGTTCGCACGTGCAAGCAAGCTTCCTCGGATTGAACTGACCACGCCTGGCCAGGTCGTCGGTAAAAATACCGTCTCGGCTATGCAGTCAGGGATTGTTTACGGCTATGTCGGCCAAGTGGAAGGCATTGTCAACCGGATGAAGAAATCAGGCAACGCACAAGCGAAGGTCATTGCGACCGGAGGCTTAGCCCCGCTGATCTCTCAAGAGACCGACGTGATCGATCAAATCGATCCGTTCTTAACCTTAAAAGGACTGTATTTACTTTATAAACGAAATGAGAAAGTAGGAATGAACAATGAGTGATTATTTAGTACGCGCATTAGCGTTTAATGGACAAGTACGGGCATTTGCAGCTCGTACAACAGATATGGTATCGGAAGCACAACGACGTCATGACACATGGCCGATTCCGTCAGCGGCACTAGGTCGTTCGATGACAGCAGCTGTCATGATGGGCGCTATGTTAAAAGGAGACGACAAACTGACAGTAAAAATCGAAGGGAACGGTCCTGCGGGTCCGATCATCATCGATGCCAACGCACACGGAGAAGCTCGTGGATATATTACGAATCCACACGTACATTTTGATTTGAACGAGCAAGGAAAACTGGACGTTCGCCGCGTTGTCGGTACAGAAGGGGCGCTTACGGTAGTAAAAGATCTTGGAATGCGTGACTTCTTCAGTGGCCAGGTGCCGATCGTCTCCGGTGAGATTGCAGAAGACTTTACGTACTACTACGCAACTTCAGAACAGGTGCCGTCATCAGTTGGACTTGGTGTTCTTGTGAATCCGGATAACACGATTTTAGCAGCTGGAGGCTTTATCATTCAGTTGATGCCGGGTACAGAAGATGAGACGATCACTGAAATCGAAGGTCATCTGTCTCGCATGGAGCCGGTTTCGAAATTGATTGAACGCGGTCTATCACCAGAAGAACTTTTAAAAGAAATTTTAGGCGAAGACAACGTCCAAATTTTGAATCAGCAAGACGTATCCTTCAGCTGTAACTGTTCGAAAGAGCGTTTTGGAGCGGCCATTATTTCCCTCGGTCCAGACGAAATTCGTGATATGATTGAAGAAGATGGCGGTGCGGAGGCGCAATGTCATTTCTGTATGGAACAGTATCACTATAACGTAGATGAACTGGAGACAATGATTGATGAGGCCAAACGACCGAACTGAAACACGTAAAACCAAACGATTAAAAACGAAGCCGGCTCTTTTCGTGATGGGACTCTTGCTGCTAGGGAACCTTCTATGGTTTGTTGCCTGGCTCATCCCAAATGATGCGGGAAGTGGCGAAGCTGTCGCAGAAGTAGATGGCGACGCTATTCGTCACGAAGACTGGGTGGCTGAGATGGAGTCTCGGGTAGGGCGTGAGTCTCTCGAGGCTCTCGTCAACGAAAAGGTGATGGAAGCTGCAGCGAAGAAGCATGATATCGACGTATCGGACGAAGAGCTCGAACTGGAGCTAGCACTCTACCGCTCTGCTACAGAAGGCACGGACCAAACGTTTCTTGGGCTGAATGAAGAGCAGATGACGAAGAAGATTCGAGCTCGCATCATTTTAGAAAAGGTCCTGGCGAAGGATGTCGTTTTAGAGGACCAGGCGTTGAAAGACTATTACGAACAAAACAAATCGTTGTATGAAGTCCCGACGTCCTATGATGTCAAAGCCATCTTTGTCTCTTCTCAAGAAGAGGCAGAGTCCGTCAAACAAGAGCTCGAGAGCGGTTCTTCCTTTGAGGGACTTGCCCGTGAGCGATCAATAGATGCTAGTACCGCATCTTTAGGTGGCTCTCTTGGATTCATCAATGCCAATACTACGTCGCTGGACCCGAATATAGTCCGTGCCGCTTCTGAACTAGAGCCGATGGAACTAAGTGAAGCCTTGCCATTGACGGATGGGCGATTTGCAGTGATCCAAGTCCAAAGTGTCTCGAAAGGCACCTCTTTCAGTTTTGACGATGTTAAAGCTCATATTCAGCGAGAGTTGGCTCTAGAACAACTCCCACAATCCGTGACACCGCGCGCGTTTTGGGAAGAATTTGATGCGACTTGGCTGTATGAAGACCAAAGTTAACATTTGACAGACAATTTCAATTATTGGTAAGCTAACTTAAAACCTATTAAAAAACTAGGAATTAGGAGTGAGCATATGGCGAGAACAGCACAATCCATTACAGAATTGGTAGGCCACACACCTATCGTCAAATTGAATCGTGTGACAGATGATAACGATGCAGAAGTGTATGTGAAACTGGAGTATTTTAATCCAGGGAGCAGTGTCAAAGACCGTATCGCTCTTGCGATGATTGAAGCAGCTGAGAAATCAGGAGACTTGAAGCCAGGTGATACTCTGGTAGAACCGACGAGCGGAAACACAGGGATCGGGCTTGCAATGGTTGCAGCGGCGAAAGGCTACAACTCTGTGCTCGTCATGCCGGACACGATGAGTATGGAGCGCCGCAACCTGCTTCGTGCATACGGGGCTGAGCTTGTACTGACGCCAGGAGCGGACGGGATGAAGGGTGCTATTGCGAAGGCAGAAGAACTTGCTGAAACACAAGGTTACTTCATGCCACAACAATTCAACAACGAAGCCAATCCTGAAGTGCACCGCCTGACAACAGGTCCCGAAATCGTCAAAGCGTTTGATCAGTTAGACGGCTTTGTAGCGGGAATCGGTACAGGAGGTACGATCACGGGTGCTGGAAGCGTGTTAAAAGAAAGCTTCCCAGGCATTCACATCGCAGCTGTGGAACCAAAAGATTCACCAGTTCTTTCTGGTGGTTCGCCAGGTCCGCACAAGATTCAAGGAATCGGCGCTGGATTTGTACCGAAAGTATTAAATACAGAGATCTATGACAGTGTCATTCAAGTATCCAATGACGAAGCCTACGCTATGGCGCGAGAAGTGGCAAAAGCGGAAGGCATCTTAGGTGGCGTGTCATCAGGGGCAGCTATCCATGCTGCGCTCCAATTAGCGAAGCAACTTGGTAAAGACAAGAAGGTCTTAGCGATTATCCCGTCAAACGGAGAACGTTACTTGAGCACACCTCTATACAATTTTGAGAACCAATAAAATCTAGTGAAACAGGCCGTCCAGAAGGGCGGTCTTTTTTCTTTTCTATCGCAGGAAATACAGGTACACTTAAAGCACATTCTGGTGAAAAAAAGGAGTAACCTCAGTGATTCAAACAACCGATACCGTTACATTTCAAGCATCGAAAGATGAATTTTATTATGGCTACCAACAACTCGCCAAACAAGCTAGACGTCACGCCTTTCTTGAAAGCGCTCGCGGAGGCAATCTGAGCGTGGCAGCACTCCATCCATTTGCTGCTGTGCACTCCACATCTGACGGTCTACATATTGAATGGGAGTCAGGCGAGAACGAACATCAACCCGGAGAATCCCTAGCGCTCATCGAACAACTGGTCAGTCGCTACGAAGTGGCTCACAATCCAGAGCTTCCGGATTTCCAAGGAGGCGCCATTGGCTTTGTGACCTACGACTACGCGCGCGTGATTGAAGTTTTGCCGGAGTCTGCAGAGGACGACTTAGGGATTCCAATGAACTTCTTCTATCTCTTCGACCACTGGGCGGTCTACGATATTGCAAATGAGAAGATCATTTTGATGAAGCTTCCGAATGCAGAAAAAGATCTAGAAGCTTGGTCGCAAGAATGGCAACAAGCTATCCGTGAAGGCATCGCGTCTCGCTTATTTGAAGCCGGTGCTGCTCGAGAAGTGGTACAGGATGACAGTACGCTACATGTATCGATGAGTGGTCCGCAGTTTGAATCGGCCGTTCGTCGCATCCAAGAATACATCGCGCAAGGCGACGTGTTTCAAGTCAACTTGTCTGTGCGCCAATCCAAAGAGCTTGGAGTAGAGCCGATGGTGATGTACGAGGCGCTTCGTACCTTTAACCCGTCACCGTATATGGCTTATATTCAAGCGGATGACTTTGCTGTTGTCTCTGGTTCACCAGAGCTTCTTGTGAAGAAGAAAGGGCTGGAGCTTTCAACCCGTCCGATTGCAGGAACTAGACCACGTGGGAAAGACGAAGCGGAAGACTTGGCACTTGCACAAGAACTGATCGACAACGAAAAAGAGCGAGCGGAACACGTCATGCTCGTTGATCTAGAGCGCAACGATTTAGGGAAAGTCTCACGCTACGGCACTGTAGAAGTAGACGAGTTCATGGTCATCGAACGCTACTCGCACGTCATGCATATCGTTTCGAACGTTAAAGGAGAGCTTGGTCAAGACGTGACGAATGCTGAAATCGTGCAGGCGATGTTCCCAGGAGGCACGATTACGGGAGCGCCAAAGATTCGGACGATGGAAATCATTGAAGAACTCGAGCCGGTCCGCCGCGGATTGTATACAGGCTCAATCGGTTGGTTCGGTTATACGGGAGACCTTGAATTTAACATCGTTATCCGCACGGCATTCGTGAAAGACGGTATGGCGCATATCCAAGCAGGAGCTGGAATCGTAATCGACTCCATCCCAGCTGCAGAATATATCGAATCCTTGAACAAAGCAAAAGCCTTATGGCAAGCAAAGGCCATGGCAGAAGGGACGAAACAGTCATGATTTTAATGATTGATAACTACGATTCATTTACCTACAACCTCGTTCAGTATATGGGCGAAATGGGACGTGAGATCCGTGTAGTACGAAACGATGAAATCACGCTAGCCGAAATCGAACAGCTGAATCCGGACATGATTGTAGTCTCTCCTGGTCCTTGTACACCAAATGAAGCGGGTATTAGTCTGGATGTCATTCAGTACTTCGCTGGGAAAACTCCGATTCTTGGTGTTTGCCTAGGCCATCAGTCTATTGGACAAGCATTTGGTGGCACGGTTATCCGTGCAGAACGCTTGATGCATGGTAAGACTTCTCCCGTTCACCACGACGGTAAAGGCGTCAATGCAGATATGCCGAATCCTTTCCAAGCGACACGCTACCACTCCTTGCTTGTTGAAAAAGAATCGTTACCGGAGTGCTTAGAAGTTACGTCTTGGACTGCTGAAGGGGAAATCATGGGTCTTCGCCACAAAGAGCTTGCGGTGGAAGGTGTCCAGTACCATCCTGAATCGATCATGACGGAACAAGGAAAGAAACTCATTCGAAACTTCATTGAGACGTATTGTGAGCCAAAGGAAGTGTCGGTCTGATGGAATGCTGGAAAAACGGCCAGTTTGTAAGCAAACAAGACATCACTATTTCGCCATACGATCATGGCTACTTGTACGGTCTAGGGTTCTTTGAGACATTCCGGACGTATAATGGTCGTGTGTTTTTATGGCAGCAACACTGGGAGCGTCTCGAGCAGACGCTCTCTGCTTTTCGTATCAAGATGCCGTATACGAGTGATGAAATGCTTCGTGTGGTCGAAAAGTTGACGCAACTGAACGGAGGAGAAGACGGGTATTTCCGCTTCAATGTCTCGGCAGGTGTCCATGACATCGGGTTGCAGCCTTCAAAATACGAGGATCCAACGGTATTGATGCTGCGTAAGGCATTGCCGCCGACCCCTCGTGGCACAGAGAAAACAGCGCGCTGGATCAAAGTTCCTCGCAATACGCCTGAAGGGCCGACTCGAGTCAAATCCCATCATTACGGAAATAATGTGCTTGCTCGTTTTGAGATCCCGTCACTTGCGGAGATGGAAGGCTTTATGTGTACAGCAGATGGATTTGTTGCAGAAGGCATCACATCCGCTATTTTTTGGAAGAAAGACGGCGAGCTCTATACGCCATCACTTGAAACCGGAATTTTGAACAGCATTACACGTCAATGGGTGATGGGTTACGCAGAACAACACGGAATACCCGTACACTCTGGACATTTCCCACAGCAACAAGTCGAGCAAGCAGACGAAGTGTGGATAGTGAACGCTGTGCAGGAAATCGTGCCGATTCGTGCTGTCGAATCGAATCATTTCCCGGGAAATAATGGCGAAATGTATCAACGTATTCACAAGGCCTATGTAGAAGCGATAGAAGCAGAGGGGAGACGGGAACATGACTAAAATATGGACAGCCCATGGTGTCACACTAGATTTCTCGAAAGAGACCGTTGTAATGGGGATTTTAAACGTCACACCAGATTCGTTCTCAGACGGCGGGTTATATAATAATGTTGAGCAAGCTGTAGCGCGAACTCTAGAAATGGTCGAACAAGGAGCCAAGATCGTTGATATCGGAGGGGAGTCTACGCGTCCTGGGTACACACGTATTTCTGATGAAGAAGAAATCAGTCGCGTTGTCCCAGTGATTCGTGCTATTCGAGAGGCAGCTATTCCCGTATTTTTATCGATTGATACATACAAATCCGCTGTAGCGAAAGCGGCACTCGATGCAGGAGTCGATATTTTAAATGACATCTGGGGTGTCCGTAAAGACCCGGCCATTGCCCAGTTGGCAGCGGAATACAAGGCGCCGCTTATTTTGATGCACAACCGGGAAACGGCGGACTACAAAGACTTCTGGCAAGATGCCAAAGCGGACCTTGAAGAGTCACTGGCTATTGCGAAGCAGCATGGAGTAGAAGACGAGCAGATCTGGTTGGACCCAGGTATCGGCTTTGGGAAGAATACGGCGCATAACATCTGGATGATGCAGCATCTGCCACAGCTTGTAGAAATGGGCTACCCGGTATTACTTGCCACATCACGCAAGAGTTTGATTGGGAACGTATTGAAACTTCCAGTGGAAGAACGACTTGAGGGTACAGCGGCAACAATCAGCTTTGGAATCGACAAAGGGGTGCACCTAGTTCGAGTCCATGATGTCAAAGAGATGACACGCACCACGCGGATGATGGATATACTGGTTGGGAAGACAGATTATGTGGAGGAAACATAATGGATAAAATCTATTTAAACGATATGCAGTTTTACGGTTATCATGGCGTGTTGCCAGAAGAGACGGTTCTTGGGCAGTTGTTCCGTATCACGGTAGAGATGGCCGTGGATTTGAAGCAGGCAGGAGAGACGGATGCGCTTGACGCAACGGTCAACTACGCAGAAGTCTACGAATTGTGCAAGGCGATTGCAGAAGGCGAACCGTATCAACTGATTGAATCTGTTGCGGAGAAGATTGCCGATGCCATTTTGACGAATTACTCCCAGCAAGTCAAAGGGTGCAAAGTATTAGTCGTCAAACCGACACCTCCAATTCGCGGACATTATCACTCGGTTGCGGTTGAGATTACACGAGGTACACTATGAATACGGCGTACCTCTCCATCGGCTCGAATATAGGAGACCGTCTGCAGTTTCTGAAGGACGCGGTGGAAAAGGTAGCGGCGCATTCGGACATCCAGGTGGAACGAGTATCAGATATTTATGAGACAGACCCGGTCGGCTACACAGACCAAGCAGCTTTTTTAAATATCGCTGTGAAGCTTACGACTTCGCTTGCCCCGCACGACTTGCTCGCCGTGTGTCAATCCGTAGAACAAGAACTTGGTAGAAAGCGCCTAATCCGCTGGGGTCCACGGACGGTCGACCTTGACATTTTAGTGTATAATGATGAAAATATAGAGTCGGATGATTTAACACTCCCGCATCCACGCATGGCAGAGCGTGCATTTGTACTTATCCCACTGGCATCGATTTCAGCCGACCCTGCACATCAGGAGCTTGCCGCTGCATTCGATCCCGAGAAAGAAGGCATTCGGTTATGGACAGCATTCGATGGGGACGGCGCATTCGTGCATACAGAAAGTTAAAGCGTATCAGCCAGATTGACTTGGCCAAAGCGCTAGAAGTAGCACCCGCCACTCTCGGTAAGATGGAGCGTGGCGTCAAAGCACCTACAGAAGACCAATGGATGAAAATCTCTCAGATACTCGACATAGACATGGACGAACTTAAAGGAAGTAAGGAAGGTGAAGACCGTGACACGTAAGCCGACCAAGCCGTTTTCAATCGGTGGCATCGAGATGGACAACCGCGTCGTGCTTGCACCGATGGCGGGAATCTGCAACTCAGCATTCCGACTGACGGTGAAAGAATTCGGTGCGGGTCTCGTCTACGCGGAGATGATCAGCGACAAAGGGATCGTCATGAAAAACGAGAAGACCCTAAGTATGCTGTACATCGACGAACGAGAAAATCCCCTGTCTCTTCAAATCTTCGGAGGCGAGAAAGACACCCTGGTCGCAGCGGCAAAGTACGTCGACCAAAATACATCGGCAGACATCATTGATATCAATATGGGCTGTCCGGTCAATAAAATCATCAAGTGTGAAGCGGGTGCCCGCTGGTTGCTTGACCCAAACAAGATTTATGAAATGGTTGCGGCCGTTGTCGACAACGTCAAGAAACCGGTATCCGTCAAGATGCGTATCGGCTGGGATAGCGATCACATCTTAGCTGTGGAGAATGCGCAGGCCATCGAACGCGCTGGTGGAGCAGCAGTCGCTGTCCACGGACGGACACGTGAGCAAATGTACGAAGGTCGTGCCAACTGGGACATCATCCGAGATGTGAAGCAGTCTGTCTCTATCCCTGTTATCGGGAACGGAGACGTCGAGACGCCGCAAGATGCGAAGCGCATGCTCGATGAGACCGGAGTGGACGGCGTCATGATCGGCCGTGCCGCTCTCGGTGACCCGTGGATGATCTACCGCACTGTAGAATACCTAGAGTCAGGCGAGTTGAAGCCGGAACCATCTGTCCGCGAAAAAATCGACGTCTGCTTGTTGCACTTTGAACGCCTAGCGCAGCTTAAAGGAGAACACGTAGCAGTCCGAGAGATGCGAAAGCACGCCTCGTGGTACCTGAAAAATATCCGAGGGAATGGACGCGCTCGTACAGTCATCAACCAAATCGAAGATGCAAACGAACTCCGCGCGTATTTGAACCTGTTCGCTGAAGAAGCCATGGCGAAGCAAGATGAAATCGTTATGGTATGAACCATCAAGCTGTCACCTCTGCGTGATAGCTTTTTTAATTAATAAACTGAATTCGCAGACTTCAGTTCATTCAGATGAAGTTTAAAAGAAATTTGTGTACAATAGAACTATTGCAATCTGGCGTAGAACAGAGCGAAGGAGTGACAGTATGTCGAACATGGAAGAATTAAACGATCAATTACAGGTGAGACGTCAAAAGATGGCGTCAATGCAAGAACAAGGCATGGATCCATTCGGTTCCCGTTTTGAGCGCAGCCACCTGAGCAGTGAGATAAAAGAAGAGTTTGAAGGCTATACAAAAGAACAACTGGACGAGACACCACACGAAGTCATCGCAGCAGGCCGCATCATGACGAAACGTGGAAAAGGGAAAGCAGGCTTTGCCCACATCCAAGACCTTGGTGGTCAAATTCAGATTTACGTGCGTAAAGATGCTATCGGTGACGATGCATACGCTACGTTCAACACAGCAGATCTTGGAGACATAGTCGGTGTGAAAGGGACAGTTTTCCGCACAAACGTAGGAGAACTTTCTATTAAAGCGACGGAATTCACATTCCTTACAAAATCACTTCGTCCGATGCCGGAGAAATTTCACGGCTTAAAAGACGTAGAACAACGTTACCGTCAACGCTACTTAGACTTGATGACGAGCGAAGACAGTAAAAAGACATTCATCACGCGCAGCCGTATCATCCAATCGATGCGCCGCTATTTAGATAATGAAGGCTTCTTAGAAGTAGAGACTCCAATGATGCACTCTATCGCAGGGGGAGCAGCTGCTCGTCCATTCGTAACGCACCACAACGCGTTAGACATGGAACTCTATATGCGTATTGCTATCGAACTTCACTTGAAGCGCTTGATTGTTGGAGGACTTGAGAAGGTCTACGAGATCGGTCGCGTATTCCGTAACGAAGGAATCTCAACACGACACAACCCAGAGTTCACGATGATCGAACTATATGAAGCTTACGCGGATTACCAAGATATCATGAATCTGACGGAAAACCTGATTGCCCACATCGCACAAGATGTACTTGGCTCAACAACCGTTCAATACGGCGATGACCAAGTGAACCTGGCTCCAGGATGGAAACGCTGGCACATGGCCGACGCTGTCAAAGAAGTGACAGGTGTGGACTTCTGGCAAGAGATGACGAAAGAACAAGCACACGCGCTTGCGGCTGAACACGGAGTAGAAGTAAAACCTTCTATGGAAGTAGGTCACGTTCTGAATGAATTCTTCGAGCAAAAAGTTGAAGAACTATTAGTTCAACCAACGTTTATTTACGGACATCCTGTTGAAGTGTCTCCATTAGCGAAGAAGAATCCAGAAGACGGTCGCTTCACAGATCGTTTCGAATTGTTCATCGTGCGTCGTGAACATGCGAACGCCTTCACAGAGTTAAACGACCCAATCGATCAACGCGAGCGTTTCGAAGCGCAGCTTGTAGAGAAGGAAGCAGGAAACGATGAAGCACACGAGATGGATGATGATTTCATCGAAGCGCTTGAATACGGAATGCCGCCAACAGGAGGACTAGGGATCGGAATCGACCGCCTTGTTATGTTGTTGACGAACTCGCCATCTATTCGCGACGTTCTATTGTTCCCATTGATGCGTCATAGAGATTAATTTGTTTCTATAGAAAGGCTTTCGCTCCAAAGACTAGTGGAGCGGGAGCCTTTTGCATTTGCTAAGAAGAGTTGAGCGAATTGTTTTTCTTCTTATTGAATAAGCTGCTCAGCACAAGATATAGGTTACAAGAACAGCGCTTCGACTAAATGTTGAACCTAGGAAACTTTGTTGAAAAAAGATGAGCGAAAGTGCTTGTCTCGATTCAAATGCCGTGCTATAGTAATCAAGTTGCTAAATTACGAAATGCATCGAGAAAACTTTTTCACAAAAAGTTGTTGACATCAAGATTCGTAATTTGGTATCATATTAAAGTCGCCAAAACGAGCGACACACAAACATGAACATTGAAAACTGAACATGCAAGACGTCAAGATAGAGCGTCACCACCCCGACCCCCGTTGGGTGTGCGTGACGCAAACAGAACCAAGTCACTTCCTATAGACGGTCGTGACGGACGTTCAAAAATGGACATCATTATGATGCCAGCAACAAAATGAGCTTATATTAAGTTCTCTTTTATGGAGAGTTTGATCCTGGCTCAGGACGAACGCTG
>NZ_NOKQ01000080.1 GCF_002265435.1 Tetzosporium hominis
ACTAAGATAGAAAAAAAAACAAATAGAATAGAAATATGTGAAATCACTATCAAAAAAAAAAAATGTTATAAGTATGTATCTATTCTAAATGAATCGGATGGTCATTGTACACGCTTAGTTTTTTAAAAATTTATACTTTTTTTATATTGATTTTCTTTCGTTTTTGTAGTATTGACAGGCTGTTTTCGTTTGAACCGATCAAAATATTCATTAAACATGCTGATGTTCACCAATATCCCCGCGCTT
>NZ_NOKQ01000078.1 GCF_002265435.1 Tetzosporium hominis
GATGAACTCGTTTATGACAAAAATTTAAAAGCGATGCTTCCACCGGAAGTTGCATCCGGAAGTGGCGCAATTAAAGTAACGCCCGAAGTTGCCAAGCAGCTCGCGCAAAAAGTAAATGCGATCATCGATGACTTGCGGACGATGAAACGGGAAGCCGAAAACGCTTATCAGGAACACGACGCCGAGATCAACGACCTGAAGCACGATACCTACCGTCAGGTCGGCCACGGTTTATACGACAAGCTG
>NZ_NOKQ01000077.1 GCF_002265435.1 Tetzosporium hominis
GGATGCTAACGTATTCGTATTCCCAAGCCTTGAAGCAGGAAACATCGGCTATAAAATCGCTCAGCGTTTGGGCAACTTTGAAGCGGTAGGACCAATCCTGCAAGGTTTAAATATGCCTGTAAACGACCTTTCAAGAGGATGTAACGCTGAAGATGTTTACAATCTCGCATTAATTACAGCGGCGCAAGCACTGTAAGAAAAATGAAAGA
>NZ_NOKQ01000076.1 GCF_002265435.1 Tetzosporium hominis
ATGAAAAAACAAAAAACCGCTAAAAAGCATCCGTCAAAGACGGATGCCTGGTGATTATTCCTTAAAATTAAGCGTTTTGGTGTTCAGCATGAAGCGGTAAACCGGCAGCTCTTTGCCTTTTTGAGAAGGAATGTAACCTGTGCTTACATAACTGTCAACCGACTCCGGCTCAAGTGCGATTGACAGCAGATTGCTTTGCTGCTGAGCTGTAAAATAGATTTTTGTTCCTTTAGGAAACTCTTTTT
>NZ_NOKQ01000239.1 GCF_002265435.1 Tetzosporium hominis
TCAATATAAGAATAACGTACGTTTGAAGCAGTCAGGCTTGTTTCATCCTTCGATGAAACAAGCCGGGCTGCGTTTAAGACGCACTCTTATTTTTTGTTTAGCATTTCGGTAGCTTTTTGATTCAGAAGATCCATTTCTGTTTTGATGTCAGCTCCACCAACGGTAATTTTCTCAAAAGCTGCAATTGCTTCCTTGGAGATCGCATCCCACTCCTTAATGAACGGAACAGGTTTAGCGTTTTCGAG
>NZ_NOKQ01000075.1 GCF_002265435.1 Tetzosporium hominis
CCCGGCCTTCTGAAAAGTATTTCCCGTTTGTGATAATCGGCAGCAAGTGTTCGCTGTTATCAAGGTTTAAATTGAAGTTTGTAAAGCTCACCCATGGAATAGATGAAACTGAGAACGTATTGGGCGGGATGTCCTGCTTAGCCCAAAGGCCCCTTTTGTCTCCAAAGCGCTCAGCGTCCAGAAGATATTGATGATAAAACTGCGAAAAATCGTCTGAGTATTCCGTCCAGAGGGCGGAAAACGTT
>NZ_NOKQ01000102.1 GCF_002265435.1 Tetzosporium hominis
TGTTATCGTTAGATGCTGACATATTTTTAATATTGGGAGTTTTCAAACATGGTCGTTAAAAATGGTCTTGCCTGTGGGATTATGCTTGCTCTTGTCGGTTGTGCTACAAAACCTGTCTCAAATGAACAAGCCACTCCTGTTCCTGAAAAACAAATTATCAGTACCGCGTTACTCGAAAAACGAGACGGTACGGGAGAGGTGATCATCAAGCGTGACTCGGGTTTCTTTGGAAGCGCGTGTTTTTC
>NZ_NOKQ01000074.1 GCF_002265435.1 Tetzosporium hominis
AGGTTGAGTTCTAGCATTCGGACGCTCCGTCAGATGACCAACCGCTTCACGTTTGGTTTGAAGAAATTAGAGGTCTTAGATCCAGCGGGAGCGGGAGCGACTGCGGGCTTCTTGATCACTAATCATTCCAGCTTTCATAATTCCAATCTCTCGAGTACGCTCTGTGACCGCCATACCTAAAATTTCAATCCAGCCGAGCCAATTGTGACAGTCATTGAACGTCGTATTTCTATGGAAGAGATTCG
>NZ_NOKQ01000073.1 GCF_002265435.1 Tetzosporium hominis
TCACAGTGCTGTATTCTTTTAATTGATTTTGATAGTACAATAGCTCAACCGCATCCATTTCAGTAATTAAGCTTTCTTTCTGAATTTGCTTGAACGTCTCGAGCGTTGTCTGATCGTATGACACAACCTCGTTTTTAGCGTTTAAGTGCAACACCACTTGTCCGATCATATTAGAAGAATTATCGGTCTTCTGGTATATATAATCACCTTCATACGTTTGGAAGAAAATAATTTCTTTCTTCGAT
>NZ_NOKQ01000072.1 GCF_002265435.1 Tetzosporium hominis
ATGAAACGGCGCGTCAGTCGACCTCCGATAGCGTGCGGCTTGGTTTTCCGTCACGGCTCTGGTCTGATAGCTGAAACCGTAAATGCTTGCTATGCGCCTGCCTTCCTTATAAAACGATTTTTCTTCAGGAACTGCGGACGAAAAAATATGGACATTCTCAGGCCATTCAATCGGCGTCCACTCCCCGCCAAGATGATCGTGGTTCCCAAAGATCACATAAACTGAAATCCCGCATTCTCTCAGT
>NZ_NOKQ01000119.1 GCF_002265435.1 Tetzosporium hominis
TGTCTGTTCGTTTTTAATTTTTTCAACGAATAAAAGAAAACTGAATATTCTCAACTTATTTATGCGACACTAGTGAGCAAATAAGTTAAGCAAAATGAAACATGATACTGAACTTGGAAGTCGCATTGTTGAGGTTCATAATGGTTCTTCTTTGTTTACTGGAGATGCTGGTCAAGGAGAAAGTAATATAAGAAGATATATAATCGAAAATGATTGGCTTGAAGCAATTATTGCACTTCCTGAAAATATGTTTTATAACACAGGCATTGCTACTTATATTTGGGTTGTGACTAATAGAAAGGCACCGCACCGTCGGGGGAAAATACAACTTATTGATGCTACAAACATGAAAAGTTCTCTACGTAAAAATCTTGGAAATAAAAATTGCGAGCTGACTCCTGAATTACGTAAACAAATTTCAGACCTGCTTATTAAGTTTGAGGAGAATGAGTACTCAAAAATTTTTGATAATGAAGAATTTGGTTATTACAAAATAACGGTTGAACGCCCATTACGCTTAAGTATTGACTTGTCAAAAAAGAACTTATTAAATTTCCGAAAAGTATGTGAACAACAAAAAGAAATAAGTCTTGCAACTATTATTGAAGAAATTGCTAGAAAGTATAACCATTCAATAATTCTAGATTTTAACGAATTTATTGATAACTTGACTAGAATGGCTAAAGAAAACGGTGAAAAACTGCCAGTTAAAAGGATAAATTTGGTTAAAAATCATCTAACACAGGTTGATGAGAATGCTGCGAAGGTCATAAAAAAAATTCACAAATCAGGAAATTCTAAAGAGAATTCTTTATTTGGATTGTTTAGTGCTACGATTAATGGAAAAGAGTGTGTCGTAGAGTATGAGTCAGATAGCAATTTGAGAGATACGGAACAAATATCATTACTTCATAAGGGAGGAATTGAGCAGTTCTTTAAGGATGAAGTTCTGACTTTTGTATCTGATGCATGGATAGACAAAAGTAAAACTCAAATTGGATATGAAATCAGCTTTACGAAATATTTTTATAAGCCTGTACGGTTACGTAACCTAGAAGAGATTATTTCAGATATTAAATCAATGGAAGAACAGACTGAAGGTTTGCTTCAGGATATCATAAGGGGGTGAATAAATTGAAGAATATAATAGAACCTTATGAGATATATAGAGAAACTAGTATTCCTTTTCTAAAACAGATACCTCAGGGGTGGAAGGAGTATCCCTTCTACGCCCTGGTTAATCCTAAATCGATAATAAATAACACTAATGAGCAGTTGCTATCAGTGTATTTAAATAAAGGAGTAATTCCTTACAATCAATCAACAGGATTGCAAGTTCATAAACCCAGCCAGGACCTAACTAAATATCAACTGGTTGAGCCAGGAGATTTTGTAATGAACAACCAGCAATCCTGGAGGGGCTCAGTAGGTGTATCTAGATATAGAGGTATTGTGAGCCCAGCGTATTATGTATTTAGTTTATCCAATAAAATAAATCCGATTTACGGAAATTATTTATTTAGAGATTCAGTAATGGTTAATCAATTTGTTCTATCCTCGAAAGGAGTAGGGAGTATTCAAAGAAACTTATATTATCCATTCTTAAAAAGAATTCGGGTACCTTTACCATCAAGGATTGAACAAGACCAGATTGTAAAGTATTTGGATTATCAGATTTCTAAAATAAATAAGTTTATTCGAGTTAAGATGCAGCTTATTAATGTATTAAAAGAGAAAAAACAGGCTGTAATTAATAAAGCAGTAACTAAAGGGCTAAATCCTAATATATCATTGAAGCCAAGTGGATTAGAGTGGTTAGGTGATATTCCTGAACACTGGAATGTAACTAGAATTAAAGTGCTGTTCAGGGAACGGGAAGAAAGAAAAGGGAATTTAAATCTAGAGTTATTAACTTTCAGTAGACAGAAAGGCTTAATTTTATATAGCGAGTTTTCCGACAAGCCACCAAGTGCAAGTGATTTAACACAGTATAAAGTGGTGAGAAAAGGGAATCTGCTAATGAATAAAATGCAAGCTTGGAGCGGTATGTTTACATCTGTAAACGTTGAAGGAGTTGTTTCACCAGACTATAGTGTATTTGAACCTACAAAGTTAGCTGATACAGATTATTATAGTTATGTATTCAAACTACCAAATCATGTTCAACAGTTCGCATTAGCTTCAAAAGGAGTGGGAACTGGGTTTAACAGGTTATATACCCCGAAGTTCGGTTCTATTTATACTATATTACCACCATTGGACGAACAACGTATTATTGCAAATAAAATTCCTGAGTTGGTTAGTGAAGTAGAAAGTAGTATAAATAAAATTCAAAAAGAGATTGAATTAATCAATGAATACAAAACTAGGCTAATATCAGATGTTATTACAGGTAAGATAGATGTACGCAACATTGAGATAATACAAGTTGAGGAAGAGGACCCTGATATTGAATATCAAGATTTAGAAGAGGATATAGAAGAATTGGAGGAAGTCTTAGAGGGCGAGGAGTGTGAGGTCTAATGGCAACCAACACAAAAGAATCAGGGCTAGAGACATTAATTGTAAACTATCTTGTGAACCAGAACGAGTATGAACAAGGACAAAACAGTGACTACAATAAAGACTATGCAATAGATGAGACTAGGCTGTTTAGATTCTTAGAAGAAACTCAGAAAGAGAAGTTAGAGATGTTAGGCATCTATAAAAGCGATAGCAACAAAGCAAAGTTGTTGAATCGCTTGCAGGGGGAAATTACGAAAAACGGTGTAATTGAGGTCTTAAGAACCGGCCTGAAAATCTATCCAGTCACACTCGATTTATTCTATCTGACTCCTTCTGAGGCAAATGAGACAGCCAAAGCTCTGTATGCAAAAAATATATTTAGTGTAACGAGACAGTTGATGTATTCGAGAGACAACATGAAACTTGCTCTTGATTTTGTTATTTTTCTTAACGGTCTTCCTATTATTACATGTGAACTTAAGAATCAACTGACGAAGCAGAATGTTGAGGATGCGGTCTATCAGTATAAGATAGACCGTGACCCGCGTGAATTGCTGTTTCAATTTGGAAGATGTATGGTTCACTTTGCAGTTGATGACAATGAAGTCCGAATGTGTACAAAGCTCGACGGTAAGAAATCCTGGTTCCTACCTTTTAACAAAGGATATAAAAATGGAGCTGGGAATCCTCCTAATCCTGATGGAATAAAGACGGACTATCTTTGGAAACAAATTTTTGTAAAGAGTGAACTTGCAAATATCATTGAAAACTATGCACAAATTGTTGAGGAAAAAGACCAAGAAACTAAAAAGGTAAAACGCACTCAAATTTTTCCTCGATATCATCAGTTGTCTGGTGTGAAATCTATCCTAGCTGATGTCAGTGATAAGGGTGTAGGTCAAAAATATCTCATCCAACACAGTGCAGGAAGTGGAAAATCGAATTCGATTGCTTGGCTTGCTCATCAACTGGTTTCATTGTCAAAAGACGGTAAGAGTTTCTTTGATTCAGTTATCGTTGTCACTGACCGAATTAATCTCGATAAGCAGATTAAGAATACCATCAAAGGGTTTATGCAGGTATCAAATACCGTGGGGCATGCAGAGAGCTCGGGAGATTTAAGGAAACTACTTCAAGACGGTAAGAAAATCATCATTACTATTGTGCATAAATTCCCTTACATTCTAGATGACATCGGAAACGAACACCGAAAAAACAGGTTTGCTATCATCATTGATGAAGCTCATTCTAGTCAGAGTGGAAACATGTCGGCCAAAATGAATATGGCACTTTCTGACCAATATGAAGATGAGGAAAATGAAACGACAGAAGATAAGATTTTAAAGATACTAGAGGGGAGAAAAATGCTTAACAATGCGAGTTACTTTGCATTCACAGCAACCCCGAAGAATAAAACGCTTGAAATGTTTGGTGTTCCTTATCCAAAGGACGGAAAGATTAAACATCGACCTTTCCATGTCTATACAATGAAACAGGCCATTCAGGAAGGCTTCATTTTGGACGTATTGAAAGACTACACGCCGATTAAGAGTTATTACAAGATTGCTAAGATAGTAGAAGATGACCCGAAATTTGACAAAAAGAAGGCACAAAAAAAGCTGAGAAAGTATGTTGAGTCCAATGAAAAGGCAATCGAACTGAAGTCGGAAATCATGGTAGACCATTTTCATGACCAAGTGATTGCAAAAGGAAAAATTGGCGGTCATGCTCGTGCTATGGTTGTAACTAGCAGCATTGAACGAGCAATCCAGTACTACTATTCAATATCTGCATATTTGGAAAAACGTAAAAGTCAGTTCAAACCGATTGTTGCCTTTTCAGGTGAGCACGAATACGGTGGGAAAAAGGTAACAGAAAGCTCAGTTAATGGGTTTCCGAGCAGTGAGATTGAAAAAAAACTAAAAAAGGACCCGTACCGTCTCCTTGTAGTCGCAAATAAATTCCAAACGGGTTATGATGAGCCGCTTCTTCATACGATGTATGTTGATAAGGTCTTAACTGATATTAAAGCAGTTCAAACCCTTTCACGTTTAAATCGAGCTCATCCACAGAAACATGATACATTCGTACTTGACTTTGCTAATGAAACGATTACGATACAAGATGCTTTTTCTAAGTATTATAAAACAACGGTACTCTCAGAAGAGACAGACCCGGATAAACTTAATGACTTAGAGAGTGACATTAGGCGTTATCATGTTTTCACAGATACACATATTGATAACCTGGTAGAGTTTTACCTCAATGGGGCAGAACGTGATAAGTTAGACCCCATTCTCGATGTTTGTGCTAAGCATTATGAAGATGATTTGGATGAAGATGGCCAAATAGACTTTAAGAGCAAGGCGAAGGCGTTTGTCCGAACATACGGATTCTTGGCATCCATCTTGCCATATGGAAACCCTGAGTGGGAAAAACTTTCAATCTTCCTAAACTTCTTGATACCAAAGCTACCTGCACCAAAAGAAGAAGACCTATCAATTGGTATCCTCGAAGCGATTGACTTAGATAGTTACAGGGCGGAAGCACAAGCTAAAATGTCCATTGTACTAGAGGATAAGGAAGAGTATGAAATTGCACCAGTACCTACATCGGCAATGGGTGGGAAATCAGAAGTAGAGTTAGATTTACTGAGCAATATTCTCGAAACCTTCCATGACCTTTTTGGGAATATTCCTTGGAGGGACGAAGACCAGGTTAAGAAACATATTGCTGCTATCCCGGAAATTGTAGCAAAAGATAAAGATTATCAAAATGCGATGAAAAACTCTGATAAGCAAAATGCAAAAATTGAGAGCCAAAAAGCTTTGAATCGAGCTGTCATTAACCTTATGTCTGACAACATGGAAGTGTTTAAGCAGTACAATGATAACGACTCTTTTAAGAAATGGTTATCAGATATGGTGTTTACACTAACATACAATACAGATGGCGATGTGTACTCCGGCAGTCCGAACATTAGCTGATAAGCGTAATGAGCGCGAATTTAAATATATATTATAGTTATGAGTTTAAAAGAGGATGTTCTCACGTCAATTAGACGTGAGAACATCCTCTTTTTATTTTGCCTAAGGAGAGATAATAAATGAAAAAATCATCTGCAAAGAGAGTGAATATTGTATCGGTTAAATTGGTTAGAGAATCTAGTATTCTTTATGAAAGAAGAAGTATCCGTTCACCACAGGATGCGTACGATTTGTTTAAGAGTTTCTTAGAAGATAAAGACCGTGAGCACCTCATAGTTGTGTCTTTGGACACTAAGAACCAGCCTGTTTCCATTAACATTTGTCACATTGGTAGTTTGAATGCAAGTATCGTTAGTCCTCGTGAGGTCATGAAGTCAGCCATATTGTCCTCAGCAGCGAGCATCATGGTAGCCCATAACCATCCATCTGGTGAAACTACTGAATCCAGAGAAGATGTGGAAGTTACTAAACGACTTGCTGAAGCTGGAAAGTTGATGGGGATTGAGCTATTGGACCATCTAATTATTGGAGATGGGAAATACACATCATTGAAAGAAAAAGGATATATTTAAGGGGGAAGGTCAATGTGTTACTATAACGCCGAACATTTCGCTATCTTCATGTCTTTGCAATTTGGCATCGATGTTGACGAAGAACAAGTTGGAGAAGAATCGATTCTTTTGTATAAAGATGAGCTGGATGAAAGTCTTGTGTCAGAAGAACTGCTTACTATTACTCCGGAAAAGGTCATAGTACATTCTTGTGTTTATAATAATGAAGAACATGAGTGGTTGGTTTGCATAGCATCTGATGCTGATACGAACCAACCACTCTTTTTAGTTTGTCTGAAGAATGATGAAAAAATCTACGAAGAGATATTACTGCGAGATGAGGATAATGAGAAATGATATATTCTGAGTATATCACTGAATTAGAGGAACGCTCCGATTAGCACGTTAGCTTTGAGTGGTATATGGATTTCTTAGAATCAACCACTTACCAATGAGAGGTAGTGAAAGAGGGGAAATAGTTGGTTAATTTCCCCTCTTTTACTATCTAGTTCCCCATCGAGCAGCTTTAAAAGGATTGATATGAGCTTCTAAGCGTTAAAATGAAAAACTGTAGTAAAATAGTTGAATGGATTATTATTGTATTTTTTTTTGCTTCTCCCTATTAACCAAAGACAGGAGACTAAGATATGGATATAAAAGAAACGGTTACTATGTACCAAATCTCGAAAGAACTCGCATTGGAAAGCAATTACGATTTTGTGAAGAAGGAAGAAAATGGGGATATAAAAATAATTGATGAAAGAAGAAATGCGTTTGATAACTTTAAAAAAGAACAGGTGAAAAAATTAACAGAACTTCTCAAGGTTAAAGGTATAGAAAAAAGCGCAGTAAAGAGTGGCAGGGAGTTTGCTATACCTCTCGATTCAAAAGAGTACATAAAATTTTTACTTTTAAATTTTACTTCGACATCAGTCAAAGCAATTAGAAAAAGCGGGTTAGAAAGTTTACCTTATTCCCAGTGGAGTGAGTTGGTAAATGGGTTGGCTGAATATAGCACTAAAGATGTTACTAATAATATTCAAAAAGAGAAAGTCAGGAACAGAATTTTTGCTGACCATCAATATTTTTCCACTGAAAGGCATCATCGTTTAATTGATAAGTTTAGTGGGTTATTAAAGGAAGCGGAACTGAGATATGGAGCTTTTGAATACTTAGGTCATACTGATATTAGAAACAATCCAGAAGTATCAGTTGCAGATGGCTTAACTGATGAAAGCGAAGTTTCTAGATTACTTAATGAAAATGATGTAATGGAACTGTATGACTATTTGGAGAAAAAAATATATCAGTGCTTTATTGAATTTGGTGAAGTGGCGGACATTTTTAGCGAAATTCGTCATGAGGAGATTGAGGATAAAGTAATTAAAGCTATTGATGAGAATGAAAATCCCGATAATATAACTTATGAAGATAGTAAAATTGTGTTGGAAAAAGCACTAAGAGAGCTTAAAAAATAAGTAATAACTAAAACTAGCTACCATTCCCATGGTGGCTTTTTTTCGTTTCTCCAATAATAGGGGGGAGTAACTATTTTTTTTGCCCTACTAATTGATTATTTTTTCTCTTGATATCATGGATTACAGAAAGTGATTGATAAAGAAAAAATTAATTGGAGGCAAAACAGATGTATGTCAAAGCAGAAAAAAGTAACTACCAAATCGCAATTTCATCTTTAACTGATGCAAGGGGCGACCACTATGATGGTGTCAATGCAATCTATCGTCTAGCAGCTCAGGTTCCGATTCCTGCAGGGACTTCTCCTGGTGGAATGCAAAGAGTTATAAAACGATTAGTAAAAGACCTTTCAGTTCAGAAGGTGCTTGCGAATCGAATCAGTGTTCATAAAGATTTTTTAGAGATTGATTTCTACCCTAGGGGTTTTCAGATGGTAATGACAAGAGGTCAATACGCTGGTTTGCAACTAGAGTTTGCTAAGTTTCTAGACCAAACCGGAATCTCAGGTATTGCAATTCAAGATGGTAGTTACATGGATGACCCTGAAGATTCAGTGAAATCTGTATGTAATGACTTAATTAACTTTTTCCCTGAGTTTAACTCAAAATGTTTTGGTGCAAAGAAAAACGAGCCCATTGAGATTATTAATTGCAGTTCATTTGAATTGTATGGGGAGGTGGCGTAATGGCATTGAAAAAGGTTAAGCGACCGGTGATTCACACAAGTAAACCTAATACAAATAGTAAGGAGTCAATTACTTCTCAAACCCACCCTATTCAAGCAAACGAGCGATTTGATGTAGGACAGGTAAAAGTAAGTGAAAATGAGAATGTTCGTCTGGATAAAAAAGAAGCTCACAACTTTTTATCAAAGCATCCAATCAGCAAACTAAGATTGCTAGAATCTTCGGAGACCCTTAGAGTTTTGGTACAGGAGATTGATGTTCCAGCAAAACAATCCTTATTGATAACTGCTATTAGCATGGAGGCCGTTGGAGAGGAAGAATCGTTCTTCTCTGCTTTAATGGACCATGTCCACAATATGCCTAAACACAAGTCTTTAGAACGATTCAAGTCTGCTGAATTGATTGCCGACTCACTGGTTCCGGAAGCATTGCTTTTGGAACTGGGGCAAGTCCTGAAGGTTGGAAAGGCGGAAGAAAGAGGGTTTCTTTACGATGACAAAAAGAAACGATACCACTTTAATGCCAACGTTTTTGCAAGGCATTTCCTCAAGCGTTGCCATGTGCGTTCAACAAGAGACGGAAGACTCTTTCTATACAACAAAATTGGTGTATATGAAGAGCTTTCTGAAGTGAATCTCGGAAAAATAATCAGGGCAGTGATGCATGAGGGTAGATGGAACAGTTGGAAAAGCACATATGAAACTGAGATTATTCGAGCTCTCCAACGTGAAGCACCTATTGTTGAAGAGATGAACACAGGACGCAACTTTATTAACTTAAAGAACGGCATGTTAAATCTGTCTACGTTCAGGCTACATGAACATTCGCCAATGTACCTTTCTACAGTTCAAATCCCAATTCCTTATGATGCGAATGCAACAGCGCCTAATTTTGATGATTTCATGCGTGATATTACACTCAACAATCATGAACTAATCGCTGTACATCAAGAGTTGATTGGATACTGGCTGACTGGAGAAACCAAAGCAGAAAAAGCGGTCTATTACTATGGTAGTGGAGCCAATGGGAAAAGTGTGCTGGCTTCCATAGTAACTGAATTAGTTGGACCCGAAAACGTCAGCAGCGTCCCTCTGTCCAAGTTCAATGACCAATTCGGTATGGAAAGTATGATTGGTAAGTCGCTTAACATTTCTGCTGAGAACGAAATGGGTGGAAAGGCACTTAAAACCGAAAACTTTAAGGCGATTGTTAGTGGAGATAACATCACTATTAACATTAAGTATCGTCCTGCGATTAGTTATCGCCCATACTGTCGTTTGGTGTTTCTAGTCAATAACCTTCCTGACTCATCAGACGTTACAGAAGGCTATTTCCGAAAACTTATTATTGTACCTTTTTCAAGAACCTTTAAGAAAGAAGAACGAAACGTAGATTTAAAAGACGAACTGCTTAAAGAACTGCCTGGAATTCTTAATTGGGCGATATTAGGATTGAAGCGGTTGAGAAGCAATAACTATCAGTTCAGTGCCTGTAAAGCAATTGAAGAAACCGAAAGTGCTTACTACGATGAGCAAAATCCAATGAGAGTTTTTTTTCACTCTCATGTGGTCCAAGAGGCTGGTTCTCGCACTAAACAGTCAGACTTCTACAATATGTATAGTCAATGGCTAAATGTTCAGGGGATTGACGACAAAGGAACGAAATCACGTCAAGTATTTTGGCGCTATTTCAAAGTGATTTTAGACAGTGAAAATATCCCGATTGTGAAGAAGAAAGTCAAAGGAACTGTCTACTATGACGGAATAAAGCTTATAGATTTGGAATATTTACAGTTCCCGACTCTTGCTGGCGATATTATTCAGTTCTAAAGGGGTGTAGGGGGTGTGTGAAAAGCAAAAAACTGCTCAATACCAAAAGCTTAAAACCCATAAAAAAAGTTTTGTTTTAGCTAACCACCCCTCCCCCCACTTTCTTACAAAGAAATGAAATATATATTATTACTACGACGAGGAGAGCTTGCCATGAACGAAAAAGAAGGTTCTATCTACGAATATCAAAATCTTTTAGACATGTTAGCAGAAATGGTCACAGAATACCTTACAAAACACCCCAAAGGAGGAGGTTCCAATGATAAGTAGAGATGGAACTGTACAGCAGAACCAAGACAAGATAGTAATTTACACAAGAAATACATCGTGGACCCAACCCGAGGGTTACAGAATTCATCGAGACGTCCAGGTCTTAAAAGACAAGTGTGAGCGGGTTGGATATCAAGTCAGTAGAGTCTACTGGGAACCAAGCTTGGAATCTCATGAGAAAAGAAGAAAAGTATTGCAGCAAATGTTGAAGGATGCTGCTGAAGGCTTGTTCGGGGTAGTTGCTGTTTGGGATGTATTTACGCTTACTCCTGATGGGAAAGAACTTCAACAAATAGAACGAGAGCTTGCAAGATATGGTGTGGAAATTTTTTCAGTAATGGAACCTTTCGACACTTCCACAGGAGAAGGATTGAGAGTGTTTGAGAACATGTGCAAATTACTTAATACGAGACATTTAAGGTTAGCAGCCATGCAAGGGATTCCGCTGTCACTGGTAGCACGTTGGTTAATTGAAGATGAAAACAAGAAAGGGGGTGAATTTGATGCCGAACTCAGCGAGGCAACTACACGACCAGCTTGACCAATTTAGCCGACCTGGAACACAGAAAAGAGCAGCTATATATGCCCGAGTCTCCACGTTAGAACAGGCAGAAGAAGGATACAGTATTGACGAACAGGTACGTGTG
Source organism: Tetzosporium hominis (assembly GCF_002265435.1). Lineage (GTDB taxonomy): Bacteria > Bacillota > Bacilli > Bacillales_A > Planococcaceae > Chryseomicrobium > Chryseomicrobium hominis. Next base: position 10,951 of record NZ_NOKQ01000119.1, read on the forward strand.
CTAAGAGAAATGTGCGAGCGAGAAGGATACGTTGTTCATAAGGAATATGTGGACAGAGGTAAAAGTGGGAAAAACATTAAAGGTAGACCTGCTTTACAACAATTACTGCATGATGCTAATAGTAAAAACTTTGATTTGGTGCTCGTATGGAAGGTGAACCGCTTTTCTCGTAAGACAAAGGATTTGCTTAACATAGTCGAAGAACTTGAAAGTAAGAACATCGTTTTTCGTTCTTACACGGAGAACTACGAGACAGATACAATAGCTGGTAAAATGCAGTTTCGAATGTTGGCGGTCATTGCTGAATTTGAACGAGATAATATCGCTCAAAACGTAAAAATGGGGATGTTGGCAAGAGCCAAAGAAGGGTCGTGGAATGGTGGTCAGGTTCTTGGTTATGATGTCATTAGCGTTCCAGGAGAGAACCGTAAGAGAAAACTCTCAACACTTGTTGTTAATCCAACAGAAGCGCAAACGGTCCGAAAGGTATTTGACCTTTACGTTGAGGGGAATGGTTACAAATCCATCGCAAACAAACTCAACAATGAAGGACATCGGACAAAAAAGAACAAAGACTTCTCCATCAACGGGGTAAAAACGATTCTAAGCAATCCCCTTTACGCAGGATTTATACGTTACAATGTCCGGAGAGATTGGAACGAGAAGAGAAGAAACAATATCAATCCTCACCCTGTGATTGAGAAGGGGCAGCACGAAGCCATCATTTCAGAAGAAACATGGGAAAAAGCAAAAAATATCATGGCGAGCAGAAGCGGCAAGCCTAATCGAATACATGACGGCGAGTTCCCTCTCACTGGTATCATGAAGTGTCCTGAATGTGGGGCAGGAATGGTGATTGGAAGGACAACGAATACACTAAAAGACGGAACAAAAAAGGTTCTGGAGTATTATGTATGTGGAGCTTGGAAGAATAAAGGTTCAGCAGTTTGTCGCTCGAATGGAGTAAGAACGGATTATGCAGACCCTTATGTACTTGAAAAGCTATCAAACATAGCCAAAAGTGATTTGCTTATAGAGCAAATTGTTGAACGGATTAATAATAAGAAAGAGCGAGATTCTTCTCCGCTTCAACACGAATATGAGACCTTGAAAAAGGCACTAGAATCCAATCAACAAAAGAAAGAGAAAGTCCTTGGTTTGTATGAAGATGATTTGGTTCAAAAAGCAGACCTTGTGCAGCGGCTATCCACTTTGAATGTAGAAAAGGAACGACTTGAAGAAAGACTATCTCCAATTGAATTGCAGATGGGGCAAGGTGGTACACAGCTCATAAACTTTTCTATGGTCAAACAGGTCATGCAGAACTTCAAAAGTGCCTATCAAGAGTCATTGACCAGAGAACAAAGGAAAAGGCTGATGCATCTACTTATCCGACAAATCACCATCAGTGAGGACCGAAAGATTGATACGATACAAATACAACTCAATAAAGAAGTTGCAAAACACTTCACCTTTAAAGGGGGAGAGGATTCATCTATTACGGATGAGTTCTCTCCCCCTTTTTCTATTTTAATCGACCTATGAAAAGGAGCAAATAACTTATGAGCATTATTAATCTATTCAGGAATTACATGGAGGAGCATCACCCACATTTAGCTTGGAAGGACTGGAAAGCGGATGTTAGAACTCTTTCAGTAAATGACATAAGCAACGAAGCGGTAAAGGCTACTATTCCAGATGAAAACAAACCAGAACTAACATGCTGGGTATTCTTCTACGATGGCGGTGCATCGAACGTTGTGTACTTATTACAGGATAAGCATGGTTTAAAGGATATCGGAATTGGTTTGCTGAAAGATGGTGAACTTGTTAAGCCTATTAGCTTAGTGTGAAGAATTGGCAGTCGGAAAGGTAGAACAATCAATACGTTTACAAGTCAGAGAGGTTTGCTCTATAAGAGTATATGCCTTTATTTCAGGTTTAATTTTACGGCAAAGGAGGTGAATTTATGACACCAATAGACCTTTTCAAAGCAGGCGTGGCATTTGGCGTATCCATTTACGTATATGTGAAGAAGAACACTAAACTATAAAAATAAAGGGGGAATAGTAATGCAATACTTTTTAATAGGAACAGTGGTAGGCATCATGACTTGTTTAGCTGCAGAAATTAAACAAAAATCGTATAGGTGTTATAGATAATGATAAGAGTTCGAATGTTCAATGATTTTTATAAAATTGAAGGTGCGTTTCCCAGGGATTTTGTAAACTATCTAAAGCGCGAGTTTAAAATGCTTTATGACTACTTAGGTAATGGTGAAAGATTTGAGAACTTTCAGCTCTCTGAATCTCAAGCCATAATTATTTTAGAAGAATTAAAAGAAAGAAATGATATTCTGAAACATCAGTGGGATGTGGAATATCTAGAAGAAATCAGTGTGAAAGATGTAAAAGTTGAAAGAATTGGAATCAATTTAGAATTCGACATACAACTTTACTACTACGTTAAAAGGTGTTAATTGGTAATAAATGTTGTTAGGGACCTATTTTATCGATACAATTGAGGAAAGTTATTTATTCATATATTAATAAACTCTCAGATTGAGAATGAATAGGATTGATTACATGGATAAACTAAAAGACTCATTTGTTAAGCCGAGAGACATTAGTGGTCCCCGTTCTTCAAATAGATTTGATTATCAAAAAGATTGGGCTATTTTAAAGATGATGGAAATGTATGAAGTTGAAGAAGACTTCTTATTAGTTATGGACTATTACGATGATGTAGTTGTTTATGATTCAGCTACAGACCCTGAAAACGTTTCCTTTTTTCAAATAAAAACAAGTTCAAAGAATTGGACTTTGAATTCTTTAACAAAAAGAAAACCAGGAACGGAAGGACCTTCTTTGTCAATTTTAGGGAAAATGTATGAATGCAAAATGCAATTTCCAGAGCATACTTTATCACTTAACTTCATTTCGAATTACACTTATAATTTAAAATTATTAAGTGGAGAAAAGAGCATAACAAAGAAAAAAATTTGTCTTTCAGAGCTAGAAGAAGTAACCATCGCAGAAATTATCCGCAAGGTGATAGATGAACATCAATTGAAAGATAACCCAGATTTTGTTGAATTGACGTTTTTTGAGGTATCTGAATTATTAGTGGATAATCGAGAAACTTATTTAAAGGGTAAATTATCAGAGTTTATTGAAAAACAAAATCCTGATTCAAAATATAAGGTTAGCGTTATTTACGATGCAATATTTAGTGAAGTGAAAGTAAAAAACAACTATGAAAGTGACATCTCTTCTTTCGAAGAATTAGCGAAGCATAAAGGAATTAGCCGAGAACAATTTAAAGAACATATTCAAATGTTCTCAACAGATGACGAAGAACAGGAGCGCTGGAAATTTATTAATGACTCCCTTTTGCAAGAAAACATGCCTTTTTCAGACCGGCTTAAAATAAAGCAGGCATGGGATGATTATAGAGTAGATAAGATGAATTATGCTAATTTGAAATTGAGAAATACAATCAATATAATCTCAAAAATGGTAGAACCATATAAAGAAAAACAGATTATAAATTTACAAAATGATTTATTAAAGCCAGTATATAACGAATATATATCTAAGGAATCCAATTCATTTTATAGTGAATTTTATATCAAGGTCATAATTTTAATGGAGTTTAGTAAATGAGCGGAAATTTCAGAAGACTAATTCGGAATTTGAGGTTAGATAACTATGAAAAGAATGATAATAAAGGAAATAAAACTAGTGTCGTTTCTAGAGGAAAAGGCAAAGAAGGTAACATTTCATCCAAACATAACAGTGATAAGGGGAGATAACCATACTGGAAAATCGTCATTAATAAAAAGTATTTATTGGACATTTGGAGCTGACCCAAAGGACTTACATCCTAAATGGAAGAATGCAAATGTTATTTCTTTAGTTAAGTTTTCTCTTGATGGAAAAACTTATTCTATTCTTAGAAAAGATAGGTTTTTTGCTGTTTTTGATGACGAAATGAATGTTATAGATACTTTTAATGGTATCACTAATGGCATTGGGCCTTTCATTGCCCAATTGTTTAACTACAAACTGGTTCTTAACAATAGTAAGGGAGAATCACTTATCCCTCCTCCGGCTTATTTTCTTCTACCTTTTTACATTGACCAGGATATAAGCTGGAATAAGAATTGGGAGTCCTTTGATAGACTTTCTCAATTTAGTAATTGGAGAAATGATGTAGTAAATTATCATACTGGCATTAGACCGAATGAATATTATGAAATAAACGCAGCAATAAGAAACTATAAAAAAGAAATATCTGCATTGGAGAATGAAAGGAAAATCTCAAGCAACTTTATATCAAAAATTAGTAACCAAATAAAAGAGGAAGTTGTAGCTATTGACACAGTTCAATTTAAAAAAGAGATTGATGAGTTATTATCGCTTTATGATGTATTAAACAAAAAAGGTTCTAAGTTAAAACAGAAAATCTTAGAGTTAGAAAATCATAAGATACACATAGAACAGCAAATCAAAGTAGTCAACAGCACTATATCTGAATTAAAGGATGATTTTGAATTTGCAATGGAACAAACTGATTCTGTAGAGTGTCCGACGTGCGGTAATATTTATGAGAACTCATTTGCAGAGCGTTTTGCAATTGCAAAAGATGAAGATACTTGTAAAGATTTATTATTGAGTCTGAATTCAGACTTTAAAAAAATTGTAGAAAGCATTCAATCTGAATACAAAATTTATGATAAGAATAATCATGAGCAAGAAAAAATAAGGGGTATTCTCTCGAAAAAACAAGGAGCAGTAAAGCTAAAAGACATAATCTTAAATGAAGGTAAAAGAGAAATGAACTTACTTATGGAGGAAGAAATAAGTTCATTAAATAATGAAATATATAATAATGAGCAACAAATCGAGGATTTAAAAGAAGAATTAAAAGAATTTGAAGATAAGAAACGACAAAAAGAAATTAGAACAAAATACTTTAACTTAATGCAAAGTAATTTAATGAAGCTAGAAGTATTAACAATGAGCGAAAAATCTTACAAAACAATCACTTCCAAAATAGCGGAAACTGGAAGTGGTAAACCTAGAGCGTTATTAGCATATTATTTTAGTATTCTTGAAGTAATGAAGGAGTTTTCAACTTCAGTGTTTTGTCCAATAGTTATTGACTCTCCCAACCAACAAGACCAAGAAAAAGCAAACTTGGATAAGATGTTAGACTTTATTATAGAAAAAAAACCAGAAGGTTCACAATTAATTTTGGGTCTTGTTGAAATGAATGATATAAGTTTTGAAGGGAAAACTCTTATTTTGAATGAGAAACACAGCTTACTTGGAAAGAGTGATTATCCTACAATTTCTGTGGAGATAAAAGATTTATTGGAAAAATGTGAATGAATATTAAACACAGCTTTCGTATCAAGCGTACGAAAGCTGTTATTTTGACTTAAAACCCTCATTTAGATACATCACGGAGAGCCTTATCATAAGTGAGTATGTTTAAAAAAGCCACCAACCTAGTTTAAATAGATTGGTGGTTTTTGGAGTTTTGATGTTAATGACGCCAAATAATGACCGTAAGTTGATGGATGATTTTGTCCAAGTCCTGACGGATTTTTTGTCATTAGACAAATGGGAGGCTGCCAGTGGCACCTCCCATTGATGATTTATAGATTCACCTGATATGTCTCATTTTGTTTCAGATAAAAACGGACCTCATGTTGCCCAGTGATGATGTACCAATCTCTTCCGAGCTCTAGACTGTATTTGGCAAGTAAGAAATGTGTGAAATGGCAATTAAAAATGTTGCTTGCCTGATGCATCTCTCCACCGTATTT
>NZ_NOKQ01000071.1 GCF_002265435.1 Tetzosporium hominis
TTAATGAGAAAATCACACTTTTCTTTAACGAGGCGGCCCATCCCTTTTCCTTCACTTCCAATGACTAAAGCCAAAGGCATATTGCCGTCCATATTGCGGTAATCCTCACGCGCGGATGCATCCGTTCCGACAACCCAGATCCCCCGCTCTTTCATTTCTTCTAACGACCGCGCCAAATTGGTGACTCTTGCTACAGGAATGTGCTCAATTGCCCCTGTTGAAGCTTTAGCCACTGTTGTTGTCA
>NZ_NOKQ01000069.1 GCF_002265435.1 Tetzosporium hominis
GTAACCATCTGCGAGCAAAATCGTTTGGCCAGAAAAAACGAGCTGCTGAATTTCCTTTATCGAAGAAACAACGCTGTGGCGATAGCCGAAAAAAAAAGCGGATAAATCTTCAATCAAGCCTTCTTTTTGAGCTAACGATTCTTTTTGTAAAGGAGAAATGACGTATTGCGCCAGAAGATTATTTTCTGTTAAACCGTCAATATACAGCAGGCACGCCTTCTGTCTGCTGTCTCCGAAAGAAAAC
>NZ_NOKQ01000068.1 GCF_002265435.1 Tetzosporium hominis
AGAGGATGTTGTTGCCAACCGCGGAGAAGACTTACGTTTCCCCATAAGTTCTTCCTCCGGTTTCTCCTCTCCCTTTGCCTTCTCCTTAACATGTTAAGGAATAGAAGGACCCCGCAGAAGTCTGCGGGGATTTTTTTATACAGCTATATGCCGATTTTATAATCGTATTCTTTTGCTTTATCAAGCTTTGACTCGAATTCCAATTTTAAAAACGGTTTATAAGAAGGCTCTACTTTTTTCACAA
>NZ_NOKQ01000066.1 GCF_002265435.1 Tetzosporium hominis
CATTAACGCTGGCGGCGTCATCAACGTGGCAGATGAGCTTTACGGCTATAATGCAGAACGCGCATTGAAGAAAGTTGAAGGCATTTACGGCAATATTGAGCGTGTACTTGAAATTTCTCAGCGTGACGGCATTCCGACGTATTTAGCGGCTGACCGCTTGGCAGAGGAACGGATTGAACGCATGCGCCGCTCAAGAAGCCAGTTTTTGCAAAACGGTCACAGTGTATTAAGCAGACGTTAAGAA
>NZ_NOKQ01000065.1 GCF_002265435.1 Tetzosporium hominis
AACAACGGGGCCTGACTTCTTGTTTGCCTCTTTGGCGGCGGATGCGAATGACTCTTCTGCTTGGAGCAGCAGCGTTCGTAATCCTTGTATGTCCGAGACCTGCACAGATTTTGTGTTTACGGGATCGGACTTTTTTCAGTGGTCAGCAACGAATTGTCGAATTTCGAAGAAAGCGGGGGTAACTCATGTCAGCACAAGTAGGAGTTATTATGGGAAGCAAATCGGATTGGGATACGATGTCCCA
>NZ_NOKQ01000142.1 GCF_002265435.1 Tetzosporium hominis
CTCCGATTCTTGACCCTTAAAAACACAAGAAAAACCAAAAAGACAACATCTCGAAACATAATCACCATCAACCCACAATTGAAACGAATGAAAGTAGCGAAAACAACAACAAATACAAAAGCTACAAAAAAAAAAAAAAAAAAACAGTACATAATTAAACGCGAACACTAAAAACTATAAATTCAAAATAATATAACAACTAAAAAAGATATTAATACAAAACATCAAAAATAAAGTAAAAGAA
>NZ_NOKQ01000064.1 GCF_002265435.1 Tetzosporium hominis
ATCGCGATATCGCCGATCAATACAGCGGCGATCAGGCCCATTGCAGTCGAAAGCGCCGTCGGCGTATGAATGGCGGCCATTCTTAAAAATTCGACGCCGAGATCCGCCAGGAAAATCTGCATGATAATCGGAATATGGGTGTCTTTATTCAACCCGATAAACGATAAATTATCAGGCAAGAGCGACGGATGAATGACAAACAGCAGCCAAAGCGGCAGCAAAAAGGTGGAGGCCAAAATACCG
>NZ_NOKQ01000063.1 GCF_002265435.1 Tetzosporium hominis
AACAATTGACGAAACAATTAGGGCGTTCAGTTTATTAATGCAGTCTCTCGATCCACTCTTCGCGCGTTTATCCCGTTCAAAATTTCGCTCTCGCTTTCGTTTGGGTGTGAAAGAGCGTCAGTATTGTCTGGAGAAAGGCGCGCCAGTCATTGAACAACATGCGGCAGATTTTGTCGCTAAACGTCTTGCTCCGGCATTACCGGCTAACGACGGTAAGCAAACCCCCATGCGCGGGCATCCGGT
>NZ_NOKQ01000062.1 GCF_002265435.1 Tetzosporium hominis
CATGTGTCTGGTTAAATTTCATCTGCAAGCAGGATCTCACCGTATGCCGTGCGGCCAAATTCAACTTTGAAATCGAACAAAGTGACTCCGATAGAATCAAAAGTTTCTTGAAGATCGGTGTTGATTTGTCGTGCCAAGTGCTCTAGTGTCTGTTTTTCAATTTATGAAACGAGCTCCAGTAGTTAAATATGAGCATCTGTCAACAGTTGATAACAAAGCTCATCGTCTTTGTAATATAATTAC
>NZ_NOKQ01000385.1 GCF_002265435.1 Tetzosporium hominis
AAGTGTTTTCTGATATGAAAAGCCCCATGCATTAAAAGCAAAATATCTTCATCAGGACAGTTTAATATCGAAAGCGCCTCTTCGTCGGTCACTTCTGCTCCAGCAAGCACCTGGTCTGCGAGTTCCATCCATTGATTCATTCTCATACCCCCACTTGATTCATCAGTAATGATAGATTGATATGGTCTTTTACCATATGTAGAACCGTTTCTTTCGTCACGTTGGCAAGCTTTGGCGTAATCC
>NZ_NOKQ01000315.1 GCF_002265435.1 Tetzosporium hominis
CCAATTCACTCATTTTTTTCGGTTGACATATTACCACTGGGCTATAACAAAAGACAAAAAAAACGGCATAATGTTCGACCGGGTTTATCTGGTTGGGCTCAAGTAAATGGTCGTAATGCAATTGGCTGGGAAGAGAAGTTTGAGTTAGATGTGGAGTATGTGGAGAATGTGTCTTTTTTAAACGATTGGAAGATTATTTTTCTGACACTTAAGAAAGTGTTTTTTCGGGAAGGGATTAACTCGGAGACGGCGGCGACTATGGAACCGTTTAAAGGAACTGGAGGCAATTAAAATGAAAGATATCGTAATTATAGGATCAGGTGGTTTTGGAAGAGAAGTAGCGTGGTTAATTGATGAGATAAATAAAGTTGAAGATACATGGAACCTTTTAGGTTTTATTGATGATAATCATAGTGTGCAAGGTACTGAAGTGAATGGAGTTAAAGTACTTGGTGGCACTGATTGGTTAATGGATAAGAGCATTAATGTAGTTTGTGCGATTGGTGACCCAGTCATAAAGAAAAAAGTATTATCTGAATTAGAAAGTACGAATAATACGTTTCCTGTATTGATTGATCCGCTAGTACGATACTCACAAACTGTGGAATTTGGGGAAGGCAGTATTATTTGTGCAGAAAATACACTTACAACGAATATTAAAGTTGGAAAGCATGTAATTATTAATCTAGATTGTACGATTGGTCATGATGCTACAATAGGTGATTATTCTACGATTTTACCAAGCGTAAATGTATCAGGTGAAACACTTATCGGTGAATGTGTTTCTATGGGGACTAGTAGCTCAATAATTCAGGGTGTAAGTATTGGAGAAAATACAGTGGTTGGTGCTGGAGCAGTTGTAGTTAAAGATTTACCTGCAAATTGTACTGCTGTTGGTGCTCCTGCTAAAGCTATTAAGTTTCACTAGGAGATAAAATGAAAATATTAATTTTAACAAACAATTCAATGGGATTATATAAATTTAGAAAAGAATTATTATCGGAGCTAGTAGCACAAGAAAATGAGATATATGTCTCTGTCCCCGAAGATGAGTTTACAGAGAAAATACAGAATTTAAAAGTGAATGTAATAGACTCTCCTATTGATAGAAGAGGAACTAACCCATTTAAGGATTTACTCTTATTGAAGAATTATATCCAACTAATCAAAAAAATTAAACCAGATGTAGTGCTAACCTATACTATAAAACCAAATATTTTTGGTGGAATGGCTTGTAGAGTTACTAAAACACCGTACCTCACAAATATAACCGGTTTAGGCACAGCAATAGAAAATAAAGGGTTATTACAAAAATTCGTTCTCTTTCTCTATAAATTAGGATTGAAAAAATCTAAAACGATTTTTTTTCAAAACAACTATAATCTGAAGTTTTTAAAAGAAAAGTTAAACCTGTCGAACAAGTTAATTTTGTTACCTGGATCAGGAGTAAATCTTATTGAGTATATCCCACTACCTTATCCTGAGGAAACGAAGCCGATCAATTTTTTATTCATTGGTAGAGTTATGAAAGATAAGGGAATTGAAGAAATCATTTATGCTGCGAGTCAGCTGGATCAACACACTGCACATATTCATATAGTTGGTGGATGTGATGAAGATTATGAGGATCTTCTTAATGAACTTACACGAAATAATGTATTAACGTATCATGGCCAACAAGCCGATGTGAAACCATTTATTGAAAAGGCAAATGCTATAATTCTCCCTTCTTATCATGAAGGGACAGCAAACGTATTGTTAGAAGGGGCTGCATGTGCACGACCTTTAATTGCATCTGATATTCCTGGATGTAGAGAGATTATTAAACATAATGTTTCGGGTTTTGTATTTCCTCCAAAAGATAAAGAGGCATTCCTTTCTGTCGTCGAGAAATTTATAAAATTGTCACCTGAAACACAAAGCGTTTTTGGAAAAATGAGTAGACAATTAGTAGAAAATGAATTTGATCGAAAGATAGTTATAAATAAATATTTAGAAGAAATCTGCCACCTCGGAGGGGAAAGAATTGGGGTTATACCAAAAAATTAAAGATAAGAAAGAAAGTATTTCGTTAATTGGCTTAGGTTATGTAGGAATGCCAATAGCTGTAGCATTCGCAAAAAGGATTAATGTTATCGGGTTTGATATCAGTGAAGAAAAAGTAAATCTATATAAATCAGGAGTCGATCCAACGAAAGAAGTGGGTAATGAAATTATCTCTACTACTACTGTTGAGTTCACGTCAAATCCTAAAGATTTAAAGAAAGCTAAGTTTCATATTGTAGCAGTCCCAACACCTGTAAAAGATGATCACACGCCGGACTTAACGCCTATTCAATCGGCCAGTCGTCTTTTAGGAGAGAATCTTACAAAAGGATCTATTGTTGTCTACGAATCTACTGTATATCCAGGTGTAACTGAAGATGTTTGCGTTCCGATTCTGGAGGACGTTTCGGGTTTGAGGTGCGGTGTTGACTTCAAAGTTGGGTATTCACCTGAACGTATCAATCCAGGTGATAAAGAACATCGACTTGAGACTATTGTGAAGATTGTTTCTGGCATGGATGAAGAGACACTAGATACGATTGCAAAAGTATATGAACTAGTAGTTGATGCTGGGGTTTATCGTGCAGAAAGTATTAAGGTAGCTGAAGCTGCAAAAGTTATCGAGAATGCACAACGGGATATTAACATTGCTTTTATGAATGAACTATCTATCATTTTTAATAAAATGAACATTGATACAAAAGCAGTTCTTGATGCTGCGGGTACAAAGTGGAACTTTTTAAAGTTCAGCCCTGGTCTTGTCGGAGGTCACTGTATCGGTGTAGATCCATATTACCTTACATATAAGGCAGAACAGATTGGGTATCACTCAGAAATTATTTTGTCTGGTCGTAAAATTAATGATGACATGGGGAAATACGTCGCAGAATCGACTGTTAAACAGATGATCAAAGCTGGAATTCCAATCAATGGTTCAAAAGTTGGTATTCTTGGTGTTACTTTCAAAGAGAACTGTCCGGATGTACGAAATACAAAAGTGGTTGATGTCATTAAAGAACTAGCTGAATATGGTGTTGAAACGATGGTAGCTGATCCTGAAGCAGATCGTGATGATTTAATGCATGAATATGGAATCGATTTAGTAGAACTTCAAGAGTTGCAAAATCTAGACGCTCTTATTGCAGCTGTTCCTCATAATGCATTTAAGGAAATTCAATTTGAGACGATTGAAAAGATTTATGGAAAACACTTAAAACAAAAAGTCTTAATGGACATTAAAGGTATATACAATAGAATTGAAGCTGAAGAATTTGGCTTCACGTATTGGAGATTATAAGTATGGCATATAAACATTTAGAATTCCCAGAAGGATCAAAAGTTCTAGTGACTGGAGCTGCTGGTTTTATAGGAAGTAATTTAGTAGAGGCATTATTAAACATGGGAGTAATGGTTCGTGGATTAGATAATCTATCTACTGGACGAATTGAAAACCTTAGAGGATTTGTGGGGCATGAGCTCTTTGAGTTTATTGAAGGTGATATCACTAATTATGAGACTTGTTTGGAAGTTTGCAAAGGAGTTCATTATGTTTTACATCAAGCGGCTTGGGGAAGTGTTCCAAGATCCATCGAAATGCCAGTTTTTTATGAAGAAGTAAATATTAAAGGTACATTAAATATGATGGAAGCAGCAAAACAAAAAGATGTTCTAAAATTTGTTTATGCTTCCAGTTCATCAGTATATGGTGACGAACCTACCTTACCTAAAAAAGAAGGAAGAGAAGGTAATGTTCTATCTCCATATGCATTAACTAAGAAAGTAAACGAGGAATACGGTCGTCTTTATAAAAAACTATATAACTTAGATACATACGGTTTAAGATATTTCAATGTATTTGGTCGGCGCCAAAATCCAGAAGGTGCATATGCAGCTGTTATTCCTAAGTTTATTAAAATGTTAATAAATGACGAAGCGCCTACAATTAATGGGGATGGAAATCAAAGTCGTGATTTTACTTATATTGAAAATGTGATTGAAGCAAACCTTAAAGCTTGTTTTGCACATAGTGAAGCGGGAGGTCAAGCTTACAATGTAGCCTTTGGTGGTCAGGAGCGTTTAATAGATATATATAACTATTTAAATGAAGCATTAGGAAAAGACATTCAACCAATTTATGGACCTGACCGCGTTGGCGATATTAAACATAGTAATGCAGATGTTACAAAAATTAAAACGAACTTTGGTTATGATGCAGAGTGGAGTTTTGAGCAAGGAATTGAGGAAGCAATTAGTTGGTATAAGGAGAATTTATAATATGAAAAAAGGAACGATTATTTATCTGGGAGGGTTTGAATTACCTGATAAAAATGCAGCTGCTCACAGAGTACTAAGTAATGGAAAGGCACTGCGCCAACTCGGTTACCGAGTTGTATTTGTTGATATCGATAAATCCTTGGACTATAATACAAACACTTTGAAAACAAAGCAGGAAGTCCAAGGTTTCGACTGTTGGTCACTTCCTTATCCAAGATCTATAAAAGAGTGGATTCAGTATTTAAGTCATATTGGTTCTATAAAAAAAATAGTAAATAACTATGTTAATGTCAAAGCATTAATTGCATACAATTTTCCATCAATCTCCTTATATAGGCTAAAAAAATTTTCTAGTAAAAATAATATAAAAATAATAGCAGATTGTACAGAGTGGTACAGTACCAAAGGTATGAACATAAAATATAAAATAATCAAAGGCTTTGATTCATTTTTGCGAATGAGAGTTGTTCATAAAAAATTAGATGGTTTAATTGTTATAAGTAAATATTTGGAAAATCATTATAAAGATTGCAAAAATGTTTATAGAATTCCCCCATTGGTTGATTTAACTGAGACAAAGTGGAACAATTCATTAAATATTGTCGGAAGTGAAAAAGTAAAATTTATTTATTCCGGAAGTCCTGGTAAAAATAAAGATAAAATCAATCTTATAATCGAAGCTCTTTATAAGTTAGAGGAATATCTGGATTATCAGTTTAATATCGTAGGTATAACAAAAGAACAATATATTGATTATTATCCAGAACATTTACGCATAGTAAATGATTTAGAAGATAGAGTGAAATTTTTAGGGCGAATATCGCATAATGAAAGTTTGGAATTTTTAAAACTATCAGATTATAGTATCTTTTTCAGAGATACTACCAGATTAACAAAAGCTGGTTTTCCTACTAAATTCGTTGAAAGTTTGAGTTGCAAGGTTCCTGTTATCACCAATAATAGTAGTGATATTGGAGATTTCTTAAGAGATGGAGAAAATGGATTTTTATTAAAAGAGGATATATCAGAAGTTTTCAAGGTGATTTCAAATTTAACTACTTCTCAAATCAAATCAATGAAATGCAATACTAATGATAACACTTTTAATTATATTAATTATACAGATGAGTTTCGAAATTTATTTGAAAACTTATAATAATGAATCCTTAGCTCACAATTTGGAATTTTTCAGAATTTAATTTATATATTATTGTAAATTTGAAAGTATGATCTTAAAAATCCTCATCAAATAAACTATATAAGTCAATCATCGCAAAAAGGGAGGAAAGATTGTTTGGAAAAAGATACAAATAAACCCAAGGTTATGCTTCATTATATTTTGCCACCTAATACTAGTGGACCAAACGTTTCTATGGAAAGAATCGAAAATTCGTGGCTGAAAAATTATTATTACTTCGGAAATTTAATTCAAGATGAAAGACCTGGTAAAACTTTCAATATTAGACTTTTAAAAAAAATGATATTTCAGATAAAGACTTTTAATCCAGATATTATCCATATTTCAGGATTGCAATCTGCTGGACTATACGCTGTGTTGGCAGCTAGGATAGCTGGTTGTAAAAAAGTTATAACAACAGTGCATGGTAGTTCTGTAGATGCTATTGGATTTCATCCTTTTTTAAAACTCCTATATCAAACAATTATTGAGCCATTAACTATAAGATTAAGTAGCAGATTTTATACCGTATGTTATGACATGTCAAATAAATTTGGATTAAATGAAAAATCTAATTTTTCAGGAGTGATTCATAATCCCGTACCAATAATTAATGAAGAAAAACATAGAAAAAATGATTTTAGAAATGAAATTGGAATTAATGATAAATCTATGGTTGTTACATATGTTGGAAGAATGACATATGATAAGGGTTTATCATATGCGATAGAGTCAGTAAAACAGATTAAGAATAAAAATATTGTCTTTCTCTTTGTTGGAGATGGCCCATATACTACTATCCTTAAGAATGAACTAAGAAAAGAAATTGAAGATGAAAGAGTCTATATATTAGGAAAGAGAAATGATGTTTTGAAAATTATGATCGCAAGCGATGTGTTTTTATTTCCAACTTTACATGAAAATTTATCCAATGCTCTATTAGAAGCGTGTGCGGTAGGTTTAGCCATTGTTAGTACATCAGTAGGAGGAAATAAAGAAGTCATAATTAATGAAGAAAATGGTCTACTGATACCTCCAAGGGACAGTGAAGCGATAATTACGGCTATTAATCGACTATATAAAAATAAAGATGAAAGAGAAGATTTTAGTATGATGGCCCAAAAAAATGTTTATGAAAAATTCTCTCAAGAAAAAATTTATGCTATGTTAAAAGATTTATATGATAAAACATTACACAAGGAAAAGTATTAGTTTATGAAAAAAGAAAAAATAATAATTATGTTTACTTATAGTCCATTTCCTTTTGGAGAAGCAACCTCAAATAGGATATTATCATTAGCACTTGGTTTTCAAGATTCAGGATATAAAGTTATAGTACTTTGTAATGGATCTGAGAGAATAGTTGATTATAATGAAAAGAAAAAAGTATATATGTATAAAGGAATAGAATATAGAAACTTTGAAAGAAAAACTTCAAGTAGGATTTTACGAGTCATTAATCGAAATAATATTAATAAAATTATAGAAAAAAAAATTTCAAAAGATGAATTGAATAGAACTGAAATTGTTTATGCAACTTACAGAAATTATAGTTTTATTTTACATTACATGCTTAAGAAGCACTTTAAAATCCCAGCTGTAGTTGATGTAACTGAATGGCATAGTAGTGATCAATATAAATTTAGGAAGTTTAGTTTAGCATATCTATTACATGACATGAAAATTAGAATCTTAATACCGAAAGCAAAAAATATAATTTGTATAACAACTTTTTTAGAGAATTATTTTAAAGCAAAATTATGTAATACTATTGTGATTCCTCCTCAAATAGATATTAATAGTTTTCAAGAACACAAATTGCCACTACTACCCAATTTAAAATTATTTTATGCAGGCACTTCTGCTAAAAAGGATTATTTAGATGTAGCGTTGGAAGGATTGTGTGAGCTTTCTCAAGAGGAATTAAAACAAATAAAATGCACATTAGTTGGACAAAATATTAACGATTTTAAGAAACAATTTGCAAGGTCTAATTATTATATTAATACTTTAAAAGATTCACTCGAAATATTAGACAGACTTCCTAAAGCTGAAATTGATAAAAAACTATCAGAAGAACACTTTTTAATATTGATGAGACCTTATTCGCGATACTCAAAAGCTGGATTCCCTTCAAAAGTGCCAGAAGCTTTAGCTGCTGGAGTACCGATCATAACCAATCTTACAAGTGATTTAGGATTATATATAAAAGACGGTATTAATGGACTAATAGTAAGTGATTTTAGTTCTGATGCTTTTGCAAGTACAGTCAGGAAAGCATTATTAATACAAAATACAGAATATAAAATGATGTCTCAAAACGCAGTCAAAACTGCAGAAGAACATTTTAATTATGATGTATACACTAAACGGATTAAAAATTTTTTTGATTTATGTCAACTTTAGGATGAGGGTTTTTTATGAAGGTTTCGATATCTAAAAGAACAATTACTCAATTCAGCATGTTAATGTTATCAAATTATGCCGTAGTAATAATATCTTTTATGGTAAATATTTTAATGACCCACGCAATGAATGAAGATAATTTCGGATACTATAAATATGCAATTTCTATAATTATTATGTCATCGGCCCTAATTAATGGAGGGATACATTTTTCTGCGGCTAGATTAATTGCAATAAATGATGTGAAAAAGGAAAAGTCTCTATTGAGTACAACAGTTATTATTACAGTAGCTATTTCAGTGGTATATGCGATTCTAGCCTTGATAATATTAATAATTTTAAATAAATATTTAATAAACGTTGATGACGTAGTTTTTTTTGCAATTCCTTTAGTTTTTACAATAATTTTACAACGAATGTATATTACAGTTTTAAAAGGTAGTAACCGAATCTCCGATATTGTTTTTCAGACTGTTCTCCCACAGGTGATATTACTAGTTATATATTTTGTTCTCAAGAAGTTAGACTACAAAATTGAGTTTGAATTAGCCTTAATTATCTATGGAACTGTATATTTTATTATACATTTGATTACTTGGTTAAGATTAGGATTAACGATTTCATCTAGCTTTAAAAATGATGTAAGTGAATTATTAAATGAGAATAAAAGTAACGGTTTCCAACTCTATAAAGGTTCTCTTGCTGGTGTATTTGTTGGTGATCTGCTAACAGTAATTGTAGGTGGAATGATTAACAAATCAATATTTGGAATGTATTCGTTAGCTTTAAGCATGTCAGCTCCATTGAGTATGATTCCACTTGCTCTAGCTACTATAAAATTTAAAGAAAATGCCAATAATGGTAGATTGTCAAAAAAAAATATAGTGGGCACTATTTTAATTTCATTATTAGGATTTGTAATTTTAAATATTGGTGTAAAAACTTTTTTTCCTATATTTTTCGATCCTGATTATAATGAAGCCTTAAATTTTATGATAATATGTTCAATTACATTTTTAATACATGGGATAGGGGATTATTTTAATCAGTTTTCATCGTCCCAAGGCTTAGGAAATAAACTGAAGATTGGGGCTTATATTAGCGGGATTGCCCAATTAACGTGTGCAATAATTCTTGTGCCCAGTTATGGAATATGGGGACTTATTTATTCAAAACTAATTTCTTCATCTATTTATTCATTTAGTATGATATACATATATTTCCATTTTATAAAATTAGATATAACTAATAAAAAGGGGGAGGAGAGTTGAACTTATATAACGCTGATACGAAATTGCACTTAAAAACTAATAAATTCAAATTTGATTATCTTCCTCTATCCATAATCATATTTTATTTAGTTGGAACTTATGTGCTACATCTCTTATTGAATGATAGCCAAAGTATTTTATTACTATTCTTTATGACCATTACAAATATATTTATAGTTGTTGGATATTTATTTGCACAAAATAAAATTTCTGTATCGAAAACAAAAGTTTTTGTTTGGGAATTCAGTAAGAAAATTGAGAAATTAATTTTAGTCTCGATGCTTATTACAATCATAAGTAGTATAAATAGTATAAATGCTTTTTATTATGATACTGAAAGTATTATTAAATTTATTCTTAATCCTGGTAAGGCATATGAACATGTGAAGTTTTTAAGGAATAATACTGAGTATAATACTTCAAGCAGAAGTTTTGGATCTACAGTCTCAATTTTACTAACGTTATTGTCTGGATTGAAATATATCTATTTGGTTTTATCAGTAATATATTGGAAGGAATTAAAAAATCTCTATAAAATTTTGTTTTTTATAACAAGTT
Source organism: Tetzosporium hominis (assembly GCF_002265435.1). Taxonomy (GTDB): domain Bacteria; phylum Bacillota; class Bacilli; order Bacillales_A; family Planococcaceae; genus Chryseomicrobium; species Chryseomicrobium hominis. The sequence goes on from NZ_NOKQ01000315.1 coordinate 9,733, forward strand.
TAATATATCTAATACATGCATTACTTATTGGTGCAATGATCACCATAGCGGGCCTTTTAATGTCATGTATACCAATTATTATTAATATTGTTAGAATGAGAAACTATAATCACAGTGCAAAAAAGAATAGTGTAAAAAGAAAAATAACTACCTTGATACTTCTTTTTACTTCAGTTTTATTAATTTTGTTTTTTATAGGAAATAGGATTGATGAAAATTCGAGTATTTTTGAAGGTTTTAAAACGATACTTTTTTATATTTCTCATGGTTATATAGGATTAGAAAAGGCAATTATCTTACCTTTCGAATTTACATTTGGATTTACAACTTTTTGGGGAATCACTTCATACTTAACCGATTTTATTGGAATTGCAAATCCATTTAATAATAGTTATTTAGTAAGAAACCAATTTTGGAATGGTTGGCCAACTTTAAGCTTATGGTCAACAATATATCCATGGTTAGCCTCAGATTTTTCCTTTTTCATGATACCATTAATAATGGGTTTTGTTTCTTATAAGTTTGCACTAATATGGAATAAAACTTTACTTACAAATAATCCATATGGATATTTACTACTGGGACAATTTTTTATTTTTTGGTTAATGATACCCGCTAATAATCAATTATTCCAAACATTAAGTAATGCATCCTCGTTTTTATTAATATTATTTTTATATAAAATGAGTAAGAAATTTGAGAAAAAAAAGAGAGATATTTTTTAGTTTCATTATATATAAGCTTTAAGCGACTCTTATAGATGAGCATCACAAAACGAATGAATTCAATGTTAGGGGATATTTAATAGTTTTTCTATATGTTTTGTATTATTCGTATTTGTATAAAAAAAATCTAAATAATGGTATATCATGATGCGAAGATCTTTTCTAATTATTTATTAGAATTTTAGTGATGATTATTCAATGCTTTTAATTGAAATGTCAAAAAATACCTTTTAATATACTGTATGGGAATCCGCTTAAAATAGACATTTAACAAGTAGAGGATAAGTCAAACAAGAAATATATATTTTGCTGAGTTCGGATTGACATTTTTATTTCAACTACTTAAAATTTGTTCTATTGGAAAAAATTGAAATTAGTTGGAGTTAGATTTAAATTTAACAATATGAAAATTTATATCTATAAGAATATTAATAAGTTCTTGGTTTTTGAAAAATTCAACAATTTGGAAAGTTGGAATCTTATTTGAAAATTTTAGTTACTGGCGCTAAGGGATTTATAGCGAAAAATTTAATTGCAGAATTGAGAAATCAAAATTGCGGAGAAATTTTGGAGTGTAGTAAAGAAACTAATGCTGCGTTATTAGAGAAATTTTGTAAGGAAGTAGATTTCGTATTTCATCTTGCTGGAGTAAATCGACCAAAAGATCATTCAGAATTCATGGATGGTAATTATGAATTCACAAACACACTTCTAAAATTTTTGAGTAAATACAAAAATACATGCCCAATATTACTCTCATCTTCTACTCAGGCTAAATTAAATAATGAATATGGTGTTAGTAAAAAAGCAAGTGAGGATTTACTAATAAATTATAATAAGGAAACAGGAGCCAAAACTCTTATTTATCGCTTACCAAACGTATTCGGTAAATGGAGCAAGCCAAACTACAATAGTGCGATTGCAACGTTTTGCCATAATATTGCTCGAGATCTTCCTATTCAAGTAAATGACCCTAATGTTGAACTAACTCTAGTTTATATTGATGATGTAGTTAATGAATTCATTAAATGTTTAGATGGTATGGACACTCTTTATAGAGAGGTGCCGGTTGTCCATAAAAAGAAGCTCGGTGAAATTGTCGATTTAATCTATTCTTTTAAAACTTCACGTGAAAATAGAAGTGTTCCAAAATTAGATGATCCATTTGAGAAGAAATTATATAGTACATATTTAAGCTTTTTACCAGAAGACCAATTTAGCTATGAATTGAAAATGAATGTTGATCAAAGAGGATCTTTTACAGAGTTCATCAAAACTATGGATAGGGGACAAGTATCTATTAACATTTCTAAACCAGGAATTACAAAAGGCAACCACTGGCATCATACGAAAAACGAAAAATTCTTAGTGGTGAGTGGAAGTGGTGTTATTAGATTCCGTAAGCCGGATGAAGATAAGGTAATCGAGTACTTTGTAAGTGGAGAGAAGTTAGAAGTTGTAGATATTCCTGTAGGTTATACACACAATATCGAAAATTTAGGAGAATCAGATATGGTAACAGTTATGTGGGTAAATGAACCATTCGATCCTGAAAATCCAGATACTTATTTCTTGGAGGTTTAATGTGAAGAAATTAAAAGTAATGACTGTTGTAGGAACGCGTCCGGAAATAATCCGTTTATCGGCAGTTATCAATAAATTAGAAGATTCTAATGCAATTGAGCATATTTTAGTTCATACAGGTCAAAATTATGATTATGAATTAAATGAAGTATTTTTTGAAGACTTTAATTTGAGAAAGCCGGACTATTTCTTAAATGCAGCTACTGGTGCTGCTGTGGAGACTGTAGGAAATATCTTAATTAGGATTGATCCAGTTCTAGATGAAGTGAAGCCAGATGCATTTTTAGTGCTGGGTGATACAAACAGTTGTCTATGTGCAATTGCAGCGAAACGTCGTCAAATTCCTATCTTTCACATGGAAGCAGGAAATCGCTGCTTTGACCAACGTGTACCAGAAGAGACGAATCGCAAAATTGTAGACCATGTAGCAGATATCAACCTTACATATTCTGATATTGCTAGAGAGTATCTACTGCGTGAAGGACTATCTGCAGACCGTATTATTAAGACCGGTAGTCCGATGTTTGAAGTTCTAAATAGTCGTAAAAAAGAGATAGAAGAATCTGATGTATTGTCTCGTTTAGAGCTAGAAGAAGGAAAGTATTTCTTAGTTTCTGCCCACCGAGAAGAAAACATTAGTTCTGAAAAAAATTTCTTCAACTTGGTTGATACATTAAATTCAATTGCTGAAAAGTATGACTATCCTGTCATCATCAGTACACACCCAAGAACAAAGAAAATGATAGAAGACAAAAGCATTACTTTTCATGCAAATGTCCAAACTCTTAAACCTTTAGGATTTATTGATTACAACAAGTTGCAAATCAAGTCTAAAGCAGTTTTGAGTGATAGTGGAACAATCAGTGAAGAGTCTTCTATTCTTAAGTTCCGCGCGTTAAATATCCGTGAAGCTCATGAGCGTCCAGAGGCAATGGAAGAAGCTTCTGTAATGATGGTAGGTCTTGAAAAAGAGCGTATCTTACAGGGGCTTGAAATTCTTGAAAGTCAAAATCCAAATACACTTCGTCAAGTAGCCGATTATTCAATGCCGAATGTCGGAGAAAAAGTAGTACGTATCATTACATCCTATACAGATTATATTAACCGTGTTGTCTGGAAGAAGTAAAAGCGAGAGCTAATTAAATTGGGGGAAATCATGTTTAAAGATAAAGTATTGTTAATTACAGGTGGGACAGGTTCATTCGGTAATGCAGTCATGGAACGTTTTTTACATACGGATATTAAAGAAATTCGTATTTTTTCTCGTGATGAGAAAAAACAAGATGATATGCGGAAGATATATAAAAGTGATAAATTAAAGTTTTATATCGGTGATGTTCGTAACAAGGATAGCTTAGTGAATGCAATGTATGGTGTAGACTACATCTTTCATGCTGCAGCATTAAAGCAAGTACCTTCATGTGAGTTCTTCCCGATGGAGGCAGTTCAAACAAATGTTATTGGAACAGACAATGTTGTGAACGCAGCCGTAGAACAAGGGGTTAAGAAAGTGATATGTCTATCTACCGATAAAGCAGCTTATCCGATCAATGCTATGGGGATTTCTAAGGCGATGATGGAAAAGGTTTTCGTAGCTAAAGCAAATAAAGTAGATCCTGAAAAAACGCTTATTTGCGGAACGCGTTACGGAAATGTAATGGCTTCTCGTGGGTCAGTAATTCCATTGTTTATTGAGCAAATCAAAGCTGGTCAAGATCTTACTGTAACTGATCCAGGAATGACTCGTTTCTTAATGAGCTTAGCAGATGCCGTTGAATTAGTTGTCTTTGCATTTCAAAATGCTAAAGCTGGAGACATCATGGTTCAAAAATCACCTGCGTCAACTATTGGAGATTTAGCTATTGCTATTAAAGAATTGTTTGAAGCAGACAATAAAATTCGAGTTATTGGGACACGTCATGGTGAAAAAGTGTTTGAAACTTTATTAACTCGTGAAGAGCATGTAGTTGCTGAAGACATGGGAGATTTCTACCGAGTACCTGCTGATAAACGTGATCTGAACTACGATAAGTATTTTGTTGAAGGTGATAAGCAATTATCTACAGAGCATGAATACAATTCACATAATACTCATCGTTTGACTATTCCAGAAGTTAAAGAGAGATTGTTACAATTGGAGTATGTTCGGAGAGAGCTAGAGATCTGGAAGAAATAATTGTAAGCGTCAAATAGTGCACACATTCTAATAGAAGAAAATTCATGAGATACTCCTCCCACAAATGAAATTTGGGAGGTTTTTTCTTTGAAAAGAAAAGAGAAAGAAGCGTATTGGTTGGCGATGATCGAAGAATATCGTGCTAGTGGTTTGTCCCTGGTCGAATGGTGTGAAACAAGTGGTATTGCACTTCACAATATGAAATATTGGCTACGAAAACAGTCCCCAATCAATCGAGAATCTACTGAGGAGACCAGTTGGGTCTCCTGTGTCGTCGAAGAACCAAAAGAAAACTCAATTTCTTTGAGAATAAATCAAGTTGATATCGAGGTGACGAGTGGCTACGATGAGACACTTCTATTACAAGTGATCCGGACGCTGCGCTTGGTATGATGAATGGTCGCGCTGTCGAGCGCGTCTATCTAGCAGCGGGTCCAACAGACCTTCGCAAATCGATTGACGGACTTGCTGTCATCGTCCAGGAACTTTTTCAGTTAGATCCATTTTCGAAGGCTTTGTTCGTCTTCTGTAACAGAAAAAAAGATAAACTGAAAATCTTGTTTTGGGACCACAACGGCTTCTGGCTCTACTATCGTAGACTGGAGAAAGGACTGTTCGATTGGCCAGACCTCGGGTCTGTCCAGCCTCTATCTATCTCGAGCCGGCAACTGAACTGGTTGCTGGATGGATTGCCACTTGACCAACGTGATGCACATCCTTCCGTTG
>NZ_NOKQ01000060.1 GCF_002265435.1 Tetzosporium hominis
ACAAATCAAACATTCCATACCCTAATACCTGGGAATTGCCAGGTGGCGGGCGAGAAGGCGATGAAAGTCCTTTTGAGTGCGCAGCGCGTGAAGTTTACGAAGAACTGGGAATTCATCTGACTGAAGATTGTCTGCTTTGGGCGAAGGTTTACCCAAGTATGCTTTTTGCGGATAAGAAATCCGTATTTCTAGTTGGCAAGTTGGCTCAGGAACAGTTTGACCAGATTGTCTTTGGAGATGAAG
>NZ_NOKQ01000059.1 GCF_002265435.1 Tetzosporium hominis
TGTTTAACTCTCAAAAGGAGCATGTTTTTGTCCCTCGACACAATGATATTATTTTTTTTCGTAAAAATAACCCCTTATGATTACCTGGTTTGTATCTTCGGTCACTACCTCATCCATATCTCGGTTAGCAACTTCATCTCGTGGAAATTGTTTGGGAAATGGAGCATAATAAAATTCTCCATGTTCAGTTACTACTTTTTCCGCTGGTTCCGTTCGAGCTTTTCTGGAGTATTCAATTTTCC
>NZ_NOKQ01000335.1 GCF_002265435.1 Tetzosporium hominis
AACCCGAGCTCCTTACCCCACACATTGATTCTTTCTAAATAATGATCCAATAAATGAACCGTCTTCAGATCCTCCACGCCCCAATAGAGCTGCTGGAACAAGCTGCGTTCCAAAACGCGCTGCAAATAGGCCATTTTGTACAACGTAACCGGGTCCGTATCGAACCGGATTCCATATTTGAGCATTTCTGCGGCATATAAAGGCGCACAGCGTTCAATTACGGCATTTTCGTCGCCTCTCCA
>NZ_NOKQ01000058.1 GCF_002265435.1 Tetzosporium hominis
TCTTTGGTGTCTCTTCTTTCAATTCCCCACCGTATCCCGCGTTTTTCTTGATAAAGGCCGGCAAACGATTGAACCATTGACATGGCCTCTTCTATAGATCCCATGTTTTCAATTCCGTAATGGCGTGTCACCTCATGGTTTGAAAAACAAGCAAAAATGGCTTCTGCATCTTGATCTTTGATTTGTCTAAGTGTAAGCCGATCCGTTTCTAATACAGGAAACATTCCACCACTCCCCAAGTT
>NZ_NOKQ01000057.1 GCF_002265435.1 Tetzosporium hominis
AATTGCCCAAGCAGCATATGTGCAGCAACAGCTGCCGTTCCCAGCAAAGACATCACATCACCGGTCAAATGCCCCGCACTCCCGCTGAGTCCGCTGCTGCCAATGAGCAGGAACACCCCAAGGAACGCGATTGCCATGCCGCCGATTGCGGCGAGTGATGTTTTTTCCTTAAACCAGAAGTAGGCACCAATCATCACGAATACGGGCTGCAGAGCCAGGATGATGGTAGAGCTTGCAACGCT
>NZ_NOKQ01000056.1 GCF_002265435.1 Tetzosporium hominis
ATGAATTTCCATAGGCAAAATGCCGACACCCAGTGCGACGACATCCACCCATCCTGCATGTGTGCACGCAATAACGAAACCTGTGTCTTTAGGAAGATTTTCTTTATTGTATACTTTAATTCCGCCGCGCAAAGAAAGAATCGCTTTTGCAGCATAACCAGTAAATTTATACATATGGCACTTCCTTTATTGATGTAGTCGTATGAGGTTTCCCTTTATTATTATAACAATTTTTTTTATTA
>NZ_NOKQ01000055.1 GCF_002265435.1 Tetzosporium hominis
AAAAACTAAGAAATTAAAACCGCATAACACAAAAAAAAAATACAACCAAAACAAACTAAACGATATAATAAAAAAAAAATAACAAATACACACACTAGCAAAATTAAAATAATAAAAAAAAAATGAAAAACATTCACATAAAAATCAATGAATTAAAAGACTATCAAAAAATAATTAATGAAAAAGATCAAAAACATATAACAAAAGACTAACAAAAAAAACATATTTAAGATTTAAACCTA
>NZ_NOKQ01000054.1 GCF_002265435.1 Tetzosporium hominis
CGTTGTCCGGAATTATTGGGCGTAAAGCGCGCGCAGGCGGTTTCTTAAGTCTGATGTGAAAGCCCCCGGCTCAACCGGGGAGGGTCATTGGAAACTGGGGAACTTGAGTGCAGAAGAGGAGAGTGGAATTCCACGTGTAGCGGTGAAATGCGTAGAGATGTGGAGGAACACCAGTGGCGAAGGCGACTCTCTGGTCTGTAACTGACGCTGAGGCGCGAAAGCGTGGGGAGCGAACAGGATTA
>NZ_NOKQ01000052.1 GCF_002265435.1 Tetzosporium hominis
GGACTATCCATCCATTCATGAACAACCGCATCCGCTTTGGCAATGAAGCACATTACCAAGAAGATTTGGCAACTATCAAGGCCAAATTTACCCAGTTGATGAAAGTGGGTGTCCGCGAATTTGGTATCCTTGCAGATGATGCACCAAGCCCAGTTGGAGGCTACAATAGCTACAACCGCTTGATGCAAGATATGACCAAGTGGGA
>NZ_NOKQ01000272.1 GCF_002265435.1 Tetzosporium hominis
CGAAGAGTGGCTCAAATATTTTGAAGTAAATGTTTTAAGCGCCGTTAGGCTTTGCCGCGCGTTTTTGCCGGCCATGCTGAAGCGGAATAAGGGAAGGGTTCTCAATTTGGCAAGCGAGGCCGGCATTAAACCGCTTCCGCAGATGATCCCTTATTCCATGACAAAAACCGCTTTGATCAGTTTGTCAAGAGGTTTGGCCGAAATGACAAAAGGGACAAATGTGACCGTCAACTCTGTTCTT
>NZ_NOKQ01000214.1 GCF_002265435.1 Tetzosporium hominis
AGTGATGATGGCGAAGAGGTCACACCCGTTCCCATACCGAACACGGAAGTTAAGCTCTTCAGCGCCGATGGTAGTTGGGGGTCTCCCCCTGTGAGAGTAGGACGTCGCTGGGCAACATGGAAAGAGGTCATCCCGAGAGGGATGGCCTTTTTTGTATATTTTTAGATGTGGAAGGCGTTCGCCCAGAAATGCTTCGGAGATCAGGCGTACCCATAGAGGCGCCCTCTGCCTCTGTGGGTGCGAATGATCTTTGAATGTATTTCTAACGCCTGCAACTCGATTACGTGTAGAAGCGCAACTGACTCTTAGGGCCAGCCTTTTAATGGTAGAAGGGCCTTTCTAGCAAGAGCATATATGGTGGAGACTATTGGTGCAGATATTACAGGCAGGTCTCGACGTAAACGCGCCAACTGCCGACGTAAAATCGATATCTGCCTCCGTAAACGTTCCATCTGCCGACGATGCGCATATGAACGAACGAGGTCTCGACGCAAGCGCGTCATCTACCGACGTAAAACCAACATCTGGCTCCGTAAACGTTCCATCTGTCGACGATTCGCCTAGGAACGAACGAGGTCTCGACGCAAAAGCGTCATCTGCCGACGTAAAATCGATATCTGCCTCCGTAAACGTTCCATCTGCCGACGATGCACCTAGGAACGAACGAGGTCTCGACGCAAAAGCGTCATCTGCCTCCGTAAATGGTCCATCTGCCGACGATTCGCATCAAAGCAGCGATCACAGACCCCACTTTTAAAATCACCGCAAGTCATTTCCATACCAAAGCAACGAAAAATCCCCTCAAATGAATGAATGCCTCAAACCCGCCCTTTCTAGAAAAGCCCTTAAGACTCAAAAGCCTTTCTAGGAAAATCTGATTCTCTTCAAACTTGAATTGCATCATCAAAGAGCGCCTCCACGGACACGCCCGATTTTTACAAGATTTCTAGAGTGGCGTTCTCCACATCTAACTGGATCCAGTTGCGCAGCCTAGAAACCCATTCAATAATCAGGCGCAACCCATGAGGCACAAAACGCCTCACGGGTTACGCCTGATTCCCGAAGAGTTTCTGAGCAAGGCTGCTCCACTTTTCTTACTATCGAGTTGCAGGCGTTAGAAATACACGTAAAAACCATTCACCCCAACCGAGGCAAAGAGCGCCTCAATTGGTGCGCCTGGTTTTCACGAGATTTCTGGGCGAACGCCTTCCACATCTAAATGGTATCGAGTTGCGAACGCCAGAAATCCCCGCAAAAATCGGTCGCATCCATAGAGGCAAAGAGCGCCTCCACGGACACGCCCGATTTTTACAAGATTTCTAGAGTGGCGTTCTCCACATCTAATAGGCATCAAAGTTGAATTCTGCACGCATCCTCCGTAAAGTAAAAGTACTACCGAAAGGAGCGATTTTCTTCATGACTACTGTATTCGACTTCAAAGTGAAAGCAACAACAGGTGACGAAGTAGCATTAGATGCGTATAAAGGAAAAGTGTTAGTTGTCGTCAACACGGCTAGTAAGTGCGGGTTCACGCCACAGTTTGAAGAGCTTCAGAAGCTGTATGATACATATAAGGACCAAGGCTTCGAAGTACTCGGCTTTCCAAGCGACCAGTTTAACAATCAAGAGTTCGATGACATTGATGAGACAATGAGTTTCTGCCAACGCAACTACGGTGTGTCGTTCCCGATGTTTGCGAAAGTTGATGTGAAAGGTGATCAAGCAGAACCACTGTTTCAACATTTAGTATCGGAAAAGAAAGGCTTGTTGTCTGAAGGAATCAAATGGAACTTTACAAAGTTCTTAGTGGACCGTGAAGGCAATGTTGTAAAGCGCTATGCTCCTCAAACAAGCCCTGCCAAAATTGAAGAAGACTTGGTGAAGTACTTATAAAAGCGGAGAAATCCGCTTTTTCTTATGGAACTAAGTGATTGAAAAATCGGAATACATGTTTAATTTGTGCTTACCTTGACACCTCTCTAGACCGCTGATAACCTTAACACTAATATTTAAAATCAAGAGGAGGAAGACGGAAAATGTGGGAATCAAAATTCCAGCGTGAAGGTTTAACATTTGATGACGTATTGCTTGTTCCAGCGAAATCAGAGGTATTGCCAAAGGATGTCGACTTGTCTGTTCAACTGACGGAAACGATTAAATTAAATATCCCGGTAATCAGTGCAGGGATGGATACAGTGACAGAAGCGAAAATGGCCATTGCTATGGCGCGCCAAGGTGGTCTTGGGATCATTCACAAGAACATGAGTATTGACGAGCAGGCAGAACAAGTAGAGACTGTAAAACGTTCAGAGAATGGCGTCATCACGGATCCGTTCTTCCTCACACCGACTCACCAAGTGTATGATGCAGAACATTTGATGGGCAAATACCGTATTTCCGGTGTACCAATCGTCAACAATGAAGAAGAGCAGAAGTTAGTTGGGATCATTACAAATCGTGACCTTCGTTTCATTCAAGACTATTCATTGAAAATTGATGATGTCATGACAAAAGAAAATCTAGTGACAGCACCTGTAGGAACAACATTAGAAGAAGCAGAAAAAATGCTTCAACAATACAAAATCGAGAAACTTCCGATTGTCTCAGAAGATGGCACTTTAAAAGGTCTTATCACGATTAAAGACATCGAGAAAGTCATCGAATTCCCGAATGCTGCAAAAGACGCACACGGTCGACTGTTAGTAGGAGCTGCTGTTGGAGTCACTAAAGATACGTTAATGCGAGTAGAGAAGCTAGTGAAGGCTCATGTCGACGTTATTACAATTGATACGGCTCACGGCCACTCTCAAGGTGTTATCGAGACAGTAAAAGAAATTCGCGCTGCTTACCCAGAACTTGCAATAATTGCAGGAAACGTGGCAACAGCAGAAGCAACACGCGAATTGATTGAAGCAGGCGCAGATGTAATCAAAGTTGGTATTGGGCCAGGTTCGATCTGTACAACACGTGTTGTTGCAGGAGTTGGGGTTCCACAAATCACGGCAGTTTACGATTGCGCAAGTGAAGCACGTAAGCACGGTAAGTCTATCATCGCAGATGGCGGAATCAAGTACTCTGGAGACATCGTGAAAGCTCTAGCAGCTGGTGGCCATGTCGTCATGCTAGGTAGTATGCTTGCAGGTACTACAGAAAGCCCTGGAGAAACAGAAATCTTCCAAGGTCGTCGTTTCAAAGTGTACCGTGGTATGGGATCAATCGGTGCTATGGAACGCGGATCAAAAGACCGTTACTTCCAAGAAGATGCGAAGAAATTGGTTCCAGAAGGAATCGAAGGACGTCTTCCTTACAAAGGACCTCTTGCAGATACGATTCACCAGCTAACAGGCGGGATTCGTTCTGGTATGGGTTACTGTGGAGCACACAACTTAGAAAAACTTCGTAACGAAGCACAATTCATCAAAATGACAGGTGCCGGTCTTCGTGAAAGTCATCCACACGATGTTCAAATCACAAAAGAAGCACCGAATTATTCTATTTCCTAATAACTAGTTCCAATCAGGAACATTCGCACACATAATGCCGTCTAAACTAGGCATTATGTGTGTTTTTTTAATGAACATGCATTATTTTGCGACTTCTTGTGATAAAATGAGCAAGGAAAAATAGGCTTTGGAGGGTAAATACGTTGAAAAAATGGATGGCACAGTGGATCCTCGTTCCGATGCTTTTGATTTCGGGAATCGTGGGCGTTCCACAAGCAGCACAAGCGGAGACAGATCCGCTCAATCTTACAGTAGATGCTGCAATAATGATTGACGCAGAGACCGGGAAAATTCTATATAGCAAGAATGCAGAGCAACCACTTGCAATTGCCAGTATGACAAAAATGATGACAGAATACCTGTTGTTTGAAGCCATTGAAGAAGGACGTATTTCATGGGATCAGCAGTATTCTGTGACGGATTATACATACAAGCTTTCTCAAAATCGTGCTTTAAGTAATGTTCCGCTTCGTCAAGACGGTACCTATTCGATTCGTGAATTGTACGAGGCTATGGCGATTTATTCAGCAAACGCTGCTACTGTAGCAATTGCTGAGACTATTGCAGGCACTGAAGACAACTTTGTCAATTTAATGAATGAAAAAGCAGAAGAAATGGGTCTTGAAGGATACACATTTGTGAACTCGACAGGACTTAATAATGCGGACTTGATGGGAATGCACCCAGCTTCAACGGGCGCTAATGATGAAAACGTTATGCCAGCAGAGTCTGTAGCACGTCTTGCTTTCTTATTACTTCAAGACTATCCAGAAGTGTTAGAAGTAGCAAGTATTCCAAAGAAGACATTCCGTGAAGGAACAGAAGACGCGATTGAAATGTCGAACTGGAACTTCATGCTTCCAGGACTTGTGTATGAGTACGAAGGAATCGACGGATTGAAGACGGGGACGACAGAACTTGCAGGTCACTCGTTCACAGGAACTGCAGAACGTAACGGCATGCGTCTGATCACCGTGGTCATGAAGGCAGTCGATTCTAAAGGTGTGGGTTCTTATAAAGCACGTTTTGATGCAACACGTGCCATGATGGATTACGGTTTTGCTCAGTTTACGAAACAAGAGATCGTGGCACCTGGACAAACAATCGAGGGTGCGGAAACGATTGCCATCGATAAAGGGAAAGAAGATGAAGTCGGAATTGCTGTGAAAGACGGCATCTCTATGGTCATCAAATCTGGTGAAAAAGAATTGTACACACCAGTCTTCACTCCTGAAACGGAGCTCTTAGAAGCTGAAGTGGAAAAAGGCCAAGTGGTCGGTAAAGTGAAGCTTCAGAAGACAGAAGGCGAAGATTTAGGTTATATCCTTGAAAAAGATGCTGGCGTAGATGTAGTGACTACAGCTGCGGTGGAACGTGCTAGCTGGATCTCTTTAGTGTTCCAGGGAATCGGTGCCTTTTTTGCAGGGTTATGGGGTAACGTGACAGACTTTGTTGGCGGCCTCTTTTAATGAAACAAACCACAGACTCAACTAGAGCCTGTGGTTTTTTGTATACAGATTTTTTTTAGTTCTTCAAACAGAACCGTCAGGGCTTCTTCCAGTTCTTCTTCCGGAATACCACCAAATCCAAGCAACAGTTTTGAAGACGACGTCGTACGGTCGATCCGGTAATGGTCGAGCGAGGAGAGACGGATACTCTCTTCAGCAAGTAGCTTGCGGAGTTGCTCGCCAGAAAGCTTTGTCTTGCAATCGATGACGACATGCATTCCTGCCTGGTCTCCTGAGATGGAGAGCCAGTCGTCATAACGAGATCCGATACGATGCAAGAGGTCCAGTTTGCGCTTGTAGAGCTTACGCATTCTATTCACGTGCTTCTCAAAGTGACCTTGTTCCATGAACTGCGTCAAGGTCGCCTGGTCAAAACGAGGAACGGTAGCAGCATAATGACCAAATCGTGCTCGGTAGACCTCGAGAAGATGGCGAGGAACGACCGCATAGGCAATCCGTAGAGACGGCATAAGCGACTTAGAAAACGTGCTCAAATAGATGACTCGGTCTTGTGTATCGAAGCCTTGAAGCGCAGGAATGGGCATCCCTACGTAACGGAACTCACTGTCGTAATCGTCTTCGATGATGTAGCTTCCCGTTTCGCTCGCCCAGGTGAGCAGCTGATTGCGCCGCGATGCAGACAAAATGGCGCCAGTAGGAAACTGGTGAGCCGGCGTTACATAAGCGGCTGTGGCTTCTGTCTGTTTGAGTTCGGAGACGCGCATGCCTTCTTCGTCAACAGCAATTGGAATCGCCTGATAAGCACTGTCCTGTGAGAAATGGTGCGTTAAGGAATAGCCGGGATCCTCAATTGCAAGCACACCTTGTTGTCCCATTAGGCGCAGTAAGAACGGCAGCAGCTGTTCGGTTCCAGACCCAAGAATGAGTTGATCTGGACTGCAACGAACGCCGCGTGATTGAAATAAATACTGCGTGATCTGCTGACGAAGAGTTAGGTCTCCTTGAGGGTGCCCGAGGTGAAGCAAATCTCGGTTGCGGTCCGATAAGACGTCGCGCGCACATTTACGCCATTGATCTAAAGGAAAATGAGCCAAGTCAATCTTCCCCGGATGAAAATCATAGCGAAAGCTCGGTGTTAGTACCTCTGAATGCGCAACAGGAGCAGCTGGCTCGCTTCGAATCAGTTCGGTACTGTTTTGAACGAAGTAGCCTTTTCGCGGCAGAGCCAGCACATACCCTTCGTCCACGAGTTGGTGATAAGTCGTCTCGATCGTCGTTTGACTGATTGATAGATAGTCCGCCAATTGGCGCTTCGATGGTAGCTTCTCACCTTCTGCAAGTTGTCCTGTTAAAATGGCTTCTCGGAATGCACGGTATAGGCGTTCATACAATGGCATAGAAGAATCATCGGAAAGATGGGGTAAAAAGAATTCGATAGGTGACGCCTCCCCCTGAGTAGATTCTTTTATTATACGGGATGCGTTTGCAAATTTTAAAACAATCGGGTAAAATAGAGCTAATTTCATGTGCGAAAAACGATGATCGGAAGTAGTAACAAGCCCGTTTTTTCAAGAGAGTCAGCGGTTGGTGTGAGCTGATAAAAACACTTGTGAATCCATCCTGAGAGTTGTCTCCGGTATAACGGGGACCGGTCCAGTGGCCGTTATGAGACAAGTGGTGTTCGTTACGCGGACACAACCAGGGTGGTAACGCGGGTAGCTCTCGTCCCTTTTTTAGGGATGGGGGCTTTTTGTATGCAAAAATATCGTTGGAAGCCAAATTTAAGGAGGAATTTCTATGTTAGATGTACGTTATGTACGAGACAATTTTGAAACCGTCAAAGCGAAGCTTGCGAAGCGAGGCGAAGACATTTCTGAGTTTGACCAGTTTGAGACGCTTGACCAGAAACGCCGTGAGTTGATTGCGAAGACTGAGGAACTAAAATCTGAGCGTAATAAGGTGTCTGAACAGATCTCTACAATGAAACGTAATAAAGAAAATGCAGACGAAGCGATTGCACGCATGCGCCAAGTCGGCGATGAAATCAAAGCGCTTGATGAAGAGTTACGTGATGTCGAAGAGAAGTTCACACACATGATGATGCGCATTCCGAACATTCCACATGACAGCGTACCTGTCGGCGATACAGAAGACGATAACGTCACGCACCGCACATGGGGCGAGACGCCAAAGTTTGAGTACGAGCCAAAAGCTCACTGGGACATCGTGACAGACTTGAAGCTTGTTGACTTCGAGCGCGCTGCAAAGGTTACTGGAAGTCGTTTTGCATTCTACCGAGGTCTAGGAGCTCGTCTAGAGCGTGCACTTTTAAACTTCATGATGGACCTGCATTCAGAAGAACACGGGTACGAGGAAATGATCCCTCCGTACATGGCTAACCGCGAGAGCTTGACGGGTACGGGCCAGTTGCCGAAGTTTGAAGAAGATGCGTTCTTGATTGAAAAAGAAGATTACTTCTTGATTCCAACAGCAGAAGTGCCTGTAACGAACTTCTACCGCGATGAGATCTTAGATGCGGAGCAGCTACCACAAGCGTTCACTGCATACAGCGCATGTTTCCGTTCTGAAGCAGGTTCTGCAGGACGCGACACGCGTGGTCTAATTCGTCAGCACCAGTTCAACAAAGTAGAGCTAGTTCGTTTTGTGAAGCCAGAAGAATCTTATGAGCAACTTGAATTGCTGACAGGCCACGCAGAAAAAGTCCTTCAGTTACTAGGTCTTCCATACCGCGTGTTGTTGATGTGTACAGCAGACCTTGGGTTCACAGCTGCGAAGAAGTACGACATCGAAGTGTGGTTGCCAAGCTACAACGACTACAAAGAGATCTCTTCTTGCAGTAACTTTGAAGATTTCCAAGCGCGTCGTGCAGGCATCCGTTTCCGTCGTGAGCCAGGAGCGAAGCCAGAATACGTGCATACACTAAACGGTAGTGGTCTTGCTATCGGCCGTACAGTAGCAGCTATCCTTGAGAACTACCAACAAGAAGACGGCTCTGTCGTCATTCCAGAAGTCTTGCGTCCTTACATGGGTGGAAAAGACGTCATCCGCTAATTAAAAAAACAGCCAGAGTCCTCCTTCAGGATTCTGGCTGTTGTTGTTTGCGAAGCTTTTTCTGTTGTCGTAAGTTACGGAAGAACGAAGTGAGCAGCTCACCACATTCTTCTGCCGCCACGCCTTCAATCACGTCACACTCGTGGTTGAAACGCGAGTCATTTAGAAGTGTGTAAAGCGAATGTACACATCCCGCTTTCGGATCTCGTGCTCCGTAGACGACCGTTGGTATACGAGACTGCAAAATAGCACCGGCACACATCGGGCACGGCTCGAGTGTGACATATAGAGTGGTCTCTTCAAGACGCCAGCTGCCGAGGTGTTTGCAACCTTCTTCAATGACCAGCATCTCGGCATGCGTCAGAGCGTTTTGTGTAGTCTCGCGCAGGTTAGAGGCACGTGCGATGATCTGGTCCTGGTAGACGAGGACGGCGCCAATCGGGACTTCGCCTGCGTCTCCGGCCTTCTTTGCCTCTGCGATGGCTTCTCTCATATAGAAGTCGTGCATAAGACCTTCCTCCTTCTTTATTTTAATCGTGGTGTTGTTGAAAGATGGACGGATTTTCATCTATGTTTCAAAGGGGAGCTATGGTAAAATGGAAAGCACGACTTGAGACAGAAGAGTGAGGTCAGAAGCTATGTCCATTCCATTTATTACGGTAGAGGGGCCCATTGGTGTAGGGAAAACATCTCTAGCCAAAGCCATTGCCGATACCTATCAATTTGAACTACTGAAAGAAATTGTTGATGAGAACCCGTTCCTGGATAAGTTTTATGACAATATTGCGGAATGGAGCTTCCAAACCGAAATGTTTTTCCTCTGCAACCGCTACAAGCAATTGGCAGACATCCAAAAGCATTATATCGCAAAGGAACGTCCTGTCGCTGCTGATTATCATATTTTCAAAAACCTCATTTTCGCGAAACGCACACTTTCGCCGATTGAATACACGAAGTACGAAGCGATCTATTCCATTTTAACACGCGACATGCCGGTTCCGAATATGGTCGTGTACCTCGATGCGAGCCTCGACGTGTTGTTAGAACGGATTGAACTACGTGGACGCGACTTCGAGAAGAAGATCGACCCGGCGTATCTTGCGCAGCTTTCTGCAGATTACCGTGTATTCATCGAAAATTTCGAGAAGGCACACCCAGAAGTACCAGTCCTTCGCTTTAGTGGCGATGACTTTGATTTTGTACAAAACCCACAAGACTTGGCCCATATTTTAGATAAAGTAGATGCAACACTACATAAAAGGAGCTTGCAACGATGAATTTACGAGACAAATACGGCATTCCCCATGATGCTGTAATCACCATTGCCGGAACAGTCGGCGTTGGAAAATCGACGATGACCAAAACTTTAGCGGAGGCCCTCGATTTCAAAACGTCTTTTGAAAAAGTGGATACCAACCCGTATTTGGACCGTTTTTACGATGATTTTTCGAAGTGGAGCTTCCATTTACAGATTTACTTCCTAGCTGAGCGCTTTAAAGAACAGAAGCGGATGTTTGAATACGGTGGCGGCTTCATTCAAGACCGTTCGATTTATGAGGATACAGGGATCTTTGCGCGCATGCACAAAGAGAAGGGTACGATGGATCCAGTAGATTACGAAACATACACGAGCCTCTTTGATGCGATGGTTATGACACCATACTTCCCACACCCAGACTTGTTGATCTATTTGGAAGGCTCTTTAGAGAGCATCATCGGCCGCATTCAAGAACGTGGACGTCCGATGGAGCAGCAAACACCAATCACGTATTGGGAAGAGATGCACGGACGTTATGAGGACTGGATCGATAATTTCAACGGATGCCCTGTGCTTCGTTTGAACATCAATGATTACGATATCGTGAAGCGTCCAGAAGACGTGGAGAAGATTTTAGACCGCATCGGTAGCCATCTGACGAAGACGGCTGTGTACCGCGGATAGATAGAAGAGTGTGTGGCCCCTTTGTCTCTTATGGAGACGGAGGGGTTTTTTGAGTTGCGAGGAGATTAGTTTCCATAATTTCATTTGGGGCGTTGATGCGAGTCAGTCGGTCGTTAAACGAGAGAGTATGGGCGTTAAATGGCGCTGCAAAGTCGTTAATCCAACATTTGAGGACGTTAATATTTCCCGCAAACAAAAAACTGCCCACCCCACAAAATGTGAGACAGGCAGTTCGAAATATTCAGACACGAAGTTTTCAAGAAAAATTCGACCTGGAGTGATCGAATTCAATCTCGTATTTATGCGTGTGTGTTTATAAAATGGAGGAGGTAGAGGGATTCGAACCCCCGCGCGGTTTGACCCGCCTGTCGGTTTTCAAGACCGATCCCTTCAGCCGGACTTGGGTATACCTCCGAAGTACAGAAATAAATTTATCACGTCTAAAAATGAAAGTCAACAACGAAATTCAATTTTTTTCACGAGAATTTTCACGTCGCATTTGATTTTTTGTTCGCAGGTGCGTATACTAATAAATGCCGTGCTAGGTGGGAAGGTAGCGGTGTCCTGTAACTCGCAATCCGCTCTAGCGAGACTGAACTCCTTCTCTGAGGCTGTTTGCATGTGAGGTCTGGTGTTTGCACGTAGTGTTGACGTCCGGGTCCTGCGCAATGAATACCCATGAACCATGTCAGGTCCGGAAGGAAGCAGCATTAAGTGGTGCTATTTATGTGCCGCGGGGTTGCCTGGGCTGAGCTAACGACAAGCGTGCCGCTCATGTGTAGCAGTCGAAGGAAGGTGCACGGTATACATAGAAGATTCACCCGTTTTCCGTTAGGGAAGACGGGTTTTTTATGGTATAATGGAAAGAGTGACTGATGATCAGAAATGGAGTGGAATGTGTGACCTATCAAGCATTTTATCGTGCCTACCGACCGCAATCTTTTGCGGAAATGTCCGGCCAAAAGCACATTAAGCAAACCCTCCAGAACGCGCTAGACTCTGGAAAAACAACACATGCCTATCTGTTCTCAGGACCTCGCGGAACCGGAAAGACCAGTACAGCTAAAATCTTTGCGAAAGCATTGAACTGTGAAAACGGTCCGGCCAAAGAGCCCTGCAACACATGTGCAATCTGTACAAGCATCACCGACGGCTCGAACCCAGACGTCTTGGAGTTCGATGCGGCCTCTCACTCCCGAGTAGAAGAAATGCGTGACGTCATCGAAAAGGTTCGTTTCGCTCCGTCAAATGCGCGCTACAAAGTGTACATCATCGATGAGGTGCATATGTTGTCAACAAGTGCCTTCAACGCGCTGCTGAAAACATTAGAAGAACCACCACCCCATGCCGTCTTTGTACTCGCAACGACAGAGCCACATAAAATTCCTCTGACGATTATTTCTCGCTGTCAGCGATTCGATTTTAAACGGATTTCCAACAATGACATCGTAGAACGAATGATTCAAGTGCTCGATGACGCGGGAATCCCCTATGATGAGAAAGTGCTTCGTCTTCTTGCCCAAGCTTCAGCTGGCGGGATGCGCGATGCACTCAGTCTGCTCGACCAAGTCGTCTCGTACAGTACGGGAACAATGACCATGGAAGAGGCGTTGTTCATTACAGGTTCGATTGGTTCTGATGCGTTTGTGACGATTGCAGAGGCTCTCCTTGCTGGAGACGTCAATGCAGCACTCGCGACACTGGACCAATTGATCATGGACGGGAAAGACCCGGTTCGCTTGATTGAGGACCTGGTAACATTCTTCCGTGACTTGTTGATCATGCAACATGTAGAAGCTCCAGAAGACATGGTGGAACTAGCAGAGCCGACAGAAGACGTGATAGCTCTTGCCAAGCGCTATTCGCAGCAGCGTCTCTATGCAAGCATTCAAATTGCGACCGAGATGCAACAAGAGATGCGTTTTTCGAATCATCCTAAGATTTATGTCGAGACAGCCCTCATTCGCTTGTCCCAACTATCTGACCAGCCTGCAGCTACGGGAACTTCTTCCGTATCAGACGAGCAGGTACAGAAACTGGAGAATAAGATTGCGAAGCTCGAGGCGCAACTGAAATCGGGTGGTGGCACAGCTCCTGCGGAAGCGCCGAAACAAAAGCGTCAACGCGGACCGAGCGGCATCAAAGTACCGGCCGGCCGCATTCAAGAAGTCTTAAAATCCGCTACAAAACCAGCTATCCAGCAAGTAAAGACGCAGTGGGCCCAAATCTTGCAGCAGCTGCAACGTTCACACGCCGCGCTCCTCAATGACGCGGAACCGGTTGCGGCATCGGATACGGCTTTTGTGTTAAAATTCAAATATGAAATCCACTGCCAGATGGCAATGGACAATCAAACGTTCTCGACCTCGTTCCCTCAAGTAGTGGAAGACGTCACCGGAACGCTTTATGAAGTGCTCTATACCCCGGAAGATCAGTGGCTCGAAATCCGCTCTTCCTTTATCGCAGGCAATCAATTGGCTGGCGGTGTGGAAGAACCGGAAGCAGGGGATGATGTGGACGTCCAAGAAGATCCACTTATCTCTGAAGCGACCAAACTGTTCGGGGAAGATTTTGTAGAAATCAAAGAAGACTAATATCGAGGAGGAAATCACTATGCGTGGTGGAATGGGAAATATGCAAGGTATGATGAAACAAATGCAGAAAATGCAGAAGAAAATGGCGGAGGCCCAAGAAGAGCTTGGCACACAACACTTTGAAGGAGTTGCAGGTGGCGGTATGGTGAAAGTCACTGTAACGGGTCACCGTGAAGTAGTTGGCGTCGCACTTGATGAGACGGTCGTGGATCCAGAAGACGTAGAAATGCTACAAGACCTAATCGTGATTGCAACGAACGAAGCACTGAAAAAAGCAGAAGAGACAGCGAATGCCACAATGGGCCAATTCACGAAAGGATTGAACCTTCCTGGCATGTTCTAGGAGGACACTAGCATGCACTATCCAGCTCCGATTTCAAAGTTAATCGACAGTTTTATGAAACTGCCAGGTATTGGGCCGAAGACAGCGGCCCGTCTGGCGTTTTTTGTTCTTAGTATGAAAGAAGATACAGTCACGGACTTCGCAAAAGCGTTGATCGATGCCAAGCGAAATCTCAGCTACTGCTCGGTCTGTGGTCATATTACAGATATTGACCCATGCGCCATCTGTCAGGATGCGTCACGTAACCAGACGATGATCTGCGTCGTGCAAGACACGAAAGACGTCATCGCGATGGAAAAGATGCGAGACTACCAAGGGCTGTACCATGTGTTGCATGGTGCTATCTCTCCAATGGAAGGAATCGGACCGGAAGATATCAATATTCCCCCACTCCTCAAGCGTCTTCAGAACGAAGAGGTTCAGGAATTGATTCTTGCGACCAACCCGACCATCGAAGGAGAGGCTACGGCCATGTATATCTCTCGACTGGTAAAACCATCCGGGATTCGCACAACACGTATTGCTCATGGTCTACCTGTAGGTGGCGACTTGGAATATGCTGATGAGGTGACCTTGTCTAAAGCCCTTGAAGGGAGACGCGAGTTGTAGTGGCGATCTTCTCGAAGCGAAACAAACTAAAAAAAGAGTACGACGCGAGGTTCATTCGTTTATTAGAAGAAACGCGAAGTGATTGGCACACAGCCCAGGCTCTGGAGTCTCACTTGGATGACTACAATCTTGATGCGATTGCCAAGCGGAAATCATTAGAGAGCATTCACTTCTATCTATATAAAGAAGCAAAGCGTCGTCAAGTGGTCTATAAACCGAATTAACTGCATATCGTAAAGGGAAAGGAGCCATGGAGATGATCTATCTTGGTCTTTCCCTTTTTTGTTTCTACTATTGTTTGTTTTGCGTCAGCCGGTCACGAAGTTCTTTGAATGGATCAGCCCGTTTGTTTGGCGAGCAGCTATTGGCCTCGTCTGTTTATATGCTCTCCATCTCACAGCGGGATTCTCAGTTATCTGTGGTGTTCCAGGAGTTATCGGCATCTTGGTTTTATCTTTTTTTATGTAATTGAAAAAAGCTATTGACCGTTCTATGCAATGCGTGTATTATTAGTTAGGTCGCCAAGACAACACGGCAACAACAGAAAAATAAAGTGTTGACAACGTTTTGATAAGTTGCTATACTTTAAAAGTTGTCTCAAGACGACATATGAACATTGAAAACTGAACATGCAAGACGTCAAGATAGAGCGTCACCACCCCGACCCCCGTTGGGTGTGCGTGACGCAAACAGAACCAAGTCACTTCCTATAAACGGTCGTGACGGACGTTCAAAAATGGACATCATTATGATGCCAGCAACAAAATGAGCTTCTATTAAGTTCTCTTTTATGGAGAGTTTGATCCTGGCTCAGGACGAACGCTGGCGGCGTGCCTAATACATGCAAGTCG
>NZ_NOKQ01000220.1 GCF_002265435.1 Tetzosporium hominis
AGGTCGCACGGGCATGCCTCCGTGAAGACGAGTTCATAAAGGACATCTATTACGGATTACAACATATGCGATTTGTACTGAAGTCGACTACATCTGGACAAGCCTCTCGTCGTCTGAAAGAGTGGATCGACCGTTTCATGTTTCATCCCTGTGGGCCGCTGGCCAAGATTGCAAAAGCTGTGATAGTGCGTCAACGTGAGATGGAAAACACAATACTCTCGCCTCTCTCTAACGGGAAAATAGAAGGTACAAACAATAAGATCAAACTGATCAAACGAAGAGCTTTCGGGTATCGTAATCTGAATAACTTCTTCACGAGGTTAAAACTTGAACTAGGAAGCTCAAAATAGCAACCACGAGTTATGGTGATGAACCATGTATTTCCTACATTCCCTTGCTAATCCTGTCAAATATTCATAAAATTAAGGAAAATGCAGGAACGATCGGGGATGAAGGAATGAAGTTAAATGTAGAACAAAGGAGAATCGTGGAACTGGAGCCGTCCGGGCAAATGCTCGTGAAGGGTGTGGCGGGATCAGGAAAGACGACGGTTGCGATTCGCCGTATCAATTTTCTGAAGACGCATTACTGTCATGAAGCAGATGATCAGATTCTGCTCGTCACTTACAACAAAACGCTCTTAAACTATATCAAGTTTCAATATGAACGACTGGCGGATTCGCTAGATGAAGACTTCCAAGAGTTTTTCGCGAACAATGCCAATGTGGTTATTTCAACAATCGACGGTCTGATGTACAAGGCTTTCCGTGATTATACGAAACGAAAACGTTTGAATCTCGAGCTCGCTACTAAGCCACTAGAGCACCAAACGATTCTAGAAGCGATTCATGAAGTGGCAAAATCGTATCCGAACGTAAAGCTGTTGTCGCCAAAGAATAGTAGCTTTCTGCTTGATGAAGTCGAGTGGATGGCGTCATGTCTAGTAGAAGATGTAGAAGCTTACCAGCAACTAGACCGGATCGGACGAGCTTCTGGGGACAGTGGCACGCCTCAAAAACTGTTGAAAAACTCAGAGTTGCGGGAAGCTATCTATGAAGTGTCTCTCGTGTTCGGGCGAAAGATGGCAGAGAAGGGTTTTGTTACGTTCAAGCAGATGAATGTGCTGGCGCTCCGTCAAGTGCATGAAGTGAACTCGCATAAGTTCACGCATGTCATCATCGATGAAAGCCAGGACCTGACTCGAGTGCAGTTGGAGTTTTTAAAAGCGCTCTATAAAGAGAAGCCGCATTCTTCGCTTCTGTTTGTAGCAGATAACACGCAGAGTATCTATACGCACTCGTGGCTCGGGAAAGGGCGTCCTTATACGACTATTGGTTATGACATGAGCGGGAAGGCACGCGCACTGAGTAAGAACTACCGTACAACAACCGAGATTTCGACGGCAGCCTTCGACTTGATTGAAGCAGACGAGACGATTCGCTCGAATGTGGATTTTGTGAAGCCGGCACTGATTGACCGGCACGGGCATCCACCGATCTACCGGTTCTTCACGAATCCAGTGAAGCAGCTCGAGTTCTTGGTGAATGAAATCAGTGAATTGCAGAACGACTATGATCTACGCGAAATCTGCCTCGTGGCACGTAACAATCAGATACTTCAGGGACTATCAGTAGCGCTTGAACAAGCTGGTATTCCAACAGAGGTATTACAGGGGCAAGAACCAAACTTTGAATCGGACCGTGTGAAACTAGTGACGATGCATTCGATCAAAGGCTTAGAGTTCAAAGTAATCTTCCTCGTGGATTTGAATCAAGGCGTCATCCCGAATGACCGGTACACAGATTTAGAAGATCAGAAAGCACTGGACTCTGACGAACGAAAACTGCTGTATGTCGGTATGACGCGAGCGAATGAACTGCTCTACATGTCTTCTGTAAAGAAACCGTCCAAGTTCATCAAGGAGATCCAGCGCACCCATCTTCGCATGAAAAAAGACTGTTCTTTGCATCCGTTTGAGTCGATGAGCATGACAGAGTACCAGTTTACAGATCAACTGAGTGATCTCCATTCGCGTGAAGAAGTGGTTCGTCAGTGGTTGCTGCGAGAATTGCATGACACATACCAGTATCCCTATGACCTGATGGAGCTCGAGTTCCCGGTGCAGAAGTTTTCACAGAAGGGCTACTGTGATATCGCAGTGATGGTCTATTCGCAAGGAGAGGCACGTCCAATGATCTTTGCGGAAGTGAAGCAGTTTGGAAGCGGGATTGAAGAAGGTTTGAAGCAGTTGAAGAGTTATTTAGAGGCGGACCCACGAGTTCATTACGGGATTGTGACGGATGGTTTAGAAGTAAAGATTATCGACCGGAATGGTGAGGAAGTGCAGGACCTGCCGAAGTGCCGTCCGCAGTTCTTACCTGAGACAAAGAACTCAAAACGTTATATGAACCTGAAGAGTGGCAAGACGTATAGTTATGCGACTTCTTTAGATGATGAAGAAGAGATTGAAGTACGTGACGAGGAGATGGATGTCTATGTGCAGATCCATGAGAAGCACGCCGTCCCTCTCATCGGGAACGTGGCAGCAGGTCTTCCAACACTAGCGACAGAAGAATATGAGGCGAAGCTCGTGCTCCCGAAAGACTGGGTCTATTCAGTGAAAGATACATTCGCTTTAACAGTAACAGGGGACAGTATGATCAACGCTGGTATCGATAAGGGAGACGTGGTCATCGTCCACCAACAGAACAGCGCGCAAGCCAATGACATCGTGATTGCTGTGATTGATGACGAGGCGACGATGAAGAAATATGTGCCAATGGGCAACAATGTCTTGCTGATGCCTGAGAACAACGACTACGAACCAATCATGATGCGAAGCGAGGATGTGCGCATTAATGGGAAAGTGATTGGTGTCATGAAGAAATAGGAGCGAATGGTTTCCTCAGTGAAACCTTTTCCTCCCACCACCGTAGAACTTACTACAAGGGAGTGACGCGTAATGAACAAAAAACTACTACAGATTCTGCTACCTGGAATCGTGGCGATCGGCGTATCGATCGCTCTATACAATATAGGGAATGCTTATGAAATCTCGTGGATGCGTTTCTATTATGAACAAGAGGTTTCGACTGGAAATGGATTTGAACTAGAGACAGGCGGCTCGATGATTCCGCTCTTGATTGGGATTGCAGCGGGGTTTGTGACGGAGCGGATTTTGAAAAAAAGAGTGGCTGCATAAAACAATGACCATGGGATGGCCCCATGGTCACTTTTTATAATTTAAAGATTTGTGCCATTGTATCGTCGCTTCCAGGTAAGAACATATATAAAGAAAACCCAATTAGAATGGTACCGATCATCAGAACCGACAGCTTCCGAAATGGTGTTTTATAAGAGGATTGCATGATGCCGTAAAGTAAAAGGCCGATTCCGATAAAGAGGCCTAGAAAGTACCAAAATCCCATAATCATTCACTCCTTCTCTAGACATAACGCCCAAGAATTGAAGGAGGTTGCATGGATCAATCAAAAATGATACGGATGAGTTGAGCGATGGCACGAGGTAGGGCAAGTACAATATCTACAAGGTTTACCCAAAGAGATTTCTTATCCTCTTTACGAATTGGTGAGTGTGACACAGTAGCACCTCCCATTTTCTTTCATTTTACCAAATACTGTACATAAAATCGACTGGAGGACAACTCATGCCACAATGCACATGGCCAGGAACAAGCGAAATGATGCAGGTCTATCACGACGAAGAATGGGGCAAGGTCTCAAAAGGAGACGACCGCTATCTGTTTGAGATGTTGTCGCTAGAGGGAGCACAAGCGGGGCTTTCTTGGCACACTATATTATCTAAAAGAGCCGCATACAAAGAAGCTTTTCGAGACTTTGATATTTCGACGTGTGCTCGCCTAACAGATGAGGAGCTAGAAGCGATTCGCACCGACTATGCTATCGTACGCAACAAGGCGAAAATCAAATCCGTGCGCACCAATGCGCAAGCGGTTGAGAAGATCCAAGAGGAGTTTGGCTCGTTCTCGGCTTTCATCTGGTCGTATGTGGACGACACACCTATCGTTCATATGCCGGAGCAGAACTCGGACATCCCGACTGAAAACGACTTATCTCGTCAGATGAGCAAAGACTTGAAGAAACGGGGCTTCACATTCGTGGGACCGGTCATTCTGTACACCTATATGCAGGCGATTGGGATGGTGGATGATCATCTGGTGGGATGTAAGGCGAAGACGAACGGATAGGAGACTAAAATGCCAATCATCGTATACGAAATTTATATCGAATCACCCATCGAAGTCTGTTTTGATCTTGCAAGAGATATTGGCGTTCATATGAAAACTACTAGTAAGACAAAGGAGCGAGCTATTGCGGGAAGAACTACAGGGCTTATAGAAAAAGGGGAGTTTGTGACCTGGGAAGCTGTGCATCTTGGAGTAAAGCAGAGATTGACCGCAAAAATAACCGAGATGGAGAGACCTTACTCCTTCACAGATAAAATGGTAAAAGGCGCGTTTCACTCATTTACACATACACACGAATTTCGTACAAGTGGCACGGGCACGTTGATGAAAGACACCTTTTCTTACAAATCTCCTTTGGGTATTCTCGGAGTAGTGGCGGACAAACTGTTTTTAGAAAGCTACATGTGGAATTTTATTGTGAATCGCGCTAACGAGTTGAAAAACATAGCGGAGTCTCAGAGGATGTAAACACCTAAACGTAAAACCAATCCTCCTGAAACACTTGTAACTTTTTTACATGAAAAGTCGACTACTAGAGTAGACGGGGGTGTCCGAATGAAAAAGATAGTTGTAGCACTGGTAAGCCTCTTACTTTTAGTAGGTTGTGGCACGGGAGATCAAACCGCATCTCAAAATCCACCAAAAGTGCAGGTGACGGAAGTGGAGTTTCCACAACTAGAACAGACCGTAAGTGAAGATTTGCGCAATGAGCGCGTGAATCTCATAGAGGAAATGCCAGATGCCTCATTAGAGATCCAAGAAATCCAAGCTCACGAAATTATGATTGTGCAGGAAACGATGGTTGAAGTGTGGGGAAGCTATGAAGAGATAGAGAAAGATTCCATCGTCTATTTCCAAAGCAATCCAGAAGAAGAAAAGCCGCTCGGATTTTACATTGGTCTGAAAGAACAGAATGAAAAATTCGAGGAGCTATTTGCGACTCTTCAGAAAAAGGTAGATGACGGAGAGATTTTAGCGAAGTATATTCATTTCTATCCCATCACTTATTCGCAATCAGAATTGAATGCATTTCAAGAAAAGATCTATACCGAATTGGAGCAGTCGGGCATTGGACGACAAAGAGGTACTTTTAGTTTAAGTATTAACCCGATTAC
This sequence comes from Tetzosporium hominis, assembly GCF_002265435.1. GTDB lineage: Bacteria > Bacillota > Bacilli > Bacillales_A > Planococcaceae > Chryseomicrobium > Chryseomicrobium hominis. The sequence continues at coordinate 5,344 of NZ_NOKQ01000220.1, forward strand.
TTCAACTGTTCATATTGACCACAATATGTTCACTGAAGAAGACCAGGAAAAAATCAAAGAGCTTTATCAAAAATGGCCAATAGAATTCATATTGACGGGACCTCTAGTTCCGGGTCCTGGTGAACCTGTTGTCATCTTACCTGATGAAGAGTTTACTACTGAACCACGGACGGAAGGTGAAATATTGATGTTTGTGGGTGACGAGCAGATCCATACTCAAAACACGCATTATTACTTTACAGAAGCATCGAAACTGAAAGCAGGGATGCGTGTTCATATCGAAGTCAACGGTCCAGTTCTCGAATCCTTCCCAGCTCAGGGTGAAGCAGCGTTTGTAAACGTATATCCAAACTACAAGCCTGAAGGCGCGACATTGTCAGAGTTCGAAGTGAATGCAAAAGCTATCGAGCAATTGACGGAAGAGCAGAAACAGATGAATCCACTTCTGATTTCAACGGTTTACAGCGAAACGACCAATCAGTGGACGGTAGAGATGGAAGTAGGGGATGAGGGAGAACCTTTAGTGTTTGAAATCGAAGATAACTAAAATGCAGGGATCCGATAACGGATTCCTGCATTTTTGACTTTCAATCCATAAAGTAATGGCGATATGAGAAAAAACACGTGCCGATTAAGAGTTCCGCTGCTAGTTGGTCTGTACATTGTGAGTTCATGTGGCGCCTCCTAGCTATATAACGATTGAGACATGTTTAGGTAAACAGGTGCTTTTGAAATTTTTATTTTCGTTCTAACAATGCTAGGTGGCAGCATTCGACCTCTCTAAGTTTAAAAGAATCTACCGACTATGGATAGACTTGTAAAATTAACTGGCTGTGGGTATGGGGGCATAGTAAACTTTAGGGACTAAGTGATTTAGGGGACAAGGGGATGGGGTAAACACATGCAGGCAAAAGTAGAAGCATTTTGTGAGAAGTATCGGTTATTTAACGAGGATGAGATTCAAAAAGTACAATTAAGGCATCGCTTTCAGTTGGCGCAGTCTTTTGGTATTGAAGAAGGCATGACTGTACTCGAGATTGGCTGCGGGCAGGGAGATATGACGGTTGTTTTAGCGGATAAAGTAGGAGCTTCTGGACACGTCACGGCAATTGATATTGCTAGTGAGGATTACGGAGCACCGCTGACGCTTGGTCAGTCTCATCAGAAGATCAAGCAGACAGTACTTGGAGAGCGGATCTCGTTTCATTTGGACACAGACTTTCTGAGCTTTTGAGGACCAGCCGCACTACGATTGTATCGTCTTCGCACATTCTAGCTGGTATTTTCATTCACCCGAAAGGTTAGCCGAGTATCTAAAAAAGATTCGAACAAAAACGTCTATGTTGTTCTTTGCCGAGTGGGATCTGGCTTTCACCGAGGTTTCCCAACGAGGGCATTTCTGTGCGGCTACGCTGCTCGCGCTACATTCAACAATTACTGAGAACGATGGCAACATCCAGCACTTGTTTAGTCGAGACACGATTCACCAGATGCTGGAAGATGCCGGATTCTCCATTGTGAGAGAAGAGACCGTACATTCTAGATACCTCCAAGACGGCCAGTGGGAGATTGGCTATGCGAAAAGCTTGCAAGACGCATTTTTAGAATCTTCAACACAATTTCAGATATTGGCAACTTCGCTGATCGATACAATGAAGCGGTCAGGCACAGATTCATTGGATACTTTTGTGTTGGTTGGAAAGTAAGGTTTTTATATAAACGAATTTACTAACGTCACTGTACCTTCTTCAAGATTAAATGATTCAAGTCTTCCTATTGGTCGCCTTCTTTAAATCACTAGCGCAAACAGATAGGGACGAGTATAGTGAAACTGAAATATACATAAATAATTGTTTGTATTAAACAATAAATGAGGAGATAGTTCATGTCTAAATTACTAATAAATTTTCCGGAAAATGTAATGATTTTAGATTCCACGGAGTTTGACGTAGTGAATGAGTTCTCAATGCCTTTTAGCTATGTAACGAAACTGCCAAAAGAGGGTCTTCTTTTTAATGAACGAGACCAAGGTATTATTCATCAATTAATGCTAAATAGAGAATCTCTGGAGATCGAGACGCATAGTGAAGGAAGTCATCTTCCGTCTCATGTGATAGCAAACGCTGGACGGCTTGCCGTTTTTAACGATGGTGACGGACGAATCACCGTTTTTACTTCTCCTAAAGCCAATCAACCGACAAAGTTACTTTTTCAAGTTCAAGTTCCGGCGCATCATGGAGTAGCGATTCCTCTACAAGATGGAACTATTCTCGTATCAACAAAAGAAGCGGGCTCAGAAGCTGCCCTTGGGGATCGATTCGTTCGTCTAGATGAAGTGGGCCAAGTGGTGAAGAAGTATGAAGCAGCACCGGCTATCCATGGTGAGACAGTTGTAGAATACAATGGCAATCTATTTGCAGTCATGGGAGCAGAAGCCGCTTTAAATGTGTATGAAGAAGCTACGGATACAGTGAAGGTTTGTGCATTACCAGATGACACTACTCGCTCTGGCATGCTAGTTAGTGAAAATGGAAATCCATGGGTAATGGCTAATTATTCGACCATAGCTGATCCGATGAGCAATATTGGTTTAATTCTATACAACATTGAAAATCATACTGTTTATTTCGTTGAAGTGCCATCCGACTATTATTTCTCATACCTTGTCCACCAATCCAAAGGGTACCTAATTGGCAAAGACGGGTATTTATACGAAGTGGATTTAGAGACTCAACAAGTTGGGCGTTCGCAACAGTTATGGGATTCTTCTTCTCATGATGCGGATAATGAACCTCGAATAGCCATTGATGTATCAAACCAGCGATTGTTTATTACCAATCCATTTGCGAATGAGGTACTGATGGTGTTACTAAAAGAATGGAGCGTATCAAAGGTCCTCAAATTAGAAGATTGCCCTAATGAAATCTATTATTTTTAACTTAAAACTAAAAAAAAAGCACCCAATCCAAAACCGGATCTGGGTGCTTTGTCATTCTATTCAAATGCAGGGATGACCGTCTAGTTGTAGAAATGCTCCTAAGGAAGATTTCGATAAAGAGTGTGCTTTGATAATGGAACAATCCCTGGGGTTATATTATAAATAAGTTACCTTTTTTTATGAAATCTTTCCTGGGAACTCTATTACAAAGTAGCTTTAAAAAATTTTGAGTACATCTGAAACATCTTTGAAAAAAGACATAAACTATAAAAAACGATATAATGTATATACAGTTATAACGAAAGGAGGAGTTGTAAATGACTTCAATTGAAAGGCGTATTACGCAGTTTGGTAATTCCTTGGGAGTTACACTTCCCTACAAAATGCTAGAAGATCTTGGAGTATCAAAGGGTGATGATGTACAGATTGTCAAAGAAGGAAATCAATTGATTGTTAAAAAAGCTCCTAAGCGAGTAGATTTGCCTGAAGGTATTACAGAAGATTTCTTCCAATTTTTAGATGAGGAAATGACTGCTCATGAAAAAGCTTTAAAAGGTTTAGTGAATCGATGACAACAAAATTGACTATTCAAATGGCTATTTTATTAAATAAAAGGTTAATTGACGAACATTCACCTGGCGAATTGATTGGTATTAAAGAGCATCAATTACTTGACTCTGCTTTGAATAGACCTTATCAAAGTGCATTTGGAGAAGATGCATACCCATCTATACATGAAAAAGCAGCTGCACTTTTGGAATCACTCGCTCAAAATCACTGCTTTCATAACGCAAATAAAAGAACGGCTATTTTAGCGACAGCTGTATTTTATCGATTAAATGGGTATCAACTTCGATTTCCTGACCCCCAATTTGAGGAAGATTTTGTGGTCGATGTCGTATTACACAAATATGAATTTCAACAAATCGTTCAAACACTAGAACAACATACAAATTAAAAGCACCCAATCCATTTAACTGGATCTGGGTGCTTCGTCATTCTATTAAAATGCAGGGATAGCCGTCTCGTCGTAGTTCTCTTCTAAGAACTCACGAACCGCATCGCTTGTCATGACTTCCGCAAGCTTCTGGATCGCTGCGTCGTCTTTGTTGTCTTCGCGAGCTACAAGAGTGATAGCAAAGTCGTTTTCTGTACCTTCTGTAAGAAGGGCATCTGATTTTGGAGTCAATCCTAGTGGAGCTGCGTAAGCAGGAGTCATCACTACTGCATCTGCATCGTCATACGTACGAGCTAGCATCAATAGGTCGACTTCTTCGAACACCAAGTTTTTCGGGTTTTCTGTGATGTCAGCTTGTGTGTAGTAGTTGTCTTGCTTTTCGCCAAGTGTGATCACACCGTGTTGTGCCAGTAGAGACAATGAACGGTCGATGTTCGAGATGTCGTTTGCGATGGTGGCTGTAGCGCCGTCCGGAAGTTCATCGATTGAACCGAACTCTTTTGAATAGACACCGTAGTTTGCGAAATAGATTGGTGTGATAGGAACCAAGTTCGCATCATTAGAGCGGTTAAACTCTTCCATGTACGGCACGTGTTGGAAGAAGTTGGCGTCCACTTCTTCAGCAGCAAGAGCAGCATTCGGTTGAACGTTGTCGCCAAGGACCACGACTTCCAGTTCGATTCCTTCTTCCGCAAGTGTTGGTTTCACAAGTTCTAAGATTTCCGTCATTGGTGGGATTAAAGAAGCGACTTTTAGTGTCGTCGTTTCGTTCGCTTCTGGCGTTTCTTCAGTTGTAGCTGCGTCTTCTGAGTTGCCGCAAGCAGCAAGCATCAGGACAAGAGCAACGAGAATAGCAAGTAGTTTCTTCATAGTGGTTCCTCCTAATAATTAGCGTTTGTCGAGCCATCTGGCGAGTGACATTCCAAAGAACTGGATGCTCTGCACCAAGATGACCATGATAATGATCATGTAAGTCATGAGGTCGGTCTTGAACTGTTGGTAGCCGTAGCGAATCGCAAAGTCACCGATACCGCCGCCTCCGACGACTCCCATAATCGTAGAATACGAGATGAAGCTGATGATTGAAGTCGTCAAACCCATGATGAGGCTCGAGCGCGCTTCGACATATAAAAACTTTGTGATGATTTCACGGACGGATGCTCCCATAGAAACAGCAGCTTCCAAAACGCCGCGTGGGACATCAAGTAAAGACTGCTCCACAAGACGCGAGTAGTGAGCGATAGCGATGATAGCAAGCGGCACTGTGGCGGCTGTTGTCCCGATCGCCGTACCAATAATCAGTCGTGTGAACGGAATTAAAAAAACAACTAGTAACAAAAACGGGAACGAACGCGTCACATTCACTAAGAGGTTCAAAGTCGAGAAGACGAGCTGGTTTTCCAGGAGTTGTCCTTTCCGGCACAAGAACAGGAAAGTGCCCACGGGTAAGCCGATCAATACAGCAAACAGGATGGAGACGCCAACCATATAAAAGGTCTCACCGATCGACTGAATGATTTCTCCTTGATACTGAACGAGAACATTAGGCATCGGCAGTTCCCTCCTTCAACTGTTCAACGAAATAAGCAGAAGAGGTACCAGGTGACTGGATGCCTTGCGGTGTATGCGTAAGGGTATCATAGACACGACCTTGTTCAAGAACGGTGACGTGCGTACAGATACTTTTGATGACCGCCATCTCGTGACTCACAATGACAATCGTGATGCCGAACCGCTCGTTGATATCTTGTAAGACGTGAAGTACTTCAGACGTCGTCTGCGGATCTAGAGAAGAGGTTGGTTCGTCGCATAGCAAGACACTTGGATTTGTCGCTAAAGCACGAGCAATCGCTACGCGTTGCTTCTGACCGCCACTGAGTTCGGCCGGGTACTTGAGAGCCATGTCTTCGAGGCCAACAAATCGTAAGCATTCTTCGACACGTTCAAATTGCTGTGCTTTTGGATAGCTTGCAAGTTCAAGTGCCACTCGCACATTGTCCCGTACCGTCTTATTCGCAACGAGATGAAAATGCTGAAAGATCATCCCTATGGATTTACGCGCTTTTCTCAAGTCGCGACCAGATAACTTAGTCAGGTCTCTATCGGCAATAAGGACAGTACCGCTATCTGGTCGCTCAAGCAGGTTCATCATACGAAGCAGAGTTGATTTTCCAGCACCGCTTGCTCCGATGATACCGTAGATAGCACCAGAAGGAATGGATAGGGATACGTCATCTATTGCTATAAAGGCACCGTAGCGCTTATGTAAGTGGTGAACATCAATCATCTCACTAGCTCCTATTCATCCGTAGTTCAAGTGTACACAACGCCCCTAATTATAGACTACGGCTTAATCCGTGTAAAACAGTTGGATTATTGTCTGTCTATTTAGTGAATTCGCAACAAAGACTGGTCGAGAGCGACAAAATAGCGTATCATGGGAATAATAACCAGAAAAGGGCGATGCTATGAATGGTTTACATCTTTTAGAGCGTCTGCTCTATCCTAACCGTATGAGTGACAGCAATAAAGTCTTAAAAGCTACACGGGAACGTGTCATCGTCATTACCGGGGCAACTTCTGGTATTGGAAATCAACTTGCCTTTGAACTCTCTGACTATCCTGTGACCTTGATTCTGACAGGGCGCAATGCAGAGGAACTTCTTTCGTTTAAAGCGAAAAATGAGTGCGAAGATACAAGGATACATATACATGTTGCCGATCTACGTGATCCGGAGCAGCTCGAAGGATTTATAAGATTTCTCTCTGAGTTCACAGACGGCATCGATTATTTCATAAACAATGCCGGTCTTTCGATACATCGTCCTGTCTTAAGCTCATTAGACCGGGCCCACGACTTTGAACGGACTATGGCTATCAATTACTTTGCTCCAGTTAAGATTTTATTGCGAATCATACCGCTACTCATCAAACGGCAGGGGCATATCATCAATGTGTCGACAATCAATGTCTTATTGTCACCTATGAAACACTGGGCAGCGTACCAAGCCTCAAAAGCCGCATTTGACACATGGCTGCGTTCTGCGACTCCAGAATTGAAAGAGCAAGGAGTTAGCGTTTCAACCATTTACTTATCGCTGGTCCGGACACCTATGATCAAGCCGACAAAGGCGTATGCGAAGATGCCTGCTATGTCCACTGAGCAAGCAGCACGAGAAATTTTACGGTTGATGTATACACGTAAACGACTGGTCACTCCGTGGTGGTTGTTTTGGAAAGGAGGAATTCGATGACAGGTTGGACATTACTCCGCGTATTGAAGTCTTTAAAGTTGTTTAGTCCTGTACATCTGTTCCATTTGTTTTGTTCTTGGGTTCAACACGGCTCAAATTTGATGATGTTGCTGTCTTTTACGGCGTCTAGAAACCCGGAATCGAAGATGCTAGAAGTGGACGGAGAAGTGCGCACGTATCAGCAGATGTCGAGAGAAGTAATGACCTTGGCCAAACAGCTATCGGAACACTATCAAATCTCAAATCAGTCACGCGTTGCACTTGTTAGTGCGACAGATATCCGAGGAATTCAGTCTTTGTTTGCTCTATCACGACTCGGAGCCACGGTTCATTTGATCAATCCGGAACTTAGTATCTCACAATTAGAAGAGGCGCTTCAAAACGGTTCATTTGATCTGGTGATTTGGGGACGGGAGCATGATCTGCCTCAAGGTGTCGCGTGTTTAGAACTAGACGATATCTATGAACTGATTCAAGAAACCGAGCAGTTACCAGATATGTCGCTTCGCCGGATGAGTTCCGGGCCGTTTGTTCTTGCTACAGGAGGGACAACAGGACCTTCAAAACTTGCTCCTCATCAACCAGCTGTTGGCCCCTATTTAAAGCCTTTACAGACAGTCATTACTTCTTTTCAGTTGCTTGATAAACGAGTGGCATTTATCGCTACACCTCTCTATCATGGATACGGATTGTCCTTGTTATTTGCCTTTCTAGCTATAGGGACACCAATGATCTTTACGAAAAAGTTCGAAGTGAAAAAAGCTGCGAAACTTATCGAAGAGCATCAAGTCGATTTTATGAATGCAGTACCTCTTATGGTCGACCGTTTAGTGAAGAACCATCCTGAGAAATTGAAATCATTGAAATGCATCGCATGCGGTGGTGCCGAGCTGCCTGCCCCTCTCATTCGACAGGTACAGAAAAAGCTTGGTTTACTGTTATACAACTTATACGGTACGACGGAAACTGGTCTGAATGCTATTGCCACGCCCGAACAACTCGCGTGTCATCCTGCAACCATTGGAACTCCACTCGACGGCATGGTGTTAAAGGTACTCGATGATTCTGGTAAAGAAGTGAAGAGCGGGGAGCTAGGAGAGTTTCATATAAGTGCGCAATGGTCGATGCAACAGAATGAAGCAGGGCTCATTCCAACGGGAGATGTCGGTTATCAAGATGACAAAGGCCTGTTCTACTTAACGGGTCGCGTCGATGACCGTATCGTTTCTGGTGGGGAAAACGTGTATCCCAATGATTTGGAGCGCTTGTTGATGGACCATTCTGAAGTAGAAGATGTCCTTGTTGTTCCTGTAGATGATTCTGAATTTGGCAAACGGCTCAACGTGTATGTGGAAACAGGAAATACAGAAATTCGACCGCAAGATTTGTCCGACTGGTTAGCCGCTCGCGCAGCTCGCTTTCAAATGCCAAAGGAGATTCATTTTGTAGACACCATTCCTTATACAATGCTCGGTAAAAAAGACCGCAAGCAATTTCTCTCTACTCAAAGCACTACCTGAGTTAACCCTGCAACTTTCGGGTACAATAAAGGTAATGAAAGTGATTGTGAGAGAGGAGCGGCGCACATGACGGAAGTGATAAAAACAGACGTGCTCATCATTGGAGCGGGGCCGGCTGGACTAATGGCAGCGAACGAGTTCCAAAAGAGAGGCGTCAATTATATCTGCTTAGAGAAACGTCCGGGTCCTACTCCACTTGCCAAAGCGCTCGGTATTCAAGCACGATCTGTCGAGCTATTGGAGTTTCTAGGGATCCATGAATTGTTTTTAAAGCGAGGCTATCCAGGGCCAGGAATGAAGATGCACCTGGCAGGAAGAGAGCCTTCCTATGTTGAGTTGCACCATATTAAAAGTAGGTATCCATACTTGTTTATCTTGCCTCAAAACGAGATCGAAGAACTGTTCATCGCAAACTTGGCGGCTCAAGATGCGGAAGTGTATATGGAGCATGAAGTGGTCGACGTCAAACAGACAGACAACGGTGTACTCGTGACGGCATTGCATCACGGAGTCGAGAAGCATTACTCAGCTAAGTATGCACTTGCTTGTGACGGAGCAAAGAGTCGCGTCCGGCAATTTTTAGATGTTCCGTTCGTCGGAGAAGATGAGGGCTACACGTTTTTCACGGCTGATGTGAAGATTCCGGGACTTAATGAAATCTTCATCAACATGCATTTGAACGACCGCGGAGCTGTCGCACTGTTTCCATATAAAGACGGAACATATCGAGTGGTCGGCATGGACCGAGCACGGCAAGGAAAAGACGCGCCGAAAGAAATGCCGCTAGAAGCGCTTCAAGAGAGCCTCGACCGCATTTTAGAAGTACCGTACCGCGTCGAGTTGCCGAAATGGATCAAGACATTCCAGACCGAACATCGCCAAGTGCCAGATTACCGAGTAGGAAATGTGTTCTTCTTAGGGGATGCAGCCCATGTCAACAATCCACTCGGCGGGCAAGGGATGAACTTGGGTCTGGAAGATGCATCGAACCTTTGTTGGAAAATAGATTTGGTATTAAAAGGCTATGCAAAAGATTCTTTCCTCGCAAGTTATCATGAAGAACGGTATCCGATCGCACAAGAGGTCATCCGAGATACCACTTTAGAGCTGAAAGGGATTGAACAGACCGGATTTGTCGGGAAGTTACGAAACTGGTCAGGGAAAGCAGTGCTCAGTCAAGGTTGGGTCCAACCATTTGTGGCGAACTACTATTCGCATATCCACCATGAATACCATAAAGTAAAACGCAACAAAGCGTTTAAAGATAAACGTCTGTATCGGAAGGCCATTCAGTCTGGTCAACGTGTGCCGGATCAGAAGCTGTTCTTTGAAGGAAAGTCGACGGCACGTCTCTATCCATTCGTCCAGAAGCACGAATTTGTCTGCTTGATCTATATTGATTGTTACGAACGAGAACTTATCGACTATGCGCATACTTTTAATAAGTTAGTAGAAGATGTCTACCCAGGTATGATGAAAGTATTTGTCGTGGCACGTGGCGGAACACTTGATTTAGAAGAAGAGGCGTTGCCGATCATCTATGACGTGCATCGTCACTTAGATATTGGTATCGGAATGGAAAAGGGAAGTACATTGATCCTTCGTCCAGACGGGCATGTGTTGTTCCATGATCTATCGATGGATGCCCAAACGATGATTGATAAGATTGGTGCTTATTTTCAGTGAGTGAGGGATTTTGAATGAAGGATAAACAAGAGAAGCCGTTCAACGATGCAATGGAACATTTAAATAAAATGGAAGGATACCCAGTAAGCCGTGGCGGAAAGCTTCCGCTGCCAAACAAGGTGATTGGGTACTTCCTGCTTGCAGGAGTTCTTTTTCTAGTAGCAGCAATGCTCTTCAATCTAATCAACTAAATGTAAAAAGGGAAGCTCACTGGAGCCTCCCTTTTTTAATACCCTCGTTTTTCTAAGAAGTTGAATGACAGCATCGCAATAACCAAGACAATCGGAACTCCGACGAAAAAGTAGAGCCAAAAATTTTCTTTGAGTGGATCTGAATAATACGAAAATGCAATCATTAATACGAACAATACGACATATTTTATCGATTTTTTCATTAGGAATCTCCAAAAAAGTATGATATTTAGTGTATCAAAATTATCTGATAAAAGGAAGTTTAGATTGTAGTTGTACAATCTTTGTCAAATCTGTGATAATAGAATTAGACAATTCTTGGATTTTGGAGGGATGACCTATTCGATCTACGATTCGACATATAAGAGGGGCCTTCCTTTTTGGAGTTTTATTTATACTAATAGTAATTGGAAAGAGTTTGCTAGGCTATGAAGAAACCGATAGCCCGGCCTATATGCTTATTTATATGCTGATGACGATACTTAGTTCGTTCCTGGCATTGATGATTGCCGTACAGGCCTGGTTATATACAAGGATTGGAGACGCCTACAACAATTTGATTTTGGCTGGAATCTTCCTGGCTATCGGTGTGTTTGATGTCCTTCATTTGATGACGATGCCGGGAATGCCTGCCTCTGCCTTTACATCTCTCGACATGTCACGAGAATACTGGTTCATTGCGCGTTTAACAGAACTACTCATGTTAGTGGTCTTGATCTTGCAAAAACGACAAACTATTCAACTCAGTCACTTTAAAGGGGCCAGTATTACCCTATCTATTTTTTATATCATTTCTATAGTGATGCTAACCATCGTTCTAAATGAAGTTCGTCCCGAAGGCTTAAATATTCAAGCGATTATCAGGTCTGGAGTGGTAGTTTTGGCTCTATGTCATATTGGATTAGTTGCTTGGTTAAAGTTTGGCAAGAAGGGGCTACGTCTTTCCAACTTTGAGAATTCGTTCATCTTACCAATCGCTCTTTACTACATGTTCTTTTACTTGATTCTTCTAGCAGGGGAGCCGGGTCATATCACTTATATCACCGCCCATCTCATCAAGTTTGGAGCGCTTGGTTATTTGTTCGTCTTACTCTATATCCAGTTTGGGGAGAAACCGTACCGAGAAATTGAAAGACTTTCTGCTACATATGAACGCTTCTTAAATACCGTGGGCGAAGGGATTTTCGGAGTAGATCTACAAGGGAGATTGACATTCATCAATGACGCCGCTTCAAAGATGCTTGGATTCCGCAGAGATGAGTTAGTAGGGCGTCTTCTTCATCCAATCATTCATCACACGAAACGAAACGGCAAACCCCATTATATAGAAGACAGTCCCATTTATTTATCACTTGAAACGGCAGAGTTCTCATTCATCGCTGAAGATCAGTTTTGGCGTAAAGATGGCACTGCTTTTCCTATCGAGTATTTTGTTCAGCCGGTTCTTGAGCAAGGGAAGATTCAAGGGGTCTTGGTGACGTTCAAAGACATCACAGAGCCTCTGAAACTGAAAGAGCTGGAGCAGGTGCACCAAGCGGTCCAAGTAGAGATTGGACTGGCTGCGAAAGTTCAACAAGATCTTTTTGATGCAATGGAGCGTACGAACTTGCCGCTCGATATGGGAGTCGTCAGTCAGGCATACAAAGAGCTGAACGGAGACTTCTACACCGTTATTCCACACGAAGGTGAACTCATTTTCAGTGTTGCAGACGTCTCCGGTAAAGGGCTTCCGGCGGCCATCCAAATGACAATGATGCAATTTGCAATGGAACTACGTGAGTCCCCGGCAGCCGTGTTGGGTCAAATCAATACATTTTCTTATACGTATATGGAGTCGAGTCGCTTTATTACGATGTTTAACGGGCGGTACAACCAGCAAACACGAACCCTTTGCTATTCATCTGCAGGACATGAACCAGGTATTTTATACAATCGTTTGACAGGTAAGTTCAAAGAGCTGATGCCGACAGGTCCTATTCTGGGTATTATCGAGCAAGCGAGTTTTGCAGAACAGCACATACAATTAGAAGAGGGAGACATTCTTGTCCTCTTCACCGATGGATTGACAGAACGCAAAAAAAATAAAACAGATGATGGAGAAATCCTGCGTCAAGCTCTTGAACAAGTGGACAAGTCCCTACCAGCTGCTGAGCTCGCTCAAACACTGTTTGACCGAATCAATGCACTCGAGCCACTTCCTGTAGAAGATGACCAGACTCTCCTGATCTTGAAAGCATAGGAGGGCATATGGATTTTCTGGTTGCTGATTTACTATTAAACTTTCTGTTGATTTTGACCCCTCTCTATTTCTTCCAATTTATTATATCGAATTATAATTCTATTGGAGCCCGTGTGTTTCTCGGACTGTTGCTGGGGCTAGCTGCTATTTTGTGTATGCTGTTTCCTATGGTTTCAGGAGAAGGTTTTCTGTGGGATTTACGATGGGTGGCGCTCTCGATTTCCATTGTGTACGGGGGAATGCTGAGTGGTGGTATCACAGCTACAATGATTATCTTGTTCCGCTTTTCACTTGGAGGTTTTCAAGGAGCGCTAATTGTCGTTGCAGTAGCAATTGCTTTGATTTTGATCTTTACATTTATACGAAGAGGCTTTTTAAAGCTTCCATTCAAGCGTCGTATTTTGGCAAGTAGCGGTCTTGGAGTGATTGCGTGGGGACTTGCGATAGTGGGAATCACCGTTCACTTTGTACTGAATGGACAGCTCGCGGACTTAGAGGAAATTGCGTTTCCTGTTTTCTTTAGTATGCTCTTCCTATATGTTATTGCCAGTATGACGTTTATCTACTTTTCAGAGAATATGCGCCATTACACAACACTTAAAAATGAAGCATTGACTACGGAAAAGGTGAATTACATCACAGAGGTGGGCGAGTTGCTCGGCACACAGCTGACCACTCATATTGATCAAGCGGAATTCCACCTTCGAGATTTGAAGCAGCAAGCCCGTTCGAGTGATTTGGCTGCAATCGAAGCGATAGAGTTAGAGCTCGAACAATTGACTAAATCACTAAGCAAATATACAACGGAACAAGATGCTTTCTTGACAGCAGATGAAAGTTCGTTCGTTCAAATCGCTCAAGAAGTAACAGAAAGCCTGCGCCTCTATAGCGATCAAAAAGGGGTACGAGTAACACTGGATTTTGAAGTGCCTGAATCTATAGAGCTGCAGTACTTCCCGATGAAGCAGATCTTAATTAATTTGGTGAAAAATGCGCTTGATGCCACGCCTATGGGTGGGCAAGTGACTTTATCTGCATTAATTAAACGAAACTGGCTCTATGTCTACGTGGATGATAACGGGATTGGGATTGCACCAGAACAATTGGTGGGTCTGATGGAGTTGACTTACGGGTCAGGAAGTTCCATTGCGGGGCAAGGGCTACGTGTGACTCAAAAATTGGTACGTGAAATGGAAGGGACGTTCTCGATAACGAGTGAGATCCAAAAAGGAACGACAGTTACACTCAAATTTCCAATTTAAAAAGCACGTGCACTCTCGAACTGAGAGGCACGTGCTTTTCGTTTACATTAGTTTTTCAAATCGAAGCGGTCTGCATCCATTACTTTAACCCATGCTTTAGCGAAGTCGTTAACAAATTTCTCTTTGTTGTCGTCTTGCGCATATACTTCTGCAAGTGCACGTAGGATCGAGTTCGAACCGAATACTAGGTCGAAGCGAGTGGCTGTGCGTTTCACTTCACCTGACTTGCGGTCGCGGCCTTCGTATTGGTTGAATCCAGCTGGTTTCCACTCGATGTTCATATCTAACAAGTTCACGAAGAAATCGTTCGTCAATTTGCCAGTTTCTTCACCGAATACACCGTGCTTAGAATCTCCGTGGTTGGCACCTAGGGCACGCAATCCACCAAGAAGAACCGTCATTTCTGGAGCTGTCAGACCAAGTAGGTGTGCTTTGTCGACAAGCATTTCTTCTGGGCTTGTCTCGTATTCAGCCTTCTGATAGTTACGGAAACCATCAGAGATTGGCTCAAGTACTTCAAAGCTTTCTGCATCTGTTTGCTCTTCTGTAGCATCTCCGCGTCCTGGAGAGAATGGCACGACGATGTTAAAGCCAGCATCACGTGCTGCTTTTTCAACTGCCGCTGTACCACCAAGAACGATAAGGTCTGCTAGGCTCACTTTCTTTTCAAGACCCGCTTGAAGCTCTTCATAGATTTTTAGAGCTTTTTCAAGAAGTTGTGGCTCATTAGCTTCCCAGCTGCGTTGTGGAGCAAAACGGATACGTGCACCGTTCGCGCCTCCGCGCATGTCTGTGTGACGGAATGTGCTTGCAGAAGCCCATGCCACTTTGACAAGCTCGCTCACAGTTAGGTCAGTAGCCAAGATTTTTTCTTTCAAGTCTGCGATTTCATCGTTTGATAATGTATAGTCCACTTTTGGAATTGGATCTTGCCAGATCAACTCTTCTTGCGGCACTTCAGGACCCCAATAGCGGTCTTTTGGACCCATATCGCGGTGAAGCAATTTGAACCAAGCGCGAGCGAATGCATCTTCGAATGCTGCATGGTCTTCATAGAAGCGACGAGAGATTTTCTCGTAATCTGGATCCATCTTAAGCGCCATATCGGCAGTAGACATCATCGTTGGTACTTTGATGCTTGCGTCTTCAGCGTCTGGAGCCATATCTTCTTCTTTCAAATCTTTTGCGATCCACTGATACGCACCAGCTGGGCTCTTCGTTAATTCCCAATCGTATTCAAACAACTGTACCCAAAAACCGTTGTCCCACTGCGTTGGGTTCGCTGTCCAAGCACCTTCAAGGCCAGAAGAGATCGTGTCGCGCCCTTTTCCAGACTTGTGGCTGCTCAACCAACCAAGGCCTTGAGTCTCGATATCTGCAGCTTCTGGATCGTCTCCAACTTGTGAGGGATCTCCAGCACCGTGCGTTTTACCGAATGTGTGTCCACCGGCGATAAGTGCAACAGTTTCTTCGTCGTTCATTCCCATACGAGCGAATGTATCGCGAATATCTTTTGCAGAAGCAAGTGGATCTGGCTTGCCGTTTGGTCCTTCTGGGTTCACATAGATTAGACCCATTTGAACTGCAGCAAGTGGATTTTCTAGTTCACGGTCGCCTGAGTAACGGTTGTCCGCTAACCACTCTTTTTCATTTCCCCAGTAGACGTCTTCTTCTGGGTGCCACACGTCTTCGCGTCCTGCTGCGAATCCGAATGTTTTGAAGCCCATAGACTCAAGAGCTACGTTTCCTGTTAACACAAGAAGGTCAGCCCAAGAAATCTTGTTTCCGTACTTTTGCTTGATCGGCCAAAGTAGACGACGTGCTTTGTCTAAGTTGACGTTATCCGGCCAGCTGTTTAGTGGAGCGAAACGCTGGTTTCCAGTGTTCCCGCCGCCGCGGCCGTCGAAGGTACGGTATGTACCTGCTGCGTGCCATGACATACGGATGAAAAGACCGCCGTAATGACCATAATCTGCTGGCCACCAGTCTTGACTGTCTGTCATGAGTTTGCGAAGGTCTTCTTTCAAAGCATCATAATCAAGCTTTGAAAACTCTTCTTTATAGTCAAAGTCTGTTCCAAACGGGTTGGCTTTTGTATCATGCTGGCGCAAGATGTTCAAGTTGAGCATATTTGGCCACCAGTCTTTATTGCTTGTACCTCCAGGCTTCTTAGAAGTCGTGATGGCGCTGTCTTTATGACCTGCACCAAGACCTGTTACTGGGCATTGACCGTCCCCAGCTGCTGTGTGTCCTGGATTTTGATTGTTGTGTTCCATTCTCAATTCTCCTCCTTTTATTCAGATCGTGAAAAGTGGGTGCATTCGAATGACCCTGAGAGAATCATTCTCACTTTATAATTATACTAAATAAGCACTTGGAAATGAAGCGAGAAGGTCGGAATTCGAGAGTTTATTTTCGAGTTTAGCTAGGGTTCTAGAAATGGTATAATTAAACAACTATAAGCTACCACAAGCGGGAAGGCAGATGCACATGACTATCCACATCCGGCACATGAAAGAAGACGACATCGGAGCTGTCCAAGAAGTTGCGAAGACTTCATGGAACAGTACCTATGAGGACATCATTCCCTTAGACGTCCAAGCGAACTTTTTGAAGATGGCCTACAATCCGGAGCAGTTGAAGCGCCGACTGGATCACTCGTTATTTCTTGTGGCAGAAGCAGAGGGACGGATTGTTGGATTTGCTAACTACTCGAACTTGAAAGAAGATGGGTCTGCAGAACTTGCAGCCATTTACCTGCATCCCCAATACCAAGGAAAAGGGATCGGTTCTGCACTGTTACGTCGGGGAATCGAAGAGTTGCAGGGGATTCAATCCGTGTTTATCAATGTCGAGAAAGAGAACTGGTCTGGGTTGTCGTTCTATGCGGCGAAGGGATTTGGAGTCGTCGAAGAGTTTGAAGAAGATTTTGACGGGCACCCACTGAAGACCGTACGGATGGAATTGAAGGTAAGCTAAAAGAAGAGCCGACCCCTGGGGTTGGCTCTTCTCTAGTTAACTTGGGTTATGAAAAGTTCCCTGGGAGCAAAATCCTACTATTCTTTCACACGCAACAACCGCATCGAGTTCAAAACGACGAGAACAGTCGAGCCAACATCAGCTAGCACGGCCATCCATAGCGTCAGCCAACCGGGAACAATCAGCAATAACGCGATGAGTTTAATAGCAAAGGCGAATCCGATGTTCTGTTTGATGATTTGAAGCGTTTTGCTGCTCAGTTCCATAGTATAAGGAAGCTTCGACAAATCATCAGCAAGTAACGCGACGTCTGCCGTTTCGAGAGCCGTGTCCGTTCCCGCGCCTCCCATCGCAATGCCTACTGTAGCGCTAGCTAAAGCAGGGGCATCGTTGACACCGTCTCCAACCATGGCGACAGAACCAACTTGCTGCTGAAGGGAGCGGATTTTCTCCAGTTTATGCTCAGGTAACAAATTCGCTTCGACTGTATCAAGGCCCAGCTTGCGGTTCAAAGCATTAGCAGTAATCGCGTTGTCTCCAGTGAGCATGACCAGTTTCGAGATGCCGATCTCTTTCAAACGTGCAATCGTCGACACGCTGGCTTCACGAATCGGGTCCGCTACGGCAAATAAGGCTACGATCAATGTATCGGTTCCAAGAGCCATGACGGTCTTACCGTCCTGTTGCAAAGCTTCGACTTTAGTGACGAGTTCTTCGTTCCAGTCTGGGTGGTCGTAGAATAGTGCAGGACTTCCAATGGTGTAGCGCTCGTCACCGACTTTTGCATAAGCACCTTTTCCGGTAACCGAACGGAAATCAGTGGCTTCTAATGTCGGTGCATGCTGCTCTTTCGCTTGACGTAAGATAGCAGAAGCGAGTGGATGCTGCGAGAATTGCTCGATAGCAGCGGCTTTAGCCAAAGCGTCTGAAGGTGACTCGTCATGAAAGGCTACTACATCGGTCACCACAGGACGCCCTTCCGAAAGAGTTCCGGTCTTATCAAATGCAATGGCTCGAATGCGACCGAGCTCCTCTAAATAGACGCCACCCTTGATTAACACGCCATTCTTCGCAGCGTTTCCGATAGCCGTGACAATGGCTACCGGGGTCGAGACGACTAAAGCACATGGACAGCCGACTACAAGTACAGCAAGACCACGGTAGATCCATTCCGACCAGTCTCCTGAGAAGGCGAGAGGCGGAAGGACAGCAATCAGCAAAGCAATCACTAAAATGGCAGGTGTGTAATATGCTGCGAAGCGGTCGACGAACTGTTGAGATGGTGCCTTTTCAGCCTGTGCTTCTTCCACTAAATGAATGATTTTGGCAATCGTCGTGTCTTCTACACGTTTTGTCACGGTCACTTCTAAGTAGCCTTCTTCGTTCAAAGATCCTGCATAGACTTCATCCCCAACTTGTTTGTGTTTGGGCATCGATTCACCTGTGATTGCAGCTTCATTAATGGAAGACTCCCCAAGTAAGACGGTTCCGTCCATAGCAATCTTTTGGCCGGGTTTGACTAGCATTACATCCCCAATTTGAATGTCGTTTACGTCTAAAGTGATTAGTTCATTATGACGTCGAATGACGGCTTCATTCGGTGCGATGTCCATCAGACTGCGGATGGAGTGGCGGGCTCGGTCCATCGAATAAGACTCGAGCGCTTCACTGAGCGCGAACAATAAGACGACAACGGCGCCTTCCTGCCACTCTCCGATGATAGCCGCTCCGATGATCGCAATTGTCATCAACGTCTTCATATCAAACTCAAAGCGTAAGAGGTTCGCAAAACCTTCTTTGAAGAGTGTCCACCCGCCCACTACAATGGCAGCGAGGTACAGGCCAATGACAACTGGCTCAGGAGCGGAAAATCCGTACTCTGCAACGAGTGCAAACAGAAGAAGTGCAAACGAAGCCACCGTGCTGCGGTTCTCGCGTGACTCCCAGAACGAGCGTTTTTCTCGATGATTCGGTCGGTACGATTCTTCATAGACTCGGATG
Source organism: Tetzosporium hominis (assembly GCF_002265435.1). GTDB lineage: Bacteria > Bacillota > Bacilli > Bacillales_A > Planococcaceae > Chryseomicrobium > Chryseomicrobium hominis. The sequence goes on from NZ_NOKQ01000220.1 coordinate 24,372, forward strand.
CCATCGAAAGCTCCAGCTTGTTCTAGCTGTTCGATCGTGACGTCTCCTGTAACGGTCAGTTTGGAGGCGCCAAAATTCAGTTGGAGCTCTTTTACCGTCTCAATCTGTTGAATGTTCTTTTCGAATTTAGCAGCGCAGTTGGTACATGACAATCCTTCTAGTCGGTATACATGGGGTTCGGTTTTCATGTTGTACACGTCCTTTATGTTCAAATGAATGTTTGATTGTCTTTAGTATATGCTCGTCCGTCACTTATGTCAATGTCATTCAAATGACCGTTTGAATGAAAAACCCTTCATCCGCAAGGGGTGAAGGGTAGGATCATTCGTTATGATGTTCAATAGCGATTTTGACAAGGTCCGTGATGTGGTGATCCTTGACGGAGTAATACACCAGCTTCCCTTGCTTGCGGTTTTTTGCGATTCCCATAGTGCGCAAGAGGCGTAAATGATGAGAAGCAGTGGCTGTTGAAATTCCAATGATGGCAGCGACGTCACAGACGCACAGTTCATCTTCTTGGGTCAGCGCATAGATAATTTTCATACGAGTGGCATCAGATAGGGCTTTGAAAATTGTCTCGACACCTTCTACTTGTGAGATGAGCGGAGTGACGCGTTCCACGACTTCCGGATGGGTACATTCCACTTCGCAGCTATCTGCTGAGACTTTATTTACTTGTGATGGCATACGGTATCGCATCCTTTGATTGATAGTAGGTTCAGTATACCCTATTATTCAAAAAGCCAGCAAACCAGTTTGGCTTGCTGACTTCTCATTATTCTTCTTCTTCAAGAGGAAGCTGTGGTTTTTCTTTTAATGTGAGTAAGACACGCTCGATGTGGTTCTGTTCGAATTCAATGACTCGAAGCTCAAAACCATCTTCTTCAAACACATCGTCATGCTTTACTTCTAATGAGCGCGCTTGAATCCAACCAGCTAAAGTCTCGATGTCTTCGGAGTCCTCGAAATGTAGTGAGAAGCGTTCCTCTAAATCAAGCAGTAAAACACGTCCATCCACTTCGTACTGAGAAGGTCCGACTTCTTGAATATCATCTACTTCATCGGCATCAAATTCATCGCGGATTTCTCCGACGATTTCTTCAAGGACGTCTTCAAGTGTCAACATTCCCGCAGTGCCGCCATACTCATCGACGACCAGTACCATATGTGCACGGTTTGCTTTCATTGTAGCGAACGTCTTATCAAGCGGTGTATTTTCTGATACAACCGGAAGCGGCTTCACATAAGATGCAAAGTCTTGAAGCGTCCCGGCGGCAATCTCAAGCAAGATCTCTTTCGCATTGACATATCCGATAATTTTGTCTTTATCGTAGTCTTCTGTGATCGCGTACCGAGTGAACTGGTGTTCTTCAAACACGTTCAGCATCTCTTGATGTGTCGTCGTGATATCGATGGTTTCCATTTTCGTGCGAGGAACCATCAAGTCACGGGCGATATGCTCATCAAATGCAAAGATGTTCTGCATGAACGCAAGCTCTGTCTGATTGAGTTCACCGCTCTTGAAGCTCTGCGCCATCAGGATCTTTAACTCTTCTTCTGAGTGGGCAACGTCATGACCCGCTTGCTTCACACCGAACAAGCTGAGAAGAAGACGACCGGATCCATTCAACAACCAAATGAGAGGGAACATCACCTTACCAAACCAGTAGAGTGGACGAGATAACAGAAGCGTCATGCGCTCGGCAAACTGGATAGCGAGTGTCTTTGGCGCAAGTTCCCCAACAACTACGTGCAAAAACGTGACTAAGGAGAAGGCCAACACAAACGAGAAGATCGAAATAAACGATTGTGGCAAATCGAATTCTTGAAGTACCGGGTACAACAAAAGCTCCACTGTCGGTTTTCCTAAAAATCCAAGACCTAAGGCTGTAACTGTTATTCCTAATTGACAGGCAGATAAATAATAATCTAAGTCTGAAGTTACTTTTTTAGCAAGAACTGCACTTTTGTTGCCTTCTGCAATCAATTGATCAAGTCGAGAAGATCGAACTTTTACTACGGCGAACTCCGACCCTACAAAAAAGGCGGTGGCTGCAATCAAAAATGCAATCATAAATAAATTAAACGCTATTTCTATGTCCAAATGGTCCCCTTTCGGGTGACACCTCCATTAAATTGGTATCTATTACAAGTCTTCCGTTATCAAATCGCTCATCGGATGGATCTCAAGTTTCACAGATTCTACGTGATGTTGCTCGGCTTCGAGCACTTCCAGAGTGAAGTCCTCTCGAGTCACAATATCACCAGGCTCTAAATCTAGCTTTTGCGCCTGCATCCATCCAGCGAGTGTATCGATGTTTTCAGAATCATCGAAGTGTAATTGGAAACGCTCATTCAACTCAGCTAGCAAGACACGTCCTTGAACGATATAGTGGTTTTCCCCAACTTCTTGAATGTCGTCGATTTCATCTTCGTCAAATTCATCACGAATTTCCCCGACGATTTCTTCAAGTAAATCTTCCAATGTCACGATACCGGCAGTCCCACCAAATTCGTCTACAACTAAAGCAATGTGAGACTGTTTTGTCTTCATTAAGTTGAAGATCTCGACCAGTGGCGTCGTTTCCACGATAATTGGGATTTCTTTTAAGAAATTTTGGATCTTGCCTTCTTTTTTCGTGGCGAGGGCAGTCAGCATCTCTTTGACGTTGATGTAGCCAACAATATGGTCTTTATCATGGTTTTCTGTAACCGGATAACGAGTAAACTGATGTTCACCGAAAAACTCAATGAGCTCCTGTCGAGTCGACTCTAAGGATACAGTCTCCACTTTAGTACGAGGAATCATCAAATCTTTTGCGACGCGGTTATCAAATGAAAAGACATTTTGCATGAACGCTAGCTCGGTTTGATTGATTTCCCCGCTTTGGTAGCTGTGAGTCATGATGATTTTTAATTCTTCTTGCGAGTGCGCAGCTTCTTCCGGAGCTGGTTTGATTCCAAAGATACGTAATAAAATCCGAGCAGAACCGTTTAATGTCCAAATGAACGGGAACATGATTTTCCCGAATAAGTAAAGCGGTTGGGCAAATAATAAAGTCATACGCTCGGCGAATTGAATCGCGAGTGTTTTTGGTGCAAGTTCTCCAATGACAACGTGTAAAAAAGTCACGGAAGCGAAAGCGATTCCGAAAGATAGTACGGAAATTAGGGGTTCACCTAGACCCAAACTTTCAAATAGAGGATGAAGTAGCTTCTCTACAGTTGGCTCTCCTAGCCAACCTAAACCTAAGGCGGTAACTGTTATTCCTAACTGACAAGCTGATAAGTAGTAGTCAAGATTGTTTGTAATCCGCTTAGCTAGAACCGCTGTTTGATTCCCTTCTGCAATCAGTTGATCAAGTCGAGACATCCGAACTTTGACCACAGCAAATTCTGAACCGACGAAAAATGCAGTTAATGCAATAAGTAAAGCAACTAACCCTAAATTAAGTATCAATATACTGTCCAATGAGTCCCCGAAATGGGTGACACCTCCAAAAAAATTGTAATTTCATAAAATTGTTCTTCTCTTGCTAAAACTATTTAGTAGTTCGATTCGTTTGAGGCCCGACAAGTAGAAGAGACGCTGCTGTATTCATATGAAGTGTATAGCTATAGAAGTTATTTAATTTCTCCACTTCACCAATACGGAGTAAATCCTTCCCAATGTCGTTCCTCCTCTCTAAGTTCAATACTCCCATGATAGCATATTTTTTAATTGAGCGTAAATTCATAGGGCACTTTGACGGGAAGTGAAACCTTTTTGCGATAGAGACGTACAATCTAGTATAATTCTAATTGAGGTGAATGAAATGGTAACTCTAATCCATGTTGCCAGTGTCCTTTCTGTAGTCACGCTTTCTATAATTAAAGGTGTTACAGATAAAGACGTTCAAAAAAATATCCAAGCTTTACGTCAAAAGATTTGGTTCCAGATGTATTGGAATGACGAGAGCTACCGAGCGTTGATCGAGTCCGATGAGCAGCTTCAGAAAATGATTGGCTGTATCAACCGGGACAAGTTGAAAAAAGCGCGCTATGAAGCATGGCAACGTAAAAAGCTTGTTACATTGTTAGAAAAGAAGATGGCGGAAGCCTGTTAAATAGGAAGTTTTCCGGGGAGTGCATCCAGTTCAACGGGTTGCGCTCTTTTTATTTCTCGACCCTATTAAAAATGGATACCTTAACGTATAATTAAAAGAAACGATATAAAGGGAGGGCGTTATATGTGGCAAGACTTTAAAGCTTTTGCGTTTAAAGGGAATGTACTGGAACTCGCAATTGCAGTTGTTATTGGAGCGGCTTTTGGAAAAATTGTTGCATCTTTAGTAGAAAACATCATCACACCATTGATTGGTCTTGTGATGGGTGGAGTCGATTTCTCAGGCCTAGCTGTGACTGTAGGAGAAGCAAATGTGAAATATGGTGCTTTCATTCAATCGATTATTGATTTCTTGATCATTGCGTTTGTCATCTTCTTATTTATCCGTCTGCTAGGCAAGTTGAAACGAAAAGAAGACATCAAGCCAGAAGAAGGCCCGACAATCGATTCGAAAGAAGAGTTGTTGATTGAGATTCGGGATCTGTTAAAACAACAAAATACACTCCGTTAAGACCGGCCGCCTGGAACTTTGTTTCTAGGCGGTTTTTGCTATCCTTGAGGCCTGTCACGCGTTCTAATACTTAAGAGGTGAACCGATGAAGAAACGTATTCTTGTTGGAGTGATGACACTAGTCGTAATGGGGTTTGTTTTGTTTTTTAGAGAAGGGCTTCTTCTGCAGATGATTGGGGTGTCCTGGGAAGTTCCGTGGACGGAACGAGTAGAAGTAGAAGACAAGACGGAGTTTGTAGATACTAACGGCAATGGCATTACCGACCAGTTAGATATCGTAGCAGCTGCTAGGGAAGAGGTAGAGAATCGCACGACCTATCAGAGCGCTTATTATGCAGGTGGCTACCCACCTGAAGATGAAGGGGTCTGCACGGACGTAATTTGGCGTGGTCTAATGGGAGCGGACATTGATTTGAAGACCGCAATGGATACAGATATTGCAGCAAATGTGGACGCCTATCCTAGAACCGCTGGAAAACCAGATCCCAATATTGATTTTCGACGTGTTCCGAATCAATTCGCTTTTTTAGAAAGACATGCAGAATCGCTAACGACCGAATTGAGACCAGGTGACCCTGACAATCTAGCGGAGTGGCAGCCAGGCGATATCGTTATTTTCCTTGAAGGTACGGATCACGCAGGAATCATCTCTGATAGAAGAGCTAAAGATGGAACACCCTACATGATTCACAATACACCACCTTTTGCAGTGGAAACCAAATTGACGTCCACTCGACAACAGATTGCAGGTCATTACCGCTGGAATTATGAAGGAAAAGGGGTCACCCCCTGATAAGCATGTGCAGTCCCTCGAGTTTTAATTGAGGACGATCCACTAGAAACAAGCGGTTTGAATAGGCCAGACGAGATGGAACGTGGCGTTCTTCAGGAGCAGACCAATATTCGACAGATTGACCGGCTTGTAAGCAAAATGTCGTATCTTCGATATAGAGGAGCCCATCCGAGCGACGTATCACTTCACCCGCATAGAGGACAGGGTCGGTTCCATAGCGAATCAATGTAGAAAGTTCTCTCGTCTTTTCACTAAGTAGTTGATGGAATTCAGAAGATGTAAAGTGCGCTTCTTCGTAGGCGTAGCCTTCAAATAGATTTGCGAGCTGATGCAGTTCTTGGGCGATGGGTTTTAAAGCGGGATGGTGGTGGCGTTCATTTGAATACAACATGCACATCACTCCTAATAAGAACATTTGTTCTATTTTATCATGCAATATCCTATTCAACAAGAGTCAAAATGAAAAGGGCTTTCTCTATTTTAGAGAAACCCCTTTTTTGCCGCATAGAAAGCTGGCGAAAGCGCCTGCAATCAGTACAAAACATGTCACCATGAATAAAACAGATACATCTGGATGAATAAAGGCTAGTCCTGAAGATCCTAACACGACACCGAGTGAGAAGAACGCATAAAAGTACCCGTAGGCTTTTCCTCTATTTTGCTTGGTCGTCCCTCTATAAAGAAAAACGTTGATACTCGGAAACGTAAAAGCAAATCCAATTCCATAGAAAAACAGAATGATATAAAACACTACAATCGAATCGCTGATTCCTAGACTGAACTGAGCAAGAGCAATCACCAAAACACCAATTTGGAAGTTGAGAAGTGGCGACCACCGATCAAATAAACGACGAATAGGAGAGACGAAGACTAGCACCGCGGTTAAACCGAATACGCTAAGGAGCGTCCCACTTACACGTGAACTAAAGCCTAGCTCTTCCACACGAAGTGGCAATAAATAAGCGAGCGCACCTTGAGAGAACATCATCAAAAAAGCGCCCATAAACGAAATCAGTAATGCGGGATTTCTAGTCAGCGCTTCAGGTCGTTCTGTCGTTCGCTTAAACAGCTGCCCTCTTAGTAAAAGAAAGGCACCAATCAGTAAAAGCACTCCGAATAGACCGACGATTCGTAATACAAAAGGCGCTGAAGTCTGCGCAGCCAAGATGCCACTGAATGCGGGGCCGATAATAGCAGCAGCTCCCACAAAAGCACCCGTGAGTGCATTCTCACTCCCTGCTGAGTTCTCTTTACTTTGATTCGCTACAAAAGTGAAGGCGGCGGGAACGATAAAGCCACCGATGAAGCCATGGAAGAAACGAACTACTAGGAGAGCTTCAGGTGACTCGACAGCCGAATACAGAAAGAGCATTGCGGCTGTTCCCGCCAAACCAATCACTAGCAGTCGGTAAGGACCGAAGCGGTCAGTCAACAAACCCGCCAGTAAGTTTCCACCGGTGTTGGATAGGGAGTACATCCCCACCGCGATCCCTGCGATGAACGTCGTAGCTCCTAAACTGGTGGCAAAGGTGCTGATGATAGGTAGCTGTGCAAATAAGTCCATAAATGAAAAGAAAATGATGGCATAGACAAGCCAGACTATCGGAAAGGCCCTGGTCTGAAACTCAGACTCGCGCTTTTTAACAGCACGATCTAAAACAAAGTTCGCAAACGGGATGAAAGCTGCTCCTATAGCTAACAAGCTCCAATACAGCTTCCAACCCACTGTTAACTGAACGATGACGATGCTGACTACATATCCAATGAAGATGGCGCCGTGGATAGATCCTGCATAGGTCACGGCCACAGGTAAATCAGCGAGATATTTTAAAGGTACAGCAATTCCAAGCAAGACTAAGAGAGAAATGCCATCTGCAATTCCAAAGAATCGAAACAATCGTATAGGTAGATACCGTCTTTCTGTGTGCACCAAAAACCCTTCTTTCTTCAACTCTCTTCAGTATTTCATAGAAAAAATAAACGGGCAAGTAGGGCACTGGAAACTTCCTTATTTTCGGAATATCAACAGTGTGATATGATAGCAAAAGTGAATTTTAAGGTCTGACCTTTTCACAAGTGACACATAGAGGAGTTATGCCCCGTGGTTTGGGATGTATTGAATGTAATCGGCACACTAGCGTTTTGTATCAGTGGAGCCCTTGTCGCCATGGAAGTCAAATATGACATTATGGGAATTTATATATTAGGTTTGATTACGGCTTTTGGGGGAGGAGCAGTCCGCAACCTGATGATCGGATTGCCGATTGTGGAAGTCTGGCAGCAGACGACGTTGTTTGTCATTGCACTCATCGCGATGACGTTATTCATCTTGTTGCCGAAAAGTTTTATTTTTCATCTAAAGGAATGGTCCGTGTTTGATGCTATCGGATTGTCTGCATTTGCCGTTCAAGGGGCCATGTATGCGCAATCTATGGACATGCCTTTGCTTGCGGTCATGTTTTCGGCTTCCATCACCGGAGCGGGTGGGGGAATTATTCGAGACGTACTCGCTCAGAAACGGCCAAGCGTCTTCACCAGAGAAGTCTATTTGCTCTGGGCTATCATGGCAGGCTTTATCATCGGAATGGATTGGATCACAACAGATGTTCAACATTATGCCTTGTTTGGAATCATCCTGTTACTTCGTCTTGTATCTCAGCGCTATAACTGGGATTTGCCAATTCGTACGTTTACTGAAGAATGACGAAGCAGTCACTTTACTGAAAAAAAACGACTTTCCTATGGTACACTTGTAGAGAACATTGTCGAAAGATGGTGTCGAAGGAGTGATACGATGCAAGCCCGTTTAGTAAAGCGCGAACGCAGCTATATGGTGGGAATAGCAGTATCGATTCCTTCCGACCAACAACAGAATATTAAATTAAATAAGACGGTAATGAAACGATTGGTCTCGTTGCAACGCTATTTGACGTTGCAGGGAACAGAAGAGATCATCGCCATCCGTTCTTCTAAACAACATACAGAAGGTCATTTTGATTGGGTCATTGGTTACGATGTGCCGAGGCGTTTTCTTGTCCACCGAGATTTTACTCTATGTGAAGTACCTAGTGGAACGTACTTTGTCGGTACAAAGGGAGCCCGGGTAGAGTCTGTTTATAATTCCATGAAAAGTCATTGGGTCATGGCAGAAATGTATGATGAGAATAAAACTTTATTTGAGCGGTACACCATTTCGGGTGAAGACAAACGTGTAGAAGTCTTCAGCCGTGTGAAAGCAAAAGTAAACCCATTACAGAACTATGCCTAAACGAGCATCTTTCCTTTCTAGGAGGGATGCTTTTTTGTGTTGACAACTAGATGCCGGAGGAGTACTGTATCTCTATTCAATGCGCATGCGCAGAGGAAGGACGAAACAACATGGATCAAACGTTTGCAGTATTCGGGCTCGGCCGATTTGGAGGAAGCCTTGTCAAAGAGCTGTCCCAAATGAATCAAGAAATTTTAGCAGTCGACCTGGATCCAGAACGCGTCGATTATTACACACAATTTGCTACTCACGCTGTAGTCGCTAGTGGGTATGATGAAAAAGCACTTCGCGCACTAGGAGTTCGCAACATTGACCACGCCTTCGTATCGTTTGGAGAAAACATTCAGGCTAGTGTTTTAACGACGATGGTATTGAAAGAGCTCGGGATTCCCAAAGTGTGGGCAAAAGCACATGACGAGAACCACGGGAAAATTTTAGAGAAAATCGGGGCAGACCGCGTCATACACCCAGAACGGGATATGGCCAAACGAATCACGCACAATCTGCATTCTTCTAAAATTATTGACTTCATCGAGTTGTCCGATACGTATAGTATTGCTGAAATTAAAGTGACAGAGCGATTAATCGGAAAACGATTAGCAGACCTTGATCTTCAGAGGAATTATAATGTGAATTTTGTAGCGTTGCAGCGAGGAAATCGAACGATTCTTAGTTTCTCGGACGAGGAGCAAGTGCAGGCTGGCGACTTGATCATCATTATTGGAAACAATGAAGATATCGAAAAGTTTGATACTCAAGGTTCTTAACTTATTAAAAAGAAGGCGAAACTATGAATCAGATCTGGCGCTATTTTCGAGTAACCGACTATTCACCGGCAGCAGTCATTGCTCTTAGTTTTTTACTCACTATTTTTATTGGGACTATTTTATTGAGCTTACCAATTGCACATGTGGGGGACTTAAGATTTATAGATGCCTTGTTTTTTGCGACTTCTGCGACTACAGTAACAGGTTTGGGAGTGGCAGATACGGCTTCTACGTTCACCCTCTTTGGGGAGATTGTCTTAATGTTCCTCATGCAGTTTGGCGGCATTGGGTTGATGACGTTCTCAGTGGCTATCTTAGTCATCTTGAAAAAGAAAATTTCGTTGAAGCAGCGTTTGTTTATCAGAGATTCGTATAATCAACCAGCTGTTGGTGGTATGGTGCGGTTGACTAGAAGTATTCTAATCTTTGTTTTTACAGTGCAGGCTATTGCATTTGTGCTGTTAACCTTTCATTGGAGTCAACGTTTTTCTTTAGGGGAAGCGAGCTATTTAGCCGCGTTTCACGTGATCTCCGCTTTCAACAATGCGGGCTTCTCCTTGTTCCCAGATAATTTAATTGGCTTTCAACAAGACCCATTTACCTTACTGTTGATTAGTAGCTTGTTTATCATTGGGGGAATCGGCTTTATTGTCGTACTTGAAGTGTTTCAGAAGAAGCGGTTCCGTGACTGGAGCTTGCATACCAAGTTGATGATTTATGGTACGTTGATTTTAAATGGTGTCGCGATGATTCTGTTCTTCTTATTAGAGTTCCGCAATCCGCAGACACTTGCGTCATTATCTGCTGTTGACCAATGGGCTAATGCCTATTTTGCAGCGGTAACACCACGTACTGCAGGTTTTAACACACTAGATTATTCCCAGATCACAGATTCTTCTTTGATGCTGACCTTGCTTCTCATGTTTATCGGAGGAGGAACGGCTTCAACAGCTTCTGGTATTAAACTGACTACGTTTATCGTGCTATTTCTAGCGACTCTTGCGTTCTTCCGAAACGATGAAGAACCTTTTATCTTCGGACGAACTATAAAAAAAGAAGTGGTCATGCGGTCTTTTGCTATTACCGTAATCAGTATGTTTACGATAGGTCTGTTGTTTTTCTTTGTCACCATCTCCGAGAAATTGGATTTCGACCCGTTGTTATTTGAAGTGGTTTCTGCATTTGGCACGGTTGGCCTTTCTATGGGAGTTACCGCTGGCCTTTCTGATGCGGGTAAATTGCTTATATGTATCGGTATGTTTATTGGGCGAATCGGACCTTTAACTTTATTCTTCTTATTGGCGCGACCTAAGGATCGACATTTCCGATATGCATATGATCAAGTTTATACAGGGTAGCTGGGACTTAATAACCAATTATTTTTAAATTTAATATGACAAAATTCTTCATTTAGATAAAATGCTCTAGCAACTCTTTATTTTTCTAACTTTTCAGTTAATTTCACTTCTTTAGGACGACTTTTCTCTTTTTTCATGTAATGAAGTTAGTTCTAATAAGGACTTTGCAAAAGAAAGGAAGTTAGACGACTGTCGTCTTTTGTCGTCTTACAGTACGATGTAAAGTAGAAGGACTAATTTCTGAATGGAGAGATTCGTATGAGAGGGAAGCTATCCAGACTTCAAATTTATCTTCTTGTAGCCTTGTGTGCTTTACTCTTTACGAGTGTTTGGAGTTATCTGTCCTTTGTCAGTATTGAACAACAAACGACAAAGGTGGCAGAACAAGATATTCCACTCTCCAATACAGCCAGTCAGCTCTACCCACTGATGTTAGATCAAGAACTGTCTATTCGAAATTATGTCTACCTCCAAGACAAATTGTCTTTACAGCAATTTGAGATTGCCAATGCGCGTATGCACGATGTCCTCCGAGATATTGAAGAGCTGGATCAAGCTCATCCGATAATGAACCAGTTGATTAATGAAGAAGCGGTCCCTGTTATTGTGGAAATGGAAGCTTTTCACTTTGATCAAATCAAACGTATTCAAGACGGTGACATCGAGTTAGCCAATGAACTAAGAAACTTGCAACGGTCCAATTTAAATGTTTTACGTTTTGTCGATTCGAAGATTCAAGAAGACAGTGATGCTATTATCGCACGAGCCTTTGAGGAAAGTAGAGAAGCTTCCAACTCGGCTCGCTGGATGATCTTATTCGTGTCAGCGTTAACTTTCTTGATCTTTGTAGCATTTGTTCACAGTTTCCGTGTGGAACAAAGTCAAAAAGCGCTGGTTTATAAATCTCTTCATGATGCACTCACGGGAATTCCAAATCGACGCTCTTTTGATGAACGCTTAGAAGAAGCATGGCGCGATGCACGGCAGCTAAATAAACCCTTGTCACTGATTCTGATTGATATTGATGCTTTTAAACTTTACAACGACACGTACGGTCACTTGGAAGGAGATGCTTGCCTCCGAAAAGTGGCACAAGTATTACGTCGAGTCGTGAAGGACCCTGCAACACCTGCAAGGTATGGTGGCGAAGAGTTTGCTGTAATCCTACCTGTAGAAACAGCCTCGGAGGCACGTGAACTTGCTGAGACGATTCGCCAAGAGATTCTCGACTTGAATGTGGCTCATACAGGCTATCATCCTCTTTGCAAACTAACCGTTAGCTTAGGAGTAAGCACAATGGTGCCAGGCCTCTATGAAAGTGAGAAAGAATTAATTGCTCGAGCCGATGCAGCCCTGTATCAATCAAAAGATAAAGGACGCAATCGCGTAACCGTGAATAATATTAAATAGCATGAACTTTCCAGCCTGATTACCGGGCTGGTTTTTTGTTTGACTATTTATTGACAAATGATGTATATCAAACTATAGTGTATGATATACAGTATAAATAAAGGAGGTAGAAATATGACGGATCGAGTCAGTCCACTGCTTACGGAACTTCGTCGTGGAACGCTCACCTTAGCTGTTCTCAGCCAACTGAAACAACCGCAATATGGCTATTCGCTCGTGCAAGCACTCGAACAATCCGCCGTCTCTATTGATCAAAGTACATTGTATCCGCTTTTGCGACGCCTTGAAAAACAGCAATTAGTTAGTAGTACATGGGATACTACCGAAAGTCGGCCTCGGAAGTATTATGTTCTGACAGATGAAGGGCAACTAGTGCTAGATGAATTGTATGGTGAGTGGAAGCAATTGTCTGTGAATCTTCAAAATTTACTTGAAGGAGGAACAAGCCAATGATGTACCGAGATGCGTATATTGCGGAAGTGACAAAACGTTTGCCTCAGAACATGCGAGAAGATGTTGCACTTGAACTTGAATCGACGATAGCAGATATGACTTCAGATAACCCGTCTCAGGAAGAGTTGTTCGGAGCTTTGCGCCAGTTAGGGGATCCTGTAATTCTGGCTTCACGTTATTTGGAGCGCCCGCTACATGTGATCGGACCTGCGCTCTATCCAACGTTTATCTCTATACTTAAAATTGTGTTGCCCATAGCGCTCGCTGTTAGTGGAATTACGGCCGCGCTAGGCGTTATTGTGGGCTATTCGGATGAAGCCTCATGGGGCCAGGCGATCATTCAAGGAATCATCCAAATAGTTGGGGCGATGGTTCAAGTAGGGATCCAATCCGTATTCTGGGTAGGGCTGGTCTTTGCTCTAATCGAACGGTACAGCTCTTCTCGTGATACGATGCCACTTACGAAGTGGGATCCGACACAATTGAAACCAGTGACGATGCCTAAGAGACAGATTTCTCGTGCTTCGGTCATCGGTGGATTTATCTGGACAGCGATTTGGATTGGGATCTACTTGAATGCCTCCAATCTGATTCGGCTTTACTGGGAAGATCAATCGATGCCTCTGTTGAATGAGGAAGCTCTTCGATTTTTCTTGCCTGCCGTCGTTGCACTCGCTGCTTTAGAGGTCGGATTCGGCATCTACAAGTGGGTAAAAGGTTTTTGGACGATTCCTATGGCCATCTGGAATTTGGTGTTCAATCTCTTCTGGATCATCGGGACTTTGTTGTTCTTGACGCATCCAGAGCTGTTCTCAGCCGAAGCTTTGATACAGTTTGGAGACCTACTTGGACTGTCAGGGGAAGAGACGGAAAATATGAAGAACTGGGCCGTGTGGTCCTTGTTTGTCCTCTTCCTAGTGATAGCGGTCATCGACACAGTAGATGGCTTCCTTCGAACACGGACGAGCGGAAACAGGAAAAAATAAACATTGCATAAAATCGAACATTTGTTCTATACTGATGGTGAATGATGGAGGAGGTGACGAGGATGGAAAAACCCGACCCTTCCCGGATTCGCGATCGGGGAAAGATCAAGTGGACGGCCATGATGTTGCCGGAGCATGTGGCCATCATCCGAGAGTACATTTCCAATGACGGGAAAGTGAAACGCCCTGTACTGGATGAATGGGACTTGCGTCAACTAGAAGAGTCCATCGGTCTGGCCATGGCTCAAAATGCCGAAATCAAGTTGAAGTATTGGAAGGACGGAGAATTTCATGTGCGCGGAGGCAAGATTCAACGTGTAGACATCGCACGCCGCCTCTTATACGTACAAGACCCTTTTGATACCACGGCCTATGCTCTTCAGGATGTGGTAGATGTGACGCTCCTTGATTGATTGCGCCGCCCGAAAAGCCCTTTTCCATATGGTGAAGGGCTTTTTTGTATGGGGATTGGTGAGTGCGCGGCGCCGATTCGCATATGAACGAACCGGGTCTCGACGAAAAAACAGCAACTGCCGCCGTAAAAGTGTCATCTGCCAACGTAAATCATGCAACTGCCGACGATACTCAAATGGTAAGGATTAGTTACGACGATTCGGGGCAATCTGCCGCTGTAAAAGTGCCAACTGCCGCCGTAAATCACCCATCTGCCGACGATACTCGCAAAAACCAAAATTGCAAGCCTCATTTTTCCAATCTTAAAAGCTGGAAACGCTGCTCATCAAGCACCATTTCCAGCTATAGTTTGTTAATATGTCTTATTTAGTAAGTGAATTACACTTTTCTAACCATGTAGGAGTAATTTGCCCCTGAGAGGGTGCGGATGGAGTGTTCTTGGAAGCCGAGACGCTCGTAAAGACGGCGAGCCGCAGTATTGGAAAGCTCGACGTTGAGAGTGAGGGCTTCTACTTGAAGATCTTCCGCTAGCTGCATCGCATGCTGTAGAAGAGTGGTTCCAATCCCTCGGCCCCCGTACTCCTTGCGAACTGAAACGGTATCTATGTAAAGGACATTGCCTTCTGTTTCGGAATCAAAGTCGGCAAACGGATTGAGTTTCCGGACAGCTTCTTTTAGTGGGGCATCCAACTCTTCTGCTTTCAGACCTGTATAGACAATGATGAGTCCGGCGATTTGTCCGTCTTGCTCGTCTACCCAAATGGTCTCGTAACTCAACCGGTTGGCTGGCTGACTTGCCCAGTAAGTTAATTTTTCAAGGACTTCGTCGTGAGTGGTCGCTCCAGTAAGGGTGTACGCGATTTCGTGAATGGCATCGTACATAAGAGGGGCGAGGTGAGGGGCATCTTTTGAGGTTGCTTTTCGAATCATAGGGATCTTCCTTTCTGGTTTTCTGGTCGAGCCGGTTTTCACAAGATTTCTAGAGTGGCGTTCTTCACATTTCATGGTGTCCAGTTGCGAACGCCAGAAATCCCCGCAAAAACCGGTCGCATCCATAGAGGCAAAGAGCGCCTCTACGGACACGCCCAGTTTTTACAAGATTTCTAGAGTGGCGTTCTTCACATTTCATGGTGTCCAGTTGCGAACGCCAGAAATCCCCGCAAAAACCGGTCGCATCCATAGAGGCAAAGAGAGCCTCTAGGACACGCCCGGTTTTTACAAGATTTCTAGAGTGGCGTTCTTCACATTTCATGGTGTCCAGTTGCACCGGCTAGAAACCCACTCCAAAATCAGCCATACCCGATGAGGCAAAGAGCGCCTCACCGGGCACGTCTGATTCCGGAGGAGTTTCTGGGCAAGCCGGTTCCACTTTTCTAAATAAAAAACCCCTTTCCAAAAGGAAAGGGGCGGACTAGCCTCATGCTAGTCTCTCATCTGCGGCGATCCAGACCACGCTCCACAACGTGTTCCCGAAGGAATGTCTGTCCGACTTACGCAGAGCAGCTCATCGCAAGATTCATCATACGCTATTTTGTCTGGGAAGTCAAAAGCAGGAGTTTGTTGGCTGGGGCTCGAACTAGTAAACTAGAGACATCAGATGAAGAGAGGTTTTCTAAATGAATTCACTTTATGCACGTACGTATCAGGCTGCTTATCGTGGCATTTCCAAATTCTTGCCTTGGCGTACGCCACTTCTTGTAGCAGGAGAAGGCAGTGTCATTGAGAGCGTGAATGAGTTGAAGCACCGCCAAGTGACGCGCTTCTTACTCGTGACAGACCAAGCGATGACAGACCTTGGCTTGTACCAGCCGTTCGTGGAACGCGCAGCGGAAGTACATATTGAAGCGGTACCTTATGATCAAACGGTCCCTAACCCGACCATTACCAATATTGAACAAGCCTACGCTCTATATAAGGAGCAGAACTGCCAAGCGATTGTAGCGTTTGGTGGAGGTTCGGTTATTGACTGTGCGAAAGGGGTGGCGGCTAGAGTAGCTCAGCCGAACAAGTTGATCCCGGATATGAAAGGGCAGTTGAAAGTTCGGAAAGCGACGCCATTTTTGATGGCGATTCCGACTACTGCTGGAACAGGAAGTGAAGGAACGGTGGCTGCAGTCATTTCGAATCCGGAATCGAAAGAAAAGTATGCGGTCAATGATACGGTGCTAATTCCAGATGTGGCTGTGTTAGATCCAGAGCTGACAGTCGGATTACCCGCTGCGTTGACGGCAACTACAGGAATGGATGCTTTGACTCATGCCGTCGAAGCCTTTATCGGCCATAGCAATACACCAGAAACGGAAGCATACAGTAAAGAAGCGGTCGAACTGATCTTTAAGTGGTTGCCGGTCGCATATCAAGACGGAACGAACATTGAAGCGCGCCGTGCGATGCAAAAAGCGTCGTACTTAGCAGGGCTTGCTTTTACACGTGCTTATGTAGGAAATGTGCATGCCGTAGCGCACACACTGGGAGGTTACTACAATGTACCTCACGGCCTGGCGAATGCAGTGTTACTCCCAGTCCTGCTTCGTTTTTACGGTGAGGCGGTCACTCCTCGACTTGCAAAACTTGCTGAGTATGCAGGGGTTTCAGAGACTGGAAAACCGGCTCTAGAAAATGCAGAGGCATTTATTAGGAAGATTGAAGAAATGAACAAAGAAATGAACATCCCTACGAAGATTGAAGGAATCGAAGAAAAAGATATAAAAGAGATGGCGAAAAAGGCTTATAAAGAGGCGAATCCTTTGTATCCCGTTCCTGTCATCATGAGCAAAAAAGACTTTGAATCGATCTATCATAGGGTCCGTAGTTAAATTTAGACAAACTCCCTCATTTTTCCTGTTGTGGAAGATTGATATATTGGTATATACTAGGAAATAACCAATTGTGAGGAGGGAGAGTCATGACACGTATTGTACATCATCAACTAAGTATATCTGCGCCACTAGCAGAAGTGTGGACGTTGTGGACAGATGCCAAAGAAGTCATAAAATGGTTTGCACCTGTCGCAAACGTGGAACCAGTGATAGGTGGCAAATATGAATTGTTCTTCATGCCAAGTAATTTGCCAAACAAGAATACGTCGGGCTGTCATATCGTGCACATGATTCCTGAGCAAGAGTTGACGTTTACTTGGAAAGGCCCGAACCAATTCACAGAGTTGATGAATACGCCAACGCCTCAGACCCTTGTCACAGTTCGCTTTAAACAGAATCCAAATGGGTCTACTTGTGTCAAACTGTTCCATAGAGGGTTCCAAGAAGATAACTCTTGGGACTACGCTTACGACTGGCACGAGCTGGTGTGGGCAGGCGTTCTAAACCAACTAAAGACACATGTGGAGAAATCCACTGACTATTTACTGGGCTACACACCAAATGCCGAGACAAAACTAACTGTTTCCTGCGCAGGATGACCTGCGAGGAAGCAGTTTTTATTTTTGTGATGACGAATAAGGTTTTATGCACCGGGCAAGCGTTTGAAGAACTGTTGGATGCCATAAACTAGAAAAATGAGTGCAGGAATTCCGATGACAAAATAGAGAACAGACCAGACGGGACCTTCACGGGGCATAATCTGAGCGTATACATATAAAAACAAAGTGCCGGCAACGAACATAGCCAGGTACTGAAAAAGTTTCATGGGTAAGCCTCCTTTTCCGTTTTAGTGTAGCAGATAAGGGAACAAGGAGAGAAGTGAAACTCGTTAAAGGGAGTGATAGGTTGGTTACATATAAAGAACCTAAAACAGATTGGTTTTGGAGAGGGGCCTTGTATTTTTCACTTCTTTTCTTTTTGGTACTCGGTTCTTCAATGATTGTCTTTTCACTTTGGTTATGGAAGGAAGTTACTACGGGATGGGCGCTGGGTCTTAGTTGGCTCGTTCCATTAGGAATTTTCGTTTTATGGACTGGGTGGAAAATATGGCGGCAGTTTGAATGGAAAGAGAAGCATCTCTCTTTTTATGAAATGAATGACCAAGTCGTCCGAGGAGTGACGCGTCGACCTGAGTGGGATTATGGTGTAACACAAGAATTCGCATTAAAGGATATTGTGGAAGTCACCATTGCTCCCTATTACATACGTAGGATGGTAAACGCTATGGGGCCAGAATCTATAAGACGCCATGGAGTTATCATTGAAGAACTTGGCCCGATGCTGATCTTCCGTACGGAAAAAGAACGGATGGAAATCTTATTTGATTCACTGACGAATCCAAAAGTAGACGAGTGGCTGCGGTTTGTACAAGAACAGGGGCTTCCTCTGACATATACACCTTACAGGATGTACTGGCTCGGGAATAAAGCGATTTCGCCGGAGGACCGAGACGACTATTTTAAGCAGCCATCGGATCGAATTCCCTATGAAGTGAAAGGTGGATGGTTGAAAGACGAGCCGGCACTCTACGACGAATGGAGCCGAGTCAATGCTGGGGGACTCCGTACATCGATGTCACTTAAAGAATTTGAAGTGGAGGAAAAGAAAAAGCGCAAATGGGGTCGATGGATTGTGATTCCCCTCGGTGTGATTTTCTTTATTCTCTTAGGATTATATATGTTAGGCTCCGTCTAGTTCGGCCAAAAGACTGAAAATCTCGAATTCGAAGGGTTTCTTCTTTCTGCTGACTGGCAAACTCCGTATACTGAAAGCAGAAAAGGAAGAGAAGGAGACAACTTCATGGAAAACTATCGGATTAATAAAGCAAACGGTCTAGAATTCGGACTGTACACATTAGGCGACCACATGCCGAATCCTCATACAGGAGACCGCATTTCAGCGAAGCAACGGATTGATGAAATCATTCGACTGGCACAGCTTGCTGAGCAGGCGGGCCTTGATTTCTTCAGTGTGGGGGAAAGTCATCAAGAGTATTTTGCGACACAGGCCCATGCCGTCGTACTCGCAGCGATTGCGCAGGCAACAGAGCGTATCAAGATCGGCAGTTCCTCTACTATTGTCAGTACCTCGGACCCAGTTCGTGTCTATGAGAACTTTGCGACTATCGATTTAATCTCAGGGGGACGAGCGGAGATTGTAGCAGGTCGTGCTTCTAGAATCGGCTTGTTTGAACTGCTTGGGTACGACATTCGTTATTACGAAGAGTTATATGAAGAGAAGTTTGATTTGTTGCTGCAGATCAATGAGCAGGAAAAGGTAACGTGGGAAGGGCGATTTAGAGCGCCACTGCGAGATGCTGAGGTGTTGCCGCGTCCAGTTGAAGGGAAACTCCCGATTTGGAGAGCCGTAGGAGGCCCACCTGCTAGTGCTATCAAAGCAGGAGCTGCTGGGGTCCCGATGATGCTTGCTATGTTAGGTGGGCAAGCAGAAAACTTCCAGTACTCAGTGGAGGCGTACCGAGAGTCGGCTCGTCAGGCAGGGCATGATCCTAGGGAACTGCCAATTGCTACAGCAGGTATGTTCTTTGCTGCTGAGACTTCTCAAGAAGCTATCGACACGTACCATACGTATGTGGATAAAGGAATGATGAAGAGCAACGGACGTGGCTATCCAAAGTTTGCATTTGAACAAAGTGCGCGAGATCCCCGTGATGTGCTGAATGTCGGCAGCCCGCAACAAATCATCGAGAAGATCCTGTATCAACACGAATTGTTTGGCCATCAACGCTACATTGCCCAGATGGACTTTGGTGGCGTGCCGTTCGAAGCACTCGAACGTAATATCGAACTGATCGGGTCGGAGATTCTGCCGGCAATCCGTAAATATACGAGACAAGATTAAATGGCCCGCCTTCCCTATGGGAAGGCGGGTTTTTGGTCATTCGCTTTCCCAAGCAGGAAGCATTTGGGATAATGTTTTGTCTTCACGGTAGCCAAGCACATAATCTGCTTGCATCAGTGTGTGGATCTCGCGTGTACCTTCGTAGATAACAGGAGCTTTTGAGTTCCGCAGGAAACGCTCGACTGGATACTCGTCGGAATAGCCATTCGCTCCAAAGATTTGAACCGCGTCATCCGCTGCTTTATTAGCGAAATCACAGGCTTGCCACTTCGCTAGAGAGGTCTCGCGCGTGTTGCGCTTGCCTTCGTTTTTCAACTGGCCTGCACGGTATACTAGTAAACGACTTATCTGATAGCCGGCTTCCATATTCGCAAGCATTTGCTGAACAAGTTGGTGACGCCCAATCGGTTTTCCGAACGTTTCGCGCGTATGACAGTAGTCGACGCTTGCTTCAAGACATGCTTGGATCAGTCCAACGGCACCTGCAGCTACTGTGAAACGGCCGTTATCGAGAGCAGCCATGGCAATCTTAAATCCTTCGCCTTCTTTCCCTAACAAGTTCTCTTTCGGTACTTTTACGTCTTCGAAGAACAGTTCTCCAGTATTCCCCGCACGAATTCCCAGTTTACCTTTCACGGCTTGGGAGGAGAAGCCTTCCCACGTACGCTCGACTATGAACGCAGAAATCGCCTTGTGCTTGTCTTCCTTATTCCCAGTATAAGCGAAGATTAGGAAATGGTCGGCGATGTCACAAAGGGAAATCCATGCTTTTTGACCGTTCAGGATGTAATGGTCGCCATCTAATTTGGCAGTTGTCTGGAGAGCAGCTACGTCAGAACCAGCAGCCGGCTCTGTGAGTCCGAATGCGCCGATCTTCTCGCCTTTTGCTTGAGGAACCAGGTATTTCTCTTTCTGTTCTTCAGAACCCCATTGCAACAAAGTCATGCTGTTTAGACCTGTGTGCACAGAAACCGCCGTACGAAATGCTGTGTCTCCGCGCTCCAGTTCCTCACAGATGATCGCTAAAGAATTGTAATCCATGCCGCTGCCGCCGTATTTCTCTGGAATACAGACGCCCATCAAGCCAAGCTCAGCGAGACGTTTGTAGATATTTTGGTCAAATTTCCCTTGGCGGTCCCAGTCGCGGATATGTGGAATAATCTCTTTGTCGACAAAGTCCCGTACGGTCTTGCGAAGCATCTTTTGTTCTTCTGAGAAATGAAAGTTCATGAATGTTCTCTCCTTTTAATCCATTTGGTTTGGTGTTGTCCCGGTTCTGGTGGTGCTAGACGGTATGTCACTGGGGTCCTCGACAAGTGTAAGGGACTACCGATAAGACGAATAGATCCGGCGACCGGGTGGCTTTGAGTCACCCACATGTTGCGGTGGACGAGTTGTGGATCGTTTGTCAGCTGCTCAAACGTCTGGACTGGGCCACAGGGTATACCGACTGCTCGCATCTGTTCGACCCACGTTGAGACGGTCTGTTCCTGCAAATAAAGTTGAAGTATAGATGTTAACGTCTCTCTATTTTCGACACGTCCGGCATTTGTAGAAAAGCACTCGGGAGGCTTCCAGCCAACAAGGTCGCAGAGTGCTTGGAACTGCGTATTCGTTCCAACTGCTACAATCAGCAGTCCATCCTTGGCATTGAATGTCTGGTACGGCGCAATCTGGGCATGCGTGTTCCCTCTTCGTAGCGGTTCTTTGCCTGTCATCAGGTAGTTGCTTCCGATATTGACCAGGCTGCTGACGGCACAGTCGTAAAGCGACAGATCGATTTTTTGACCTTTACCAGACATGTTTCGTTCAAGAAGTGCTGCTTGAATGCCGATGCAGGCGTAAAGACCGGTCAGAATATCGACGATGGCGACGCCCATCTTTTGGGGACCCGACTCGGGAGTCCCAGTGATCTGCATCAGCCCGCTCATCCCTTGTAAGATGAAGTCGTAACCAGGGAGATCTTTAAGAGGTCCTGTCTCGCCGAAACCTGTGATGCTGCAGAATACGAGCTTTGGGTTTAGTTCGGCAAGTGATTCATAGCCGAGTCCGAACTTTTCCATCGTTCCGGTCTTGAAGTTATGCAACACGACATCGCTCGTCTTGACGAGTTCTCTGAACTGCTCTTGCCCTTCTAAAGTACGCAAATCGAGGGTAATACTTTCCTTGTTGCGATTCGCGCTTAAATAATAGGCGCTCACTCCTTCTTGGAAAGGGGGTCCCCAGTGACGTGTCTCATCCGAACCTCCAGGTGCTTCAACTTTAATAACTTCTGCGCCTAAATCTCCGAAAATCATCGAACAGTAAGGGCCGGCAAGCACACGGCTGAGGTCTAAAATTCGAAATCCTGCCAAGGCACCTGTCATACGCGCTCCTTTCTTGCCATGAAAAAAGCCAATCCAAACAGCCTTATATAAAAGGTCGTTTTGGACTGGCGGTATGTCTGAGAAAGCATTCGGTGAAGAATGGTCGTCAGATTCGGCAGTTTTTATAAGTAAAGTAGATTGCGGGTAGAGGCGTGGATGGACACGGCAGGTGTCTTGGCGCTTCTTACTTCTACTGTATCGAATTTTAAGTGAAATGTAAATCGAATTTACATATTAGTCAGATAATTTGTCGAGTTGCAGTTCGTATTGCTTATAAAGGTCACGAAGAGCGGATTGCAGCGCATTTCCCGCTTTACCGAGATAATGCGTTTGAATCGCTGTAAGGGGCTGATCAATCCCGTCTCGCAAGCTATGTCCACGGAGTAAATGATGGACGAAATCCTGCCCATGTTGGGTGGCGAGTGTACAAGATGCTGTTAAAATGACGTGGTACTTGCGGTCGATCTCGGCTGTGATTGTGAGCGTCTCATACAGATTTTGAGCGGCCATTCCAGCAGGTAACCGTGCATGCCCCGCGATAAATGCAGTGTTCATAAGTCCTCTCCTTGTACCGTTTTTTTCAGTATAGCAGATAGCCTTTCGGGGTGAGCACATGTCTTGAATTCGAATTAATAGCGTGGTAGGATAGCCTTTGTGATTACTTTTTGTAACCTAGGAGGAACGCAACATGACAAACGTATTAGTAGTAAAAGCAAACAATCGCCCGGATGGGATTTCAACTAAAATGTACGACACATTTATGGAGACAGTAAAAGACAGCAACGACTTGAACGTTCGCGTCTATGATGTATTTAAAGAAGATATGCCGTACTTCGGACAAGATCTGTTCAACGCATTTGGTAAAATGCAGAACGAAGAAGAACTGACAGACGTAGAAAAACGCATCTTGGCAGCGAAACAAAATGCTATGGACGCTGTATCTGAAGCAGACGTGCTCGTATTCGCTTTCCCACTTTGGAACCTAACAATTCCAGCAGCGCTTCAAACATTCATTGACTACGTATACTCAGCTGGTTTCACTTTCAAATACGATGCTGAAGGAAATCTCGTTCAGTTGATGCCAGAGAAGAAAGTGATTCTTCTAAATGCGCGTGGAGGCTTGTACTCTGCACCTGAAATGGCACCAATGGAGATGTCTTATAACTACATGCAGAATGTATTCGGTGGCGTGTTCGGCATGGAAATCATCGAAAACGTGATCATCGAAGGTCACAATGCCAACCCACAACAAGCAGAAGCGATTGTGGCAGCTGGTATGGAACGTGTTCGTGAAGTTGCACAAAAACTTGTAGCTCAATACGCGTAAGATGAATCGTTTAGGAGAGAGGACGTGTTCCTCTCTTTTTTTTTGTGAGAAAAGGCCTGTCCATTCTTCGTTTGCTTGTCAAATATAAGGGGTAAAGGTATAGTTGAAACCGAAGTTTATTTTTTACGCGAAGGGATGAGGAAACGTGTCGTTAACTCCCGAGCAGCGCATTGAGCTGCATGAATTCAACAACTTAACAAAATCACTAAGTTTTAATATGTACGATATCTGTTATACGGGCACAAAGGAAGAACGTGAACGCTACATTCAGTATATCGATGAACAATACAATGCAGACCGCCTAACGGCTATTTTGACTAAGGTAACGGAAATAATCGGTGCCCACGTCTTAAATGTAGCGAAGCAAGATTACATTCCACAAGGTGCCAGTGTGACCATGCTTGTATCAGAAGGCCCTGTAGAATCCGCTCCAAAAGAGCAGTTCGAAGAATCACCAGGTCCAATACCGGAAACTGTTGTCATGCACTTGGACAAATCCCACGTGACAGTTCATACGTATCCGGAATACCATCCGAACGAAGGAATTAGTACGTTCCGCGCAGACATCGATGTGTCAACATGTGGAGAAATCTCTCCATTAAAAGCGCTGAACTATTTGATTCACTCGTTCGATACAGACATCATGACGATCGACTACCGTGTTCGCGGGTTCACTCGTGACAAGACGGGACACAAACTGTTCATCGATCACGACATCAACTCGATCCAGAATTATATTCCAGATGACGTGCAAGAACAGTTCAACATGATTGACGTCAACATCTTCCAAGAAAACATCTTCCATACAAAAGCGAAGCTAAAAGATTTCGACTTGAACAACTACTTGTTCGGGACGAAAAAAGAAGATCTGACTGCTGAAGAGCAGCAAAAGATCGAAGCTCAGCTGAAGATGGAGATGGATGAAATCTTCTACGGAAAAAACATCGTTAAGAAATAATCAGATGGCCGGCACTCTTTGGAGTGCCGGTTTTTTCTGTTTTGGAGAGGTCTAGGGAGGAATCGTGCCACGAAGAAGCCGAATTGTGCCAACTAACCTCTAACGAAATAGGGTTTCGTTATCTCTAGTTCAAGAAGTTTGGTATGCTAAATATATAGACTGACGAGAAAGGATGGAGAAAGATGAACGTATTCGCAACACGAAAACTACCTGAAGAAGTGGTCGACAAACTTAAGCAACAAGTAACCTATAGTGAATGGCATTCCGCAGAACAGCCGATGACGAAAGCAGAATTGCTTGAAGCAGTAAAAGATGCAGACGGGATAATCAGCGTGCTTTCTGATCCGCTAGATGCCGAAGTGCTAGCGGCGGCACCAAACTTAAAAGTCATCAGCCAACTCGCAGTAGGCTTTAACAATATCGATGTAGGAGAAGCGATAAAACGAGGAATCCGTGTGACGAACACACCGGACGTCTTGACCAACGCAACTGCCGATCTGACATTTGCCCTACTTCTTGCGGCTGCTCGGAAACTTAGCGCTGCGAGTGCAGAAGTCCGAGAAGGGAAATGGCAGTCTTGGTCCTTGCTGCAGCTTGCTGGAAAGGAACTGAGTGGTGCCACAATCGGTATTTTAGGATTTGGCCGTATCGGACAAGCGGTAGCACGTCGTGCGAAAGGGTTCGATATGAATGTGATTTACTGGAATCGCTCGAAGAAACCTGAAGCGGAACAAGCAATCGGAGCCACCTATCATGAACTGGAAGATGTATTAAAACAGGCAGATTTCTTAGTCATTATGCTTCCATTTGCACCAGAATTAAAGTATTTAATTGGAGCAGAAGAGCTAGCTTTAATGAAATCAGATGCGATTTTGGTGAATACAGCGCGAGGCGGTTTAGTGGATGAGCAAGCTCTTTATGAAGCTCTAAAAAATGGAAGATTAGGAGCGGCTGGACTCGATGTGTTTGAGCAAGAACCGGTTCCTACTGACCATCCTCTACTGACTTTGCCGAACGTAGAAGTAGCTCCACACATCGGCAGTTCGACCGTGGCAACTCGCATGGAGATGGCTGACCTGACCGTTCGCAACCTATTAGCCGTCCTACAAAATAAAGAGCCTGAGACCCCTGTGAATTAAGGGGCTTCAGGTTTTTCTGATTTTCGCAATCCTCATTTACCTTGACTGCACTCGAAATAGCCATTGCGATTTATTTCGAATTCCGTTATAGTAGGCGGCAAGAACCAATCAAAGAGAGGGCGTTTTTAATGAAGGAACAGTTGCAACGACATCTAGAAGAAATTCAACAAGAGTTATGGTCGATGAGTGATCATCTTTATCACAATCCGGAACTCGGAGATCAAGAATTTGAATCGATGGCACTTCTGACGGAGTACTTGGCTCGTCACGATTTTCAGGTAGAGAAAGGAATTGTTGACCGAGCAACGGCTTTCCGAGCTACTTATGATAGCGGCTTGCCAGGACCAACAATTGCATTTTTAGCAGAGTATGATGCCTTACCGGGAGTCGGACACGGATGCGGTCACAATATGATCGGGACGATGGGGATTGGAGCAGGGATCCTGTTATCAAAAGTTGTTGGAGATACAGGTGGAAAAGTTGTGGTTCTCGGAACGCCGGCTGAAGAAACGAACGGTGCGAAAGTGCCAATGGCCGAACAAGGCATCTTCGAAGGAATCGATGCTGCTCTAATGTTACACCCAGCTGACGAGTCGTATGAAAGTGGGGACTCCTTGGCAATGGACGCAATCCAATTTGATTACACAGGACGCCCTAGTCACGCAGCTGCTTCGCCTGAGAAAGGAATCAATGCTCTAGATGGAGTGTTGCAACTGTTCAACGGAATCAATGCTCTTCGACAACATGTTCGCTCTGACGTCCGCATTCACGGTATCATCACAGAAGGTGGAAAGGCAGCAAACGTAGTGCCGGACTTTGCTTCTGCCCAGTTCTATGTACGTGCAGCAGACCGAACGTATTTGAACGAAGTCGTCGAGAAGGTCAAAGCGATTGCGCATGGTGCCGCGCAGATGACTGGTGCAACACTAAGTATGCATAATTATGAATTAAGCTACGATGATATGCAGACCAATCAGACGCTTTCGAAGCGCTTCACAGACAATTTGCTTGCGACTGGTGTTGAAAAAGTACATCCTGCTAAAAAATCTTATGGCTCACTTGATATGGGGAATGTCAGTCAAGTCTGTCCTTCTATCCACCCGTACATTGGTTTAGATTCACCTGGTCTTGTGTTCCATACAAAAGAACTTGCCGACCTCACGATTACAGACAACTCGCACCAAGTCTTGAGCCGTGGCGCTCTAGCAATGGCCCTGACAGGATTTGATTTGCTTGCAGATCAAGAATTGATGCAGCAAGTGAAAGAAGAATTCCAACAAATGAAGTAATGAGATTTCCCCTAAAGTGAACTTGACTTTAGGGGTTTTAAAATGGTTAAATAGTCTGAATAATAAAACTTTAGTGTGACTGTATACAAATGCATAATACCGTGTTATTATTCATTTACTTAAAACTTATATAGTCCATAAGATGAAGGAGAGAATTGACATGAAAAAAGGGTTATTAGCATTACTGGCATTACTCGTACTATTAGTGTTAGCAGCATGTGGATCAAGCGAAGAAGGCGGCTCGTCTTCAGAAGGTGGAGAAGACTCAAAGAAATTAGTGATGGGAACATCAGCAGACTTCCCACCATTTGAATCTGTAGATTCTTCAGGAGAAATCGTTGGATTTGATATCGACCTTGCAAAAGCAATTGGGGAAGAGTTAGGTTATGAAATCGAAGTCCGTGATATGAAGTTTGATGGATTGATCGGTGCACTACAATCTGACCGTATCGACTTCGTCATGTCAGGAATGTCAGCAACAGACGAGCGTAAAGAGAACGTGGACTTCTCAACGGAATACCACCGTTCAGGCGAAATGTTCTTATCTTTGAAAGATGCAGGAATCTCAAGCATTGAAGACCTAGATGGCAAAACACTTGGCGTGCAGCTTGGAACAATCCAAGAGCAAGGGGCACGCAAGATTCAAGAAGAATACGGCTTTGAAATCAAGCCGATCGACAGTTCTTCAATCATGGTGCAAGAGCTTCTTTCAAATCGTGTAGATGCGATCTACATCGATAAAGCAGTTGGCCTTGGCTATCAAGCAGAGCAAGACTTAGCTGGATTCGACGATCCAACTTCTGCTTCTCCAGGTATGGCAGCAGCGTTCCCGAAAGGTAGCGAGCTAGTTGAGGAAGTCAACAAAGCACTTGCAGCACTTGAAGAGAGCGGGAAAATCCAAGAATTAAAAGACAAGTGGTTGTCAGAAGAATAGAAAGGAGTGGTAAGGCATGAATTTGGACTTTAGCCAAATCGTGCCTTATATTCCTTTTATGCTAAAAGGGATATGGGTCACGCTGCAACTCGTTTTCGTTGCACTTATTTTAGGATTTGTTTTAGGAACACTTATTGCTATCGTAAAAATCATGAACAACAAGGTTCTGCGCTTTTTGGCAGATGCTTATACATCGGTTTTCCGTGGAACTCCGTTGATTCTCCAATTGATGATCATCTACTTTGCCGTTCCGCAGCTTACAGGCTATGATATTCCGACGTTCCTAGCAGGGGTTCTAGCATTTGGACTGAACTCGGCCGCCTATATCTCGGAAATCATACGAGCAGGAATTCAAGCAGTAGACAAAGGGCAGATGGAAGCCGCGATGGCTCTAGGTATCCCTTATAAGCCAGCGATGAAAGATTTGATCTTGCCGCAAGCGATGAAAAATATCTTACCTGCACTTATGAATGAATTTATTACTCTTACAAAAGAATCGGCCATCGTATCGACCATCAGTTATATGGACTTGATGCGTCGAGCACAAGTAGTAGGGTCAGATATCTACCGAAACTTTGAGCCGCTCTTATTCGTGGGTCTGATTTATTACCTACTCGTTATGGGACTCACTGTAATTGGTAGAAAGATAGAAAAGAGGTTGAGACAAGGTGATTAATATTCAATCCGTTTCCAAGACGTTTGGAACCAACCAAGTATTGACGAATATTTCTACGACCATCCAGCCGGGAGAGGTAGTTGCGGTCATCGGGCCTTCAGGGTCGGGAAAGTCGACACTACTGCGCTGCATCAATCTACTCGAGACACCTACTGAAGGGGAAATCACCTACAAAGGGGAGTCTCTTGCGAAGACCAAGAACTTGTCAGCTGTCCGTGCGAAGATCGGAATGGTGTTCCAGCATTTTCACTTGTTCCCTCACATGACGGTTCTCGAGAACTTGACCTATGCACCGATTCAAGTGAAAAAGATGTCAAAAGCAGCTGCTGAAGAAAAAGGCCGCGCACTTCTGGCACAGGTCGGCCTCAGCGAAAAAGAGAAAGAATACCCGTCTAAATTATCGGGTGGTCAAAAGCAACGTGTGGCGATTGCACGTGCACTTGCCATGGAACCGGAAGTGATGCTCTTTGACGAACCGACGTCTGCATTAGACCCAGAGATGGTAAAAGAAGTACTGATGGTTATGAAAGATTTGGCGCATACAGGGATGACGATGGTCATTGTAACCCACGAGATGGGCTTTGCTCGTGAAGTAGCAGATCGCATCATTTTCCTTGACCACGGTCAGCTTGTAGAAGAAGGCGCGCCAAGTGAATTCTTCTCCGCACCGAAATCTTCGCGTGCCCGTGATTTCCTAGAGAAAGTGTTGTAATAAAATTTTGACCCCAGGGGTTGTTTCATCAACTAAGTGTACTTAGTGGAGAGCCAACCCCTGGGGTCTTTTCATTACAACTCTTCGATTTCCTCAAGGCGAGGCATTGCTGTTAAAGCCCCTTGCTTCGTGGCACATAAAGCCCCTAGTTTATTTCCAAACGAAGCACATTCTAATACATCTGCATGCGTTTCAGGAAAGCCATTATGGAACACATGATACAACACACCAGCTATGAACGCATCACCTGCACCCGTGGTATCGACAGGAACGACAGGTGTTACTGGTGCATGGATCTGTTGTCCATCCACTAAACAGATTGTTCCGTTTTCACCATCTGTTAAGAAAACAAGAGGGATATCAAATTGCTGAAGGCGTTCGATTCCTAACTCGAACTCTTCCGTCTCCATCAAAAAGTACATCTCTTCTCGAGTCATTTTCACCATGTGGGAAAGGCTCATGAATTCTAGGATAGTCTCTCGGCATCGATCTTCTGTTTCCCAACGAAGGGGACGGACGTTGACGTCAAATGACAACAAGGCACCTTTTTCTCGAGCTAACTGAACAGCACGTCGAGTCGTTTCGAGAGCCGTTGGATGAAACATCGTCCCAGAACAAAAGTGAAACGTTACGGCTTGTTCAAAGGCCTCTACTTCTAGTTCTTCTGGAAGCACTTGAATTTCAGGTGTTGGATCGATGTAGTTGGCGAAGATGCGGTCCGATTCTTCTGTTAAGTGAACGTATACAGATGTGCAGCGCTTATTTGGGGAAAATACAGCGTGTTGCAAATCGACACCTTCTTCGGCCATTTGGGCACGAACAAAATCAGAGGCCTCGTCATCGCCTGTAATCGTAATAAATCGAGAAGGAAGTCCTAGACGACTTGCTCCTGCAGCTACATTGACAGTGGCTCCACCTAAGTACAAATCAAACTCTTTATTTTCATGGGTTCTGGCGATGTAATCTACAAAGGCATCGCCATAGCTCAAAACATAACGGGAAGTTGACAAACTTTAACGCTCCTTGAAAAATCATTTTCCAATTAGTATAGCAGAAAACTGTCGATTTTTCTGAGATTCCGTTTCTTCTGACTGTTCCGACACCAGAACTTACTAAGTCTTAGTGAATAAAGAGGAATTTGTAAACGTGTCTTGAGTTACTAGGAGACGAGTGGTAAAATTCTAATTGTTCAAACAATTTAATGAGGAGGCAGTCCATGATTACGTTTTTTGTTTCGATTCTTCTTTTAATTGTGGGGTATTTTACATACGGAAAGTATGTCGAAAAGGTTTTTGGTGAGAAAGAAGAACGCCCAACCCCAGCTTATGTCAATGCAGATGGGGTCGATTATGTGCCGATGTCCACACCACGAAACTCATTGATTCAATTATTAAATATTGCGGGTGTAGGTCCTGTATTTGGACCGATTGCAGGCGCGCTTTATGGGCCGGTAGCCTTCATCTGGATTGTAGTGGGCTGTATTTTTGCAGGGGCTGTACACGACTATCTAACAGGCATGATCAGCATCCGAAACCGTGGAGCTCATTTACCGGAGCTGGCAAGCCGTTTCTTAGGAAAACATATGCGTCATATTGTGAATGTCTTTGCTTTGTTACTTCTTGTTCTAGTGGGAACAGTTTTTGTAACTTCCCCGGCGATGCTTCTTTATAACTTAATGGATGCAAAGTTCAGTATTGCTATCATCACATTCATTATCTTTGCTTACTACATACTAGCTACATTGTTGCCGGTCGATAAAATCATTGGTCGTTTTTATCCGTTCTTCGGAGCTTTACTTGTTATCTCGGCATTAGGTGTAGGTGTTGGTATGGTCGTTACAGGTGCATCAATTCCGGAACTCACGCTTCAGAACATGCACCCAGGCAACTTACCAATCTTCCCACTACTGTTCTTCACGATCACATGTGGGGCATTGTCTGGCTTCCACGCAACCCAATCACCGATCATTTCTCGTACAACACAAAATGAGAAGCAGGGACGTAAGATTTTTTACGGCATGATGATTGCTGAAGGAATCATTGCGATGATTTGGGCAGCGGCAGCTATGGCCTTGTTCGATGGTTATGGTGGACTTTCTCAGATGCTTGCTGAAGGGGGACCTGCTGGAGTCGTAAGTAGTGTTTCTTTAATGATGATGGGCTCTATTGGTGGAACACTAGCTATACTAGGCGTGATCATCTTACCAATTACGTCTGGTGACACAGCGTTCCGTGCAGCTCGTATGATTATTGCAGATTACTTTAAAATTGCACAAGCTAAAATTTCTAAACGTCTATGGATTGCTATTCCACTATTTGTGATTTCATATGCATTGACTCAAATTGACTTTAACTTGTTATGGCGTTATTTCTCTTGGGCGAACCAAGTGACGGCTGTGATTGCATTGTGGGTAGGGGCGATGTACTTGTTCCTACAGTTTAAAAACCACTGGATTGCGACAATACCGGCTATCTTTATGACAGCGATGGTATTTGTTTATATCGTCTATGAGCCAACGATGGGTCTCGGCCAGTCCTTGACGGTGTCATACATCGTAGGTGCGATTGCTGCGATTCTCATCACACTCGCGTTCTTTTATTACGGGAATAAGAAACGAGGTACCGAATTTATATTAGAAGAAGATGTATCAGGCTTTAAGCAGCCTCTTCCGCAGAATTAAAATAAGCCGTCCTACTGGAGTGTGACTCTCTAGTTAGGACGGCTTTTTCTATAGCTGGAAGTGAAATTCAGATCTTCCTATCTGCTGCCGTTCATGATAGGTCCGTTCATGAAATTCTACAACACCACTGTGAGTCACTGTGATGATCGTCGTGCAGCGAGTTCCGTAATTGGGCATATCGATGAACATGGAAGACAGCTTACGCTCAAGGTCTGGGCCGACACCTGTATCCGGCAGCAGGTGGGGAGCGGCTTGGTCAGTCCGTTGCATCATAGTGAACAAAACATCGTGAGATACTTGTTCTGATGTTGCCACATAGTCACTCAACAGCTCTCGGGCTTGTTCTACTTTTGGCCAAGGAGTATTTAGAAACTTGTTGCTAAGAGCATGGGTCCCTTCTTGAATGGGATGACCGGAAGTCGTCATATTACTGTAGTAATGAAGGTCTGAGAATGTTCCTACTAGGAGATTGAATCCGTTGTAGCAAGTCTTTTGTTGTTCAAGTTTAGAAATGAACTCTGTTGCTGAAGTATCTGTCGTTAAAAATTCTTTAACAATCTCCCCACGAGAAATCAGATCCTGTTGGACGCTAAGTGGGTCGCGATAGTTGGTCAGTGCTGCAATACGGCCAGACTTTGTCACGCCTAACCAAGTCCCACCGGCATGCAGGTCTTTGCCAGCGAGCAATTCGGGATGCTCCGGCCAAAAATGGGCGGGTTCGGTAGGACGGTCATAGAACTCGTCACGATTGGCAGCCATGATGAAGGCATACTTGGGATGCTGCTGAAGATGAAAGGCAATCAAACACATCCGAAATCCCCCTTAGAAAGTCTAATTTTTTCTTACTATACCATGAAGGGTTCCCACAGTAGCATAATTTCGTCTGAAGCTCTAGACTAATGCTATATGAATCAAAAGGAAGGGATGACTATGCAAGAAGCGGCGATTAGTTTTCAAGATGTCTCCATGAAACGAGGAGAACAACAAGTGCTACAACGAATTTCTGGGCAGATACCGAAAGGGAAAATCACGACTCTTGTAGGACCTTCTGGTGCTGGAAAGTCGACACTTCTCAAGCTGTGCAGTTTCAATTGTTGATTGTGTTCTTAATTTTGACTACGGCAGCAGTGACGAGTATCGCTCTTGGCTTCTTGTCCTATCCAACACTTTTTAATAAACAGTATCAGTTAGTTCAGGAAGGGCGAGACGCATGATTACGAAAAAACAACGTGCAATGGAGCGGTTAAGTCACCAAATTGATGCTCTTCAATGTCCTATCTGTAAGCAAGAGCTACAATTGACCGAGTCAGGCGTTACCTGCACAAACCGTCATACAGTAGATGTTGCCAAGCAAGGCTATCTGCATTTGGCAGGAACTGTAGCGAAAAGTCGCTACACAAAAGAGTTGTTTACGGCACGCCAGACATTGCTACAGGAAACAGCTTTTTTTGAACCATTGATTGAAGAAATTGGTGAATGGATTGCGAAAGAAGCGAAAGATTCGCCTCGAATCGTAGACATGGGGTGCGGGGAAGGGACGCATCTTGCAGGTATTGTGAATCGGTTATCAGGAAGCCAAGGGATTGGAATCGATTTATCGAAAGAGGGCATTCAACTGGCAACGAATCATGCAGCAGAAGTCGTTTGGTTAGTAGCGGATCTTGCGAAATCGCCTCTTCAGGAAGCCTCAGTTGATGTGGTCCTTAATATTTTGTCACCAGCGAACCATCAAGAGTTTAGACGTATACTGAAACCAGGTGGTTTCGTTGTAAAAGTAATTCCAAATGCTGCTTACCTACACGAACTGCGTAGCTTCTTTTATGCGGGGACAGATAAAGAGACGTTTGAAAATGAAGAAGCTCAGAATCGGTTTACCAATGAACTCGAGTTCGTCGGAAGTTCTTCAGTGAGCTACCAAAAAGAATTGGATGACAAGCAGTGGCGTGACTTAATTGGTATGACACCGTTGACTTGGAATGCAGAGGAAATGAAAGTTGAAAAGTTTCTAGCCCAAGAAGTAACCGCGGTCACCGTGGATCTGTCAATTTTAGTTGGACGGCTAAAAGAATAAAATGAGACAGGGTTCGCTCGAGGAGCGAACCCTGTTTTTGCTGTTAAAGTAGTAAGTGGATTCCATAGAAACACCGTCGGATCTACAAATGCGTTCGCCTTACGAACTCCACTCTGTCCGTTTTAACACCCATGAAACTAAAAGCAAGACAGCACCAATCCCAATAGAGGAAGCTGGTGGGAAGTCCATTGAGGGACCAAAGTACGGTAGGACCCAATTGACAACTGCGATGATGGCAAATCCAAGTCCACCTACGGCACCAGCACCAGCAAACTCTTTCCAACGGCTTGTTTTCGTTTCTTCGTTGAAAGCCGACTTATTCAACTGGCGCATTAGCAAACGAACAGCTACCCATACGACACCAATCATAACAGCCAATTGGATGAGCGACGGAAGTAAATAGATCTGGGTATCTGGAGACTCACTAAAATAATCAAGCGCAAATAAAATAACGCCACGTGCAATGAAATAGTAGGCAATCAACTGAAACGCCATGCGTCCCCAGAACTTAACCATATCTCGCTTTTCTTCATCTGGAATTTGTTCAATGACGTCATCTGCATACGCTTTTGGATCGTCGCCAAACACATCCGTTGCAGACTTCCCGTCAGCTTGCGCTTCAAGCAAGTGATCGAGCATATCCATCAACACTTCTTCTGTCTTCTGCTCCGACAAAGATAGCTTTGTTCGGATGTAAACTAGCAGCTGTTCATAGTACACTTTGTTCGGGACATGCAGTAGTTCGCGTTTTTCATTGTTTTCTTTAATCAAGTCTTGTACGTTCATGAGGGTTCCTCCTTTAGTAATCGTTCCAGTGGGACGGATAACAATGCCCACTCGTTTCGAATCAGCGCCAGTGCCTGCCCGCCCTGTGGAGTGATTGAGTAATATTTTCGATTGGGTCCTGATTCGGAAGGACGCATCTCACTGACGATCCAGCCTTGCTTTTGAAGCCGTAGCAGGACGGGATAGATGGTACCTTCCGGAACGTCAGGTAATCCCGACTCTTGGAGTTTCCGAGATAATTCGTACCCATAAACAGTCTGCTTCTCGATAACGGCAAGCACACAGCCATCCAAAAACCCTTTTAATAATTGACTGCGAACGGTCATAGCTGATCCTCCTTGCTAGTTTGTATTGCAAGATAGTGAGTTGAAAAAATAGCTACTTGGTAATACAAAGTAGTTAATCCCAGTTTACGTAAACAACACAAACTTGTCAACGCTTTCGTCAGAAAATTGTGTTGACAGTCCTTCCTTCAGTGAGTTAAAGTGGTAAAAAGCTTTGACGAGCGAATTAATTTCATATGCAACATCTTATCGCGAGAGATAGAGGGACTGGCCCGATGACATCTCAGCAACCAGCTGCATGACAGTATGGTGCTAATTCCAGCAGAGTTTAGACTCTGACAGATAAGAGGGATAGATCCAACACACGCCTTCTTATTTTTATATAAGAGGGCGTTTTTCTATACCCTCCACTACAAGGAGGAACTACCTATGACCTATCAATTGGAAACGCAACTAGCGCAAGCAGGAAACCGAAGTGACGCCGCAACAGGAGCAGTCAGTCTGCCTATCCATCTATCGACAGCTTATATTCACCCTGGGATCGGGCAATCCACAGGATATGACTATTCGAGAACGGCCAATCCGACTCGAACAGCACTTGAACAGGCACTAGCAACACTGGAACACGGAGACCACGGGTTTGCGTTCAGTTCAGGTATGGCTGCCGTTCATGCCGTGTTGCAATTGTTCCGAACAGGAGACGAGCTGATCGTCTCAGAGGATTTGTACGGAGGGAGTTACCGGTTGTTCCATCAGCTTGAGGAGCGGACAGGCCTTCGCTTTCGATACGTAGACACCACCGAGCTCTCCGCTATCTCAGACGCTGTGACAGATGCGACAAAAGCCATCTTCATCGAATCGCCCACAAATCCACTCATGAAAGAGACGGACATCCAAGCCGTTTCGGAAATTGCGAAGAAAAGAGACTTGTTGTTGATTGTCGACAATACGTTCTATACGCCAATCCTTCAGCAGCCCATCACATTAGGTGCCGACATCGTGCTGCACAGTGCAACGAAATATTTGGGAGGGCATAATGATGTCTTGGCGGGTGCAGTTATCACAAAAGGCGAGAAGCTTGGTGAACAGCTCCTGGTCATCCAAAACTCAATCGGAGCCGTACCAAGTCCATTAGACTGTTGGCTCTTGGTTCGCAGTTTAAAGACACTGGCTCTTCGAGTGGAGAAGCAGCAAGAGAATGCCCGCTTGCTTGTGGCATTTTTGACAGAACATCCAGCCATCGATTCGGTATTGTATCCAGGTAAAGGTGGAATGCTGTCGTTTCGCTTGAAAGAATCGGAGTGGGTTCCTGCATTTTTAGAGCGCTTGACGCTGATTGCTTTTGCCGAAAGTCTAGGGGGAGTAGAAAGTTTTATCACGTACCCGACAACACAGACTCACGCGGATATTCCGAAAGCGGAGCGCGAGCGCGTCGGAATCTGTTCTCGACTCCTGCGTTTCTCTGTAGGGATTGAACATAGCGACGACTTGAAGCACGAACTGAAAACGATTTTAGATGCGTGGGTAGGTGTTCCACGATGAAGCGCCCCTTCCTTGAACAACTTAGAGAACGCGTGTTAGTTGCAGACGGTGCCATGGGAACGCTGTTATATTCCTACGGAGTCGATCATTGTAATGAAGAGCTAAACCTTTCGCACCCTGAGGATGTCCTGCGTGTCCACGAGCAGTACATTGAAGCAGGAGCAGAAGTTATCCAGACGAACACGTATGCGGCCAATTATGTAAAGCTCGCGCGCTACGGTCTACAGGAACAGGTAAAGGCTATCAATACGGCAGCGGTCCGTCTAGCTAAACAAGCGGCGGGAGAAGACGTCTATGTCTTGGGAACTATCGGTGGTCTGCGTGGAATTAAACAAGACATCCCACTCGATGAGATCAAACGTAGCTTTCGAGAACAGCTTTACATCTTCTTAATGGAAGGGGTAGATGCCCTGTTACTTGAAACGTATTACGACTTTGAGGAGCTCGAGACCGTCGTTCAGATTGCGAAGCAGGAATGCGAGTTGCCGATCATTGCGGAACTATCGATGCATGAGGTAGGGGTCCTTCAAAATGGCTGGTCACTTGCGGAGGGACTCGCAAGACTTGAAGAACTCGGTGCAGATGTAGTCGGAATCAATTGTCGTATGGGTCCTTTCCATATGCTCACGGCTCTCCAACAGGTTCCTATCCCGCAGAAGGCTCTGCTTTCTGTCTATCCGAACGCCAGTCTCCCGCAGTTAGAAGAAGGACGTTATACGTATGCGGAAGAGTTTGCCTACTTTGGCGATATCGCGCAAGAGCTAAGACAGCAAGGTGTCCACTTGATTGGAGGCTGTTGTGGAACGACTCCTGGACATATTCAAGCTGTGGCCAAGAGGTTGACGGACCGGACGCCGATTACTGAGAAACAGGCGATTCCACATAAAGCAGTTCGAAAAGTTATGGAACCATCTGGAGAATCACCTCTCCTTCAAAAAGTCCGTAATGAGACGACAATTCTAGTAGAGCTAGATCCACCGAAGCATTTAAACACGGATCGATTTTATGAAGGAATCGAAGCCCTCCATAAAGCGGGAGCTGACGCTCTGACGCTAGCAGATAATCCACTTGCTTCTCCACGCGTCGGAAACGATGCGGTGGCTGCCATCATCAAACAGCGTTACGGGGCAAACCCGCTTGTTCATTTGACCTGTCGAGATCGCAATCTTATTGGGTTACAGTCTCATTTGATGGGACTACATGAACTAGGTGTTCAAGACCTGCTCGCCATCACAGGGGATCCTGCTAAAATTGGCGATTTTCCAGGTGCGGCATCGGTTTATGACTTATCAAGTTTAGAACTAATCGAACTGATTAAACAAAACAACAAAGGTTTCTCATTCTCTGGGAAATCACTAGAGCGTCCTACTCGATTCTCCGTTGGGGCTGCATTCAATCCGAACTACCGCCATATGGACGCCTCTATTAAGAGACTGGAGAAAAAGGTTGCAGCGGGAGCCGACTACTTCATAACGCAGCCAGTCTTTGGAATCGAACAGCTTCATGCATTAGCAGAAGCGTCCAAACAAGTGGACCGTCCCTTCTTTGTGGGGATTATGCCACTCCTCAGTTCTCGCAATGCGGAATTTTTGCATCATGAAGTCCCAGGCATTCGGTTACCTGATGACACGAGAGAACGGATGCGTCAAGCGGGCGAAGATCCGAAACGCGCACTTGAAGAAGGAATGGCTATCACGAAAGAACTGGTGGCGGAGGCCGTCAAACTATTCAATGGTATCTACCTCATCACACCATTTTTACGTTATGAATTGTCACTTGAACTGATTCATTACATCACGTCACGGAAGCAGGAGGAATCACATGACCAGCTCTACATTTGAAACACAACTTCAGAAGAAAATCCTCGTTCTTGACGGAGCGATGGGGACGATGATTCAGCAGGCTGACCTCACAGCAGAAGATTTTGGAGGAGAAGAATACGAAGGATGTAACGAGTACTTGGTTCAGACCCGTCCAGAGCTGATTGAATCGATTCATGCGGCCTATTACGAAGCAGGGGCAGATGTCGTTGAGACGAATACCTTTGGTGCTACGCCAGTGGTACTGGATGAGTACGGACTTGGGCACCTCGCTTACGAGCTCAACAAGCAAGCGGCAGAACTCGCTCGCCGTGCAGCTAAAGACTATTCAACACCCGACCATCCACGCTTTGTAGCTGGTGCGATGGGTCCGACTACCAAAACACTCTCAGTAACAGGCGGCATTAGCTTTGACCAGCTTGCTGAGGATTACCAAGTCCAAGCAGAAGGTCTACTAGATGGTGGAGTGGATGTGTTGCTCGTCGAGACGAGTCAGGATGCATTAAACGTCAAAGCCGCAAACTTAGGTATTAAACGCGCGTTTACTGCTAAACAAAAAGAAGTACCTATTTTAGTTTCGGGGACGATCGAACCGATGGGTACGACGCTTGCTGGCCAATCAATTGAAGCATTTTATATTTCGCTGGAACATATGAACCCACTCGCAGTAGGTCTCAACTGTGCAACGGGACCAGAATTCATGCGTGATCACGTGCGCTCTTTGTCTGCTCTAGCTTCGAATTATGTCAGCTGTTACCCGAACGCAGGTCTTCCAGACGAAGAAGGGAACTACAATGAGACGCCGGAATCGCTAGCAGCGAAGATGGAAGGCTTTTTAGAAAAAGGCTGGCTTAACATAGTGGGAGGCTGTTGTGGAACAACTCCAGCCCATATCCGAGCACTGGCTAACGTGGCAAAAGCTTACTCGCCTCGACCTCTCACAGCACATGAAGAACACAAAGTGTCGGGTATCGAGCCTTTTATTTATGACGACCCAACAACTCGCCCTATATTAGTCGGAGAGCGCACGAACGTGATTGGATCTAGGAAATTTAAACGGCTTATCCAGGAAGACAAGCTAGAAGAAGCATCGGAGATTGCCCGTTCTCAGGTGAAGAACGGTGCGCAGATCATCGATATTTGTCTCGCAGACCCAGACCGCGAAGAAGTGGAAGACATGGACCGTTTCATCCAACAAGTCGTAAAAAAAGTGAAAGTGCCTCTGATGATTGACTCCACCGACGAGAAGGTACTCGAAGTAGCCCTTCGGTACTCTCAAGGGAAAGTCATCATCAACTCCATCAATCTAGAGGACGGGGAAGAGCGGTTTGAAGCGATTGCACCTCTGTTGCATCAGTTTGGGGGTGCCGTAGTGGTGGGGACGATTGATGAAAAAGGAATGGGAGTCTCTGCCGAACGAAAAGTCGAGATTGCTACACGATCCTATCAGTTACTTACAGAAAAATACGGAATCGCACCGTCTGACATCATTTTTGATGCACTAGTGTTCCCAGTGGGTACCGGAGATGAACAATACATCGGATCAGCAAAAGCTACTGTTGACGGTATCCGTGCTATTAAAGAGAAGTTTCCACTATGCCCGCAGATTTTAGGGGTTAGCAATGTATCCTTTGGGTTGCCTCCAGTTGGTCGTGAAGTCTTAAATGCAGTGTTCTTGTATCACTGTGTACAGGCAGGACTAGATTACGCCATCGTCAATACAGAGAAACTAGAGCGCTTCGCTTCTATTCCCGAAGAAGAAGTGCGTCTGGCGGAAGAATTGTTGTTTGATACGACAGACGAGACGCTCGCTCGCTTTACAGAGTTTTACCGAGGTATGAAAAAAGAAGAAAAGGTGCAGGAGCTTCCTGAAACCGTTGAAGAGCGATTAGCTTATTACATTGTCGAAGGAACGAAAGAAGGACTCATTTCGGATTTGGATGCAGCACTTGAGAGCTATGAGGCACCACTTGATATTATCAACGGTCCTTTAATGGCAGGAATGGCAGAGGTCGGGCGCCTGTTCAACGACAATCAGTTGATAGTCGCAGAAGTTCTACAAAGTGCCGAGGTGATGAAGGCAGCTGTAGCTTATTTAGAACCTCACATGGAGCAGTCCGATGTATCTTCTACAAAAGGGAAAGTCATCCTAGCCACTGTTAAAGGAGACGTTCATGACATCGGAAAAAATCTAGTGGACATCATCTTGAGCAACAATGGCTATGACGTGACGGATCTTGGTATCAAAGTGACTCCTCAAGAGTTGATTGAACAGGTGCGTGTCCATAAACCGGACATTATCGGACTATCTGGTTTACTTGTAAAGTCAGCACAGCAAATGGTGGTCACTGCACAAGATTTAAAGGCTGTGGGAATCGATACTCCAGTAGTCGTCGGCGGTGCTGCATTGACTCGTAAGTTTACAGCCAATAAGATTGCGAAGGAATATGATGGGGTCGTTCTCTATGCAAAAGATGCGATGGATGGACTGCAACTGTTCAATGATTTACAGCATCCTGAGCGACGTCTGGAAATTGAACAACACCATGAAGAAGACCAAAAAAAGCGAACAGAAACACCAGAACCTGAGATTCCTAGAAAACCTCAGACCACAGGGGAGTCAACAGTTAGCAAAGATGTTCAGGTCTATACACCAACAGATTTGGATGTTCATATTTTGCGAGAGTTCTCCCTCCAGCAAGTCTATCCCTATATCAATCAGCAGATGCTGTTAGGGCATCATTTAGGAATCAAAGGGAAGATTTCTCGTCTTCTTGCTGAAAAAGATGAACGGACAGTGAATTTAAAAGAACTGACAGACAGTTTGTTTGAACAAGCAGTGGCTTCTGGGATTTTACAAGCTTCTGCCATCTATCAGTTCTTTCCGGCCCAGTCAGATGGAGACGATGTCGTCATCTACGATTCAAAAGACACCACCCGAGAAATCGAACGATTCCATTTCCCGAGACAGCAAAAAGCAGATCATCTGTGTTTAGCAGACTATTTGAAGCCAGTCGGTGGGGAGATGGATTATGTCGGATTTTTCACAGTGACAGCTGGTAAAGATATTCGTGCTTGGTCCCAGCAATTGAAAGAACAAGGTAAGTTTTTG
This sequence comes from Tetzosporium hominis, assembly GCF_002265435.1. Lineage (GTDB taxonomy): Bacteria > Bacillota > Bacilli > Bacillales_A > Planococcaceae > Chryseomicrobium > Chryseomicrobium hominis. The sequence goes on from NZ_NOKQ01000220.1 coordinate 65,874, forward strand.
GAGAGTCATGCGATTCAGGCACTGGCACTGGAAACGGCAGAAGGGTTAGCGGAACGCGTCCATGAGATGATGCGGACACGTTGGGGATTCCCAGACCCTGTGGAGTTGAGTATCCAAGACTTGTTCCGTACGAAGTATCAAGGACAGCGTTTTTCATTCGGATATCCGGCTTGTCCAGAACTTGAAGATCAGAAGAAGTTATGGAAACTCCTGCAGCCAGAGCGTATTGGAGTGGAGCTCACAGATGGTTGTATGATGGAACCGGAAGCTTCCGTATCAGCCATGGTATTTGCGCATCCAGAAGCTCGTTATTTTAATGTGTACTAGTAAACCACGCACCTTATGTGCGTGGTTCTATTTTTCTTTCGAAGTTGATAAATCGAGTTCCTTGGAATGTGAGAAGACCTAAATCACCTTCTGCGAGTTGCCCGAATTCATGTCCTCGGACGGGAAGTTCCATCCGGTCTCCGCTTTGAACTTCAAAGGTCACATAATACCATGTGCTTGCTGCTGAATCACCATGGCCGCCACTAGTTTCTGTACGTTTAGTTTTAACCGTAGCGGGTATGGTAAGTTGAGGCGAATTGTTATTTTTTGACCACGTTTTAATGAAACCCCCAATTCCGAAAATGAATACCGAAATAACTGCTACAAATACTACTACAATAAACACCGTTCCAAACGTATCCATAAAGCCAAACATAGGATCTGAAAAACCCATAAATTCTCCCCCTTTTTATACGTAGTTTACGGATAAAGAGGAGGAGAAGTTTCATGTGGGCAAAATGTACATGGCTTGACCCTTACAAAAAATTAAGGTAGGGTAGGGAATTGTGTAAAGTAAACGAAAGAAGGGAAGAAAATGAAAAACGTTACTAAAGTGTTTTGGATTACGCTTGCACTTGTACTAGTTACAGTTGCCTTTGGCGCAATAGTACCGGAGAGCTTTGAAACGATTACAGCAAATATGCAAGCTTTCATTACCTCCACTTTTGGTTGGTACTACTTAATTATCGTAAGTCTGATGGTTGTTTTTACTTTGTTTTTAATTGTCAGTCCATACGGCAAAATTCGATTAGGAAAAGATTCAGATCGTCCTGCTTATTCCAAAACCACATGGTTTGCGATGCTCTTTTCAGCTGGAATGGGAATCGGACTTGTATTTTGGGGAGCTGCAGAACCACTTTCTCACTTTGCTGTTTCGTCACCAACTGGAGAGACAGGAACTGATCAAGCATTCAGAGATTCTATGCGCTATACCTTTTTCCACTGGGGCTTACATGCCTGGGCCATTTATGCGATTGTTGCCTTAGCACTCGCTTACTTCCAGTTCCGCAAAGGCGAACCTGGATTAATTTCAGCAACACTTAAGCCAATCTTCGGAGATAAAATGTTAGGACCTTGGGGTGTCGTCGTCGACGTATTTGCCGTCTTTGCAACGGCGATCGGGGTAGCTACAACTCTTGGCTTCGGTGCTGTTCAAATTAGTGGCGGCTTGAGTTACTTGTTTGGAATTGAAGCATCTTACGGATTGCAAGTCATTATTATTGCTGTAGTTACAGTGTTGTTCCTTGCTTCTGCTTGGTCAGGACTCAGCAAAGGAATCAAATATTTATCGAACACCAATATGGTTCTTGCTATATTACTTTTAGTAGGTGTCGTCATTATCGGGCCTACACTATTGATTTTCAACATGTTTACAGAAACACTTGGCTCGTATCTACAAAACATCGTCCGCATGAGTTTCCGTGCAGCCCCTCTCGATGGGACTTCACGTGACTGGATCAATGGCTGGACAATCTTCTACTGGGCTTGGTGGATCTCTTGGGCACCATTTGTCGGAATCTTTATTGCACGAGTTTCTAAAGGCCGAACAATTCGTGAATTTGTAGCAGGAGTCCTGTTACTTCCATCACTTGTCAGCTTTTTCTGGTTCTCTGCATTTGGTTCAACAGCAATTGAAATTCAGGATAAAGTGACAGACATTTCAGGACTAGCAACAGAAGAAGTCTTGTTTGCTACTTTCAATGAGCTACCGTTTGCAACAATCCTTTCCATCATTGCGATTGTTCTAATTGGGACTTTCTTTATTACAAGTGCCGATTCAGCAACCTTCGTATTAGGGATGCAAACAACTGGAGGTTCGTTGAATCCTGACAACTCTGTAAAAATCGTTTGGGGACTTGCACAGTCTTCGATCGCAGTCATCTTATTATCTGCAAATGGATTGACGGCTCTTCAAAATGCATTGATTATAGCCGCATTGCCGTTCTCCTTTATTATGATTTTGATGATGATTTCTACATTGAAAGCCTTACAGCTTGAAAGAAAACGTTTATAAAATACAAAAGACCTTTCTGAGGATAAATCGGAAAGGTCTTTTTCGTTTTTTAAAAAGTGATACGGTGAGTGGTGTCTGGTGAATGGTGGACAGCCACAAACCCATTTTGACGGTAGAAAGCATCGGCCTTTGCAGAGTCTGTTCTGCATGTAACGCTCTTAAAAGATTCTTTGGCTTTGTTTAAACAAGCCTCAAGTAACAGTGTACCCACTCCATGACGACGTTCTTCAGCTAGTACATAAAATCTGCGAAGACGACCTGATGAAGGGTCATCTGAATAAGAATTTTGGAGGATGCCTCCTATGCCCACAAGTTCATCTTCCTTCCAAACTCCAAATAATGCTTCACCAGGCTTTTGGAAAAGCTCTGATCCATCAGCGTATTGCTTCACAAGTCGAGTCAAAAATCGATAGCCTTCCTGTTCACTTTCTTCTACTAAATGAGTAACAGATACAGCATTCAAATCTGTAATTTCTTTAATTTCGTACGTCATGATGTAGCCTCCCCTTTTCTTGTCTATTCGACATAACCTAATTTTATTCCTCTCTACCATTGGTCTGAATTAAAATAATTTAAAACCGAGACTATTTTACTTTTGAATTGGAAGCAATAAGGTATTAATGTTTGATTATTCTGTAAATAAATGGTAGAATACGACTAACAACTTTAAATGGACGGAGGTGAATAAAATGAACCACTATCTTGCCAGGCAACCTATAGTGGACCGTCAAGGCAATGTCGTTGCTTATGAATTATTGTACCGAAATAGTGAGGAAAACGTCTACACTGCACAAGACCCAAATGAAGCTACTAGGCAAGTGTTAGATACGGCCTATCACGTCATGGGATTGGATATTGTGAGTCAAAATCTTCCGGTGTTTGTAAACTTTACTCGAGATCTGTTAACGCAACCGCATCAATGGAATGTGGCTCCGGGAAATCTTATTATCGAAGTCCTAGAGACCATTGAATTTGATGAAGAGCTTTTAAAGTCTTTGCGACAGTTAAAAAAAGCAGGTTATCAGATTGCACTCGACGATTTTAACTGCAATGCCTCTATTCATGGGATACCAGAAATAGTTCGAGTGGCCGATTATATCAAGATTGATTTTCAAGCCCCTATGAACCGGCAGCAGTGCACAGAAAAATTGGCAACACGTTCTGGAAAAAAACGTATTGCTGAGAAAATTGAAACGTTAGAAGAATACAGGCGAGCCTTAGATTCTGGTTACACGTACTTTCAAGGGTACTTTTTTGGAAAGCCAGAAATTCTTTACAAGAAATCAACACCTCTAGTTATTGACGGTCAAATCGTTGTTCATGTTCCCCACGCCTAATTTTGTTTCGCTTGCACAGGCTAGTGCGGGCGTTTTTTTTCGTTCACAGGGTATACTGAGGATAGACTGACTGAAGGGGGATTACGAAGTGAACAAGGCTGAGATTTTAGCGCATTTTCGCGCATCAATGGATTGGATTGAAGGGATGAAGGAATGGGAAGAGGCCAACTGGCGCTCTCCGATTGCGGAAGGGAAATGGACGGTTGCTGAAGTGGTAGGGCACTTGGGTCCATGGGATCGTTTCTTCCTGACAGATCGCCTGCATCCAATTTTAAATGGGGAAGCTTTGCAGCCCTATCCAGGATTTGAGCAATTCAATGCACAATCTGCAGAACTAGCGCGAAATCAGATAAAAGACCAAACGATTCAAGAGTTTTTATTGACTCGAAAAAAATTAGTGGATGAGTTGTCTGCAGTTCCAGAAGCTAAGTGGACAGAACCTTTTACAATTGGGTCGAACACAACCACACTGGAGTCTTATTTTACAGGCTTGGTAGAGCACGATGAACATCATTTTGAACAGATCCGCCGAGCACTTGATTTAGAAGGTCGCTGGACGTAACCAGGTTGTGGCAGTAAAAGTTATAAAGATGGATACTTTTAAAAAGAGTGCAGGGGTGACTCCAGCGGGATCTAAGCGGAAGCTGAGACCTTGGCTCAGACCGCGCCCGCGGAACGCTTCCCCTGCACGCGACATAGAGCTAAAAAGAGTAGGCGGCTGCCTACTCTTTTAATGTATCTATAAACGCATGTGCTACTGCTTCTGTAGATTGTGGATTCTGACCAGTGATTAATAGGCCATCGCGGACCACTTTTTCACTCCAATTTGCAGCAGCTTCATGATGAGCACCTAATTCTTCGAGCTTAGAAGCTAGAAGGAACGGCATGTCATCTTGTAAGCCGGTGTCTTGTTCTTCTGCGTCTGTAAATGCACTTACTTTTTTGCCTTTTACAAGAGGGTCTCCGTTTGAAAGCTTGACTCCCACAAGTCCAGCAGGTCCGTGACATACGGCTGCGACTGGTTTGTCTGCTTCGTAGATAGAGCGAATCAGTTCTTGTAACTTCGTGTTATCCGGTAAGTCAAACATCGTCCCGTGACCACCTGGTAAGAAAATGCCATCAAAATCTTCGGGATTTTGATCATTAATATGTTCTGTGTTTTGAAGGTGTTCTTTTGTAGCCAACATCTCTTCAGGCACGTCGCCTTCTAGACTCGTTGGGTCAATTGGGATTTCGCCACCTTGAGGACTAGCTACTGTCACGTCATAACCTTCTTTTTGGAAAGCAAGGAATGCTTCGCCGAACTCAGAAAGCCAGACTCCTGTTTTTTTGCCGTTTGGTAGTTCGGAATGATTGGTTAGCACCATTAAAATGCGTTTTGACATGGTTGTTGTCTCCTTTCAAAATGAACGTACCGTATTTTATACCCGGATTGTACCTTATTCAATCAAGCCCATGCTCAAGTAGCGTTCGCCCGTATCAGGAGCAATACAAAGAACTTTTTTGCCAGTACCTAAGCGTTTCGCGATTTCAATAGCTGCGTACACGGCGGCACCGGCAGAAGGACCAACAAAAATACCTTCTTCTCGAGCAAGTCGACGGAACAGGTCCACAGCTTGATCATCTTCAATCTGGAAAATCTCGTCATAAATCTTTGTGTTGAGAATCGGAGGAATAAACCCTGGGCTAGTTCCGACTAGTTTATGACGTCCTGGTTTTCCACCTGAGAGAACAGGAGAACCTTTTGGTTCTACTACGCCGATATAAAGGTCAGGAAGATGCTGTTTCAACGTTTCCCCTGTACCGGTAATCGTTCCACCTGTTCCAGCTGTTGCGACGAAAGCATCCAACTTGCCATCCATCTGCTCTAAGATTTCAAGTGCCGTTGTACCTCGGTGTGCATCCGCATTTGCTGTGTTTTCAAATTGTTGCGGAATAAAGGCATTAGGAATGGATTCTTTCAGTTCTAGTGCCTTTTTAATTGCCCCTGGCATTTTTTCATCTTGCGGTGTGAGGACCACTTCGGCGCCAAATGCTTTTAATAAATTGATCCGTTCTTGCGTACTGTTATCAGGGAGCACCAAAATAGCGCGGTATCCGCGTGCTGCCGCAACCATTGCAAGACCAATTCCAGTATTTCCACTAGTCGGCTCGATGATAGTATCTCCCGGTCGGATATGACCTTGTTCTTCGGCCATTTTGATCATATTATTAGCTGCTCGGTCTTTGACGCTTTTAGTGGGGTTGTACATCTCGAGTTTCACGTAGACATCCGCAGCGCCTTCCGGTACAACGCGATTCAATTTGACGGCAGGTGTGTTGCCTATCAACTCAGTTATACTTTGATATATCGTCATAGCTGTCCCTACTTTCTTAATACTAGTAGTGTAAGTATACCAAGTCAGGTATTTAAATTCCAATTCAAAGTGTTTTAATAGGAATTAAATGATTATTAGATTCCATTTGCTTCCTAGTTGCTTTTGCGGAATACTAATAAGTAGAAAAACTACTGAGAAGGAGTGGTCAATTTGACAGCAGCAGGCTTGATATTAGAAGGGGGCGGCATGCGCGGTGTGTTCACGGGTGGTGTACTGGAGGCGTTCATGGAGCAAGACTACTATTTCCCGTATGTCATCGGTGTCTCCGCTGGAGCATGTCATGGATCTTCTTACGCAGCTAGACAGCGAGATAGGAACCGTAAAGTTTCTATTGATTATGTGACGCATCCAGACTACATCTCTCTCAAGAACTTAGTAACGAAACGAGAGTTATTCGGGATGGATCTGCTATTTGATAAATTGCCTAATGAACTTGTCCCTTTTGATTATGAAACCTTCTCCGCAGCACCAGAGCGCTTTATTATTGGAACAACAGATTGTTATAGTGGGAAACCAATTTATTTTGAAAAGGGAGCTCCTAAAGACGAGATTTTAAAAGTGATCCGAGCTTCCAGTTCCTTGCCTTTCATGGCGGCTCCAGTAGACTATCAAGGGAAGACTTTGATGGACGGAGGAATAGCGGATCCGATTCCGCTTAAGAAAGCATTGGAGGATGGCATTGAGAAGCCTGTGGTGATCTTGACACGTCCGAAAGGATACCGAAAAGCACCTTCTCGTTTTACTGGGATTAGTAAGTTTATGTATAAACAATATCCCGGTCTTGTTCATCAGATGGAGACAAGATGGAAGCATTACAACGACACGTTGGAATGGGTAGAAGCTTTGGAAGATCAAGGTAAGGCCTTCGTGATACGACCAGAGGATTCTTTTAAAATCAGTCGTGCGGAGAGAAACCCAGAACGTTTGACATCGCTTTATGAATTTGGGGTAGAGACTGGAAGGTCACAATTTGAAGAAATGATGAAATTTTTAGGGGAACCTACTAAGGTCATGACAAAATAAGGAAAGTCAATTCTTGGTTAGTGAAATATGGCGTGTAGGGGAAGCGTTCCACGGGCGCGGGCTGAGCCTCGGTCTCAGCTTCCGCTTTTAATCCCGCTGGAGTCACCCCTACACACTCTAAAAACGTAAATTTTTACAATGAATGTTCAATTAAAATTAGCATGCCCACTGTTTTACTTTGTACGTAGTGGTTTCAGTGCACCGCCCCATGCAATCACTTGATCCAACATATCTTTTATATTTTTATCATGAAGGTCACGAGGTTTGAAGGTTTCCCCTTTTTCGAAATCTAAAAACAACGATAAGACGGGATGAACACGAACATCTGCTATCAGTAATTCTGCACAGACTTGTCGAACATGTTCTGCAGCTCTTGTACCACCAGCTGAACCGTAGCTTACGATACCAGCGGACTTGTTGTGCCAAGGTTCTCTAGCGCTATCCAATGCATTTTTAAGAGCGCCCGTCATACTATGGTTGTATTCCGCTACAACAAACACAAAAGCATCTAGTGAGTCGAGTTTGTCATTCCATCGTTTAACCCCTTCAGATTCTTCGGTTCCTAGGAAGGGAAGGTCGAAGTCCTTGATGTCGACCAGTTCATAATGGGCATCTTGCCGTTCGTTTGCTTTTTCTAAGAGCCATTTTCCAACCTGCGGGCTAACTCGACCTTCACGAGTGCTTCCTAAAATGATGCCTACTTTTAATTTTTCCGTCATTTGATCCGCTCCTTAGTCATATAAAGTATCCGCTACACTTCCGTCTTCCTTATACACCGTCAAAATCCCATCCTGTTCATTTACATATGGTTTTGCCTCTTCAAGCAGCGCCTCTTTTGTAGAAGCTTTCTTAATGGCGCGTTCTCCTGCTTTTTTCATCAATACCCATTCGTCTTCTTTCCACTTCACTATATAGTGAGGTCTGGATGAATCATCTGTCCCGTTTACATAGTCTCGCGCTCTTGCTGTAGCAATTGAGATAGCTCGACCTTCTTCCATGCCATCCTCAATCATAGCGTTCGCCATCTCAATGGCTTTATTCCGTATTTCAGCGTCTAAGTTTTTCATGGAATCGGGATAATCCGTTTTTGTCCATGGCATTTCCTATCGCCTCCTTGATTTCTACTTTCCCTGTAGTTCTAAATTTAAACGAAGCTCATGTCGGTCTTAATTCCTATTTTTGTAAGATTGAGTTTGTCGCGACTTGAATGAGGGAAACTTTAAAGAACAAAATCGCTGTTCACTTAAAGAGGAGTAGATGCATCATGGTATCAAAAACTGCAACCTATTGGATTGAAACTACTGCGGAGTCGCTAAAACAACGACTGATTTGGTTACAAGAAGACTATTTTGAACAAGATGAGATCATTATCCTTGCTAGAAATGATCGTCAGGTCGAGTGGCTCAAAGAACATACATCTTTGCAAATTCAAACCGATCCGTCGAGCTTTTTAGATGCTGCAGCTGCGTTTTTTAAGGGTGAAGATACAACACAAGATGTCTTATTGCGATTAGGTTTTGAAAAGCATGAGAGTGACCAAGTAGTAGAGGAAATCGGGAAGGGTCATTATTTTGTTTACGCAGATCGCGTCCACGGAGCAAATATTGGAGCAACAGACGATGCCAAACGCCACATTCGGTAAGTAGTCGTTTTTAAAATTTTGAATCAGGGAATACTAAATAAAAACTACAATCTTTCAGGAGGCGTTTTCTATGTTCAAAGAGGAAAAAGAAAATAGCGGAAAAATTCCTATGCCAAGCGATGAAAAGTCATTAACAGAAGAAGAAAAAATTGATAGTGACCCTTTCTTCTATCGCGAAGATCCAGCGGATAAAGATGGTGACAACGAACTGTACAATCATAAAAATGCAGATGAAGATGACATTCGCTCGAAATGATACTGGGAAATCTCCCCTTTTTCTGCTATACTAGAATCAACTGAACAGTAACTCTTTTCTTATCAAGAGAGACGGAGGGAATTGGCCCTACGAAGTCTCAGCAACCTGCCTATCAGGTAAGGTGCTCCATCCAACAGGTCTAACCTGAACGATGAGGAGAAATTGTGCGTATGCAACTCTTCTCTCTCGTAGGGAAGAGTTTTTTGTTTGGCACAATTTACAGGAGAGGATGTTTGCAATGGGAAGAGAAACGCTTGAAAGACAACTGACAGAATTAAAACAAAAAGAAGTGAAAAGCTACGCCGGAGCGATGCAGCGTCATCAACAAGTGAAAGCGTTAGAGGCAAAGCTTCATTACTTGGAGCTCGGAGAAGAGATTTCTCGGGAACGGGTGGATAAGGCAATTGAAGAAATTACAGCACTCGAGCAGGAGATTGCAAGGTTGTCACGAAGTATAGAAGAAAAGAAGCAAGATTTGCATTTTTATCTATTCGGTCCATCTGTAAAACGACTATTCTAGGGGGAACCAACTATGAAATTCATCGTCAGCTCAGATGCTTGGAAGACCACGCTCACATCTCAAGAAGCTACGCGCGCTATTGCGCAAGGCCTGCAATCTGTCGACCCAAAATTAGAAGTCATTGAATTCCCGATAGCAGATGGTGGGGAAGGGACATTGGATGCTCTAATGAGCGCTACAAAAGGGACATATAAGACCGCTACGGTTCACGATCCACTTGGTCGTAAGGTTGAAGCGAAATACGGCGTGACCGGCCTGTCTCGTCATACCTGTGTAATTGAGATGGCACAAGCTTCTGGATTCTCTTATGTGAAAAAACATGAACAAAATCCTCGACTTGCCTCGACATACGGAACAGGAGAATTGATTCGAGCGGCTTTAGACGAAGGGCATAGAAACTTCATTCTTGCGATTGGGAGCAGTGCCACAAACGATGGTGGTGCAGGTATGCTACGAGCGCTCGGCTTAAAATTTTTAGACAGTGATGGAAACGAAATGTCTGGAGACTTGTTGCAATTGCAGCAACTCGAAAGCCTTGATGACCAAGAATTTGATTCGCGTCTTCAAGAATGTACCTTTGCAGTAGTTAGCGACGTGCAGATCCCGTATATCGGGCCTCAAGGGGCTACTCACCTTTACGGCGAGACAAAAGGCGTCAGGCAAGAAGACACGACAGTAGTGGAAGCAGCATTAAGCCGTCTAGCCGACGTCATCGAAAAACATACGGGTGTCCGACTTCACGAAAGAGCAGGAGCGGGTTCTGGAGGAGGACTTGGAGGTGCCGTTCAGGCTTTCTTCCCGACAAAATGGTACCACGGTATTGATTTTGTGTTGAAACGCTCTGGCTGGGAAAACGCGCTGTCTGGTGTCACTCATGTCATTACAGGAGAAGGACGCCTCGATCAGCACACGTTCTTAGAGGGCAAAGGGCCGCACGGAGTCTCGAAGTTTGCGGCGGAAAGAGGCTTACCGGTTACGTTGTTTGCGGGCAGTGCGGCGCATGATGCTGTGGAAGACGCAACGGATCTGTTCCAAGAGGTCGTCCTCCTTGCTCAGACTGAAAGCGAAATTAATCATGCCCTTGACCATCCGGAAGAGGCACTTAAGCAAGCTGCGGCTCGTTGGTATTCGGAGAAGTTTGGAGAATGACTTACTAGATGTGAAGAACGCCGTTCTAGAAATTTCATCAAAACCAGGCGCACCAATTGAGGCGCTCTTTGCCTCGGTTGGGGTGAATGGTTTTGATGGGGATTTCTGGCGTTCGCAACTCGATTTCGATTAGATGTGAAGAACGCCGAACCCCAAACCGAAAAGGTTTGGGGTTCTTTGTTAGAAAGAAAGGTGAGCGATTGTTCAACGACAAATTTGAAGTTCTTTTCCACAAATCTTAGGTTCTTTTCTGCAAATTTGAAGTTCCATTCCGCAAATCTGAAATTCTTTTAAACAAATCCGAGAATTCATACATCCCGCCACTTGAGAGCCAGCCATAAGCTCGCGGCATCTTCAAATCGCAGCGGGTGCAATCCTGTGAGCTCCTCGATTTGTTGAATCCGGTAGCTTAACGTGTGGCGATGAACCCCAAGTCTTTCAGCTGCACCACGAATGGACAAGTCAGAAGCAAACAAGGCTCCGAGCGTCTCAAGAGCTTTGGCATCAAGAGACGCAAGTAAAGTTCTACTGTATTGCGATCGGCCTAATTCCGGTACTTGATGCAGCAAATAAGTGAGTTCGAACTCAGAAAAGCTAGCAAGGGGAGTCGTTTGATTGGCTTGAGTAACCTGAGATGCATGCAGGCTTTCTCCGAGAACCTCTAAAGAATCTACACACTTCCCAACAGAAATTTGCAGAGTGGGAAGAAGTCCTAAGAGTCGCTTAAACTTCTCTTTCAACCGTTCCTCGCTTAAACCACTCGTCAAAACGACTACTTCGCCGTTAACACCTACTCCTATTACTTTGTCTGGCCAATCGAAAAAGTCTTCTAATTTTCTTCGAAGTGTATTCGTATTTCCTAAAGTATCGCGGAATAGACTGCAACATAAAGGACCTGCAACCGAAATATGAGATAACGCAATACGCTCCCTAGTCGCATGAGATAGCTCGCCAGTAATCCATAGCTCTGTAATCGCGTCGTCTTTCCATTTGCGGTTCCACTCAGATTCGGCAGTCACGATCGATTGGTGTAACATCAGTTCACATGTTAACTGAACAAGAGGGGCGACAGACTCAAGGTCTCCAGGGTTCCCTGTAATGCCAATGACAGCAACCAACTTATCTTTATAAAATAGCGGTAAATTGATTCCAGCTTTACTTCCTGGCCAGTCACCAGCTACCTCTTCCGAGATGACCAGTGTCTCCCCGGTACGTCCTACGTACGCAGCTCCCTCGTGGAGTTGTTGAAGACGTATTGGTTCCCCAGAAGCCACAATTAGACCAGTTGGATCCATCACATTGATATTCCGACTCAGTCGAATCATGGTCTGTTCGACCATCTGATTCGCTACTTCTTTCGTTAACATCGACAACACTCCTAAAAAATCATCTGAAATTCTATTCTTATTTGTACATTTAGTATAATGCACTATCAGAAAATACACACTACACTAATTTGTAAGCGTTTACTTGAGGGGGAGCCTATGCACATTATCATCAGTCCAGATTCATTCAAAGGAACATTGACAGCTAAAGAAGCGGCACAAACGATGAAAGACGGACTCTTGAGAGTGTTCCCACGTGCGCAGTATACACTGATTCCAATCGCAGATGGAGGGGAAGGGACGCTTGAGGTTCTCGTGGAGCTAACGGAGGGTCAGATGCAACAAGTAGTCGTAGAAGATCCACTGGGAAGGCCGGTTGATGCACGGTTCGGTATCTTAGGCGATGGCAAGACGGCCGTGATTGAGATGGCGGAAGCGTCAGGGATCATGCGCGTTACGAAGTCGGAGCGTAATCCTTTTCGTGCTAGTACTTACGGGACAGGAGAACTTATTCGTCATGCACTCGATGCAGGATGTCGGCACTTCATCTTAGCGATTGGAGGAAGTGCTACAAATGACGGAGGCATTGGTGCCATGCGCGCACTTGGGGCACGATTTTTAGATGGGTCAGGCAAGGTTTTGGAGACGGATTTGCCTTCTTATCAAGAACTCGCAACGATTGATCTGGCAGGACTTGATTCCCGACTTCCGAAATGCCGCTTCGACATTGCTTGTGATGTGGACAATCCACTCCTAGGAGAACGCGGTGCCACAGCGATTTTCGGCCCTCAAAAAGGAGTCGATAGACGCCATCACGATGTACTGGAAAGTATTCTCGCACGCTATGCACAGGTCGTGGAAGAAACTACAGGGAAGTCCGTGCACGAGTTGCCCGGTGCTGGTGCAGCTGGAGGACTTGGAACAGCGTTTCTTGCATTCCTGCCATCTACTTTGCGTCCTGGAATTGAAATCATCTTAGATGAGATCGATTTTGATTCGAAGTTAGACGGAGCAAGTTGGGTCGTTACGGGCGAAGGGAAATCGGATGTGCAAACGTTGTCTGGAAAAGCCCCGCTTGGAATTGCGTTTCGCGCAAAGAAGGCAGGGGTGCCTGTAGCTTTACTGTCGGGAATGGTACGAGAAGAGGACCGTGTTCTATTGGCGCCGCATTTTGATCTGATCGAAAGTATCGTGTCACCTTCTTGTCACCTAGAAGAAGCATTATCACAGCCGGTACCTGCTTTACTAGCAGCTGCTGAACGTTTGGGGAAATCATTTTAAATTTAAGGGGGAGTTTGTATGTTATTTGCGATTATTTTGCTAGGGGTCGTGTTGATTGTCTTTGCGACAGCTGTATTAAAAGTACATCCGTTTATTTCATTGATCGTCGCAGCATTTTTTGTTGGAATCGCAGCGGGTCTACCGCTTGTAGACGTCGTTCGTTTTGTGAATGAAGGATTTGGTGGCTTGATGACGAGTATCGGTCTGGTAATCGTGGCCGGAACTATCATTGGTGTCATTCTAGAGAAATCTGGAGCAGCGTACCGAATGGCAGAAGTCGTGCTTCGTGTCATCGGAGAAAAACGTCCGCAGCTCGCGATGTCTGTGATTGGGTACATTGTTTCGATTCCAGTATTTTGTGATTCTGGGTACGTCATCTTATCGAGTTTAAAAAAGGCGCTAGCTAAGCGAGCACAAGTAGCTGTAGCTTCTATGGCCGTTGCGCTTGCGACTGGATTGTTTGCAACACACACACTAGTACCACCGACACCAGGACCGATTGCGGCCGCTGGAAACATCGGTGCATCTGACTACTTAGGAACTATCATTCTGGTCGGTCTGATCATTGCGATTCCAGCAGTTCTGGTCGGGTATATCTGGGCAGTGAAAGTCGGTTCGAAGATTCATGTAGAAGAAGATGCAGAAGCGCTTGACTACGACGAAATCATTGCTTCATTTGGCAAGATGCCATCGGCTTTCAAATCGTTCTTACCCCTTGTAGTGCCGATTGCTTTAATTGCTATGGGGTCGATTGCGACGGCTCTTGGCGGAGAAGGTGGCGTTACGTCCTTCTTCCAATTCCTTGGTTCGCCGACAGTAGCTTTGTTCTTAGGTGTATTCGCGGCGTTACCGCTACTACCTGCTTACGATGAGAAGACATTGACCGGATGGGTTGGCGAAGGATTGAAAGAAGCAGCACCGATCTTGTTGATTACAGGTGCCGGTGGTGCATTTGGGACAGTGATTCGAAATACAGGTGTAGCAGACCAACTGCAAGCCATGGATCTTTCCGCGTTTGGAACGGGGGCGTTGTTCTTGATTGTGCCGTTCTTAATTGCAGCGGCGCTCAAAACTGCACAAGGTTCCTCAACGACAGCTCTGGTTATTACATCGACTTTAGTGGCACCATTAGTAGTGGAGCTTGGAATTACTGGTGGCGTGGCTCTTGCTTTAGTAGTTATGGCAATTGGTGCCGGTGCTATGACGGTGAGCCACGTAAACGACAGTTTCTTCTGGGTTGTAACGGAGTTCAGTGGAATGAAAGTAACAGATGCCTATAAAGCGATGACGATGTCGACGTTACTGATGGGACTTACGACGATTGTAGTCACTATGGTGGCATGGATGATTTTTGTATAGATGAAAGAAAGAGGCTTCCTTTGCGGAAAGCCTCTTTTTATTATGCCGCAGCCGCTTCCGGTCGCTTTTTATGTCGCGAATAGAACCAAAACATCGCGAAGAATACTAGACTGCTAGACAAACGTAGAGCTGCGTTGATATGCATCGCTTCGACAATGCCGAACAGTTCCAAGAAGATGATTCCGATCTGTGGTGCGATGAACGCCATCAAGGACAGTAATACATTGTAAGTTGTGATGCAGTACGTCCGCTTTTCAGTAGGACTGTGCTCAAGGAGCATATTGAATAGCACCAAGATGACTCCGGACAGGAAGAAACCTGAGGTCGTCTGCACTAAGAACAGCAGGAAGAAGTTTGTCGTTAGCACAGTGAAGAACGGAGCAGATGCCATTCCGATTGCTAGGACAATGAATACGAGTGTATTGGAATACTTCTCCGACCATTTTTTCCACAACGGATAAGTAAAGAACTGCATCAACATGTTTCCTGCAGAGAACATACTGAACCAAAAGATGGTCGCTTCTGCAATGCGCACGTGATAGATGTTGAACAAACCCCACGCCATCTGCCAGGTGAAGTTGAAGAACAGGGCAGCGACTAAGAACCAGCGGTAGCCGCGGTCTTTGAAAATCGACCAGTCCATTAGTTTCGGTTTGGTTTCCGAGACGACTGGATCGTTTTCTTTATGACGCATGATCAAAAACCCTTCGAGCAAACCGAAGCACAGTGCGACGGCGAACAAGACTTGGTACGACATCACACTTTCCGTCGCATCACGAAGTACGATTCCAACAAATAAAGTCGTGAACAAACCGACAATGGTCAGCATCCGGTTGCGGTCACTGAAAAATTGCGCTCTACGGTTTTCATCAACCAAGCCACTGATCAACGTCTGCCAACCGATTGTCGCCAAGGCTGTCGGCACATGCATCATACCGATGATGACTAGGAAAGCCCACGCTCGCCATTCCGGAGGTAGGTAGACCACAAAGACGATGGCAAGAAAAAACAGCCGAGCGGTGATGATGGCTGTACCGACGATTCGTTTATGAGTGACGCTTTTATTGAGTAAAATAGCTGCCGGGATCGTCATAAGTAAAGCGATGAGAGGCGGCAGAGAGCTAAGTAGCCCAACTTGGTAGTTGGTTGCTCCCAAGATGGTGATCATAAAGAGCGGGAAAAAGGTGTTGGTAATATTCATGGCCATAGTAGATGCCATACCATTATAGATACTGATTCGTTCATTATAGGGGCGGTCCATTTTTAACATACATGTTCTCCATCCATCATTCGTTACCTGAATTATACTCCGGAAACCGAAATTTACAAGAGACTAATGAAATGTTTTTCGATTGACGAAGAAAAAGATAGGTTCGCTAGGACCTACCTTTTAGTTTGTCTATGAAATGTCATGATGAAATTACGGATGTCGAATGAAATCCGATAGAGACCTAATCAAACAAAATAGTGTATCAATCATTCAAATTACTGTCCTAATGAAAAATCAAGAAACAGTCTTGTTCTTTTCAATCCATAAAATCGGGAGGGTACAGATGGCGCCGAGTGCAATCACAACAGAAGCTCCAATCAGAGCAGAACCGAACGATCCGGTCTGAGAAGCGAGCCAAGAAGCGATGATAGGACCGATCATTTGGCCGAGCGCATAGGTTACAGTGAGTACAGATAAAATACGCGCGCTTGCATGTGGGAATTTTTCACGAGCGTAAGAGGCGACCAGCACCGTCACACCCATAAACGTTGCACCGAAAAGTACAGCACTTGCGTAGAAGCTCGTTGGACTTTCTGAGAAAGCGGGAAGCGCAACTCCTATAGCTTGGATAACAAGTAAAGCTGTAAACGACTTCATCCATCCGAAGCGACTACCGACAAATGCCCAAATCATCGTTGAAGGGACCGCGGCAAGTCCAACGATTGCCCAGACCTGTGTCCCGCTACCCATAAAGACGTCAGAAGTTTCCGCGATAGCTACGATGAACGTACCTGTAATGATGTAACCAAGGCCCTCAAGACCATAAGCGATGAGAAGCCAGACGAGCCAAGGCTCGAACCGTTTCTTTGCAGTGGCAACAGGAGCTGCTTGAGTACTTTCAGTTTTTGGTTCTTTAACGACCGTAATGACGTATAGCGCTAGAAGCAGTGCGATGACTCCTAGACCAATCCAAGCTCCATCACTTGTGTAGCGTGTGATTAAAGGCTGAACGACAAGTCCCGAGACAAAGATGCCGAGACCAACGCCTGCATACATCACGCCGGATAATCCGATGCGTCCAATAGAAGCCAGACGGTCCAGAATGATGCTACTCGTCAAGACGAATACAAAAGCGCTCGTCACACCTGAAATGAAGCGGAAGACGATCCACAACACGTGTGAGTCCACGAGGCCCATGGCGAAGGTCAGCGTAATACTAGTCGCAAGACTGGCGTATAACAATTTCGATCTGTAACGGCCGATTGGGAAGATGCTCCCAGCCAAAGCGCCTACTAAATAACCGGCATAGTTGGCCGATGCAAGTGTGCCGGCAAAAACTGTAGAAAATCCCTTTTCTAGCTGCATAAATGGTAAAATGGGTGTATAGGCAAAGCGGCCGATGCTCATCGCTATGAAGAGCGCAAAGACGCCGCCGAGTACTAAATAGAGTGGATGCTTCATGATGGTCACCTCAACTAGTTCAATTCGTTACATCTAAGTATACGTGAACCATTCGCTTTGCGAAATAGTAGTAGAAAGGATGATGGATATGGCCTACGAGTTAAAAACCAAGCCGACGGATCAGAGCGTCATTGAATTCATTGAAGCAATCGATAAACCAGCTAAAAAAGAAGATGCATACCGCTTACTCGATATTTTTCATGAAGAAACAGGTTTAGAGCCTGTTTTGTGGGGACCGAGCATTATTGGCTACGGTTCGTACCACTACAAATACGATTCCGGTCATGAAGGAGATGCCGCCCTTACAGGATTTTCGCCGCGCAAAGCAGCACATTCCTTGTATTTAGACCCAGGTGATTCGGAACGTGAAGTATTATTAGCACGTCTAGGGAAGCACAAGTCCGGGAAGAGCTGTGTCTATATCAACAAATTAGCCGATATCGACGAATTGGTTCTTCGGAACATGATTCGCCGGACGGTGACACAGGTTAAAGCGAGGTATCCACAATGAAGTGGGAAAAAGAAATTGAAATCGACGCACCGATTGAGACGGTGTGGGGTTTATTTGATGAAGCGCACCCGCAGCGCATCATGCCGAAAGTGGAATCCAACGAATGGATCGTTCAGAATGAGCCGCTCACGGGTTCTTCTTATAAACAGACGTACCGAGAAGGCACTCGAACAGAAAGTTATTTAGTGACCATCACTGAGTTTAAAGATGAACCAGATGAGAAAGTCAAAGCCATTCAGTTCGTCTTGGCCAATCTGTTCGAGACCACGTTAACATTTGATCTTCAAAAGCTCTCCGAAAACACAACGCGCTTCCGCTACTTGGGATCCAACGTCGGCATCAATTTAGTTGGCAAAACGATGTTAAAGCTTGGAAAGAAGCAGGAGAACGGAGGACCGGTTGTCGAAGAGTTCATACAACGGGTGAAACGAGAAGCAGAGAAAGATGCAAGAGAGGAGAGAGAATAGATGAAATACTTACAAGCACAGATGAGTCAGCTCGTAAAATCAGACCGCGACTTGCAAAAGAAGCTAAAAGAGCTGATGAAAGAACATGATTTAGGAAAAGCGCATGCATTAAAAGCTCTGTATCACGCAGAAGTAGCCGATAGCGGCAAATACATGAATGCGTATAAAGAGTTAGACGGGCACCACTCGAACTAATCCTAGCCATGGGGGGTCTTCACTATGAACGTTTCGATTCGCTGGCTTTATAAAACACCTAGAAACCAAGAAACACGTTTTGAATCAGGGGAGATGCCACTTGAACGAGCTTTACTGTTTATTGAAGACATGGAGCGTACGGGTCGCGTCAAACAAGTAGACATCATTGACGCCCGCGGTACGTTCTGGACAGTGAAAGAAGCTAAGCGTTACTTGAAGGAAGTTGAAGTAGAACCGCACAACATTCGTGTCTATTTTGACGGTGGCTATAAGCGCGAGACCGCAGAAGCTGGGCTTGGTTGCGTCATTTATTATGAGCAGAACGGCAAATCTTATCGGCTACGTCAAAATGCCTTTGTAGAAGGGTTTACTTCAAACAATGAAGCCGAGTTTGCGGCGCTGCACCTGGCTTTACAAGAACTTGAATTTCTAGGAGCGAAAGGTGTACCTGTCGAGATTCGAGGCGATTCACAAGTCGTGCTGCAACATATGATTGAAGACTGGGAGATCATGGACCCGACGCTCGCGTCATGGGGAAGACGGGTCGATCAAAAAATCGATAAGATAAAACTGCAACCGGAATATCATCAGATTCCAAGGCACAAGAACAATGAAGCCAATCGATTGGCGACACAGGCTTTAAAGGGCATTCCTGTTGCCGCTGAGATTGAATTGGTGCAATAAGAATAAAAAAAGGCGTGGAGCAAAACTGCTCCGCGCCTTTTATTCTTCATATCGGTCTACTGCCTGTTTGGCTTCAAGTAGCGTCCAGCCGTGTTCTTCTCGAACGCGCTTGACGGCTTGTACTTTTTTCCCTTGTCTTACTAATGCAGCTAGCTCTTGATCCAATTCCGGACTGAATTCTTGTGGAGAAGGATGATTCGTCTTCTCCAGTCGACGCAAGCGCATCCGAAGGTCACGAACTTCTGCGTACAAATAAAACGTGAACCCAATAACCGAGATAAGTAGCCAAGTCTGCCATTCCATAGTGATCAGCTCCTCTACCTGCTTTATACGATTGGAGAGGAAAAAAGTTCCTTACTTTCTATCTTTGGCTGGCACGGTAAAGAATGTGATGACCGCAAACAAGAAGAACGCAATCAATAAAATCGTTCCACCGACAATAAAGAACACCAAGATAAACGTATCATTCAAGTTGAACGGATTCAGATTGTACATCCACATGCCGACCGTCAATCCGATGGCTCCGATAATGGCTGTAACCCCATGAACAGCTACTAACTTTTTGTATTTGATTTCAAAGATCTGATAGAAGATCCCCCAAGCAAACACAGACAACCAGCCGACTAGCAAGATATGCGCGTGAATCGGACGTAGTGCATAATCCATAGCACCCGCCATATGTGACCCTAAATACGTTCCAATAAATCCAAAAATCGCGGCTACTTGAATGAGCCGAATACTCCATTTCTTTTCCATGAGTTCAATTCCTCCTATAAAATGGGCAGCGTCACTTCGACGCATGTCCCTTGTTCTAAAGTACTTTCTATTTGTAGTGTGCCTTTGTGCAACGTGACAATTTCACTCACAATAGCTAGTCCAAGGCCCGTTCCTTCGGTATGACGAGACAGGTCTGCTCGGTAAAAGCGTTCCGTGACATGGGGAAGGTCCTGCTCAGCAATGCCTTCTCCAGAATCTTCAACACGAATCGTCACAACCGAAGCGTCCGCTTTCATTATAACGGCTATACGGCCGCCTTCTTGTGTATATTTCGTGGCGTTTGACAGCAAATTGTCCCAGACAACTTCTAAAAGCTCGGCATCGGCTTGAATTGTCACCGGTTCTAGCTTCAACGTCACTTCCAATTGTTTCTCTTCAAAACGATAGCGATAACTAGAAACAATCTGTTTCAATTGTTTGTCCACTTCAACTAGGCCTTGGGTCAACTGATACGTTGGCTGATCCAAGGTACTTAAAAGAAGCAACTGCTTCGCGAGGCCGGAAAGTCGAGTGGCTTCTTGCTGGATGACTTTTGCGTGTTGATGAGAAGGAGCATCCACATCCGCTTCGTTCTCAATCAGTTCCGCGTAGCCCCGGATGTTGACAAGTGGAGATTGTAAGTCGTGAGAGACATTTGTGATGAACGTTTTCCGAGCGGCATCATTCTCTCGAAGTCGTTCTATCATCTTGTTGAAACTGTCTGCAAGCTCTCCTATCTCATCTTGTCGTTCAATGCCTAACGAATGGCTGTAATTGTCGTTGGCTACTTCTTGAGTGGCTTGGCGGAGCAGGCCAATCGGTTTCGTCAATTGTTTGGCCATCCACAGCATCCCGAGCAAGTTTACAAGAGCAATAGATAGTAGGAACGCGAGAAGCAATGTATGGATATCTGAAGACAACAGGCTTAGGTCTGGTCGTAAGAAAAGTCCATAAGCCTCGCCGTCTACTTCAAAAGGAACCCCGACAGTGTTGGTGATACGGTTCGCAAAGTGACTCGTCATAAAGAAGCTGAGTGCTCCGTCTTCACCTGTATAGGTGGTACCGTCCGACACAACGCGCTGTGCTTCTTGGGATAAGGCGATTTCTTCAAACGGTTTTCCGAATGATTGAAGTGAGCCTTCTGAGTCCGTTAACACAATCTGATAACCGAGATTCGCCACAGAATCGAGAAACGGAGTTAGCGCTTCTGCATCGCCGTGCATCGTTTCTAAAATAGACGTCACTTCTTGAGCTCGCGTCAAGTTTTGCTCGATCGTCTGTTGCTTTGTGAACGCGAGATAAAAGACATTTGTGATCATCAGGCCGATAATCACGCTCAAAATTAAAAACCAGCCACTGGTCTGTACAAATTGTCGGTACAAACTTTTCACCGGAGCACCTCCAAGCGGTAACCTACGCCTCGAATGGTTTGGATTTCAACGGTCGCGCCGTGCTTTTTCAAACGGTCTCGCAGCCGGTTCATGTGAGTGTTGAGAGACAACTCATGTTTTTCGTCGTCTTCTCCCCACACTTCTTCGAGCATCCGAATACGAGAAATGGTCTGTCCAGGAGTCGCGCCAAGGAGTGCCAGCAGTTCAAACTCTTTAAGAGGGATGATCAACGTTTCGTCTCCAATGACGACATCGTAAGAAGAGCGGTCTAGTTGCATATTGCCGACAGAGAGATGATGACGCGTTGCTTTTCCATAACGTCTCAATATCGCCTGCAAGCGAAATAGCAGTTCCTGCGGTTCGAACGGTTTTACTAAATAGTCTTCCGAGCCGGACTCAAATCCCTTGGCTTTGTCTGCGAGTTGTCCTTTCGCAGTGACCAAGATTACTGGAATATCCAAATCGTCGGTCAAGGTCTGGGTCAGCTCATAGCCGTCCATCCCTGGCATCATCACATCGACAATGGCAGCTGCCACGTCTTCTGTCTCAAGCAAAGTGAGAGCTTGCTGCGCATCTTGTGCGAGTAATGCTTCGTAACCACCTTGTTGAAGTTGTAGAGCAATTAATTGACGGATATGCACATCGTCATCAACGACAAGAATACGCATAGCAAACCTCCTTTTTACGCCTTCTTCGGCGTGTCTTTTTCGAATACTAGAATAAGGGCTGGAATCAAGATCCCTCGAACGATGAACGTATCAATCAAGATTCCGATTGCCACGATGAATCCAAATACGAACAAGTCAGCAATCGGCATGGTCATCAGTGCAGCAAACGTAGCGGCCAAGATGACTCCTGCAGAAGAAATGACGCCTCCTGTGACCGTGATGGATCTCTGTAGGGCCTCTTTCACAGAATGGTGGTCTCTTTCTTCCATGTAGCGAGAGACCAAAATAATCGTATAGTCAATTCCTAGTGCTACTAGGAAGATGAAAGCATAGAGTGGGACACGTGTACTGATGGCTTCATAACCAAAAAGCCAGTCCACTGCGAATATACCAATTCCAAGCGCTGCGGTAAAGGAAAGTAATAATGTGGCCATCATATTGAGAGCCATTTTCCACGAACGCGTCATGACAAGGAGCAGAGCTGTGATGAGTAACGTCTCCAAGACGATAACGATTAAGATATCACGGTTGTTGACCTGCTGTTCATCCACGAGTTTTGGTGTGATCCCGGACCAGTAGACTTCTGTCGCGTCGTCTAGAGACTCTGTCGTCTGACGCAAGTCATCTACTACGTCCATAGCTTCTGTGGAATACGGGTTCAAGTCGAGTGCTACAGAGTAGCGAGTCGCGGTTGCATCGTCAGTTGTTTCCACTTCTCGAATAGAGGCAATACCATTTGCGTCTTCGACTGTCTGTAAGAAGGCTTCTTTTGTTGAGTCATCCAACGGGTCATCCGATTTCAAAAGCACGGTCATCGGAGCTAGTTGACCTTTATCGTAGTTGGCTTCTACAATTTCATATCCCACTCTAGACGGTAGGTTCTCAGGAAACGACTTTACCATATCGAATTCGAATTTGAGATTGAACAGGTTCAATGAAGCAAGGATCAGAACGATTAGGACGAGTCCACCAGACACAAGAGGTTTCTTCGTCACGATTTTCGCCATACGTCCCCATAGTCCCGCAGAACGTTCGGGTTGCTGACCATATTTTGGTGACCGTGGCCAAAATGCTTTGCGTCCGAACAGCGTGAACAGTGCAGGTACAAGAGTGATGGACGCTAGAATGATCACAACGAACGCAGTGCTGAAAACCGGTGCGAAGTTTTGATAATCTCGGAAGTCTGCAAAGAACAACACGAGCATGGCAGCAAGTACAGTAGCTCCTGCAAATACGACGGGAGTGGCTGTTGACCGCATGGCAACCTTCATCGCTGTAAATTTGTCTTCATATACATACAGCTCTTCTTTGAAACGCGAAAATACGAATAGAGAATAATCTGTTACAGCTGCAAACAGCAAAATGCTCATGATAGAAGTGGTCGCATTGTTGATTTCTAAACCTCCTGCTCCGAGTAACCCAATCAGCTGGTTTGTCACTTGGTAGACAAGAGCTGTAGCAAGAAGCGGGATGATCGCTAGAAGTGGCGAACGGTAAATGACGATCAACAATACTAAAATAATTCCAATTGTGGCAAGCAACAAGACAAAGTCCGCTTCTTCAAACAATTTCAACGTATCGCCTGCAATTCCTACGGGACCCGTTACATAAAAATCAAACGTTCCAAATTCTTCTCCTCGCTGTTCGCCGATAGTGAGCAGTTCATCAGTAATCTCTTTGTAGCGGTCACTGCCGATACCTGATTCGAGTTCCAGAGGGAAGATGAACGTCTTTTGGTCTTCTGAATAGAAGCCTTCTAAAGCTTGAGGAGGGAGTGCGGCAAGGTCCATCATCGGCTTGATAGCGTCGATGTCTGCTTCCTTAATATCTTCTAAGACAGTAAAATTTCAGTCGTCTCAAGTGGCGCATCACCAGAGAATACTAGAATTCCCGGAGTTGCTTGTGCATCCGGAAACGCTGCTTTCAATTCTTTTTCAGCTTGGATGCTTGGGGCATCGTCTGGGAGCGATTGAAAATTTGCGCTCCGATAATCTGCCGCTTTGGGGCCGGCACTCAATAATACGGCGAGCAGCACCCAGATGGTCAATGTGATCCACATACCTTTTTTAGTGGTCACAAAATCCGTTATACGGTGAATCGCTTTTTTCACAAGTTGTCACTTCCTTTTGTAGTTTCTCCCATAGTGTAAACCGCGTATATAAACCGAATATCAACTGAGGGCGTCTTTGGAAAAAATATGGTACGCTAAACGAAAGATAGGGGTGGACGACATGAAGAAATGGGGATGGGGAGTCCTAGCTGTGCCACTATTGGTTCTAGCAGGATGTAACGATGAGGTAACACCACAGGAGCGACAAGAAGCCTACGTGGCCGCATGGAATGAAGGAGATTATGAAACACTCTATAACGAGTTTGTATCCGACGAGACGAAGGAACAAGTGGATGAGGCTGCGTTTGTGGAACGCCAAGTGGCCCTCGATGAGGCATTGGGTGTGACAGAGCGGGAAGTCACGTTTACAAAAGCTCCGGAAGACGCGCAATGGGAAGCGGCTGAACCCGCTACATTTCCTGTTCAGATAAAAGTAGAGACGGTCGCTGGTCCAGTCGAGTGGGAGAAAGAGATGACATGGCAATCTGTCGAGACAGACGAGGAACTAACGTGGATGGCCGATTGGGATACTGGATTTATCTTGCCAGACTTAGCAGAAGGTGATGAAGTGCGCGTCTCGACACTACCATTTGCACGTGGAGAAATTTACGACCGCAACGGCAATGCACTCGCTATTAACGGGACCGGGTTTGAAGTAGGAATCGTTCCTGGGAAGTTTACGGATGACGCTCAGAAGCCAAGGCTTGCCGAGCTGTTGGGAACGACTGTTGAGTATATCGATAAGCAACTTGCCCAGAGCTGGGTAAAAGACGACCAATTCGTACCGATCGATAAGATCGCACAGACTGATGATGTCAGAGCTGCGCTCCTTGAGATTCCGGGAGTCCTCCTTCAAGAGACGGCTATGCGAGAATATCCGTACGGAGAAGCGGCAGCGCATCTGGTCGGTTACATCGGACCGATAACAGCGGAGCAGTTGGCTGAGCGTGAAGACGAAGGCTATACCGAGTTTGACCAAATAGGCCGTCAAGGACTTGAGAGCTTCTTGGAAGAGCGACTCCGAGGACAAGATGGCAAGCGTGTGTTCATTGATAAGGCAGAAGAAGGCTTGGAAAATGTCATGCTTGCTGAGAAAGAGCCTGTGGCAGGAGAACGCATTGACCTGACGATTGACGCCGAGCTCCAAAGAATCACGTTTGCATCAATGGACGGGGAGCCGGGAGCAGCCGCAGTCGTAGATCCAAAGACGGGAGAAGTGTTGACGCTTCTCAGTTCGCCAAGCTTTGACCCATCTGCATTTATGCTCGGGATGACACAAGCACAGTATGATGAGCTTGCCAACGATCCACTCAACCCGTTACTCAACCGTTTTGCAGCTTCCTACGCACCAGGATCGACGTTAAAGCCGATCACAGCAGCGATTGGAATGGAAGCAGGGACGCTTGATCCAACTGAGGGAATTGTAATTGAAGGGGCTACTTGGCAAAAGGACGATTCTTGGGGCGACTACCGTGTTACGCGTTTGCATCCAGAAGCGCCGAATCCGATCGATTTAGAAAAATCACTTGTCTATTCCGATAACATCTACTATGCGCAACAAGCATTGAAGATGGGCAGAGAGACGTTCGTAGAAGGGCTAGAGTCCTTTGGCTTTGGTGAAGACATTCCGTTCTTTTTAAACCTGCAGGCTTCACAAGTCTCGAATGATGGCGGTATAGGCTCAGAAGGACAACTCGCTGATACGTCGTTCGGTCAAGGACAGATGCTCGCAAATATTTTACATTTAGCCAGTTCCTATCAGCCTTTCCTGACAAACGGAACGATGTGGCAACCGACTCTTCTACTTGAAGAAGACGACCAGGTCGTATGGAAAGAGGGGCTCGTAAGCGAGCAGAATGCAGCCATCTTGCAAGAAGGGATGCGCAGTATGGTAGTGGACGGTTTTGCACAAGCAGCCAACATTCCAAATATTCCTCTTGCCGGTAAGACAGGGACCGCTGAACTGAAAGCGACAATTGATGCGGAGGGACAAGAGAACGGCTTCTTCGTCAGCTATCCAGTGGATACAGAAGAGATGATTATGGCCATGATGATTGAAGATGTAGGTGACAATAACGGAAGCGGCTACGTAGCAGAGAAGGCAGCGGCTATCTACAAACTTTTGTATGAATGATGCTATAATAAAGTGCTATGTAGTTTAGATAAGAAGGGGTTTTCACCATGAAAGCAATTGATTCTACCCTGCCGATTTCCCGAGGCAAATTGATGTGGCAGATGACGCGTCCTCATACGCTGACAGCGACATTCGTGCCTGTCGTCTTGGGAACTGTAATGGCATTGTTTGATACCTCGATTCACTGGGGACTTTTCATTGCCATGATGGCAGCAGGTCTGTGTCTACAGATCGCAACGAATTTATTTAATGAGTACTATGATTTTAAAAAAGGACTAGATACCGCGGATTCAGTGGGAATCGGTGGTGGTATCGTTCGTCACGGTCTGAAGCCGGGTATGGTACTCGCTGTGGCTTTGATCCTTTATCTGTTAGCCGGCTTTATTGGACTTTATATCGCAGCTTCTACAAGTTACTGGTTGATTGCTATAGGTGTCGTGGGGATGGCAGTAGGTTATCTGTATACGGGAGGCCCACTTCCAATCGCCTACACGCCGTTTGGTGAAGTGTTCGCTGGCGTATTCATGGGTATCGGGTTCATCTTGATCGCGTACTATCTTCAAACGCTTGAAGTGACGACTTGGGCACTGTTGTTGTCGATTCCTTTTGGGATTTTAGTCGGTGCTATCAACATGTCAAACAACATTCGAGATATAAAAGAAGATACTATTGGTGGACGCAAGACGCTGCCTATCTTACTTGGGCGCGAGAAAGCCATCACGGGACTTGCTGTGGCATTCGTCATTTCTTACGCATGGATTGTCGGTCTGGTCGTCTTGCAAATCGTGACACCATGGGCACTTTTAGTGTTGCTTGCTGTGCCGAAATCCATCACGGCTATCAAAAGTTTCCGTCTTGGCAAGACGATGCCTCAAATGATGGGACCAGCGATGAAATCGACAGCTTTGACGAATACATTCGTTGGGGTGCTTTTAACAATTGGCCTCTTCATTGAGTGGCTGTTATAAGAAATTAGAGAGAGAATCCAGCCTTTATGAGGCTGGTTCTTTTTAGTTGTAAAAAGAACGTGTGTTCGATATAATGAGAACATAAAAGGAGGTCGGTATTGATGAAAGAACAGCTCACTAAAGCCATGAAACTCAATTATCTTTTAGAAGTCGTGTATATGGATCAGTCAGGGAAACTCACAAAACGTCGAATCAAAGTTTTGAAGATGCACGGCGAAAAAATCTGGGTATGGGACACAGGGAAACGTGCAAAGCGGACATTCCTGATTGATCGTGTTCTAGCATGTCAACCGGTCCTCCGCAAAGAACGGGAAATTATTTAGTGGTTGAAAGAACGATTTCAATTATAAGTAGGTCTGTTTAATTCAACAAGAGCTGGGTAACGTGAGAGTATGGTCTATGGAAGGGGCGATACAATGAGCACGGAACTCAGCTTTCTTTTTGTGGTGGGATTTATGGCGATTCACTTATTTTCTCGTCATGTACATAGTTTGCGTAGGAATCCCCGTAGCCAATTTCTATCCATTGCAGGTGGAATCTCTGTTGCTTATGTGTTTCTCCACTTGTTACCAGAACTCGGGGACTTTCAACGAGAGCTTGAAGGAGAAGGGGTCCTTTCTTATTTGGAACACCATATCTATCTGATTGCATTGATAGGTCTCGTACTTTTTTATGGTCTAGAGCAGTTCGTGAAGAAATCTCATAAACATCGTGAACATCAGTCATCGATTTCGCATCATGCAGGTGTCTTTTGGGTTCATATCGGCACATTCGCTTTATATAATTTTAGTATTGGATATCTTTTAGTTCGTGAAGAGTTCACAGACTCTCTTGGACCTTGGGCATTCTTTATCGCCTTAGGTGTCCATTTTATAACCAATGACATCAGTCTGGATGAACAACATGATCGTGATTATGCCAAATACGGAAGATGGCTACTAACAGCCTCTATTTTTATCGGATGGATTACGGGAGTTCTGACAGAGCTGCATCCCTTCATTGTTTCCTATTTGGTTGCTTTGCTCGCAGGAGGAATTATATTGAATGTGATGAAAGAAGAACTACCTGAGGAACGAGAGAGCAGCTTTCCTGCGTTTTTAGGTGGCGTAGTTGCCTACACCGTCATCCTGCTGCTGATTTAAGACATAAAAAAAGAGCCCCTAGACATACGGTCTACTAGGACTCTTTCGTGTGAAAGCCGTGTTCCGACAGCTTCCACAAGGGTTTGGCACCCAATGATCCCGACTGGGTTCGAACCAGCGACCTCCACCCTGTCAAGGTGGCGCTCTCCCGACTGAGCTACAGGATCTAAATTTTACTGACAAAGATTATTATACCCCTTTTGACCAGGAGTGCAAGAAAAACTTTAAGGAGTGTGAGAGCGATGAAAGATAATCATACAAGCACGCCACTTCCTCCAGGAGTTAGTAAACCTGCAGTGCGAGCGTTACATCATCATGGCATTTTCACGTTAGAAGAGCTAGCAACAAAATCGTTTAAAGAAGTACAAGCTTACCACGGAATAGGACCAAAAGTACTTCGCATCCTTGAAGAGGCCCTCAAAGTAAACGGGCTGTCGTTTTTAACCGATTAACCTGAAGGGATTCGGGTAAACAAATACCAGAAACTTTTAGGAAATGAGGGAATGACATGTCGCTTAAAGAATATGAAAAACAATTAGAGGAACTTTTCATAGACTGCGAAAAGAACTGTGAGCAGAACGGCAAAGTGGCTTCTTATATACCAGCACTTGAACGAGTAGATCCGGATTTATTTGCAGTTAGTATCATGGATACACAGGGGCGTTCGATCTCTACTGGAGACGTCGATGTCAAATTCACGATGCAAAGTATTTCAAAAGTCGTCATCTTTTTATATGCACTTGAAAACTTTGGAGAGGAAGCTGTATTTGAGCGGATTACTTTAGATCCTACAGGAGATCCCTTTAATACCATCATGGGGATTCAGAGCACCACGGAAGGGAACGTCCACAATCCGATGATCAACTCAGGAGCTATTGTCCTCAGTTCAATGATTGCAGAAAAAGATGGTCCGGAAGCTCTTCAAAACATGTTAGAGTTTACACGGACTTTGACAGGTGACGACGGCATCTATGTCGACGTGGAAGTATTCGATTCTGAAAAATCTACAGCTCTTCGTAACAAAGCGATTGCGTATTTCCTTCAGGCTTCGGGATCTATCCACGATACGGAGGATTCGTTAGACTTGTATTTCCAGATGTGTTCGATTGCCATCACGGTTGAAGACATTGCGAGGATGGGAGCCCTACTTGCAAACAAAGGTGTCGATCCTTTTTCAGGGGAACGAATCTTGCAAGACTCCAATGTGAAAACAGCGAATGCCTACATGCTGCTAAGTGGCATGTACGACGCTTCGTCACGCTTTACGATTAAAGTGGGTTTCCCTGCGAAGAGTGGAGTTTCCGGAAGTATCTTAGCAGTAGTCAGTGACCGCATGGGAATCGGAATTTTATCGCCACCCCTCGACTCTAGAGGAAATAGTGTAAAGGGAATCCAGTTGTTGAAAAAGCTATCGGAGCGATGGGACCTCTCTGTATTTTAAAGGGTCCGTTCAACACCTAAAAACTCAAGAACAAAATCAAGATAGAGAAGTCGTTGTTCTACATTCGGTGCATGACCCGACTGATTAAACTCAGCAAAGGTTGCGTGTGGGATGAGGCGTGCTGTTTCTCTTGCCTTCTCTGGTGGGTTTAATTGATCGTGATCGCCGCTAATGACAAGTGTCTTAGCGGTGATTTTAGACAACTCCCCAGTGAAATCGAATCCCGTCAGAGCCTGATTGGCTGCTTCAATTTGTTCGGCAGTCATCGGCTCTGCTTTTTTTGCAGCTTCTTTACTCCATTGACCTACAGCTTGCAAGTCATGATACATGTATTTAGAAGCTTTCAAAATCTTCGCATTGTGAGTTAATCCTTCTAACTCCTCTTTATGTTCTTCAAATAAGGCCTGCATGGCTGATGTCTTGCCTGTAGATTTTGTGGCTACCAAGACCAAACGCTTCACGCGCTCTCCTAAACGAATGGCCACCCCTTGCGCCACATAGCTTCCCATAGATACGCCAATGATATGTAATGAAGGAAGTCCCAATTCTTCTACTAACGCAACCATATCGTCAATTAAGTCCTCAAGAGTATACGTTTCGGGACGCTCTGAATCTCCGTGACCGCGGAAGTCGGGTGTAATCACACGCAAATACTTCTGCAATACGCGGGTCTCCTCGTCAAACATATGTCGGTTCCCCGTGAGCCCGTGTAAAAGCAGGACTGCAGGTCCGGTGCCTTTCTCAGAAAATGCTAGTTGAATGCCGTTGACTGATGTTATCAGCATAATGATGCCTCCTCGCTCTTTATTTTCTTATGCCCATTTTCTCTACTATTAAACGTTTTAATTAAGAAATGGAGGGAAAACAAATAACGATGAAAAATGTGAGGAGGAAATTCAATGAATATTCATGAACGTCAACAAGATGGTCAGCCACCTCAGACACAAAAACACCAACCTGGAGTAGAATCCAAGATGGAACCTGCACCGGTGCATCCGACAGAATATAAAGGTGCGGACAAATTAAAAGATAAAGTCGCTTTGATTACAGGTGGAGACAGCGGAATCGGAAAAGCGGTTGCTATTGCATTCGCTGCGGAAGGCGCCTCTGTCGTCATCAATTATTTAGATGAAGACGAAGACGCAAAAGAGACAAAACGACTCATTGAAGACCGAGGTGGAAAAGTCAAGCTTGTTAAAGGGAATATTACAAGTGAAGACTTTTGTGGAAAGTTGATTGATCAAACGGTCGAAGCGTTTGGTGGACTCGATATTCTGGTAAACAATGCAGCCAAACAATTCCCTCAAACATCTATTGAAGATATTACATCTGAGCAATGGGATTTGACATACAAGACAAACATTTATCCAATATTCTACCTGTCTAAGTTAGCTATGCCACATTTAGGGCAGGGGAGTGCCATTATCAATACTACTTCCGTTACTACTTATATGGGCAATGAAGAACTGATTGATTATGCCTCAACAAAAGGAGCCATTGTCGGCTTCACTCGAAGTCTCGCTCAAAACGTAGCTAAAAAAGGAATTCGTGTGAACATGGTGGCTCCCGGACCGATTTGGACTCCACTGATTCCATCGACATTTGATAAAGAACATGTAGAGGAGTTTGGAGTTGACACGCCACTTGGTCGTCCAGGACAGCCTCGTGATTTAGTTGGAGCTTATGTCCTGCTAGCTTCTGAAGACGGAGCTTATATGACAGGGCAATGCATCCATGTAAATGGCGGCATGTTGATGTCCTCTTAAAGAGTAGCTGCGGCTGCTCTTTTTTCTTTTGCCATGAACGTGTACAATAGAGCATGGAAATTCAACAGAGAGAAGGCTTTACAACTCATGGTAACTATTCAACCGCAACGCCAAACGCCGACCCAGGATGACTGGGAAGCGTATTTAGATATTCACAAGCACGGCCGTTTGACGCTTTCTAGTGTCGAACTCACGACCACTTATTTATGCAATATGCGCTGCGAGCATTGTGCTGTCGGCGATATTTTAGCTCTGAAAGATCCGGAACCGATTGCAATGGAGCGCATTTTAGCGCGTTTAGATGAAATTCCTCATCTGCGTACATTGAGTCTGACAGGTGGAGAGCCTTTGTTCTCGAAGAAGTCATTAGAGAATGTGATCTTACCACTGCTAAAATATGCGAAATCACGTGGCGTGAAGACGCAGATCAATTCCAATTTGACGATGCCTTTCGAGCGCTATGAGGCAATTGCTCCATTTTTAGATGTCTTACATATCTCTCACAACTGGGGAACTCCTGAAGACTTCATTGAAGGTGGGTTTGCCAATATGCCGACACCTCCACCAATTGCTGTTCGCCGAAAACAATACGATGTGATGATTGAAAACAGTCGGCGTCTAGCTGAAATGGGTGTATTCATTTCTGCCGAGACGATGTTAAACAAACGGACGCTACCTTATATAGAAGAAATCCATCGCCAAGTCGTGGAAGAGATGAAGTGCAGCCGTCATGAAGTCCATCCGATGTACCCGGTCAGCTTTGCCTCGAACTTAGACGTGCTCACTTTAGAAGAGACACGTCAAGCTATCTCTCGACTTCTGGAGGTCCGTGACCCGGATGTATGGATGTTGTTTGGGACACTTCCGTTCTATGCATGTAGTGATGCTAGCGAGGATCTGCAACTGCTTCAGAAATTGAGAGGGCAGAAAAATGTCACTATGCGAAATGATCCGGACGGGCGCTCGCGTCTGAACATCAATATCTTCACAGGTGAAGTGGCAGTGACGGACTTTGGAGAAGCTGCCAAGGTCGGGAATCTACTGGAAACGTCCCTTCCTGAGATTTACGAGAGCTGGTTAGATACCACTACTGCAAAGTCGATGAACTGTCATTGTCCAGCGGTATCATGTCTCGGACCAAACTTGCTTGTCAAAGATGCGTACTACCCAGACATTGATTTTACAAAACGAAAAGCATAAGAATATACCTGTCTCGACTGAGACAGGTCTTATTTTTTAGAATATGTAGCGGGCCACTTGCTCATCGCTGATCAATAGACCATCCACTTCTACAAATCCTACTCTTTCATAGAACTTTTTAGCGCCTAGGTTTGCTGGTTCAAAAGAAGCTTTGACAAAGAAAAGTTGTCAATAGTTTGTAGAAGTTGTATTATTGAATAATAAAAAAATGATTATTTACATAAATAAATAGTCGAATTAACTCATTTTCGATAGATTCAGTCTATTTCTCCTTGTTATCGCTTGTATAATCTTTGTCCATAGGTTATAACTAAATTATACAAAGGATGTACAAACATTAAACAAGCAGAGGAGAGAAGAAGATGAAGAAAATCTTGGTAACACTTGCTGTCGTTTTGTCCATGGTATTCTCACTAGGAGCAACAGCCTTAGCCGATGATCATGCAGGCGCAAAAGTACGAGTGGTTCACGCATCCCCGGATGCTCCAGCTGTTGATGTTTATGTAAACGGTGAATTGACATTAGAAGATGTGCCATTTAAAGCGGACTCTGGGTATCTAGATGTTCCTGCTGGTACTCACAATGTCGAAGTATTCGCTGCTGGTAGCGAGTACATGGAAGGCGAAGCGGTTCTACAAGCAGATCTAACTGTTGAAGCTGGTAAAGCTTATACAGTAGCAGCTGCTAACCTTTTAGAGTCAATTGAGTTTGTTGTAGCTGAAGATTCAATGGAAGTAACAGAAGGCAAAACAAAAATTCGCGTAGGTCACTTATCACCAGATGCGCCAACAGTTGATGTTGGATTAATCGGTGGAGATGCAGTATTCTCTGGCGCTACATTCCCTGGAATCACAGATTACATGGAATTAGATGCTGGGACATATGACCTTGAAATTCGTACACCGGATGGTACTCAAGTTCTTCCTCTAGAAGGAACTGAGCTTGCTGCCAACACAGTATACAGTGTATTTGCGATCAATACTGCAGATTCATTAGAAGTTCTTGCTCTAGTGGATTACCAAGGTGCTGGTGCACCTGGTGAAATGCCATCAACTGGTCTAGGTACTCCTGAACAAAACACAATGATGTACCTATTAGTTGCTGGTGGACTGGTACTAGTAATGGGTGGAGCGTTTGCGTTCCGTCGTCGTTTTCAAAACTAGTGTCTTCCTTCTCTCACTGCTCCTCTTTGCAGGCTGCGCGCCTGTAGATGAGGTAGCAGTGAAAACAGAGAATGTGGGATTTGAAGTGGATGTTCCTAAAGAACGTGTGGAGCCTGTCGTCAAGGCGGCTACTCAACCTACTGAAAACCCAATAAATGCTGTACTTCAAAAAGGAACTGTCCCATTAACTCTTCGCATTCCCTCCATTGATGTGGAAGCACCCGTCCAGCATCTTGGAGTGACTGAAGAAGGCGAGATGGCCGTACCTGATGAAATTAATGAAGTCAGTTGGTTTAAACCTGGCTATAAGCCGGGACAAAATGGCCGTGCTGTTATTGCGGGTCACGTTGATGGTCTGGATGGTCCAGCTATCTTCTGGGACCTTGCAAAAGTACAGGCCGGTGACACCATCGAAGTGGTAGGAGAGAACGAGACTCTTACATTTGAGATTTATAAGCTAGAGTCCATACCCCTTGCCCTAGCAGATGTCTCAGAAGTATTTGGGTATACGTCTTCTCCTGAACTCGTGCTGATCACTTGCTCCGGAACCTACAACCGTGAGTGGGGAACACGCGAGGAACGATTGGTAGTCTACGCAAAATTAGTCAATTAGTCTAGAAGGAAGCAGTGTCCATGCGGATGCTGCTTTTTTCATTGTGCAAGGAACTAGTTTTTCCGCTATACTAGAACAATGTGAATTGGGATAAAGGAGCGTTTTTAGTATGGAATGGAAAAATATTTTACGTGGTTTTGCCATGGGTGTTGCCGACTTGATCCCGGGAGTAAGTGGTGGGACGATTGCCGTAATTTTAGGGATTTATGACCGCTTAATCGCCGCTATCAGTGGATTTTTTAGTCGTGAATGGAAGAGACATGCGCTTTTCTTAATTCCGCTTGGTGTCGGAATGGTAGCGACGATTTTGTCTCTGAGTCGAGTGATTGACTTTTTATTGGAGAATTATTATGCACCTACACAGTTTTTCTTCTTAGGTCTGATCATAGGGATTATTCCGATGTTGTTTGGTGAATTGCATGCACGTGCTGGCTTCAAATCTTCGTATTGGATAGCTATAGCGATAGGGACAGTGTTAGTTGCCAGTATGGCATTTATTCGTCCTGCAGAAGCGGATATTATTACGAATCTGTCGCCAGCGACAACTGCCTTATTGTTCTTCTCAGGTTGGTTGGCGAGTATGGCCATGTTGTTACCTGGAATCAGTGGTTCGTTCATCTTGCTTTTAATTGGGGTATACCCAACAGCTATCAAAGCATTATCTGATTTAAACATTCCGTTGATTTTAATCATCGGAGCAGGTGTAGGAGTTGGCTTTATTGTCAGCAGTAAGGTCATTCGCTACTTACTTAGCCATAAACCGGGTATCACATTCGCTGTAATCATTGGCTTGGTTTTAGGCTCTTTAGCGGTTGTCTTCCCAGGACTACCTGAAAACGGCATGCAGTGGGGACTTAGTGTGTTAACATTTGCTGCAGGTTGGATTATCGTACATTTATTAAATAAAGTATCCGCATAAAAAAGCATGGGCCGCGGCCCATGCTTTTACTTTTGTTTCAGTTGGCGCAAATAGTGGCGAATGGTATTCAAGTGAAGTGCTTCATGGAAGAAACTGAACAGCAAGCAACCTCCGACCGTATCAAATGTGATTCCAGATTTATTTGTGAACGGATGTGGTAGAGATACGTTCAAGTCTCCTTGATGACTTTCTTTGATGCGAGCGGTCTGAGCCACTAACTGTGCACGAATTTCTGCTAGAGTCGGTGGTTCTTCTTGCCAGTCGGCTGGCTTAGTTCCTGCAGCGAACAGACGTGCATAAACCTCTGGCAAATGAATTGGTTTTCCTGCGACTTCGTAAGCTAAGCGCTCTTGAATGTAGACGATGTGTCCAAGGTTCCAGCGGATTGAGTTCGAGTATCCTTGTGGAATAACATCCAATAAATCCTCAGGTGTTGCGTCTAAGACCTTCAGTGTTAGTGCACGAGTAGTATCCAAATGGGATGCCAAATACGGTTCCATCAAAACAACTCCTTTTTGTTTCCTCTAAGCATAACAAAATCACTTACATTTCGTCTTGAAGGAAGTGCAAAGCGGTGTGCAAGGAGAGTAAATCGTCTAAGTTTGTCAGCGTTTTTCCTGTGATTTCTTCTATGCGCCTTAACCTATAAATTAATGTGTTTGCATGAATATGAAGAGCTTCGGCAGTGGGCTTCATCTGTTGTTGATGTGAAAAGTATGTGCGCAATGTGAGAATCAAATCACTATTTTTCTCTTGATCGTAATGTAGTAAGGTCCCCATCGTTTCTTGAATATAGTTTTGAATATCTTCTTTCGGGGATTGTAAGAGCAATCGATGAAGACCTAATTCATCAAAACTCAGAACGGCTTGGGTAGAATGCATTTTTTCGAGATGACGAAGCGTCTGATAGGCTTCTTGTGATGAGTAATAGGCGCGGCGAAGGTGGGAGTGCTTCTTCCCGATCCCCACAGTAGCTTTGCAATGAGTCAGCGCTTCTAACTCAGTAATCCAGCCCTTCCAAATAGCTGTTACTTGATGAACTTCTTTATTTGGAGGTAAATGGACTATAACTTTTAGTTCACGTGAATCTAATGAAGCAAAATGAACAAATTGCTGAAAATGTTTTGTTGCTTGTTGTACAACGCGCGGATACATAACGACTTTCTCGATTGGCGCATCAAACCGAGCGATGGCTACCACAAAGTCTCCATCAACAGGGAGGTGGAGACGCTTTGCTAAAAGCGGTAAATCTTCTTTTAATACTCCAGAGAAAAGCTGTTCTGCAAATTCTCCTCGCATCTGGAGTTGCGCGTCTTCTATTGCCCTAGTTTTGATAAGTTCCATAGCTAGGATACTGCTAGCATGTTCAAGTGTATTGGTATCAATTGCATCGAAAGGCTCTGTTTTAGAACAAAGTAACCAACCGATCGGTTCTTGCCTAGATCCTAATCGAAAAGCTACAAAATGTAGGTGCCGATCTTTAAGTTCCAGCACTTCCGTTTGTAAGGGAAAGTTAGAAGTAGAAGGGTAATGTGTCTCTATAAGTTCCTCAAGTTGAGGGGAAGAGGCGGAGACCGAAAAGTCTCTCTCTTCGTTTAGTACCGCATAGTCTACTTGTAATCGATTTCCGATGTAAGAGGTGATCTCATTCAAAGATTTACCGTTTAACACGAGTTCGGTTAACTCACGGTGAATCGTAGAAGAACGTTGAAGAGCATAGTTGACTCGCTTTACATCGTTCATGGCACGCTCTTGAGTTTGATAAAGTCGTGCGTTTTCTAATGTGACGGCTGCTTGTTGAGAAATCGCTTTGACTAGTTTTAAGTCCTCATCTGAAATCTCCACAGGTTTAAATGCATCTAAAGTGATGACACCTAGACATTGCCCCTTTATTAGTAAAGGGGCGCAAATTGTGGAGTAGGGCATAGTTGGCACAGAAAGATGTAGGTACCGTTTATTTTCTGGAGACAAGGTGTCTGTGAGTGAGGTCACGGATTCTCTCCCTTGAAACAGAACAATCTCTTTTCGGATAAAGCATTGTCCTGTCATAGATTCTCCTGGTTTTAAAGCGACTTTATCGATAATGGTCTTATCGAGGACAGTTGTCTTTTTTGCAATCAGCCGTTGTCTCTCTTCATCGAACAGAAATAAAACTCCTCCGTCAATTGCCTGGACTTGTGAAACACACACTTGCAAAAGAGACTCGATGATTGTTTCAAAGTCAAGAGAGCTATTCATGACATTGGTAGCATACAGTAAAGATTCTAATTGACGCTTTGATAAAGATTCGTTCATAGGCTTATGCTTCCAAATAATCGAGTGTCACTTGAATCAACACTTTGGCAGCATCCTTCATAGCACGTTCATCAAAATCAAATTTAGGATGATGATGTGGATACTCGGCACCCACTTCTGGGTTTCCTGCTCCTGTAAAGAAGAAAGCGCCTGGCCGCTCTAATAAGAAGTACGAAAAATCTTCTCCTCCCATAATAGGGGGCATTTGAACGACTTGTTCGTTACCGACTACTTTTCTTGCTGCTGCAGCAACTAAGTGGGCATCTTTTTCATGATTGATGACAGCAGGGTAGCCTTTAAAGAAGTCGAATTCATAAGTAGCACCACTACCTTCGCAAACTCCTTTTATAATTCGGTCCATTTCTTCAATGATTTGATCTTGTACGCCGGTATCGAAAGTACGGACAGTTCCGCCGATTTCTGCACTATCTGGGATGACGTTGAAAGCTGAGCCGGATTTAAATGTGGCTACAGTCAAAACTGCAGGCTGAAGTGGATCGATACGACGACTCACAATTGATTGAAATTGACTTACTACCTGTGTAGCTAAATATAAGCTATCGATCGTTTCATGAGGAGACGCACCATGACCACCACGGCCATTAATTTTAATCGCAAATCGGTCAGCTGCAGCCATAGAAGGACCAGGTGCCCAGCCGATAGTGCCATAAGGGGTCATAGACCATAGGTGTGTTCCGAATACAGCGTCTACGCCTTCTAGGCATCCTGCTTCAATCATCGGTTTGGCGCCACCTGGTGCAAGTTCTTCAGCGAATTGATGGATCAATACGACATTTCCTTTTAAGTCAGCACGATGTTCTTGTAGAACTTTTGCAACAGCCAGGAGAGTTGCTGTGTGTCCGTCATGTCCACAAGCATGCATTTTTCCAGCTGCCTTCGAACGATACGGCACATCTTTTTCATCTTGAATAGCCAGAGCATCAAAATCTGCGCGCAAAGCTACGGTTTTACCTGGATGACCACCATAAATCCGGCCGATTACACCTCGACCTCCTACTCCTGTCTCAACCTCGATACCTAGTTCCGTTAAATAATTTGCTATGAATTTTGGAGTTTCGACTTCTTCAAATGAGAGTTCAGGATTTTCGTGAAAATGGCGGCGGATGGTGACCATCTCTTCGTATAAGCTATCGATTTGATTAAATAATGTTTCAGTAGTAGACATCATAGAACCTCCAGTGAATTGTAATACTATTCATTATACACTGATAAAATGCTATATCTATGGATAGTTACACAAAGTAAGTGTTTATTAGTTGTGTAGATACACAAAAAAGAATTCTATGATTTGGTTAAACGTACATAGCTTTATTTGGATAAAGCGTTATAATGAAAACTATTAATTTTCAGAAAAGTTAGGGGAGATTTGATGGAAGCTGTGAAAAAGAGAGGTTTATTTTCAAGGTTTTTAGATGTTGTGGAAAAGGTAGGGAACAAATTACCGGATCCCGTGACGCTCTTCATTTTATTTGCTTTAGCTATTTTAGTAGTCTCCCATTTTGCTGCGATGGCGGGCCTATCCGTAATAAATCCTGGAACGAATGAAGAAGTAAAGGCTATCAGTTTGTTAACAAAGACCGGTTTTCAAGAAATCATGACCAAGATGGTGACGAACTTTGCGAACTTCCCACCATTAGGACTCGTACTTGTGACGATGATCGGGGTTGGGCTTGCAGAGGGAGTAGGATTGATTTCCGCTCTACTTCGTAAAGTCGTTCAGGCGGCTCCGAAGAAAATGATTACTTTTGCTATTGTATTTGCTGGTGTGTTAGCGAACATGGCAGGGGATGCAGGTTTTATCGTCCTTCCTCCAATTGCGGCTCTTGTTTTCATGAGTGTTGGTCGCCATCCGATCGCAGGTATGGCTGCTGCTTATGCTGCAGTAGCAGGCGGATTTAGTGCAAACTTGATTGTTAACATGCTAGATGCACTTTTAGCAGGTTTTACACAGACCGCAGCTGAAATCGTAAATCCAGATATCGTTGTGAATCCAGCTATGAACTTCTATTTCTTGTTAGGTTCTTGTTTCATCATTGTACCTCTTGCTATTTGGGTGACAGAAAAAATTGTTGAACCACGATTACCCGAGTACACAGGTCCTACATTTTCTATGGAACCTCTTAAATCAGAAGAACTCAAAGGCTTGAAACTTGCTGGTTTAGCGGCAGTCCTTTTCTTAGCTCTTGTTGCAGTGACAATCGTACCTGAGAGCGGCTGGTTACGTGGAGAAGATGGTGGCATTGTCATTTCTCCGTTCATGAGTTCTCTTGTGCCTGTAATTATGGGGTTGTTCCTATTCCCAGCACTCGCTTACGGATTTACGACTAAGTCGCTACGCAATGACAAAGATGTGGCGAATGAAATGGGGAAAGCGATGAGCTCAATGGGGCTCTATATCATTATTGCTTTCTTTGCCGCTCAGTTTATTGCTTATTTCAACTGGAGCAATCTAGGAATCATCATGGCAGTGAATGGTGCTGAACTTTTACAAGGGATTGGATTCAAAGGGCTTCCACTGTTAATTGGTTTTATCCTGTTCTCAGCCTTCTTAAATTTATTTATAGCTTCGGCTTCTGCAAAGTGGGCAATTGTAGGACCGGTCTTTGTACCAATGTTCATGTTACTCGGGTACAGTCCAGCATTTACCCAGCTTGCATACCGAATTGGGGATTCGATCACAAACCCGATAACTCCGATGTTTGCTTACTTCGCTATCTTACTGGCACTTGCAAAACGTTACGATAAGAATCTGGGACTCGGTTCTCTAATTTCTATTATGCTTCCTTATACTATTGTGTTTGGAATTGCATGGATCGCATTCTTTGCGATTTGGTACTTCTTAGGACTACCATTAGGACCAGGAGCTGTTATTGAATATCCACTAGGAGGCTAAAAATGTTTACATATGAACGATTAACTCAGGCTATAGACCAGGTTCCTGCGTATCCGGGAATTGACCCTCAAGAAGTCGCTGATAAGTTAAATGAATTGATGCAGATCGGTTTGACTTCAGAAGGTGGAATGCACCGCTTTCCGTACACGACGACAGAAAAACAAGCA
Organism: Tetzosporium hominis; assembly: GCF_002265435.1. GTDB lineage: Bacteria > Bacillota > Bacilli > Bacillales_A > Planococcaceae > Chryseomicrobium > Chryseomicrobium hominis. The sequence goes on from NZ_NOKQ01000220.1 coordinate 106,660, forward strand.
AAAGACGTGTTTGTTCGCTGGATGGAAGAAGCAGGTCTTGCGGTAAGCGAAGATGCTATTGGGAACCTCTATGGTCGCCTAGAAGGTGAAGATCCCTCCTTGCCAGTTGTAATGACGGGATCTCACCTAGACAGCGTTCCGAATGGCGGCGCATTTGATGGACCTCTTGGCTGTATCAGCAGCTTGCTCGCAGTTAAGGCTATCAAAGCTAGAGGCATTCAGCCAAAACGTGGGATTGAAGTTGTGGTGTTTGTTGATGAGGAAGGAGCGCGTTTTCGAAATGGGATTTTCGGAAGCCGTGTCTTGATGGGAGAAGTCAGCTACGAGGATCTTCTGCGCTTTCAGGATGATGCGGGGATTGGGCTTGTAGATGCCATGCGCGAAATGGGCTTCACTCCTGAAGATGTACAAGTGCATACTCGTCAAGCGGATGAGATTCATGCATTTTTAGAGCTTCACATCGAACAAGGCGTGAAACTAGAAGAGACGGGAACGAACATCGGAGTAGTCGAAGGAATTGCAGGTCCAGCGTGGTTGACGGCTACCTATAAAGGAAACACAGACCATGCAGGGAATACGCCGATGGACGCCAGAAAAGATACAGTTCCTGCTGCGGCAGAACTAATTTTAGAAGTTGAGAAATTGCCGCGACAGATCAATGGAACAGCAGTCGCAACTGTAGGGAAATTACACGTCTTTCCGAATGGTTCCAATGTGATTGCGGGAGAAACGCAAGTGACTGTGGATGTGCGAGATATTTACGAAGACACACGGGCGGATTTACTTGAACGAATCTATGACGCTGCCGAACGAATTGCAAAGGCAAGAGGTCTAGAAGTGACGATTGAGCAAGACGTCCAGATACCGCCTGTCTTGGTTCCAGAAGAGATTCAACAAATCATCCGAGATGCAGCTGGGGCTTGTGGCTTGTCGACAATGCCACTTGTTAGCGGAGCAGGTCATGACGCTATGATCATGGGCAAATATGTTCCATCAGGAATGGTTTTTGTACCTAGCCATAACGGCAAAAGCCATTCTCCAGATGAATGGACGGGGCTTGCGGACTGCGTAAACGGCGTAGCCGTCATGACAGAAGCGCTTGTTGCTCTTTCAAAATAAATCAAAAAACATCCTCTCAGCTAATTGCCGAGAGGATGTTTTCAGTTTACATAGTAGCTTTTGCTTTTAGTCTCCAGTTAATTGAAAGGAAAAGCGTAGCAATCAGGACAACTAGGCCAAGCATGAACGGATACTTCATATCGACATCATAAATCGCACCAGCCAGCAAAGGCCCTAAGATATTCCCGATACTCATGTAAGAGTTGTTAAGTCCCATCGCAAGCCCTTGTTCTTTGCCAGCCATTTTCGAAATCATGGTCGTCAGTACAGGACGAAGCAGGGAAGTCGCTAAGAATACTAATAGTGTGATGCCGAAGAACATCGCGTAACTAGTCGCAATTAGCGATAAGAAGAAGCCGAGTGCTGCCACACCTAAGAACACAATCAAGAGGGCAGGTTCTCCGAAGCGGCGAACCAAGTAATCTACTACGAATAACTGAATGACGACACTGACAGTTCCAGTTGCTGTAATCATCCAAGCAATCTCTTGTGCTGTCGCACCAAAAGCAGCATCGACATAAAGGCCAAGCACGGTTTCATATGCAATCAATCCAAAGCTCATGACCATGATGATGATCAAGGGAATGAAGTACGGTTTTTTCGGGGACTGCATGACATCATCAAGGAGTGAAGACTGAGGACGCGTCATGACATCTCCTTCAGGTTGACTCTCTTGCAATGTGAAATAGGAAATGACTACAGCTAGTAATCCGACGATAGCCGAAACAAGTAGCGGGGTCTTCGTTCCGTATTCTGCTAAGAATCCTCCGATTCCAGGTCCTACGACAATACCTAGTGACATAGAAGCAGAGATGAAACTGTTCCCTTTCGCACGTTGATCCATCGTTGTGATATCGGCAACATACGCAAAGATGGCCGGGATACAGAATGCGGCACCGACGCCTCCGATGAAGCGCGAGATGTACACGAAGAAGATGTTAGGTGCCAGGTAAAACAGTAACATAGAAAATCCGAGGCCAAAGAGTCCGAGGATGATCATCTTGCGGCGGCCGTATTGGTCTGTCCAGCGTCCACCAATAGGAGAGAAGATGAGTTGTGCTCCAGCAAATAAGGCGATGATCATCCCGGCTGCTGTCCCGCCTTGTCCGAGTTCTCGTAGATATTCAGGTAAAATCGGAAGGATCAAACCGAAGCTTCCGACAGCAATGAACATGTTCAACATTAAGATAGCTAATTTTTTTCGTTGGTCTTTTGTCATTTGGGGTCTCACTTTCTATTTCAGTACTAAACTATTATATGGACAGATAGAAGAAATAGCGACCTCTAACACTTCGTTTCACGAAAAAAGAATGTTGGCAGAATTCAAAAAGAGGTCTAGACTAAAGGCGAGGGGGGATGCGGTTCGTGACTTATTTTTCGTTGTTATTCTTTCAAATTATCGTTCCAATACTAGTCTTACTAGGACTTGGAGCCGTTCTTCAAAAGAAATTCGCATTTCGGGTCAAAGCTCTATCCCAGCTCGTCACCTTTTGTTTTATGCCGGCGGCGGTCTTTATCAATCTTTATGAAACTGTGATTTCCTTACCTGTATTGACCCAAGTCATGGGGTTTATTGTTCTATTTATTCTATCGCAAATGTTACTTGGCACACTCGGTGCGAAATGGTTAGGCCTGCCTCGAGCAGAAGCGGCGGTGTTTAAAAACAGTATCGTGTTGATCAACTCAGGAAACTACGGCTTACCGGTTGCGCAACTATTGTATGCAGCCAATCCGATAGGGGTCGCTATTCAAGTCATCATGGTCATCTTTCAAAATATCACGACGTATACATATGGTTTGTTCAATTTAATTTCTACTACAAAATCCGGTTGGGCTATCGTCAAAGAAGTTATTCGTATGCCTATCGTCGTCGCGCTTGTTTTAGGTGCACTGCTCAATCTGTTGCATGTTCCGATACCAGCTCCGATTCGCATTCCAATTGACTATGTGGCGGATGGATTTGTCGCGGTGGCATTAATTACGTTAGGAGCACAGCTTTCTACCATCAAAGTCAAGTCGGTGCTCAATAAAACGGTGTTCCTCAGCAGTTTTTTTCGTTTAGTAATGGGACCTGCTGTAGCGTTTGGCTTGATCTTGCTACTAGGGTTAGAGGGCATCATCGCCCAGTCACTACTTATTGCTAGTGCGTTTCCAACATCTCGCAACAGTGCAAGTCTCGCGCTTGAATACGATGTGGATGCGGATACAGCAGCTCAGACAGTGTTATTTTCAACCGTAGTCAGTGCCTTGACGGTTACGTGTGTTATCTATATCTCAACTATTTTATTCAGTTAGGACGTGTCTTACAGTGGCTCAAGAATCCTCACCTAAGATTATTTTCCCTTTATTTATTTCCATCGTGGCCATCTCGTTTGCAGCGATTTTTGTGAAGTGGTCGGATGCTCCGGCTACGGTACTTAGTATGTACCGGATGTTGCTAGCGACTTTATTTTTATTGCCGATTGTTTGGGTGCGTCGAGAAGAGTTCAAACATGTCACTTCGCGTGAGTGGCGACTTCTTGCTTTCTCCGGTGTCTTTTTAGCACTTCACTTTGCTCTGTGGTTTGGTTCTTTGAAACTAACGACTGTGGCTAGTTCTACTATTATCTTGGCGCTTCAACCGATTGTTTCGCTCATCGGAGGCTTCCTTGTCTTTCGCGAACGAACGACGCGTGCAGCTCTTGTCACCATGGGAGTGGCGGTCTTAGGTGCTGTCATGATCGGATGGGGTGATTTTGGTCTGAGCGCAGCAGCCATCTTAGGAGACGTCTTGTCTTTCTTAAGTGTTATTGCCGTAGTTGGATACTTGCTGATTGGACAGAGCGCGGTGAAAAAGGTCTCACACTGGATTTATAGCTTTTCTGTATTTGGCTTTGCTGGAATCGCACTAGTTCTCTATAACTTGATTGCTGGCGTTTCGTTTACTGGGTATAGTGGACAAGATTGGGGAATCTTCGTTCTTCTCGCGGTGGTCCCAACGATTTCGCACATGATCAACAACTGGTTATTGAAGTATGTCAATGCAACGACCATCTCTATGAGTATTCTTGGTGAACCGGTCGGGGCGACACTCCTTGCCGTATGGCTACTAGGCGAGCGCTTGACTGGGTGGCAGTTAGTCGGGGGCGTCCTCGTCTTAGCTGGCGTATTCTTATTCTTGTTGCAACAAATGAGACGGAAACCTAAAGTGTCAGACTATTCTTGACATTTAGTCTTTCTATCATTTATGATGACAGTACTTACTGGAGGAGAAACTCATGGTCTCATCAAAAGACGTAGCAAAATTTGCAGGTGTCTCTCAAACTACCGTGTCTCGAGTGTTAAATGCGCCGGAGACTGTAAAAGAGAAGACGCGTCAACGTGTGTTGGACGCCATCGAGACCTTGAATTATCATCCAAATGCAATTGCTCGGTCATTAGTCAGCAACTCTACTCGGTCTATCGCTCTAGTGTCCGGACCTTTACATAATCCATTTTTTGCGGACTCTGTCACAGCTATCATTCAATTTGCGCGGTTGCAAGGCTATCAAGTCACCGTACATTTTGAAGATTTAGGTAGCAATGAAAGTGTTTTTGAAAGTTTAGCTAAGTCTAAAGTAGATGGCATGATTTTATCCTCTATTTATTTGGAGGACCCCATCTTTTCAAAGTTGTCTCGATTCGGAATACCATTTGTTTTCTTTAACCGGAAACCTGTGGAGCCGAGCCATTTCGTTGAAATTGATAATCTACAGGCAGGAAGACTTGGAGCTCGGCATTTACTAGATCTTGGTCACCGCCATATTGCTTGGGTCGGAGGGCCTCAAACAATGAGTACATTTGCTGGCCGGTATGCCGGGTTTCGAGAAGTAATGAATGAAAATGGATACGTAACCAAACCATCTTGGACCGTCGTGACAGATACAAGTCCACAACATATTCACAAACAGATGATTCGATTGCTCAAAGAGAAGGAAAAACCTACAGCTATTTTTGCTGCAACCGATTCCATTGCTATTTATGTGTTAGATGTCCTGAAATCTATGGGATACCGAGTACCTGAAGATATCAGTGTATTAGGGATTGATAATGTCACATGGAGTAGCCATTCTTCATTTAATTTAACGACGATTGGCGCTACCTACCCAAAAAATTTAGGGCAAATTGGGGTGGAGACGTTATTTTCTATCATGGAATCTCCAAGTGAAAAGTGGATTCAAAAAACACTACCCGTTCACTTGATTCCAAGAGGTACGACTGCCTCGATCTAGTTTGGCGATGGCTGAAAATGAAATCGCTTTCGAAAAAATGAATACGTAACCATTCAAAGGGGGTGAGGCTTTAGGCAAAAACGATTAAGGAGACGGCGTTGCTTCTTTCACGGGATAAAAAGGAGGAAATTAGAGTGACTCATATTATTCAACCGCAGAAAAAGTTGTATGTAATGGATAACGGACGGATGCGTATGGACAAGAACTGGATGATTGCCATGCACAATCCGGCTACACTAACCAATCCAAATGCTCCAACAGAATTTGTTGAATTTCCTGTTTACACGGTACTAATTGATCACCCAGAAGGAAAAATCCTTTTTGATACAGCGTGCAATCCCAATTCAATGGGTCCAGAAGGCCGTTGGGGTCAAGCAACGCAACAAATGTTTCCGATTGATATGCCTGAAGCCTGTTACTTACACAACCGCCTGGGAGAACTCGGCGTCCATCCGAAAGATATCAAGTATGTTGTCGCTTCCCACTTGCATCTTGACCATGCGGGATGTCTTGAACTCTTCACAAATGCACAAATCATTGTTCACGAAGACGAATTTAATGGCACACTTCAAACTTACGCTCGCAATCAAAAAGAAGGCGCTTATGTGTGGGGCGATATTGATGCTTGGATCAAGAATAATTTGCAATGGAATACGATTAAACGGAATGAAGACCGATTACAGCTGCTCCCTGGCGTAGAAGTTCTGAATTTTGGTAGTGGACATGCTTGGGGAATGCTCGGTCTACGAATTGATATGCCGGAGACAGGTGGTATCATCTTGGCATCTGACGCCATTTATACAGCAGAGAGTTTTGGTCCCCCGGTAAAACCACCTGGAATTCTATATGACTCAGTAGGATATAACGCTACCGTTGAACGTATCCGAAAACTGGCAAAAGAAACAAATTCTCAAGTCTGGTTTGGACATGATGCCAATCAGTTTGCTAATTTTAGAAAATCGACAGAAGGCTACTATGAGTAAGGAGAGATAGGATGAGTTATTCTCAATTGGTATTTGCTCCTCTCAGTTTCACAGGATGGGGAGCTCTGAAAGAGTTAATTCCACAAGTTGAAACGTTTTCGCCAAAAAAGATTTTAGTTCTTACAGACCCCATGTTGGACAAACTGGGATTAACGAAGCAGGTCACGGACCCACTTCATGAGAACGGGTTTGAAGTCGTTGTCTCGACCGATGTAGAGCCAGAACCGCCTCTAGAATTGGGAGAGCGATTGGTAGCCTTTACACGTGAAGGAGATTTTGATTTAGTGATCGGGTTTGGAGGGGGAAGTGCTTTAGACCTTGCGAAGTTAGCCGCGGTTCTAGCTAAGAATGAAGGAAACGTGTCAGAGTATATGAACTTAACGGCAACACGGACAATTCAACAGAAGGGCCTTCCTAAAATCCTAATTCCTACTACTGCAGGAACAGGTTCTGAAGTAACCAATATTTCTGTATTGTCTTTAGAATCTTCAAAAGATGTAGTGGCGCATCCCGCGCTAATTGCAGATGTGGCCATAGTAGATCCCGCTCTAACCGTGACGGTGCCACCTCGAGTAACAGCAGCAACAGGAGTAGATGCCTTGACGCATGCAATCGAAGCCTACGTTTCAGTCAATGCCTCTCCGACTTCGGATGCATTAGCTCTTCATGCCATCCGCATGATGAGTCGTGCGATTCGGACAGCAGTTCATGACGGGGAAGACCGAGAAGCTAGAACTGCAATGAGCCATGGCAGTTACATCGCTGGACTGGCGTTCTTTAATGCGGGAGTAGCTGGCGTTCATGCGCTCGCCTATCCACTCGGCGGACAGTTTCATATCCCGCATGGAGAATCGAATGCGGTGCTTCTTCCTTATGTGATGAACTATATTCGCAAATCTACCGTGACACGTATGAGAGATATATACGAAGCGCTTGGTGGCAATGCATCCCTAATGAGTGATGAGGAAGCCTCTTATGCCTGTGTAGACGAACTTGTTCGACTGGTTAAAGATGTAGGAATTCCTCATACATTGAAAGAGTTTGATATTCCAGAGTCTGCAATTGAATCTTTGACGCAAGACGGTGTGAAACAGAAGCGTATTTTGGCTCGCAGCCCTCTTCCACTCCTTGAAGAGGACATCCGAAAAGTTTATACAGCTGCTTACAGTGGTAAACTTACAGAACCAGCATAAATGAAGGAGTGGAAACATGAACTATTCATTGATCATAAACGGACAAGAAACAGGAAAAGATTTGGAGCAAACAGAGGTAACGAATCCTGCAACAGGTGAAGTTGTAGGGACGGTTCCTAAAGGCGGCCAAAAAGAAGCTCGTCTGGCAACGGATGCCGCTTTTGAAGCGTTTAAAACTTGGTCTAAACTATCTGCATATGAGCGCACAGAAAAGCTTGCTACTTGGGCTAAATTAATGGATGAGCATACAGACGAAATTGCTGAATTGATGACTCGAGAACAAGGAAAACCGTTTGAAGAAGCAAAAGGTGAAGTCAAGTACGCAAACGGCTTCTTTAAGTGGTACGCAGAGGAAGGAAAGCGTGTTTACGGAGAGACGATTCCTGCAACGACAGCAAACAAACGAATCTTTGTACACAAACAACCAGTTGGTGTAGTAGCAGTCATCACTCCTTGGAACTTCCCAGCAGCAATGATTACTCGCAAAGTAGGTCCAGCTATCGCTAGTGGTTGTACAGTAGTCATCAAGCCTGCGAACTTAACACCACTCACAGCAATTCGCATGGTCCAACTTGCTAAAGAAGCAGGTATTCCAGACGGAGTCGTCAACATTGTAACAGGGGACTCGAAAGCGATTGGGCAAGAGTGGATGCAAGATATGCGCGTCCGCAAATTGACGTTCACGGGCTCTACAGAAGTCGGGAAAGAACTGATGAAAGGGTCCGCGGACACAGTGAAGAAGATCTCTCTAGAGCTTGGTGGGCATGCACCGTCAATCGTAATGGATGACGCCAACTTCGATAAAGCTGTAGAACACGTGATGAGCGCTAAATACCGAAATGCCGGTCAAACGTGCGTCTGTATCAACCGTGTCTATGTTCATGAGAAGATTGCGGACAAGTTTGCGGAAGCTCTTGCTGAAAAGTCGAAACAGCTGAAGGTCGGGAACGGTCTTGAGAAAGATGTAAACATCGGGCCACTGATCAATGAAGACGCTGTAGAAAAAGTAGAAAAACACGTCCAAGATGCAAAGGATAAAGGTGCGAAAGTACTTACAGGTGGCGAGAAGAAAGAAGGTCTCTTCTACGAGCCAACTGTCTTATCTGGAGCGACGGATGACATGTTGTGTATGAACGAAGAGACATTCGGTCCGCTTTTACCTATCACAACATTTAAAACTGTGGATGAAGCCATTGAACGTGCGAACGACACAGACTTCGGTTTAGCTGCTTATGTTTATACATCTTCGATTAACACGGGGATCTATATCGCTGAGAACTTGGAGTACGGGATTGTCGGTTTGAACGATGGTCTTCCATCATCACCACAAGCGCCATTCGGAGGTTTCAAACAAAGTGGGATCGGCCGAGAAGGTGGCCACCACGGGATGGATGAGTTCTTAGAAATCAAATATATTTCTTTAGATCTTGCGGAATAACTTTGACAGAGACCGTCGCCCGTGATACGTTCAGACTACAGGAACGGAAGGGGATGACACAATGTCAGAACAACCAAAGAAAATGTCACTAAAAGAAGCTGTCGCTGCACAGCTTGAAGCAAAGAAAAACAAACAACAGCAAGGTCAAGCGAGTCATGCTGGAGATGCGGGCGGTAAGAAGCTTCAGTCTCAGCAGTCTGGTAAGAAAGTGAATACGACTCGTCGCAAGATGGGGAGCTAATTGTTTGGAGCCACAACCTGGTAGCAGGTTGTGGTTTTTTTGTGGATACATTTAGGGTAGATAACAAGAAAGATGCTTTGTGAGGAGTGAGATAAATGCCCTTTGATTACGACTTGGATTTTGAGAAAATCGACTTTCGAAAGCAGCCTGAGCTTTACCGCGTCGGTAGAGGGGAGCAAGGCGTATTACTAGTAGAACCTTATAAATCCGAAATCTTGCCATACTGGCGTTTTAAGACACCAGATATCGCAAAAGAATCGGCTGAAAAGATCATGGAGCTATTTGAAGAGTACCGGGAAAAGGATGACTTTGTTGGGATGGATATGGCGAGGAAATTCATACAGATGGGATACACTCGTGCGCGCCGCTACGCAAACTATAAAGGCGGGCGTAAATACAACGAAGACGGTTCTATCAAAGAGCGTCAAATCAATGACGAGAAAGCAGAATCTGCAGCTATTTTTAAAGAATACTGGGATCAGCTCCGGGCGGATAAAGATTATATTAAGCGAAAAAAACAATTTCAAAAAGAGTATGGATGAGGAGGTAGGATTATGGAATGGTTCATGGCTGGATTGATTGGAATAGGACTTAGTGCAGCGGCGGGATTTCGTGTTTTCACACCACTCTTCATAGCAAGTCTCGCGTCGTATCTCGATTGGGTCGAGCTGTCATCGACCTTTGACTGGATGGGCACAGTGCCTGCGCTCATTGCATTTGGAGTCGCTACACTAGTCGAGGTAGGGGCGTACTACCTTCCAGTCATAGATAACTTCTTATCTGTGCTGGCAGCGCCTGCCGCCGCGATTGCAGGAGTACTACTTACAGCTTCATTTTTAACGGATGGAAGTCCTCTTCTAACTTGGGCAATCGCCATTATCGCAGGGGGCGGAGCGGCCACCCTGACGAATGCGGCCAGTGGGACTGCACGTGTTGCAAGTACGGCGACGACCGCTGGAATCGCAAATCCTGCGCTATCAGTTGCAGAAGATGTGACGGCAGTCACCGTATCGGTTCTTTCTATATTTGTTCCGATACTAGCTCTGATTCTCGTGATCGTTGTGGTCTTTTTCATTTGGCGTATTCGCAGAAAAAGACGCGTCGCCGTTTGATTAGAGCGAATGCTGGAGTTCTTTGTTGCGTTCTTTAAAGACGTCATTATGTGAAGAGACCATAGCCACTTTTTCAGCAGTCGGTTCGATGTAAAGCTTTGCACGGTTCACGGCGTTGGCGGCATCATGGAAGCAGCCTGCAATTAGATTCACTTTGCTGCTGTGGATAAGGATGTCGCCTGCTGCATAAATTCCCGGCACCGATGTTTCGCTTGAATCCGAACCAATCACACGTGAATACTCATCCAGTTCAAAGTCAAACGAGCTATTCTGCAGGAGTTCTGCATCAATCTCGTAGCCGTGATTGATGATGACTTCATCGACGTTCAGTTCGGACACAGTCCCTGTTACTTCATCTTTAACTTCCACGCGATCAATGGCTTCACCATTCTCATCTGCAAGCAGCTTACAAATCGTCGTATTAAACAAACAACTTGCACCACTTGTCATCAACTGTTCGATTTGAGCTTCATGTGCACCAGTGAACGCTTCTTTACGGTAGACCACCGTAACCGATGCGGCTAATGGTGCCAGTTCGTTGGCCCAGTCGATGGCGGCATTTCCTCCACCTGAAATTACCACATGGCGGTCTTTGAATTGTCTTAAGGATTTCACCACATAATGCAGATTGGATACTTCAAAGCGGTCCGCTCCTTCAATAGCTAGCTTCTGCGGCTTCAAAATTCCACTTCCTAAAGCAAGAATCACCGTTTTTGAGTAATGAATCTCACCACTATCCGTATGAATCGCAAACGAATTATCTTCCAGTCGCTCAAGTCGGGTCACTTTAGTGCCAAGACAGATCGTTGGATCAAACGTCTTTGCTTGCGTGATCAATTGCTCAATCAGCTTGGCAGCTGGAAGAGGCGGTTGTCCTCCAACATCCCATACCATCTTCTCCATATACACATTCAGTTTGCCTCCTAGTACATCTTGGGCATCTAGTAATTTCGTTTTCATTCCCCGCAAACCGCTATAGAACGCAGAATAAAGGCCTGCAGGTCCTGCTCCAATGATTGTTATATCAAATACATCTCTCATAGCATTCGCTCCATTCAAATGAGAAAAGTTATCATTTATTAGTTGACATGTCGATTGTAGCGTATTAAAGTAAGTTTGTAAATGAAATTGAGAATCTTTATCATCAGGAGTGTGAATCGTGGTCCGACTGCATGCACAAGATCTTCAAATTAAATATGGAGACCGTACCATCGTAGACAAATTATCGGTGGAGATTCCGGATGAGAAAGTGACTGTTATCATTGGCTCGAACGGATGTGGGAAGTCTACGCTACTAAAAGCGATGACACGCATTATTCCTCATCAGCAAGGAAGTGTCGTTTTAGATGGTGAATTGATTGCGAAGGAAGACACGAAGTCACTCGCACGCAAAATTGCTGTGTTGCCTCAGACACCAGACAGTGCCGGCGCATTGACAGTGAAAGAATTAGTCTCTTACGGCAGGTTCCCTCACCAGTCTCGATTCGGCAAACTATCAAAGCGTGACTTCGAAATCATCGATTGGGCACTGGAAGTAACGGGAACCAAGTTCTTTGAATCCCATCCGGTGGACTCCTTATCAGGTGGGCAACGCCAACGCGTCTGGATTGCTATGGCACTTGCTCAAGAGACCGATATGATTTTTCTCGATGAGCCGACGACATACCTCGATATGGCGCACCAGCTCGAGATTTTGGAGCTCTTGCAAAAACTCAATGAAGAAGAAAAACGCACCATTGTCATGGTGCTTCATGATTTGAATCATGCCGCCCGGTTTGCAGATTACATCATCGGCATGAAGTTTGGTCAAATCAAAACGGCAGGAACAGCAGAAGAAGTCATTCAGAAGCCGGTCCTCCGAGAACTGTTCAACATCGATGCGGAGATAGGGACCGATCCTCGTACTCAAAAACCAATTTGCATCACCTACAACTTGATCAGAGGAGACAACTAACATGAAAAAGATTTATGCATTTTTACTTGTACTAGCTACAGTTCTATTTTTAGCGGCTTGTGGTTCAGATAACGAAGCAGCGGAAGGTTCTGGAGAAGAAGCAGATACAGAAGAATCAGGAACGATTACATACGAATCGGAAAACGGTCCAATTGAAGTGCCTGCTAATCCTGAGCGTGTAGTCGTGCTAGCTACATTTGCAGGAAATGTACTATCCTTAGACGTTCCACTAGTCGGAGTTGACGCTTGGGCGAAAGACAACCCGAACTTCCAAGAAGAGCTTGCTGATGTGGAAGTCGTAACAGACGAAGATCTTGAGAAAATCATTGAATTAGATCCAGACTTGATTATTGGTCTGTCGGACATGAAGAACGTAGACAAGTTAAGTGAAATCGCTCCTGTTGTCACATATACGTATGGGAAAGTGGACTACTTAACGCAACACATTGAAATTGGTAAGCTTTTAAACAAAGAAGAAGAAGCGCAAGCTTGGGTCGATGACTTCAATGCACGTGCCGAACAAATTGGACAAGATATCAAAGCGGAGCACGGAGAAGATGTAACCGTTTCTGTAATTGAAAGCTTTGACAAACAATTGTATGTCTTTGGCGACAACTGGGGACGTGGAACAGAAATCTTGTATCAAGCAATGGGTATAGGCATGACAGACAAAGTAAAAGAAATGGCTTTGAAAGATGGGTACTATGCCTTGTCTTCAGAAGTACTGCCTGAATATGCAGCAGACTTCATCGTTTGGAGCCGTCACGGGGATGCAGACAATTCATTCGCAGAAACAGAAACATTTAAAAACATTCCAGCTGTAAAAGACGGGAAATTGCTAACAGTAGATGCAGCAGCTTTCTACTTCAATGACCCAATTACATTAGATTTCCAATTAGATACATTTAAAGACGGATTTTTAGGAGAGTAATATGTGGAAGTGGAAGCTACAAAACTACCCGTTTCGATATAAATTGATAATCAGCTTAGTGGCCCTTATGGGAGCGTTTTTGCTGGCAGTCGTGGTAGGGGCAGCGAACACTTCAATCCAAGACGTATTGGCGGCGTTTGGCATCGGGGAAGCAACTAGTGCCTCCGTCATCTTACAAGAAATTCGAATACCACGTGAAGTAGCCGCTGCCCTTGTTGGCGCGGCTCTTGGTGTTTCTGGCGCTATCATTCAAGGGATGACCAGAAATCCTCTCGCAGATCCTGGTCTTCTCGGATTGACCGCCGGAGCCAATGCAGCGCTAGCTATTGGTCTGGCTGCATTTCCATCGCTTCCGTACATTGGCGTGATGGTGGCTTGCTTTATCGGAGCTGCTGTAGGTGCTGCTCTCGTCTTTGGATTGAGTTCGTTTCACCCAGAAGGATTCTCTACCATTCGAATCGTGCTTGCAGGTGCAGCGATTTCAGCTTTTTTATACGCGATAGCTGAAGGTGTCGGCATTTATTTCAAGTTGTCGCAACAGGTGTCTATGTGGACAGCAGGAGGAATGATTGGAACGACTTGGACTCAGGTCGGAATCATGGTTCCGTTTGTTGTCGTTGGAGGGATAGTGGCTATCCTGTACGCGCGTCATTTAACGATTTTAAGTCTTAGTGAAGAAGTAGCCGTAGGACTCGGTCAGAAGACGCTACAAGTGAAGATCATCATGTTCGTATTGGTTGTCATGCTGACAGGTGCCTCTGTGGCTTTAGTCGGAAACTTGGCATTCTTTGGATTGATGGTTCCACATTTAGTGCGTCCTCTTGTGGGGACCGATTACCGTTTCGTACTGCCGATGTCTTTAATAGTGGGTGCCATGTTTATGCTGTTCGCCGACACGGTAGCGCGTACAATCAATGCTCCTTATGAGACACCCGTAGCCTCTGTTGTAGCAATACTAGGACTTCCATTCTTCTTGTTCTTAGTTCGAAGAAGCGGAGGTGCTTTTAGATGATGGATAGTAAAGCACGCAAGCGTCAGAAATGGTTGCTTGCAGGATTTTCACTAGCGATTTTGACTACTATTTTTGTGAGTCTCGGTCTTGGGGATGCAGCAGTTTCTTATAACCGAATCGGAGCTGTTCTATTGAGAGACGGAACTTTCAAAGAGCAGTTTGTATTCTTCGATATTCGTCTACCTCGTATTTTAGTCACTTTGCTAGCAGGGATGGCTTTAGCATTGTCTGGAGCTTTGTTACAAGGAATTACGCGTAACGATTTAGCGGACCCAGGGATAATTGGGATCAACTCAGGAGCAGGAGTAGCAGTTGCTATTTACTTCTTGTACATGCCACTTGAAGCTGGTGCGTTTGTTTACGCTTTACCTGTGATTGCGTTCTTAGGAGCATTTTTGACGGCCGCTGCGATCTACTTTTTCTCATATGATCGCATTTTAGGTGTACAACCCGTTCGCCTCGTACTTGTCGGTGTAGGATTTTCGATGGCTCTCTCGGGCCTGATGGTGTTGTTGATCTCGTCAGCTGATCGTGAGAAGGTCGACTTCATTGCTCGGTGGTTGGCAGGGGACATCTGGGGGACGGACTGGCCATTTATTTTAGCTCTATTACCTTGGATAGTATTATTGGTACCGATTGCTCTCATGAAAGCATACCGATTGAACATACTAGGACTGGGCGAACAAGTGGCAATCGGTCTTGGATTACCAATTGAGCGTGAGCGGATGACATTGAGTGTCATAGCAGTTGCTTTAGCGGCTTCAGCCGTTTCTGTGACTGGCGGTATCTCATTTGTAGGTCTGATGGCGCCTCATATTGCACGACAACTTGTAGGTCCACGTCATCAGTTGTTCTTACCAATCAGCCTATTGATTGGAGGACTCTTTTTACTAATTGCCGATACGATCGGTCGAACAGTACTGGATAGTGGAAATGTTCCGGCAGGTGTAATCGTTGCCCTCATTGGAGCGCCATACTTCGTGTACTTATTAATGGCAAAAAGATAGGGAACATGTGAAAATAAGACAATAGATAGAATTCGGTTATTGAGAGCGTTTTTCATTTACTTTTGATGAAAAATTTGATAAGATGCCGATAGTTGTCTGTCGTCAGACATCTTCAAGGGGTGAATCATGTAAGAAAGCGTTTTCGCGATCTTGCACACTAAACGAAAAGAAGGTGCACATGTTGAATATTCTCTGGGGTCTTGCAGGTATCGTTGTCGTCCTTGGAATTGCATTTTTACTGTCTTCGGCAAAGAAATCTATTAAACCACGAACCATTCTGGGTGGTTTAGCTATTCAAGTTCTTTTTGCTTTTATCGTTTTAAAATGGGAAGTGGGGCGTGAAGCTCTATTAGGATTAACCAATTTGGTTCAAAGTATGATCAGCTATGCAAATGAAGGGATTGCCTTTGTCTTCGGTCCTCTTGGAGATGCGGAAAATGGAGTCGGGTTTGTCTTCGCATTCCAAGTACTTGTGATCATTATTTTCTTCTCTTCTCTAATCTCTGTTCTTTACTACCTTGGCATCATGCAAATCATCATTAAATTTATTGGTGGTGGGCTATCTAAGTTACTAGGTACAAGTAAAGCGGAATCTGTTTCAGCTGCAGCGAACATCTTCGTAGGACAAACGGAAGCGCCTCTGGTGGTTCGTCCCTTCATCTCTAAAATGACGCAGTCAGAATTGTTTGCGGTCATGACAGGAGGACTTGCTTCTGTAGCAGGTTCTGTTCTAGTCGGATATGCGCTACTCGGTGTACCACTTGAGTATTTGTTGGCTGCAAGTTTCATGGCAGCACCAGCGGGTCTGATTATGGCAAAAATGATGATGCCCGAAACAGAAGAAGTGGATGATACGAACTTTGAGATGGAAAAAGATACAAATTCGGTCAACGTGATTGATGCAGCAGCAAACGGTGCAAGTGACGGTCTTCGTCTCGCGTTGAACGTGGGTGCGATGTTGATTGCATTTATTGCCTTGATTGCTTTGATCAACGGTATTCTAGGATTCTTCGGAGGCCTTGTAGGGGCACCGAACCTCTCTCTTGAATTGATTCTTGGATACATCTTCTCACCTCTTGCTTTTGCGATTGGTGTCCCATGGGTAGAAGCAGTTCAAGCAGGATCATTCATTGGGCAAAAGCTTGTATTAAATGAGTTTGTAGCGTACTCTTCATTCGCACCAGAAATTGCAAACTTGTCTCCTAAAACAGTAATTGTTGTCAGCTTTGCACTTTGTGGATTTGCAAACTTGAGCTCGATGGCAATCTTACTTGGTGGTCTTGGAGCACTTGCACCAAACCGTCGTCCGGACATCGCACGTTTAGGTATTCGTGCAGTAGCAGCAGGTACACTAGCTTCGCTACTAAGTGCAGCTATTGCGGGGATGTTCTTTTAACTCTTAGATGTGGAACAGGCTTGCCCAGAAGCTCCTCGGGAATCGGGCGTGCCCTGTGAGGCGTTTTGTGCCTCATAGGGTGCGTTCGATTTTTGAGTGTGCTTCTAGCCTGTGCAACTCGATTTCACCTAGATGTGGAAGGCGTTCGCTCAGAAATGCTTCGGAAACCAGGCGCACCAATTGAGGCGCTCTTTGCCTCGGTTGGGGTGAATGGTTTTTGAATGTATTTCTAACGCCTGCAACTCGATTACGCTTAGATGTGTAGAACGCCGCTCTAAAATACAAAAAACTCGATTCCATCGCTGGAATCGAGTTTTTTTCTACTCTTCGATTAATCCTTTTTCAATCAAGAAGTCACGCGCTACATCTTCAGCTTTGTCTCCGTCGATGTCCACACGAGCATTCATCGCAATCATTTCTTCTTCAGAAATCATTCCTGCTAAACCGTTGATTAGTTCTTCTAAATCCGGGAACTGCTCAAGTGTTTCCATACGAACGATTGGGGCTGCGTCGTATTTCGGGAAGAAGCCTTTGTCGTCTTCTGTCATCTGCAAGTTGAAGCGTTCAATACGACCATCTGTTGTGAAGGCCGGAATCACGTCTACATCGCCATTTTTCAGTGCTTCGTACATGATGTTAGGATCTAAGCTCTCTGTAGACGAGAATTCAAAACCATACGTTTCGCTTAAATCATCATAGCCATCACCTTGACGCTCGTAGAACGAGTGAGGAGCACCGAAAATCATATCTTGTGATTTTGATAGTTCTGCTAAGTCGCTATACGTTTCTGCAGAGATTCCGCTGTCTTCTGTATAAGCAAGTGTATAGGTGTTCTCAAAACCAAGTGGTTCTAACCAAGTCACTTCGAATTCCTCTTCATAACCTTCTTTTACTCGATTGAAGACGTCTTCTGAACTTTCTCCCACTTCAGACTCAAGTTTCAACACGTCTTTCAGTCCGGTACCAGTGTACTCGACATAGATGTCAATATCGCCCTTTTCAATTGCTGGAGTTAAAATCGCCACTTCGCCAAGTCCTTCTTGGTACTTGATGTCGTAATCCGAATTGGCTTCTAAATATTGCCCGATGATCTGTGGCAGAATAAATTGCTCTGTCCAAGGCTTTCCTCCGATGACGATTTCGTTGTCGCCACCTTCGCCTCCAGTTGAATCATTTCCACACGCTGCGAGAATTAGTGCAGAGGCACTCATCGTCACAAACATTCCCTTTTTCCATGTCTTCATTGTCATTTCCTCCTTGTTATCGGTTCATCCCTTTTGGGGTACTTCGCTTTTCGACCCACTTGAGTGTGAAATCAAAGAATAATGCTATAAATGCAACAGGAAGAGCTCCTGCCAGTACCAATGAGTTGTTGTAAGATTGAAGACCTCGGTAAATCACGTCTCCAAGACCACCTGCTCCTACGAATGTTCCTAACGTAGCAATACCAACCGTTAATACAGTAGCCGTACGAATACCTGCCATGATGAATGGCAGAGCGAGTGGCATTTGTATGCGCCACAGAATATCTCCTTTGGTCATTCCCATACCGGTCCCGGCTTCAATAATGGAAGAATCGATTCCCGTGATTCCGGTGTATGTATTGCGTACTATCGGTAGTAGGGCATAGATCGTTAAAGCGATTAAAGCCGTTGTAGAACCAATCCCGATAAGAGGGACGAGGAATCCAAATAGAGCCAGACTCGGTATCGTTTGAAAGACTGCAGTTACCCCGATGACAGGTTCCGCAAATCGTTGGTAACGAGCCACAAGAATACCTAGAGGTAATGCAATCAGTAAGCCTATAAATAACGCTACAAAAGACAGGTACATGTGTTGAACAAATGACTCCCAAATCAAGTCACTTCGAGACTGTACGGTATCCCAAAACTCCATCCATGCACTCATGCGCCCACCTCCTGATTTGTTGCGCTTTGTAACAGTGTAAAGTGATCGATGAAACCGACCAATTCATTTCCGTTTGCGACCATCAAATGACTCACTTGATGTTTCTCAAATTGTTGAATCGCTTCTCGAACAGTTGCCGTATTGCTGATCCGGAAAGAACGAATTGCAGGGTCAAGCTCTTTTTTGTAATCGAGTGGTAGGGTATGCAAAGGTTGGTCCAGCCAAGAACGATTTTTTTGAAGTCTTTCGGCACCAATGAACTGCGTCACGAATTCGTTGGCGGGTTTTTGAATGATTTCATCAGGCGTGCCCATCTGTTCAATTTTCCCATTGCGCATCAAGATGATGCAATCTGCAACTTTCAGTGCTTCATCCATATCGTGCGTAACGAACACGATTGTTTTTTTGATTTTCTGTTGCAAGGAAATCAATTCATCTTGGAGTTGTTCACGACTGATTGGGTCCAGTGCGCTGAATGGTTCATCCATCAATAGAATAGAGGGATCGGCTGCAAGAGCTCGAACAAATCCGATCCGCTGTTGCTGGCCGCCAGACAGTTCAAGAGGGTAACGCTTTAGATACGTATCGGGGTTCAGGCCAACTAAGGACATAAGTTCTCTGACACGGGCATGTGTCTTTTCTTTTGGCCACTTTTTAAGCTGAGGAACGAGACTAGCATTTTTTTCAATTGTCATGTGTGGGAACAAGCCGATGCGCTGGATTACATATCCGATATCGCGCCTGAGCTCAACCTCGGGTATACTAGAAATAGGTTTGTTATGTATAGAAATGGTACCAGATGTTGGTTTTTCCAATTGATTGATGCACTTCATTAGTGTCGTCTTCCCGCAGCCGCTGGGTCCGATGACAACCGTTAAACTGCCTTCCGGAATCGTCACGTTGATGGAATCTAAAGCTTTCGTGCCGTCCGGAAAAATTTTCGTGACATCTTGTAGCTCAATCATATGCAGTCTCCTTTCAAAACAAAGTTGGAAATAGTACTTTTTATACCCATCTATGCAGCCGAGTAAACGACAACAGGAGAGATTTTCATGAGAAATTATGGTCCACGACATGTCTTTATGGCAATTGCTATCTGCTTGCTGTTATTTTCACCTATTATTTGGTTATTGGCTCCCGTTATTGTTACAGAGACCGCTTATTATGTTCGAGACGGTTTATTTACATATGTCTACCCGAAAAGCTATTGGATCTATGGAATCGCAGTTGGAGCACTGGTGGCTGCACCTTTATTATTATGGATTTTAAATGTGAAGAAATGGACGGTTGGTGTTTCTTTAGTATTGCTTGGAGTAGCGGGCGTTTGTTTTTATGGTGCTGCTTTAGGGTATTTTCAAATCACAGAGGAGAGCATTGTATACCGCTATCCTTTTGAGACGGAAACACGACAGTACGAGTGGAACGATGTAGAAGAAGTCATTTACCACGTTCGTCCTCCGGAAGCGGAAGACCCTTCGTGGTACACATTCCGATTTAAAGATGGAGACTCGACTGAAGTCAATGAGACTCGTTTTGTCACTCAAGCGCAAGGGAAATTGAACTCTTTGATACGAGGACAAAAAATTCCTTTGACGTATGATGAGCTTGAAAATTAGTGCTGGAGGCGATGGATTGTTATGAAAGTCATAGAAAAGACTGAAGGGAAAATTTATTCATTTTCACCAAATCACGAGCCGATCTATCGTGCGAAGTCTGGTGAAAGTCTAGTTATTCAGACATATGATTGCTTTACGGATCAAATTAAATCAGAGAAACAACCACTTAGTGAGCTCGATTGGGATCAGATCAATCCAGCCACTGGTCCCATTTATGTAGAAGGTGCAGAGCCTGGCGATGCACTTAAAGTCACCATCTTGGCTATTGAGACTGATGTTAAGGGTGTCATGATGGTGGGGCCTGGACTGGG
Organism: Tetzosporium hominis; assembly: GCF_002265435.1. Taxonomy (GTDB): domain Bacteria; phylum Bacillota; class Bacilli; order Bacillales_A; family Planococcaceae; genus Chryseomicrobium; species Chryseomicrobium hominis. Next base: position 127,131 of record NZ_NOKQ01000220.1, read on the forward strand.
AACATTGGGAGACCAAGTGGAAGAGATGAAAGTGAAAGTGATGCATGTTCGCTACGGTCGTGTGTTATTTAATCAGCTGAGTTTACCAGTTAGAAAAATGATTGGCGTTATCGGTGTCGCTCCAAAAGAAGGAGAGATTAACTGCGGAACTCCAGGTGCGCACGGTGGCAATATGGATAACCGAATGGTGACAGAAGGCGCAACCCTGTATTTCCCAGTCAACGTGTCAGGGGCGTTATTCGCGCTAGGAGATCTTCATGCAGCGATGGGAGACGGTGAAGTTTCAGTTTCTGGTGTGGAAGTAGCAGGGACAGTGACCGTGAAGCTGGAAGTGGTCAAAGGCTTGAAAGTGGAACATCCTATCCTTGAGAATGCGAGAAACTTTACACAGATTGCTTCAGCAGAGACGTTAGATGAGGCATCTAAGCTCGCGACAGACCTTCTAGTGAAGCGCCTTGTTGCGTATACGAATTTATCGTTTGAAGACGCGTTAATGTTGATGAGTGCTGTCGGTCATGTGGAAATTTGCCAGATTGTAGACCCACTCATGACGGTCCGGGCCGTCTTCCCGAAATCTATATTGGATCAATTAGAAATTACACTACTATAAAAAAACGAGCCAATCCGTTATGGATGGCTCGTTTTTTCACTTAATGACTATAGAATACCAGCCGCCCTCTTTGACGATTGGCTTCAGGCTCGTCACCTTACGACCAATTGCAGCCGCTAATACTTCTACGTCTTCCGCAGTCGGGAGACGGTGAAGGTTCTCGTGGACAGATAGGAAGTTATTGAAGGCTGCTGAAAACTCTTGACCGTGCTCAGACAAGTAAAGAGGAGTAATCAATGAGATGCCCCCGTCTTTGTCGAGCAGACCTTCAATGTTTTTCATTAGTTCCATGCGCTCTACAGGTGAGAAGTAATGAAGAAGGTTGTGCATCATAATACATTTGAAGGTCTTGCCTTCATTGTCCCATTCTCTTAAGTCCTGCTGCTCAATACGAACGTTGCTCAAGTCTTTCGTATTCCGTTTTGCATCTTCAACGACTGCCTTATTGAGGTCGATTCCCACGAACTCTTTATGAGGAAACTCTTCTGCTAGTCGGCGGATGTAGCCCGCATTCCCGCAACCAATATCAAGGATGGTCTCACAACCGATTTCTGAAACGACTTTTTTTACGGCACGGTAGCTGATCTGTTCGATGAAAGAAGAAGTAGTGGCGACAGCCGTTCCGTGTTCATCTCCATCAAATGTTCTGCGAGGCGTCTCGCCTTTTAGGACAGGTGCATAGTCCATCAGCGACGGAATATGTAGTTCCATAAGTTCAACAAGCAAGTCACCGATGGCAACGTCACTAGATTTTGAAAAATACTGTTTCATTTGGGAGCTTGGATAGACTTTATCGCCCTTTTTCTTAAGGTGTCCGAGAATTAGACCGGTTTGTACCCAGTTCTCCAAAAGCTCACGGTCTTTCACATGGGCGCCAACCGTCCCGTTCTGTTGCAGTTCATCAAAGAAGTTCAAACGGTATCCAAGATAAGCATGCCATGTCGGTAAAAACCCTTCATTTTGTTTCATCCATTTTCTTGCTTCCCAAACGCGTTTCCATTGTCTAACCATACCGTCCACTCCTCACTTTATTAGAAAACGACCTAGAATCTAGGTCGTTTCAGAAAGACAGAAGCGGACAGAGGATTAGTTCTGAGCTTCTATCTCGTTTGTTAATTTTTCAAGTTCATCAATCAGTTCACCAATGTAAGAGATGGTATCGCGTAATGGCTTTTCAGTCGTGATATCCACGCCTGCCATCTTCGCAAGCTCTGCAGGTTTTTTCGTGCCACCTGCTTGTAGAACTTGTAACCATTCATCTACAGCTGGTTGACCTTCTTCTAGAATACGCTTAGATACTTGAGTTGAAATTGTCAGACCAGCACTATACGTGTATGGGTAAAGGCCCATGTAATAGTGAGGTTGACGCATCCAAGTCAGTTCAGCGCCTTCTGTAATTTCTACAGTATCGCCCCAGAACTGCTCAAGAGTTTCACGTTTTAGTTTGTTTAATGTTCCTGCATTTACATTGTTCCCTGAATCAACTAGTTCATAAACCTTTCTTTGGTAATCTGCTTCTAATAAATGTGTGACAAAGTTGTGATAATATGTGCGCGCCACAATCGATGAGATCACCCAGCGTTTGAATTGAGGATCATTTGACGTGCTCAATAAGTGATTCGCCATCAACATTTCATTCATAGTAGACGGAGCTTCGATGAAATAAAGCGATGGACGTGAGTTAAAGATATTTTGGTGTTTGTGAGCATTGTAGAAGTGACCTGCATGCCCTAGTTCGTGAGCAAGTACAAATACTTCATTCATCTTGCTAGACCAAGAGATCAAGATATACGGATGGTGACCGTAAGGACTTGAACAGAAGGCGCCTGTAGATTTTCCTTTGTTGTTTGCAAAGTCTGTCCAGCGCTCATCAAAGGAACGATTGACCATATCGATATAGTCTTCGCCCATGATGCCTAGTGCGTCTTGCATATATTTACGAGATTCTTCAATCGTTACTTCTGGCTCGTAGCTTGGGTCTAAAGAAATTTTAAGGTCCGCAAACGTCATCTTCTCTAAACCGTGAACACGCTGGAGAAGCTTCGCGTACTTGCGCATATGTGGTGCTAGTTCGTTCATGATCAAATCGATTTGACGGTCGTATAAGGAACGGTCTACTTCTTGGTTGAACAACAAGTAGTCAAAGACACTCTTATAACCGCGAAGGTCTGCCACTGTCTTTTCACGCTGAATGTGCATGTCGTAAGTTTTAGCCGTTGTATGTTGGTATTGACGCAATTTCTCAGAGAATGCATCGAATGCGGCACGGCGAACTTCTGCATCATTCTCCGTCTCTAATTCGTTTTCAAACGCTACATAGCTGAGACCGTGTTTTGTTCCATTCACTTCGAAATCTGGGAAGTTCATGTCGACCATTTTCGTTGTATTGTACAGCTCGTAAGGGCCGTCAAATACAGTAGAAAGAGCAGCTAGTGTCTTTTCTACTTCAGGGTGCAGCTGATAAGGTTTTGCACGAAGCAATTCCTCTAAATAATGGCTATAGTCATCCGATTGATTTTTAGCTTCTGTTAACACGTCTTCTGAAAGGTTTAGCAGGTCACTCTCTAAGAAAGCCATCTGGCTCCCTAGTTGAGCCGAGACAGAACCAAATTTGCTTGCACGCATCTGTGCTTCTTCGTTCGTCTGATCGACGCTAAGTGCAAGGCTTGCATATGTGCCGATAGGAATGATTTGTTTGTAGATGTCTTCGTAGGCTGCTACAGCTTTCACTACATCCTCAGCAGTTGTAATGTTTCCTTGGTACGTCTTTTCAAACGAATCCACGCTTTCTTTCACTTTGGCGATGGCAGCGTTGTAATCTTCTTCTGTTGCAAATAGGTGTGTTAAATCCCAAGTTTCTTGTGTTGGGATCTCGTTACGATTTGGTAAACTCATGATTTCTCTCCTAACTATTACGGTTTTCGAATCAATAGTAAGTATACCGATTAATCAGAAAAATAGAAAGTGTCAGGCAAGGAAATTGCGTTTTATGCACGAGTTTTTTACTGTAAGAAGAAAAGGGGGAAGTGTGATGAAGCGAGTCGTTGTAGTAGGTTCCGGAATCGGCGGATTGACAGCTGCCGCTCTAGTGGCGAAAGAAGGATACGAAGTTACAGTTCTTGAAGCTATGACAGAGCTTGCAGGGTGTGCAGGAAAGTACCAGCGCCACCCATATGTCTTTGCTGCTGGAGCGACGCTAGGGATGGCTTTAGAACCAGGAGGTATCCACAATCGAGTGTTTCGCAAGTTAGGCATCGAGACGGAAGCGGACCGGTTGGATCCGGTTATGGAGCTCCATCATCCTGAAGTCTCTATTCCATATTACGCAGACCGGGAGAAGCACGTAGAGACATTATGTACGGCATTTCCGAATCATGCTTCATCTATCGGAACATTTTATAAAGAAGTGTTTCAACTCGCTACTACAATTCGAACTTTAATGGATCCGCTACCTGTCATGCCTCCTAAGCGGCTGGAAGATCTAACACAGGTTGTCAAATCCCTGAGACCTGTACATATGCGTCTTGTACCTATCTTACTTCAACCACTTGAGGCACTTCTAAGGAAACACGGACTGGATCAGGCCGAATCGTTTCGTCATGTACTCGATGGAATTTTGATTGATAGCATGCAAACGACTTCTCGGGAAGCATCTGCTTTGTTCTCGTGTATAGCTCTAGATATTTACCATGAAGGAGCCTACTATGTGCCAGGAGGTCTCTACAAGTTTGGAGAGTGGTTGGCAGCTTCAGTGAAGCAGTCAGGAGGGACCATCAAGAAACCACGTCGTGTGAGGAAGCTGACTCGAAACGGAGGGGGCTGGGTAGTAGAAGATCACCGTGGTAAAACTTATGAGACGGATTACGTCGTATTCAATGGAGATCCTCGGCAACTGGAGGTCCTTTTAGAATCTCATCAATGGGAGCAGTTAGCTAAACCGTTGCAAGCGATGCCTGACAAAACTACTTGGGGAACTTATTCGTTATACATCGCGATTGACTGTACTAAGCTACAAAAGCCTTTGCGACCGTTTCAGCAAATTTCCCATGGCGCGAACGGTGAGATGGATGAAGGATGGCATTTCTTTGTTTCAGCATCCAAACCAGAAGATGTTTTGCGCGCTCCAGAAGGGTATCAGACAGTCACTATTTCAACGCATACCGATTTACAGAAATGGAAGACGAAAGAACAGTATGACAGCTACCGAGAGCTTATGAAAAATCGGATTTTAGAAGCAGTAGAGCTTTATTATCCAGGCTTTCGTGACGCGATTGATGTGTTAGAAGATGGGGCACCGAGAGGCTGGGAAAACTATACGCTACGGACTGAGGGGTACGTAGGAGGGTTCGCGCAGACGCCTTGGCATGCATTGTTCGGCGCTGCATCACACAGATCAGGCTTGCCGGGACTCTATCTGTGCGGAGACCACATTTTTCCCGGAGGCGGAACGATAGGAGTAACCACAAGTGGCTTGCATGTGGCACGTTCTATCACAAAAAAGAGGCTGATATGAGTCAGCCTCTTTGCTAGTTAAGGTTGTAAAGTCATCCAGCTACCAACATGGTGAACAGAAATCCCTGCAAATGAAGAGTACCCCCAAAACGCAGTTTGTACATCTACAAGTGCGCGCTCCATTGCCGCTTCTCCTTCTTCATGGAAGCTGATGAATGGATAGTCTACCGATTGCATCGTCTCTACCCCTACTCGAACTTTCTTTCCGTACTGTTGTCCCCAAGCCATTTCTTTAGTAGAAATTTCGATAATCGCTTGAGCCGTATCGCGATAGGACATTAGGGCGACCCCATCAGTAGATTTGATGGACCATTCTGCTAAATTTCCTTTCCCATAAGCTGCGTTATTGTAGAGAATCTCATCAAACCAAAATGGGATGTCTGCTTCAAAACGAAGATTTTTTGATTTAGAAAAATTGGCCAATTCAACAATGACATCTTGGAAGCTGCGTACCGTAGCGCCTCGTTTGGTTTCCCATTCTGCCAACGCATAAGGCTCAATATCTACATGAATTCCATCAAATTTAGCTGTAGCTGGAGCATATGTCTGGTAGTTGCTAAGCCAGTTCTTGAAATTATTTTTAGCTTTAGCACCCGTCTTATTGATCCAATTTGGAGCCCCATCTAAAGCCAAGACTTTCATATTCAACTTGTGTGCCCCTTGAATAAAAGCATGGTACTTCGCTTTTGGAATGTCGCGATCAATTTGTACAAAGACGGTATTGATATCTTTTGCAGCTAAAAAATCTAAAGTCGTTTGAGGTTGCTCATAAAACATCCACGGATTCCATAACCAAGTTGCGCGATCTGGAGTTTGTGCTTGAGCCATAGTAGGTGTGCCTCCAAGGAGAAAAATAAAAAGGAAGAAGAGTGTAGTAAATTTTTTCATAAAGAATCCCTCCGAGTGATTAAATGCACCAGTCATCCTGAGGGATGGTGGCAACCTGACGACCGTACATTGTTTCCAATGGGTAGGCTCATGGCTTTGCGTCCTTGTCTTTCGAGCAAGTTTGCCTTTTTCATTATCTTTATGAATAGTATAGAACGGAAATTCAACTTTTCTAGATGCTAAACTTCATAATTGCGATGAAAATTTCCACAAATTTTATGAGAAACTAGGAGCATAGAAATACCCAGTAAAAAAACCCACAACAGAAACGTGTGGGCTTTAGTAAAAAAGGTAAGATTACTCTGAATCCTCTTCATCATTCATATCATCTTCTGCTTCATCGACTTCTTGTTCAACTTCTTCTCCAGCGTCATTCACATCTTCTTCAACTTCTTGCTCTGTTCCATCATCGACATTGTCTTGATCGACGCCGTCGCCACAACCTGCTAATAGTCCAAGAGATAAGAATGCGGCCGCGCCGACTTTCCACCATTTTTGACCTGCTGCTAATTTTTCCATTGTAATTCCTCCTAAAGGGTAGTTTGAATTCGTTTGTATTTCCTGTGATGTAAGTGCTTGATTAGAAAATACCCAGGTCACGAAATAGACAAACCTTTGTGCATGAAAATAGGGCGAATCACATAGAAAAAATCAGAGGTCTGACATCTGGAGATGAAATAGTGTATACTAAATAAGGTTTGAAAAAAATTATTAGTATTAGCGTATATAGAAAGTAGGATAGCTATGACAAAATCAACGAAGCAACAGGGTCTCTTGTTGTTTATTCTCGGTATTATCTTTTTGTCACTGACACTTCGGTCGCCATTAACAGCAGTGGGACCAGTAACAGAATTTATTCAAAATGGATTGTCGATGTCTACGACATTGGTGGGCCTTCTAACAACAATCCCGCTCTTGGCATTTGCAGTTGTTTCTCCTTTTGCTCCTAAAGTGGCGAAGCAAATCGGCACAGAAGCCACTCTTTTATGGTCAATCGTCTTATTGATTGCAGGTATTGCTTTGCGCTCGGGTGGATCGGTCACTTTATTGATTTTTGGTACGGCAATTATCGGTGTTGCGATTGCATTTGGGAATGTCTTGCTTCCATCGATCATTAAAGACCGTTTCCCGCTTCACGTTGGACTATTAACTGCAGTGTTTTCTGTAGTAATGAACTTGTCTGCAGCGCTTGGAGCAGGTATTGCCTATCCAGTTGCCGCAGATACATCATTCGGCTGGCAAGGAGCTCTAGGTGTATGGGCGTTACTAGGTATCGTAGCAGTGGTTGTATGGTTGCCTCAGTTGAAGCATCGCAAGTCAGAGCCTGTTGATGCAGCAGCAGAAGTAGTGGAGAATCCGTCGATTCTAAAATCTTCTGTAACCTGGGCGGTTACTTTAATGATGGCGCTTCAATCTTTGATTTTCTATACAACAGCAGCTTGGTTACCGGCTATGTTGATTGAAAAAGGCATGAATCCAGACTCAGCCGGTTACATGTTGTCGTTCATGCAGTTCGCACAGCTTCCGATGACGTTCATTGCTCCAATTTTGGCATCTAAAATGGCAAATCAGCGACCACTAGTTTGGTTCTTCAGTGTTCTGTACATTGTCGGATTTACTGGATTATTACTTGATCCGAACGGTACATTAACGATTTTATGGATGATTTTGATTGGATTTGCTGGAGGAACGTCGTTTGCACTTACGATGATGATGTTCTCGTTGCGTACAAAAACAGCTATGGATGCTGCCGAACTATCTGGAGTGGCGCAGTCCATCGGATATCTTCTTGCGGCAGCTGGACCTGTGTTGTTTGCGTTTGTGAATGAAACAACAGGTAGTTGGTATGTGCCGACGATCTTATTCATTGTGACTTGTGTGCTTTTATTAGTAGTAGCACTTCATGCAGCAGGCAATCGATTTGTAAGAGAATAGAAAAAACAAAACTCGCTTCATCCACCTTTTAAATGTGGAAAAGCGAGTTTTTTTATCTCTTCTTGTAAAAACTTCGCAAAAAGACGATTCCAAAAACAGCTGAAGTGGTTGCGAGCCACACATGTTGGAAGAAGATGCCGGCAAAAAAAGCGATTAAAGAGATTGCTCCCATCACGGCATGTACCGCTCGATCCAAGAAGACATGCTGTACGCGTACTTTTTCTATAGTTGTCGCCTCAATTAATTTTCTAAGCCTCGCAGGTTCATCTAATAAAGAGTAAGCTTTTTGAAGTGGAATCGCTCCTTTTTGAAGCCAAGAAAAGAATCGCTCTTGTGAATCTGTTGAGTCCTGTCCAGTGGCTCGTTCTCGTGCCCAAGCTAGAATACGAGGCTTTCCTAATTCTAGTAGGTCTACATTAGGATCTAATGCGTGTAAAACACCGACGAAAGTTGTCAGAGCTCGACCGAAAAAGGCAAATTCAGCAGGTAGCTGAACAGGCTGGGTTCTGACAATGTAGCGGATATCTGTTAAAAGACGCTCCACTACATAACTATCCATCTTAGAAAGTTCGTTTGTTTCATAAGCATGAATCATTCGTCGAATGGTATCAGCAAGAAGCGGGCGATCCGCATTTGGTAATAAAAAGTTCAACTCTTCAAGCGCATCTAAAATCTGATCATCATTGTCTAGCAAAATCCCTTGGATGGCCTTAATAATGGAACGAGTTTGTGCGGGAGTGATAGAGCCGACCATGCCAAAATCTAAAAGTACAATCGTGCCGTCTGGTTGAATCATCATGTTACCGGCATGTGGATCTGCATGAAACTCTCCGCTACGTAGGACTTGTTCCATAAAGAGTAGAAACAATCTTTCAGTAACCTCTGTTGGATCGATTCCGTGTTGTTCCATAAATGAAATATTAGTAATCCGCGTTCCTTCAATCCATTCCATCACCAGCACACGACGTGTGGAGTATTCTTCAAAATAGATAGGGAAGCAAATTCCTTCTAAATCATTGAAGCGTTGATGGAATGACCGGCCGTGCTGCAACTCTTGAAGGAAGTCGAGTTCAGGTAGAAGAGTACTTTCCATTTCTCGATACAGCAAGTCAAAGTCAATCTGTTTAGTAAAGGTCGTGAAGCGTTTTGCTAACCAAATGACAACACGCATAGCCTTAAAATCATAACGAATGATGCGTTCAATACCGGGACGTTGGATTTTAATAGCGACATCTCTACCATCTAGTAATGTAGCTTTATACACTTCACCAATAGATGCTGAAGCGATAGACTCGTCAGAAATCTTAGTTACATATTTGGAGACGGGCCCGCCCCATTCCTCTTCGATGACTTTCATAGCGAGGTCACGCTCTACGGGAGGGACACGGTCCGTTAAACCTTCTAGTTCCTCAATAAATGCTTGTGGAAGAACATCGGCTCGTGCGGATAAAAACTGGCCGACCTTAATCATCAATCCACCTAAGTACAGGGCAGTTTCTTTGTATTCCGTTGCTTGTCTGACAATGAGACGCTCCCATTTCGCTTGGACGACAGGCGTAAAACGTCCTCGATACTTTCTTTGAAAGAAATAGACTTGTAGAAAAAATTTGATAGACATCCAGACTATACGATACATACGGTACCAGGCTACATTTTTCACTAGACATCGCTCCTTGTAGCTCTCATTATAGAGTGCTTGCCGCGAAGAGTCCAAGAACTCACTTAGCAAAAAAAAGACGAGCTGACTAGCAGCCCGTCTTTAAAACTCTTAATTGTTATTCGTTGCGATTTTCATCACGACGGTGATCTTCTGGTGAATCGTGATACGGATGAAGATCATTCGTTTCTGGTAAATTAAAGCCGGTATCTTGAGGTACATCTTGAGCTAAAGTGTCATCCGCATGAGCAGAAGTCCCGTGCATGAAACGCTCTTCTTCTTGAGCAGATTTCATATCGTCTTTAGCGTTTTCTTTCAATTCTTCTTTTTTTTGTTCGTAGTTTTCTTTGTCAACTTCTGCTTCATCAATTGATTTTTCCATACGATCCAAATAACGAGAAGCATGTTCGCGACCACCAAGACCGAAGGCTAAACCGAAGGCAAGAGCAACGCCGCCTAAGATTAAAATAAACGCAGACTGGATGATTCCAGGTGCAATTCCTAATTGACTAAGAGCCATGAAGAATGCAAATCCTAGAATCGCATATTTTGCTACTAATCGTAAGAAGTGTGGAGATCCTGAAGCATCTTTCATCAAGCTTCCTACAAGTTTTTCTGCAAGGTTTGCTAACCAGAAGCCGACTGCCAAGATCACTAGAGCTGCTACGACCATTGGAAGGTAAGCAAATACTGCACTACCTAGAGAGACCATAAATTCTAGGTTTACTAATTGAAGAGCTTCCATAACAAACAGTAAAACGATTAATACTTGAACAATTGTTCCGATGATAGAAGCTAAATCAAAGTTCTTAGCATTGCTAGAGTTTAGTCCCATCTTCGTTGCTAGATTGTTAATGCCAAAACCATTCAATAGATTTACTACGAAATCTTTCACGAATTTAGCTACATAAACACCTACGATGACTAAGATGATAGCCACAATAATTTGTGGAATCATAGACATGATATCGTTCAGCATTTCAATAGCTGGACCAGAGATTCCGTCTAAATCAAGGATTTCAAGTGCAGTGATTGTAATTGGAATCAAGATTAATACAAATGCAATCAAACCTGCGATTTTAGAAAGACTTGTATTTGAAGTTGTTGAATCATTTTTTAAATTCATCTTCTCTGTAAAGCGATCAATGCCTACAGAGTGTAAGAATTTCTCAACAAGATTACGAACAAGCTTCGCGATGAAATAGCCAATTGCGAATACGATAGCTGCCGAAACCAATTTAGGAATGAAGTTGATGAAGCTAGACAGCATATCCTCAAATGGACCACTCAATCCATCGATTCCTAAGGCATTAAGAATGGCTGGTAAGAACAATAAGAAAATCAGATAGTACGCTACATTAGCGACTGTGTCTGTCCACTTTGTTTTTTGTTCACCAGTTGTAGTCATCCCAGTCTTTTCACCAAGCTTATTGAAATCGACTTTGTTGCCAAGCATCTGGATACCTTTTTTAACTAAAGTAGCCAGTGCCCATGCGACTAGTAAGATTAAACCAGCTTTTAGAATATTTAAGAATGCACCAGTTAATGTATCATACATGTTCGCAAATGGAGCGGCGAATGTATGTAGGTTCAAAATATTGAAGAATAGAACAAATGCAAGTAGTAATAAGATAAAGAATACTACTTTACTAATAATCTTCTCGACTGACCATTTTGATTTTGTGTTACCTAGGCGTTCATTGAGATTCAGTTTACGCAACCCTTTGTAAACAAGCTTTTCAACAAATTTTGCTACAAAGTAACCAATTAGTAGTACGAGTAACGCTAGAAGTAAATCAGGTAAAAATGAAAGCATGTCACGAATGTAAAACTCATTCATCAATAAAATCTCCTCCTTTAATTCTTATGATTGTGGCTTTGCCAAGCTAGTAAACTATACCCAATATGATTTGACATAAACCCACTAACACGAAGGAATCAAATTTATGGAAATAGGTTTAAAGGAGAGAGTTATAGGAAAAACTGAAGATGTAAACCAGAAACACACTACTACATTAAAAACGAAGGGAGCTGGAACTTTATGATGGACAACATTCAAAACAAAGTACAAAACGAAATGGAAAACGTATCACCAGAAAAAAAGGAGCGTATCCTTCAAGATTTTGAACAGTTCAAATCGTATTTAGGGGATAAAGTGGCATTAGGCGAAAAAATGGGCCTAGGTGAAGAACAACTTGCTAAAACTGCTGAAGTGGTAGCTGGTTATTTATCTAAAAAAGAAGAACCACGTAATGCTGAAGAGAACCTTCTTCAAGAATTATGGCGTTCTGGAGACAAAGAACAGCAACACGCATTGGCACACATGCTAGTGAACATGGTACGTAAATAAGGAGGGAATCCTCAATGAAACACGAACCAAAAAAAGATCAAACTCAAGAAAAGCAAGACATCAAGGGCAGAATCATGGATAATCCTGAGGTCATGGAAACGGATCAGGAAAGTATTTATGATATGCACGATGACATGAAAACAGTGGATGCTATTCCAGTAGAGGAATTGAATCAAAAAGTGAAAGATGAAGAAAATCATCGTCACACTAAAGATTCGTCTTCTAGCGAAGAACGCTATCCAGAATAACTAAAAGAGTCTCCAGCCATTAGTGACTGGAGACTCTATTTATGTTTACTTTTTCTTTTCAATAGCTGCGAGAGCTTGTAAAACGGACCCAAATGTATGGAAATCTGAGAAATCAATGTTTCCTTGAACGATTGCCATAGTGATATTTGGTCGCATCCCTGTAAAATACAAATCAATACCGAGTAATTGCAAAACATTGTGCAATGTGAAGATATGCTGTGCGATCTCAGTATCAATGGTAAGGATACCAGAGAAATCGATGATTAAGTGATCAATCTCCATCTTCGGAATTTTAGGAATGACATAGTTTAAGATATAAGTCATTCGGTCGTAATCCACAATACCAATCAGTGGGAGTATGGCTACGCCTTCTTGTACAGGAACGATAGGAGCAGACAATTCATTGATTAACTTCTGACGCTCTTTTAGTTTTTCATTTTGATGTTTTTCGAAAGACTTGATAGACTGAACCATTGCAACATCTAATAAGTAGTTGAACCGGTTCATAATACGAACAATCTGAACGGGCCCTACTTCTAAATCAAGAGCCACTTGAGCAATATGTTTAGAATAGACAAGGCGATTTTGAGCAAAAGGCTCAATCGATTTCGAGAACTCCTCCATGTTTTGAGAGTTTGACTCACCTTGTTGTTCTGCCCATTTCAAAAGCTCATCTCCGGCTTCTTCATCCGTAGCAGGGAAAGAGCGAGCCATCATACGAAGGAACTCAGCGTTTTGTTGCCGTGCTATCTCAAATTGCTCTGGAGAAATTTCGAAAGTTACATTTTTTAATGCATCTTCAACAATTTTATCGACAAGTGACTCGGCGTTTTCTTGTAAGTAGTCACTAACGCGAACAATTTGATCCATAAGTGCCTCCTGATTAAACGAGAAAATCGACAGCGGATGCTAACGTTTCTTGTGTAATATCATAATGTGATTGGTCCCACTTTGCTAAACGGTGCATAACTAAGATAGCTTGGGGAGACTGGTGTTGAACATTTAAATCATCAGCCATTTCTAATGAAATGGGTCTGTTCTCAATGACCTTCACATAATAAACAGGCAAATCAGTTTCGAAATTTGAAACTTGTTTGTGAGCAAAGGCTGAAATCGGGCAAGTCGTACTGTGTTTAAAAATGAAGAATGGTTGATCTTCTGATTGTTCAAGAAGTTCTTTCCATTGTTCATGAGAAGTGATTTCTTGTAACATAGCCACTTTCTTCATTCCTTTCTGTATACATGTCTGACTTCAGTTTAACATAAAAAGATTAAGGGCAAACTATATTTAATCTGGACTATAGAAGGGATGATTGACACATGACAAAAAATTTTAAATGGATAACAGTAGTTACTAGCGTAAGCCTTCTTTTGTTAACAGCTTGTGGAGAAGCAACGGACAATACAGTAGAGACAGATCCAGCTGATTCTTCTCCAGTTGAATCAAATGAATCGGTAACACCAACGAATTATGGTTTTACAAGCTTTGACTTATCTATAGATACTCCGGATGACAATGATGCCATTGATGTGGATTATGAGACTGGGAGATCCGGAACTGAAATTGATTACCAAAATAAGTTGGAAGATACTAGCTTAGGTGGAGATGAAGCAGGCACAGCTCTAGATCCCATTTTCTCAAACCTAGAGATGACACCTGAGATGTCACAGGAGGAGATTATCTCAAAAATAACGGAAGCCTTTGGAGTGACAGACTATCAAGATTTTGAATTAGAAGTGGAGTTTGAGGATGGAACAGAAGTAAAGTGGGAAGATACTAAGTAAATATCAAAATAAAAAAAGGCCCAGGGCCTTTTTTTATTTTCCGAACAAGTCATCTAGAATGCCTTTCCCAGGCTGACCTTGGTGGCGCATCGATTCTGGAGTTTCCTGACCTACAGTGTCAGCGTCATTTTTTTGGCCTCTCATCGGCGTATTCGAGAAACTCTCAAATTGTTTAGCTAGCTTATCTCGAGACTGTTTGTTTCTCATTAAATATGCTGCTCCAAGTCCTAGTGCTGCTAATAATGCTTTATTGTTACGAGTTGCCATAAAAAATCTCTCCTTTTAACTTCAATAGTATTTGTTAGTTGTATTTTTCCCTCATCGACAACTAGTAAACATCACAGTTACATGACAAACATGACATTTTCTAGGAAAGGTTTAACAGAATGAAAAGTAAGGAATAGCATTCATAACACAAAAAAATTACCAAACATTACGAGGAGGAAAACGAAATGGACAATCAGCGTCACGTAGAAGTAGCTTGGTCACAGGAAGAACTAAATCAAAAAATCGAAACTTTAAAAGCCCAGGGATATAATGAATCAGATATTCACGTGGTCACGAAAGACCCAGACCGTTTCCAGGTACATACAACTGAAACTCATGTAGACACGCATGAAGCTGGTTCGTTTTGGGACCGTTTTAAATCGTTCTTTACTGGTGAAGATGCAACTTCAGAAAGTTTACATCGTTTGAACTTGGAACAAACGGAAAGAGATCATTATGCAACAGATTTGGCGAATGGAGGCGCCATTCTCTATGTAGATCATGCACTCCGTTCAGATGACTACAATACATTTGGTGAAACTGGCAATTCTTATGAGTCTTATCATGGAGATACCACAGGCACAGTGGGAACTGAATTCGTCAACAATCGCTTCACGGATAATGAACCCGCTTTAGGCGAGCACACTCCTGAGGAAAACCGTCAGTTATTTAAAAATGAAGGGCAAGCTTACTCAGGTGAAGGTCATGTTGAAAACGATGCATACAACATCGAGCCTCGAATGACAGAAGAACAGAAAACGGAACATGCAACATTTGAGCAAGCGCAACCGCGTTTTGAAACAACAGAATCAACGTTTGAAACAACAGAATCATCAACTTTTGAAACACCGAATCCTACATTTGAAACGACTGAATCCACTTTCGACAACAAAGAAGTAACGTTTGAGTCTACCGAACCTAGTGCCTATGATCAGTCGCGTGCTTATGGTGCTGAATCGCCAGGCGCAGATCCGAATTTAGGACCAGCTGCGTTTGGTGATTTAGAACCTGCGATGGAAGATGAAGGGCGCGAACCTGCAGCTATTGAAGACAGCTTGGGGAATCACGAGCATGAGGAACGTGTTGAGGAGATTGAAAATCGTCGTTCTGAAAACAATATGCAAGACCGTAGTAACTACTAATTCTATTCAAGAAAGCCATAATCGAAAGTGCGCTTATGGCTTTTTTTACTTTTAAACAACTAGGAAGACTCCTAATTTTTATTGAGTATATAAAATTATATTACATAAGAAGAAAAGACAAATTACCTATTTACAGTAGAGTGGTTTTAAAATGCATATTAAATGATTTGAGAATAGAGGTAAAAGGACTATCTAATAGATGGATATAGTGCTAATGTGAGAGTATAAAATTCTCCTAAAAGAAGGCGATTGCAATATGACTAATAAAATTTTTTGGATTGATGAAGCGGAATCTATTTTTTATATTCTTCAAGGTGCTTTAGCTAGAACTAAGGCTCCCATCTCAATTGTACACATAGTTCCAAAAACTAAGGAAGCGCAATTCTCAGACGAGCAAGTGCTCGGATTTATAAGAAAGGCTGACGTTGTATTCCATGATACGGATCAAGCTGGATGGTGGGGGATTCTTCCCAACAGTGGCAAAAAAGAAGTGGCAGCTTTCTTAAAACGTATGAAACACCACTTTGGTATTGAAGGCCCATCTCCTTATCATGTTTTTTTTACAGAGGTGCGTGACCCTCAGACGTCTTTAATTGAAATAGTAAAAATGATTAAAACGATGCCGAAAACAGAAGAGACATCTACTGTAAATTATGTAGATGGGCCTTGGGATAAGGGGGAGAAGAGCACTATTAAAGTTAGTCTAGTTGTGGGTGAACCAATCATTCGGGATGTCTTAAAACGGTCGATTTCTACCATGCGATTGGATCATTTTGATATTGAATTGCAACAATTTGAAGATGGACTCGCTTTTGAATCCTCGGAGTGGCATAAAAGTGCACATACCCACATTGTTGTTCTTGATGATGTTTTACCTAAAAAGAATGGTATGGAAGTTGTTCATTTTTTAAGAAACCAAGCAAGCAATCAGAAGTTTCATATCTTTATGTTAACAGACCGTGTTTCTGAAGAAAATTTGATTACTGCCTATCAGATGGGTATTGATGAGATGATTCATAAACCATTTAATTTAAGATTGTTTGAATCACTTCTAAGAAGGTCTATAGATAGGTTGTGGTTTGAATGAGGATCTCAACTACGGTATTGTTGTGGATCATACTGATTCTCCTTACCTTGCTAGTGATTTTTAGTATCTATTTGACCATTTTGAGATTGCTAGAAAAACGCCGTTTGCGTCACGAGGAAAATTATGTAGAACGTTCAAAAGCATATTGGATGAATTACTTATTCTATAATCAAGAGTGGAATGAAGAAATGGTTCCTAAGACGCTTGATGAAAAGCGAGCGGCAGAACGCTTACTTGTGAAATTTCTAAACAGCGTCTATGTAGAAGGGACTCGTGAAAAGATCTATTTGTTCGCAGAAAGATACATGACCTCTTATTACAGCAAGATGCTAGCGAGTACTGAGTGGAGTCATCGTATGAATGGGCTTTATCGAGTGATTGATTTTCGTCTCGTGGAACTTGCAGAGAAGCATCTAGATAAGTGGAGTAACCGAAAAGTCCGAAATGCAGAAGAAAAGTATTATTTGTCTTTACTAAAGATTACTGTAGGAAGAACTACCGCAATTGATCTTATAAAACAAGACGAAGTTGAGTTTTCAGAGCATCAAAATCGTGCCCTTCTGTTAAAGTTGAAGCAAATAGATTTGGATGCATTGATTTCTAATTACGACTACTTGCCACACAATTCCAAATTAGCTTTGATTGATGTGGTAGGAGAGAAAAACTATATTCACTACCAAGAATTTTTTGTTGAACAGCTCGAGAAAGAAGAGCTTTCCGAAGTACGAATTCGTATATTAAAGTCACTAGAACTAATGGGCTTTATCCGCGACTTTCAGCCGTTCATTCCGTTTCTATCCTCGTCATTTTGGCAAGAGCGGATGTTGGCATCAAGGATTGTCGGCATGTTTCCTTTAAGTGAAAGTCAGCACTATCTGCTGCCTCTGTTAGAAGACGAGAGCTGGTGGGTGCGCTCCACAGCTGCTAAAGCCATTGCCAAGCAAAAAGGTGGTATTTCGATTCTGACAAATTATCAATTGCTTACTGAAGATCGCTTTGCTAAAGAAATCATAGACGAGCAATTGTTGAAAGAGGAGACGGTCACATTATGAGTATATGGGAAGCTATCCTAGTATTCTTCGGAAGATTTTTAATTCTTTATATGATCGGTGTCATCATCATTTATACTTTGATGTTAATCATGTCCTTGCTCAAATTGCGAAAAGAATACCAGCTAGATAAAGAAGAACTGGATGATGATTTCTTAACAAGTTATTATTCGAAGCCTGTTTCCATACTAGTCCCGGCATTTAACGAAGAAAAAGGTGTAGTGGATAGTGTTCGCTCTCTGCTCAGCCTTCGATATCCTCAGTTTGAAATTATTGTGATTAACGATGGATCAACAGACGCCACAAAAGACATTATGGTCCAGTACTTTGCAATGAAAAAAATCAACCGAGTCATTCGGAGACAATTAGACACAGAAGAAATCCAAGAAATCTACCAGTCTAGTATCCATCCAAACCTAGTCCTAGTGAATAAACTGAATGGTGGAAAAGCAGATGCTCTGAATGCAGGAATCAATGTTTCTAGATTCCCTTACGTCTGTTCGATTGATGGAGATTCCATTCTAGAAGAACGTTCGCTTCTTCGTATTATGAAGCCAATTGTTGCCTCTAATGGAGAAGTGATTGCAGCTGGAGGAAATGTCCGAATTGCAAATGGGTTGTATGTAGAGCATGGAGCGATTTCAAGTCCGGCACTTCCAAACAATCTTATTGTAGTGATGCAGGCAGTAGAATATTTACGTGCCTTTTTAATGGGACGTATTGCACTTAGCCGATTCAACTTAGTATTGATTATCTCAGGAGCGTTTTCTGTGTTCTCGAAGTCATGGGTCGTGCAAGCTGGCGGATATGACAAGAATACAATAGGTGAGGATATGGAATTAGTCGTACGGTTGCATAGGGTTTTAGCAGAAAGTAAGGAGAAGAAACGAATTGAATTTGTTCCAGATCCAGTTTGCTGGACGGAAGTGCCCTCTAAACTCTCTGTGTTGAGAAGACAGCGGAGACGTTGGCATCAAGGATTGACAGAGAGCTTGTGGCGTCACAAGAGAATGACCTTAAACCCGCGCTATGGTGCCGTTGGGATGATTTCCATGCCTTACTTCTGGTTGATTGAATTTTTAGGACCTATTATTGAAATTGGAGGCTACATCTATTTGGTCTTCGCTCTTTTTGCAGGAGATGTATACATTGAAATAGCTATTCTACTGGCGCTGTTGTTAATTTTGTACGGAAGCGTATTCTCGATGGGCTCCGTTCTTATGGAAGCGTGGAGTGTGAATCGTTATCCGCGCATTCGTGATATTTACCGCTTGCTGATTATGGCATTAACTGAAATCTTTTGGTACCGCCCGTTAACATTATTATGGCGACTAGAAGGACTGATTCGAACTATTTTCCGTCGTAAAGAATGGGGGAAAATGGAGCGTACCGGTTTTCAGAAGAAGGAGAGTATATCATGAACCGATTTGTACTTCTAATTCTACTAGTGGCAGGCATCTTTGGCCTGCCCTATTTGTTTTGGTTGTTCCAAGGGAACTCAGGTGTCTCGGCGTCTGAACAGACTCGAGAAGACTTGCAGCAGTACCAAGGAATGGACTGGTATTTCAAGCATGTGAAGTGGGAAGGTGATTCTGCACCTCTTGAACTTTCGATACTTCCTGAAGACGTGACTCAAGAAAAGTGGGATGCGGCTATTGATGCTGAACAGAAACAGAAACTTGTTCTGTTGCAGCCTATCAATTGGTTAGGAGTACAAGATGAGCTTCTAAAAAGAGAAATCGAAGACTTTACAGGCGCTCGTTCAACAGGCTGGGTTTTCCGTTATTTCGATGATCTATCGAGCTCGAATTCGGATATTCCTGAATCCACTTTGGCACTTCAGGAGAATTGGGATTATAGTGGAGCTGGTTACATATTTACAAATGACCGATTAGAGCAAGTGGTTGTTGTGCCGAGTGATGAGCCTCTAGAGCAAGGGACCGAGGAGCAGTGGGTGACAAGTGACTTCCAAGGATGGATTGAAGTGATGGATGCATCGATTGATGAAGAGGTTTCGTTTTGGTTCCGTCTACCCGATGAAGTTACGAATCAACTTGAAGGCATAGTGGATGGGCAGCAGGTTCCGGGAATCATTGAGCGTTCGCATCCGAAAGTACACACAGCTTATATGGCTGGGAACTTTCAAGAATTAGAATCACCGCCAGGACTTTATCAGATCTATGCGTTATCTGATGTCTATGGATTTTTCTATAAAAACAGAAGTGATGGATTTTATTGGTCTACATTCACGGATGAATTAGATCGAATAATAGCAAATGCAAAAGAACTGCCAGGTGATGTTGAAAAAAGAAATGAAGAACTTACTTACCATTCCCGTATAGGGCAAGATGAATTTGAAGTCAAAGTAGATGGTGAGTGGCAATCGTTTACAGCCAAAGGAGTCAATATTGGTATGGGAGCACCAGGCTATTTCCCAGGTGAAGCTGGCATTTCTGAAGAACAATACTACCGGTGGTTCCAACAGATTGGTGAAATGAATGCCAATTCGATCCGTGTTTACACTGTACATCCGCCAGGATTTTATCGAGCACTAAAACGATACAACGAAGAACATGACACGCCACTCTACGTCTTCCACGGAGTGTGGGCAGAGGAAGAGTTGTTAGAGGAAACGAAAAATGCATTTAATGAGGAGACGCAGAAACGATTCCAAAAAGAGTACCAGGACATCGTAAATATTCTTCACGGAAATGCACGTGTGTTACCTCAAGTCGGGCATGCATCTGGTACCTATGATGCTGACATCTCAGATTACGTGATTGGTTGGATCATTGGGATTGAGTGGTACCCTGAAATGGTCATCGGAACCAATGAAGCGAATAAAGATATTGGCGACTATGAAGGCGAGTACGTCTATACAGAAGGGGCATCACCTTTTGAACATTGGCTCGCAGAACATATGGATGATATCATCAAATACGAGATGGATACTTACAATGAAATTCGTCCAATTAGTTTTACGAACTGGGTAACAACGGACTTATTAGATCATCCATCCGAACCACTTGAAAACGAAGACATGGTTAGTGTGAATCCAAATGTGGTTTCTGTAAAAGGAGAGCTTGAAAAGGTCGGACAGTTTGCCTCGTACCACATCTATCCGTATTATCCAGACTTCCTGAATGTGGATAAAACTTACAGGGAGTACGTGGATCAAGATGGCATGAAAAATAGTTATGCAGGCTATCTGAACGATTTGAAAAAAGCTCATAAGATGCCAGTCTTAGTAGCGGAATTTGGAATTCCCGCTTCTCGTGGTGGAACCCATGTTAACCCATACGGGTGGAATCAAGGGAATGTGACAGAGGAGCAGCAAGGGGAAATCGTTGCGAAACTTTACCGAACCATTTTAGCGGAAGACTATTTAGGAGGACTTGTATTCAGTTGGCAGGATGAGTGGTTCAAGAGAACTTGGAATACGATGGACTATGACAATCCGGAAAGACGTCCTTACTGGTCGAACCAGCAGACAAATGAACAGCATTTTGGATTACTCAGTTTTGATTCGATGAAGGTGAAAGTAGATGGAGACTTTGAAGATTGGGCAGAGGAAGAGGCACATACAAAAAAATCTTCTGTTGAGTTGAAGGTCAGTCATGATGAAACCTATCTTTATTTAAATCTACTTGGAATCAAAGAAACGGACCTGGCTCAGATCCTGCTGGATACCATTCCGGATCAAGGAAATAAAACCGTGCGTGATGTGAAGTTCCAGGAAGGAATAGACTTCCAAGTATCGCTTGACGGAGATGAGTCTCGACTACTGATTGACTCCTATTATGACTTCTACCATTACTTGTATGGCAACGATCAAAAAATGATTGAACCAGTGTCGACGGGACGTAAGAATTCTGGAAAGTTTACACCGATTTATTACGTGTTAAATAAGCAATTGTACTATCCGGAGTTAAAGAAAGTAGAACCGTTTCAATTTTATGAGACAGGTAAGCTGACTCGAGGAAATGGAAATCCGTCTTCTCCAGACTATAATTCTTTAGCAGATTACGAGTTTGGTGAGGAAGGAGTGGAAATTCGAATTCCTTGGTTGCTGCTTCAGTTCCGTGATCCAAGTCGTCTAGAAGTCATCGGTGATGTCTTCCAAGATGGGGTCGAAGCGAGTGAAGTGATTGAATCTATCGGAATTGGAGCTATTGTCGAAACGGAAGATGGCGAAGTAGTTGTCTTGCCTGGAGAAAGCCAGGAACTGCCTCGCTACACTTGGGAGACATGGAATATTCCTACGTTCCAAGAGAGGTTGAAACCTTCCTATTATATTTTGCAAGATGCCTTTAAATAACGAAAAACTCTGACTCCTACACAGTGAGGAGCAGAGTTTTTTACTAGACAACATTATACCTTATTGGGTATTTTAAAATAGAGGTGAATGAAGTGAAAAAACTATTAGTAGTGGTGACCATTCTAATGATGTTGTTAGTCGCATGTTCTAATGATGAATCATCCTATGAAACGATTGCACTGAATGACGTGGTTAGTCAACAAGAACAAGGAGCACTAGTCGTCGATGTGCGAGAAGCGGATGAATATGCAGCAGGTCATATTCCAGGTGCAATGAACAAGCCTTTATCTGAAATTAGTGCTGGTAACTACGAAGGATTAGATCCTGAACAAAGTTATGTCATTGTTTGTCAATCGGGGAATCGATCTAAGCAAGCAAGTGATATCTTAGCTGAAGAGGGCTACCAAGTAACGAATGTAGAGCAAGGTATGTCAAGCTGGACAGGCGCAGTAGAGAAGTAACTCTACTACGCCTGTTTTTTAAAAATCAAATGTGATCTTTCCATCTGTAAGCTTTAAATGTGCAGAAAACGATTTCCCTTGCTTAGAAGTGAAGCCTTTCAACTTCCCGGTACGTCCTTTCGTACACAATATCTCAATCACAGCGGGAGATAATTTCTTGCTGGCTACACGTAATGGGAATGTCTGAGTACAGCCCTCTTTATAACGAGAACAGCCATAAAAGCTCTTCTTCAAAACGATTTTCCCTTCTTTGCAGGCAGGACAGACGATGGCTTGACTTGCTGCTTCTTCTTCTTCTTCTGGGAGGGCGGCGAACTGTTTCGTCTCTAAATGACTTGGGACAGTTTCAAGTGTCTGTTTTATAAACGCCTCTATTTGTGACAAGAATTGTGTCTCGCTTCCTTCTCCACGACCAATCTTTTGTAAGTAACTTTCCCACTTTGCGGTCATGGTAGGACTCGCTAAAAGTGTGCCTTCTAAAGACTGACAAAGGATCCGTCCTTTTTCAGTGATCTGTACTTCATTTTTCGTGACTTCAATATAGGCCTGCTTTTTTAAAGTTTCAATTATCCCGCTTCGAGTAGCCTCAGTTCCTAATCCTTCAACTTCTTTTAAAAGAGCAGCTGCTTCTTCGTCTTCCACAAACTTTCCACAAGTTTTCATAACTTGAATGAGCTGCCCCTCCGTATAAGGTTTCGGAGGTTTTGTTACGCCTTCTGTTATAGCCACTGACCCTTCTACAGATTGCTCTTTTTGAACAGCAGGCAGCCAGTCTTCTTTCTCTTTCTGCGGAAAGAGCTGTTTCCACCCGAGGTCTAAGGGGACCGTTCCTTTTGTATAGAACAATAAGTCGTTTACGCTAGTTGTGACGGTAGTTTCTTTATAAATATAAGACGAATGAAACATGCCTAGAGTCGTTCGGACGACTTCCTCATAAATATTTTTTTCTAATCCGCTTAGATTTGTATTTTTAGGGATTTTTCGTGTTGGCACAATCGCATAGTGTTCTTGAACTTTGCTGGCATCTACAAACCGTTTGGACGGAAAAGTATTCAGTGGAAATGAACAGCCGGTAAAGGTTTGTAGGTCTGGCGCTATCTCTTTTAAATACTGAAACTCAGACGGTGTGATATGTCGCGTGTCTGTCCGTGGATAGGTGATTAGCTTTTTCTCATATAAATTTTGTGCAGCTTTTAATACAGCGGAAGGGCTCGCTTTCCATTTCTTATTAGCAGCAAGTTGCAAGCTCGATAAAGAATGGAGTTGCGGAGGTGCTAGTCGCTTTTCTTTCTCTTGAACATCCAGTACTTGCGCGGGCACCTTCGTGTGTTCGGATATCCCGTGCTCGGATAAAATGGCTGCAGCAAGGTGATGTTCTTTTTCTTTAACTTTTGCTTTCCCTTTGTATGTCTCTGTTCCTGTATCAAATAAGCCTTCTATTTCGAAGAAAGGCTCCGGCTTGAAGTTCTCAATTTCTAGAGCACGCTGATAAATTAAAAATAGAGTAGGGGATTGGACACGACCAATCGAAAAGACAGTTGCTACTCCTTTTTTCTTTAGAAGTATAGTATAGATCCGAGAGGCATTCATCCCTACTAACCAGTCACTTTTTTGGCGAGTTCGTGCTTCCGCGTAGAGATGTAAATCTCTCTCGTTGGAGTGAAGACTTGCGAATCCTTTTCGCACTTCCGTCGTTTCCAACGAATTGATCCATAACCGTTTAACCGGTTTGTTCCGAACACCACTTAGAGTAAGGATGGAATAAAAAATATTGGATCCTTCCCGGTCAATATCACAGGCATTGATTAACAAAGAAGCTTCTTTCATAAGCTTCCGAACGATACTATACTGTTCATACTTTCCTCTTGCTACTTTATATTCAAAGGCATCTGGCAAGATAGGAAGAGAACCTAATGTCCAGCGTGTCCATTTTGAGTCATACTCTTTTGGTTCGCGAAGCTCCACTAAATGGCCGATTGCCCAGGTTAAATAGGCGCCTTGAGGGAATAAAGGATCTGGCAAGATCTCATAATAACCTTTTTGTTTCTTTGTTTTAAATGCATCCGCATAAGCTTTTGCTTGGCTGGGTTTTTCTGCAACGATTACTGGTTTCATTAGGAGGTTTCCTTTCAGAAGATAAGAGTTAGGGGGACTTTAGGGGAACGTATGTTCATAAGTATACGTGTTCAAATCGAAATTAGCAAAAGAAAACTGCCCGCAGTTGCAGGCAGTTTAGATGGTGGGCAGATGCCCCTCTATTTATTTACGATGAGAACAAGCTTCCCTTCATCTAGCTCTCGCTCTGCGGCTTCCGCTTCTGCCTCTGTCAATCCGGCAGCGTGCATATCGCTACGAAGCTGATCTCCTCGTTTACTGAACGCATTTTTCATGGATTTAAAGAATCCTTGCTCGCTAACTCCAACTTTTTCTGTATCCAGAACGTCTGAGATATGACCTTCTCGATCTTTTGAATGTGCGAACAAGTAAATATCGTCTCGTGAATAACCTTGTGCTTCTAGTTCTTCAACCTTCTGCTTTGCTTGTACTGAATTTTCTACTGTGTACTTCATAGCCATTAGTGAATCCCTCCAAAGTTAATCTGTCATCTACTCTATTTTTACCCGATTACAAAACGGATAAACCATTTAACTTTTAAAAACAGAGTGTTCAGATTACACTGAAAAAAAGAAGATGGGAGAGTGTTTATACATATGACGTTTTCAATTGTAGGATTTGATGAAGAAACTAAAGAACTTGGAATAGCAGTAGCATCCAAGTTTTTAGGAGTGGGAGCCGTTGTTCCTTTTGCTAAAGCAGGAGTGGGTGCAGTGGCTACGCAATCTCTTGCCAATCTTTCTTACGGTGTAGAAGGATTAGAGCTTCTAGAAAAGGGTCATTCTCCGCGCGAAGTGGTGGAAGAACTCACAAAGAAAGATGACAATGCCGTTTGGAGGCAGGTTGGAATCGTAGACGCGACGGGTCAAAGTGCTACATTTACCGGAGAAGACTGTTATGACTGGGCTGGAGGTAAAGCCGGAAAGAACTTTGCGATTCAAGGGAATATATTAGTGAGCCAGCAAGTAGTTGAGCAAATGGAAGCAACATTTGAGCAGACTGAAGGACCTTTGCCTGAGCGGTTACTTGCAGCACTTTTAGCTGGAGATGCAGCTGGTGGAGATAGCAGGGGGCGCCAATCGGCTGCTTTGTTGGTGGTCAAAGAAAATGGCAGTTACGGTGGCTATACAGATCGCTATATTGATTTACGTGTGGATGATCACCCAGACCCAGTGCAAGAATTATCGCGCTTATTGAAGTTACGTCATCTGTATTTTGAGAAGACTCGAGAAGAGGATGTAGTGGAACTGACTGATGCGCAATATGAGAGTCTGACAAAGGATTTAGAGAAACTTTCCTATATACAAGCTGGTCAGTCGTCAAAAGAAGAAGTCGATCGAGCTTTAGACCGATACCATCATACAGAAAACTTCGAAGAGCGCCAACAAGAGACTGGTAAAATCGACCGGCGAGTACTCGACTACCTTGAAAGTCAGGCGGCAGGTTTCACATCGAACAAATAGCGGGTATACAGACAGTGCTAAGAAAGGATGAATTTATATGAAACCTTTAATCGGAATTTCAGCTGAGATGTCGAAAGATCAAGATCATTTCTGGCTGCCGTTTGTATACGTCGAAACTGTTTTAAAGTATGGAGGTCTTCCACTCATGATTCCGGTCATGGGAGATGAAAACCTAGATGAGTTATCATTACGTCTTGATGGTTTATTTATTACTGGTGGGGAAGACATTGATCCATCCTACTATGGAGAAAATCCCCATTTGAAACTAGGCAAAATTGCTCCTGAAATCGATCAAATGGAGTCGGAGCTAGGAAAACGCATGCTTGAATTAGATAAACCTTACATCGGTGTTTGTCGTGGACTCCATATGCTTAACATTGTCCAAGGTGGAAGCATGTATCAAGATATGCATGATCAAAGAGAAGAGTATTCTTATTTACATCTACAAAAAGGACCGAGAACCTATCGCTCCCATGAAGTAGAGCTGGACCTCGATTCAAAAATCGGGAAAATTCTTGGAGAAGAGAAGTTCCGAGTCAATTCGTTCCATCATCAGTCTTGTAAAGATGTGGGGCGAGATTTGAAAGTAGTAGCACGTGCAACAGATGGCAACATTGAAGCAATGGAAAGTAAAACGCACTCGTTTGCTTTTGGTTTCCAGTGGCACCCTGAAGAATTTGCTATGGCGGGTGATGAGACTTCAGGAAAGATTTTTGAAGCCTTTATTAAACAAGCTGTAAAAAGACGTAAAGAAATTGATGATTCCAAAAAGAGAGATAGACAGTAATTGAAAACCACTTTATCCGTTTTTTGGGATAAAGTGGTTTTTTGTAAATATGATAGTTAAAAATACATATATATTTTTTAAAAAAATTCATGAAATTCAACAAAATAAGATAAAATAATTCCATTTTCCTATTTTAATGTATAGTAAAAATGACAGAAAAGTGCTACTATTCCATTAACAATATAGTAATCGTTCTAAGAAGAAGAGAGGAGCAAAAGAAATGAAAATTTTAGTAACAGGAGGGTATGGATTCATCGGGTCACACTTGGCGGAAAGGTTCTATAAAGAAGGTCATTCTGTGGTTATTTTAGATAACCTTTCGAATGGTGACAAAGAACGCGTAACGTTCAAGCATAAGTCGATCTTGGCCGATTGTTCGGATGAAGCATGTGATGCTTACTATAAGTCCCATAGGTTTGACATGGTCATTCATTGTGCAGCTCAGACTAGTGTTCCCGTATCCATTCAATCGCCCACTAAAGACACGGAATCGAATGTAGTTGGCCTAGTGAATATGTTAGAGCTTAGCCGAAAATACCGAGTCAAAAAATTTGTCTTCTTTTCATCAGCCGCCGTTTATGGTGAACCTACCTCATTGCCTATTAAAGAAACTGCTCCACTTAATCCTTCGACTCCCTATGGTATCAACAAAATGCTAGGAGAAACTTATTGCGAAAAATGGAACCAGCTGCATGGTCTCGATGCGTTAGTGTTCCGTCTCTCCAATGTCTATGGCCCTCATCAAGAATCATCAAATGAAAGTGGAGTAATTTCAAGATTTGTGACATCTAGCTTAACTAATGAGCCTATCACCATATATGGTGATGGGGAGCAGACACGGGATTTTATCTATGTTGGAGATGTCGTTGAAGCTGTTTATCGATCTGTAATCAGCAATCTTTCTGGAACTTACAACATTTCTACGAATCATCAAACTAGCGTACGAACTGTAATGGAGCATGTATCAGCCATTCAACCTTTTGTTTCTTTAAACACAGCACCGGCAGTCAAAGGGGATATTCGCGACTCTTTGCTCGACAATACAAAATTGAAAAAAGAAATCGACTGGGCACCGAAATATTCCTTGAAAGAAGGCTTGGACTTAACTTGGCATAAGGAATATGAAAGTCGTAGTGAAGAAAAGAAACAATCGACTAAAACGTCTGAAGTTGTTGCGAAAATTGGAAAATCGAATCGATTTAGTATGCGTTTGATTGAGAACGGTGTCCTTTTTGCAATCTTTTTAGCATTAGCTGTACTAGTTCCAACAAATCTCGTGCCAGTAGATATGTGGCTCGTATATATCCTGTTCGCAGGGCTGCTATTCGGGAAGTATCAAGCAATGATTGCCTCTGTACTAGCAGTCTCTGTCATTGCATTTACACAAGTGCAAAATGGTAGAGGGTTCACGTCGTTGATTGCAGATAACTCTTTACTCGTCACTTTCTCCCTTTATTTAATCATCGGGTTTATGGTCGGCTATATCGTAGACCGACGGAAGATTGAACTAGCATATGCTGAAGAAGAGAAAGTGATTGCTGAAGGAAAACTAGATTTCATGACAGGCATTTACGAAGATACTCGGGAGATTAAAGATGAACTGCAAACTCAAATCCTCTACGCGGAGGATAGCATCGGAAAAGTCTACCAAGCTGTAAAAGATCTGGATTATTTAGAGCCGGAAGATGTTTTCTCGAATGCGATTGATACTTTGGAGAAACTACTTCATCACAACCGATTTGCTATTTATCAAGTAAGTCAAGACGGGATGTACCTGCGTCTTATGGCAAGATCTACAAGCAATGTGTTTACTTTACCCCATAATTTGCAGACCGTGAATACACTTTTTGGAAAAGTGATTCGTGATCAAACTGTTACGTTCAACAAGGACTTGCAATCAGACACACCTACCTTTGCAGCACCGATTGAAGTGGGGGGCAAAGTGATAGGAGTTGTTGCGGCGTACGATATTCCTTTTGAGCGTCTTTCACTCTACTATAAGAATACAATTGAGATTACGCTACGTTTAATCAGCTCTGCTCTGATTCGTGCGTACCAACACATCGAAGAAGTTCAGGCGGAGCGCTATGTAGAAGATACGCACGTGTTGAAGCCGTTCTATTATGAAAAAATTATAGGCACAAAAGAAAAGGCGAGACAGTCTCACCAGTTGCCTTACGTTCGGTTAGAACTGCCTGACACGGTATCTACTGCTCAATTGAAATTGATTGAGCCTCTATTACGCTCTAACGACTATCTTGGTCAAAGGGACAATGGGCGCTACGAATGTCTGTTATCCAATACGACTGTAGATCAGGCTGAAATTGTACAAAAAAGACTGCGTCATTTTAATATCGACTCGTCGCCAGTCCTAGTAGGAGGCTGATCGTATGATATGGTTTGTTGTTTACTATATAGCGGTAATCATCTATACCATTGTTTTGATTGTTTTAAAAAGGCCCTCTGCCTTCTTGCAATTCCTAATTTTGGTGAGCGTTCCTTTCGCAGGGATTTTACTTGTAGCTGCATTAGTTTGGAAAGGAAGAGATGCTACAGCACTTCCGGAATGGTTGATTCGAAGAGAACAAGTTCCAGAAACAGATTGGCTTGTTCCTGATAAAGAGAAAGAAAAGAATATTGTTCCGTTTACGGATGCCCTTTATTTGAACTCTAGTGTTCTGCGGAGACAATTATTGATTGATATGTTAAAAAAGCAGCAACACGTCCGACAAGATGTGCTCAAGCAAGCATTGCAAAATGATGATTCTGAAACTGCTCACTATGCCGCAGTAGCAATTCAAAAAAGTAAAAGTGATACGATGCGAGCAATCCAAAAACTTGAGGAGCAAGTAAAACAAACTCCAGAGGATATCGTTCTGTTATACGAACTGAAAAATGAGTTGATGTCTGCGATTGAACTAGAATTTATTGACGAAGTGACACAGCATCAACTTCGTCAGCGGTATTTACAAGTTCTGTGGGAAATTGTCACACTAGCCCCTACAAGAGACTTTAAGATTTATCAGGAAATTGTAGTTCAAAAAGAACTTCTCGGTGAAGTGGATGAGGAATTAGATCAGCTTAGTGAAGATGTGCACACGTATTTTCCTGGTACAGAAGAAGCTTATCTGTTGTCAATGAAAATTGCGTACCTCCGGAAAAATCAAATGATGTTACAAAGCGTGTTATCAAATTTACGAGCCTCTTCCATTCAACTGTCGCCTGCCGGTCTAGAGAAGCTGAGGTTCTGGATGTAAGGATGATGAGAGACTATGAAACCAACGTTTGACCTGGGTAAAGGCCTCTATGTAATCAGCGCCGTTTTAATCTTAATTGCCACATTCTTAATCTTTTTAAAGTCGCCGTTGTTTTTTCAGGTGGCTGGTTTTCAACAAACAGAGTCGCCTGTTGAAGAATTTGAGTTGGAAAAGCAACAATTTATCGACACGTTAGTGTTGTATGACTCTCAAGATGACATGGAAGTGGATTTGTATATAGAGAGCAGACTTAAGGAAATGGCAGTCGGTTATCATCTACAGGACTATCAGAACCTATTAAATCTAGAAGGTATTACAACAGTGATTGTCGCAACGGAGGACTGGACTGGACTAGATACTACAGGACTCATAGAATTTGTAGAAACGGGGGGAGACCTGGTCATCGCTGTAAGACCAGCACCACAGTCTACCTTCCAACGCGTCTACCAGCAACTTGGAATAATTGAGTATGGAGGATTCATAGAAACTTCAGATGTAACACTCAATCCCCCTTTCTTTTCCTTGGAGGAAAAGTTAGAACTCTCGGGAGACGCTTTTAAACAATCCTTACTGTCTGCAAGACTTCACTCAGATGCAACTGTAGTTGCTGAAACTCGTTCCGGACATCCTGTACTTTGGACGTACCGTCTTGGTGAAGGAGAAGTCTACTTCTTTAATGGTGTCGTTTTAGAAGACAGCTATTACGCCCCTCTAATCACTTGGGCTTTGGCAGAAACAGCAGCGCCTATTTATCCGATTGTATATGCAGGCGCTGCCTTACTTGACGGGTTTCCTTTTCCTACTCAAACAACGCGTTTAGTTGATGGGAAATCTGAAAAAAATTATTATCGCCAAGACTGGTGGCTCCAAATGCAGAGCCTTGAAGCAAAGTTTGACTTGAATTACACAGCAGCAGCTATCTATCCAGCAGATCTTGGGGAAGTGAACAGCTATGATCAAGAGCTCGAGTTGTATACTCGAGAGCTCGTGCTACTTGGAGGGGAATTGGGAGCTAGGGAATATGAGGATTTAAGTGTTGAGTTGCCGAGGCTGAAACAGGCAGTGGGAAATTACCCTATTGTCAGCGTTCTTGATGAAGAGGAAATAAGAACTGCGCTACCTGTGTCACCGACTAATCAAACACTTTGGGAATCACTGAGTGAAGCTTTTCTATATGGGACTCAAGTCACCTCATTTTCTCCCTACGCCATTTATGGAGATGAGCGAGATGTCCAAATGTGGAGGGACGTGACAGACTTTCTCGATTCTATACAAGAGACCTATGATGTCCCGTATGTGCCGTATAGTGAGATGTCAAAAAGGAAGCAGCAATGGGAGCAGAATGAGTACGTTATTGACAAGCAAGGGAATGAGCTGAACGTTACTCTACGGTATTTCACAGATCATACCTATTTCCACTTTGTAACTGCAGATAAAATCACTGCAACTAGTAATTGTGAAATTACAAAGATAGGTGAACAGTTTTATCTAGTGCGTGCCTTGGGTCCCCAGTTTTCAATTGAAACGGAGTGATGACCATGAGAATCTGTGTATTTGTTGAAGGAGCCTACCCTCGAACAACTGGAGGGGTCTCGAGTTGGCTACAGTATATGATGGAACAGATGCCACACCATCAATTCATCGTCTATTCGATTGCACCAAAACAGCGAGAAGAGTTAACCGTGAAGTATCCGCCTCCGCCGAACCTAGTAGAGCTAAGAGAGATCTATCTAGAAGGTTATTTAGACACGGAGCCTACCCATAACAAACGCTACAAATTAACACATGACGAAAAGCAGGCTATTTATCAACTGATTGCAGGAGAGCCGACAGATTGGACGGCGTTGTTTGATCTTTTCAGAAAAGACCGAATCGATTCGATTCCAGATTTTCTTGTCAGTAAGGATTTTTACGATATTGTTTATGAACTTTGCTCAGAACGTTTTCCTTATGTTCCATTCACGGATATGTTTTGGTCTTTGCGGTCTATGTTGCTCCCGTTGTTCGTGGCGTTAGATCAAGATATCCCAGAAGCCGATATCTACCATGCTGTATCTACTGGGTATGCAGGTGTCTTAGGAAGTGCTGCCAAGCACCGTTATCAAAAACCTTTGATTTTGACAGAACACGGCATCTATACACGAGAACGTGAGGAAGAAATCATCAAAGCGCGATGGATTCAAGGGTACTTTAAAGATATTTGGATTCACTATTTTTACAATTTATCTTCTTGCACGTATACGTATGCCGATACCGTGACTTCTCTATTTGAGAAGAATCGAAGAATACAAATGGATCTAGGTTGTCCTCCAGAAAAAACGAAGGTCATTGAAAATGGGGTGGACATTGCTAGATACGGTAGTGTCACACGAAAACGAAAACCAGGATTCCATGTAGGTGCAGTGGTACGAATTGTTCCAATCAAGGACATTAAAACCATGTTACAAAGTTTTGCTCGAGTACAACAGATGCTTCCAGAAAGTCATTTTTACTTGATTGGCCCTAATGATGAGGATAAAGAGTACTACGAAGAGTGTTTGCTGTTAGGGGAAGCGCTCTCCATTAAAAACCTTCACTACACAGGTAATGCTGATGTGCGCACCTATTTTGAGTTTATAGATGTGCTCGTTCTCTCAAGTATTAGCGAAGGGCAGCCATTAGTTATTTTAGAGGCGTTTGCTGCAGGAATTCCAGTTGTAGCAACAGATGTAGGAGCTTGCAGAGAGTTGATCGAGGGAGCTCACGACGAGTTTGGTCATGCTGGGGCTGTTGTGCCTTTAATGCATTATCAACAGATGGCACATCAAATCACACGAATCCTACAATCTTCAGAGCTTCAAATCACCTATGGATTGGCAGGGAAAGAACGAGTGCGTGCACGTTATCGTATCGATCAAATGATTGAAAACTATGACAAGCTGTATTTGTCACAGGAGGTGAAGACGGATGGCCGGAATAGGATTTCAGCTGAAGGAGCTCTATGACCAATCGAACTTTTTAGGTCAGATTCGCGCCATGAGCTTTTCAGCAATTGTCGCAACGGGACCTATGTTTTTGACGATTCTCCTAATCACTGTTGTTCGTGAATGGCTTTTAGCTTTAGGCACTCCACAAGGTGAAGTCTTGTTATTTATGTCCACAACTCAATATGCTTTCATTTTTTCTCAGCTCTTAACTGGTGGTTTTTTATTTATCATTTCTAGATATGTAGCCGATCAGACGTTTTTAGAGCAAGAAACTAAGGTGCTGTCTTCTTTATATGGCCTATTAGCCGTTACCTTTGCTATAGGCTTTGTGGTGACGCTGCTATTTTACTGGAACTCGCCTCTGCCTTTTGCGTTTAAGTTCGTGTCTTACTTGTTCTTTGTTGAACTGATTGGGATTTGGATTTTATCTATGTATGTATCCGCTCTGAAAGATTACAAGAGGATCATCATCAGTTACGCAACAGGAATTGTAACGAGCTTTGTACTAAGTTGGATTTTCATACAACTGTTTTCCTGGAATACGGCTTTTGTGATGCTCGTGTCTTTGGCAGTTGGTTTCGGGATTGTCTATCTGATGCTGTTCCGTTATGTAAAACAGTACTTTATGGTGGATGACAAAAATTACTTTGATTTTTTACGCTACTTGGAAAAGTATCCTTTACTTTTTGGTATCGGCTTCTTCTATTATCTAGGGCTTTATGGACATAGCTTTATTTTGTGGATGAGTGACTACCAATTAGTTATCGCCGAAACTTTCGCGATTGCACCGTTTTATGATGTTCCTATTTTCTACGCCTACTTAAGCATTTTGCCGGCGCTTGTGTTATTTATGGTCACCATAGAAACAAAGTTTTATGTCACCTATAAAAAATACTACAGCCGAATTTTGAACGGATCTTCGCTCTCTGAAATTGAAAATGCAAAGCGTGAAATGTTCCGTGTATTGCGTCTAGAGTTATTGTTCTTAGCACAAATTCAGTTACTTGTAGTCCTAGTCGCGATTTTCTTGGGCTTAACCCTGCTGCCATCTATTGGACTCACTCAAGGCCAACTGGACATTTTTGTCTATGCAGTGATAGGAAGTTGGTTTATCGGACTGCTGATTAACTTGTTTATGCTCATGCTGTATTTCGATGAACGTCAAAGCGCCTTCATAGCAATGCTGACATTTAGCGGGGTAACTATTGCAATGACCATCATTTCTATCTATACATGGTTACCACTTGGCACTAACTTGTTCATTGGAGGAGCAGTTGCTCTATTAGCGGCATTAGTAATTATGACCAAGAATTTAAACAATATTGACTATGCAACATTCTGTACGCAACCCATTGTTACAAAGCCGAAACATACGAGGATTGAAAAATATGTAGTTCGTCATGACTGAATAAGAGGGAGGCAGCGACGATGAGATGGATTCGAGTAGTGATGGGGGTTGTAACATTTTTATTTGTAGTAATTGGTTTAGTAGTTGCGCAAAGTTATGTAACGATGCAGCAGCTTCCTGTTCAAGAAATCCCTTCTGACGTCCTGCCGGCCTCCGCAGAAACAGAGGAAAATACACGACTTGTAGAAAATAAGTCGTTATACAAACAACTTCAAGTAGATCGCGTCGAGCATGTATACATTACCATTTACAATCAACAAGAAGTCGCACAGAATGATTTGACGTTCCAAGAGCTAGACGAATCGTACAAAGAGTACACAAATCTAGAAGGAGGTCCTGATCTTGAAATTCTATTTCAAACGGGCACACCTGAAGGTCCGGTAGATAACGGATTCTCTAAAGGTATTGATAAAACCAATGCCAGTATTGAGCTAAGAGGGCGCTCAAGTCGGTTAGAATCTCAAAAGTCTTACAAGATTCGTCTTAAAGATACTGCAGGTCTTTGGTATGGACAGAGTGTTCTCAACTTGAACAAACATAAAGATGACCGGACCCGTGTTCGTAACAAACTGGCATTTGATTACTTTACCAAGCTTTCGGATATCATCAGTCTCCGGACGACATTCGTTGAACTACACGTTAAGGATCAGACAGAAGATCCACAGAATGATAGCTATGAAAGCTACGGTTTGTATACTCACGTGGAGCAATTGAATGAAGAAGCTCTTGCTGCGAGGGGATTGAATACAGGCGGGCAACTCTATAAAGTAGAAAACTTTGAGTTTCTTCGGTACCCAGATGCGTTGAAACTAGCAGATGATCCAACGTATGACAAAGACGCATTTGAACGAATTTTGCGGATCAACGGTAGTGAAGATCACACACCGTTACTTGAAATGCTAGATGCTGTGAATGATCCGAATGCGAATTTTGATGAAGTGTTTGAGACCTATTTTGACCGTGATAACTATCTAACATTTTTAGCAATCAACTTGTTATTTGGGAATTATGACACGATGTCAACGAATTATTATCTGTATCACCCACTAAATCAAACCAAGTGGTTTTTGATTCCTTGGGACTTTGATAAAGCGCTTGGTCGAGATTTAGAACGAGTGGACAAGATGCCGATGTGGCAAGAAGGAATTGCACGCTATTGGGGGACCTCTCTACATCGGCGTTTCTTAAGAAATGAACAGAATGTCAACGATTTGCGTGCCAAAATGGAAGAACTCGAGAAAATCATCACGACAGAACAAACAGCAACATTACTCGATGCCTACTATCCGATTGCCAAGAAATATGTAGAACAACGTCCTGATGTTCGTCATTTGGATATGGAGGTCGAACAGTTCGATGATTACTATCAGAATCTTTATAGCGTGATTGATATCTATAAAGAGCGCTCCATTAAATCGTTCGACTACCCAATGCCAGTCTTTTTACATTATGAAAGAGAAGGTAAAGAAGAGGTCTTCAAATGGGACGCCTCTTTTGATCTCCAGAACGAGCAATTGACGTATCGGGTGCAACTAAGCAAGACTCCAAATATGACGGAGCTACTTCATGATGAGGTGAATAATGAATTTGAACTCCGACTTCCACAACTAGAAGGGGGACGTTATTATCTACGAGTCTTGATTGAAGATGAAAGTGGCCATCAGCAAATTCCGTTTGATTACACGGTTGATCAACAAGGGATACGTCATTGGGGAGTTAAAGAAGTCATTGTGCAGTGAATGGGGGGACGTGTATGAAAACCTTTCGACATGAAAACAAATATTATATTCACAGTCGAGAGTATGATGTATTGCGTCATCGTTTACAAACAGTTCTGCCAAGCGACGAGCACAGTATCAATGACGAGGGGTACTTAATCCGGAGTCTATACTTTGATAATTTGTTTGACGCTGATCTTTTTCAAAAGCACTACGGCATTTTTAGACGGAAAAAATTTAGAATTCGAATTTATAATCACTCGGATGCGGTTATCAAGCTCGAGCGGAAGAGTCGACAAGGTGAGTACATTTTGAAGACTTCCATTCCAATCACACGATCTGAATATGAGATGATCTTGAATCAAGACTATGACTTTCTGAAAGAGCGAGAAGACGAGCTGGCTCGAGAGTTTTATGTGTTCTTACAGGGAGAGTTCATGAGGCCTCGAGTCATCGTGGATTACATCCGAGAGGCCTACAAATCCAACATCAGTAATGTGCGCATTACATTTGATAAGGAACTGAGCTTCGTGACGAACACTATGGATATCTTCGATGCAAACGCCATTACAGAAGAAGTCATTTCCTATCCGAAAATGGTGTTGGAAGTAAAGTACGACCATTTCTTACCGGATCATATTCGGCAGATGATTCAAGTAGATGCCCATCAACGGTCCGCCATTTCTAAATATGTATTATGTAGAATGGCCTCGATCCAATATCATGGGTTTTAGGGGGAATCTTTATGTATGCAGTGGCGGCAACCGGAACAGACCAACAAACCAACTTTACAGATATTCTGAGAAATAGTTTTATTGAAGATTTTGCTATGGATTCGTTATCTATCATCGATATCATTTTGAGTTTGACGATGGCTTTTGGAGTTGGATTGTTTATTTATTTTGTCTATCGCATTACTTATCGAGGTGTTTTATACAGTCCGACGTTCAATGGTACGTTATTGATGATGACCATGATAACCTGTTTGATCATTATGACCATCAGTACCAATATTGTTCTCTCACTTGGGATGGTTGGAGCCCTGAGTATTGTCCGTTTCCGGACAGCTATCAAAGATCCGCTTGATATTGTTTTTATGTTTTGGGCAATTGCCTCCGGAATTTCAAGTGGAGCGGGATTATACTTACTTACGATTATTGGAGCAGTTGTCATTGGAGCCATCATTTTTGTTTTATCTCGTAAAAAGCATACGGATACGATGTATTTATTGGTGATTCACTACACCGAAGAAGCAAATGATGAAGTGAAGCGAGCGCTGCAGAAACTCAATTATGAGTTAAAGTCGAAGATTGTTAGAAAAGGCGCTGTCGAACTGACAGCTGAGATTCGGCTGAAAATTGACAATACCAGCTTTTTGAACGAACTGGTGGAGACAGAAGGCGTTCGTGACGCCTCTTTAGTTAAATACAATGGCGATTATGCTGTATAAAAAAGACAGTAGGACAGAATCCAGAGCAAAGGCAGTTTCTCAAAAGAGAAACTGCCTTTAGTATTTTGTATAGAGTGCAGGAGAAATGTTCCATATCTAGAGTAATCGAGCTCCAAACTTCATCTGAGAAGCCTTTTTGCTGAGAGCGCTTGGAAAAGACACGCTTATCTGTGGGAGCGGCCATCAGAATCCTCGCGGCATACCAAAGCTTGCGCTTTGGCCTCCGCTGCGGGTTCTTCAAACCACTCTGATACCACGGAACGCGTATCTTTTCCTTCACCCTCTCGCATATTGACAGCTGCAAAGAATGTTGCGAAAAAGCGTGCTGTAGATCTTGGGGCTGTTTCCTGAAGGATCAGGTCGATGCCGGATATCACCCGTGTCGCTTCCTTGTGAAGCGATTGGGAAGATTCGGCGCGGCCCTTTTGGAAACAGCCCCAAGTCAGGCACGATTTTAGCATTAAAGCAGCATTTCCAAATCTAATACTTTCTAAAGGTAGGGAAGCCTAGGTTTCGACTAAGTGCTTCCGACTCGTCCGTTCGTACTTCCGCTAACAGTCTAACAGTCTTCTGATGATGAGCTTTTAAAAGTGTATAAAACCAGTTTTGAGCCCATTTGCTCTCTGCAAGTGTCTGGTCATCGAAATTCTCCCACAGAATGGCATCGATATATGGCTTGCCCCGTGCTTCATAGGATTCAAAGCCTCTGTTTTGGACAATACCGAGCTGTAGTTCGTCTACTTGTTTTAAGATAGATTCATAGGCCTGTAAGAAGCTGTCATGATCAGGAGTATCGGAGAAGTAGTGGAAAAGGTCATCTGCTGTATCGAAAAACACACCGTCGATTCCTTTTGATTGCTGCTCGTCTTTTATTTTCGTGAGAAGAATTTGTTGATAATGTGCTTCCCGAACATCCATGACATAAGTATCCCATTCTTCTACATAGATTTTTTGTTCATTTTGCGTGGCATAATCACTATCTTGAACTTTGGTTGTGATGGCAGTGTTCCAGTTTTCAAGCTGCATCAGACTGGTATATCCGTAGACTAGAGTGCCGCTCGCTTGAATTTCTTGTATCTGGTCTTTGGAAAATGCATGAACCGCTACTATGGCTAGATCTACAGATTTCAACTCGTTCATGACAGAATCATTAGGGTGGTCATAATAAAACATGAAGCTACGTACTGGTGTCAAAGGGCTTTTAAACGAAGGGAGCAGCCAAGACATCAACCAACCCGTCAAGATGAGAAAAAGGATAGGTAGCGTTCGTTTCATGCGTTCACCTCACAAATTCAGTCTTTTGGATGAGAGTATATGGAAAGCAATTCACTTCTCAATCTAGTATGATAATAGTGACACTAGAAAGAAGGAAGTGATCCTCATGGACGCTGTATCACAATTTAAACAAGCGATGGGCAACTATCCGACAGGAGTGACGGTTGTAACAGCACAGGATGCAGACGGCAATCCAATCGGTATGACCGTGAACTCGTTTGCTTCGGTATCCATCGACCCATTATTGATTTTATGGTCTATCGATAAAAAGGCATTCCATTATGACGCTTTTACAAAAGCGACGACATTTAATGTCAATATCTTAGCTGCAGACCAAGGCGAGCTATGTATGTTGTTTGCAAGTCGTGTGGATGATCGCTTCTCAAAATGCGAGTGGCAACCAGGCAGTAATGGAGTGGCTGTGTTGAAAGATGTAGCTTCTCAGCTTGAGTGCACATTACACAACTCTGTTGATGCTGGCGATCATGTGATATTGATTGGAGAAGTAACAGAAATTCGCAATGAAGAAAAAGGACCGTTGTTGTATCATAAGCGCTTGTTTGGGAAGATTCCTGAAGCGTTTTATCAACAAGGATGAGTACCACCTGTCACGTTTTCGTGGCAGGTTTTTCTATACCTTCAACTTGTTTTTCTTCCAGCGGCGCTTCCGCCACATAACCACAAAGTAGATGAGAAGTGCGGCAATGGCGATTCCAAATAGAGAGAATTGCTCCGTAGTCGCCTCTAAAATTCCTTCAGAGACAAGTGCCAGCAAAAAGAAAAATATCATATTGCCGAGTGTTGTAGCGAGAATGAAGGGAAGAAAGCGAATATGGCTGATTCCTGCTGCTAAATTCACTAAGCTAGTTGGGATGAAAGGAATAATTCGTGCTTGGAATACATACAGAAAACTGTTGGCCTCGATAGATTCCATGATGTGCTTAGGAATTTTTCGAGCAATTAAATCGTCTATGGTGTAACGGACGGCATAAAACACTATGGCTGAAGATAGGATGCTAGCTACCCAGCTCCACAGGAATCCTAGCGGAAGTCCGTAAATCAAAACGTTCATCGAGATGACGAGTAGAAGAGGGAAGATGGTAAAGGAATGTTGGATCAACATAATGAGAAAAGTGAGAAATAAGGTAGTCACCCAGTTACGTTCTAGATAAGCTTGTGCACTGTCTATATCGCCAACGTATAAATGGCGGAATAAATCAAAATGTATGTAAATTAGGACAGCAAAGAGCAGTCCAATCGGTATACCCACCATCCATTTTTTCATAAGATTCTCACCTCTCTAGTCCCTTTATCATAGCATTATCTCCAGTAATTGAACATTTTAGAAACAGCAATTTGAAAATAATAGAAGGAATGCAACTAGTTTTGTCGAATACAACATGTAAGCGCTTTCAAATAAGGGCTTGGGAGATATGACAACTAGAAAAGAGGGATGAAATGAAGTTAACACATTTCGTGAACGGAGAGTGGCTTGAAGATGGCTCACACCAAGATGTACTGAATCCGGCAACAGGTGAGGTTCTTGCCGAAGTACCTATGGGTGACGCAGATCTTGTAGCTAAAGCAGTAGAAGGTGCCAAAGTTGCACAAAAACAATGGGCAAAAGTGCCTGCACCAAAGCGTGCACAGTATCTCTATGCTATTGGACGTGTAATGGAAGAGCGTAAAGAGCATTTGGCACAAGTGCTGACAAAAGAGATGGGAAAAGTCATTGAAGAAGGACGTGGCGAAGTCCAAGAAGGCATCGACATGGCCTATTATATGGCAGGTGAAGGAAGACGTTTGTTTGGGGAAACAACACCTTCAGAGCTTGCTGATAAATTTGCAATGAGTGTTCGGGCGCCAATTGGTGTCGTTGGTCTGATCACACCTTGGAACTTCCCGGTCGCTATTGCGACGTGGAAATCGTTCCCGGCCATCGTAGCAGGGAATACATTCCTATGGAAACCAGCAACTGAAACTCCGATGATGGCTTATGAAATGGCGAAAATCTTTGAAGAAGTCGGCTTACCTAAAGGTGTGGCGAACATCGTCTTCGGCTCTGGTGGTACAGTAGGGACCGCTATGATTGAACATCCAGACGTCAAAGTCATCTCATTCACAGGCTCTACCGATACAGGAAGCAAGGTAGCAGAGCTTGGTGGCAAACATCTGAAAAAAGTATCGCTTGAGATGGGTGGGAAAAATGCAGTAATCGTCATGGACGATGCGAACCTAGACCTAGCTGTAGATGGTATTCTCTGGAGTGCTTTCGGAACTGCTGGACAGCGTTGTACAGCATGTAGCCGTGTCATTGTTCATAAAGATGTAAAGAAAGAACTGGAGCAAAAGCTTCTTGAGAAGATGAAGCATTTAACAATTGGCGATGGAACAGACGAATCAGTGAAAATTGGTCCTGTCATCAATGCGGCTGCTCTTAAAAAGATTCATGGCTATGTGGAGATTGGGAAAGAAGACGGGGCGACGTTACTCGAAGGTGGTCATGTTCTTGACGAAGGAGACCTTTCAAAAGGTCATTTCTATGCACCAACGCTGTTTACAGACGTGCCATGGGATTCTCGCATCGCACAAGAAGAAATCTTTGGACCTGTTGTTTCTATCATTCAAGTGTCTTCATTAGATGAGGCTATCGAAGTGAACAACAGCGTGAAGTTTGGCTTGTCGAGCTCGATCTTCTCACAAGATGTCAACACAATCTTTAAAGCGCAACGTGATTTAGATACAGGGATCGTCTATGTAAATGCAGGGACAACAGGTGCTGAGATCCACTTACCATTTGGGGGGACAAAAGGGACTGGAAATGGACATCGTGACTCAGGAGTGGCTGCACTAGACGTCTATACAGAATGGAAGAGCGTCTATGTAGATTTCAGTGGGAAATTGCAGAGAGCTCAAATCGATACTAACTAGATGTGAAGAACGCCGCTCTAGAAATTTCATCAAAACCAGGCGCCCCAATTGAGGCGCACTTTGCCTCTGTTGGGGTGAATGGTTTTGATGTGGATTTCTGGCGTTCGCAACTCGATATCAACTAGATGTGGAAGGCGTTTGGGCAGAAATGCTTCGGAAATTGGGCGTGCCCGTAGAGGCGCTCTCTGCCTCTATGGGGGCGAACGATTTTTGAATGTATTTCTAACGCCTGCAACTCGATACTAACTAGATGTGGAAGGCGTTTGCAACTCGATACAGAGTAAGTTTCAAAGGGGAATACAAACAAAGGGGGAACTAGAAATGATCGTAGGTGTATTAGGTGCTGGTTTGATGGGGAAAGAAGCAGCAACAGACTTAGTGAAGAGTCCACAAGTAGAGAAAGTGATCATTGGGGACTTAGATGTCGGCCAAACAGAGATGTTTGCACAAAAGCTGCAAAATCCAAAGCTTGAGGTCCGTCATCTTGATGCAAATGACGATGAGTCGATTCGTTCTTTAATAAAAGAGTGTGATGTAGTCGTCAATGCTCTATTCTATACATTCAACCAACGAGTTGCTGAGCTTGCCATTGAACTTGGCGTCAATGCAGTAGATTTAGGAGGCCACATCGGTGGTGCGACAGATTACATCTTAAATCTTGATGAAAAAGCAAAAGCTGCTGGTGTTACGCTCATTCCTGATTTAGGCGTTGCTCCAGGGATGATCAACATCTTAGCTGGGCATGGTGCTAAGAAGCTCGATAAAGTATCGAGCATCAAGTTGTATGTAGGTGGGATTCCGGTAGAGCCAGAAGGAATTTTCAAATACAACCTCGTATTCTCGTTAGACGGAGTGTTTGATCATTACACAGATAAGTCTCATGTCATTCGAAATGGTGAAATGCACGAAGTGGACTCGTTGTCAGAGATTGAACCGATTCACTTTGATGGATTTGATGAGTTAGAGGCGTTCCATACGGCTGGAGGGACATCGACTTTGGGTCATACATTTGCAGGCATTGATACTTTAGAATACAAAACGATTCGTTATAAAGGCCATGCAGAGAAGTTCAAATTGCTTGTCGACCTCGGTCTGACAAACAAAGAGACCATGGTGAATGCAGGCGGAAACGTTGTATCAGCTCGTGAGGTGCTGCGAGAAGTATTAACGCCTCAGCTTCGATTGGGTGACAAGAAAGATGCTGTCTTGCTTCGCGTTATCGTAGAAGGGTTCGAAGGGGAGACAGAAAAGAGCTACATGTATGAGCTAGTGACAACAAAAGACGAGCTATCAGGAACTACTGCAATGGCACGCGCTACAGCGAATACAATTTCTGTGGTTGCTCAAATGGTGGGCAATGGTACGATCACGTCTCACGGCGTCTATCCTCCAGAATTGGTTGTGCCAGGCGACCTGTATATGAGAGAAATGGCGAATCGTGGAGTAGAAATCAAAGAATACGTAAAGTCAGAACAAATGTAATAGGTAAGAGACCTGTAATCGACAACGGTTGCAGGTCTTGTTTATTTCCCGGGAAATATGTCGAAAAGAAATTTAGAACGTACTGTAACTTTCTTCCTCTACCTAAGTCTAATGGTATAGAAACCTACAAGGAATGAGGGGAAGGCAATGAAAAAGTGGATGATGCCAGTGATTGCAACGGTGTTTGTAGGCCTATTGATAGGTGGATTTTATGGTGTTGCTTCTTTAAGTGGTGCCACTGTAAAAGGGTATCCAGAAATGGTGGTCACAACTAAGCAGGAACAGCTCCGTGATTATTTCGAGCGAGTGAAAAAAGCGAACGGTGTTCAGTATGGAATGATGGCGGAAGGTGAGGCAGAGGAGAGCAGCGACATGGCAGGTGCGGCAGAGGGATCGTCTGCTAAAAGTTCCGATGTCTCGACAACCAACAACCAAGTCGAAGGAGTCGACGAAGCGGATACAGTGAAACTAAACGAAGACTATATTTATATGGTATCGGAGCAGACGGTCAGTATCTTTGATATCCGCGACCCAGACAATATGGTTCAAGCTGGTAGCATCACATTCGGTGGAGAGCGCTATCCTATGCAACTGTTCTTAACTGAAGACTACCTAGTAGTATTGAATCAAAACTACTCGCATCAAGCACAACCTGTACTACGAAGTGACGAAGGATACAAATGGGCGCCTTATGATGGCCTTTCTGTTGCTAGTATTTATTCACTGGAAGATCCAACAAATCCTATACTTGTTCGAGAAGTTGGGGCGGAAGGTCACTTAGCGCAAGCTCGTCTGACAGATAACACCATCTACTTCATTTCGAGTCTTTACAGCAGAATGTGGGCTTTTGAAGAAAATGAGGAAGTAGAGCTTCGTCCATTCAATTACGATTCAGAAAAAGGGGACGATCCAGAAGCTATTGATTACGATAAAATCACAATCCTTCCAGACACATTAGCTGGTGGCTATACATTGATCTCTGCTATTTCATTAGACGATTTGAATGAATCGCAGCTTTCTACTGAAGGCTATCTGGGAAGCAGCGAGCAATTCTACATGTCTACTGAATCGCTTTATTTAACGACAACGGTGTATTCTCAAGAAGATACTGATTCCAATGGGGCGACTGACAGTATGTTCTGGAATCCAGGAATTCGAGATACGGATGTCTATAAATTTGATTTTGAAGGAACGGATGTAGAACTAGTTGGCTCGCATCGTCTTGAAGGGCATTTGTTGAATCAGTTCTCGATGGATGAATACGATAACCACTTCCGAGTTGTAACAACAGAAGGCGATTCGTGGGATGAATCTAAACCATCAGAAAATCACTTATTTATCTTAGATGATGACATGAAACGGGTAGGAGAGCTTAAAGGGTTGGCAAAGACAGAGCGCATCTATTCTGCTCGTTTTATGGGAGACAAAGCGTACATGGTAACGTTCAAAGAAACGGATCCATTGTTCGTATTTGATCTATCAGACCCAACAAATCCTGCAGTTCTTGGAGAACTCAAAATCCCAGGATTCAGTAACTACTTGCATCCGATTGATGAGACACATCTATTAGGTATTGGATACGAAACAGAAATGGTGACGTTCCC
The DNA here is from genome assembly GCF_002265435.1 of Tetzosporium hominis. Lineage (GTDB taxonomy): Bacteria > Bacillota > Bacilli > Bacillales_A > Planococcaceae > Chryseomicrobium > Chryseomicrobium hominis. The sequence goes on from NZ_NOKQ01000220.1 coordinate 171,896, forward strand.
AGGGTCCAAAGAGCCAAGTCTCGTTACAGGTGCTATGAAAATGTCGCTGTTTGATGTCAGTGATCTCTCTAATCCTAAAGAGCAAGATGTTGAGATTATTGGAGGGTACGGAAGTTATTCTCCTGCTCAATACGATCACAAGGCGCTAATGATTCATGAAGAAAAAGGCTATTACGGACTCCCTGTAACGCTCTATTCAGGAAAACCAGGTAGTGAAGTGAAGTTTGAAGGCGATGGTGCCAACGTCTACCGAGTCACTCCTGAAGAAGGCATCACACAAGTGGCGTCTTTGATGAATGACAAAGTAGAAGGACAACAGTACGAAGAGTGGAACCATACGATTCAGCGTCTAGTTTATGTGGATGACACCTTATTCACACTAGCCAATCGCCGAATCTCAAGCTATGACTTCAACACATTCGAGCGCAAGCAAGTCTTGGATTACTGATACAAAAAACCAGCTTCGGCTGGTTTTTTGCTGTCTAGGCACAATAAGCATTGTCAGAATCCATCCCAGTTCGTTAGACTGAAGAGAGAACCGAAAGGAGGCAGGACATGTCCAACTACGAAATAACAGTCGAGTGCTGTCTACTTGCGGGCCGCCTCATGATCGAAGGAGGCGCCGAGACTTACCGTGCGGAAGATACGATGGAGCGCATGGCCAAATCCCAACACCTCATCGGCTCTCAAAGCTTTGTCATGCCGACTGGAATTATGTTCAGTGGCAACAACAATGCTCCCACCCGTCTGATGCGAGTCAATTCGCGTGTGACCGACCTTGAGAAAGTGGCTATGGTCAACTCGATCTCGCGGCGCTTGGTCAATCAAGAGCTCACTATAGAAGCAGCTTACGAAGAATTGAGGAAAATTGAGACAGAACACAAAACGTTTCCGTTCTGGCTCCAAATTATTGCGGCAGGAATTACTTCAGGCGCATTTTTGTTGCTCCTCGGTCATGACCTGTGGAACGTGCCGGCTGCAATGGTCATTGGCGCACTGGGGTACGTGATTGCGACTATGCTTGAGTTAAAAACACGCGTGAAATTTTTTGCTGAATTCTTCGCGGCTTTGGTCATTGGGATTGCCGCTTATTCTGCTGTATATATTGGGTTTGGAAACAATTTAGACAGTCTGATCATTGGATCCGTCATCCCGCTCGTACCGGGGCTTCTCATCACTAACGCGGTGCGAGATTTGATGGCAGGTCACTTTGTATCTGGATTATCAAAAGGAGCCGAGGCGTTTCTCACGGCCTTTGCCATTGGAGCAGGCGTGGCACTCGTCTTGTCATTCTAAGGAGGAGCTATGGATTATTTACTACAAGCAGGACTCAGCTTTTTAGCAGCCGTAGCGTTCGGTATTCTATTCAATGCCCCTCGTCGCATGCTCATCCACTGCGGTCTGGTAGGAACGGTTGGATGGCTTGTCTTTTCTATCACTCAGACACTGGCCGATGATCAAGTAGTGGCTACATTTCTCGGTGCTTTCACCATTGCGTTGATGTCCCATATCTTTGCAAGAAGACGAAAAATGCCCATGATTTTATTCAGTGTCTCGGGAATCATTGTTTTAGTTCCGGGAGCTACTGCTTACAATGCGATGCGAAATGTGGTGGAACAGGATTACTTGATGGCGATTGAGTTAGCTACTCGGGCTCTTCTTATTTCAGGAGCTATAGCTATGGGGCTCGTATTTGCAGAAATCATTATGCAGATCTATTCACGCCTCTATAGACGTGTTGTGAAAAAGGAAAAGACAGATGCGCTAGTAGATATCGAAGAGACGCGTCAATTATAAAAAACCAAGTGCCACAGCGGGCACTTGGTTTTCTGTAGAATTAGGACTGGAAATACGTTTCGAGTTCCGTGCTCTTTAATGGTTTGGAGAAATAGAAGCCTTGAAGGCCGTCACATCCCATAGACTGTAGCTGCTTGGCTTGCTGCTCGGTCTCGATACCTTCTGCAAGCACTCGGATTTGAAGCGAATGACCAAGAGATACCATCCCTTTAATCAAACGCATCACTTTATCATTTTGAGTCATCGACTGGATGAAGGTGCGGTCAATCTTCAAACTCTCAATCGGCAAGATCTGCAAATAACGAAGAGACGCGTACCCTGTTCCAAAATCATCTAGGACGAATCGGATACCCTCTCGGTTCAAAGCGTGCATCTGCTCGATGATTGCCTTCTCAGATTCTGCTTCGAGCGCAAACTTTTCTGTAATCTCGATTTGCAGACGATTGGCAGGACAGCCAGTTTGTTGAAGAATCTGTGTAATAATTCTTGGCATGTTCTTGTCGTGGAACTCACGAACGGATAGGTTGACATTTACTTTGATGTCATAGCCTTTTTGATGCCATTCAGCAGCTTGCTTACAACTTTTTTCTAAGACGAAAGTTCCTAAGTCATTAATCAGACCTGTTTGCTCTGCGATCGGAATCAGCTCTTCTGGTGGAACTTGGCCTAAGACATCACTTTCCCATCGAACTAGCGCTTCGAAGCTCGTGACCTTCTTGCTTGCTGTATCTAGGATAGGCAAGTAGACGACCTCGAGGTTCTGTTGATCAAGCGCTACTAACAATTCTTTTTCAATCTCAACGCGACGAGACAGCTTAGAATGCGCATCTTTTGGTAGTGTTGTGATTAAGTTTCCACCTTGTTGTTTCACACGTTGTAAAGAGTTGTGCGCTGCCTCGACGATATGATGCAACGTCTTTTGGTCATCCGGGTAACGAGTCATGCTTCCACTCACTGTAAGGGCTACCGCTTTGCCATCAATATAAACAGGGTTGGATTTTAAGAAATCACCAAATCCTTGGATGTACCAGTCGCTTAGCGGGGTAATCAAGGCAAACTCATTGCGCCCCATGCGGCCGATTTCGGAATCTGGGAAGTACTTTTTCAAAAGCTGCGTAAATTCATGAAGAAGAGCTTCTTCATGCTGTTCATTCATCAGTTCTTTTAATGTATAGAACTTATCAATCGACAGTAATACATAGGTAAACTCCATTTTTTTAGCAAGCTGCTCTTTCATGATTTCTTCCATTTTGTAACGACTGAGTAAGCCTGTCTCTAAGTCCACATAGGCAGCTTCTTCAAGTTTTGTTTGCATCGTTTTCTTATCGGTTATTTCCTCTTCAATAATATAGCTGTGTTGGACGACGTCATCTTCATCCATCACGGGAATGGCTAACATTTGTACCCAATACGGTTGACCGGATTTTGTACATTTTTCAACAGATCCTTGCCAGACAGAGCCGCGCTCTAGTTGCTGCAAGATTTGATGTGCTTTATGGCGAGACGATTCTTCGTCAGGGAGCAATTGCCAAATCGATTTTCCAATCACGCGTTTCGGCGTCCATTCACTGCGTTCAAGAAAATGGGCGTTTGTAGAGAGGATAATACCACTAGCATCAACAACATAGAACATAAAGCCTTGTTTTAAACCAGCTTTTACCTGTTCCCATTCGGTTGGGATTGATTTCATCTCAAAGGGCTGGTGTAAATTATCAAGTGTATAGTTAGTTTGAGCCATATACAGTACTCCTTTACAATCCGTTTTCATCAGTATAATTCATTATTACCAATACGTCATTACAATTTTCCTCTGACTATTCCAAAAGTTCTAGGAATTGTAAAGTGACGATATGGAGAAAAGGCAGGGGGATTCACCATGAACTCACAGCGATATAAAGGCATTGGACTCATTCTTGCTGGAGCAATGCTCTGGGGAGCAAGCGGTCCGATGATGGAGTGGCTACTGGAGCACTATGCCATCAGCGTTCCGTTCTTTTTGACCATTCGATTGATTGTGGCGGGACTGCTCGTGTTGGTGGTAGTGCGTCTACAAAAGGTCCAAGTACTAGCGATTTGGAGAGAAGCTGCGTGGCGTATGAGATTAGTGATATTTGGAATCTTCGGAATGCTCGCTGTGCAGTTCACATTTGTTGCGGCCATCGATGCCAGTAATGCGACTGTTGCGACACTGCTTCAATTTATAGGGCCAGTCTATATCATTTTGTTCGTTTCATGGAGATTGAAAAAGCGACCACCTGCTTATCAAGTGATTGGTATGGTGGGAACGCTAGGTGGTCTCGTCTTGCTTTTAACAAACGGAAACTTTGCCCAGCTGGCGATTTCAGGAGAGGCGCTGTTCTGGGGAATCGCAGTAGGGATTGCTTTTGCTTTTTATACGGTGTATCCAGCGCGTTTGATGCAGGAATGGGGAGTATTGATTGTCGTCGGTTGGGGAATGGTGATCGGCGGAGTGGTCCTTGGACTTGTATCTCGTGTGTGGGCGAGTGACGAATGGAGTCAACTAGTGCAACCTGTCGTGATCGGAATGACTGCAGCCATTATTGTAGTAGGAACGGTAGCCTTCATCTTGTTCTTGTCGAGTATGAAGTACATTACGGCTGTCGAGACAAGTATTTTATCCAGCATGGAGCCTCTAACAGCTATGGTCATCTCTTTCTTTTGGTTCAGCCAGTTATTTGGCCCATTACAATATGTAGGTATGGCCATCATGCTCGTTTTCATCACGTGGTTAACGATTGCCGGGGAAAAACAATCAGAACATTGAGACTTGTTTTTCACCTCTCCTGTGTCATAATAAGAGAAGTGATTAATTCGTATTACGAAGAATTTTGAGGTGTGTAATGAAAACAGTCTTTTCCTATTTAAAACCGTATCAAGGACTCGTCATTTTGGCCTTGTTCTTGATGTTCCTTGAGCTTGCCGTAGAGCTTATTCAACCTTTGCTCATTGCGAAGATCATTGATGACGGGATCTTAGCCAACAATCCACAAGTGATTCTGGAACTCGGAATCTTCATGGTTGTGATTTCATTTGTGGCATTTTTTGGAGCCATCACCAACACAGTCATTGCATCGCACATCGTCCAAAGTTATGGCTACGATATCCGAATGGCCTTGTTCCGAAAAGTGCAAGACTTTACGATGACAGCGTTCTTGCGTTTTCCAAATGCTAGTCTGATCACGCGTCTGACAACGGATGTTGTGATGACACAGAACGTAATCTTCATGGGACTTCGTATCATGTTACGTGCTCCTTTGGTCGTCATCGGGAGTATCATCATGGCATTCTTCGTGAATCCTTCACTTGCCGTGTACTTAGTTATCGGATTCCCGTTCTTACTCGTCTTCATGTACTGGATGAGTCGCAAAGGGATGCATATGTTTACACGAGTCCAAAAAGCACTCGATCGGTTAAACCGACAGATCCAAGAAAATTTACAAGCAGTGCGTCTCATCAAAGCGTACTTGCGTGGCCGCTATGAAGCGGAGCGGTTTAACGGAGTAGCAGATGAGCTGCGCTCAGTCAATGTCACCGCTTTCCGCATCATGGAGTTTATTCTTCCGGTGCTCCTTCTTGTAATGAACATCAGTTTGCTTGCGGTCCTTTGGTTCGGAGCAGACCTGGTGAACACAGGGGAAGCGCCGCTTGGAGACTTAGTCGCCATCGTCAACTACGTGATGCGTATGACAGGGGCATTCTCGATGTTTGCCTTCATCATTATCTTCTTCTCTCGTGCGAAGGCTTCGAGTGAGCGTATGGAGGAAGTGCTCCTTGTCGATGAAGAACTTGAAAAGGGTCTAGATAGCGGCAAGTCACCTCGCCGTTCTTATGGCGAGATTGAATTTGATCACGTTTCATTCCGTTATCCAAATGCGAAGGAATGGGTGTTAGAAGACGTCTCCTTCCGCTTGCAGTCTGGTCAAAAGCTTGCCGTGATGGGAGCGACCGGTGCTGGAAAGTCCACATTATTCAATTTGATTCCGCGTTTCTTTGAAGTGACACGCGGGACGATTCGCATTGATGGGCTTGCTATCGAGCAATGGCCGCTTCGTGAGTTGCGTGAAACGATTGGTTATGTGCCGCAACAATCGATCCTGTTCACAGGTAGTATTGAAGAGAACTTAGGCTGGGGAGACACGGAAGCGGAGCAAGAGTGGCTAGTAAATGCTGCTCGCAAAGCGCAGATCCACTCTTCTATTGAAGAGTTCCCGAATCAGTATCAAACGCGAGTGGGGCAAAAAGGAGTTAACTTGTCCGGTGGTCAGAAGCAGCGCTTGTCTATTGCACGCGCCATTGTGCGACGCCCTGAAATCTTGTTATTAGATGACAGTACGAGTGCGCTTGACGTCAACACGGAAAACGCTCTATGGGAAGCGCTTGATGAAGAATCCGCAACGATGCTTGTCATCACTCAAAAGATTCGTACAGCAAAAGGGGCAGACGCAATTCTTCTACTGAACGAAGGTCGTGTAGCTGCTTTTGGTTCTCATGATGAACTGATGAAGTCATCTGATTTGTACCGCGCAATTGCGCAGTCGCAACAAGAAGGAGGCGGTGAACATGAGCTTCTTTCGTAAGCCGTTTGGGTATGAACCGATTTTAACTAAAGAAGATATCAATGGAACATCTGAGAAAAAAGTCGATAAAGCATCTGACTGGAAGTCTGTGTTGTACCGCATCTGGCAATTTGTCGATGAACAACGCGCTTTATTGATCGTCGTGCTGGCACTTGTTTTGGTGTCATCTGTTCTCGCACTAGCAGGTCCTTACCTAGTTGGGCGAATCATTGATGACTACATCACAAACCGGGATCTATCCGGACTTTCCACAATTATTATCTGGCTCGCTGTCATTTACGTTGGTTGGTCCGTTAGTCTATACCTACAGAACTACTGGATGATCGGTATCGCACAACAGACCATTTACCGTTTGCGTACGACACTGATCAGCCACTTGCAACGCCTGTCTGTATCGTTCTTTGATCGTCGTCAACATGGGGAATTGATGTCTCGTGTGACGAATGACATTGAAAACGTCAGTCAGACTTTGAATACATCCTTCATCCAAGTGTTCTCGAGTATTTTGACTCTAATCGGAACGACGGTCGTCATGCTACTTTTAAGCCCACTGATGACCGTGATTACACTCACCATTGTGCCCGTGATGTTTGTGGCCATTCGCTGGATCACAAAACGTACATCCAAGCTCTTCAAAGAACAGCAAAAAGCTGTTGGAGAACTGAACGGGATGATTGAAGAGACCATTTCTGGGCAACGAATTGTTAAGGCTTTCTCTCAAGAAGAGCGCATGATGCAAGAGTTCTCAGCAAAGAGTACTCGTCTCCGTACGGCGGGCTTCTGGGCACTGACGTACTCAGGGTTCATCCCAAAAGTAATGAACTTACTGAACAACTTGAGCTTTACGATGGTAGCAGCTATTGGCGGAGTGCTTGCGTTCTATGATCAGATTTCCATCGGGGAAATCGTTATCTTTACCGAGTATGCACGTCAGTTTACGCGACCACTAAATGATCTTTCGAACCAGTTCAACACGGTCCTGTCTGCGATTGCAGGGGCGGAGCGTGTGTTTAAAATTATCGACGAAGAGCCGGAAGCAGATACCGGTCTCGCTGAAAATGATGTCACACTAAAAGGCCACGTCGAATTCAAAGACGTCGTATTCCGCTACAACAAAGAAGAGTCCCAGCCGATTATCGACCATGTATCGTTTGAAGTACGCCCAGGGCAGACGGCCGCTCTAGTAGGTGCTACAGGTGCCGGGAAGACGACGATTATGCAACTGCTCGCTCGTTTCTATGAGACGGACGAAGGGGCGATTCGCATTGACGGGATCGACATTAAGGATATTCCGCGTAAGACACTACGCAGCCAGATGGCATTTGTACTTCAAGATTCCTTCTTGTTCGAGATGACGGTCATGGAGAACATTCGCTACGGCAAGCTCGATGCAACGGACGAGGAAGTTATGGAAGCGGCAAAACAGGCCAATGCGCATGACTTCATCATGAAGTTGCCGAATGGCTACCAGACCGTGCTGAATGCAGACGGAGGCGAGATTTCGCAAGGACAGAAGCAACTCTTATCTATTGCGCGTGCTTTAGTTGCGGATCCAGCTGTATTGTTACTGGATGAGGCGACGTCGAGTATCGATACCGTGACCGAAATGAAAATTCAAGAAGCGTTGGAGCGTTTGATGGAAGGGCGGACAAGCTTTGTCATTGCCCACCGATTGAATACCGTGCGCCAAGCTGATATGATTTTCGTAATGGAGCATGGACGTCTCGTCGAGGGAGGTCCGCAACAGCAGCTGCTTGAACAGAAGGGGCGCTATTACCAAATGCTCATGTCTGGAAAGGAAGAAAACGAATGACAGAAGATTTAGTAGTCGTGTCGACACCTGTTGACCAGGAAACATGGCAAGAAATCAGTGAACTCGTTACCGCCGCATCATCCAAGGACAGTATCAGCTACGCACCGATTTTCGGTGTGGAAAATTTAAAAGATCCTCACTTCTATGGCTTTTGTTTGCTAGCTTATAGCCAGGAGACAGATGAGTTACTCGGGTTTGCTTCGGCAATCGATCCGATCAATACACGCGATTACGAATGGAGCATCATGGTGCATCCGGAACGCCGCAGTAAAGAGCTTGGCGTTCGGATTTACAAACGATTGGTTGAAGAGTTTGAAAAACGCGATTTCAACTCGCAGACTGCGATGAACCCATCCAATAGCCCGCACTCTGCTGCATTTTTAAAGAAACTTGGCTATCAATACGCTTATTCAGAACGGACGATGAAAGCACTGGCCAAACCTGTAGAGCTTGATGCCGATTTGACGGTACGTCCTTTTGACCAAGAGAGCGATCTTGAGAGCCTAAAGGGAATCATCGAAAATGCATTTGGCGACTCTTCAGAAGAAGTGGATGCGTTGATTGAATTTACGACTCACGCGCCGAACCGTCAATTCTTTTTAGCACATGCAGACGGTGAAGCCATCGGTGCGATGACTATCATTCGCGAGAGCGAGCGCATTTGGGTAACAGCACTAGCTGTACATTCTATGGCGCGCGGCCAAGGAGTAGCGAGCAGTCTGCTCCGTTACGCGCAACAATATGCCTACAACGAAGGCTTGAAAGTAGTCTATCTAGACGTAGAGACAGACAATGAGACGGCGTTGTCGATTTACGAGCGCGTCGGATTTCAGACTGTGAATCATACGAAGTACTGGCGGAATTAGTTTAAGATGTGGAGAACGCTGCTCGCTGAGGCGTTGAGCGGGCGTTCTTCTGCATCAGAGTTTTTCATTAACCAAAGCAGCTCCCAGGGAAGATTCTATAAAGCAAGTACACTCGCTTTAGAAATCTTCCCTGGGAGCTTTTTAAAAAGGAGCGAATACAGTGAAGATTTTTGCACATAGAGGGTGCTCAGGCACTTACCCGGAGAACACTTTGGCGGCTTTCCGCGCAGCACGCGATCTTGAGATTGAAGGCATTGAGCTTGATGTTCACTTATCAAAAGACGGGGAACTGGTCGTCATCCATGATGAACTCGTGGACCGAACGACGGATGGAAAAGGCTTTGTGAAAGATATGACGATTGATCAGTTACGGACTTTAGATGCAGGAAGTTGGATGGGTGAGGAGTTTGCAGGGGAGCGAATTCCGTTTCTCTCTGAAGTGCTCGAGCTGTTTGTAGGCACGCATCACGTACTCAACATTGAATTGAAATCCGACATCTTTCCGTACCCTGGGATGGCGGATCAAGTGATGACATTAATCCGCTTTATGGGTCTTGAAGACCGTGTCATCCTGTCTTCGTTTGATCATGAAGTGCTGCGCTATGTGGCTGTAGAGTATCCAGATATCGAAACGGCGTGTTTGACGATGGAGGTCATGATTGATTTCCCGAACTACTTAAAACAAATTCCGTCGCCTGCCGCTCACGTATTCTTCCCAACAGCGCTTCGTCAGATGGGGCATGAGTTGAAAGCAGCAGGCATTCCGGTTCGGGCGTTTACGGTCAATGATGAAACCTATGCCCGGATGCTTGAAGAGGTCGGAGTAGATGCCATCTTTACTGACTTTCCTGAAAAATTTTTAGATGTGTAAAACGCCATTCTAAGACTTAAATCGTGCCTGACTTGGGGCTGTTTCCAAAAGGGCCGTGCCGAATCTTCCCAATCGCTTCACAAGGAAGCGACACGGGTGATATCCGGCATCGACCTGATTCTTCAGGAAACAGCCCCAAGATCTACGGCACACTTTATTACAACATTTTTTGCAGTTACCAATATGGGAGAGGGTGAAGGAAATGATACGCGTTCCGTGGTATCAGAGTGGTTTGAAGAACCCGCAGTCGGAGGCCAAAGCGCTATGAAAAGTGGAACCGGCTTGGTCAGAAACTTCTCGGGAATCGGACGGACCCGGTGAGGCGTTCTTTGCCTCATTGGGTGTGGCCGATTTTCGAGTGGGTTTCTAGCCGGTGTAACTAGATCAGCTTTGGTATGCCGCGAGGATTCTGATGGCCGCTCCCACAGATAAGCGTGTCTTTTCCAAGCGCTCTCAGAAAAAAGGATTTTCAGATGAAATTCGCAACTCGATTTCTAGAGAGATGCAAATAAGTGCACACATAAAGGGAGTTTCTGATAAATAGAAACTCCCTTTGCTGGGTTTTGTCCCAGCCGCTTTTGTCGTTCTGTACGGGCCTATTTTCGAGTTTGCTCACCATTTCGCAACATGCTCTTCCACACAACCGAGCATATGCGAAATCACGACTTTGCCATGACCTTCTAAATGAATCGTACCTTTGAAGTAACCAAACATTTGATGCACCTCTGAGTAAACGAGTTTTACATCCGTCCTAGCTACACGTTCATAGAACGGAATGAAAGTCAGAGAAACATCAGATGAAAATTTCGTCTTAAGAGTCCAAGGTTTCATAAAGTCATCTGAATCGTAAGTAAACAAAACATCTTCACTGATTTTATACAGTTTGCCATCGATGAGGATCGCATTTTCCGTCATACCGGTACCATCTGTCCATTTGCCGCCAAAATTCAGGCCAATTTTTCGGTTGCCGATGCGCTGGGAGGCAAAGCCCCAGTTCCAAGTGGCAGAACGAGGCCAAATACCTCTTCCGTAATCAAGGACAGCAAAACTTTCGTCTGTCTCGAACGTGTAGACATGATCTCCGTGCGAGACAGTGCCTTCAGCAGGAAGTGTATGATGCTTCGCAGTAAACTGAAAGTGGTTGCGGTCCCAAGGAATGACGACGTTCAAAGATTCTTGACCCGGAGGATGCTCGATCAGCAGTTGGGCACTCAACGGCTCCCCATCAAAATCTTCCATTGTCACGTCCAGAAGCGTCTTGTCTCCATCCTTTGGAAGGAACCGGAGCTGCATCTCGTTGGAAGAAGCTGTTGCCGGACCTAAGACATGAGGAGACATGGAGACGCCACGTCCTAAAGGAATCGTGACGGTCTTTTCAATCATGCGCTGAGATTCGTAATGGAACAAGTAGATAAAGCAGACTGCTGCATAGTCCATGTGACTGATCGTTGCAGAGAATAAAATCTCTTCACCGAAGACGCACCAGTAGTTCCACTTTTTCTTGCGCATGTAATGACCACTCAAATTGCTCTCGATGAGAGGTGTTTTCGCATAGCCGATTGCTAGCGGATTGAGCTGTCCTTTTGCGTCACAAAGTGATACAGGTTGCTCCAAGAGAGATTCTTTATGTTGTTTGGTTACCATGGCCGTCACCTCGAATCGTTTCTACGATTACTGTAACATAGTTCCATCTTTCCCATGTGTGTTGAAATGATTAATTGTTGTACCAAAGCGTAGCAAGGGTACCTTGTCCTGCATGTACAGCAAGAACTGTACTGATATCCCCGATGATAATTTCGCTGTCAGGAGCCACTTCTTGCAGGGAACTTGCAAAATCACTTGCCTCATCTTCACAATTCCCGTGCATCAAGTAAATCTTGCGAATCGGTTGCTTCTTGTAAGAGGCAGCTACTTTATCAAGTAGAGCTTGCTTAGCTTTTTTCATCGAACGAACTTTTTCGCCTTCGTTCAATTTTCCATTCGGTGCTATGTGGATAATCGGTTTGATTTTGAGAAGGTTACCTAAATGAAATTGCGCACTGCTTAGACGACCGCCGCGGTACAACTGGTCTAGACTTCCGATTAAAATATAGTTTTCGAAATCTTTGACGCGGTTGCGAAGTGTTTCAGCGATTTCTTCTGGTGGTTGACCTTGAGATTGAAGTTCTAATCCAAACTCGATCAGGTCCGTGATTCCAGCTGAAAGGGAGTGAGAGTCTACTAAATGGATATCCACCTCAGCAATCTCAGCACCACTTTTCGAAGAAGCAATCGTGCCGCTCAACTCGTTCGAAAGATGAACCGCGATGATAGCGTCATAGCTCTCTTTTAACTCTTCATAAAGCTTGGCGAATTCGCCTGCAGGAGGCTGGGACGTTTTTGCTTTTTCTTTGTCATTAGCTAAGCGGTCATAGACTTCGGTCTTTGTGATAGAGACCTCATCAAGATAGGTCTCGTTATCAAAGTGAATAGCTAGAGGTACGATATGAACATCTGGATGCTGTTTCAATTTCTCTGAAGGATAGACACTGCTATCCGTGACCCATGCAATTTTCGTCATCGTGTATGTACACTTCCTTTAATAGTATTCTTTGAATAATAAGTATAGCAAGATATAGAGTTAAATTAAGTAAAAATTGAAATTATTGAGAGCGCCACCAACGTGCGTCCCAGGACTCTTTCGTGTCGAATCGATGCCTCCATAAAATCAAGACGACAAGGATCAAAAATAGATAGCTGAAAATATCATTTTTCAAGAAAAATAATGCAAGTGCGTATGCGGGATAGGCACCATTCATAGCCAAAGTCGCACTTCTCAAAATGGCGAATAGTACAAGGAAGACGACAACTACTGCGAGAAAAGCCAGTGGGTGAAAGGCTAGTGTCACGCCAATGAATGTCGCAATACCTTTGCCACCGCGGCCCTTCAACCAGATCGGGAACAGGTGCCCGATGACAGCCAGGATTCCGCCAATTGCAATTTCTATGAGCGAAAGGTTCAGCCAATGGCCGAGTCCGATGATGAGTGCCCCTTTACCAGCATCTCCAAGGAACGTGACCAGAAAGGCATCCTTACCGAGTACCGTTCCTGCATTCCTTGCGCCGAGATTGCCACTTTCATGCTGTCTCAGATCCACGCCTTTCCACTTTCCAACAAACCAAGCAGTCAAAATAGTTCCAACCAAATAACTGACCACCCAGTACCCCAACTGAATCATACACACTGCTCCCTTAGCCCGTTTTTATTCAGTGTACCATGTGGCGAAAGCGCTTTGGTATTTGATAGAATAGGAAAGAGAAGGAGAGATGCAAGATGAATGTACGAGAAGCCATTGAGACAAGACGTTCGATTAAAAAGTTTAACGGGAAACCTGTTAGTAAAGAGCAATTGAACCAAATCGTGGAGGCAGGAACTTGGGCTCCAAACCACGGTACACGTGAACCTTGGCGTTTAGTAGGAGCTGTTGGGGAAGCGATGGACCGCATGGTAGACGCTATTAAAGAAGTGGCTGTTCCAAAGTGGCGCGATATGTCAGAAGAAGAACTGCAAGCGGCGTTAGCTAAGTTTATGCAACCGGGTGCTGTTTTATTTGTGATCGTTCCTGAAGATGCGCGTCAAAAAGAGCGCCTAGAAGATTTCAGCGCTGTCAGTGCCATGATCCAAAATATGCAGCTTGCTGCTTGGGAGATGGAGATCGGTTCTTGCTGGAAGACACCTCCGTTTATCGACCATCCAAAATTCCGTCAGACTTTAGGCGTCAAACCAGGCGAACGCATCATCAGCATGCTACAGTTCGGCCACTTTGATGATATGCCGAAAGCGAAGCCACGGAAACCAGTGGCAGATATTCTTGAATACTTTGAGTGAGTGGGAAACCGGCCTTCAATAGGGTCGGTTTTTTTGTTTGGGGGAGACCTTGCTAGGAAGGGGTTGGGTAGCTTGGGTGTGTGGTGGTGGCGGATTAGTTTCCATAAAACGAGGAATGTAAGAGTGGGAGTCGCTAATGTAAGAGTGGAGCGAGTTACTGTCATAATAAAGTCCGCTACTGTCATAATGAGAGAACTTAATGTAATAATCACCTAACTAAAGTATTTCCACACGGGTTTTGATGAGATTTCCAGAGTGGAGTTCTCCACATCTAGAAGTAATCGAGTTGCGCCTCCTAGAAACACACACCAAATGACATCGCAACCGATGAGGCAGAGAGCGCCTCCCCGGTCACGCTGACATTTAGCGGAGTTTCTGGACAGTCGGCTCCACATCTTAATATAAAAATCCGGCCACAAGGGCCGGACCACTTTATTTCTTAAGTTGTTCAGGAGTATACTGCGCCATCTGTTCATAGTAATTACCGATAACACGTAATCCTTTATCAAAGTTCTCCAAATGGAAGTGCTCATTTGGTGCGTGGAAGTTTTCCGTCGCTAAACCAAAGCCCATCAATACGACAGGAAGTCCTAGGATCTCGTCGAATGACGCCACGATTGGAATCGACCCTCCGCCACGAACGTAAGCAGTTGGGACATTATATACTGCTTCGTAACTCGCTCCTGCAGTTTGGATGGCAGGGTGGTCATAAGGAGTGATGAACGGCTTTCCTTTATCGAATTCAGAGACCGTCACTTCCACACCTTCAGGCTTGTTCGCTTCAACGTGTGCTTTAAGTTTCGCCACGATTTCATCTGGATCTTGGTCTGGTACAAGGCGGCAAGTGATCTTCGCACCAGCTTCGTTTGGAAGCACGGTCTTGATTCCTTCGCCTGAGAAACCACCGAAGACGCCGTTAATTTCAAGAGTTGGACGAGCCCACACACGTTCTAAGTGTGTATAACCAGGTTCGCCGAATAGAGCAGGAACTTCAAGTTCATTCTTCAGCGCCTCTTCATCAAAGTTGAGTGCAGCATAAGCTTCGCGCTCCTCATCAGCAAGAGGACGGACGTTGTCGTAGAACCCGTCGACTTGAATCGTGCCTTCTTTGTCTCGGAACGATGCGAGCAGCTCTACAATTGCGTGTAGCGCATTTTGGACGCCGCCTCCGTAAAGACCTGAGTGCAAGTCGCCTTTTGCACCTTTTACATCGATTTGAATGCCGGCAAGACCACGAAGGCCGTAACACACTGCTGGCTGTCCAGGACCTTGCATACCTGTATCGGAGATGACGATGACATCAGCTGCAAGAGCTTCTTTATTTTCTTCAACATAAGCATCTAAGTTCGGGCTTCCGATTTCTTCTTCGCCTTCGATTAAGAACTTGATGTTGACCGGAAGTTCGCCTGTTTCTTTAAGTAACGCTTCTACTGCTTTGACGTGCATGAACACTTGACCTTTGTCGTCACTTGCGCCTCGTGCAAAGATCTTTTCATCTCGAATTGTGGCTTCAAACGGAGCTGTTTCCCATAGGTGAAGCGGATCTACTGGTTGCACATCGTAATGGCCGTACATTAAAATAGTTGGTTTTCCTGGAGCGTGTAACCAGTCCGCATAGACAACTGGATGACCTGCAGTTGGATCAATCTTAACGTTTTCAAGACCGGCTTTTTTCAAAGCCTCTGCCAACCAGTCGGCTCCTTTTTTCATATCTTCTTTGTGTTCAGATAACGAAGAAATACTTGGAATCGCTAAAAATTCTTTGAGCTCCGCTAAGTGTGCCTCGCGGTGGTCTGCGAAATAACGATCTAGCTGTGGTGAATGCATCGAATCCCTCTTTCTTGTAGTTAGAATCTCTGTTTAAGTATAGCAAACTTTCAGAATAGCAGAGCTTCAAATGCAAGTTTGCGGGGAAATATGATATAGTAGTTCTATTATAATTTTGAGCGTTAGTACATAGGGGGAATAACAAACCAATGGAATTTGTCTATTTAGGCATCTGTTTAGCACTGTCGTTTTTCTTTTCAGGCAGTGAAACTGCATTAACTGCAGTCAATAGGATGAAGGTCCAGCTTAGAGCGGAGCAAGGAGACCGTGCGTCTCAGAAACTACTTGTGCTTCTTTCTAAGCCGGACCGAATGATTACAACAATCTTGATCGGGAACAACATCGTAAATATCGCGATGCCGACCTTGTTGACAATCATCGCGTTACAATATGGCTGGGATATTGCTGTTGCAACGGCTGTCTTGACCATCTTAATTATTATCTTTGGTGAAGTGTTGCCAAAAACGATTTCTGTAACCTTCTCAGATCGTATTGCGTATCTAGTGGCTCCCGTCATTGGGCTGCTGGTTCAAATTTTACGTCCCATCACGTTCATACTTGCCCAGATGACGAACATCTTCATTCGGATCTTGTCAAAAGGGGCAGTGAAAGAAGCGACACTGACAAAAGAAGAGCTTCGTTCTATGGTAGATATTGCGTCTACAGAGGGGACGTTTGAAGAAGACGAATCAGAGCGTTTGAAAGGAGTTCTCGATTTCCCACATAAAGACGTGGAAGATGTACTCGAGACACACCGTACAGAGATTGTTGGGATTCCGACGACGGCAACGTTTGAAGAGGTCCGCAGCATTATCTTAGAAAATAAATACACGCGTTTTCCTGTCTATGAAGACAGCATGGACCAAATCATTGGCATGTTCTACATCAAGCGTTTTATCGAGTGGACGATGAACCCGGAGCGTCAGCTAGAAGAGTTCGTCGATTTGGAGCCGTTATTCGTTGTCAAATCCTTGAGCGTCGAGAAAGTCTACAAACAGATGCTTGCAAAGAAAAAGCACATGGCTATTGTTTTGGATGAGTACGGTGGAACACTTGGAATTGTGACGCACGAAGACATCATCGAAGAGATGATCGGACAAGAAATTGAAGACGAGACGGATGAAGACGACGAGCCGCTGGTGTATGAACATACAGCAGACCGCTTGATCTGTGCTGCTCGTTTTGAAATCGAAGACTTCAATCATTTGATGGAGATGGAGATCCAGACGGAGAATGAAACCATCGGTGGCTTCATCATGGAGCTTCTTGGTCATGTTCCGGACGAAGGCGAAAAGGTCAAATTCGAGAACTTAGAATTTGAAGTCAATGAGATGGACCGCAACCGCATCGTCAAGCTTACAGTCACGAAACTTCACGATACAACAGAACAAGATGAAAACGAACTAGCTCGTGCATAGAAATGTGGAACCGGCTTGGTCAGAAACTTCTCGGGAATCAGACGGACCTAGTGAGGCGTACTTTGCCTCATTAGGTCCGTTTGATTTTTGAGTGGGTTTCTAGCCGGTGTAACTGGACACTGTGAGATATGGAAAAGGCTTATCAGGTGAAAGTCATATTTCATAGATTACACAAGTGTAATGAACATGAAAGAACACTCGATGGTTCGTAAGGTAACTATTTGAGAAGATAGCCTTACAAAGAAATGAACCGGAGGGGAACAATCATGTCTAAGATTGAAACCGTATATGAACAACACAATCGCTCGATCTACTACTTATGTCTAAAACTTACGAAAAACCAAGCAGAAGCGGAAGACCTCATGCAAGACGTCTGGATGAAAGTCGTTCGTTATGAATCCTATCTAGAAAACGTAGACCACGAGAAGGCATGGTTGACGACCATCACGATGAATACGTTCCGCGATAAATACCGCAAAGACGTTCGTCGCAGCAAACACATGGTCGTGCAGCCAGATCAATTAGATGTATCCATCCTGGATTTAATTGCAGCTGACACATTGCCAATCGAAGATCAGCTAGCGAAAGCGGATGTCAGTGAGTTGATACAAAAGAAACTTGGTGAACTGGATTCTATCTACAGCAAAACAGTCTTTTACTTCTATGTAAAACAATTGTCTTTAGTCGAAATCGCTGAAATGATGAAAGTTTCGATTGGAACTGTAAAGTCTCGTCTGTTCCGTGCGAAGCAGCGATTACGGGAGCTTATCTTAAATGACGCAGAAACAGCAGAAATGTTGCTGGTTTAATAAAAATAATCCCAAGACCACATCGTCTTGGGATTTTTTATGCTTATTTTTCTGTGCGTTCTTCAACAAATTCTTCGCCTGTCGAGAACCATTCCTCTACATTCCACACCTTCGTAACAAGGCCTTCGTAAAAATCAGGTTCGTGAGAGACAAGTACAATCGTGCCTTTGTATTCTTGCATCGCACGTTTGAGTTCTGCTTTTGCTTGAACGTCCAAGTGATTCGTCGGCTCATCGAATAGCATCCAGTTACTTTCATCCAGCATCAACTTACACAGACGAACTTTTGCTTGTTCTCCTCCACTTAAACTTGAAAGAGGGCGTGAGATATGGTCGTTTTTCAAACCTGTACGAGCTAGAGCTGCACGCACTTGGTGTTGATCCATGCTTGGGAATGTTCCCCAGACGTCGTCGATTGGAGTAACATTTCCGGCTTTCACTTCTTGTTCAAAGTAAGCAGGAACTAAGAAGTCTCCGCGAGCGACTTTCCCGTCAAGGGCAGGAATCTTACCGAGCATTGTCTTCAGAAGCGTCGATTTCCCGACACCGTTCATTCCAACTAAGGCAATCTTCTCGCCGCGTTCAACTGTGAAAGTTAGTGGAGGAAGAAGAGGCTTGTCATATCCGATGACCAAGTGATCTGCTTCTACTACATAACGGCTAGAACCGCGAGCTTCTTTGAAGCTGAATTGCGCGTCTTGTGCCGTCTCTGGACGGTCGATTCGTTCCATACGGTCGAGTTGTTTCTGACGAGATTTTGCACGACCTGTCGTCGAGTAACGCGCTTTATTCTTCGCGATGAACTGCTCTTGCTTCTTGATGAAATCTTGTTGTTTCTCATAAGCATCGATGTGCTGGCGTTTGTGAAGCTCCGCAAGCTCGATGAATTTTTCATAAGTCGCTGTGTAGCGTGTCAACTTCGAGAATTCCAGGTGGAAGATGACGTCCGTCACGCTGTTCATGAACTCGGTATCGTGGGAGATCAGCATGAACGCATGCGGATAGTTCTTTAAATAGTTCGCAAGCCAGTTGATGTGCTCTTCGTCTAAATAGTTGGTAGGTTCATCGAGCAAGAGAACTTTTGGTTTTTCTAAAAGCAATTTAGCGAGCAATACTTTTGTGCGTTGTCCACCTGACAAGGCATCTACTCGTTTATCAAGACCAATTGCATCTAGACCTAGACCTCGTGCAACCTCTTCGATTTTCATATCAAGTGTGTAGAAGTCTCCAGCGTCTAGAGCATCTTGAATCTCTGCCATTTCATCGAGCAACTGCTCCAGCTCTTCTGGCGAAGCTTCCGCCATCTGCATCCCGATGTCATTCATCTTCGCTTCTTTTTCATAAAGTGGCAAATACGCATCACGCAATGTGTCCATCATCGAACGGCCTGGTTGCAAGCGCGTATGCTGATCTAAGTAGCCGTAATGCGTACCTGGCAGCCATTCTACGCGTCCTGTATCGTGGACGAGCTCTCCTGTAATGATTGACATCATCGTGGATTTTCCGACGCCGTTTGCGCCGACTAAACCGACATGTTCGCCTTCGACCAAACGAAATGATACATCTTTAAATAGGGTACGGTCTCCAAAGGAGTGTCCTAAATTATCTACTGTTAATAAACTCATGGTTGGTTCCTCGATCCTTACAATATAGTTTCCATGACTTGCTGTACAAGTGTAGCGTGATTTCTAGAGCGGCGTTCTCCACATCTAACGATATCGAGTTGCAGGCGTTAGAAATACATTCAAAAATCGTTCGCACCTATAGAGGCAAAAAGCACCTCAACGGGCACGCCTGATTTCCGAAGCATTTCTGACCAAACGCCTTACACATCTAAAACGATATCGAGTTGCGAACGCCAGAAATCCCCGCAAAAATCAGTCGCACCAACCGAGGCAAAAAGCACCTCAACGGGCACGCCTGATTTTTACAAAATTTCTAGAGCGGCGTTCTCCACATCTAAAATAAAAAAACTCGCTAATTAGATCTTAGCGAGCGCTTCGTTCAATTCCTGTAACTGGGCTTCCATTGCGGCGAGTCGTTGCTCCGCTTTTTCGAGCATCGCGGGATGACCCGTCGATTCAAGCTTTTCCATGTCCCCTTGGAGGCGCACATAGTCCATCTTCAGTTCAGCGATTTGTTGTTCAAGCTCATGCTTCGTCATCTAATTACTTCCTTTTCGTGACAATCTACCCTCTAGTTTACCACACTACCCACTAGGATGTGAATTCCCGAAGTTCGGCAAGTGTCTGGAATTCAAGGAGAAGGTCTTCAGGACGTAAGGTGCCGGCAAACTTTTCGAGTTGCTCTTTTTTGCGACTGAGCAGCGCATCATATAGGACGACTTCCATCAATGTAGAGGGTCTGCAACTGAAGGTCGGCATACATGGCGCCGTCACCAGAGTCATCTATAACAGCTACCCGGCTACCAAGCAATTGGAGAAATTGAATCTCTTCACGAGTGGAACGTCCCGCATCTCGAGTGACCAGTGTGGGTTCGTAATCGGATAGGAGGCGGTGAAGCTCAGGCTGCGTCGAGTACGTAGTGAAAGCAGCATGGAAGGCAAGTGGTGCTTTAACAAAAAATGGATGGCTTGAGTAAAGTGGCGCTGGAAAATTCCGCACGCTGGATTGCATAGCCAGTCATTTCTATGGCCAGATCGAAAAGATAGGCAATTTTTATAGCATTCATCCTCCTTTTTCCTCTATAATTCACTCTATGAACGAATTAAGAAACTATGCGAAAGGAGAGTGGAAATTCTGGATTCATTATTAGTTGTGTTAATGGTCATTATTTTTCTGGGAATCTTTTCTCAGTGGCTCGCTTGGAGATTTCGTATGCCTGCCATCGTCATCATGTCGATTGTCGGCTTGCTCGTCGGACCGGTATTTGGTCTGATTAACCCAGAAGCAAGTCTCGGAGAGCTGTTCAATCCATTAATTTCCCTCGCTGTCGCCATCATTTTGTTTGAAGGCAGTTTGAATTTGGATTTTCGAGAAGTGAAGACGTTTAGTAAGCCGCTGACGCGTGTCGTGACACTCGGAGCGTTTATTGCGTGGATAGGAGGTTCCCTTGCGGCACATTTCTTGGCTGGCTTGTCATTAGAAGTGGCTTTCATTATTGGGGGCTTGTTCATCGTGACGGGACCAACAGTAATTTTGCCGCTTCTTAGACAGGCAAAGCTCAAGGCACGTCCTGCCGCAATTCTAAAGTGGGAAGGAATTGTTGTAGACCCATTTGGTGCCTTACTAGCCGTCTTTGCTTACGAGTTTATTAAATTTGCTGGCGGTACCATTACTCTTGAAGAATTTCTACTGTTCTTTGGAGCGTCTATTTTTGCGACACTACTTGGTATTGGAGTCGGCTGGGGACAAGGGAAGATGCTGGAGCGCGGGATGATTCCGGAGTATTTGAAAGCCCCTGTCCTATTTGCTGTAGTGCTGCTTGTCTTCGTCGTTTCAGATTTGGTGATGCATGAGACTGGCTTACTAGCCGTCACAGCTATGGGGATTATGATGGCAAACATGCATATCGCATCCATCAACGATATTCGCCACTTTAAAGAAAATATCTCCGTATTATTGATTTCCTCGATTTTTGTTATGCTGACGGCGTCGTTGCAAGCGGAGACGTTACTAGCCATCTTTGACTGGGGTATCATCGTATTTGTTGCAGCGATGTTGTTCGTCGTGCGGCCCTTATCGATTTGGGTCGCTACTATTGGAACGGACCTTCACTGGAAGGAAAAGGCGCTACTTGGTTGGATTGCCCCTCGTGGAATTGTGGCGCTAACTGTATCTGGGTACTTTGCAGGCGTGTTAACGGAGAATGGCTATCAAGATGCAGATATTTTGACGGCTCTCACATTTGCGCTTGTATTCTCTACTGTTGTGTTCCATGGATTTTCAATTGGTTGGCTCGCAAAGAAGCTCGATCTTGCTGCTTCCGATCGACCTGGAGTTCTGATTGTGGGGGGGACCGAATTTTCAGCGAAGCTTGGGGAATCTTTGAAAAAAGATGGAGTCGAGACATTGATCGTCGACAGTTCATGGGAACACCTGCGATTTGCTAGAAAGTTAGGAATTCCTACGTACCGTGGCGATATCCTTTCGGAACAAACAGAGTACACTCTGGATTTTGCACCGTATCCAATAATGATAGCGGCGACGGAGACGGACGCTTACAACGCCTTGATTTCATCAAACTTTATCCCTGAAATCGGTCGGGAGATGTTGTTCCAAACGGCGCCCTATCGAGCGGATAAAGAAGAGTACCATCCGTCGCTAGGTGGCATTGTCCTGTTTGACGAGCAAGCAGACATTTATACGCTGAATTCACGAATTGTCCGCGGACATGTGATCCGGAAGACAACATTGACGGACAAATTCACAGAAGATGATTATTTCAAGACGCGTCCACAGGACAGCTTGTTACTATACATTAAGCGTGAAGACGGGACGGTCAAGTTCTGGGCAACGAAACGAAAGTTGACATTGAAAGCGGGAGACACACTCGTGTCGCTGGCGCCTCCAGTGAAAGAGATGGAGAAAGCGCAGGAACGGATCTCCTCCATGAAGAATCAATAATACGAAAAAGCCAGGAGGCCGATTGCTCTCCTGGCTTTTCTATATCATTAATCAAACTTCAAGCCCTTCAATGCCTCTGCAAGCGCATTGTTCACCGGCTCGTCTTTTTGCTGTTCTTTCATGTACTTCTGCACACTTCGTTTATCCGCTTTTCCGGTACCTTGCTGCTTGCGGCGTGCTTCAAACGCGGATAACTTCTCACGGTGACCACACTTACATACGAAGATCTGGCCATCGCCTTCACCACGTAATTCAAGTTTCTTTTTACATTGAGGGCAGCGAGCGTTCGTGACGCGCGATACATTCTTGCGGTGGCCACATTCGCGGTCCTGACAGACAAGCATTTTGCCTTTTTTGCCGTTCACTTCAAGCATTGGCTTGCCGCAGTCTGGACACGATTTGGACGAGATATTATCGTGCTTGAACTTTGCGTCGCTCGATTTGATCTCTTGTACGATTTTCTGAGTGTACTGCTTCATCTCTTGGATGAATGCCTCTTTTTTCTTCTTCCCAGTAGCGATGGCCTCAAGTTGCATTTCCCACTCTGCTGTCATCTCAGGAGAACGCAAATCTTGCGGGACAAGGTCGAGAAGCTGCTTTCCTTTAGACGTCACATGCAAATCTTTTCCTCGTTTTTCAATCAAGAACGAATTGAACAGTTTCTCGATAATATCGGCGCGTGTCGCCACGGTTCCGAGACCGCCAGTCTTTTTGAGTGTATCGGCGAGCTGCTTGTTCGAGTCTTCTAAATAACCACTTGGGTTTTCCATCGCAGACAGAAGTGTCGCTTCCGTAAAACGAGCAGGGGGCTTAGTTTGCCCAGATGTCTCACGTACATAATCGATAGTGAGCTTCTGCCCTTTTTCGAGCTTCGGCAAAGTCTGTTCTGCAACTTCATCTTCTTCGTCTTCGTGATTATTCATTACTTCATGCCAGCCTTGTTGAAGAACCGTTTTTCCTTTCGCTACAAATTCTTCTTTGCCAACTTGAGTCACGACCGTAAGCTGTTCGAATTCGTGAGCAGGCATGAGGATGGCTAGGAACCGCTTGACTACGAGGTCATAGATCTTGCGTTCCTTGTCATTCATCGCACTTAAGTTCACAGGCTCTTCCGTTGGGATGATGGCGTGGTGATCGGATACTTTAGCATCGTTTACAAACGAACTAGATGCTTTAATCGGTTTCGTCAAAATCTTGTTCGCAATCGAACGGTAATCGCTGACTGCACAAGCCTTCAAACGTTCCGCAAGTGTCGGCACGATATCGCTTGATAGGTAACGTGAATCTGTCCGCGGATACGTCAGCACTTTATGTTGTTCATAGAGCTTCTGCATCGTGCTGAGCGTCTCTTTAGCAGAGAAGCCGAATCGTTTGTTGGCGTCGCGCTGCAGTTCTGTCAGGTCATAGAGAGCAGGAGAGTAGGTCTTTTTCTTTTTCACATCGAGCGCTGTAATGACGGCTTGTTGGTTATCGACCGCTGCCACTAACTCTTTAATTTTCGCTGCATCAAAGGAACGGCTCGCACCAGACTTCGCGTCGCGCCACGTCAGCGTCAACCCTTCTTTCGTGATGGCTTGAATACCGTAATACGTCTTCGGAGTGAAATTTTTGATTTCTTCTTCACGAGCAGCAATGATGGCGACTGTTGGTGTCTGTACGCGTCCAGCTGAGAGCTGTGCGTTAAAGCGAGTCGTAAGTGCACGTGTCGCATTAAGTCCGACATACCAGTCCGCTTCTGAGCGAGCTACTGCTGCGTGATAGAGGTTCTCGTATTTTTGACCCGGTTGCAGTTTCGCGAAGCCGTCTTTGATGGCTTTGTCTGTAACAGACGAGATCCAAAGTCGCTGAATCGGTTTCTTGGCTTTCACTTTTGCAAAGATCCAACGAGCGACCAGTTCGCCTTCACGGCCAGCATCTGTTGCTATGATCCAACCGTCCACGTCATTTCGCTCGAGCTGGGCTTTCACAGCATGGAACTGCTTGCTCGACTGGCGAATGACCGTCAGTTTGAGTTTATCCGGCATCATAGGTAAGTCTTCTAAATTCCACGACTTGTATTTGTTGTCGTATGTTTCAGGGTCTGCAAGGGTCACTAGGTGGCCGAGTGCCCACGTTACAATATACTTGTCGCCTTCTAAAAAGCCGTTCCCTTTTTTCGTGCATTTCAGGACACGGGCGATGTCGCGGGCGACAGATGGTTTTTCTGCTAAAACTACTTTTTTCATACTAGTATCTCTCCTTCATGTGTCCCTATCTTACCATATCCGGGGCTTGACCTCATGTCGTATACTTAGAGGAGTGTGTGAGAAAGAAGGGTTACTGTGAGAAAGAATTACATCGTGCGCTGGAGTGTCTATTTGATTGGACTTCTGTTGATGGCGCTCGGCATAACGTTGACGATTAAAGGAGACTATTTAGGAATTGGGCCATGGGACGTCCTCCATGTGGCACTGTTTCAGCTATTTGGCTTAACGATTGGAACGTGGTCTATCTTAATGGGCTTCGCACTAATTGCAATTGTGGTAGTGTTTGAAAAACGCATCCCGCTCCTTGGGACTTGGCTCAATATTTTACTGATTGGTGCGTTCATCGATTTTTATAACTGGGTGCTACCCGACCCAGAGACGGTCGTTGCGAAGACTGTGCTCTTCGTGTTAGGCGTCATCGTCATGGGAATTGGTGCAGGAACCTACGTAGCAGCTCGCGTAGGTGCGGGACCTCGAGATTCAATCATGATTCTCCTTGTGGAAAAGACAGGGGCGAAGGTCAAGACGATTCGGACGTCGATGGAGATGGGCGTCGCTTTGATTGGGTGGCTGCTCGGTGGACCTCTTGGTGTCGGAACCTTCCTGATTGCGTTTGGACTCGGTCAATTGGTGCACTACACGCTACCAGCTGTTGAGAAGCTGATTGAAAAGCTTTCACAAGAACCGTTTGATGTGAAGGCAAAACCGGGCCATAAATGATACACTACTACTGAACGTTTTATTCCAGCTAGGAAAGGAAGAAGAACATGTCTAAATCACTTGATTCATTTTTAGAACTAAACTTAAACGAATTGAAGGACCAAGGTCTCTACAACGAAATCGATCCGGTAGAAGGTCCAAATGGTCCAATCATCAAGGTCGGCGGTAAAGACCTGATCAACTTATCTTCAAACAACTACTTAGGCCTTGCGACAAACGACGAGTTGAAGCGCATCGCTAAAGAAGCAACAGACAAATACGGAGTCGGTGCTGGTGCTGTGCGTACAATCAACGGAACGCTTGACCTTCACGTAAAGCTTGAAGAAAAACTTGCTGAGTTCAAAGGAACAGAAGCCGCGATTTCGTATCAGTCTGGTTTCAATTGCAACATGGCCGCTATTTCTGCAGTTATGGACAAGAACGATGCAATCTTATCAGATCAGTTGAACCATGCGTCGATCATCGATGGCTGCCGCTTGTCTCGTGCGAAAATCATCGCATACAAGCATAACGACATGGATGACCTTCGCGCGAAAGCAAAAGAAGCGAAAGAATCTGGCCAATACAACAAGATCATGGTCATCACGGATGGCGTGTTCTCTATGGACGGCGATCTTGCAAAGCTTCCTGAAATCGTGGAGATTGCTCGCGAGTTCGACTTGATCACTTACGTCGATGACGCGCACGGTTCTGGCGTTATGGGTAAAGGGAAAGGGACTGTAAAACACTTCGGTCTCGAAAAAGAAATCGACTTCCAAATCGGTACGCTTTCAAAAGCTATTGGAGTTGTCGGCGGATATGTAGCAGGTTCGAAACAACTGATTGACTGGTTGAAAGTTCGCTCACGTCCATTCTTGTTCTCGACGGCTCTTCCACCAGGCGACGTAGCTGCTATCACAGCAGCTGTACAGATGCTTCTGGATTCTACAGAGCTTCACGACAAGCTTTGGGACAACGGCAACTACTTCAAAGCCGGTCTTGAGAAATTGGGCTTTGACATCGGGCACTCGGAGACACCGATCACACCAACCATCATTGGTGATGAGAAGCTGACGCAACAGTTCTCGAAACGTTTAGCAGAAGAAGGCGTCTACGCAAAATCGATCGTCTTCCCAACTGTCCCTAAAGGAACAGGTCGTGTGCGCAACATGCCAACAGCTGCCCACACGAAAGAAATGCTTGACGACGCACTTGCGATTTACGAGAAAGTCGGAAAAGAGCTTGGCGTTATTAGCTAAATAGATTTGAACCCCTGCGACTGGAGAGGAATCTCCCGGCGCGGGGGTTTTTTGTTTGGGGTTGGGGGGAGGTGAGCGCTCGTTCTTCGACAAATTGTGGGTTCTTTTCGACAAATTTGGAATTCTATTCGGCAAATTCAAAAGTCTTTTACGCAAATTTGAGGTTCCTTTCGACTGATGCGATTTTCGTTTAAAGGATTCAGCTCCTTGCAGAAGAAATCCTGCTTCTTGTAGAAGAAGAAATCCTTCATGCAGAAGAAAGCCTCTCTAATGCTCCAGAACGACCGCTCAACCCATCAAAAGGAGAGGCGTTTTCCACATCTTATCGAATCGAGCTGCAAACGCCAGAAATCCCCGCAAAAATCGGTCGCATCCATAGAGGCAAAGAGCGCCTCTACAGACACGCCCGATTTTTACAAGATTTCTAGAACGGCGTTTTCCACATCTTAGTGTTGTTTCTGTGGAAAGAACATACTATAATACGTTATGTAAAAACATACTCATATCAATGTTCTATACTACTATAATGTCCTGTCCAAAAATACAACTGTAAATAAGGAGCGAAATGAAATGAAGAAAATCATGATCACCGGCGCCCTTGGCCAAATCGGTTCAGAGCTCATCACAAAGCTTCGCAAAGAATATGGCAACGACAATGTACTAGCTACAGACATTCGCCGCACGGACAGCCCGATTGTTGAGCAAGGTCCTTTCGAAATCCTCGATGTGACGAATGCAGAAGAAATGCACCGCATCGCCAAAGACTTCGGGGCAGACACGATGATGCACATGGCAGCACTACTTTCCGCAACTGCAGAAGCAAAGCCATTACTTGCATGGAACATCAACATGGGCGGTCTTGTGAACGCGCTAGAAGTGGCTCGTGAAGAGAACATGCAGTTCTTCACACCGAGCTCGATTGGGGCATTCGGTCCTTCGACTCCAAAAGTGAACACACCACAAGACACTTTACAGCGTCCTACGACGATGTACGGAGTCAACAAAGTATCTGGTGAACTGCTATGTGACTACTACTACCAAAAGTTCGGCGTTGATACTCGCGGTGTTCGTTTTCCAGGCCTGATCTCATATGAGACATTGCCAGGTGGCGGAACGACGGACTATGCAGTCGACATTTATTACAAAGCGCTAGAAGACGGAGCTTACACATCTTACATCGACAAAGGCACATTCATGGACATGATGTACATGTCAGATGCGCTGCAAGCAATCGTTGACTTGATGGAAGCGGATCCTACGAAACTAATCCACCGCAACGCATTCAACGTGACAGCAATGAGCTTTGACCCGGAAATGCTTGCGGCTTCGATTCGCAAAGAGATTCCAGAATTCAAGCTTTCTTATGACGTGGATCCTGTGCGCCAAGCGATTGCCAACAGCTGGCCAGATTCAATTGACGCAACGGCAGCTCGTGATGAATGGGGCTTCCAAGCGAAGTATGACTTAGATGCGATGACTCGCGATATGTTCAAGCAACTACGTGCGAAACAACAGTTAGTGTAATAAAAATGAGGCCCCGACGAGGGCCTCATTTTTGTTAGCTATTAAAATAAAATGTGCGCAACAACCGCAATGATTGGGAACGCGATGATTGTACGAAGTAAGAAGATGATCAGTAAGTCTTTGAAATTTACAGGAATCTTCGAACCAAGTAACAAGCCACCGACTTCTGACATGTAGATCAACTGAGTGACAGACATTGTCGCGATGAAGAAACGAGTCATTTCCGATTCGATACCTGCACCTAAAATCGCTGGTAAGAACATATCTGCGAAACCGACGACCATCGTCGCTGCTGCTTCAGATGCTTCAGGCATACCTGTTAGCATAAGAAGTGGCTCAAACGGTTTTCCTAAAATCGTAAAAAATGGTGTAAACTCAGCTAGCATCAATGCCGTCGTACCGAAGGCAAGGACGACAGGTGCCACACCAATGTACATATCAATGACCGTACGAATTCCGTCTTTAAAGAATTTAGAGATAGAACGGTTGGCATCTGCTTTCTTTAAAGCATTTTCAAGACCATAAGAAACTACAGAGTGATGGTCTGGTAATTCTTCACGGCTTAAATCAAGTGGTTGCCCATCTACATATTCTTCTGGTTTTCCACGAAGAGGGTAGATACGAGGCATGATCAAAGCAAGAACGACTCCAGCGAAGATTACAGTCGCATAGAATGGCAAGAAGTAGCTGCCAAGACCGATTTCTTCGATGACGACGATACTAAATGTAATAGACACGACAGAAAACGTAGTTCCGATGATAGCGGCTTCTTTCTTCGTATAGAAACCTTCTTCGTATTGACGAGCTGTTAATAATACTCCGATTGTGCCGTCACCGACCCAAGAAGTCACGGCATCAACTGCTGAGCGACCAGGTAAGCGGAACAATGGACGCATAACGTTTACAAGCAGCGCACCGAAGAATTCAAGTAAACCGAAGTTTAAAAGCAATGGTAAGAAAAGACCTGCGAACAAGAAAATCGTGAACAAGAAGGATACAAGACCTTCAGTTGGCTCAAGTAAGAAACCACCCGTGATATCGCTCCAAACCACTTCTGGTCCCACTTGGAAGATAATCATAATAGCGTAAACAAGAGCTACTAAGCGGACTACAAGCCAAAATGGTGTCACTTTAAATAGACTTGCACCAAAAGAATCGTCTTTTGGTCGCGCGATGTAAAGCAACGAACCGATTGCTGCGATGGCAACGGTGATCAAAGCAATCCACTGAATGACAGGCGCCAAGAAACCAGCCAGGATGTTAGCAAGTGACGCGATCGGCACGCGCATGACGTCTCCGTCAGGAAGGGGAATCATAAATAGTACTACACCCACGATGGAAGGGATTAAAAATAACAACCATGTGGAAAGAGAAAATTTCTTTTTCATGGGAAGTCTCCTTTATGTACAAAAATACGGCGAAACCGTGAACTTATCATACGAAAAGCGCTTACAAATGTCTATGTAAGATACTGGAACGAAGCCGGAAAACTACTGATTTTATAGGAAAAATGGCGAAAAATTTACTTTATGTTAGTAAAATAGAACTATTTTGTCTATTCGAACTATTCAATTTATATACATACTTTATAGCGCTAAAGTGCATAATATTGAATGAATATACAGAATTTTTGAATATAGTTCAGACGCCGAATGAAATCGAAAAAAATCTCAAAAAAATAAAAGATGCCTGCCAGTGGCAAGCATCTGATCAGGTCTTACTGATACTTACTAGTTTCAACATCGTAAATGTAAAAACGCTCGAAGTGGAGCCAATTCTCTGCTTCTGGTTCCCCGTCAGCCAAGCGCTTTTCCATTTCTTCTAACATCCAAGCCGTTTGTGAGATGTGCGCACGCATAGCGCCCATCTTTTGTTCGCGAGCTTCTGTGATGTCGTGGATGACGTGTGGCTCGCCCAAATCGTCTTTCGTTGCGTTTGAAAATGCTACTGCGTAGATTTTCGGACGCTGTTCTTGTGGCATGCGGTACACAGCACGTGACACGGCACGAGCTGTCGCTTCGTGGTCCGGGTGAACCGAATAGTCCGGATAGAACGTGATGATCAAAGAAGGCTTCACATCGTCAATCAAATCTTGAACGAGCTGTACCATCTTATTGTCATCTTCGAATTCAATCGTCTTGTCGCGCAGACCCATCATACGAAGGTCTTTCAAGCCCATAGCGTCTGCTGAAGCTTGAAGTTCCTTTTTGCGAATCTGAGGCAAGGACTCACGAGTTGCAAAAGGGGGATTCCCCAGATTGCGGCCCATCTCGCCTAGAGTCAAGCAAGCGTAAGTTACGGGTGTACCTTGTTTAATATACGTTGAAATGGTGCCTGAGACACCAAATGCTTCGTCATCTGGGTGTGGGAAGATGACGAGGACAGCTTCTTCGTGTGGAATAGTCATTTCATCTTCCTCCTTAATAAGCGAATGGCGTGCGGCTGATCTGCAATGCGACCGCAAGCTTTCCACTAAAATCATGACCTGCCATTAACAGACGGTCATGTTCATCGATTTCAAAATGGGTGATTCCTTGTGCGTAGACCCAGCCGTTTGGCAGCTTGAGGCCGACACGGTGAGGAGAGTCGCCCACCACTTTCGCTAGTTCGTAGCGGAGCTGGACGTTCCGAATAAAGGCGCCGGCATTGAAGACTTCTTCGTTAAAATGGTTCGCATAAGCGCCATTTGTTGTTTCTAGATGGATAAAGACATCTTCTCCGGCAAAGCGGTCGAGATGCTGTTGTAAGATTGTGGGTTGTACAGTTTCCATGGGAGACCTCCTTATGCATTCGATAGAAAAAGCCTGCTGCTGCAGGCTCTAGTGTAATTAAACTTGAGTTGTTGTTACTTCTGGTGCACCGTGAATGCTTTTCGCACCGTGAAGAACTGGCCCTACGTACTCGTTCAGTTTCCAACCATTTTTAATAGCAGCTGAGACGAACTCTTTTGCTTCAAATACGGCATCTTCTACAGACATGCCATTTGCCAAGTTCGCTGTAATAGAAGCAGCGAATGTACATCCAGCACCGTGGTTGTAAGTCGTTGGTGTTTTTTCTGTTTCAAGAAGAGTGAAAGTCTCGCCGTTAAAGAACAAGTCAACAGCCTTCTCGTGTTTCAACTGTTTACCGCCTTTAATGATGACGTTCTTCGCGCCTAACTCATGAATCTTTTGAGCAGCAGCTTTCATGTCTTCGATTGTCTTCAAAGCGCCAAGGCCAGAAAGTTGACCAGCTTCGAACAAGTTCGGTGTCACGACTTTAGCGTGTGGTAACAAGTACTCGATCATCGCGCCGACAGTACCTGGGTTCAATACTTCGTCTTCACCTTTACATACCATTACCGGGTCGATGACGACGTTCTCAACGCCAGCTTGTTGAATCGCATTCCCTGCGATTTCAATGATTTCTTCTGTGCTCAACATTCCCGTCTTGATCGCGTCTACTCCTGTAGAAAGAGCCGTCTTGATCTGAGACTTCAACACATCAGTTGGAAGTGAGTATACGCCGTGGCTCCAGCCGTTGTCTGGGTCCATTGTAACGACTACAGTAAGAGCCGTCATACCGTACGTGCCATGTTCTTGGAATGCTTTCAAGTCCGCTTGGATTCCTGCACCACCTGAAGTATCGGATCCTGCAATTGTAAGAGTTTTCTTGATAGCCATGCTAGTTCCCCCAATTTCCTAAATTTCTATGTTTCATTGTATCAGACTCTCACCGAATTTCCATTAAGGAAGCTTCGGCGCCCGGTAGACATTCCAGACGATAAAAGCTAGCCCTATACCGATAACGGTGAGGAAGATAGCCGTTCCGTAACTAGAACCGATGGCGGCAAGTACAGCAAGCGTTAGCAACCCTACAATCAATAGAAGGGCAAATGCGAAGACTATTAAAACGCCAACTCGCTTGGCTTTCTCAGGCACTTGATCACTAGTAGTCGCAGCCTTTTCTACTTGACGAAGTTTCTCTCGAAATCGTAAATCTGACATAATTTCACCTCTCTTGCCATCCTATCACGCCAATAATAGATGTACCAGTTAGGAAAATTTGTTAAAGTAAAAGAAAAATGTGGAAAGAGATGAGATTATGTCGAAAGAGAAAGAAAACTCTAAAGGACGCTTAACTAGAAGTAAAAAAGATGAGACTGCCGCTACATATGCAGAACCAACTCGTCACAGGAGTTTTACACTCCCAGGGAATGCTTTGAAATGGCTTGCTTTTGCTCTAGTTTTGGTATCAATTGCTTTTATTTTAAGTAAGACTAACGAGCTGATGAACTTTTCATTAGGAAGCAAAAGCTTTGAACAAAAGGCTGCTTTCGTGGAACGCCTACAGGAAAAAGAAGATTTGGTCACTGCTGAGGCTTATTTAAAGTCTGTTATTGAAAAAGAAGATTATAAAACTTTATTTTCAGATATAAAGATACCAGGTACAAGTCGTCAAATTCTCATCATTTTCCCTGGAAAAGTACAAGCTGGTATTGATTTCTCGGATATCTCAGAAAATGATATAGAAATAAATGAAGAAGAGAAAACTGCCAATCTTAAGGTTCCTAAACCAAAAGTTTTGGGAGAACCAACTTTGTTTATGGAACAAGTTCAAGCCTTATCCTATGAAGGGCTATTAAGTGACAAACTTGATTTATCCGAAGCGTATGATTTAGCTGCTGAAGCGCAAGAGTTAATGTTAGAGGAAGCTAAAACTCAAGGATTACTTGAATTAGCCGAAACCAACGCCGAGAAAGTCTTGCAAGATATGTTCCAACTAGTAGAGTACGAGGTCACAATCGAATTCGAGGAGTGAGTGGATGCCGAAATGGAAAGAAGTACTCGCAGATGAATGGGAAGCTCCGTATTTTCTGTTCTTAAAAGAGCGATTAGAGGAAGAATATAAACAGAAGACCATTTTTCCGAAGTGGGATGATGTATTAAATGCCTTGAAATACACTCCATTCGATGATGTTCGCGTAGTTATTCTCGGGCAAGATCCGTATCACGGTCCCGGTCAAGCACACGGTCTGAGCTTTTCCGTTCAACCCGGTACGCCGCTGCCACCATCCCTTCGCAACATGTATAAGGAGTTACAAGCGGATCTTGGTTGCAAACGAAATACAGGAGATCTTCGCAGTTGGGCGGCTCAAGGTGTGTTACTTCTCAACACGGTACTGACGGTCGAACAGGGCAATGCCCATTCGCATAAAGGCTGGGGCTGGGAAGAGTTCACGGACGCCGTAATACGTGCCGTCTCCGATAAAGACGAACCTGTCATCTTCGTGTTATGGGGACGACCTGCCCAAACAAAGAAGGCGCTAATTGACACCGACAAGCACGTGATTATCGAATCGGTGCACCCAAGTCCATTGAGTGCTTCTCGAGGCTTCTTTGGAAGCAAACCGTATTCGAAAATCAATCAGCAACTAGAAGGATGGGGACAGTCCCCAATTGATTTTTGCCGGTAACTGCGCTAGCATGAAACGGTGAAAAGGAGTCGACAGACATGATCAGTTATCAACAAGTAGCAGCACAAATTCAAACGTATACACAGCGACTCCAAGTGGCGACAAGTGACGCAGAGCGACGCGAGTGTTTTGCGGCTATTAAAGCGCTTTGTGATGTAGGATTGGCGACTGGGCCGACACCTTCGCAGAGTGTAGCGACGTCACAACCTGTCCAAGCAGTTCCTGCGCAAGTGAACGCACCAGTCACACCAAGTGTCCCGTTAAGCGGCAAACGCTTTGAAGAAGACGACGCCAACGGA
Organism: Tetzosporium hominis; assembly: GCF_002265435.1. GTDB lineage: Bacteria > Bacillota > Bacilli > Bacillales_A > Planococcaceae > Chryseomicrobium > Chryseomicrobium hominis. The sequence continues at coordinate 205,831 of NZ_NOKQ01000220.1, forward strand.
GATTCGTTGTTTGATTTTTAATAGAAAGAAGGAATTGTAGTGAAGTTGTTTTTAATCGCAGGAGCCATTAATGGCTTTTTATCAGTAGCATTAGGAGCCTTTGGGGCGCATGCACTGAAAGAACGTCTATCCGAGAAGTATCTCGCTATTTGGGAAACGGCGGTTCAGTATCAGATGTTCCACGCGGTCGCATTGATTGCGATTGCTATCTTGATGCACCCGAACTTGCTGGGAACAAGCGGTGCCTTATCGACGGCAGGCTATGCCATTTTAGTTGGAATTATTATTTTCTCAGGCAGTCTTTTCGCGCTCGCGCTTAGCGGCGTTGGGATCTTGGGTGCCATCACACCAATCGGTGGCGTAGCGTTTTTAGTAGGCTGGGTAATGCTAATCGTAGCAGTTGCCAAATCTTCTTTATAAAACCATGAGAAGTTGGGTAGTAATTGAATTTAGGAACAAAAAGTAGTTGGATCAACATAATTAAAAAAAGTGTAGGGGTGACTCCAGCGGGATTAAAAGCGGAAGCTGAGACCGAGGCTCAGCCCGCGCCCGCGGAACGCTTCCCCTACACTTCATAGAACATAAAGATAGGGAGTTCCTCAATTAGTATGAGAAACTCCCTTTTAGTATATCTAATTAAACTTGAAAGAATTCTTTGCGTTTGTCGCTGTCTAGGTATGTTCCTACGAAGAACGAACCGAACTCGCCATAACGTGCACTTACTTCATCAAAACGCATTTCATATACTAGCTTCTTGAACTGAAGGACGTCGTCCGAGAACAATGTTACACCCCACTCGAAATCGTCAAAACCGATTGAGCCAGAGATGATTTGTTTCACCTTACCAGCATAACCGCGGCCGATCATTCCGTGGCTGCGCATCATTGTTTTGCGATCGTCCATAGAAAGCATGTACCAGTTGTCGTCTCCTTGACGGCGCTTGTCCATCGGGTAGAAGCAGACATACTGCGTGCGTGGTAACTCTGGGTATAGACGTGCACGAACATGTGGGTTTTGGTATGGATCTTCGTTTGATTCGCCTGCTAGGTAGTTCGATAATTCTACTACAGAAACGTACGAATAAGCAGGAATCGTGAATTCTGCAATCGTCAATTTGTTGAAGCGGTTTTCGATTGCGTTCAACTCATCCATAGTAGGACGTAGCGTCATAAGCATGAAGTCTGCTTTTTGACCCACAACTGTATAGAAAGCATGTGCGCCTTCTTTTGCATCGTCCACTTGTTGCATCTCGTCTAAGAACGCTAAAAACTCTTCTGTAGCCGCTTGGCGCTCTTCAGCCGGTAGTTGTTTCCATGAGGACCAGTCCATTGTGCGGAAATCATGCAATACGTACCAGCCATCTAATGTAATTGCTGCTTCGTTCATATCTAAACACTCCTTTAGTACTTCTCAACATTCTCAGTTTACCATATGTCTTGCCGCCCTTTCTATCCTAGCGATGACAAGGCATGACAAACTGTGGCAAAATCATGTATTCTTGCAGTAGTAGAGCGGAGGAGGAAACCCTATGACGCATTTTATTGATCAAATTAAAGACACCTTAAAATCATATAATCAGACCATCGTACTACCTGAAGGTGACGACCCTCGTATTCAAGAAGCAGCCATTCGTCTTCACGAAGAAGGCATCATCACGCCAATAGTCATTGGCGATGCACCAGAACTTGCTGCACGTGGAATTCAAGTCATCCATCCAGAAACGTACGAACAGTTAGATGAACTGGTCGAAGCGTTCGTGGAACGTCGAAAAGGGAAGACGACAGAAGAGCAGGCCCGCGAGTTATTGAAGCAAGTCAATTACTTTGGTACGCTACTTGTCTATACAGGAAAAGCACATGGCCTTGTAAGTGGTGCCGCCCACACGACAGCAGATACCGTTCGTCCAGCTTTACAGATCATCAAGACGAAGCCAGGCATCAATAAGACAAGCGGAGCGTTCATCATGGTAAAAGATGACGTGCGTTACGTGTTCGCAGATTGTGCTATCACGATTGCACCGACAAGCGAAGATTTAGCAGAGATTGCAGTCGAAGGAGCTAAGACGGCGAAGGCTTTTGGAATCGATCCGAAAGTTGCGTTGTTGTCGTTCTCCACAAAAGGTTCTGCGGTATCCCCAGAAACAGAGAAAGTATCAGCAGCCTTAGCTTTAGTGAAAGAAAAAGCACCTGACTTGTCAGTAGACGGCGAGCTCCAGTTCGATGCGAGTCTTGTTCCTGCGATTGCGGCCAAGAAAGCACCAGGTTCGGAAGTTGCCGGTCAAGCGAACGTCTTCGTGTTCCCTTCACTTGAAGCAGGAAACATCGGCTACAAGATTGCCGAGCGCCTTGGTGGATTCGAAGCCATCGGGCCAATCCTACAAGGGTTGAACCAACCGGTGAACGACCTGTCCCGCGGCTGTTCTGCAGAAGACGTCTATAAATTAAGTTATTTAACCGCTGCACAAAGTCTGCAGTAGAATCGATATGGAAAGAAAGTAGTTGCCCCATGAAACTTTTACAACGCCCATTGTGGCGCTTTTGGGACGAGTCGCTCAGTGCGCAGTCCCGTTCAGCTTTAGAATCGTTTGCCGCTGATGATACGTTGTGTCACGCCGTTGGCCAGCAGTTGTCCCCGCCGACGCTTCGGACATGGGTACATCGCCAGACCGTTGTGCTCGGTATTCAAGACCACCGTCTCCCGTACTTAGAAGACGGTATGGAGTATTTGCGAACACAAGGCTTCACACCCATCGTGCGAAACTCAGGAGGCCTTGCGGTTGTGCTTGATGATGGCGTGCTGAATCTGTCACTCGTTTTTTCAGAGAATGAAGAGTCTATTGATATTCCAGCCGGCTACGAAGCGATGGTCGATTTTGTACGTTTGATTTTACCAGAAGTTGCGGATCAAATCGAAGCCTATGAAATTGTCGGTTCGTATTGTCCAGGAGATTACGACCTCAGTATCGACGGCAAAAAGTTCGCTGGCATCTCGCAGCGTCGCATCCGTCAAGGAATCGCCGTCCAGATCTATTTGTGCGTCGAAGGGAGCGGTCCAGCGAGAGCAGAACTTGTGCGCGAGTTCTACGAGCGAGGCTTGCAGGGCGAGCCAACGAAGTTCACCTATCCGGCCATACGTCCGGAAGTGATGGCGTCTTTAGTTGAGCTGACCGGCTTACCACTTACCGTCCAAGACCTCGTTGTGCGAAGCTATCAAGCCATTCAAGCGCTCGCTGACGATGTTCGGATCCAATCTCTTGCGCAAGATGAGATGGAGCTGTATACGTCGTATCTGACGCGAGTACTCGAGCGCAATCAGAAAATGCTATCTAAACCGCAATAGAGACTTTGCCGAGCAGTTTCAGTTTTTCTTTCCGGGCTTCTTTCGCTTCAGCGACTTGCTCATCGAACTCATGACGGACGACCGCGTTCCAGCGGAAACCGCAAGCAGCTGCCGTGCGCTTCATTTTGTTACCGGCTTCTTCGAAAGCGTTCAATTGGGTGCTGCCTTCTCGGATGTGGCGGAGTACGATGTCGGCAAGTAACAGGTCCGCTTCTTGTTGCCAAGCATCTTGACGTGGTTTACTCATTCAAATCCCTCTTTTCTCTTGTGTTCTAGTATCTAGCATAGGCAGATTTGAAGACTTTTATTCACAGAAATTTCGCTTGCTAGAAAACAAGGGCGTGCGCTACAATGACAACGAGTTCCACACTATCAAAGAAGGTTGTGAAGAGTATGGCAAACCATTTCCGCGTTTGTACTGAATGCGATGCCGTCCATCTCAAAACATTGCTTCCTAAATTAAAAGCCCTCGATCCGGAGGCTGAAATAGAAGTAAAAGAATGCCAATCCTACTGCGGACCTGGTCGGAAGAAGACGTTCACATTCGTCAACAATCGTCCCGTAGCCGCTTTGTCGGAAGAAGAACTGATGGAAAAAATCGTGGCCAAGCTAGAGTCCCAAGGGATGCTGCCGAACACTTAACAGTCTGACGGAGATTTTTTGTCAGGCTGTTTCTATTTTTTAAAGGGAAATGAGGCCTTGTTCACGAACAAATAGGGTATAGAAGAGCAGTGCGGAAGACCCTTTTTTTCAAAAAGAAACTTCCTTATACTGAGAGAACAGCATAGAAAGACGGTGAAAGCATGCTTCCGTATGCACAGCAAAAACTAGCAGAAGAAAAAGTGTTCAAAGATCCCGTACACCGTTACATACATATTCGTGACCAAGTCATCTGGGACGTTATTGGAGCGAAGGAATTTCAGCGTCTTCGTCGGATTCGTCAGCTCGGGACGACGTATCTCGTGTTCCACGGAGCCGAACATAGTCGCTTCAGCCACTCACTTGGAGTCTATGAAATCGTTCGCCGCATTATCGACAACAGCTTTGAAGGACGTCCGGAATGGGACCAATCGGAGCGTCTTGTCGTATTGTGTGCCGCGCTTCTTCATGACCTCGGGCACGGACCGTTCTCGCATGCATTTGAAAACGTCTTTCAGCTAGATCACGAGAATTTCACGCAAGCGATCTTGCTTGGTAATACCGAAGTACACGAGATTTTGAGCCGTGTCAGTGAGGACTTCCCTCAAAAAGTTGCAGACGTCATCGCCAAGACCTACCCAAACAAACAAGTCGTCAGCTTGATTTCAAGCCAGATCGATGCAGACCGCATGGATTATCTCCAGCGAGATGCTTATTTCACAGGGGTGAGCTATGGTCACTTCGACATGGAGCGGATCCTGCGCGTCATGCGACCACGAGAAGACCAAGTCGTCATCAAGTCAAGCGGGATGCACGCTGTAGAAGACTACATCATGAGTCGCTACCAGATGTACTGGCAAGTCTATTTTCACCCCGTCTCTCGCAGTGCAGAAGTAATTTTGACGAAAGCCCTGCACCGTGCGAAAAAGCTGAGTGAAGAAGGCTACGAGTTCGCACATGAACCGACGCATTTTAAGAGCTTTTTCGATGGCACGTTCACGCTCGAAGATTATGTATCGCTAGATGAAAGTGTCTTGCTCACGTATTTCCAGCTATGGACAAAAGAAGAGGATACGATTTTAGCAGACCTCTGTTCTCGGTTCATGTACCGCAAGTTGTTCCAGTACATTGAATTCGATCCAGCGAAAGATTTCATGAAGATGCGCGAACTGGAGCAGCTGTTCCGTGAAGCGGGAATCGACCCAGACTACTATCTCGTCTTCGATTCGTCGTCTGACTTACCCTATGACTTTTACCGTCCAGGAGAAGAAGGCGAACGGATTCCAATCCATTTGTTGATGCCTTCAGGCGAAATCAAAGAACTGTCACGCCAATCTGAAATCGTCGAAGCTGTCTCAGGTAAACGACGATCTGACCATAAGCTGTATTTTCCGGAAGAGCGCCTGCGCGGGAACACACCTGCTGAGCGCCGCATCCGAGACGTATTAGGACTGAAGGAGGTGTAACCATGCTACGTGACCATGCAAGTATCGTGCGCTTTGTCGCACAGGCACAAGGCATCACTGGACGTAAAAAACTTCAGAAGATGATGTACATCGCCAAAAAACTGGGCTATCCGGTTCATGAAAAATATGAGTTCCATATGTACGGCCCGTATTCCGAGGAACTGACGGCTCGCATTGAAGAACTGTGTACCATGGGCTTTTTATCAGAGCAAAAAGAAGATAAAGGGGCATACACACAGTACACCTATCAGACGACGCCTGAAAGCAGCGCCTTCATGGAGCTCGTTCCGCCACTTACTGACTCATTTTCCACATGCATTGAAGAGATGAAGCATAAATCATCTCGATTCTTAGAATTAGTGGCGACACTGTTTTACTTTGATGATTTGGAGCGAGACGCTCAGATTGACAAGGTACATATCGTGAAAGGGAAATTGAATTTCACGGACGAGGAATTTGAGGAAGCATTCGGTTTTATTGAAAGTCTTAAACAGAATAATTGCTAAAAAAACGTACCGGGTTCGGCCACAAGATGTGACGGAGCTCGGTACGTTTTGTGTTTAAAGATTATTGATCTGAAAGACGCTTTCCAGCTACCGCGTAGTGGTTTTTCGGCATCTCTTCGATGAACACGACCACTTTCTCAGCAGGGGCATCGACTGTTTCTGTAACGGCAGCTGTCACACGCTCAACAAGCGCGCGTTTCTGTTCGTCTGTGCGACCTTCTAACATTTTCACTGTCACGTATGGCATTTTTCTTCCTCCTTCCATCAGATGTTCGGTATACTAATAGCTATCGTACCATAGAGGAAGGAGCGAGGCGATATGTCAGAAGAACAGAAACCAAAACAAAAAATCGGCTTTACCATCATAAAAAATGATCCGACAGACGGCCACAAAGGCTACGGCATCGGATCGCTCTCATTAGAAAATGTTTCTCCCGTCATCATCGATGTGGAAGAAGGGGTAGCTCGCATCGAAGTCGGAGCTATGCACGCGCGAAGCGACACGGAGCGTGGGATCAAATTCACGACCAATCGTGAGGATTCGGAAGGTGGCAAACCCTACTGGCTAGTTTGGGTGACCATCGATCAGATGCCACAAGGCCCGTATTATGCAGGAATGGCTTCGTGCGAAATGGTCATTAACCGTGAAAAGCGCCGTGGCTACAAACTGTTAGCCGACCACGTCAACCGTATGGACAAGTCCATGAAGCGGAAATTCTTACTCGAAAACTTAGACGAGCGCTCGAAAACGATTTTGCGCGACTTCTTGATTTCTCATGACGAAGCGATGTGGGAAAGAAGTCCAGAAGAACTCAAACAAGCACTCACAAGTTCTGACTAAACTGTGACAATTTCAAATCCGGTTGAATTTCGGGCTTAAAGAAAGTAAAATGAAATTAAAGCTTACGTAACTGTAATGCTAGGACACGACGCTCTTTTACTAGTTTGCATACCCGTACACGCTCGTAAAAGCAGGCGTCACGACCCCAAATGGCCGGAAACCATTTGGGGTTTTTTATATTTTAGATGCGAAACAGGCTCGCTAGAACCAGTCTGCGAAACCGGGACTTTTGTTTCTTTCTACGGCGAAACTGCTCACGATTCATAGACGATTCCCTCCCTTTCCTCTAGTATGGAAAGGGAACAGGCAGATTAAACGAAAAACAGTTGCACTTTTTGAAAAAACCTGTATAGTTTGTCTGTATTTTAATTTTTTGAGGTTGAAAGGAGATAGATAAATGAGCGGAAACTGGTATACAGAAAAGCAAACCGAAAACTTCGGCATTACGATGAAGATAAATAAAACATTACACGTTGAACAGACAGAGTGGCAGTTCTTAGAGATGGCGGAAACAGCTGAGTGGGGCAACATGTTGTTCCTTGATGGCATGGTCATGACGTCTCAAAAAGACGAGTTTGTCTATCACGAGATGGTGGCGCACGTGCCATTATTCACACACCCGAACCCAGAAAACGTATTAGTCGTTGGTGGAGGAGACGGTGGGGTTATTCGTGAAGTGATGAAGCACCCAAAAGTCAAAAAAGCGACGTTAGTTGATATAGATGGAAAAGTAATCGAATACTCGAAAAAATACCTTCCTGAGATTGCTGGGGAACTCGACAACCCACGTGTAGAAGTCATCGTTGGTGACGGCTTCATGCACATCGCAAAATCAGAAAACGAATACGACGTCATCATGGTCGATTCTACAGAACCAATGGGCCCAGCTGTTGACCTGTTCACAAAAGGTTTCTATGCAGGGATCCACAAAGCACTTAAAGAAGACGGCTTGTTCGTAGCACAATCTGACAACCCGTGGTTCAAAGCGGACTTGATCAAGCAAGTACAGAGCGACGTGAAGGAAATCTTCCCGATCACAAAGCTATACACAGCGAACATCCCAACATATCCATCAGGTCTATGGTGCTTCACAATCGGTTCGAAGAAACACGATCCGCTTGCTGTGCCAGAAGAGCAGTTCCATGAAGTCGATACGAAGTACTACACGAAAGAGCTTCACAAAGCAGCTTTTGTACTACCGAAATTCGTGAAAGATCTTGCAGGTGAGTAACATGAGATTTGATGAAGCTTACAGCGGCAACGTCTTTATTAAAAGCAAACAAGATTACGAAAATGCACAAGCTGTGATCTACGGCATGCCGATGGACTGGACAGTAAGTTACCGTCCGGGTTCTCGTTTTGGCCCGCAGCGTATTCGCGAAGTGTCGATCGGTCTTGAAGAGTACAGCCCGTACCTGGACCGTGAGCTAGACGACGTGAACTACTTTGATGCAGGGGATATCCCACTTCCTTTTGGGAATGCGGAGAAGAGCCTGGAACTCATCGGTGGGTTCATCCGTCAACTGCTTCAAGACGGCAAAGTACCTGTCGGCATGGGCGGCGAGCATTTAGTATCTTGGCCGGTTATGAAAGAAGTAGCAGCGGTTCATAAGGACCTTGCTATCATTCACATGGATGCGCACACGGATCTTCGCGTGGAGTACGAAGGAGAGCCGTTATCTCACTCGACACCAATCCGAAAGATTGCCGAGCACATCGGACCGCACAACGTCTACTCATTCGGAATTCGTTCTGGAATGAAAGAAGAGTTCGAGTGGGCGAAAGAAAACGGCATGGAAATCGCGAAATTCGAAGTGTTGGAGCCACTGAAAAAGGTGCTACCGAAACTCGAAGGCCGTCCGGTTTACGTGACAATTGACATCGACGTTTTAGACCCAGCGCACGCGCCTGGAACAGGAACAGTAGACTGCGGCGGTATCACAAGCCGTGAGCTACTTGCTTCCATCCATGCGATTGCGAACTCTGGCGTCAACGTTGTCGGCTTCGACTTAGTGGAAGTCGCACCAATTTACGATTCATCAGAACAAACTGCCAACACCGCATCGAAACTAATTCGTGAGATGTTGTTGGGTTGGGTTAAGTAGTTTTAGATGTGAAAGACGTTCGCTCAGAAATGCTTCAAAAACCAGGCGCACCAATTGAGGCGTACTTTGCCTCGGTTGGGGTGAATGGTTTTTGAATGTATTTCTAACGCCTGCAACTCGATATAGTTTTAGATATGAGAGGAGCCCGTCCATGCGACAGGCTCTTTTTTCACAAACCACTATATCTTCACATTCCACACAATTTCTCGTATACTAAAAAGGTTATAGAAAAATTCAACCAAACGAAATGAGGGCTTGAGATGACCGAACAGGCAGGGATTCCGATTCAGCTGAAGATTGTGTCAACCTTCAAGCATCCCGGCACGAAAATGACGCAGGAATACCACCGTGCAACCGGCACGATGCACTATAGAGATGAAAAACGCTATCTTCGCTTTGAAGAAGTGACGGAAGAAGTCACGCAGACACTAGTGAAATTTGAGGGTTCGGGTGGGTTCATCCGGCGGCGCGGCGTCGCCGACATGCGCCTTGAATTTGAACTAGGAAAGCAAACCAAGGGACATTACAAAATGCATGGCCACACGATGCCACTAGAGGTTTACACGAACCGAATCATTCATTCGGTAGGCCATGACCGCATCGAATATGCCTTGTTTCAAGACAAACAAAAAATGGGCGATTATACCATCGACTATTACTATACGGAGGGCAACTAAATGAACGCTGTAGAACAACTGCAACAATCAATTAAAGACGCGCTGCAACAAGCGGTAGACGCAACAGGTCTTGCGGGAGATCAGACGGTCTCGATCCACCTTGAAGCACCACGTGACAAAGCGAACGGGGACTATGCAACAAACGTAGCGATGCAGCTAACAAAGATTGCGAAGCAGAACCCAAGAATGATCGCAGAAAAGATTCTTGAAAACTTGAAAACGGAAGGCACGCCAATCGAGTCGATTGAAATCGCGGGTCCTGGTTTCTTGAACATTCGCACGAGAAAAGATTACCTGCAACAAGTCGTCAACATGGCATTCACAGCGGGCTCTGCTTATGGACGTTCTGATGCGGGCGAAGGAGAAAAAGTTCAAGTCGAGTTCGTATCAGCCAACCCAACTGGAGACTTGCACCTAGGTCACGCACGTGGAGCCTCTGTAGGAGATTCTCTTTGCAACGTCCTTGATTTTGCAGGCTACGACGTGAGCCGTGAGTACTACATCAACGATGCAGGAAATCAGATCCACAACTTGGCCCTGTCACTCGAAGCGCGCTATTTCCAAGCACTAGGTCAAGAGCGCGACATGCCAGAAGACGGCTATCATGGTCAAGACATCAAAGACATCGCAGGTGAGCTTGCAGCAAACGATGGCGACAAATATGCATTGCTTTCAGACGAAGAGCGCTATGAATTCTTCCGCAGCTATGGCCTTCAAAAAGAACTAGAAAAACTACAGAACGACTTAGCAGACTTCCGAGTGAACTTTGACGTATGGTTCTCAGAGTCTTCGCTTTATAAGAACGGTAAGATTGATGTGGCACTCGACAAACTTCGTGCAAACGGCCATATTTACGAAGAAGAAGGCGCGACATGGTTCCGTTCGACAACATTTGGAGACGACAAAGACCGCGTCCTAATCAAACAAGATGGCAGCTACACGTACTTGACTCCAGACCTTGCGTACCACGAAGACAAGATAAACCGTGGCTTTGAAAAGCTGATTAATATCTGGGGAGCCGACCACCACGGGTATATCCCGCGTATGAAAGCAGCGATTCAAGCACTTGGCTATGACCGTGACACATTAGAAGTCAGCATCATTCAAATGGTTCAGCTATACAAAGACGGCGAAAAGATGAAGATGAGCAAACGTACGGGTAAAGCTGTGACGATGCGTGAGCTAGTAGAAGAAGTGGGGCTTGATGCTGTTCGTTACTTCTTCGGAATGCGTTCAGGCGATTCACATATGGACTTTGACCTAGACCTTGCCGTCTCGCAGTCAAACGAGAACCCAGTCTATTACGCACAATATGCACACGCACGTATTTGTTCAATCTTACGCGCTGCAGAAGAGCAGTCACTAGCTGCGTCTGTTGAGAACTTGCAGCTGTTGAACGATGAAAAAGAAGAAGACTTGATGAAAAAAATCGGAGACTTCCCACAAGTTGTGGCGGATGCAGCGAAGCTTCGCGCACCACACCGCGTGGCGACGTATATTCAAGAGCTTGCAGCGAACTTCCACAGCTTCTATAACGCTAACAAAGTGTTAGATCCAGAAGCACCGGAACTTTCAAGCGCTCGTCTTGCCCTCATTTCAGCAACGCGTCAGACGATTGAGAACGCACTGAAATTATTAGGGGTTTCCGCTCCAGAAAAAATGTAGTACGCTATACCTAATACAACAAGGTGCTCAAGTAACGGATTGCTTGAGGTAAAAGGGAAGCTGGTGAAAGTCCAGCGCGGTCCCGCCACTGTAAGCGACAACTGTCGTAAGCCAGGAAACCTGCCTTGTTGAATGCGCCGTGAACCTACGAGGATGGGGTGGTGTAAGTCGACTCTTTGTGTACGTTAGCCGATTTATACCTATTTCTACCCGTCTTTCCGTAGTGGAGAGGCGGGTTTTTTACATACACAGAAAAGAGGGACGGACACCATGAAAAAATGGCTAGGCAGTTTATTGATTGCACTACTCGTGCTTGCAGGTTGTAACGAACAAGAGGCAACACCTTCTGAGGAATCATCCCCTGAGACAGAACAAGGAACAGAATCTGGATTCCCCCTAACGGTTACGGACGCTGTCGGGAACGAAGTGACGATCGAAAAAGCACCGGATGCCATCGTTTCGATGATTCCAAGCAATACAGAAATCCTTTTCGCATTAGGTCTTGATGAAGAAGTGGTAGGAGTCAGCGATTACGACAATTACCCAGAAGCCGCTGCAACAAAAGAAAAAATTGGCGGGTTTGAATTTAACGTCGAAACGATTACAGCACTTCAACCGGATTTGATTTTGGCGCATGAATCTGCTTGGTCAACGGCAGAAGCAGGGCTTCAGCCATTAAAAGACGCTGGAGTTCCCATCTTTGTAGTAGACAATGCCATGAGTTTTGATGAGACATACGAAACGATTGAAGCCATCGGCGAAGTGACAGGTAAAGCTGAAGAAGCCGAAACACTTGTTGCAGATATGCAAAAACAAGTAGAAGAGATCGAAGCAAAATTAGCAGAGGTTGAAGACAAAAAGACGGTATTTATCGAGTCTTCAGGTGACCCAGAAATCTATACAGCTGGTCAAGGCACTTTGATGCAAGAGTTCTTAGACCGTATCAATGCTGAAAATGCAGTTGCCGACCAAGAGGGATGGTTGATGATGAACTCGGAAGAAATCGTCTCGCGCAATCCAGACGTCATCGTGTTGACATATAACTATATCGAAAATGCTGTAGACGCAGTGAAGGCTCGTCCAGGCTTTGATCAAGTGACAGCGGTTCAGCAAGACGCTGTCGTGCAAGTGAACGAAGACATCGTGACACGTCCAGGTCCACGCTTACCGCTTGCTCTTGAAGAGCTCGCAAAGGCAGTATATCCGGACTTGATGAATGATTAAACGGAAAGTGGGCTGGGTTGCATCGATTTTGCTGCTGCTCGCCTCTATCTGGCTCGGCATCTCTGTAGGTGCCGTCCAGATCCCGCTCAGTACGATATGGGGAGGGAGTGAGGATGCAACCGCCACGACGATTGTTTGGAACATTCGGATGCCGCGCGTGTTCCTCGCTGCCCTTGTCGGAGCCGCCCTCGCTGTTGCAGGAGCGGCTTTTCAAGCCCTACTGAAAAATCCGTTGGCAGACCCGTATACACTTGGAGTCTCTTCAGGAGCTTCAGTCGGTGCAGTCGCCACAATATTCTTTGGTATCTCATTACCAGTCATCGGTATGTACACATTGCCTCTACTGAGCATGATTGGTGCGATTGCAACACTGTTAATTGTTGTGTCTTTTGCACGAATGATCGATCGCTCACTTCGCATGGAAACAATCATTTTAACGGGAATCATCACGAGCTCCTTTTTCGGAGCGATGATTTCCTTGATGATTGCTTTAACTGGAGAGGAACTGCGTCAAATCATCGGTTGGTTACTAGGAAGCGTGGCGCTCCGAACATGGACACACGTCCAGATGATTGCCCCGTTTGTGGTGATTGCAGGGGCTTGGCTACTCGTTCGCGTTCGAGACTTGAATGCCCTGCAACTCGGTGAAGACCGCGCGCATCATTTAGGTGTAAACGTGTCTCGCGTGAAGAACGAAGTGCTTATTGCAGGCTCGATGTTGACGGGAGCAGCTGTTGCAGTCTCCGGAACGATCGGGTTTGTCGGTCTTGTCGTGCCGCATATGGTACGTCAATTGTTCGGTGCAGACAACCGGCACGTGCTGCCACTCAGTATGATCAACGGAGCTTCGCTACTCATTCTATGTGACCTTGTCGCGCGAACCATTATTGAACCGACCGAATTGCCTATCGGTGTCATGACGGCATTCATTGGGGCACCAGTATTTGCTTGGATTTTCTTCCGTCAACGCAGAAAGGGTGTGAAGTAGATGCTGAAAGTGAAAAACCTCACAGGAGGCTATCAGCACCCGGTTGTAAAAGACGTGTCGTTCGAAGTGAAGCCGGGTCAGATACTTGGCATCCTTGGGCCGAACGGAAGCGGAAAGTCGACGCTGCTCAAGATGGTCAGCGGGTTGCTTTCTTCGAGTCAAGGAACAGTCGAAATCGATGGCAAATCCATCACCGACTACCGACCAAAAGAGCTCGCTCGCAAGATGGCGGTGTTGCCACAGTTGCCTCCGCAAAGCTTTGGGATGACCGTAAAAGAAGCTGTGTCACTCGGTCGCTACCCGCACCAACAAGGGTTGTTCTCGAGCTGGAAGACAGCGGATGAAGAAGCGGTTATGGAAGCGATGCAGATCACGCAGGTCGTTCCGTATGCATTTCAAGAAATTACCACGCTTTCAGGTGGGGAACAACAGCGTGTGTTTGTCGCGCAGGCCCTCGCGCAACAAGCAGAACTGCTACTTCTCGACGAACCGACGAACCACTTAGATATTGCGCACCAGAAACAATTGTTAGACACCTTAAAGAATCATGTCCAGAAGCACCAGACCGCTGTGGTCACCGTGTTCCATGACATCAACTTGGCGTCGCTCTATTGTGACCACTTGTTGCTGCTGGAAAAAGGCCGAGTGTCCGCTTACGGAGAACCACATCAAGTGGTGGATAAAGCGATACTTGAAGATGTCTATGCGACGCGTCTAGATGTAGCGCCACACCCGGTGGAGCCGAAGCCTCAGATGACGCTGTTACCAGAAGATAGTGAAGAGGATGGGACCATCGTGCGAGCTACAGATATCCAAGTACTCGATGACGTCGTCTTGCTTCATACAGAACGCCCGATGCGAGTCGTATCATCAGCTGTGTTAAATCCAGGTTTTGGCTGGTATAGAACTCTCGTCAATCGCCAAGTCGAACCAACGTATAACGTCAACGATGTCACAACTGAAGTGAAACAATTTGCAGTGTCACGCGGCTGGATTCCTACAGAGACGGTCATGCAACTCACAGCCGTTGCTACAAAAGGAGCCGTCATCCGCGAATACGACGCACCTTTTGGATCGGTCGTCATCTTGGTCACTGCGGGAGTCGGGAATGCTCTAGACGTGTCCCGCGCACATGAAGTGCAGTCTTTGCCAGCGATTGGTACAATCAACACATGGATCCTCGTCAACGGTCACATGTCAGATGAGGCGTTCATCGAAGCCATGATGACCGCGACTGAAGCGAAGACGAAAGCACTGGCTGAAGAGCAGGTACTTGACCGCCGGACGCAGACTCTTGCAACAGGAACACCAACTGACAGTTTGGTTGTTGCTGCGACTCAGTCAGGAGAAGCGTTACCCTATGGGGGACCAATCACAGAGCTCGGAAAGGTTATCGGCAAAGGTGTTGTCGACTGTACACGCCAAGCCATTCGCCATTACCGCGATGCACAAAGGGAGGAATAACACATGAAAATCTACACGAAAACAGGGGATAAAGGACAGACCAGCTTGATCGGAGCTCGTGCGGATAAAGACGATCTACGAATCGAGACGTACGGTACGATCGACGAAGCGAACTCGTTCATTGGGAAGGCGGTCACGGAGCTAGACGCTGCAACGTTTGCAGACATCTTAGATGATTTGGAAGCGATTCAACACGAACTGTTTGATTGCGGAGGCGACTTAGCTGTTGTCACTAAAACACGTCACTACAAGATGACGGATGAGCCGATCGCCGTTCTTGAGAAACGCATCGATGAACTAATGGAAGAAGGTCCAGCTCTTGAGCGCTTTATCTTGCCAGGGGGCACACCTGCAGCTGCGACGCTTCACATCGCGCGCACTGTCGCACGCCGTGCGGAACGCCAAATGGTGAGCTTGATGAAAGAGCAGGAAGATGTTCCGGTTATCGTACAAAAATATTTGAATCGTTTATCGGATTACTTGTTCGCAGCAGCTCGCGTGGTCAATGCTCGTGCTGGCGTTCGTGATGTAGAGTATATTCGCGGTGCGAAAGTGTTCCATACGGATAAAGAATAGAAGTGTCGAGTCCCCTGATCAGCTGGTGCTGGTTGGGGGATTTTTTTGTTGGATTGGTTTCCATAAAACGAGTTGTGCCTTAACCGGCAGACACAATTACCAAACAGAATCAAATAGGGCTCGAACCTTCCAAAACAAGTACTGAATCGCCCGACACAATCACCGAATATACCCCACCAATCACCAATCTTCCACACGCACCAAACCTTTTTATTTTTCAGACTTGACTGAATGCTCATTCATTTTTATACTAAAACTAATACTTTCTTTCTTCGAAGTGCGTTGTTATGCTTACAAGTAAGATCGAATTTCATCCTAGAGGGGGAGAAGAAATTGAGTCCGTTACTAATTGCTAACTGGGTCTTATTCATTGCTGTAACTGGCTATGCCATTTACTTATTCGCATACTTGCTCAAAACGCGTTACCAGTTCATCAAGCTTGGTAAAAAAGTAGAGTTTGAAGACAACGTGAAAGAGCGTCTGCGCAAAATTGGGGTTTATGTATTTGGACAGAAAAAACTATTGAAGGATAAGAAAAGTGGAGCCATCCACGTCATGTTCTTCTACGGCTTTTTACTTGTTCAACTAGGGGCGATTGATTTCATTTGGAAAGGTTTGAAACCGGATTCACACTTGCCACTTGGGCCTTTGTATCCTGCGTTCACTTTCTTCACAGAAATCGTTACACTCGTTATTTTAATCGCTGTTGTATGGGCGTTCTATCGCCGATACGTTGAAAAATTAACTCGTTTGAAACGCGGATGGAAAAGTGGACTTGTTCTGATCTTCATCGGCGGACTCATGGTTTCTGTATTAATCGGAAACGGAATGAATATGATCTGGCACGACCATGCGGGAACGTGGACAGAGCCAGTCGCATCGTCAATCGCAACAGTATTCGGATTTATCGGACCAACAGCTGCAGCGGTCATTTTCTTCATCATGTGGTGGGCACACTTACTGTTCTTACTCACATTCTTAGTGTACGTACCACAATCGAAGCACTTCCACTTGATCACAGGACCAGCAAACGTCTATTTCCATCGCTTAGATAATGTCGGTCGCCTTCGTCCAATCAACTTCGACATCGAAGAAGACGAAGACAATCCGGAAGCAGAAGAAGAGATGCCATCCTTTGGGGTCGGTCGCATTGAAGACTTCACGCAAGCACAGATGATCGATTTCTACGCTTGTGTAGAATGTGGCCGCTGTACAAATATGTGTCCAGCTTCTGGTACTGGGAAGATGCTGTCTCCGATGGACTTGATCACGAAGCTTCGTGATCACCTGACGTTTACAGGAGCAGTCGAGACGAAACAAAAACCTTGGGTGCCTGCACTGGCATTCAGCGGCACAAAAGGAAACCAGTTAGCTATGGCTGCTGGAGCTGAAGGTGCTGTCATCGAAGATATCTACAGCCCGTCTCTAATTGGAGACGTCATCACAGAAGAAGAAATCTGGGCGTGTACAACATGCCGTAACTGTGAAGACCAATGTCCGGTTATGAACGAACACGTTGATAAAATCATCGACCTTCGTCGTTACTTAGTTATGACAGAAGGCCGCATGGACAAAGATGCTCAACGCGCGATGACGAACATCGAAAAGCAAGGGAATCCATGGGGACTTAACCGTAAAGAGAAAGAAAACTGGCGTGACGCACGTCCAGAGATCTCGATTCCAACTGTTAAAGAAGCAGAAAAATCAGGCGAAGGATTCGAGTATTTATTCTGGGTCGGTGCAATGGGTTCATTTGATAGCCGTTCGCAAAAAATCGCTCTAGCTTTCGCTCACTTGATGAACGAAGCAGGCGTCAAGTTCGCTATCTTAGGAAACAAAGAGAAAAACTCTGGAGACACACCACGTCGTCTCGGAAATGAGTTCTTGTTCCAAGAGCTTGCGCAAGCGAACATCAAAGAATTCGAAAAAGCAGGCGTTACGAAAATCGTTACGATTGATCCGCACGCTTATAACATCTTTAAAAATGAATACAGCGACTTCGGTTGGTCAGGTGAAGTTCTTCACCATACAGAAATGCTGTATGACTTAGTGAACCAAGGACGCTTAAAACCGCAACATGCGGTCAATGAGACGATCACGTTCCATGATTCTTGTTATTTAGGTCGTTACAACGATGTCTATGATCCACCACGCGAAATCTTAAAAGCCATCCCAGGCGTCAAGCTTGTTGAGATGGAGCGTAACCGTGAAACAGGAATGTGCTGTGGAGCCGGTGGAGGTATGATGTGGATGGAAGAGCACGTAGGAAACCGTGTCAACGTGGCTCGTACAGAGCAGGCGCTAGCTGTGAATCCATCTGTGATCTCTTCTGGTTGTCCGTACTGCTTGACGATGCTGTCTGACGGCACGAAAGCGAAAGAAGTAGAAGATACAGTCGGTACGTACGATGTGGCAGAACTTCTGGAGCTTGCGGTGTTTGGTGAAATGCAGCCTCCTACAACTGAAGAAGAAGTAGAGCCAGTCCTGCAGTAACTATTGCAATTTTATAGACAATTCGGTAAACTGGACGTAAGTGAAGGGAGTGTTTTGTGCACTCCCTTTCTTTACGGAACTAAACTGAGCGAGCGCTCGATAGCCTATATTTTTTTACGCATCATGAAAGCGATTACAACAAAACTTTTCTATAAAGGAGCTACCACTTATGACGAAAACAGCGATTCTTTCCGGCGCACGTACAGCCTTTGGAAAATTCAGCGGTGCACTTAGCCCACTTTCTGCATCAGATCTTGGAGGTCACGCGATTAAAGCGGCATTAGAACGCGCAGGTGTTCAACCAGATCAAGTCGACGAAGTCATCATGGGTACGGTGCTACAAGCAGGACAAGGTCAAATTCCGTCTCGCCAAGCAGCTCACAAAGCAGGAATCCCTTGGAACGTCAAAACAGAGACGATCAACAAAGTGTGTGCATCAGGTATGCGCAGTATCTCACTAGGTGACCAAATCATTCGCCTTGGAGAAGAGCACATCATCGTAGCGGGCGGAATGGAATCGATGTCCAATGCGCCTTACTATTTGCCAAAAGCTCGTGAAGGCTTCCGCATGGGGAATTCGCAAGTCATCGACGGCATGGTATACGATGGTCTTTCTTGTTCGTTTCATCCGAAGAACGTTCACATGGGAACGTACGGAAATTCTACAGCGGATGCATTCGAAATCTCGCGCGAAGAACAAGACAAATGGGCAGCTCGTTCGCATGAACGTGCACTTGTGGCAATTGAATCAGGCCGTTTTGAAGAAGAAATCACACCGATCGAAATTCCTCAGCGTAAAGGAGATCCAGTCGTCGTCAAAACAGACGAAGCTCCACGTCAAGGAACGACTACAGAGGTCTTGGCAAACTTGAAGCCTGTATTCGGTAAAGAAGGAACGATTACTGCTGGAAATGCACCTGGGGTCAACGACGGAGCGTGTGCGGTAGTCCTTGCTTCTGAACAAAAAGCACAAGAGCTTGGTGTGACACCACTAGGCTACATCGTTGGTCACGCAGAAGTAGGAGTAGCACCAGAAGAATTCCCACAAACACCGGGCCTTGTTATCAACATACTACTTGAAAAATACAACAAAACTATCGAAGACATCGATTTAATTGAAATCAACGAAGCTTTTGCAGCGGTCGCTCTAGTGAGCAATCAAATTGCAGGTCTAGATGCTGAAAAAGTAAACGTCAACGGCGGTGCAGTAGCACTAGGTCACCCAATCGGAGCGTCTGGCGCTCGTATCGTTTATACACTAGCAATCGAACTACAGAAGCGCGGAGGCGGACTTGGAATTGCAGCTATCTGTTCAGGTGGCGGCCAAGGAGATGCGGTATTAGTTGAAGTACCAAAACACTAATCTACAACGAATTTGAAAGAAAAGAGGGAAATCATTCATGGCTATTCAAAAAGTTCTCGTTATCGGGGCAGGGCAAATGGGTTCAGGAATCGCGCAGGTGTGCGCACAAGCAGGATTTGATGTAAAGCTTAACGACCGAGCAGAAGAGTTCTACGCACGTGGTCTTGCAACGATCACTAAAAACTTGTCTCGTGATGTCGAAAAAGGACGCAAGACAGAAGACGAGAAAAACGAGATTCTTGGACGCATCACAAAGTCACTAGATTTAAGTGATGCAAGTGACGTGGACATCGTCATCGAAGCGGCTGTTGAAAACATGGAAATCAAACAGCAGATCTTCAAGCAGCTGGATGAGATCACACCAAAACATGCAATCTTAGCTACAAACACATCGTCACTTCCAATCACAGAAATCGCAGCGGTCACAAACCGCCCTGAGCAAGTCATCGGGATGCACTTCATGAACCCTGTACCGGTCATGAAACTTGTCGAAATCATTCGCGGTCTAGCGACTTCAGACGAGGTCTACACAGAAATCGAAGAGATGACGAAGAAGCTCAGCAAAGTACCTGTAGAAGTGAACGACTTCCCGGGATTCGTCTCGAACCGCATTTTAATGCCGATGATCAACGAAGCGATCTATACGCTTTATGAAGGCGTGGCGACAAAAGAAGCGATTGACGACGTTATGAAGCTTGGAATGAACCATCCGATGGGACCACTTCAACTGGCAGACTTCATTGGTCTCGATACGTGTCTCTACATCATGGAAATCTTGCACGACGGCTTCGGTGACAGCAAATACCGTCCATGCCCACTGCTTCGTAAATACGTGAAGGCTGGCTGGCTCGGGAAGAAATCTGGTCGCGGATTCTACGTCTACGAATAAGGAGCGGTCCACATGGAATTACGATTTACTGAAGAACAAAATATGATGCGCAACATGGTGCGTGAATTCGCCAAAGAAAAGATCGCTCCGTTCATCGAACACATGGAAGCAGGAGAGTTTCCTCGCGAGATTATTAAAGAGATGGGCGAGCTTGGCTTGATGGGAATCACGATTCCTGAACAGTACGGCGGCGCAGAGATGGACTTCATGAGTTACATTATCGCTATCCACGAGCTGTCTAAAGTCTCCGCAACAGTGGGGGTTATTCTCTCTGTGCATACATCGGTCGGAACAAATCCGATCCTGTATTTCGGGACAGAAGAACAGAAGCAAAAATACGTACCGAAGCTTGCGAGTGGCGAGTATCTTGGTGCGTTCTGCTTAACAGAACCTTCAGCGGGTAGTGACGCAGGTTCTTTGAAGACACGCGCTGTGAAAGACGGGGACCACTACAAGTTGAACGGCTCGAAAGTGTTCATCACAAATGGGGGAGAAGCGGACGTCTACATCGTCTTCGCCAATACAGATCCTGAAAAAGGTTCACGTGGAATCTCCGCATTCATCGTAGAAAAAGACACGCCAGGCTTTATCGTCGGAAAAGACGAGCACAAAATGGGCTTGCACGGCTCTCGCACAGTGGAATTGACGTTTGAAGACATGCGTGTTCCGGCAGAGAACTTACTTGGCCAAGAAGGCGAAGGGTTCAAGATCGCGATGGCGAACTTAGATGTCGGCCGTATCGGAATCGCAGCTCAGGCCCTAGGTATCGCGGAAGCGGCTCTAGACGAAGCGGTTGCATACTCGAAAGAGCGCAAGCAGTTTGGCAAGCCAATCTCCTTCAACCAAGGAATCGGGTTCAAATTAGCGGACATGGCAACAGCAGTCGAAGCATCTCGTTTACTTGTATATAATGCAGCAAACTTGCGTCAACTAGGAAAACCATGTGGACAAGAAGCGTCTATGGCGAAACTGTTCGCATCGAAAACCGCAGTGGACGTGGCAATTGAGGCGGTCCAAGTATTCGGCGGTTACGGCTATACAGAAGAATATCCAGTGGAGCGCTTGTTCCGCGATGCAAAAATTACAGAAATTTACGAAGGTACGTCTGAAATTCAGCGCCTCGTAATCGGCAAACATCTAACTAACTAAACCAAAAGGCGGGAAATGAAATGAACTTTCAATTATCAGAAGAACATGAAATGATTCGTAAAATGGTACGCGACTTCGCAGAAAAAGAAGTGGCTCCAACAGCTGCAGAACGTGACGAAAATGAAAGCTTTGACCGTAAAATCTTTGACCAAATGGCGGAACTGGGTCTTGCAGGTATTCCTTGGCCGGAAGAGTACGGCGGAGCAGGAATGGACTACTTGGCATACGTAATCGCAGTAGAAGAATTATCACGCGTCTGTGCATCTACGGGAGTAACGCTTTCAGCGCACACATCTCTAGCGGGTTGGCCGGTATTCAAGTTCGGTACAGAAGAGCAAAAACAACAGTTCCTTCGCCCAATGGCAGAAGGCTCGAAAATCGGCGCTTACTGCTTAACGGAGCCAAACTCAGGATCTGATGCTGGTGGTATGAAAACGACTGCGAAGCTAGATGGCGACGACTACGTGATCAATGGTTCTAAGATCTTCATCACAAATGGTGGGATTGCGGACATCTATATCGTATTCGCAGTAACAGATCCAGAATCGAAGCACAAAGGAACGTCTGCATTCATTGTAGAAGCAAGCACACCAGGATTCTCAGTAGGGAAAAAAGAGAAGAAGCTCGGCATTCGTTCATCACCAACGACAGAAGTTATCTTTGACAACTGCCGCGTGCCAAAAGAGAACTTGCTTGGCGAAGAAGGCCAAGGCTTCATCATCGCGATGAAAACTTTGGACGGCGGTCGTAACGGAATCGCTGCACAAGCGGTCGGTATCGCGCAAGGCGCACTTGACGCTGCTGTCGGTTATGCAAAAGAGCGCGTTCAGTTTGGCAAGCCAATCACAGCGAACCAAGGGATCTCCTTCAAACTTGCAGACATGGCAACAGCAACAGAAGCATCTCGTCTGTTGACGTATCAAGCAGCATGGCTTGAGTCAAACAACTTACCATATGGTCAAGCATCTGCAATGGCGAAACTCATGGCAGGAGACACAGCAATGAAAGTCTCTACAGAAGCAGTTCAAGTCTTCGGTGGTTACGGCTACACGAAAGACTATCCGGTAGAACGCTTCATGCGCGATGCGAAAATTACACAAATCTATGAAGGTACGCAAGAGATCCAACGTCTCGTGATCTCGCGTAATCTGACAAAATAAATGACTGAGGGCAAGCACCTTGTCAAAACGTCCGTCAAAGACGAACAGCTGATTGCCAAGCGCCGTCAGCAAATGATCGGAGCGGGGGTCAGGCTCTTCAAAGAGAAGGGCTTCCACCGCACCACTACTCGGGAGATTGCCAAGCAAGCCGGATTCAGCATAGGCACGCTCTATGAATACATCCGTACGAAGGAAGACGTGCTCTACCTCGTCTGTGACAGCATCTATGATGAAGTATTTGAACGCATCGAATCTGTCGGTGCGAAAAACGGCACACTCGAAGAACTAGTATCCGCGATCCGCTATTACTATAGCGTCATCAACGATATGCAAGACGAGTTCGTCGTAATGTATCAAGAAACCAAGTCGCTTCCGAAAGAGGCGTTGTCTTACGTTCTTCAAAAAGAACAAGAGATGACGGAAATCTTCCGGGATATTCTATACAGCTGTGTCCAATCTGGGGCGCTCTCTTTGAGCGAACGAGAGATTGACCTTTATGCGCACTCAATATTTACACAGGGGCAGATGTGGGCGTATCGTCGCTGGGCACTTCATAAAAACTATTCAATCGATGAATTTACGGACCTGCAGGTGGCATTCATCTTGCGCGGTCTAGGGGCAACAACAAAGGGGGAACTGTAAGTGGTACAAGCGACACAAGTAGAAGTTTACCGTCCGACGAACCCGGTGCGTTTTGTGACAGCATCGAGTCTTTTTGACGGCCACGACGCATCAATCAACATCATGCGCCGAATACTACAAGCAAGCGGAGTCGAGGTTATTCACCTCGGTCACAACCGCTCGGTCGAAGAAGTCGTCAATGCGGCCATCCAAGAGGATGCGCAAGGTATTGCCATTTCGTCTTACCAGGGAGGACACGTTGAATACTTTAAATACATGAAAGATCTACTTGAAGAAAAAGGCGCTCCTCATATTCGCATCTACGGCGGGGGTGGAGGAGTTATCCTACCTAAAGAAATTAAAGACCTGCATGCATATGGAATCAGTGGCATCTTTTCTCCGGAAGACGGGCGTAAGCTCGGGCTTCAAGGCATGATCAACCGCATGATCGAAGAATGTGACGTGCCGACTCCTACAGAAGGAGCTCTTGCAAAGCTAGAGACAACTTCTGTAGAAACTCCTGAAACACTTGCTCGCCTGATCACAGTGGCGGAAGAAGCGACGCTGACAGGTTCTGAAGAAGCGAAGCAGCTAATCGAAGCGGCAAAAGGCAAATCAAAAGGCACGCCAGTCCTTGGTATCACAGGTACAGGGGGAGCTGGGAAAAGCTCGCTAACAGACGAATTGATTCGTCGTTTCTTGTCTGAATTTCCGGACAAGCGCGTGGCAATCTTATCAATCGATCCGACGAAACAAAAGACAGGCGGGGCACTTCTAGGTGACCGCATCCGCATGAACGCCATTTTCAACAAGCGTGTCTTCATGCGCTCTTTGGCTACACGTGGGTCTCGCACGGAACTTTCTGGCGCAATCAAAGACGTCCTTGATGTCGTGAAAGCGGCTGGGTACGACTTGATCATCGTCGAGACGAGCGGAATCGGACAAGGGGATGCGGAAATCACAACGATTTCAGACCTTTCGATGTATGTCATGACAAGTGAGTTCGGAGCACCTTCTCAGCTTGAGAAAATTGACATGATTGACTTCGCAGATTTGATCGTCATCAATAAGTTTGAGCGCAAAGGCTCTGAAGACGCCCTTCGCCAAGTGCAGAAGCAGTACCAGCGCAGCCGTGAGCTGTGGAACGACGATCTAGACAAAATGCCAGTGTACGGAACGATTGCAAGCCAGTTCAACGACAAAGGGACGAATTCTTTGTTCGCGGCACTCATTGCGAAAATCAATGAAGTGACAGGTTCTGAGTGGCTGACATCATACGAAGAATTCGCAAAAACGCAAAAACAGAACGTGATTATCCCGAATGACCGCCGTTACTATCTGCGTGAGTTGACGGACACAGTTCGTGGCTACCACGCGAAGACGGAGCAACAAGTGAACTTTGCCCGTCGCTTGTTCCAATTAGAAGGCGCACTTGCAGCTGTGAAAGAAGCAGGCAGCGAAGAAGCGCTAGTAAACTCGTTAGAGTCTCTAATTGAGGGCGTAAAAAATGAATTGAATGCCGAATCAAAACGTATTTTAGAGAACTGGGAAGCGTTGAAAGAAGCGTATTCTGGTGACGAGTTCGTTACAAAAGTTCGCGACAAAGAGATCCGCACGATTCTGCGTACGGAAAGCTTGTCAGGACTTAAGATTCCTAAAGTCGCATTACCAAAATTTAAAGACTACGGCGAGATCCTTCGCTGGGCTTATAAAGAAAACGTACCGGGCTCGTTCCCTTACACAGCTGGGGTATTCCCTTTCAAACGCGAAGGGGAAGATCCGAAGCGTCAATTCGCTGGAGAAGGAACACCGGAACGCACAAACCGTCGTTTCCACTACTTGTCAAAAGACGATACGGCAAAACGCCTATCGACTGCTTTTGACTCGGTAACACTTTATGGAGAAGATCCAGACCACCGTCCGGATATCTATGGGAAAGTAGGAGAGTCAGGTGTTAGCATCTGTACTCTAGAAGACATGAAGAAGCTGTATGACGGCTTTGACTTATGTGCACCATCGACTTCAGTCTCGATGACAATCAACGGTCCGGCACCGATTATTTTGGCGATGTTCATGAACACGGCAATCGACCAGCAAGTGAAGAAGCGCGAAGAAGAGCTTGGCCGCACATTGACGGTAGAAGAGTTCACTGAAGTACGCGAAGCAACTCTACAAGTGGTTCGTGGAACGGTACAGGCAGATATTTTGAAAGAAGACCAAGGTCAAAACACGTGTATTTTCTCAACAGAGTTTGCACTTCGTATGATGGGCGATATTCAGCAGTACTTCATCGACCACAAAGTGCGCAACTACTACTCGGTATCGATTTCTGGTTACCATATCGCAGAAGCGGGAGCGAACCCGATTTCTCAGCTCGCGTTCACGTTATCGAACGGTTTCACATATGTCGAGTACTACTTGAGCCGCGGCATGAACATCGACGACTTCGCACCGAACTTGTCGTTCTTCTTCTCGAACGGTCTGGATCCAGAATACACGGTCATCGGCCGCGTAGCACGTCGCATCTGGGCAGTTGCAATGCGCGAGAAATACGGCGCAAACGAGCGTTCACAGAAGCTGAAGTACCACGTTCAGACATCTGGTCGCAGCCTGCATGCTCAGGAAATCGACTTCAACGATATCCGCACGACGCTACAAGCCTTGATGGCACTGCAAGACAACTGTAACTCGCTTCACACGAATGCCTATGACGAAGCAATCACGACACCGACAGAAGAATCCGTTCGTCGCGCGATGGCGATTCAAATGATCATCACGAAAGAGCACGGCCTGTCAAAAAACGAGAACCCGCTTCAAGGAGCGTTCATCGTGGAAGAGTTGACAGACCTAGTCGAAGAAATGGTGCTTCAAGAGTTCGACCGCATGAACGATCGCGGCGGCGTCCTAGGTGCAATGGAAACTCAGTACCAACGCGGTAAGATTCAAGAAGAATCCATGCACTACGAAATGAAGAAACACACTGGCGAACTTCCGATCATTGGTGTGAACACGTATTTGAACCCGAACCCGGCTTCAGAAGAAGACATTGACAACATGGAAATCGCACGTGCTTCAAAAGAAGAAAAAGAAACACAGATTACCAACCTACGCAGCTTCCAACAGTCGCATGCAGACGCTTCTGAAGCGGCACTTGCTCGCTTGAAAGACGTCGCAAAAACTGGTGGCAACATTTTCGAAGAGTTAATGGAAACGGTTAAAGTCGCAAGTCTTGGCCAAATAACGAACGCTCTTTATGAAGTGGGCGGGCAGTATCGTAGAAACATGTAATCTTTAGATGTGGAGAACGCTGTTCTATAAATGCTAAAATCGTGCCTGACTTGGAGCTGTTTCCAAAAGGGCCGCGCCGAATCTTCCCAATCGCTTCACGGGTGAAGCGACACGGGTGATATCCGGCATCAACCTGATCCTTCAGGAAACAGCCCCAAGATCTACGGCACGCTTTTTCGCAACATGCTTTGCAGCTATTAGTATGGAGAGGGTGAAGGAAAAGATACGCGTTCCGTGGCTTCAGAGTGGTTTGAAGAACCCACAGCGGAGGCCAAAGCGCAAGCTTTGGTATGCCGCGAGGATTCTGATGGCCACTCCCACAGATAAGCGTGTCTTTTCCGAGCGCTCTCAGCAGAAATTCATGTGGATTTCTGGCGTTCGCAACTCGATAGTTATTAGATGTGGGGCGCCTGGTGACAGGCGCCTTTTCTCTTTGCCAGTTTCTGAGCAAGGCTGCTCACTTTTCTGATTGTCCAGTTGCAGGCGTTAGAAATACACGCAAAAACCATTCACCCCAACCGAGGCAAAGAGCGCCTCAATTGGCGCGCCTGATTTTTACGAGATTTCTGAGCGAACGCCTTCCACTTTTCTGATTGCACTCCCGTTATCAAAATAGTACGATAACTTTAATAGCCAAAGGAGGCCCACCCATGAAACAATTCATCGTCTGGCTTATCGTACTAATTCTTCTCTTCATCACAGCGTTCGTTTATAACGATCAAATCGGAGCGATTCCGCTGCTGATTTTGGCTTTCTTTTTATTCGCCGTGTGGTTCTACATTATCAAATCCAAAAAAAGAACGAAGAGATAGTGGAAATATTTTTGTAGAATGGGTACAATGAAAGGTATGCAAACGGACATAGAAAGGACGTTGACCGAATGAATTTTCGTGATATGACGAAAGAACAGCTGCAAGAAGAATCCTTAATCAACTTAGCATTCGCTATTTTAACAGACCGCCGCGAGGCTTTGGAGCTCCAAGATCTATTCCAAGCCATCCAAGACGTATCGGGCTATACAGATGAAGAAATGGAAAAAAAGAAATTACAATTCTACACAGACATGAACATCGATGGGCGCTTCTTGGCTACTTCAGAATACCAATGGGGTCTACGCGAGTGGTACCCAGTAGACACAATTGAAGAAGAGTCTGCACCAACGGTCAAAGTCCGTAAAAAGAAAGCCAAAGTTGTCGACGAAGATGAAGAGATCCTAGAAGACGAAGATGAGCTTCTTTATGATGAAGATGAAGAGCTTGAAGAATTGATCGAAGATGACGACGACGATGAGGACGAAGATGAAGTGCTTCTTCCTGTGGACGAAGACCTAATCGAAGACGAAGACGACGAAGAATTTGACCTGGTTGACGCTGAAGTGGAAGACGACGAAGACGAAGAAGATTTAGAGGACGAAGAAGAAGACCGCTAATTTCATTCTTGACTTCCCTGGCGAATCGCTATAAGATTTAACTGGGCTCTCAAAAAAGAGACGACATCCAATGTGCATAATGCGCTCCCCTGCACCGCAGCAGGAGGGCGCTTTTTTGTTTTTTTATTTTCAGCCACGGTACGGGCAATTTATAAATCAGGAGGACTTCACATGACAAAATATATTTTCGTAACAGGTGGCGTAGTTTCATCACTTGGTAAAGGGATCACGGCAGCATCACTGGGCCGTCTACTTAAAAACCGCGGACTCAACATCACGATCCAAAAGTTTGACCCATACATCAACATCGATCCAGGGACAATGAGCCCTTACCAGCACGGGGAAGTATTCGTTACAGATGACGGCGCAGAGACAGATCTAGATCTTGGTCACTACGAGCGTTTCATCGATATCAACTTAAACAAATACTCAAACATTACTACAGGGAAAGTCTACTCTTCGGTTCTTCGCAAAGAACGTCGCGGCGACTACAACGGCGGTACTGTACAAGTCATCCCGCACATTACAAACGAAATCAAAGAGCGCTTGTACCTCGCGGCTCGTGAAACACACGCAGATATCGTCATTACAGAAATCGGGGGAACAGTAGGGGATATCGAATCTCTTCCATTCCTAGAATCCATTCGTCAAATGAAGCGTGACGTTGGTAGCGAAAACGTGATGTATATCCACGTAACATTGCTACCATTCATCAGTGCTGCAGGCGAAATGAAAACAAAACCGACGCAACACTCTGTAAAAGAATTACGCTCACTTGGTATTCAACCAAACGTTATCGTGGTGCGTTCAGAAGCGCCAGTTCCACAAGACATGAAAGACAAGATTGCATTGTTCTGTGACATCAAACCTGAAGAAGTCATCGAAGCTTTAGATGCAGAATCTCTATACGAAATTCCACTTCACCTTCAAGAACAGCATCTAGATCAGATCGTTCTAGACCACTTCAAACTAGAAAACAAAGAAGCGGACATGAGCGACTGGAAAGAGCTTGTCTCTCTTGTAAAAGGCTTGTCTGGCAAAGTGAAAATTGGTCTAGTTGGTAAATATGTAGAGCTACCTGATGCATACATCTCAGTTGTAGAAGCATTGAAACACGCTGGCTACACATTCGATTCAGATATCGAAATCAAATGGATCAATGCAGAGCACCTCAATGACAGCAACGTACACGAATTGCTTTCTGACGTCGATGGAATCTTAGTTCCTGGTGGATTCGGAGACCGTGGAGTCGAAGGGAAAATCTTGGCTACTCAGTTCGCTCGTGAAAACCAAGTACCATTCTTAGGTATTTGTCTAGGGATGCAGCTTGCAACAGTCGAGTTCGCTCGTTCTATCCTGAAATTAGAAGGCGCGCACTCTACTGAGTTGAACCCGGAAACAAATCACGCGATCATCGATTTGTTACCAGAACAAAAAGACGTGGAGGACCTTGGTGGTACATTACGCCTTGGATTGTATCCATGTAAGTTGAAGCCAGGTACTAAAGCTCGTGAAGCTTATGGCGAAGATTTAGTATACGAGCGTCACCGTCACCGTTACGAGTTCAATAACGAGTTCCGTGAAGATTTCGAGAACCAAGGATTTGTGTTCTCTGGAACAAGCCCAGATGGTCGTCTAGTAGAGATCATCGAGCTTCCGGATCACCCGTTCTTCTTAGCTTCTCAGTTCCACCCAGAGTTTGTTTCACGTCCAACGCGTCCACAGCCGTTGTTCCGTGAATTCATTAAAGCTTCGGTGGAAGCACGCGACGCGAAGTAATACAAAAAAGGTCGGCGAGTTCACTACTCGTCGACCTTTTCTTTATTCTTCGTCCTCGTCCGTCATCTCACGAACGGCCATAAGGATGGCTTCATATACAAAGAGAGCAGCGAGAGCGTAAGGTAAGACGATCCGTTCGCCCGTATCTGTTGGAAGCAGCCCTTTATTGAAACCTAGCGCCACATACGTATACGCAAGCTCTGCAAGTGCATTGTCTTCCGTGTGTTTCTCTGGTGCTACAGCACTGAACGGGATGAAGGCGTCGCTTAGTTCTTTCGCAAGTTGGAGAGCCTCTTCATTAGCAGCAGATGGAGTGAGAATCAACACGCGGTCTGCAGAAGTTACCTCCGTTTCTTTCGTCCAGCGAGCCAGTCGTGGGAACAGTCCGGATGCTTCTGCGTTCGCATAAACGGCTTCCATTTCGCCAAAAGCAGCAAAATAGATCTTACCTTCGCCTACAGCAGCTTGAGCGACTAAACGTGCCGTTTCTTCAATGGCCTCTTCTTGAGAAGTCGCAATTCGTTGCAAGAGACCCACTAATTGAGTCGTTAACATTTTCATATGGTCGTTCACCTCAAGACACAGTATACAAACAGTCGTTTGGTCACGCAACTTTGTCGAAATGTTTTATAGGAAAAAGATTGAAATAAACTACCAAGAGATGGATAATGAGGAAATGAGAGATTCGAATATTTCGGGAACAAGAGGAGATGGGACGGGTGACGCATTTACTGATCGTCGATGATCAAATGGGGATTCGCATGTTGTTGCAGGAAGTTTTCGAGCAATCAGGATATACGGTTTCTATTGCTGCAAATGGGGAAGAGGCGCTCGAGATGTTTCGTGCGCAGAAGGTAGATGGGGTCCTATTGGACATGAAGATTCCTGGCATGAATGGCATCGAGATTTTGAAACATATGAAACGCGAGCAACCCGAGGTTCCCATCATGATGATGACAGCTTATGGCGAACTCAATCTGATTGAGGAGGCAAAGGGACTTGGGGCGTCTCTTTATTTCACAAAGCCATTCGATATTTTTGAGGTCCGTAGTGCGGTCATCGAACAGCTTCAAGCATCTTAAGATTTGAGAGAAAGGGCGGGTGTGGAAAACCCCGTCCTTTTTTGGTACACTGAAGGATAGATAGCAGGTCACCCTAAATTACAGCTATCACCATTTAGAGGAGGTCCATTCATGGCATTAGAATCAATGAAAGATATGCTTGAAAAAGGCAAACGTGAGGGCTATGCAGTTGGGCAATTTAACATTAACAACCTTGAATATACACAAGCAATCCTGCAAGCTGCTGAAGAAGAAAAATCACCAGTCATCCTAGGTGTATCTGAAGGTGCAGCACGCTATATGGGCGGCTTTAACACTGTGGTACATATGGTGAAAGGATTAATGATGGACTTCGGTACAACAGTACCAGTCGCAATTCACCTAGACCATGGATCAAGCTTTGACAAATGTAAAGAAGCGATTGACGCTGGTTTTACATCAGTTATGATCGATGCGTCTCACCATCCATTTGAAGAAAACGTAGAAACAACAAAACAAGTCGTTGACTATGCACATTCTAAAGGTGTTTCAGTTGAAGCGGAGCTTGGCACAGTTGGCGGTCAAGAAGACGACGTAGTAGCTGACGGCGTCATCTACGCAGACCCTAAAGAGTGTGAAGAGCTTGTGAAGCGCACAAACATTGACTTCCTAGCACCTGCACTTGGTTCTGTTCACGGTCCGTATAAAGGCGAACCAAACCTTGGCTTCGCAGAGATGGAAGAAATCTCAAAACTTGCGGACCTTCCACTAGTACTTCACGGCGGTACAGGGATTCCAACAAAAGATATCAAACGTGCGATTTCATTAGGTACTTCGAAAATCAACGTTAACACTGAAAACCAAATTGCCGGGACAAAAGCAGTTCGCGACTTCTTAAACAAAGACGCAGAAGAGTATGACCCACGTAAATACTTGACGCCAATGCGCGATGCGATCCGTGAAACGGTGAAAGCAAAAATGCGTGAATTCGGCAGCTCAGGCCAAGCGTAATAAACTATCTACGGGAGAAGCCTTTAGTGCTTCTCCCATTTCACTAATTGGAGGAACTTTATCATGAAATTTTTTATCGACACAGCAAACTTTGAAGAAATCAAAGAAACCCACTCTTGGGGCATCATTGACGGCGTTACAACAAACCCGTCTTTAGTAGCAAAAGAAAACATCTCGTTCCATGATCGCCTGCGTGAAATCACAGCGCTTGTTGACGGTTCAGTTTCTGCAGAAGTTATTTCATTAGATGCAGAAGGCATGATCAAAGAAGGTCGCGAACTAGCAGCTATCGCACCAAATATCACTGTAAAACTTCCAATGACTCCGGAAGGCTTAAAAGCATGTTCTGTTTTCCGTGCAGAAGGCATCAAAACGAACGTGACATTGATCTTCAGTGCGAACCAAGCACTACTAGCAGCTCGTGCAGGTGCTACATATGTATCGCCATTCTTAGGTCGTCTTGACGATATCGGTCATGACGGAATGGAATTGATTGCGAAGATTGCAGACATTTTCACAATCCATGACATCGATACAGAAATCATCGCAGCGTCAATCCGTCATCCACAACACATCACGGATGCGGCATTAAACGGTGCGCACATTTCAACAACACCATTTAAAGTGTTGCAACAGCTCTTCAACCACCCACTGACTGACAAAGGGATTGAAGCATTCTTGAGCGACTGGAACAATCGCCAAGCGAAGTAGGTGCCCCTATGGATGTATATAAAATCAAAGGCGGCAATCGGTTAAAAGGGACCATCAAAGTCAGTGGTGCAAAGAACAGCGCGGTAGCACTTATCCCCGCAACCCTTTTAGCAGATTCACCTGTTACTATCGAAGGTCTCCCGGAAATTGCAGACGTGTATATCTTAAAAGAAATTTTGGAAGAAGTCGGAGCTAAAGTGACATTTGAAAATGGCACGATGACAGTTGATCCGACACACGTCGAAGACATGGCATTACCAAACGGTAACATTAAAAAACTACGTGCTTCGTACTACTTGATGGGCGCTATGCTCGGAAAGTTTGGTCACGCGGCTATCGGTCTCCCAGGAGGCTGTCATTTAGGTCCCCGTCCAATCGATCAGCATATCAAAGGCTTCGAAGCTTTAGGTGCTAAAGTATCGAATGAACACGGAGCCATCTATTTGCGCGCTGAACAGCTCGAAGGAACGAAAGTTTACTTAGACGTCGTCAGCGTTGGTGCAACAATCAATATCATGCTAGCAGCCGTACGTGCCAAAGGCCGTACGATTATTGAGAATGCAGCAAAAGAACCAGAAATCATTGATGTGGCTACACTCCTTTCGAACATGGGAGCTAACATCAAAGGTGCTGGTACCAATATTATTCGTATTGAAGGTGTCGATGCTTTGCACGGGACCAACCATACGATCATCCCCGACCGCATTGAAGCCGGTACATTCATGATCATGGCTGCTTTAATCGGAGACGGTGTTCAAATCGATAATGTTATCCCACTTCACTTAGAAGCGCTTATTGCGAAGCTTCAAGAAATGGGCGTTGTCATAGAAGAACGTGAAGATTCACTGTTCATTCCACGTGTTGAGCATCTGAAAAGTGTCGATGTGAAGACCCTCGTGTATCCAGGATTCGCAACGGATCTTCAACAGCCGTTCACGGTCCTTATGACGCAAGCTGATGGTACATCGGTCATTACGGACACGATCTATTCGGCTCGCTTCAAACAGATCGACGAGCTTCGTCGTATGAATGGGGACGGTCGCGTAGAAGGTAGCACAGCTATCATCAAAGGGCCGACTCCACTAGAAGCAGCCAGTGTGCGTGCTAGTGACTTGCGTGCAGGGGCAGCATTAGTACTTGCGGGACTGATTGCAGACGGTGAAACTGAAATTCATGATATTTACCATATCGAACGTGGCTATGGAAAGTTGATCAAAAAACTCACAGCCCTGGGCGCGGATATTCGACGTGTGACTCTAGAACCTGTCGAAATTTCCAATGCAGACAACGCTCTGTAATGGTACAATAAGACAGGTTTAGAAATCGCGTGGCAGGAGGAGAAACGATGGAACGAAGTTTATCAATGGAATTAGTACGTGTAACAGAGGCGGCAGCAATTGCATCTGCACGCTGGATGGGACGCGGCTTGAAAATCGAGGCAGACGATGCCGCAACGACGGCAATGCGCTCCGTGTTCGATACAATTCCTATGGAAGGTGTCGTCGTTATCGGTGAAGGTGAGATGGACGAAGCACCGATGCTGTATATCGGTGAAAAATTGGGCCTCGGTATCGGGGGACCACAAGTAGATGTGGCCGTTGATCCACTAGAAGGAACGAACATCGTCGCTTCAGGTGGTTGGAACGCGTTAGCGGTTCTTGCAATCGCAGACCGTGGCAACTTACTTCATGCACCGGACATGTACATGGACAAACTAGCAGTAGGTCCAGAAGCTGTCGGAATGGTCGATATTGATGCACCCGTCATCGATAACCTTAAGGCCGTTGCTCGTGCCAAAAACAAAGATATTCAAGACGTAGTGGCAACAATCTTGAATCGCCCTCGTCACCAACAGATCATTGACGAGATCCGTGCTTCAGGTGCTCGCATCAAGTTAATCAACGACGGAGACGTAGCTGGTGCCATCAATACGGCATTTGACGAAACCGGTGTCGATATCCTCTTCGGAATGGGCGGCGCACCAGAAGGTGTTATCGCTGCTGTCGGTCTGAAGTGTCTTGGCGGAGAAATCCAAGGACGCTTAGTGCCACACGAAGAAGGCGAGCTTGAGCGCTGCATCAAAATGGGCCTCGATGTCAATAAAGTCTTGCGTATGGAAGACCTTGTTCGTGGAGATGACGCTATCTTCACAGCAACAGGTGTTACAGACGGAGAATTGATGCGCGGCGTCCAGTTCAAAGCAGGTTATGCAGAGACGCATTCAATTGTTATGCGTGCAAAATCAGGGACGGTACGCTTCATTGAAGGCCGTCACAGCTTGAAGAAAAAGCCGAATCTTGTATTATAATTTGTAGACTTCTTACATGAAAAACGGGCTTAGCCCGTTTTTCGCTAAGAAGGTTCAGACTCCTAGTAGACACACTACCAAGACCTCTTCTCAACCTACCAACTTCCAAAACAAACGCAATCCCAATACTAAAAATAAATAAGAGTGTGGTGCCCAAATGACCCAGCATACAATGAACGAACTGGAAAATATGACATTAAAAGAACTCTATGAGCTCGCTAAAAAATACAAAATTTCTTCGTACAGCAAACTGACGAAAAAAGAACTCATCATCTCTATCTTGAAATCCCGTGCGGAACAAGAAGGTTTCTTCTTCATGGAAGGTGTTCTGGAAATCATCTCGTCTGAAGGCTTCGGTTTCTTACGTCCGATCAACTATTCGCCGAGCTCAGAAGATATCTACATTTCGGCGTCTCAAATCCGTCGGTTCGACCTTCGTAACGGAGACAAAGTAACAGGGAAAGTTCGTCCTCCTAAAGAAAGCGAACGCTACTACGGTCTCCTCCACGTAGAACTAGTGAACGGAGAAGATCCAGAGACAGCTAAAGAACGTGTCCACTTCCCAGCGTTGACACCACTATATCCGGATCGTCAGTTAAAGCTGGAGACGACACCTGAGCGTTTATCGACACGCATCATGGACCTTGTCGCACCAGTCGGTTTCGGTCA
This sequence comes from Tetzosporium hominis, assembly GCF_002265435.1. Classification (GTDB taxonomy): domain Bacteria; phylum Bacillota; class Bacilli; order Bacillales_A; family Planococcaceae; genus Chryseomicrobium; species Chryseomicrobium hominis. The sequence continues at coordinate 241,231 of NZ_NOKQ01000220.1, forward strand.
GCGTGGTTTAATCGTGGCTCCTCCAAAAGCCGGGAAGACGATGCTTTTAAAAGAAGTGGCAAATGCGATCACAACGAATCACCCTGACGCAGAGCTAATTGTTCTATTGATCGACGAGCGTCCAGAGGAAGTAACGGACATCGAGCGCTCTGTAAAAGCAGATGTGGTCAGCTCGACGTTCGATGAAGTCCCTGAAAACCACGTGAAAGTGACGGAGCTTGTTCTGGAACGTGCGATGCGTCTAGTTGAACACAAGCGCGACGTGATTATCTTAATGGACTCGATCTCACGTCTTGCACGTGCTTACAACTTGGTTATTCCACCAAGCGGCCGTACGTTATCTGGTGGTATCGACCCAGCAGCGTTCCACCGTCCAAAGCGTTTCTTCGGAGCTGCTCGGAACATCGAAGAAGGCGGTAGCTTGACGATTCTAGCTACTGCTTTAGTCGAAACGGGTTCTCGTATGGATGAAGTCATCTATGAGGAATTCAAAGGAACAGGAAACTTAGAGCTTCACTTGGATCGTCAGCTGGCAGAGCGTCGTATCTTCCCAGCACTCGATATCCGCCGTTCAGGGACTCGAAAAGAAGAGCTTCTTATTCCGAAAGAGCAACTCGACAAGTTATGGGCGATTCGCAAGACATTCTCGGATTCTCCAGACTTCACAGAGCGTTTCATGCGCAAGCTGAAACAGACGAAAGACAACGATGCATTCTTCCAGCAATTAGCGGAAGAAATGAAGGCACACAAGTCCAAAAAAGCATCGTTGTAAGCTGATTTTTTTCAAACGAACTACTTGAATTTAGGTCCAATACATGGTATTCTATACGTTGTAAGTTTTACTATTTCTGTTACATATGTGGCTGACACAACCGGGCCATGTAAGGTATCAGTTTTTCATAACCAACTCTGTTCCAGATGGTTCAGGGCGAGAGGAGAGAAATTAGATGAAATCAGGAATTCATCCAGACTACAAAGAAGCAACAGTAACTTGTTCATGTGGAAACTCATTCAAAACGGGTTCTGTAAAAGAAAACATCAACGTCGAGTTCTGCAGCGAGTGTCACCCATTCTACACAGGACGTCAGAAATTCGCAGCAGCGGATGGTCGTGTTGATCGCTTCAACAAAAAATACGGTCTTAAAGAAGAGCAACAAAACTAAGAACCTAAATACCTGTGGGGCACTTGCCTTACAGGTGTTTTTTTTAGACCTTAGATGCGGAGAACGCCGCTCTAGAAATCTTGTAAAAATCAGGCGTGACCATAGAGGCTCTTTTCGCCTCTATGGTTGCGACTGATTTTTGCGGGGATTTCTGGCGTTCGTAGCTCGATTCCACCTAGATGCAAAACACACTCACCTAAAACTCACTAATTCGATATATGACACTATGTAAAAGGGGTAACTACATGGCACAGCTATTTTTCAAACACGGTGCAATGAACAGCGGGAAGTCTATAGAAATCCTTAAAGTTGCACACAACTATGAAGAACAAAACAAACCGGTCATCATCTTCACACCAGCTATCGACACACGTGACGAAGTTGGAACGGTCGCAAGCCGTATTGGACTCAAACGCCAAGCGATTCCGGTGTATGACGATACCAATCTGTTCGATTATGTCAAAAATCAAAACGAGCGGATCTACTGTGTGTTGATCGACGAAGTGCAGTTCATCAGCAAAGAACACGTGCTTCAATTGACGCAAATCGTCGATGAGCTTAACATTCCGGTCATGGGCTTTGGGCTGAAGAATGACTTCATGAACGAGCTGTTTGAAGGAAGCCGCTACATGTTGACCTACGCCGATAAAATAGAAGAAATGAAGACTATCTGCTGGTTCTGTCACCGCAAAGCGACGATGAACCTTCGTGTAGATGAAAATAAGAAACCCGTTCGCACGGGTGCTCAAATTGTCATCGGTGGCAACGACAGCTACTACCCAGTCTGCCGCAAATGTCACGCTAATCCGCCACTTTAGTTTTAGATGTGGAGAACGCCGCTCAAGAAATTTCATAAAAATCAGGCGCCCCAATTGAGGCGCTCTTTGCCTCGGTTGGGGTGAATGATTTTTGTGGGGATTTCTGGCGTTCGCAACTCGATTACTCTAGATGTGAAGCCGACTGTTTAGAAATTCCGCTAAATGTCAGCGTGACCGGGGAGGCGCCCTTTGCCTCATCGGTTGCGATGTCATTTGGTGTGTATTTCTAGGAGGCGCAACTCGATTACTTTTATAACTATTACTATAAAATCACACCCAGGAGGTGCCCCTATGTTTGATCGCTTACAAGCCGTTGAAGACCGCTACGACAAGCTGAATGAAATGCTGTCTGATCCGGATATCGTCAACGATACTAACAAACTTCGCCAGTACTCAAAAGAACAGTCCGACCTGCAAGAAACGGTCGATGCTTACCGTGAGTACAAAGCAGCGAAAGAACAACTTGCAGAAGCTAAAGAAATGCTAGAAGACAAGTTGGACGCAGAAATGAAAGAAATGGTCAAAGAAGAAGTCAATGACCTAGAAAAACAAATCGAAGCGTTAGAAGAACGTCTACACATCTTACTGATTCCGAAAGATCCGAACGATGACAAAAACGTCATCATGGAGATCCGAGGAGCAGCAGGTGGAGACGAGGCTGCACTATTTGCGGGCAGTCTATTCCGTATGTACAGCCGCTATGCAGAGACAAATGGCTGGAAAATCGACGTCATGGACTCGTCACCAACAGGTCTTGGCGGCTACAAAGAAGTCGTCTTCATGATTGCAGGGAACGGTGCTTATTCGAAGTTGAAATATGAAAACGGTGCACACCGCGTGCAACGTGTCCCTGAGACAGAGTCTGGTGGACGTATTCATACGTCTACGGCAACAGTCGCGTGTCTTCCTGAAGTTGAAGAAGTCGACGTCGAAATTCATGACAAAGACATTCGCTTTGATGCATATGCTTCTTCAGGTGCCGGCGGACAGTCCGTTAACACGACGATGTCAGCAGTTCGTTTGACACACATTCCTACAAACACTGTAGTTACGTGTCAAGATGAGAAATCCCAGATCAAGAACAAAGAAAAAGCGATGAAAGTTCTTCGCGCGCGTGTTGCAGACAAATACCGCCAAGAAGCGCAAGCGGAGTATGATGCCGTTCGTAAATCAGCTGTTGGGACAGGAGACCGTTCGGAGCGAATCCGTACGTACAACTTCCCGCAGAACCGCGTGACGGACCACCGCATCGGGTTGACGATCCAAAAGCTCGACCAGATCATGGAAGGCAAGTTGGATGAAGTCATCGAAGCGCTTATTATCGAAGACCAAGCAGAAAAGATGGACAAGATGAATGAAAGCACAATTTAAGCACGTACAAGAGGCCCTTTCATGGGCTTCTTCGTATTTACAGGATAATGCGCGAGAACCGATGGCTGCGAAATTTTATCTGCAGGACCTTCTCGGTTGGTCGTCTTCAGACTTGATGATGAAGCAGTTCGACCCGCTTACTGAAGAATTCATGGAACGCTTTGTCGCGGGGGTTCACAAAATCGCAGAGGGGACACCGTATCAATACGTCAGTGGGTTCGCTGAATTTTACGGACGCCCGTTCCAAGTGACTCCTGATGTGTTGATTCCAAGACCAGAGACAGAGGAACTAATTGAACAGATCCTTCGCCGGAAAGAAGAGATATTTGGCGCTAAGTCAGTTCGAATCGTTGATATAGGAACAGGCTCAGGCTGCATCGCGATTACACTGAAATGTGAGCTTCCGGAAGCAGACGTCACGACAGTGGATATCTCGCGGGAAGCAATTCAAGTGGCCAAGCAAAACGCTACGAATCTTCAAGCAGACGTTACGTTTTTAGAAGGTGATATGACGGCTCCTATCAAAGGAAAGAAATGGGACATTTTTGTCTCGAATCCTCCGTATATTGCCGACGTGGAAAAGCAACAAATGAACGACGTCGTGCTCGATCACGAGCCGCATCTTGCGTTATTTGCTGAAGAGGACGGTCTGTATTTCTATAAAAAGATGATAGAGAAGTTACCAGAGCTTCTTGCTGAACGTGCTCTTGTCGCATTTGAGATTGGCTATTTGCAAGGCCCAGCAGTCAAAGGTTTTCTGGAGGCAGCGTTACCAAAGGCAACGGTCGAAGTGGTACAAGACTTAAATGGACGCGACCGAATGGTTTTTGCAACTTTATGAATAGAGTACTAGAGAATGGGTCATGCTGATTTCGAAGGGAGGAATCGGGATGACTCATTTTCAAAAACGTTTAAAACAATTGGATGCAGTGGAGCAACTACTGTGGCTCGTATTAGCTTTAATGGTGGTAATGTTAGTAGCAGGTGGCGAGCACGAAGGCGAAGAACGCATGCGAGTGAAGGCGGCCAACAATTCAGAACAGGCGCAGCTTGAAAAAATGCAGTTCACACAACAACTGCAGGTACAGGAAATTACGCTGAATCAGACAGAAGATGCGTTGTATCCTCCGAAACGAATCGGGTTTTCTGTAGCTCCACAAGGAATGTATCCAAGTAAAGACTGGCAACTTGAAGATGGACGAGGAGATAACTTTTGGTGTATTCTCGTGAAAAATAGCTGTTACAAAGAGCAAGATGTCGAACAGCCGAAATCATTTTTTGTCATGTTGTGGAACAAGTGGTTTTCCACAGACGATGACGACACTCATCCACAGGATGGAGATAAATTGACTTTACAAGAAGGATGACGCGAAATGACGAACTGTGTGCATGTGGATAGAAATGGGGATAACACGAAAAGTTATCAACAAATTGTGGATAATTGGCTTCAGGGCGAAGTAGCTGCCTTTCCTACGGAGACTGTTTATGGCCTTGGAGCAGATGCTCGAAACGCACAAGCTATTGCGAAAATCTACGAAGCTAAGGGACGCCCTTCAGACAATCCATTAATCGTCCACATTGGACAAATCGAGCAATTACAAGGGTTTATAGACCATGTTCCTGAAAAAGCGAAGCTTGCGATTGAAGCATTTTGGCCAGGACCTCTCACGGCGATTCTGCCACTCAAATCAGGAGCACTTGCAGAAAATGTTTCCGCTGGGTTATCCACAGTCGGAGTTCGCATGCCATCGCATCCGGTAGCAAGAGAACTGTTAACGCTAGCCAACATGCCGATTGCGGCACCGAGTGCGAACCGTAGCGGAAAACCGAGTCCGACGGCTGCTTCGCACGTATTAGAAGATTTAGAGGGACGAATCCCTTACATAGTGGATGGGGGCCCAGCAACAGCAGGGCTAGAATCGACGATTGTTGACTTCACCGTGGAACCACCGGCTCTACTAAGACCGGGTTCCATTACTGAAGAGATGTTGATCTCGGTTATAGGAGAACTACAAGGGGCAGGGCGACTACGTGATCAAGATGCCCCGAAAGCACCTGGAATGAAATATACTCACTACGCACCGGAAGCCCCGGTGCTACTCGCGTTTCTAGATGACGAAGACGTAACTGATAAAATCGAGCAACTGCGAAGCCAGGGCAAACGCGTCGCACTCGTTGCAACGGATAGCTACCGCGGGTTACCACATGACGCCTTTGTATCACTTGGTGAATCGAATGAAATCGAAGCGGTGAGTAGCCGCTTGTTTGCCGCTCTTCGGGAGTGCAACCAACTGCCGATTGACGTCATCGTAGCCGCAGCTTACCCAGCAGAAGGCATCGGAAAAGCACTAATGAACCGTCTAGAAAAGGCTGCAGGTGGAAATTGGCTATAACTTCTAGATGTGTAGAACGCCGCTCAAGAAATCTTGTGAAAATTGGGCGTGTCCGTAGAGGCTCTTTTTGCCTCTATGGATGCGAACGATTTTTACGGGGATTTCTGGCGTTCGCAACTCGATTACTTTAAATGTGAAGAGCGTTGCTCTAATGCTCAAATCGTGCCTGACTTTTGTGTAATGCTGATTTCACCTGAGAAACCTTTTTCCAAGGGGAGAACCTCGAAGTCTCCTCGCTGCACCTCGGTGAAAGTGAGTTGAAATCCATACGAGCTTTTTGAAAGTCACCATATGGATTACGGGCGACTGCGGGGTCTCCGAGAACCTCTTGATACCCTGGGAAAAAGGCATCTCAGGTTCAAATAACTAAAATTTTTTATACTAGAAATACTAATGCCACGGAACGCGCATCTTTTCCTTCACCCTCTTTCATAATAATAACTGCAAAGAATGTTGCGGAAAGCGTGCCGTAGATCTTGGGGCTGTTTCCTGAAGGATCAGGTTGATGCCGGATATCACCCGTGTCGCTTCACCGGTGAAGCGATTGGGAAGATTCGGCGCGGCCCTTTTGGAAACAGCCTCAAGTCAGGCACGATTAAAGCGGAACGCTTTCCCTAAACAAAAAAGGGCTTCTCAGGTGAAACCTAGCTACACAATGAGAAATCTTGATAGACTCTCTCATAGATAAGCGTTTCTTTCCAAGCGTTCTCAGAGAAAAGGTTTCTCAGATGAAGTTCGCATCTAGATAAAGAAAGGAGCATGCCGAATGAAAATCCTATTTGTATGTACAGGCAACACATGTCGCAGTCCTATGGCCGCAGCCATTTGGAAGCAGGTCGAAGGAGTCGAGATTCAATCAGCTGGAGTCTACGCAAGCTTCGGTTCTGAAATGTCGCTTCACGCGCAGCGAGCACTCTCGGAAAAAGGCATCGATGCCGATCACGTCTCGCAACCGGTCACTAGAGAATTACTAGAGTGGGCAGACCTAGTTTTGACAATGACGACGAGCCACAAACAGGCGCTGCTTCAGGCGTTTCCCGACCACGCAACTAAGGTCTACACTTACGCGGAATATGCACAACCGGAGCAGCCGTTTGAGATTGCAGACCCGTTTGGTGGCACATTACAAGACTATCAATTTACTCTTTATCAACTAGAACAACTGAAGGACAATCTACTCAATCGACTCAACAAATGATATGATAAAGAAGAATACAAGATATAGAAATGAGGGAATACACGTGAACATAGCCATTTCATCTGACCATGGCGGCAACACCTTACGAAAAGAGATCGGTTCACTTCTTGAAGAACTTGGCCATCAAGTGACGGACTTCGGACCACAGACAAAAGACTCTGTTGACTACCCAGACTACGCAAAACCGGTCTGTGAAGGAGTCGCAGGTGGAGAATTTGAAGCGGGTATCTTGATTTGTGGAACAGGGATCGGCATGTCGATTGCTGCCAACAAATACAAAGGCATTCGTTGTGCGCTAGTGCATGACGTATTCTCTGCAAAAATGACAAAATGCCACAACAACTCGAACATTATCGCGATGGGCGAACGTGTCATCGGAGCGGGCCTTGCTCGTGAAATTGTGACTACGTGGTTAGCAAGCGAGTTCGAAGGCGGCCGTCATGAGAACCGTATCAAAAAAATCGCTGAAATCGAAGCTTCAAACTAAACAAGACTTCACACTCTGAGGAGGCGTTTTGATGGAACCAACGAAACAGTGGCAAGCCGAATTAGAACAGCTGCTAAGTGAGCTGGAACAAGTCATCGAGATCAAACCCGCTACACTCTTTGTTGTCGGGTGCTCTACCTCCGAAGTCATAGGGAAGAAAATTGGAACAGCCGGGGCACGAGAAGTGGCAGAGGCCCTTTTTGAGCCCCTCGAAGAGTTCGCAAGACGAAAAGGTGTTTATCTTGCATTTCAAGGCTGTGAACATATCAATCGCGCACTCACCATGTGTCGCGAGACTGCTGAAAAATTTCAGCTCGAAGAAGTCTCTGTCATACCAGTCCCATCTGCAGGTGGTTCTATGTCAGCCTACGCATACGAAAAGTTTCATGAACCCGTCGTTGTAGAGCACATCCGAGCTCATGCCGGAATCGACATTGGCCAAACGCTGATCGGGATGCATTTGAAAGAAGTCGCTGTACCTGTTCGAACATCCGTGAAGATGATTGGGGACGCCATCGTCACCACGGCAACCACACGTCCAAAGCTCATTGGTGGCAGACGTGCATTTTATGGAAATTAGGAGGAACGTGTAGTGAAAAACATTCAAGCGCAAGATCAGGCAGTATTTGAAGCAATGGAAAACGAGAAAAAACGTCAGCAGGCAAACATCGAGTTGATTGCCTCAGAAAACTTCGTATCACAAGCCGTAATGGAAGCTCAAGGGTCCGTTCTGACAAACAAATATGCAGAAGGGTATCCAGCAAAACGCTACTACGGTGGTTGTGAGCACGTGGACGTTGTGGAAAATATCGCACGCGATCGCTTGAAAGAGCTATTCGGTGCAGAGCACGCCAATGTACAGCCTCACTCAGGTTCACAGGCCAACATGGCAGTCTATATGACAGCTCTTGAGCAAGGAGACACAATTCTTGGGATGAACTTGTCTCATGGGGGACATTTAACACACGGTTCCCCTGTTAACTTCAGTGGAATTCAATACAATTTCGTCGAATACGGCGTAGATAAAGAAAATGAACTTATCGATTACGAAGATGTTCGTCAGAAAGCTCTTGAGCACAAACCGAAGATGATCGTGGCAGGTGCGAGCGCGTACTCTCGTACAATCGATTTCGCGAAATTCCGTGAGATCGCGGACGAAGTTGGCGCGTACTTGATGGTCGATATGGCTCACATCGCAGGCCTTGTAGCAGCTGGCTTGCATCCGAACCCAGTGCCACACGCACACTTCGTTACATCGACTACTCACAAGACTCTTCGTGGTCCACGTGGCGGTCTGATTTTGACGACTGAAGACTGGGCGAAGAAAATCGACAAGACGATCTTCCCTGGAATTCAAGGAGGTCCTTTGATGCACGTCATCGCTGCAAAAGCAGTGGCATTCGGCGAAGCATTACAAGACGATTTCAAGACGTATCAACAACAAGTTATCGATAACGCACAAGCTCTTGCTGCAACACTTTCGGAAGAAGGCGTTCGTATCGTATCAGGCGGTACAGACAACCACGTCTTCTTGATTGATGTAAAAGGTCTTGGCTTGACGGGTAAAGTGGCAGAACACGTTCTTGATGAAGTCGGAATCACGGTCAACAAAAACACGATTCCATACGACCAGGAAAGTCCATTCGTCACTTCTGGTATTCGTATCGGGACGCCAGCTGTCACGTCTCGTGGATTCAAAGAACAAGAGATGAAAGAAATCGGCAAGATTATCGCAGACCTTCTGAAGAACCATGAAGATGAAGCGACTCTTACTTCGGCTAAAGAGCGCGTAAAGGCGCTGACTGACAACTATCCTTTATACGCATAATTTTATAGGAACAACGAGCCACTTCTGTTAAATAGAAGTGGCTTTTTGTCGCAATTTTCCGTAAACTAAGACTAACTATACATAAACTGTTCAGATTTAACAGAGGAGGGCGGGTATGAGCCAACAAACAGAATCTAAGTTGCGTAGTGAGTTATTGCACTGGATCAAAAAGATTGGTAGTCATTTTGACACTAGCTATATTGTTCGTGACCCTAACCTCCCAGGTAAGCCCATCGTCTATGTTAATGATGCGTTCACCAGGAAGACAGGTTTCAGTTTGCAAGATGTGGTAGGGGAAAGTGTGACCATTTTACATGGCAACCAACAGTTCATTGAAAAAGAAGTGCTAATCGACTCGGATCTGAATCAAATTGGCTCAGTGAGACGAGAAGTTCTGAACTTCTGTAAAGACGGAACTCCGATTTGGTTTGATATTATCGGGCAAACTTTCAGGGATCCACTGGGCAATCCATTATTCGAAGTAGCGTTTCAATCGGACATCACGGTACAGAAACAACAAGAAGCGATTATCGAGATGCAGGCTGAGATCTATGAAGGAATCGAGAAAGGGTATGCCATCAGTGCGCTCCTTCAAGAAATCTGCTATAAAGTGGAACAGTTTTTCAGAGAAGGCTCCATGTGCAGCATCATGCATGCCAGAGATGGACAACTCTACGCGCTTGCTTCGAATTCGTTGCCTAAAGAATATGTCCACTTGATGGAAGGTCTTGAGATTGGTCCGAACGTGGGATCATGTGGAGCGGCGGCCTATCACCAACAAGTCATCATTACTGAAGATGTGGAGACGTCTCCAAACTGGATACCGTATATAGGAGAAGGGACCAATCCATATGGTTTCAAAGCTTGCTGGAGTTTCCCCATCGTCAATCACCAAAGAGAGACGATTGCTACTTTTGGTGTGTACTTTAAAGAAAATACTAGTCCAACGAAACTTGAGATGGCGTTCATTCAAAAGATTGTGCCTCTTGTTTTGCTTGCGTTTCGGAATGCAGCAGACCAAGAAAAGATTCTCCATCTAGCCTATCAAGACCAGGAGACAGGTTTGTCGAATATGAACTATTTTTTGACGGAAGTCAAAGAGCTGGATGAAGATGCAGAAAATGGCTTTGTTGCGGTCATCTCGCCGTTTAACTACTCTGAAATTGTCGATATGTTCGGCAGGGAGATTGCTTCTCTCGTATTAAAAGAGCTAGGACGCCGCTTAGATGGAATATTAGATGACTATTCGTATGTATTAAGCCGCTTCACAAGCACCACCCTCATTCTTGCAGGGAATACCAAGCGAGAAGATTTCCGTGATATTTTAGAAATTCTGCTTCGTGCGGGGCATTCGCAAATCAAGATTGATCAAATGGAAATCTTTATCCCTCTTCAGATTGGAGTCGTTCCTTATGAAAAAGGAGATGAGATCCATCAGCTGATTCGTCGTGCAGACCTTGCTCTTTCAGAAGCACGGAAGCGGACCGGAGAGCAAGTTTGCTACTACTCGCCGGAAATGGATGAATCGATCAAGAGCAATATGGAGCTCCAGAGTGCCATTGAAATCGGCTTACGAGAAGAAGAATTTGACGTCTACTTGCAACCAAAAGTCGATATGGAAAGTGGCCGTATCATCAGCTTTGAAGCACTGGCTCGCTGGAATTCAAGTAAGCTCGGTTGGGTACCGCCGATTGATTTCATTGATGCAACAGAAAAGGTAGGGAAGATTGATCTTTTGGAGACTTTGATTATTCACAAAGTGCTCAGTTGGCAAGCGAGTTATCAAAAAGCAGGAAACAAGCCGTACCAAGTGGCAGTTAATATTTCGCCAAACCATTTCTATAAGTCGAATTTTGTAGAATCTATTTTAGCTTTGCTGCATCACTATGAGTTGCCTGCAGAATCTATCATGATTGAGTTGACTGAGAGTATCAGCTTGGAGGATTTAGAGAAAGCTAAAGAGATTTTGAAAAACCTTGCCGATGCTGGAATCATGTGTTCGATTGATGATTTTGGAATTGGGTATTCGTCGCTTAGCTATCTTCACGAACTACCCATATCGGAGATCAAGCTCGACCGGAGCTTCATTTCACAAATCCATAAGAGTGGCACGAGAGCAGTAGTCCAGACGATTATTGATCTGGCAGATAAGCTCGACATTCGAGCGGTGGCAGAAGGTATTGAGACCTATGAACAGATGATTTTACTGCGAGGAATGAGCTGTTCTGTCGGTCAAGGGTACTACTTTAACCGACCGTTGCCCCTAGAAGAAATAGACGAAATAATCAAAACAGAGGAGACCTAGAAAGTCTTCTCTTTTTTTTGCTATAATAGGTCAGAATGAAACGAAGAGGAGTGAAGAGGATGTCAAAAGTATTCGTATTTGATCACCCACTGATTCAACATAAATTAACGTATATCCGTAGCGTAGAGACGGGAACAAAAGAATTTCGCGAGCTAGTCGATGAGGTGGCTACGCTGATGGCGTTTGAAATCACGCGCGACATGCCACTAGTAGAAACAGAAGTAGAAACACCGGTAACGAAAACAAAATCAAAAATACTTGCAGGGAAAAAGATGGGCATCGTGCCGATATTACGTGCAGGTATCGGCATGGTAGACGGCATCTTGAAGCTGATCCCAGCTGCTAAAGTAGGGCATATCGGTCTTTACCGTGACCCTCAAACATTGCAACCAGTCGAATACTACGTAAAATTGCCAGCAGACGTGGAAGAGCGTGACTTCATCGTCGTTGATCCGATGCTAGCTACTGGTGGTTCTGCAATCGAAGCTATCAACTCTTTGAAAAAGCGTGGAGCTACAAGCATCAAGTTTATGTGTTTGATTGCCGCTCCAGAGGGCGTCGAGCTGTTGCAACAAGCGCACCCAGATGTAGATGTCTACATTGCTGCGCTTGATGAGAAGTTGAACGACCACGGCTACATCGTGCCAGGACTTGGCGATGCTGGCGACCGACTTTTCGGAACAAAGTAATCTTTAGATGTGGAAGGCGTTCGATCAGAAATCTCGTAAAAACCAGGCGCACCAAGTGAGGCGCTCTTTGTCTCGGTTGGGGTGAATGGTTTTTGCGTGTATTTCTAACGCCTGCAACTCGATTACTCTTAGATGTGGAGCCGACTCGCCTCTCTAGTAAGATTTTAAGACTGTAAGGGGTTTTTCAATGGTGAGCGGTCGTTCTTCGACAAATTCGAAGTTCTTTAAGACAAAATTGAAGTTCCTTTAAACAAATTCGAAGTTCTATTAGACAAATTGCACTTTCTAATCGACCGAAGCTGTTTTAGTGAAACTCAGCACCACCAATCCAATCAATCACAAGAGGCCTGGTAAAACAGGTCTCTTTCTTAAAAAGGAGAAACACATGAAAAAGTGGAAAGTTATGACCATCTTCGGTACACGTCCGGAAGCCATCAAAATGGCCCCGCTCGTACTGGAGCTTCAAAAACAAGATGACATGGAATCCATCGTCGCGGTCTCTGCTCAACACCGACAGATGCTCGATCAGGTGTTGACGACGTTCGGCATTACGCCAGACTATGACCTCAACGTCATGAAGGACCGCCAGACATTGTTTGATATCACTACGAACGTTTTGCACGGACTGAACGACGTCATGCAAGACGCGAAGCCGGATATCGTGCTCGTTCACGGAGATACATCGACGACATTCGTTGGAAGCCTTGCTGCGTTCTATAACCAGATCGCTATCGGACACGTCGAAGCCGGCCTTCGTACAGGCAACAAATATTCTCCGTACCCTGAAGAGATGAACCGTCAGTTGACAGGCGTCCTTGCTGACATCCATTTCGCACCGACCGAAAAATCCGCAGCGAACCTGCGCGCAGAAAACAAGCCAGAAGAGTGGATCGTCATCACAGGCAACACGGCAATCGATGCTCTGAAGACGACAGTACGCGACGAGTACACGCATCCGATTCTTGATACGATTGGTGATGACCGAATGATTTTGCTGACAGCACACCGTCGTGAGAACCTAGGGGAGCCGATGCGCAACTTCTTCCGCGCCATCAACCGCTTGCTTGAAGCACACGCGGATGTCCAAGTCGTCTACCCAGTGCATATGAACCCAGTGGTCCGTGAGATTGCAAACGAGGTCCTTGGAAACAACCCACGAGTGCACTTGATCGAACCACTCGAGGTCATTGACTTCCATAACCTTGCGGCTCGCTCGCACATCATTCTGACCGATTCAGGTGGCGTGCAAGAAGAGGCACCTTCGCTTGGGAAGCCAGTCATCGTACTTCGCGATACGACGGAGCGCCCGGAAGGGATTGATGCGGGAACGTTGAAGCTTGCGGGACTTGATGAAGACCGTATCTTCGAACTAACGAACGAACTGCTGACAGATCCAGCAGCCTACGAGGCGATGTCAAAAGCGTCAAACCCATATGGTGACGGAACAGCTTCTGCTCAAATCGTTGAAGCCCTACGCCGTTTCCTAAATAAATAATAGTAGAAACTCCAGCAACGCTATCATTGCTGGGGTTTTTGTTATGAGGTCCGCGGATCGCTTCCCCGAAACGGAACATCACTTTTATTCAGAAAAACGAGTAAACTCTCTGATTCTACCCGAGAAATTACTGGTTTTTATAACCCCCAAACATAACAAAAAAATTATGTCCGTAATTTGTCGAACCCCTTCGTCTTGTGATGTTTTTCACAGGATGGAATTGACATGAAATAGGCGCTATTGTATGCTTACAAAGGATAATCATGATAGGGGTTTCATAATGAAATTCGACTGTCTATTCCACTTTCTGCAAGCTAGCGTCTTCATTTGAGAAGCACCCCAGAACCAGCGAAAATTCGCTTCCATTCGAATCTAAATTCAGGAGAATTCCAATGCTCAATTTGTTTCATATCTACAAGCGGCAGAAAAAGTACATACTCTTTTTGCTCGCAGCCTGTGTCCTCGGAGCAGCGTTCACGCCGTATCCGACCATTTTTGCGGGCATCGGACTCGGAGCAGTATTTGGACTCTACAATTTCTGGATTTTGCAGCGTCGGATGCTGAAGTTTGACCGTGCTTTTGATCAAGGAAAAAAGCGCGTCAGTCTCGGTACTGGATTACGCTTTGCTTCAGGAATTGCGGCAGTGGCGATTGCCCTATCGCTACCTGAATATTTCCATTTGATCAGTACGGTAATTGGCTTAATGATACCGTATGTTCTACTGGTCATAGAACAGCTAGTATTTGCGATACGCAAACAAAATGAAGATGCGAAAGAGAGGTGAACTACTAGTGGAACATTTAAGTCCTGAATATCACTTGTTCGGTCTGACTGGAAACTTATCAACCTTGATGATGCTTGCCGTCACGACATTGATCGTTTTCTTGATTGCGTTCTTCTCGACACGTAATTTAAAACTCAAACCAACAGGTATGCAAAACTTTATGGAGTGGATCATGGACTTCGTAAAAGGCATCATCAAGAGCAACATGGACTGGAAAACAGGAGGAAGCTTCCACATTCTTGGAATTACGCTTCTACTCTTTATTTTCGTAGCCAACGTACTCGGGTTGCCATTTGCAATCATTTACAACGACTACTTATGGTGGAAATCACCAACAGCTGACCCTACTGTAACAATGACACTGGCTGCGATGATTATCATAATGACAAACTATTATGGAATCAAAGCGAAAGGGTTCAAAGGGTACATCAGTGATTTTGCAAAGCCGCTTCCATTCTTAGCGCCGCTGAAAGTCATTGAAGAATTCGCAAATACGTTGACACTCGGTCTTCGTCTTTACGGAAACATCTATGCAGGTGAGGTACTACTTGCATTGATCGCAGGTTTAGCAACATCAAGCATTTTCGGATTCGTGGGAGCCATCATCCCAGCACTTGCATGGCAAGGGTTCTCGATCTTCATCGGGGGTATCCAATCGTTCATTTTCGTTATGTTAACGATGGTGTATATGGCACACAAAGTGTCGGATGACCATTAATATAAACTGAAGGGGACTTCAGTATAAAAAACTAAAACCAACATATTAGGAGGAAAATACACAATGGTAGGTTCAGTAGGTTTATTAGCAGCAGCTATCGCAATCGGTTTAGGAGCACTTGGTGCAGGTATCGGTAACGGTCTTATCGTTTCAAAAACAGTTGAAGGGATCGCTCGCCAGCCAGAAGCTCGTGGCGCACTTCAAACAGTTATGTTCATCGGGGTTGCATTAGTTGAGGCCCTTCCAATCATCGCAGCAGTTATCGCGTTCATCGTTTTAAACCGATAATCGATAATCGTTCATTTGACTTTAACGCAAATGGCGGAGTGAATCCGCCATTTCCTTTATGAAACACAACCACAGAAAACAACAAAGTTTTTGTTTACTCGATAGAAGCAAGAAAACGACGGAATAGCGTTTGAAAGGAGTGAAACAATCGTGTCTTTTGATTACCTTGCACTTGGGGCTGGTGGCTCTGGGTTTAACACACTGGATATCTTCGCGACATTATTCTTCTTCATCGTATTGATGGTATTACTGAAGAAATTCGCATGGGGTCCACTTATGGGTATCATGAACGAACGTGAGCAGTTAGTAGCGAGCGAGATCGAAGCAGCTGAAAACAGCCGTTTAGAATCTCAGAAACTACTTGACGAGCAGCGTGAATTATTGAAACAAGCACGCACGGAAGCATTGGCAATCGTGGAAAACGCGAAGAAGCAAGGCGATGTTTCTCGTGAAGAGATTATGACGACTGCACGTGAAGAAGCAACTCGCTTAAAAGAGTCTGCTATCCGTGAAATCGAAACTGAAAAAGCACGCGCGATTGCTGCAGTACGTGAGGAAGTTGTTTCCTTGTCAGTACTTGCTGCATCTAAGGTGCTTGAGAAAGAAGTTACGGAAGAAGATAATCGTGCATTGATCGAGGCTACGATTGCGAAGGCAGGCGAAGCGAAGTGAGCAAATCTGCAGTAGCAAAGCGTTACGCCATCGCTTTATTCGAACTAGCACGAGAAAACGATACATTGACGACAACGCGCGATGACCTAACGGAAATCAAAGCAGCTTGGAAACAAGATGCAGACGTTCAAGCCTTGTTCGCTTCTCCTAAACTTTCTCTTGATAAAAAGAAAGAATTGATTCGTACAGTATTCGGTTCTGCAAGCCCAGCAGTCGTTAACACGATTCAGCTACTTGTAGAAAAGAAACGTCTACACGAATTACCTGCCATTGTGGATGAGTTCAGTGCTTTGTCTAACAACGCACAAGGAATTGCAGAAGCAACGGTTTACTCAACACGCGCATTGACAGACGAAGAGCGTGCACACATCTCTTCTGCATTCGCACAAGAAGTGGGCAAAGGCTCTCTTAACATTCACAACGAAGTAGATCCATCTCTTATCGGTGGACTACGCATTCAAATCGGAAACCGCATTTACGACAACACATTGAGTTCTAAACTTGATCGCTTGAAGCGTAACTTGATCGGTTAATACTACAGAAATATGAGAGGTGACATACATGAGCATCAAAGCTGAAGAAATCAGTGTCTTGATTAAGCAGCAGATTCAAAACTACGAATCTGAAATGAAAGTAAGCGATGTGGGTACAGTTATCCAAGTCGGTGACGGTATCGCTCGTGCTCATGGTCTCGACAACGTCATGGCTGGAGAGCTTCTTGAGTTCTCAACAGGTGTACTTGGTATGGCGCAAAACCTTGAGGAAAACAACGTAGGTATCGTTATCCTTGGACCATACACAGACATCAAAGAAGGCGATGAAGTACGTCGTACAGGCCGTATTATGGAAGTACCAGTAGGAGACGCTCTAATTGGACGCGTTGTAAACCCACTTGGTATGCCACTTGATGGGCAAGGTCCTATCGAAACAACAAAAACTCGTCCGATTGAAAGCCCAGCACAAGGTGTTATGGCTCGTAAATCGGTTCACGAACCACTACAAACAGGAATCAAAGCAATCGATGCTCTAGTGCCAATCGGCCGTGGACAGCGTGAGCTTATCATCGGTGACCGTCAGACTGGTAAAACATCTGTAGCAATCGATACGATTCTTAACCAAGCTGACCAAAACATGATCTGTATCTATGTAGCTATTGGACAAAAAGAATCTACTGTACGTAACGTAGTAGAAACTTTACGTAAAAAAGGCGCATTAGACTACACAATCGTTGTTACAGCTTCTGCATCTCAACCATCTCCATTATTATTCCTAGCTCCTTATGCGGGTGTAACAATGGCGGAAGAATTCATGTTCCAAGGCAAGCACGTTCTTGTCGTGTATGATGATCTTTCTAAACAAGCTGCGGCTTACCGTGAGCTTTCACTTCTATTAAAACGTCCTCCAGGTCGTGAAGCATATCCAGGGGATGTATTCTACTTGCACAGCCGTCTTCTTGAGCGCGCTGCAAAGTTGAATGAAACTCTAGGTGCAGGTTCAATCACTGCATTACCGTTCGTTGAAACACAAGCAGGGGATATCTCAGCTTACATTCCAACAAACGTAATCTCAATCACAGATGGTCAGATCTTCTTACAATCTGATCTATTCTTCTCTGGCGTACGTCCAGCAATCAACGCGGGTCTTTCTGTATCACGTGTTGGTGGATCTGCACAGATTAAAGCAATGAAAAAGGTAGCAGGTACACTTCGTCTTGACTTAGCGGCTTTCCGTGAACTTGAAGCTTTCGCTCAGTTCGGTTCTGACCTAGATGCTTCTACACAAGCTAAACTAAACCGTGGTCAACGTACGGTTGAAGTATTGAAGCAAGACTTGAACTCTCCACTAAAAGTAGAGAAGCAAGTTGTAATTCTTTACGCTCTAACACGTGGACTTCTAGACGATGTAGCATTAACAGATGTTCGTCGTTTCGAAAGCGAACTTCTTAGCTGGTTAGATTCAAACCACACAAACGTTTTAGATCACATTCGCACTACTAAAGACCTTCCTGCAGACGAAGATATGACGAACGCAATCAACGAGTTCAAAAAGACATTTGCAGCAAGCGTTTAAGTTCGAATAAAAAAACGATAAGGTGGTGAAATACCAGTGGCATCATTACGCGATGTAAAAAATCGAATTACGTCAACAAAGAAAACAAGTCAGATCACACGAGCTATGCAAATGGTTTCGGCTTCTAAATTGAACCGTGCAGAAATGAACGCGAAAGCGTACGTTCCTTACATGGGCAAAATTCAAGAAGTTGTAGCAGCTATCGCATCCGGTTCAGCTGACGCTTCTCACCCAATGCTAACGTCTCGTCCTGTTCAAAAAACTGCTTACCTAGTCATCACATCTGACCGTGGACTAGCAGGTGCTTACAATGCGAACGTTCTACGTGCGGTAACTACTGCAATCAATACTCGTCATGCTTCAGCAGATGAGTACGTCATCTTTGCAATCGGACGTATGGGTCGTGATTTCTTTGCAAAACGCGGAGCGAACGTGATTGAGTCGGAAGTTGGACTTCCTGACCAACCGTCCTTCTCAGACATTAAAGAGATTGCACGCAAAGCTGTTGGTATGTTCACAGACGGTACGTATGATGAACTTTATATGTACTACAACCACTTTGTCAGTGCCATTTCTCAAGAAGTAACAGAGAAAAAGGTACTGCCATTAACGGATATCACACCGGAAGCAGGAACGGCATCGTATGAATTCGAGCCGTCTCCTGAAGCCATCTTAGAAGTATTGCTTCCGCAATACGCTGAGAGCTTAATCTTCGGTGCGTTACTCGACGGAAAAGCAAGTGAACATGCTGCACGTATGACAGCAATGAAGAGTGCAACAGACAATGCATCCGATTTAATCAATAGTTTGACATTAGTATATAACCGTGCGCGTCAAGCTGCGATCACTCAAGAAATTACAGAGATCGTCGGCGGAGCGGCAGCATTAGAATAGAGTAAGACAGGAGGGAACAGTAGTGAACAAAGGACATGTTCTACAGGTAATGGGACCGGTTGTTGACGTAAAGTTCAGCAACGGCCAACTACCAGAAATCTACAATGCATTAACTGTAGCGATCGAACGTCCGAATGAAGCGCCTACTACTCTAACTTTAGAAGTAGCGTTACATTTAGGTGACGATTCAGTTCGTACAATCGCAATGGCTTCTACCGATGGTTTGAAGCGTGGCGAGGAAGTAACAGACTTGGGTGCAGCTATCTCTGTTCCAGTTGGAAACGCAACTTTAGGTCGCGTATTCAACGTATTAGGAGAAGTAATTGACTTAGGTGAAGAAATCCCGACTTCAGAACGTCGTGACCCGATCCACCGTCTAGCACCAACTTTCGAGAACCTTTCAACTGAAGTTGAAATCCTTGAAACAGGTATCAAAGTAGTTGACCTTTTAGCTCCTTACATTAAAGGTGGTAAAATCGGTCTCTTCGGTGGTGCCGGTGTAGGTAAAACGGTTCTTATCCAAGAACTTATCAACAACATCGCTCAAGAGCACGCGGGTATTTCTGTATTCGCAGGTGTTGGTGAGCGTACGCGTGAAGGAAATGACTTATTCCACGAGATGAGCGATTCTGGCGTAATTAAACAAACAGCTATGGTATTCGGTCAAATGAACGAGCCACCTGGAGCACGTATGCGCGTAGCTCTATCTGGTTTGACAATGGCTGAGTATTTCCGTGATGAGCAGGGTGCAGACGTACTTCTATTCATCGACAACATCTTCCGTTTCACACAAGCAGGTTCTGAGGTATCGGCACTTCTAGGTCGTATGCCATCTGCCGTTGGTTACCAGCCAACACTTGCTACTGAAATGGGTCAATTGCAAGAGCGTATCACGTCTACGTCTACAGGTTCTGTAACATCGATCCAAGCGATCTATGTACCAGCCGATGACTATACGGATCCAGCTCCAGCAACAACTTTCGCTCACTTAGATGCAACAACAAACTTAGAGCGTAAACTTTCTGAAATGGGTATCTACCCTGCGGTAGATCCACTTGCGTCTACATCACGCGCCCTTTCTCCTGAAATCGTTGGAGAAGAGCACTACTCTGTAGCTCGTCAAGTTCAGTCTACATTACAGCGTTACCGTGAGTTACAAGATATCATCGCCATCCTTGGTATGGACGAGTTATCTGATGACGATAAATTAACGGTTAACCGTGCTCGTCGTATCCAGTTCTACCTGTCTCAGAACTTCCACGTAGCGGAGCAGTTCACAGGGCAACAAGGATCTTACGTACCGGTTAAAGAAACTGTTCAAGGATTCAAACAAATCCTTGAAGGTAAATACGACCACCTTCCTGAAGATGCATTCCGTCTAGTTGGACGCATTGAAGAAGTAGTGGAAAAAGCAAAAGCTATGGGTGTAGAAGCCTAATACGAGGGACCAGGAGGAAAACAAATGCCGACATTAACAGTCAATATTGTCACTCCAGACGGCCCAGTATACGATGCTCAAGTAGATATGGTTATCGCAAAAACGGTAACTGGTGAAGTCGGAATCCTGCCAGGACACATTCCGATGGTAGCTCCTCTTGAAATTGGTGCAGTAAAGCTTAAACGTGATGGCAAAGTCGAGTACGTTGCAATCACTGGCGGCTTTGTTGAAGTGCGCCCTCAGCAGGTTTCAATTTTGACACCTTCTGCAGAGCTAGCTGAATCTATTGACACTGCTCGTGCTAAAGAAGCACTTCGTCGTGCCGAAGAGCGCTTGCAGTCTAAACAAGATAACGTCGATTTCAAGCGTGCGGAACTTGCGTTACAGCGTGCCATGAATCGTATCAACGTTAAAGAGGGTAATATGTAAGTCGAAGTTGGAAACCCCGGTCACCGTCTGGTGACCGGGGTTTTTTGTATCTCTAGATGTGTAAGGGCTTGGAATGGTAAAGGTCTTACTAGGAAGGTCTTAGGAATTTGAGTGATCAATATTTGGTGAACTGCAGCAGCAAAAAAGCAAACTGCGGCAGATACTCAAACAACTGCGGCAGATATTGCTCTAAGTGATCAATATTTAGCGAACTGCAGCAGAAAAAAAGCAAACTGCGGCAGATATGCAAACAACTGCGGCAGATACCTCTTTAATACAGGCTAATCGATAAATTGTAGTGACTACAATATGTGCTACTAATCATCAATTTCAAATAGAAGCCCGATAACGAAGTGGAGTATGAAAATTTTCTATCTAAAAACAATAGCCTAATGTAAACTAATGTAAAAAGGAGGAATGGTATGTCACTTTATCAAAAAACAAAAACGATTAAAAGAAACAAATTAAACGAACTTCTCGCATTGAGAGAATTAGCTATTAGAACTCCCGTATCCAATGAAAAGCAAAAACAGTTTTTTAATAAACAGTTTGCAATGGCGAAAGCCGGTCATGATGGAGAAGTGAAAGTAGATCGGGTATTGGAAAGAATTCCTTTTCCCATGCTTCATACAATCATCCCAGATTTTCATACACAATCGAAGTTTGGCACATTCTTTCAAATGGATACTCTAATCATCACCAATCGTTATATTCTACTTCTAGAAATAAAAAATATTAGGGGTCAGATTGAATTCTATGAAAATCCTGCTCAAATCATACGCACTTATGAAGGAGTTACAGAAAAATTAGATTGTCCCATTCATCAACTTAATAGAAATATAAAGGCTCTCGAAAAAATAGTATTTACTGTTTCTCAAAAACTCCCCATTTATTCTGCAATTGTATTTTGTCATTCATCAGCGCATATCTCCAATTATCCTAAGACAACAAAGATATTGTACAAAAACCAAGTAGACTTCTATATTGAACAACTAAACTCTTTGCCCGAAAAGTGCAATAAAGATGAATACCTTCATTTAGTAAAAACGGTCAATACTATTAATAGAAATTTTAAAAGGATTCCCTTGGCAGTGAGATATTCGATTGATGTTTTAACGCTTCGACAAGGTATTTTCTGTCATAGCTGTGAGCAGATAATGGTTCCAGCAGAAAAATCAACAGCGTATCATTGTAAGAGTTGTGATCATATAGATAAAGAGGTACTATCTAAAACTATTACTAGTCTATTCTATATTCTCCATAATGATTTAAAGAGATCGGATATTGAACGCTATTTAGATATACGAACAAAACATAGAGTCACCAAAGCCCTCGCCCAGCTCCGCTGTTCCAAAAAAGGAAAAGCAAGAGCAACTCGTTATTCCCTCCCCAAAACCTAACCGCATCTCACTTAATTTCCATTCAACCCCCTCAAAACAACCGACCCAAGCGAATCACACCACATACCGACAGATTGTGATGAAAATTCACAAGTTAGTCAATAGCGCTCATCCATTTCTCTAGTTCAGCCGATATAATAGTAAGTATGTGAAAGGAGAGAGCGCGATGTTTTTAGCAGACTTGGCCATCCAATCGGTTATTGCGATTGCAGTCCATCTATTCTTTATTGCCATTGCCTTTTACGCATTGCAGAGTGTGAGATTAGAAGTTGTGTTCAAAAAAGGGCATGTCTTTCAAATACAAGTCATGATGATTTTACTTAGTCTTGTACTAGGATCCATTGCTGGCAGCTTCTTTGTGGAGCTGATGAATTGGTCTTCGCAGCTGCAGTATTTATTCTAGGTAAACCAATAGTTCGACACGATACGGAAATAAGTATTTCCCGGGAAATATCTTGTCAAACAATGTTTATTTCAAACGTGCTAGGGTATCTAGAAAATAGCTGAACATTAGAGAGAGAAAACACATACTATAGTTGCAATTAGACTTGTGAAATTAGGGGATTAAGTTACTTGTCAGACTTCTCGTTTCATTGTATGATGTAAATTGTGTTTTAATACCCTAATTTCAACAATTACCAGAATGTGAACCTATATATGAATGCCATGTCAATTTTTCGGAGGTAGCTAAAGTGGATAAAATTATCGTCAAGGGCGGACGCGCTTTAACAGGAAACGTACGAGTAGAAGGTGCTAAAAATGCAGTGCTACCAGTACTTGCAGCAGCGCTTCTAGCTTCAAAAGGAATCAATACAATCAATGAAGTACCATCTCTAGCAGATGTTAAAACTATTAATGAGGTTCTTCGTAGTCTGAATACAAAAATCGACTACAAACCTGAAAATAAGCAAGTCATCATCGATTCGACAGCAACACTTAACAGTGAAGCGCAGTTCGAGTATGTTCGCAAAATGCGTGCATCGATTCTCGTCATGGGGCCTATCTTAGCTCGTAACGGATTTGCACGAGTAGCATTGCCAGGTGGATGTGCAATTGGAAGTCGTCCGATTGATCAACACTTAAAAGGGTTCGAAGCGATGGGAGCAACTATCACTTTCGGACAAGGTTTTGTAGAAGCTCGCACAGAAGGTCGTCTACAAGGGGCTAAAATTTACCTCGACTTCCCAAGTGTTGGTGCTACAGAAAACATCATGACTGCCGCTGCATTAGCAGAAGGAACGACAGTCATTGAGAACGCAGCAAAAGAGCCAGAGATCGTGGATCTTGCAAACTTTATCAACAACATGGGCGGTAAAGTAAAAGGTGCCGGTACAGACGTTATCAAAATCGAAGGGGTTGTGGAACTGACAGGTGCTGAGCACTCAATCATTCCTGACCGTATCGAAGCTGGTACATTCATGGTAGCTGCAGCGATCACTCGTGGTGATGTAACTATCGAGAACGCAGTACCTGAGCATATGACAGCACTTATCTCTAAAATGCAGGAAATGGGCGTTGACATCTCGGAAACAGAACAAGGTCTTCGCATCAAAGCAGAAGGCGAACTGAAATCCGTAGATATTAAGACAATGCCACACCCAGGGTTCCCTACAGACATGCAGTCACAAATGATGTCACTCATGATGACAGCACACGGTACAGGAATCATCACAGAAACTGTATTTGAAAACCGCTTTATGCATGTCGAAGAATTCCGCCGCATGAACGGTAACTTGAAAATCGAAGGTCGCTCTGTAATCATGGAGAACCCATCAGATCTTCAAGGTGCTGAAGTTGCAGCAACCGACTTACGTGCAGCTGCTGCATTGATCCTTGCAGGACTTGTAGCTGATGGCGTAACGCGTGTTACAGAATTAAAACACTTAGATCGTGGATATGTGAATTTTGACAAGAAGTTAGCAGCTTTAGGTGCAGACATTGAACGAGTTGGTACAGAGACAGTAGAACGCGAAGTACAACCGGTCTAATTCCATTCCTAACATTATAACTATTCAAGCAGTTGTCCTGATGCTTAGGGCAGCTGCTTTTTTCATACACTGAACTATGAAAACACGACAAAAAATCCTCACACAGATAGAGTTCGCTGTGACACTCGGTGTCCCGAAAGATCTCGTGACAGCAGGCTACGGTCATGGAGTAGGGATGAGCCAGTACGGAGCAAAAGGGATGGCAGAACAAGGTGCTACAGGAGAAGACATCATTGCGCATTACTACCCCGGAACCATACTCGAGCCACTAGCTGGCTGTGAAAAAATAATGGAGTCTTGGTTTAAAACGATGGGGGACGGTTCACACTGACAATGAGGTGATGAACATGAAGCCATCAATGAAAAATTCTTCCTTCATTGAAGCAACGAAAAAGAAATGGTTTTACCCGGTCCTCTACGGAGCGCAGCCATTATCACATTATCCAAAAACAACGAGCCGTTTGAAGTACGCGCTGCTATGAGCGGGACGGTCACGAATATCATTGAAGACGAATTCATTGGCGACGCTGTCGTGTTGTCGCATGAAAATGGAATGGAGACCTATTACCGATCTGTTACGAAAATCAAAGTAGCTATCGGGGACGAAGTGGCTCAAGGAGACGCGATGGCGACTTCAAGCACGAACCACTGGAACACGACAGCCGGCAATCACTTACTATTCGAAGTGAAAGAAAACGGTCAGTACATCAATCCAGCCAAATACATCGCATTTTAAAAGAGAGCGGCCATTCGGTCGCTCTTTTTGCGTGTCCTTTATCAAAATAATTTGTACGTTTCGACAAAAACTGTGATAAAATTAAAAGTTGAGAAACCCAAAATAGACCAGAGAGAAAGTTTGGGAAGGGAGAACCTACGAGAATGTTTTCAAAAGATATAGGCATTGATTTGGGTACAGCCAATGTGCTGATCCACGTCAAAGGAAAAGGAATCGTATTAAACGAACCATCCGTGGTGGCACTTGACCGCCAAACGCGCCGAGTCCTGGCTGTGGGGACTGAAGCGCGCCAAATGCTAGGGCGTACTCCTGGAAATATTGTGGCGATCCGTCCACTAAAAGACGGCGTCATTGCTGATTTTGATGTAACAGAAGCAATGCTCAAGCATTTCATCAATAAACTGAACGTCAAAGGCATGTTCAGCAAGCCTCGTATATTAATTTGTTGCCCGACAAATATTACTAGTGTCGAACAAAAAGCGATTCGTGAAGCAGCCGAAAAAGCTGGAGGCAAAAAAGTCTTCTTAGAGGAAGAACCAAAAGTCGCAGCAATCGGTGCTGGAATGGATATCTTCCAACCTAGTGGGAACATGGTCGTCGATATCGGTGGCGGTACAACAGATGTAGCCGTCTTATCGATGGGAGATATCGTTACTTCCGAATCAATCAAAGTCGCAGGAGACGTGTTCGACCAAGACATCCTGCAGTATATCAAGCGTGAATACAAATTGCTGATCGGAGAACGAACAGCTGAAAATATCAAATTTGAAATTGGTACGGTCTATCCAGAAGGCCGCAGCGAGTCGATGGATATACGTGGACGTGACATGGTGACTGGCCTTCCACGAGTGGTAACGATTACTTCGCAAGAAATTGAGCAAGCTCTTTGTGAGTCCGTTTCCGTCATCGTTCAAGCTTGTAAAAACGTATTAGAAAAAACACCACCGGAACTATCAGCAGACATCATCGACCGCGGTGTAATCATCACAGGCGGCGGAGCACTTCTTCACGGTATGGATCATCTATTAACGGAAGAACTGAAAGTGCCTGTATTCTTAGCAGAAAGCCCAATGGACTGTGTGGCTGTCGGTACTGGTATAATGTTAGACAATATGCCAAAATCGTATAAACGGTAAGGTTCAATAAAGGAGTTCACAGAATGACAGAAGAAAAAGTAGTAACCCGCAAACAGGTGAAAGCCGTGCGTGCGAAAAATGATGAGGGACAAGAGAATACGGAGACTGCCAAACCGCAAAAACCAACACGCTGGGTCCAAATTCGCTTACTCCCAATTTGGCTTCGTGTACTTCTCGTTCTTCTGCTAGTCGCAGGTGCGGTTGCAGGTGGCTTAACAGTCGGCTATGCGATTTTAGGTGGCGGCGATGCATCAGACGCACTTAAATGGGAAACCTATCAACATATTTTAGATATCATGAACGGCACGAGCAAATAGGGGGAAATTGATATGTTAACAACAGAACAGATTCAAGCTATTTTGCCACACCGCTATCCATTCTTACTTGTGGATCGCATTTTAGAAATCGAAGAAGGCAAGCGTGCAGTCGGCTTAAAAAATGTTTCAATCAATGAAGAGTATTTCAATGGCCATTTTCCTGGTTATCCAGTAATGCCTGGTGTCTTAATTGTAGAAGCGTTGGCACAAGTCGGAGCAACTGCAGTTCTTCAAATGCCAGAATACAAAGGACGTCTTGCGTTCTTCACAGGCATCGACAACTGCCGCTTCAAGCGCCAAGTAAAACCAGGTGACCAACTTCGACTTGAAGTGGAACTAACGCGTCTACGCGGCCAAATTGGCAAAGGTCATGCGATTGCGACGGTTGATGGGGAAATTGCTTGTGAAGCAGATATCCTTTTTGCAATTGGGCCAAAAGTCGAGGATTCGACAAACTAATTTTGTAAACGAATAATGCCTCCTTTCCGTAACAGACTATCAGCAGTCACTTGTGTAGTGATCAGTCTATGACAGAAAGGAGGTTTTTTAATGCGCAAGCCACTAGTTGCAGCGATTGCCAGCTCCGTCATTGTTCTTGGTGCCAGACGTCACGCCTCCAGAAACGAATGGAGATCGGATGAACGGGAATGACGGATACAATAACGGCAATGATGGGAACGGCAACGACACTGACATGATGCCTGACAATCGCAACGATGTCTCCCCGACCGATCGCGACAACCAAGACGAGTAGAATGAAAAACAGGACCGGCGTATGTGCCGGTCCTGTTTTTTAGCTTGTGATTGGTTTCCATAAAATAACTTGGGGTGCTAACGGGAGTTTCAGAGTCGTTAAACAAAGTACTCAAGGCGTTAATCGGTGCGTTAAGGTACTCAATTGAGCAGTCGAGGTCGCTAAATCTCGCCCAAACAATAGAATTCCTATTCCTCGCCCTCACTCTTCTTCAGCGTCGGACGCTCTTTCATCGCTTTCTCGAAACGAACAAGCAGGTCGTCTCCTTCAAAACCGTCCTCAATCAATTCAGCAAGCAAGCCTTCCGCGTATTTACGACGTGCACGCTTCAATGTACCACGGAGCAGAACTGAGATGGAATCACCCACAGCTTTCACCGAGTAGGCCATCATCTCGAATGGAGCAGGTTCATTCTCTGGGTAGGAAATGACGACGCGTGCTTCCACTAGTTCTTGAGAAGCGACCAGATCATCAAAGTACTCTTTCAACTCTTTCGTCGTGAACAACTCGATAGCCCATGAGCGAGCCTCGTTTTCTTGGTTGATAATGATGCCATCTTCAAGTGGAATCAGCTTGGATTCATGCTCACTCAAGATGGACGCTTCGATTACTTTGAATGTTTTCATAGACTGTCCCAACCTTTCTAGAAAAAAGTTTCAAAAAACGGTCAATCAGGTCATCTTTAAATTGTGTGGGCGGTTTTGGCTTCAAAATGAAATTTTCACGCCCATTTGACAAATTATCTTAGCGAAACACGTCAGATAATTTCATTTTACCGATTTGCCACACAGAATCCACTTGCCGTATGCTGTGTGCAGAAGGGAGGTGAGACATGTGAACAAAGTTGCATTAATCGGCCGACTGACGAAGGATCCCGTACTCCGTACCTTATCGGAAGGGAAAAGCGTGACATCGTTCAGCATGGCAGTTCCCAATGGCTACAAAAAAGATGAAGCCGATTTCATCAATTGTACCATTTACGGGAAGCTGGCAGAGCTGACTGTCAAATATTGCGGGAAAGGCTCCTTAGTCGGTGTGACCGGGCGGCTACATACGCGCTTCTATGAAAAAGAAGGCACGCGCATCTACGTCACCGAAGTCATTGTAGAAGAAATACGATTCTTAGCAACGAAACGCAAGGAAGAACAGCCCGCTGACCGAGTCGAAGTAGCTGAAGACCGTTTTGAGATTCCTGCTGATTTTATACCAAATACAACTCCAGTTTGATGAAAAAATACGTCGCCATGTGTTGCTCATCTCGTATGTGACGCGGCTTGGTATGGGGATAACAAGTCGCGCCATTTTTTATCAAGAAAGTGTCAACAGGTCTGTCAGTTCATCGTCACTCAGTTTCGTGATCCACTGACTTGAATGGATCAATTCATCCGATAACGATTGTTTCTGTTCAAGGAGCGTGTCAATTTTTTCTTCAATTGTTCCAATCGTCAAGAACTTGTGCACATGCACAAATTGCTGTTGGCCGATGCGATACGCACGGTCCGTCGCTTGATTCTCGACTGCTGGGTTCCACCAACGGTCAGCATGAAGCACATGAGTTGCAGCCGTCAGATTGAGTCCCGTTCCGCCAGCCTTGAGCGATAATAAGAAAATCGGAAACTCTCCCGCTTGGAACGATGCGACCAAATGATCGCGCTGTCCTTTTGGCATACTGCCCGTAAGAAACGGGCTATCAATGTCATAGAGTTCACTAAAACAGTGTTGCAGTAGATGTCCCATGCCGATGTACTGCGTAAAGATTAGACACTGTTCGCCTCTTGCAGCGATTTCACCCGCAAGCGTCACAATGCCCGCAAGCTTCGCGGATCGCTCTAGCATGGTCTCCGCATCATCAAATGGTTCTTTCAAGTAAAGCGCTGGGTGGTTACATAACTGCTTCAACTTGCTCAGCATCTTGAGGACCAACCCCTTCCGCTGAAACCCGCTCAGATTGCCGAGCTGGCTTACGGACTCTTGGATCAATGATTCATAGAGTGCCGCCTGCTCGGTTGTCAGAGCGCAATACTCTTTCTGTTCAAGCTTCTCAGGCAAGTTGAGCTGCAGGTCTGGATCTCGTTTCGTTCGGCGCAACAAGAACGGCTGGATCTTCATCCGCAAGCGGTGCTTCGCCTGCTCGTCCTCATCTCGTTCAATCGGGGCCATATACGTCTCTTGGAACGACTTATACGAACCCAGATATCCTTTATGAATGAAATCAAAGATCGCCCATAGCTCAGACAAGCGGTTCTCGACCGGTGTACCCGTCAAAGCGATATGGTGCACGCCGCGCAACTTACGAATAGCGCGCGACTGTTTCGTCTGCATATTTTTAATATTTTGCGCTTCATCAAGCGTCACTGAGCTCCAAGCAATCTGCTGGAGCGTTTCGGCGTCTTGAGTGGTAATCCCGTAAGTCGTCAATACGACGTCAGCGTCTGTCGTGATGTCACCGCGGTTGGACCCGTAATGAGTCGAGACGCGAAGAGAAGGCGCAAACTTTTGAAGTTCTTTCTGCCAGTTTCCGAGTACCGACGTCGGACAGATGATGAGCGAAGGCTTGCCACCAGGTTGTTGTTCATGGACATGTAATAAGTAAGCAATCAACTGAACCGTCTTCCCAAGTCCCATGTCATCCGCTAAGATAGCACCGAACGATTCGCTTCGCATGAAAGCGAGCCAGTTCAGACCGAGTTGTTGATACGGACGAAGCTCTGTCAACAGACGAGGAGAAGGGGCGACTTCCGGGAATGCCTTCTTCTCTTGGAGCTGCGACAAGTAGCTCTCTAATGACTGATGCAACTGGAACTGAATGAGGGGATCATCTTCATCCTCATCATCAGCAGGTAGGGTCAGTTCTTCCGGTAGCTCTTGGAACAACAGGTCCCGAACCGTCCATTCTTCTTCTTCGGACCGGTCGAGTAACTTGCGGATTTCTTGAATCCACTGCGCATCAATTTGGAACCACTGATCGCCCGAGCGAATGAACGAACGGTTCTCTTCGACCATTTGACGGAACTGTTCTTCGCTAATTTCCTGATCACCAAGGGAGAAGTTCCAGTTGAACTGGATGATCTGCTCGAGGCCCGCTGCTGATTTATAGCGACCAGTGCTTGCTGAAGCACGAACCTGCATCTTCGTCTCTTTGATTTCTTTGAGCCACGCAGGTAGTACGATGTCGTAACCAAATGCTTGAAGCTTCGCTAAGTCATGTCGCAAGAAGTCTCGCACTTGCTGGTCATCAAGAGGAACGTAATAAAATGATTCCGTTTCTTCATCGACAACCGAAACGAATGGAATGACGCCACGCTGGAAGTTCCGGATGACGTCACCGAGTTCTGCCCACTTCGGTGGTAAGGCTTCTTCAATAGAGAGGAAGCGCTTTTTCGTAGCAGGTGTCCAGTAACTAGAACTTCGTACACCACGTACGACAGTTTCGAGAATCCAGTCGTCTGAAGGGTCTTCAGGTTCCATGAGGCGAAGAGCGACATGGATGTCAGGATGCTGTTTCACTTTATGGATCGGCCAGCCGCCATTTTTGAAATAGTCCTGTAAGCTCACCAAGTCATCGTAGGAGAACGCAGCTTGGCGGGCCTTCTGTAATAGGGCGGTCTCGACGATTGAAGTCACGGCTTCATCTTTACTTGCTGTGACAAACAGGCTGTTTACATCAAACTCGACGTGTTCCCATAGGTCTGTCCGGTTCCAAATGGAAGCCGCTTCCGTGATGGCCGCTAGCTGCTCAGAAGATGCGGCATCATGACCATAAAATTCAAAGACATCGGAAGGGTTCGGTAACAAGTCGATAGCATCGAGGCACGACAGGACAAACTTCCCTTTTTGATCTTCTACAGGGAGGCCAAAATAGCTGTCGCGGTGTTTTCCATATAATAAGGTTTTCAAGCGGTCAGGTCGTTCAGGGCTCGACACAGCGAAGCCCCCATCTAATTTTTCCACATAGAGTGGCATCGAAAAAAGTTTCACAGTGCCAGATTTCCTTTCTCCATTTCTTGCTGGAAGGCCCGCAAGCGACGGAATTTTTCACGGATCTCTTGTACGTACTGATTCCAGTAGACAGTCTCGTTCGCAGCTTTCGCAAGCTGTTTCATCTTCTTCAGATGGCGCACGGCCTGCTTGTAACTATCGCGTTTCTTTTCATTGATCTCTCGAACTACGTTTAGATGGTAAAGAGGCATGACAACAAAAGGGGCGTGTTCTTTCACAAGGTCAAGGCCGCATGTCTCTGCATAAGTGATCCCGCTTTGGCAGTACAGATGCAGGTCGGCCCATTCTTCATAGCGCTCGTTGTCGATCAGATAGCCTGAATACGGCTCGAGAGTGAACGGAATCAACATGCGATAAAACTGAAGCTTCGCCTCGTCTGAAAGGTCGAGCTGTCGTTCAATCGTCCGCAACGTGTAAATCAATCGAGATGCCCGAACTTCCGTATCTAAGAAGGTTTCAATAGCAGGGAGCAACCGCTCAAATAACTGCGTGGCCATCTGGATCTCATACTGTTCAATAGCGAATTGAATGAGAGACAAGTAACTGCTGACTTCTTCAGCGGGAACATCTTTCATCGTTGCAAGTAAACGCTCCGTTTGGCCGAGTTGGAAATAAAACAACTGACGAAGTTGCAAGAGCGAGTGGCCATCTTTTGTCTCGCTATGTTTCTCTAAGAAGTCGAGCTCTTTAACGCGAGCTTGTTTTTGGGTACCGAGCTCTGTCCAGTAATGTGTATACAGCTCACTGCGCTGTGCGAAATAGCCTTCTGCATCCGTCAGCAAATACTTTACGTAGCGTACGATGCGCTCATAAAATGGGTCAGCTGCAAAGAAGCGAGGCTGTCCGTGCAGTTGCTTGAACTGGTGTTTCAAGTCTTGGATGGTCTCATCTAAATAATAGCGAACACGTCCTCGCTCGTTTTCGCGGCTAAAGCTATTAAACGTCGGCCACAATTTAATCAAAGTCATGAGTGTCACGCTCGTATCAAAAAGCACATGCCACTCACGTTCTAATGGGCGGATGCGTTGCATCTGACGTTTGTAATCGCCGAGCGCAAACTCCATCAAGAAAAAGCTTGATGCATGGTCTTGAATGACGAGCTGGTTGAGAAGGGTATTTGCATACTGTTCCCAAGCAAGTGGGGTCCGGTTGTTTTGAATCTCACTGATGGACTGACGGTCTGCTTTAGAGCGCCAAGCTTTCACCCATTCACTGAGAGAATCGATATGTTGATACAAATAGAAAAGTACAGCAGCTTGGTGGCGGCACATCTTTCGCCCGCTACAAGAGCAGGAAAGATGTTCATAGAACGATATATGGACGTATGCATCCTGCACATCTCGCACGACAAAGTCTGCTTCATGACGAACTGGTGCATAATCTACCAATTGGACGGCACCATTGCGTACAAAAGATTGGGCGCTTCTCACGAGAGAATCGTCTTGAGCTACACCCGCAAGCAAGTCCTGATCCAGTTGCTTCATAAAATCTTGAACAGGTTCTTCATAGAACGTCAAAAGACGCTGAACTGTCATCCCTTTCACAGGGGTTCACCACACATTTCTAAAAGACTATCCTTCCATTATAACGTCTTTTAGGCAAAGAAAAAACATGGATGTGTAATTTCACATCCATGTTTACGTTTCTTCTATTTGTTCAATCAACTGAGCCAGAAGCTCTTTGCGTTCTTTTTCTGAAAGGTCTCGCAAATAGAGAAGCAGCAAGCGGAAGCTCTTTTCATCCATAAGTTCAGTAAGCAATTCGGAAAATTGACCGTAATATCGGTTCTGAGTCTCATGTGCTTGTTCAAGAAAGGTCTCCATAGGTCTTCTCACGGTCGTGTCTTCTGTAAGCAGATCTAGGAACTGCTCGTCCGTCATCTTGTATTTAGTTCGAATACGGTGCAGGAACTCTAAACTAGGCTGCCGTTCAGCCGTCTCGTATCGAGAGAGATTGACGTTAGAGACTTCTAGGAGAAGCGCCGCTTCTTTTTGAGAAATATTCAGCTGTTCATCGCGAAACGCACGTAACTTGTCATGAAACTTCATTAACATCACCCCTACTCTACTATGGGTAGAATAGCGAGTGGCATCTTGTGAAAGTTGTTAATTACCAAAATGGTAAAAAGTAAAATCATCCATTTTAGATAGTATATAACCAAATTGCAGGAAAAAATTTCTAAGAAGTGAGAGATTCTATATGACACGGTATTCTACTTTTTTCAAACTACATCCCATCCACCACGAACACACCAACGTACAAATTCTTATTGAACGCTGCAACAAGGCGGAGGCACAGGAGTGTCTTTATAAAAGTGATCTTCAGTTCACACTGGAAACACCAACGTTCATCCTCGAAACGAGCCGACTATTATCGAAAGAAGAAATCGACAACCTTCCTTATAAAAAAGTATCGATTCGACATGACAAGGGAATCGGGTTCTTTTCAACTCGACCCCAAAGAGCAAAGCCTAGTAAATAAATAAGTAGTTGGGACATAACTCATTTAATTCCACAAATGAAGTTAAAGATAACAAAATGAAAAGTGTGTAGGGGTGACTCCAGCGGGATTACAAGCGGAAGCTGAGACCTTGGCTCAGCCCGCGCCCGCGGAACGCTTCCCCTACACACAATAGAACCTACAAAAGGGAGTTTCTCATGACGAGAAACTCCCTTAGCTGGGTTTTGTCCCAGCCTCGTTTTATTATAATTTTGTGAACAAAGATGTTTTTATGCACAAAAATAAGGGAATATGATACACTAATAAAAACAGAATATTCTAAATAAAAGGAGGGGGAGAACATGCTACATGTTGAGATGATGAAACCGTTCCACACAGAAGTCAAGGACAACAAGATTCGACTCGTATTTGCCTATCAGTACTTCTCACTGCGCAAAGACGATGAAGTATTCAGCTTCATTCCAGTCGAAGGTAAAGAGATCGTCCTAAATCGTGACACGCTTCAAGTGGAAAACTTGTCAGAAGTGTTTGTGTTCCAAAAAGGCAACCGCTTCATTCGTTTGCCGCTCTATCAACTTCTCTTAGTCTCGGACGTGCACGATCATCTAAAGACATTGATTGAACCAGTAGCAGAACAAGAAAACAGTGAAGAAGTCATGGAATTGATCCATGCACTCGAACGTGAGAACTTCGAACGTTTAATGGACGACGCCTTGTCACACCGAGACCTCGACTTGTTCTACCAATTATTAGCCACACAACATCACGGAGGTAGCTATGTGTAATTTAACTCAATAAAAAGCATCTATCTGGACGAACCGCCGCTAGATAGATGCTTTTACTGTTTTATGAGAACAACTGATAGAGAATCACCGAAACCGTGGAGCCCACCACTCCAAATACGATATCCCCCCAACTGAACGACAAGTCGAGCCATTGCCGCATAGTAATCCGCCCCTTTCTGTTATTAAAGTAGTCGTCCCGCTCTGAAAAAAGTTTCACGAAAATTAATTTCATTTTTGAACCCTTTTACATACGTCCCTTGAATCAAAAATATGCTAGAATTATCCTTATGGATGAGGAGGTCTATCATGTTTTTAGAATTTCATTTTTGGCGGTATTTTTTCACCAGAGGCTACTTGTTAGAGAACCTCGCTGAAACTGAAACCATTCGAGGATTTAGAAAACGCGTGGGCGTTGTGCTGGTGTGTACTATATTGTTATACATACTCATGGACGTGTGGGGGATGACAACCACATCACTTACATCCATTTACGTGCTTGGTTTCTTAGATACATACGCGATTGCGCGCTGGGTCTCGCTGTTTGCGATCGTCCTTTGGGCACTCGTCTATTTCAGTTTTCATTTCTTTGGAGTCAGTTATTTGTTGCATCTTCTCACGAAAATTCCAGTTCGGATCGCAGCCGTCATGCAGCTATACGTGATTGCCACTCTATTAATCGAGAAGACCTTGCTGTTTTTCGTGTTCGCTTTGGTCGGATACACGACACATCTCTCGTTCTTATCCTTTGGCCCATTAGCTGCCCAATTTTTAGATCATAGTTATTTTCACTATTTCTTTAATCAATTCTCAGTATTTACTGGCGTTGTTATCGCCATCCAATTACAATTTTTACGCCGTTTCACAACGGTCTCAACTAAAGTCTTGTTAGTCATTCTAATCGGAATGACCATCCTGTTCGCAGCAGTCGTCGCACTCATCAGTGTGCTGCCGATTGACCGCTTGCTGCCGGGAGGTGCGCTAGGATGAAGACACGATTGTACATTATAGGTCTTTCCATTGCCATCACGGCTTTTGTCGCAGCGAATGCGATTCTTGTGTTTAAAGAAGATAGTATCGTGGCCCGCAACTACTACATAGAAGATCATGTACGAGTAGCAGAAGGGGACTACAAACGCGAACTTGAGAAAGAAGCGGTAGCCGTACCGACGACTTCATTTTCGCTGGCTGTCAATCGAGAAGATTTAAAAGACGTCCTCGTGGAACAAGGTGACGCTGTCACAAACGGACAACCTATCGCTACTCTAGATACAACGGATATCGATCAGCAACGTGCTGAGTGGGATGCTCGCTCGGGAGCTTATGAGACTGAGCTTCGTGAATTGAATTCCGTTCTTTCCACACTTCGAACTGCTAAAAGCCGTTCGAATTCAACAACTTCAGCTCGTGGGACTTCGACAGGCCGTGGAAGTTCTACTGATGAAGTAGTAGATGTAACGGTTACTTCCAATGTAGACGTCGAGATTTCTGAAGATGCTACTTACGACAGTGCAATGGCGGCAATCGAAGAAAAAATTGCAGAAGTCGAGCGTGAACTGGCTGTCGTGGATGCCCAACTCACAAGCACATCGGAAGCTCCAGAATTCGTCAGCCCGATTGACGGTGTCGTCGAAAAGATTGAAGAGTACGAAACGCAAGTCATCGTTCACGTAACTCCAAACGAAGCGACACTCGTGACATTCGTCGAAGAGAAGAACTGGCATGAGATTGAACCCACTCAACCGGTTCAAGCCTATTCTACCCATCTGGCAAAATTCTATTCAGCTGAAACGTCTGGTAAAGGAACCGTTCCGGTCACAGATAACCGCTGGAAAGAAATCCACGGTCAATTTGAAGAACAACCGGATTTGCCACTTTACGAAGTGCAGATTACTCCTAGTGAAACCATCACGGAGTTGCCATTCGGTGCGAATGTAAACGTGACAATCACAATCGATGAGGCAACTGGTGCTATGCGCCTTCGAGACGACTGGACGATTGTGCGCGATCTCGAGTACGCAGAAATTTATTCAATCTCGCAACAAGGCACGATCGGTCGCATCCCAGTGACGATTGCGTTCGATATGCCAGAGACTCAATCGATCATTGTGAGCGGCGGTTTGGTGAACGGACAACTTGTGCTCGACGACAAATTCCGTCGCAACAATGCACCTGCTTTCTTGCCACACCCATTCGAGCTACCAAGCTGGGATAGCGTGAAAGCCCTGGGCTGGCGTGACTACTTGGCATTCCTGCTTCACCAATACAAAGATGCTCCGGTTGAAGAACCGGTTGAATAAATGGATGGCCACCTTCTCTGAAGGTGGTTTTTGTTGAAATAGAACTAAGGGTATTCTTTTCGAAGTAAGCATGACACTAGTACATACAAATTTAGACAAACGAAAGAAGGGACGTCATGGATCCGCGTTTCAAAATTGCGCACCGGGAAGCAAAGATCGGTGTCGGTATCGCCATCGCTCACTTCTTGTGGTGGTTCGGTTTCGCATATGGTCTCGGAAGCCGACCGGTCGAAGAGTACAACTACATCTGGGGCTTTCCAGATTGGTTCTTCTATAGCGCCATCGTAGGATTTATTTTAATTTCTATCACGATTGTTTTCGTCACGAAGTTTGTGCTGAAAGAAGTGTCGTTTGAAGAAGACGGGGAGGCAGATCGATGAATTGGCAAGTGATTGCACCACTCGTTTTCTTTTTAGTGGCTATCTTTGCGACAGGCTGGATTGCCAGCCGGCAACGTGACAAGTCATCAGGTTTTTTAAATGATTATTTCCTTGGGGGGCGTGAACTTGGTGGCTTCGTCCTGGCGATGACCATGGTCGCTACATATGGTAGTGCTTCGAGTTTCTTAGGAGGACCTGGAACGGCTTACACGATGGGCTTTGGTTGGGTACTGCTTGCGATGACGCAAGTGGTCACCGGGTATTTCGTTCTGCTGATTTTAGGGAAAAAGTTCGCCATTCTAGCGAGACGATACCAAGCCTTGACGCTCATTGATTTCTTGAAAGCTCGCTACAACAGTCCAGTCGTGGCCATTCTTTCCGCATTCGCCATCGTGATTTTCTTGTTCTCCGCTATGACAGCGCAATGGGTCGGAGGAGCACGTCTGATTGAGACAGTCACTGGACTGAGCTATACATCGGCCTTATTTATTTTTGTCATTTCTGTTCTTGTGTATGTGACGACAGGTGGTTTCCGAGCTGTCGCGCTAACGGATGCCGTGCAAGGAACCATTATGGTCATCGGGACTACGATTTTGCTCATTGCGGTCATCATCGCAGGGGGCGGAGTACCGAACATCATGCAAGACTTGCTGACTGAAAATCCAAATCTCGTCACGCCATATGGAAGCAACGGCAACTTATCAGCTGCTTATGTATCCTCTTTTTGGATCTTAGTTGGTGTCGGGGTAGTCGGACTACCGCAAATTGCGGTTCGAGCGATGTCGTATAAGACTTCTCGCGGAATGCACCGAGCGCTTGTCATCGGAACCATCGTGACCGGTTTCATCATGCTGAACATGCACTTGATCGGTGTGTTCGCACGTGCCGTGAAGCCAGGAATTGAAGTCGCAGATACGGTTATTCCAGTCATCGCACTTGACATCCTACCACCGTGGCTTGCTGGGATTGTGCTTGCCGCACCACTTGCTGCAATTATGTCTACAGTCGATTCGCTCCTGCTTCTAGTCAGTTCGTCCGTAGTGAAAGACGTCTATCTTGGCTACATTCAACCGAACGCTTCGATGAAGACGGTGAAGCGCATGAGTTTTGGAGTTACTGCAGTGCTTGGAACGATTGTCTTCCTGCTAGCTGTGAACCCTCCAGAGCTACTCATCTTCTTGAACCTGTTCGCATTCGGAGGTCTAGAAGCAGCGTTCATATGGCCAATCGTTCTTGGTCTCTACTGGAAATACGGCAACAAGTACGGAGCTATCGCTTCAATGGTTACCGGTATTGGAACCTATATCGCACTGCACTTTTACAATACAGCGAACGGGAATTTGCTCGACATTCACACTGTGGTCATTCCGGTCGTGCTGTCGCTC
Source organism: Tetzosporium hominis (assembly GCF_002265435.1). Lineage (GTDB taxonomy): Bacteria > Bacillota > Bacilli > Bacillales_A > Planococcaceae > Chryseomicrobium > Chryseomicrobium hominis. Next base: position 279,909 of record NZ_NOKQ01000220.1, read on the forward strand.
ATTGCTTACATCGTGTTCAGTCTAGCGATTAAGCGCGAAGTCTATCGCTACTAAAGAAAGGAGGCGGACCATGAGCAGAGCGAAAATTTACTGGATGCTCGTCGGTGTCATGTTCGCTTGGGGCGCAAATGTCCCGATGCTAAAGTTCATCGGAACCCATGTGCCGCCAGTCACCGTAACAGGAATTCGAATCTTGATGGCGAGCCTAGCCGTGTTCTTGATTCTCAAATTCTTAAAAATATTACGCCTTCCTACGAAGCGCGAATGGAAATACATCTTGGTGGGCTCATTGACGAACGTCTTGCTGCACCACCTGTTCTTAAACCTGGGGTTAGCAGTGACCTCTGCAACTTCTGGAGGGTTGATCCTTGGAATGGGCCCGATTTTAACAGCGATCTCGGCAGCCATCTTTTTAAAATACTTCCCATCGAAGCTGCAGTGGCTCGGCTTGCTGCTAGGGATTTCAGGAGTCACGATTGCGGTTCTAGTCGGATCGACAGGGCTAGATACCAATATCGGGGACCTCTACATTTTCATCTCGATTTTGTCGCAAGTACTGAGCTACATGGTCGTCGTGAAAGCCGCACGAACTCTTGACCCACGCGTGATGACAGCCTACATGATGGGAGTCGGATCGATTGGGCTCATCATTACGAGTCTGATTCTGGAACCAGGCGGTATGGTCGAATTTCTCGATGCACCACCTATGTTCTGGCTTATATTCTTAGCGTCCGGTTTGATTTCCACAGCGCTCGGTCACATGATCTACAACTATGCGATCGGTCAGGCGGGAGCTACCCAGTCTGCCATCTTCATGAACTTGAATCCGTTGTTTGCGATGATTCTTTCTAGTATTTTCCTAGGCGAAATCTTGACGATTCGTCACATAGTAGGCTTCTTGTTCATCGTAGCGGGCGTCATGCTCGGCTCCGGAGCTGCCGAAGACCTCTACAAAAAGCACAAAGCGAAACGAACCACTTCTGTCGTCTGACGGGGGTGGTTATTTAGTTTTAGATGTGGAAGGCGTTCGTAACTCGATTACTCTAGATGTGGAGACTCAACTAGACATGAAATGATGTCTCAAGGTCTTACTAGTAAGATCTTTAAGACTTAAAGGACTTTCTAGAAAGTGCTTAAAAGATTAAAGAGATTTTTTTCCACAAAACGGTAAATTAAACCCATTATCATAGGTCGCTACCCGTAGATCATACAAACCGGATGAGTCGAATTACCTGAAAATTCAATATTACCCCCAAAAACTTTCTAGGTCCTCACGAATAGATACGCGTACACCGTTCAAGCGGTGAAATTCTCTCTATGAGGTGATGAAAGATGAAAAATCGTAAGTGGAAACGCATGACAGCTGCAGCTATGATCGCGACTATGACAGTAACGGGCGCATCTTATGCATGGGCAGACGAATTTAAATCTGTATCAATGACTGACGTAGAAGACGTAACAGAGGCTCCAGTTGTGGATCCAACAGACGTTGAAAACGACAACCTATACGAAGAGACAGCGCCAACTTCTGAAGAACTCATCGCAGTTTACGAAGAGCGCATCGCCAAATTGAACGAATTGATTGCGATGATCGATGACGAAGAAATTGCTGCGTTGTTAACACAAGCCGTTGAACGTTTCGAAACGAAGATTGAAGAGCTTGGAACAGATGAAGACGAAACAGAAGAAGAGCCAACTGAAGGCGACGACGATACTGAAGTCGAAGAGCCAGGTGACGACGAAGAAACTCCAGTCGAAGAACCAATCGAAGAAGAGCCTGTTGACGAAGATACAGAGCTTGAAATGAAGAAAGAACAACTGGCATTCAAGATTGCCATCATGACAAAAGTATATGATCAAGTAGGAAGCGACCAAGCACGTGCCGCTATCCAGAAAAACATCGACAAATTCCAAGCGCAATTGGATGCATTAAACGAAGAAGCTCCAGTTGAAGAAGAACCAGTCGTTGAAGAACCTGTAATCGAAGAGCCTGTAGTGGAAGAGCCAGTTGCTGAAGAATCAACTGAAGAAGCTACACCAGTAGTTGCTCCAAAAGCTGAAAAAGGCAAAGCGAAAGCTGAAGAAAAAGCAGCAAAAGCTCAAGCAAAAGCAGAAGAAAAAGTAGCGAAAGCTCAAGCTAAGGCAGAAGAAGCAAAAGCAAAAGCTGAAGAAAAAGCAGTAGAAGCTCAAGCAAAAGCAGAAGAAAAGAAAGCTGCAGCACAAGCTAAAGCTGATGAAGCAAAAGCTAAAGCTGAAGAAAAAGTAGCGGAAGCTCAAGCGAAAGCTGAAGAAAAGAAAGCTAAAGCAGAAGAGAAAAAAGGTAAAGGCAACAACTAAATTTCGCTACTCACTCCTACTCCAAGAGGCGCCTCGGCGCCTCTTTTTCGTTTGTTAGGAACAAAAAAATTCCACTTTTCTTTCTAACGACCCCCAAAAATCCTACAACCTAATCGAATAGTACTATGTAGATCCATTCAAATATCATATTGAAGGTGCGGTCTATCCAATGACTCAATTTGGCAACCAACACAGTTCTGTTCTTTTCACTACAAGCTTCTATGCTAAAATAGAAGAGACGTGATTTAAACAGAACGGAGGGGTGCTATGCGTTTCGCCTTGTTTCCTAACCATGAAAAACACGAGCTGCACCTCGTGCAACAAGCAAAAGCAGGGGACGAGCAGGCTCTGCACGACTTGCTCGTTGCCCACACCCCTTTTATTAAAAAGACCGCTTCGTTCGTATGCAAACGAACCATCGATGAGCAAGACGAAGAATTCAGCATCGCTTTCCTAGCTTTCCATGAGGCCGTCGAAAAGTACGAGCCGGGAGCTTCAGCGAAACTGACGACGTTTGCCCATCTGATTATCAAGCGGCGCATCATTGATTTCATTCGCAAAGAAGTACGCGTGGCCCAAGCTGTATCGGGAGAAGCTGCGGATATCGAGCTCACCCACAAGGCAATGGACGCCTACAGCGAACATCAACTGAAAACGCAACGACAAGAAGATATCGCAAGCTACCAGCTGGCGCTCTTCCCATATAACTTAACCTTTGAAGAGCTTACCCGCATCGCACCGAAGCATGAGGACTCCAGGAGGACGATGATTGCCGTAGCGCGAATCATCGCAGATACTCCGGAATTCGTCGAGCATTTAGAGGCGAAGCGGACGTTGCCTTTAAAAGAAATCGAGCAGCTAGTCGATGTCTCTAGAAAGACACTCGAACGCCATAGAAAATATATTATCGCACTGGTCGTCCTATTGACAGGCGACTTTACAACGATTCAGCATATCGTGAAAGGAGGGACAGAATGATGACGCACTATGGAATTGTAATGGACGTGAAGGAAGACTATGCAATTTTCTTAACAGAAGACGGTGAATTCATGAAAGGTATTCCGGCTTCAGACGCTGAAGTGGGAGAATACGCGCATTTCACAGAATACAAACCGCCTTTCAAATTGACAAAATCTCCTGCGCTTGCTCCAATTCTAGCGATTGCGGCTACCATGGTTCTCATTTTTGGTGCATCATTCAGTAACGTTCCGGAAGCGTATGCCTTTGTAGAACTCGAGAACGGTGAACGCATCGAGCTCGGAATCGATGAAGAAGGCACGGTCATCTACGTCGAAGGAGTGGAAGATCATTTTTGGGAAGATAAAGCCCTTTCAAAAGTTCTAGTTGAAATCGTCGAAGAAAAGCCTCAAGCTAAGATCACTTACGACAAACCACGTGATGGTGCCATCGAACGCCGTATCACTACAGCCATCGAAGAAGCAGAAGAAGCTGTCGTGACGAACGAAGAACCTGTTGATGAAATCGAACCGGTCACTTCAGAACCTGTAGAGCTAGAAGAGCCAGTCGAATCAGACGAAGATCAAACAACCGAGCCTGAGGACGAAGACAAACCGGGCAACTCCGAAAAAGCGCCTGGCCAAACTGGCGAGACCCCAGGACAATCGGGGACAGCACCTGGTAAATCTGGACAGACTCCAGCTAATGGCGCGCAGCCTCCAGGAAAATCTGGTGAAGCTCCAGGAAAATCTGGCAACACACCAGGCAAGTCTGGTGACAACCCGGGACAATCGAAAGACAAGCCTGGAAAGTCCCAAGATAAAGCCTCAAAGAACGATGACAAGTCTCATAAAAAAGATGACAAGTCTAACAAGAAAGACGACAAACCAGGAAAGTCCGAATCGGCTCCAGGGCAACAAAAGAAAAACGATCACAAGTAAGAAGCGCCTCGGCGCTTCTTTTTTTTGTACAATCTACTTTTGATGGTGCCTGTCCCAAGTACAATTCAGATATTCACGACTATTTGCAGTATATACAATTTGGACCCGCATTCTTATGTCGCTCGTTAAATAAATATGAATTGTGTCTGTATAGTTTGGGGGACAGGCACCATTTGGAAACGCCTTCCACATCTAGAGTAATCGAGTTGCGCCTCCTAGAAATCCCCGTAAAATACCAACGCGTCTCATGAAGCCAAGAGCGCTTCACAAGCCACGTCGGCATTTTACAAAATTTCTGGACAGTCGGCTCTACATCTAAGGATTAAAATACAATTGACTTTATAATTATGCAGTCGTATACTAGAAAATAACTTGTTTGACAACGGAGCTGATCTCGCTATGAAAATTGGAATTATAGGGGCTACAGGATACGGAGGGCTAGAGCTTATTCGCCTTCTCACTAACCATCCTCGTGTCGATGAAATCCACGTGTTTTCCTCCTCGGAAGAAAATATACAAATTTCGCATAAATATGCACACTTAACGAATATTCTCGAACAACCACTTCAAGCAATCGAAACCGGAGCACTCAGCAATCTGGATGTTGTCTTCACGGGCACCCCAGCTGGAGTCGCTTCGACCATTCTCCCGCAACTTCTCGGAACAGGACCCAAACTGATTGATCTCTCCGGAGATTTCCGGATTCAAGATCCGACCATTTATGAACACTGGTACGGTAAACCGGCAGCACCAAAAGAAGCCGTAAAGCAAGCAATCTACGGACTTCCCGAGTGGAACCGGCGAGAAATCGCAAATTCTGAACTCATCGCAAATCCCGGGTGCTATCCGACGGCTACGCTTCTCAGTCTATTGCCGCTAATCAAAGAAAATTTGATTGATGCCTCGCAACTTTACACCGACGCAAAAAGTGGCGTATCCGGAGCGGGCAACAAGCCGTCCCAGCTGACCCATTACAGTGAACTTAACGAGAACTTTTCGATCTATAAAATCAACCAGCACCAGCACATCCCGGAAATCGAGCAGACCATTCGCACGATTGCAGGAAGCGAACCGCTCCTCACGTTCAACACTCATCTCGTCCCGATGACACGGGGGATCATGGCGACTAGTTACGCACCCCTCACGGATGGAACGACAGAGAAGCATCTGAAGGAAGCCTTGCATGAAGCTTACGACAGCGAACCTTTCGTCCGGGTATTCGAAGACAAACCGGTCTTCAATACGAAGCAAGTGTACGGCTCAAACTATTGTGACATTCAAATCGCCGTCGACCCGAGGACGAACCGGGCAACAATCATTGGTGTCATTGATAACTTGATGAAAGGCGCGGCCGGACAAGCCGTTCAAAATATGAATCTCATGTGTGGACTAGACGAGAAGGCAGGACTTACTGTCGTGCCGCTCATGATCTAGCTACAAAAAGGAGCACTTACTATGGAATTGACGATCACCCCAACACTCAAAAAAATCGAACGCAAATCGCTTGTTTCGCCGAAAGGCTTCACGGCAACGGGCATACACTGTGGTATCAAGCATAAGAAAAAGGATTTAGCCGTCGTCATCAGTGACGTCCCAGCATCGGTAGCAGGGGTTTTCACTACGAACGCCATCCAAGCAGCGCCACTAAAAGTTACAAAAGATGTTGTCTACAACACGAAAAAGATGCAAGCCATCCTCGTCAACTCTGGAAACGCTAACGCATGTACAGGAAAACAAGGTCACCTAGATGCACTAGCCATGCAGCAACTCGCTGCAGACCAGTTCGACATCCCAGCAAACCTAATCGGAGTCGCGTCTACTGGAGTTATCGGCGAACCGCTTCCAATGGCACCGATCATCCACGGCGTTTCGAAGTTGAAAGCAAACGATGAACTGACAGGAGCGCTTGATTTCGCGCAAGCCATCATGACGACGGACACGGTCATGAAGAGTACGTCTTATGCAACAACTATAGACGGTAAAGAAATCGTCATCGCAGGTGTCGCGAAAGGCTCCGGTATGATCGAGCCAAACATGGCGACGATGCTCGGCTTCATCACAACAGACGCTGCAATCGAATCGGAAGATCTGCAAGCGGCGCTATCTAGCGTTACAGAAAAAACATTCAACTCCATCACAGTTGACGGGGATACTTCGACGAACGACATGGTCCTGGTACTCGCGAACGGTTTAGCTGGGAACGACACACTCACACCAGCTCACCCAGAGTGGTCAACTTTTGTAGATGCGCTTGAAATGGTATCGCAAGACCTCGCCAAACTCATTGCGAAAGACGGGGAAGGCGCGACGAAACTTATTGAAGTGAACGTGACAGGAGCGGTTTCAGACGAAGAAGCACGCAAGATTGCGAAGACAGTCGTAGGCTCGCCACTCGTGAAGACTGCGGTCTTTGGTTGCGACGCAAACTGGGGCCGCATCATCGCTGCAGTCGGGTATAGTGGCACGCAGATCAATCCGGATACGATAACAATCAAACTCGGAGATATCTTGGTCGTCGAAGACAGCGAACCAGTGAAATTCTCAGAAGACCAAGCGATGAACTACTTGAAGCAGCACGAGATCTCGATTTCCGTCGACTTGCATCATGGGTCAGGTGAAGGACGCGCATGGGGGTGTGATTTAACGTATGACTACGTCCAAATCAACGCAAGCTATCGTTCCTAATTGCCACGTCATCAAAATTGGCGGCAGCACGCTCGCTAATTTGTCGCAAGCCTTTATCAAAAGCTTGAAACGCCGCGTGGAAGCCGGACAAAACCTCATCATCGTTCACGGGGGCGGTCCGGATATCAATAACGCGCTTGCTGAGCAAGGCATTGTTTCGGAAACGGTGAACGGGATTCGCGTGACGACTCCGGAGATGATTCACACCATTCGCAACATCTTGATTGGGGACGTCAATGCACGTCTAGTCGGTAAGATGAATGCTTCAGGAATTTCGTCGGCGGGTCTAAGTGGTTTCGATGGGGTGTTTGCTTCGAACTACCTCGACCAAGAGACATATGGCGAAGTAGGTGTCGTCACAGAAGTCAATGCGAAGAAGTTTCAGTTACTGTTGAAAGCAGGCATCATTCCGGTCGTTGCGTGTGTGGGTACTACAATAGAAGGAACTCCACTCAACATTAACGCAGATACTCTGGCATCGGGCATCGCAGCAGGTGTTCAGGCCGAGTCGTTATTACTCGTAACAGACACGCCAGGAATCAAAAAAGACGGGGAAACTGTTCGCTCTGTGAGTGAGCAGGATATTCGAAAGTGGATAGCGAATGGTATTATTTATGGGGGGATGATCCCGAAAGTGCAAGCTGCACTCGATTGCCTAGAAGCAGGAGTTCGTGCGGTGCAGATCACCGACGACACGCTCATGGGCACCACTGTCAAGGCCGTCAACCCACTACTCACGCGACCTATCAAGGAGGTTCACACGAATGCCTGAAACGACAACAACCAAAAGCCGCCTGTTCCAAAACTACTCGCGCCGTCCGATTGAATTAGTCAAAGGACAGGGCACGAAAGTCTGGGATGCAGATGGCAACGAATACTTAGATTTTATCGCCGGAATCGCCGTGCTCGCACTGGGTCACGCGAATCCAAAGATCAACGCCACACTTCGCGAACAGTCTGAAAAGCTCTGGCACGTCTCGAACCTGTTCGAAAGCAGTGGGCAAGAACGACTAGCCGAGCTTCTAACAGAAGGGACGCACTTCGAACACGCCTTCTTCTGTAACAGTGGAGCGGAAGCGAACGAAGCAGCGATCAAACTGGCACGCCGCCATACGGGCAAGCACCACATCATCACATTCAACAACTCGTTCCACGGCCGCACATTCGGTGCAATGTCCGCAACTGGGCAAGATAAAATTCAAAATGGCTTCGGACCGCTTGTTTCGAAGTTCACGCATGTGCCTTTCAACGACTCAGAAGCATTGAAATCAGCAGTCACAGAAGATACAGCAGCCATCATGCTTGAAATCGTTCAAGGTGAAGGGGGCGTCAACCCGGCGACTCCAGAATTCGCAGCTACCATCCAACAACTCTGTGACGACAACGGCATCTTGCTCATCATCGATGAAGTGCAGACAGGAATCGGCCGCACAGGCACGCGTTACGCTTACGAGCAAACCGTGTTGAAACCGGACATTGTGTCCCTTGCGAAAGGTCTAGGTGGCGGCTTCCCAATCGGAGGCATTCTGGGGACAGCTGAAGTCGGCGTCTCTTTGACACCTGGTTCCCATGGAACGACCTACGGAGGGAACGCATTGGGAGTGGCTGTCTCGCACACGGTCGTGTCCACAGTGTTTGAACCAGCATTCTTGCAAGAAGTGAAAGAAAAAGCAGCATACTTGGCAGAGAAACTTTCGGTGAAATACGAAGTGCGTGGTATGGGCCTTCTCATGGGACTCGTCGTGGGCGACAGCGCAGCGTTCGCAGCTGATATGCAGACGAAGGGATTGCTAGTCGTGCCAGCAGGGCCATCTGTAGTTCGCTTATTGCCGCCACTGAACGTTTCGTACGAAGAGTTAGATCAAGCAGCAGCTATTTTGTTAGCTTAATCATATTTGGATTAAAGCGCTCTGTGAACCGCTATCCACCTTGAGGTGCCTTTGGGGCACCTTTTTCAATTCCTTCGAAAGTCGAATAATTCGAGTCGCCTCACTTGAACTCCGTCCCTCACTTCAGTACGCTAAACTCAATGACAACCATGAAGGAGAGACGCACATGACAACCAACTGGCAACAACCACTCACATTACCAAACGGAGCAACCCTGAAGAACCGCATCATGATGGCTCCGATGACGACCTATTCTTCTGAAACCAACGGAGACGTCTCTGATCAAGAACTAGCTTATTATGCTCGCCGTGCGAAAAGTGGCATCGGCGCTGTGATCACAGCATGTGCATATGTGCAGCCACAAGGAGCGGGCTTCATCTATTCAATCGGTGCAGAATCCGACGACCGTCTTCCGAGCTTGAAGCGACTCGCTTCTGCCATCAAAGACAACGGAAGCACAGCTATCCTGCAGATCTTCCATGCAGGTCGCCAGTCAAACAGCAAAGTTTTAAACGGTGGCACTCCTGTATCAGCAAGTGCGGTCGCATATCCTCGGGATGGGGCAGAAACACCACGCGAACTAACAGCAGACGAAGTCGAAGAAACGATTCGTGCGTTTGGTAAAGCCACTCGGCGTGCAATCGAAGCGGGATTTGATGGAGTCGAAATTCATGGTGCCAACACCTACTTGATCCATCAGTTCTTCTCGCCTCATTCGAACCGTCGCAATGACAAATGGGGAGAGGACCGTTCTGCATTCCCACTAGCGGTCGTTGCAGAAGTGAAACGTGTTGCAAAAGAGTTCGCACCAAGTAACTTCATTATTGGTTATCGCTTCTCGCCAGAAGAGAACACAGACCCGGGCTTTACAATAGAAGAAAAGCTCTCGCTGATCGACAAATTAGCTGACCAAAACTTAGATTATCTTCATATTTCGCTTGGAGAGTTTTTCGATCAATCCTATACGGACGAAACGGGCACACCTCGCATCGCACGATTTGCTGAAGTGATTGATGGACGAACTCCACTAGTAGGCGTCGGTTCTCTCAATACGAATAGCGATATCGATCGAGCAGCTGCTTCCGGATACGCAGACCTGTTCGCCATCGGACGTCCTATCGTGACGGATCCAGAATGGTATCCAAAACTAGTCGAAGGCAAAGAAGACTTGCTATTGACAGAAATCGACCCGACAAACCAAGATGCACTCGATATTCCGGATGCTTTATGGGAGAAAATCTTAAACGTAACAGGCTGGTTCCCAGTCAAACAACCAACTGAAAAGCACTAATTGGAGGAGACAAGCCTACGCGCTTGTCTTTTTTCTATGAATCTAGTTGTCGCAGTACGTAAAATCATGTTCTTCGAACGTTGTCTCGTTGTCCTCGGACTCCAAGAGTTTGCAGACCACAGAGAGCGCTCCGCGGACCTCACGGAATATTACAAGGACATAAAACCTAATTCCAAAGACTTCAGCCTCAATCAACTACTATTTCAAACACGACACAACCAAACCACATCAACTTCTCAAACTAGCAAACCAAACATCCTATCCCGCTCAAAAGAATTCCTTTACCCCACTTTTGTATTACAAAACATTAAATGGAGTCTATTAAACTCGTTTTCTGTAACACTCTTGTAACATTAGTTAACTGTGTGACCTATTTCACATAAAATAGCATGAGAATTGAAAGTTTACTGCAATGATTCTGTTATTCTCCTGAAATAGTAACGTGGTACGATAGTACTCGTTAGTGAAAAGGAGGAAATTCATACTATGAAAAAACAAATCGTTGCACTAACCGCTTTCGCAGGTTTACTATTTGGAGCCGCGACATCAGCATCAGCAGCAGAAGAAACATACACAATCAAAAGCGGAGACACATTATGGTCTATTTCTCAAAAATACAATGTAACAGTTCAAAACTTACAAGACTGGAACAACCTTTCGTCTGATCTAATCTTTCCTAACCAAAAGTTAGCGATTGAAGCATCAGCAGCGAAAGCTCCAGCGCAACCAGCTCAGAAGCCATCAAAATCAGATGCTTCTTCGTACACAGTGAAAAGTGGAGATACGCTATACCGCATATCTGTTAACCACGGTGTATCAGTAGCTGACTTAAAAGGATGGAACGGTCTGTCATCAGACTTGATCTTCCCTGGACAAGTATTAGCAGTTCAAGGTGGTAGCTACACGAAACCTGTCAGCAACCCGACACCACCAAAACAAACGTCTCCTGAAGCAGTGAAAGAATTCAAAGTGGAAGCAACAGCTTACACGGCGTATTGCTCAGGTTGTTCAGGTGTAACAGCTACAGGAATTGATTTACGTGCCAATCCACATCTAAAAGTCATCGCAGTAGATCCAAAAGTGATCCCGCTAGGTTCACGTGTATGGGTTGAAGGTTATGGCGAAGCGATCGCTGGAGACACTGGCGGCGCTATTAAAGGTAACAAAATCGATGTCTTTATCCCGAACCAACAAGATGCTCTAAACTGGGGTCGTAAGACAGTAACAGTTAAAATCTTAAAATAAATGAGTGCTCCCACAGCCAATAAAGGGCTATGGGAGCATTTTTGTATATTTTTTTATTGGTGCCTGTCCCCCAAAATATACAGACACAATTTATCTTTACTCACCGAATAGCACAGAAATGCACCTTCAATTTGCATATCTATTGAATAGTCACGAATGTTCGAATAGTTTTTGGGACAGGCACCAAATGGAACACGCTTCCAATTAAGTAGCTCCACAGCCAGGCCTGATTTTCACAAGATTTCTAGAGTGGCGTTCTCTACATTTCTCTATGTCCAGTTGCATCGGCGAGAAACCCATTCAAAAACCGGACACACTCTATGAGGCACAGTACGCCTCACAGAGTATGCCCGGTTCCCGAGAAGTTTCTGAGCCCGCCGATTCCACATTTCTATGTACTACCGCCAATTAGCCGTCATAGCCCAAATCGCAATGGCGGGTTTGGTGCCAGGATTGAAGAAGCGGTGAGGGAGCTCGCTGTCGAAGAAGATAGCATCGCCTTCAACCAGCTCAAAACGATCACTGCCGACCTCCACAATCAGAGTACCTTCTAAAACATAGCCACACTCCTCGCCTTTGTGCTGGATGACTTGGTCTTCGACCGTATCACCTGGATCGACTACGAGTTTGAAGAAGCCGATGTCTTTTCCTATGCTAGGAGAAAGCAAGTGGTATTCGCTATTCGGTCGAATCCGTTTGACGACAAGTTCATCATCTTTCTTATAGACATTGACACGCTCGCCGTCTGTCTGATCGAAGAAGGCGAAAATCTGGACGTTCAAACTGTTGGCCAGATTCCATAATGTTTCAAGGGAGGGGGAGACAAGACCTCTCTCAATCTGAGAGACCATACTTTGACTGACGCCTGCACGCTTGGCAAGTTCTTCTGATGTGATACCCAGTTCGCGGCGCATCATACGAATGCGGCGACCGATTTCGACCTTTGGAAATTCCAACTACTTCACCTCTCGAATTAAATCGTTCTCCTTCTATTGTCTTATAAAGTCTAAAAATATACAATATTCAAATTTAATAAATAGTTACAATTTAAAAGTTGTCCTAATAAAGAATGAAAGCTACTATATTTAACCGATTTTTATAGAACTAAACATGAATTCGGCATTTGTAACGTAACTGTAATATAACTGTAACTATAAAAATGTACTGTATCTGCTAATATTGAGCTTGTAGAAAAAATTCAAAAAACAACTTTTCGATTCAATGCCTGATCAGCATCTAGAATCCACAAAAACTTATGAGGTGACAACGACTTGAAGAAGCGAATTGTATGGATGATTATTGCTGTACTACTTTTTACAGCTACACCATTTATGTCTAACGAAGCACAAGCCAGTGGAACAGCAACTCAAGATGAGATTGTAAACTATGCGAAACAATTTATCGGAGTACCTTATAAGTGGGGCGGCACATCGCCTTCTGGATTCGATTGCTCAGGATACACTACATATGTATTCAACCAAAAATTCGGATTTAACTTACCACGTACATCAGGTTCACAAGCTGGGGTCGGATCAGCGGTCTCAAAATCAAACCTTCAAAAAGGTGACTTAGTATTTTTCAGCTTCACAGCTGGTAGCTCTAGCGTAGGTCACGTTGGGATTTACATCGGAAACGGTGATTTCATCTCTGCGACTAGCTCAAAAGGAATCGCAATTGAAGACTTAAACACAAACTCTTACTGGGCACCACGTTATATTACTGCACGTCGTGTACCGGGCGTAACTTCTGGTACAACTCAAGTTTCGAACCCAGCTCCAGCTCCTAAGCCAGCACCACGTCCTGACCTACCAAAAGGTGAGTACTATGACGTGTCTGACAAGCACTGGGCTAATAAAGCCATCACAGAATTAAGCTTAGATAACATCATCTCTGGTTACGATGGTTCTGAATTCCTTCCACAGAAAGATGTTTCTCGTGCAGAAGCAGCAGTTATGATTGCTAAAGCTCTAGGATTAAAACCAGTTTCAGGTTCACAGTTCAAAGATGTTCCAACATCTCACTGGGCTTCAGGTTACATCAATGCTCTAGCACAAAAAGGAATCGTTAGCGGACGTCCTGAAGGTTTCGTACCAAAAGGTGACATCTCTCGCGGCGAGATCACAGTGATCTTGACTCGTGCGTTCACAATGTCAGCAACGACTTCAAACGTAAGCTTCTCAGATGTTAACAACCACTGGGCTAAATCAAGTATCTTGAAAGTAGCTTCTGCTGAAGTAGCAAGTGGATACGAAGATGGCACATTCAAGCCAAACGCAAGCGCAACACGTGCTGAATTTGCTCAATTCGTTTACAACTCAATCAAATAAGACAATTCAAAAGGACTGGCAGATGCCAGTCCTTTTTTTGTACCTATATAATAGGAAGAAACTCCAAATTAATCTGCTTGTACCGAATAAAATGCGTTGTACAGCATCAAAGCAAATTCTGCTCTTGTAACAGCTTGCTCCGGTCGAAACGTCTGATCTTCTGGATACCCCACCATGATTCCGTACTCGGCGATCGAGTCAATCGCTAGGCTGTAATACTTCTCGGGGGACACATCTGGAAACATCGATTGGGTCGTCGCTGGAGGAAGCTCTAGTGTGTTCGAAAGAATCAATGCTAAATCGCCACGCTTGATACCCGATTGAGGGGCAAAACGTGTCGCACTCACTCCTTTTACGATCTGCTGCTCAAAAGCATAAGAGATAGGAGAAAAGGCGAAAGAACCTCTCGAGACATCTTGAAAATACGATTGTGTAGTAGCTGGCCAGTTTAAGGCTCGTCCTAATATCGAGACAGCTTGTGCTCGAGTCAAAGGATCGTTCGGTCGAAACAGTCCATCTGGAAAGCCGGCGATGATGCCTTCATCGTACACTTTTTGCAGCGCTTGTGAATACCAAGCGGAAGCTTTGGTGTCAGGAAACAAGCCGGGAGGTTCTTTTACAGATTGGATCAAGCCAAATCCGTAAGTCGAATCACGACCTCGTGGACCATAATCTTTTGCGTTCTGTTGCATCAGTTTTCGAATCTGATCATTTGTCAGCGTCGGGTACTCTTGCATATACTGAGCCGCTATCCCCGCCACAAAAGGCGCTGCCATGGAAGTGCCGGTCTTTAGGGCATAGTCTTCCTGAGTCGTAGTACCTGTCAAGACGGCGGTTGAATAGATGTCTTCTCCAGGCGCTACGAATTCTTGGGAAGGGCCTCGGAAAGATGAGTAATAAATGGAATTGTCTTTGGCAAGCGAACCGACTGCGATGACACTCGGGTATTGCGCAGGAAATTGGACATCATAGTTTCGAATATTCCAGCCATTCCCCGAAGCCGCTACTAACAGAATCCCTTCATCATAAGCCTTTTTCATCATGTCACGAACCCCTAAACCATCTGGACCAGCTAAGCTCATATTAAGAATATCCATATCATTATTTATGGCCCATTGAATGGCTTTTAACAAGTTTTCACTTGGACTAGAAGTACCTTCCCCAAATATCCGAATCGAATACAAGTCTACTTTCGGGGCGACACCTCGAACGCCGATTGAATTCGCTTGTGCGGCTAAGATACCTGCTACGTGGGTGCCATGTCCTGTGGAGTCTCGTAGATGAGAGCCTGTTACAAAACTGACCCCACCGACTACGCGAAGGTCCGGATGCTGCGCATTGATTCCGGAATCGATGACGCCTACTTTAATTCCGTCTCCCCGGTATCCTAGAGCGTACGCTTTGTCGGCTAAGACAGGCTTGTAGCCCCAATTGGTCGTTTCAGCTGTCTGGTAGAACAGATCATCTTCAGGGTAAGGCGTGATGGCGATGTCTTCCTCGGCAAGTTGGAAAGTAGCGTAGGAATCAGTGGGAGGGAGAGTTGCAACGACGGACGAGATAGCAGGGAGGTCGGCAGTGATCGTCGCTCCAATGGCTTTCAAGTAGTCATAATCAATCGCTTCGTCAAACTGAATAAATACTTTTTCTGGGTCGGAAGTTTCGGCAGGGGAGGCATAAGCGGTCGCGGAAAGACCTGTAAGGGTGACGAGTAGGGTGAGAGTGAGAGTGGTACGTTTCATAGGCGCTGACCTCCTGCATGCAGTTTCTTTCATTATATAGCAATACCCTAAGAAATAGCTGTGGTAACACGAAAAAAGAAATAATTTGTCGCAAAAAAACACCCCCGTCTCCGGAGGTGTAAAAGTTACTGTTTGTCGCGCCAATTGTAGTAATCTACGATACCATCAGCAATGGCTTGAGCCGCTGCGTCTTGATAAGTAGCGTTTCCTAACTTATAAGCATCTGACGAATTCGTCAAGAAGCCAAGTTCGACTAGAGCTGCTGATAGTGGGTTCTTGTCGATGACACGGTAGTCCGCATCTTTCACTCCACGGTTATTGTGTTCCATCGCTTTATACAAACGGTTTTGAATGAATGTAGCCAATTGCTTGCTGTGTTCAGCGCGTGGATCAAGTGCTGAGGAATAGAACGTTTCAGAACCACTTACGCTTGAATTGTTAATGGCATTCGCATGGATTGACACGAAAGCGTCTGCACCATTTTGAGCGCCGTATGCTGCACGGTAGTCTAAGCTGTGAAACACATCTGTGCGACGAGTCATCAATACAGTGATGCCGCGAGCTTTCAACTTCGATTCAACGCGAAGGCCGACGTTCAAGTTGACGTTCTTCTCTTGAAGACCGTTGTACACAGAACCAGGATCCGAACCGCCGTGACCTGGGTCAATTACCATGATTCTTGTATCGCTTGCAGCAGGTACTTTAGATAAGTAAGACGTGCTTACATAACCAGTTACAGAGCCGAATGCTCCGTGTGCCCAGCCGTTTGCGATCCCATAAACTTTGAACTGATCACCTTTGTTCATCTTGCCGACAATCGTGTAGCTCGTTCCAGGACCTTTGCGAATATTTAGAGCATCCACAGTAGATTGATACGTATCGATGACAGGCATTTCGAAAGAGACTTTAAATTCTGGATTGATGGCACGAGCAATGAACATCGCGAACTGACGGCGGTTTAGTTCCGCGTTCGGGCTGAAGTAGCCGTTTCCAGTTCCTGCAGCCACACCATTTGTAGCGATCTTATTAACTGCTAGGTAAAGGCTGTTTGTGTCTGTGCTATAAGGAACATCTTTGAATGAAATCGCTGATGTTGCTGAATATTTAAATGCGCGGCTCAGCATGTGAGCCATTTCGCCACGTGTCATAATTTCTTTTGGCTTAAATGTGCCGTCTGGATAACCTGAGATGAACCCAGCTTTGTAGGCACTGTCGATATAACCTGATGCATAACTGCTTTTTGTAACGTCCGGGAATGAAGTGTTGCGTTGAGTTCCGTCTAATTTCAAAGCACGACCGATCATAGTGGCCGCTTGTTCTCGTGATACGGCCATGTCAGGGCTATATGTAGTAGAAGAAGTTCCCGCAATATAACCGCGTTCGTATAAATAGATAATTTCATGATCCGTCGAATTGATATCACGGAAAGGAGTTGCTGCCGAGGCAGGAGAAGTAGTTGATAAAAAGGCCGTGAATGCAAGGAGCAGTGACATCATTAGTAGTACAAATTTCTTCATAGTAAGCATTCTTTTAAAAGAAGCTCCTTTCATTTGGTATAAACACTACCATGATAGTAACATGAAATTCAGATAATTGAGCAGATTACTTGCAAAATAAGAAAATTGTAGGTGTTTAATATAAATATCTTTCGAAAATGTAAGAAACGCAGGTGTACTTTGACCCATCTTCAAGACTATACTAGAAGAGAGATAAATATAATATAAATTTGATACCATCGCATTATAGAAATAGATACATAATTAGGATAAAGTAATAGGTAAGAAAGAGGATTGTAAACCAATCGTAAGAGAGGATGGCTTAAAAATGTTTAGAAAGAGTGCTATGTTCCTAATTCTTATCGTCCTATCGCTCCTTGTCGGAACTTTCAATGTTTCAGCTGCAGACGATCTGACTGGGTACAAATACGAGCATCAGATGAGGGAATTGATTGATTTAGGTATTATGGCGGGGTATCCGGACGGCACTTACAAGCCGGAACGGACAGTAACACGAGCTGAATTTGCGAAATTTGTGGTTGCTTCTTTCGAGCTGCAAAGCGAACATGAAGTGCCTACTATGCAAACAGCTGCAGCTCAGGAGTTGACGTTTAAAGACGTGCCACAGGATAAATGGTACGCTGCGTGGATCGCAGATGCGGTCAACGCTGGAGTGGTTGCCGGCTACACAGATGGAACTTTCAAACCGGATGCTTTAATTACACGCGAGCAGATGGCAGCAATGGTCGCACGTGCCTTACACGCAAAAGGAGTTTTATCTGAAGGCTTTGATATCCCTGAGCTAGAATTTAAAGATGCAGACAAAATCCATCCTTCTTATATAGAAGACGTTAAATTTGTATCCTTCCACGGAGTTATCAATGGAGACGGACTTGGCTACTTTAACCCGAAAGATTCTTCAACTCGTTGGATGGTGGCTCTTGTTATGTTGAATGGACGTGAAATTGTGTTCCCTACAGAACCGAAAGCTTACCAAGTAGCAGCGATTCGTAATGGAGTGCCTGAAGTCGTGCGCCAATTTGATACGTTCACACAAGCAAAAGACTACGCAAAAGCAGGAACAGCGCTTGTAGTTCAGCGAGAAGGCATCATTGCCTGGATCAAGAACGGAATTGCAGTTTCCAACAAATTCGTCAACTTGTTCCCAGGAACAAACTTGGCATGGAAATCAGGTACGCAACGCGAGCGCCAATTCCGTCCTTATGTGACGCAACATACGGAACTACAGTACCGGGATGCAACAGAAGACTATGTAAAAGTGGAACTGGCAGACCGAGTAGGCTATGCGGATCCAGGAAGCATCAACTTGATTCCTACAGAAATGATGACGGTACAGTCTTACTTCACTCGTTCAGGGACTAACATGCTTCATTATATTTATAACTACGGTCTCGGCCGTTATGAAATTGCTGGTATTATTGGAGTGGCTCCGGCAGCTTTCGTCGAAGGTCAGAAATACTATAGCTGGGATGGCTTCACATTTACAGACGCTAACGGAAAGTTTGTAACGGAAGCGCACCAGTACTTCAATAAACTCAACCTTCGTTCGAAGTCGAACTATACAGCAGCGGAACTCGATAAGTTCTTACTCGACAAGTTCCCTCATTATAATAAGACGGTCGCTGGAAAGCTTTGGACGACTAGCCCGCTTGTCGGAATCGGCCAAGCATTAAAAGAACTGGAAGCACAGTACAATTTGAATGCCCTCTATTTGATGGCACACGCAATCCACGAGAGCGGTTGGGGAACTAGTAAAATCGCACAAGATAAGAAGAACCTCTTCGGTTACGGGGCAGTCGACTCGGACCCTTACAACGGAGCTTATACTTATGCGACATTCAAAGATTCCATCGAAGATGCAGCAAAACGCGTCACTGCGAACTACCAGACAGTGAACGGCAGTTTCTATAACGGTTCTTTCCTTGGCAATAAAGGGCAGGGCATGAACGTCCGTTATGCTTCAGACCCTTACTGGGGCGAGAAGATTGCTGGTCACATGTACCGAGCAGACATTCACTTGGGCAAAAAAGATATCTTTAAAGAAACACTCTACATGACGAATGCCGGCAGCCCGGTCAACTTCCGTCGTGATGCTTCAACCAATTACGCAGCACTATACGCACTTCCAGAGAACGGGTTAACGGTCAGCGTCAAAGAAACGATCGACATTCCGAACGCTATCGACTGGTTCCGTGTGGTTCCAGAAGAACGTGCTTATACAAATGCATACGTGCGCTCAGACTTACTGAAGCTGATCCCATTAGCTAAATAACTCAACTACTAGCCTGTCTTCGGACGGGCTTTTTATTTGTTTAAAGTCTTACTGATAAGGGACTCCAGGTTTCTAGGACTTTAATGGGTTTTGCGCGGACTTCAAAATGACTTCATCGGACTTCACGATGGGTTCTTCGGACTTTACAACAAATTTCTCGGACTTCAAAACAACATCCTCGGACTTCAAAACAACATCCCCGGACAACGCAATAGCCCTAATGACCTCAACACAACCCCCTAATTTTATGGTATAGTAGATTAGAATTTTTCAGCACCAAAAAGGAGAAAACCCCATATGAATCACAACATCGTGCGCATCCTCGATGTGCCTTTTATAAATACAACGCACCGCGCCTTCATCGACACACTCGTTGATCGAGCGCTTACCAATCAAAAGACATTCGTCGTCACAGCGAATCCAGAAATCGTCATGCACGCTCAGGAAGATAAGAACTACAAAGACCTTCTTGAGCGAGTCGACTTCATCACAGCTGACGGGATTGGAATCGTCAAAGCGGCGCAACTGATTGGCCAACCGCTTCCAGAACGTGTTAGTGGTTACGACATCATGATGGATCTACTTAAAGAAGCAGATGCTCGCAACCTCAAAGTATTCTTGCTTGGAGCTTCTGAAACAACAAACGAACAAGCAGCAGACCGCGTCCGCAAAGACTTCCCAGGTATCGACTTGGTTGGCAACCAACACGGGTTCTTCGACTGGAACGACCCTTCACTTGCAGAGCGCATCAAAGAAGCGCAACCGGATTTCGTCTTCGTTGCACTAGGTTTCCCAAGACAAGAACTGTGGATCGACCAACATTTCAACCAGTTCAATAAAGGCATCTTCATCGGAGTCGGAGGCAGCTTAGATGTGCTATCTGGTAACGTCCAACGCGCACCGGAAATCTGGCAGAAGATGAACCTCGAGTGGTTCTACCGTCTCGTGAAGCAGCCGTCACGCTGGAAACGGATGCTCGTCTTGCCACAATTTGCGCTCGTCATGCTCCAGAAACGGGGCCAGCATAAAAAATGAAAAGTACCTTATTCAAGAGTGCCGTCATTCTTTCGGTGGCCGCACTCGTTTCGAAAATACTCGGCAGTCTGTTCCGCGTCCCGCTGCAAAACATAGCGGGAGATGAAGTCCTCGGGATTTTCACGCTCGTCTATCCGGTCTACATGGTGGCTCTGATTTTATCTGTTGCCGGTATTCCAATCGCTATCTCGAAACTCATCGCAGAAGCGAGAGCGCAACAAGACACAGCCGCTGTGCGTCACATTTATAGCACCGCGCGAATCTTAGGAATCGTCTTCGGAATCATCAGTTTCAGCCTGATCTGGCTGTTCTCGACGCCACTTGCTGAACAGCTTGGTGGACAGGAAACACGTCTGGCACTTGTCACGGTTGCTACAACCCTATTAGTAGCTCCGTATATGGCCGTCTACCGAGGTTATTTCCAAGGGCATCAATCGATGAATCCAACGGCCATCTCGCAAGTCATCGAGCAGTTCGTTCGAGTCGGCTTAATCCTAGCCATCGCCGTGTACCTCGTGAATGCCAACTACTCCGCAGAAAACATCGCAGGAGGCATCATGATCGGTTCGGTGTTCGGAGCCATCGCATCGCTCATCTATTTACTGAGCTTGTATGCGAAATCCGATGCTCGAGTCAAAACTGAAACGCGCCTAACATCGAAAGAGTTCAAAACTCGTGCGAAGCAGATCTTAACATTGTCACTACCCATCGCGTTTGGAGCCATCACTATGGCGCTTCTGAACATGGTGGATTCATTCACGATACCGAATGCACTCGGAAACTATCTCGGCTCAACAGAAGACATCACGTATCAATACGGTATTTACGGACGAGGCCTGACAATAGTACAAATCGTGACGGTTTTTGCGAGTTCGGTCATCTTGCCGCTCATCCCGACGATCTCTGCAAAGCTCGTCAAAGGTGAGAAGGCAGAAGCAACAAAACTCGTGAACCAAACGTTTTTCTTAACCTTATTACTCTCAGTTCCAGCAGCAGTGGGGTTAGTCGTTCTCACGACACCAATCAACCTCGGCTTGTTCACTGATACAGCAGGCAACTCGGTCCTGGCCATCATCTCGTTCAGTTCCTTGTTCACGTCACTGACGATACTCGGAACGGGCGTCTTACAAGGTATGGATAAAGCGAAGCTAGCTGCATGGATCATCGTCGCAGGTGTGATCATTAAAGTCATCTTGAACATCGTCCTTGTGAATGTATACGGTCTTGATGGAGCAGCGTACTCGACACTCGCAATTTACGTCTTACTATTTGTTGCGAACGGAATCGCTATTCGCAAAGTAGTTGCCATTCCATGGTTCACACGACCTGATGTCATGGTCCTGATCGCATCACTTGTCATGGGAGCCATCATCTACGCACCCATGCTTGTCGTCGACATCGAAGCAGCAGGCCGTATAGCAGCACTAGGTTATGTAGCACTAGCAGCAGCCATTGGAGGCGCAATCTACTTCGCATTATTACTCGTCACCAAAGCCTTAAGTCCAGAACTACTACAGTCCTTGCCGGTAATCGGCAAACGATTTACTAAAACGAAATAGGGGTGTTTTCCCACGTGAAGAAGATATTACTCGGAATTTGTATCGCGGCCATGTTGCTCACGATTCCTTCTATTTATAGCCGTGTTATGACGGAAGAACCGAATAAGACGGTGGAGACGGTTATGCCTTATGTTCAAGTATTAGACTGGCTCATTGACCATCCTGAATTAACAACTGATGAAGTACACACTCGCTTAAAAGAGAATGGAATTGATACGTTAGCTGTTGAAGCTGACACGTTAAGTACCTTACAAAAACGTGGAATCCTCACAGTGATCAGCGTTTCTCGAATGAAAGAATTGTTGATTTTCAATCAATTACCAGAGCTCGAGCACCCTTATGATAAAGATGGAATCTTTATTTATTTAGGACCGAACTCTTCATTTAATGACCTAACTCGAAATGTATTTAGTGAAGCCACTCCAATAGAAGTGAACGGGAATTTTTATACATTCGTTCCTGGTGAACCAAATGAATTGTTGTCAATGCCATTAGGTTATGACCAACAAATGATAGACGATATTTTAGCAGCTGGCTTTAATGTGATTCCACGCATCGG
This sequence comes from Tetzosporium hominis, assembly GCF_002265435.1. Taxonomy (GTDB): domain Bacteria; phylum Bacillota; class Bacilli; order Bacillales_A; family Planococcaceae; genus Chryseomicrobium; species Chryseomicrobium hominis. The sequence continues at coordinate 302,262 of NZ_NOKQ01000220.1, forward strand.
AGATTATCCAAAACCTGAGATAACAGACCGCATGGTCGAAGAGTTGATGGCGATTAAACAAGACGGAATCGATACCGTCATTTTCAATGGTTCTTCAGTTCCTTATAGTACAAAGCCAATAGAGCGAAAAGCGTTTGGAAAACAGCTCCAAGAAGCAGGCTATACGATGGGGTGGATTGAGTTCCTTCAAAAACCGCAAACTGGCTTTAATTCACTTGCTTATTCTAATGATATGAATGTGGTGCGTTTGCATAGCCGACAAGTTACAGCACCTTCACTTGTAGATGATGTAGAGATTTATATTCGCGCTTTCAAAGAACGCAATATTCGAATCGCATTTGTAAACTTAACGGAACAAGATTATGAACAGGCGATGACGACTTTAGAGAGATTCAACAATCGATTGGAAGCAAAACTTCCTGATTTCTTTACTCGTGGTCAAGCTGAGACCTTTGAAAAAGCAGAACAACCGCTTTGGCAGAAGCTTGTAGGACTCATTGGTATGATTGCGTTCTTAGGTTTTGCCGCTGAAGTCGTATTTAAGCGTCGTATGCTGACATATATCGGTATAGCAGGAATTAGTTTAATTGTAATTGCTCATTTAATAACTCTTGGGCTATATCCAGATATTGCTGCTATATTGCTCAAAGCTCTCGTACTCGGTCTGGCAGTGACAGCTCCAGTTGTCGCGGTTCTGCTACCGAGAGACCCGATGAAAAAAGGCTACTTGATCCGTTCTTATCTAGCTACAATCGGAATGATCATGTTGGGTGTCTGGTTTGTAGTTGTTCTATTGTTCGGTAACGATTTCTTCTTAGGTATGAACCAGTTTAAAGGTGTCAATTTAGTTTATGTGCTACCAATCGCATTCTTAGTGCTGTATACTCTATGGGAGAATATGGCGAAAATCTTGAAAGCTGCGATTACTTATTGGCATGTAGTAGTTTTAGGAATTCTTGCATTGGTAGGATTGTTCTATCTTGGACGTGGAGGAAACGAAGGTATGGTCATTCCGTTTGAACTTCAGTTCCGTATGTGGTTAGAGCAAGTCCTCTACATCCGTCCACGAACTAAAGAATTCTTAATTGGCTTGCCACTTCTCGTACTTGCCTTACATGTCGGCAAGACGCACGTGAAGACAAGTTATTATCTATTAATCCCAGCTGTAATCGGCGTTCTATCAATCATGAACACATTCACACATTTCCATATTCCGTTGTCGGTGTCGCTGCTACGCACAAGCTACAGTGTCGTCCTCGGCTTCTTGATTGGTCTTGTGTTCATCGCTATTTATGAGTATTTGAAAAAAATCATTCTTCGCGAATGGGATCGAAAGAGGTGGGTACGTTGAAACTAGTGTTATCCGGATATTACGGATTCGATAACGTCGGCGATGAGGCTATCCTTTACGCCATCATTCACGCACTGCGAAAAGAGCAGCCGGATGTCGACATCACCGTGCTCTCCAACCAACCAGCAAAGACGGCAAAGACCTATAAAGTCAACGCCGTCAACCGCTGGAAGCTACAAGAAGTACATGAAGTGATTAAAAATGCTGATGGGTTGATTAGTGGTGGGGGAAGCCTGCTTCAGGATCAAACTGGTTGGAAGACGATTCCGTATTACTTGGCCGTGATGGGAATGGCGAAGGCTTCAGGCACTCCATTCTTCGTTTACGCACAAGGAATGGGGCCGGTCAGACAGATTCAGAACAAGCTGATGATGAAGTTTGTTCTAAAGCATGCATCTGTGTTATCTGTTCGTGACCAAGATTCTAAGAACTTGCTGACGAAACTTGGCATCAAAAAAGACATCTCGATCGTTCCAGACCCAGTGCTTGGAATCGACCCATCTGGCTTCACGAATCTTTTCAAAGTGAAGAAAGTGAAAAAGGTAGTCGCAGTTTCCGTCCGTGACTGGGCGAACAGCAAAGCCTTCATGCCGAAGCTTGCTGAAGCTCTCGACCGTTTGGCTGCTGAGAACAACACGATAGTGTTGGTTCCGATGCATGGCAAGCATGACGACGAGACGTCCCAAGAGCTTCGTAGCATGATGAAGAACCAAAACTTTGTACACATTTCGCCTTATGATGCGACCATCGAAAACAAGATGGCCGTCATCCGTGACGCAGATTTACTGATCGGTATGCGTCTGCATGCACTGATTTTCGCAGCAGCTGGCAATACACCGTTCATCGCACTTTCGTACGATCCGAAAATCGATGCGTTCGCACACCTTGCGGACCAGCCAGTCATCGGTCACGTCGAACAGAACGATTGGACAGCGGACGACCTATACCGCGAAGCGAACGAGCAGCTTGAGTCTATCAAAGACCGAACTGCTCATCTACAAACGACTGTGGCACCGCATGTCGAGCGTGCGAACGATACAGCCCGCCAAGTCATCGACTATATCAAGAAACACTAAAAGCAAGTGCCGCGGCCCTTGCTTTTGTTTTGTGGAAAAAACACGTCTCGACGCAAATGAGGCATCTGCCGACGTAAAACGGACAACTGCCTCCGTAAATGAAGCATCTGCCGATGATACTAAAAGATGGCATAAACGTCTCGACGCAAATCAAGCATCTGCCGACGTAAAACGGGCAACTGCCCCCGTAAAAGAAGCATCTGCCGACGTTTCACCACTATGAAGCTATCAATGCCCGCGATTTTTCTAATCTTCAAACTCTATCTCTACCCAAACTAACTGAATGCCTCAAAACCGCCCTTTCTAGCAAAGCCCTTGAGACACTAAAGCTCTTTCTAGTAAGCCCCTAACACACCAAAGTCCTTAAGACACAAAAAACCGATCCGCCCCAAGGCGAATCGGCCATCATTTCTCTTCAATTAACTAACTCAGGCCTTCTTCACACGGCCCTTCCAGCCCCACACTTTGTTCCCCTTACCAAAGATGATCCAACTCGCCGGCACAAAATCATACACGAGACGAACAATCAGCCAGCTACCGAAGAACACGACGAAGAACGTCAGCACTTGCCAGCCATGGAACACAAGTGGCGCTCCACCTGGCAACCATTCGCGCATCCAGTACAGCAAGTAAGGGTGAATCAAGTAGATTCCGAATGACACGGCACCGATTTCTACAAGAGTCGCTTTAAATCGAGGCACATTAAAGCGCTTGATCGCATGCGCCACAATAAAGATCAAGAATCCAGCAGTCAAAGCCATCGTACTCCACGTCAGCTCATGGACCCACGAAGGATAAAACTTCATGCCTGTCCGCGCCATCACCGTCACATAATAGTAGGAGACCGTCATCACGAGATACAAAGCCACAACGCTGATCAACACACCACGGCTGCGTCGCGCATCTTTCAACCAAGCCACAAACGACTCATAATACACTCCGAGGAACGCCCCCATAAAGTAGAACATGAAGTACGAAAGAGACACCGAGCCCTTCTCATCCACCTGGAAATAATGAGTGTTTGCCAGTACCCACACCCACTGAATCACAATCCCAAGAGGCAGCGCCCACTTGCGAAGCCATTCAAATCGTTTGAACAGATACAAGAAAATCGGGAACATCAGATAGAACTGCACACTGACATATACAAAATACAAATGCGTGTAAGCATTCCCCGACAACAACTCATCAGTGAACTTCGCAATGATTTCCGGCCATGTTAGTTGAAATCCATTGATGTCATAGCGAAGTGCAAAGTAGAAAATAGAGAACACAATGTACGGAACTAAGATGTACAACAAGCGGTTCTTATAAAAGCTTGTGAACAGCTTCGTCGTAAACTCCCGAGGATAGTACGTATAGAATAAGATGAAACTGCTCAGAAAGATGAACGTTGACGTCCCAATCTTTCCAGCTATATTTAAAATACTATAACCTGTATAAGGAAGCGAGAAGGGAGCGGAAGCACCCATACCTGTAGACGTCGAATGCACAAACAACACAGCAAACAGTGCGAGTGCTCGAGCCCACTGGACCTCGCTTAAAAAAGGTCGTTTCAATTGCATACCAAGTCACCAGTCTTTCTTAGAATAGCTCTAGTTTAGCAGATTCCACGCACCCTTCGCAAAGACCGCCAAAATCCCTAGAAAAGTGTAAAGCTCTCATAAATTTTATAAAGGATTTGTTAAGTTGGTAATTTTCTGAATAGAATGTTGTCGACAGATTAAAAGATTGCTATACTTATTTGTGCATGATTGCGCTTACATCCCAGTTCTTTTCTCATACATAATTCAAGCGCAGTCAAAAAAACTCACAAGGATGGTGTCGAATGAAAAGCTACAAAATGATCAAGGCAAGTGTTGCCACAGCATTAGCTGTTGGTGTCATCGGTGTCAACGCTCCATTTGCAACTGAAGCAGCTGTCGGCGATTTCTCACTGACAATTCTTCACACGAACGACACGCACGCAGCTCTTAAAGATGCACCAAAACGTGCTACTCTCGTTCAAGAATTACGTGCTGAAGCAGGGAACGAAAACAGCCTACTTCTAGATGCTGGAGACGTGTTCTCAGGATCCCTTTACTTCAACGAGTTCGGTGGTCAAGCGGACTTAGAGCTTATGAACTACATGGGCTACGATGCAATGACTTTCGGGAACCACGAATTTGATCTAGGTTTATCTGAAGACGGGCACCAAGCACTTGCTGATTTCGTGGCAGGCGCTGACTTCCCATTCGTTTCTGCGAACGTAGACTTCTCTGGAGATGCGAAGTTTGACGGTCTTCAAAACGACACATACACAGATATGGCAGAAGACGGCCAGATCTACAACGGGATGATCAAAGAAATCAACGGCGAAAAAGTCGGGATCTTCGGTCTAACAACTGAAGAGACAATCAACATCTCAAGCACAGAAGCTGTTGACATCACAGATTACATCGCAGCTGCAGAAGAAGCAGTAGCAGCGTTTGAAACTGCTGGCGTTAACAAAATCGTTGCCGTAACACACCTTGGTTACAATGACTCTGCTGTTTGGGACAACGATATCTTACTTGCTCAGTCTGTAGCGGGAATTGACGTAGTCGTTGGCGGTCACAGTCACACAGCTTTAATGCCACCAACTATGCTGACAAATGAAGAATCTGGTGACCCAGTAGTCATCGTTCAAGCAGGTTCGAACGGTTCATTACTTGGTGAATTAGACGTAACATTTGATGACATGGGTGTCATCACATCTCATGTTGGCGAACACCACAAAGTTGCAGATGCAGTAGCAGACCCAGCAGCTGTTGAAATCCTTGCTCCTTACAAAGAAATCGTTGATGCTAAAGGTGCTGAGTCAATCGGTGCTTACGCAGAAGTCTTCTTAAACGGTACTCGTGATATGGGTGGCGTACGTACATCTGAAACAAACCTTGGTAACTTAATTGTTGACGGAATGCTTTCAAAAGCTCAAGAAATCGATCCAGAAACAGTGATCGCTGTACAAAACGGCGGAGGTATCCGTAGCTCTATCGACGTTGGCGACATCACTTATGGTGAAGTTCTTTCTGTAATGCCTTTCGGAAACTCATTAGCAATCATGGACTTAACGGGTGCTGAACTACTTGCAGCTCTTGAAGTGTCTGTAAGCAGCTACCCATCTGAATTAGGTTCATTCCTACATGTATCAGGTCTTGAGTTCGTATTCGATCCTTCAAAACCAGTAGGCGAGCGCGTTGTCGATGCGAACGTTGTAACTGAAGACGGACGTCTACCAATCTCTGAAGACGAAAACTACAAAGTAGCAACGAACACATACATCGCAACTGGTAAAGATGGATTCACATCTTTCGGTGAGGCGTATGCAGATGGTCGCGTTTCTGAGCCAGGATTCGTAGATTACGAAATGTTCATTGACTATGTAACATCACTTGATATGGTTTGGCCATTAATGGAAGGCCGCATCACAACTGTTCTTCCATACGGTGACGTGAACCTTCTTGACTGGGAATACCCATACGTGAACGACTTGTTCTCACGTAACGTCATGACAGGTACGACTACAAACACATTCTCACCAGACAACACATTGCCACGTTGGCAGTTAGCGTCTATGATGGTTCGTCTACTTGACCTTCCAACAGAAGAAATCGCTGAAGAAGATAAAGCACCATTCACAGATATCGCAGACCTTCCAGTAGCTCGTCAAAACGAGATCCATGCACTATATGCAGCTGGTCTGATCAACGGTACTACTGAAACAACGTTCAGCCCACGTGCATTCATCAAGCGTTCTCACTTCGCATTGATGGTGAACAACGTATTTACAACGGGTTACTTTGCTCCTGCGGATGACCATGTTGAGTATCCATTCTCTGACGTGAGCCACTTACCAGAAGTAGAGCTTGACGCTATCTGGAACATGTATGAAAACGGAATCATCTCTGGATATCCGAACGGTACATTCAAACCAGGTGCTACAACAACTCGTGCGGAAGCAGCTCGCATCATCTCGATGTTTGCTCCTTACGTAAAATACTACGAAGCAAAATAATCTCTGATTCGTGAGAAGAACCCCTTTGCCCACCTGCGGCGAAGGGGTTTTCTGTTGGAGGTGGAGTAAGGGCGAGCGGGCGTTCATGTGCAAGGTGAGGGTGTTTGTTCTGCAAGGAAGGACTTTTCTTGTGCATCAAACTCTGTTTCATCTGCATTAGGCTCGTTTTCTTCTCCATCACCCCAGAAAAATCCTACTACCAACTATAGACTCACCCAACAATTGCCTCCCTTCGCGCCTCATAAATTAGGGTCTCCTATGCTATAATGAGTGTCATACTGAAACATTTTACGTCCACGTGACGTCCAATAAACTAATGACACCAGATAAAGGAGACCGTCCCATGACCCGACGCCGCACCCAGCGAAAGAAACGCTTCGCAAAACGTTTCATTCCGTTACTGATCTTGCCACTCGTCCTCGTCATCGGCTACTTACTCGTGCAGTCGTTCTTGCTGCCCGACCAACAAGTCGAAAACGAAATCGTCGCCCCGACACCTGAACAACCAATTGAAGAAACCGACGATACCGAAGTCGAGGAGCCTGAGCAGACCGAGGAAGAATCCTCGGAACCTGTAGCGCAGGAGCCTGCGGAGGAAGAAGAGACGGAGTATGAGTCGGTCACAGAAGTAGAAGTCGTCGTCGACACCGAAAAAGCAAACGAGACAGAAAAAGAGAACGAAGCCTCTCTAGTTCTTGCAAATGCAACAGCCGCTGTCTACACGCTCTACTCAGCAGAAGCCCAAGGGTCTGCTTTCCTGTACAACACAAAAGGTGACCTTGTGACGAATGCACACGTCGTCCAAGACTCCAAAGAAATCAGCGTCGTCAACTCAAACGGACAAACCTTCACAGGCTACGTCATCGGCAAATCGCAATCCGTCGACTTCGCCGTAGTTCGAGTCCCGCAACTAGCTGGAAAAGAACCACTCAAAATGGCATCTGCCATGGCTGCTGTAGGAGACGCTGTCACAGCTATCGGAAGTCCCCGCAACAAGCCGAACGTCGCAACGACCGGTGAAATCACAGCGACCAACGTCACCATCGACAACGGCTATCTGTACGACCAGCTCTACGAAATGAACGCTCAAATCGAACCGGGCTCAAGTGGAGGCCCGCTGTTTTCTAATAAGACAGGAGCCGTCATTGGCATCAACTCGATTGTGCAAACAGAGAACCCAGCCATCGGCTATGCAATGCCGATCCATCTCGTAATGGGTCTGGCTGCACAGTATATCTCAGAAGCAGACGCTAAAGGCGAGGATGCCTTCAAGCCAGAAGAGCCAGTCGTCGAACCGATTCCGTTCACTGAAGAGTACTTGACGCAGTATGTCTACGATTTCAACCAATCGTTGTTTTACTATTTAACAGACGAAACGTTGACGTATTACAACTACTTCTTCCAGTCACAAGAAGTAGCGGACTCGATCGTCCCAGCATACCGTGCGGACATCATGAGCAAAGTGACTACACTCGACTACCGCTCACCAGTCATTCAGTCGATCGATATCGGAGACACGAGCAGCACAGTGGTCTTTGACATCATCGTAGCGGACACATCCACAGAAGAACCAACACTTTATCAGCGGACATTCACGATGGAAGTCGTCATCGACGAGTTCGGCGATTACCGTATCAGCACACTACAATAATCTCAACATTTTGGAGCCCGCACCTGCGGGTTCTTTTTCTTTGCTCTTTTATGAGTTCCTAGGGACTCAAGCTAACCCTGGTACCTTACATTTGAATCCTGCCTGACTTGGTGCTGTTTCCAGAAGGGCCGTGCCGAATCTTCCCAATCGCTTCACGGGTGAAGCGACACGGGTGATATCCGGCATCGACCTGATCCTTCGGGAAACAGCACCAAGATCTACGGCACGCTTCTTCGTAATCTAGTAAGGTGAAATCTTAAATTTTCAGTAGATTATGAAGCCAATAGCTAAGTGATTTTAAAAGGCCAAATCTATTCTTCTCTCATTTGTAAACGTAATTGAATTTATTAGAACGAAAGAGGGTGAAGGAAAAGATACGCGTTCCGTGGTATCAGAGTGGTTTGAAGAACCCGCAGCGGAGGCCAAAGCGCAAGCTTTGGTATGCCGCGAGGATTCTGATGGCCGCTCCCACAGATAAGCGTGTCTTTTCCAAGCGCTCTCAGAATGCCATTTCCAAGAGGGCATATAATTAAGTCAGGCACGATTCAAGCATTGAAGATGCTAAGAAATACAGTAAATTCGACACCAAATCCCAAGAAAATACATAACTGGTTGGCGCCAAAAAATCTTATTGCGTCTCCATTGTCAGAAATCTATAATGAAACCATCGATGTTACGAAAGTGAGGGAATTGAGTGAGAAAAAGCAGGTACGCAGTCCTGGGCAGCGCAGCCCTAGCCATGATGCTCTACGCACAAGAAGCAGAAGCTAGCACCTACCAGGTCCAACCCGGTGACTCACTGTGGAAAGTAGCCAATGCCCACAAAGTCACAGTCGATCAAATCGTTCAGTGGAACAACTTAACGAGCACTGTGATCTATCCGCAGCAAACGCTAAAAGTCGCAAACACGACTACAACAACGCCAAAACCAGCAACTAAACCTTCGACACCGGCACCGATCACGTCAGCAACGACTTACACAGTCCAGTCAGGTGACTCCCTTTCTAAAATTGGAGCAAAGCATAAAGTATCTGTGGCCGATTTGAAAAAGTGGAACAACTTAAAATCGGATTTGATCTTTGTTGGACAAAAACTGACCATCAACGGAACTGCTGCAACACCTGCACAACCGACGCAACCGGCTCAGCCAACACAACCAACACAGCCAGCTCCAGCGACAACAACAACATATACAGTAGTGTCAGGAGACTCGCTCTCAAAGATTGGTAGTAAGTTCAAAGTGTCTGTGGCGGACATCAAAAAGTGGAACAACTTGAAGTCTGACTTGATTTTTGTCGGTCAAAAGCTTAAGATCAACGGGACACAAGCGACACCAAGCCAGCCATCGCAACCAACACAACCGACGCAACCAACCCAGCCAGCTCCCGCAACAACGACTACATATACAGTAGTTTCCGGAGACTCGCTGTCGAAGATTGCCGTGAAGTTCAAGACCACTGTTGCGAAAATCAAAGAGTGGAACAAGCTCACTTCTGACGTCATCTTTATCGGACAGAAACTTACAATAGGTGGTGCATCGGCAGCACCAACTCAACCAGTCGCAAACCCGTCACCGACAAAACCACCAGAGCCAGCCAAACCACCAGTGGACGCAGCACAAGCTGAAAAAGTAGTGGCCATCGCAACATCTATGCTTGGTGTTCCTTATCTTTGGGGCGGTTCGACGCCTGCAGGATTTGATTGTTCAGGATTTATCTATTATGTGTATCAGCAGGCAGGCATTCCAATCCTTCGGACCAATTCGAAAGGGATGGATGCACGGTCATATTATTTGGACGCACCACAAGTCGGAGATCTCGTGTTCTTTGCGAATACATACACTTCAGGCATCTCACATTTGGGGATCTATATTGGTAACAACCAGTTCATCCACGCGGGAAGCAAAGGCATCACGATCACTAGTTTGAATGACTCGTACTGGAAAAAACATTTTGACAGCTACAAGCGTTTCTACGCAGCAGATTAATACACTCACTCAAGCATCGGCTCATCAGCCGATGCTTTCTTTCATATCCTGGAACTTCTTCTAAAAACCATTCGTCAAATAGACGATTGGTAGCTATGTAAAAAAATAGTAAGATGATATGCTCAACTAAATACGATTTATAAAGGGGACGCACACATGAAAAAACTACTCACAGCAACAATAGCAACAGCTTTGATTGCAAGCTCATTCGGCGGAACGGCATTGGCAGACATCAGAAACTTCCCAGATGTACCGGAGACAAACGTCCATTATGACAACATCTACAACCTAGCGGAGCGCTCCATTCTTACTGGCTATCCAGATGGTAGTTTTAAACCGTCTCGTTATGTAACACGTGCGGAAGCAGCAAGCATTTTATACAATGCGCTCGGCCTCCAGAACTGGGAACCGCAAGATCAAGGCTTCTCAGATGTGAAGCCGGGGGATTGGTTCTATGAAGAAGTCAATGTATTGATAGAGAACAATGTCATCAGCGGGCACGAAGGTCTTTATTTTGGACCACACGAAAAATTGACACGTGCACAATTGGCAAAGCTATTAGCTGCTGCTTATGGTCTCTATACATTTGATGAAAAACCGTCTCCATTCGTGGATCTTGTGGATGGTGCTTGGTACAAAGAATATGTAGAATCGCTTTACTTCTTCGGAGTGACTTCAGGTGTCTCCGCAACTAAGTTTGCGCCTAAGCAGTATGTCACTCGTGATACGATGGCGTCTTTCATCGTCAACTCAGAGAAAGTATCTCAAGAAAAGAAAGAGGAAGAGTGGATTCCTTACCATGTAGAAGGGTTTAATCAAAAAGAGTTCAATCCGATGCAGGCCACTGTGAACTTAGAAACGAATGTGGTCACGGTCATGGTTGGACAGACGGATGATACGATGCGCAGCAATTTAGCACGGTACTTGTTCCATATGATTTTACCTATTTACGATGTCGAAGAGGCCTACATCAAGGGCTATGACGTGCCTCTCGGTGGATTAGAATCAGAAAAATTTGAGGCCATGATGCTTGAAACACTTGGTGCCACATATGATACGGATCTAAATGAGTTGAATGGAAAGAGCATTACATTCGTATTCGAAGGACTCTACGGCGAGGTATTTAAGTATACTGTAGAGTTCAAAAGTAAGAAATAAGTCATTAATGTAACAATTATTACAAATATTACAGTTTTCAGTTTACACGCACAATTCTGTATGCTAAGATTCAGAAGTAAGGAAATTATGGTCCATTTTCCATAATGAGTAATTAAGAGTAAGCGGTAACATCGGGGAGAAAAGCATCACCAAATAAACAGTAAGGGGAATCAGTTTACATGAAAGTTTCAATGAAGAAAGCAACAAAGGTAGCTTTAGCTACAGCACTACTATCAAGTGCATTCGCTACAACAGCATCAGCTCAAGGTGTCGTATTTACAGACGTTCCAGAAACGAACGTTCACTACGACAACATCTACAACCTCGTAAATCGTGAAGTTGTTTCTGGATATCCAGATGGTACCTACCAACCAGCGCGCCACTTAACTCGTGCGGAAGCAGCAGTCATCTTAACTAACGCACTAGGCTTAGACACAACAGAAGTAACAGATCCAGGATTCCCTGACGTGAAAAAGGGTGCTTATTATTTCGATGAAGTCGCTGCATTAGTAGATTACGGTGTAATCAGCGGATACGATAACGGCAGCTTCGGTCCAAACGATAAATTAACACGTGCGCAGATGGCTGTTTTGCTTTCAATGGCATATGACCTGTACACATTAGAAGAAAAAGTAACGCCATTTAAAGATGTAAAACCAGGTGCTTGGTATGATGCATATGTACAGAACCTGTATTTCTTCGAAGTCACTGCTGGAATCTCAGCAACGAAATACGGTCCAAATGATTTCGTTCGTCGTGATGCGATGGCTTCATTTGTCGTTAATGCAGAAGAAGTATCTGATGAAGCGAAATACGAAGAATGGATGCCTCTTTATTTAGAAGTGTTCAATAACCATGATGATAGCCCACTTCAAGCTGGATGGGACAAGGACACGAACACGATCATGGTAGGCATTGCGCCAACATCACTCACTGCAGATTATCTGAACGGAGCTGAAACATTCTTTAGCTTGATCCCGTTTTACGATTTCTACTCTGCTACAGTGAAAGGTTCAGATTTAGATTTGACAACAAGCGATCGTGAACTGGCGAAGGAAGAGATCTTCAACGCTCTAGGTGTCGATAAAACGGCTGACCTAAATGAAGTCGAAGGCAAACAAGTTACTTTCGTACTTGAAGGCTATAACGGCGAAACGTTCGAATACACGATCACATTCAGCAACCAAGCTCCTCGATAACAACTACCAGCACCGGCCGAGGCCGGTGTTTTCTTTTTGGATGTGAAGGCCGCCGATTTAATGCTTGAATCGTGTCTGATTTGATTGACTGTTAGTTTTTGCTGAGAGCGCTTGGAAAAGAAACGCTTATCTGTGGGAGCGGCCATCAGAATCCTCGCGGCATACCAAAGCTTGCGCTTTGGCCTCCGCTGCGGGTTCTTCAAACCACTCTGATACCACGGAACGCGCATCTTTTCCTTCACACTCTTTTATATAAGCTTCAGCTATATCTTAAGATGGGAGAAGAATAAATCTTGCCCGTTAAAATCACTTGAGGATAAAGTACATGGGTTCGTCGAAGCGAAAAAGCGTGCCGTAGATCTTGGGGCTGTTTCCTGAAGGATCGGTCGATGCCGGATATCACCCGTGTCGCTTCGCCGGTGAAGCGATTGGGAAGATTCGGCGCGGCCCTTTTGGAAACAGCCCCAAGTCAGGCACGATTCAAGCGGAACGCTTCTCTTAAAAATTAGAGCTTTCACATCAATAGGTAGAAGAGATGGGAAGCCTAGCAAAATCTTACTAAATTATCAGTTTTTAATGTTGTGACGGTAGTTTTTTTAATAAAAACATAGGTATTTCACATCTATAGGAAACTTTAGCACTATGCTACAATAATTTTTGTTTGAACCATCACATCTTAAGGGAGAATCCACACACATGAAAGCGACAATGAAAAAAGCTACAAACGTTGCACTTGCGGCAGCACTACTTTCAGGCGCATGGGCAACAACTGCCTCTGCAAAAGGCATCGAATTCACAGATGTTCCATCAACAAACGTCCACTACGACAACATCTACAACTTGGCTGACCGCGCAGTGATCACAGGTTACCCAGATGGCACGTACCAACCAGCTCGTCTTTTGACTCGTGCAGAAGCAGCCGTCATCTTAACAAATGCACTGGAACTAGACACAGCTGGCGTTTCGGATCCAGGATTCCCTGATGTGAAAAAAGGTTCTTGGTACTATGAAGAAGTCGCAGCTCTTACAGAGTGGGGCATCATCAGTGGCTACAACACAGGTAAATTTGGACCGAACGACAAATTGACTCGTGCTCAAATGGCATCGATTTTAACATCTGCTTATAGCCTTTACACAGCTGACTATGTAGACACACCGTTCACAGACGTAGTCGCAGGTTCTTGGTATGACGACTATGTACAAGCACTTTACTACTTTAACGTGACTTCTGGAGTTTCAAAAACGAAATATGCGCCAAACGACTTCGTTCGTCGTGATGCAATGGCATCATTCGTAGTGAACTCAGAAATGGTATCGGAAGAAGCGAAAGCTGAAGAGCTGATGCCTTTCTGGTCAGAAATGTACAATGATGACAGCACAAACCCAGCAAAAACTTCACTAAACCTAGATACAAACACAATGACTGTTAACATCGCAGCTACTCGTAAAATGGTAGACAAGCTCTATGAGACAGACTTGTTCTTCTTCATCTTGCCAGGATACCAAGTACAATCTTCGTATATCAAAGGTACGGACTTTGACTTGACTGCTGCAGATTACAACGACGCATATGATTACATCATTGACTACCTAGGTGTGACTTATGAGTCAGATCTAAATGACTTAGGTGGAAAGCCTATCACTTTCGTATACGAAGGTCGCAATGGCGAAACATTTGAATACACAGTAAACTTCCAAAACAAATAATTTCTAAGATGTGGAGAACGGCATTCTAGAAATCTTGTGAAAACCGGGCGCATCTATAGAGGCGCTTTTTGCCTATAAGGATGGGACCGGTTTTTGCGGGGATTTTTGACGTTCGCAAGTCGATTCAATTTGAAAAGCTTAGCTCGTTACTCCCGTCGTAGCGGGCTTTTGTAAAGCTTACGAAAATTATTTCACAATTCCCTACAATTCCCTAAAATGTTATGGTACGATGAAAGATGTATAAATATAGACTAAAGGAGGAACTACCTAGTGAAATTTTCAGCGAAAAAAGTAACACAAGCAACACTTGCTGCGGCTCTATTAGCAGGAACATTCGCAACTTCTACCTCAGCCAACGGAACAACTTTCAGTGACGTACCAGAAACAAACGTTCACTACGACAACATTTACAACCTTGCAGGTCGCGACATCGTGACTGGCTATCCGGATGGTACTTACCGCCCAGCTGGCCACTTAACACGTGCAGAGGCTTCAGTAATCCTTGCTAAAGCTCTACAATTGGATACTTCTGAGTATGCAGATCCAGAATTCACAGACCTTAAAAAAGGTGCATGGTACTATGATGAAGTAGCGGTGCTTACTGAACTTGGAATTCTAAATGGGTATGGCAACGGCAAATTTGGTCCAAACGACAAATTGACTCGTTCTCAAATGGCTTCTATCTTAACATTTGCATATAACCTATATGCACCTGAAACAACTCAGATTCCATTCGTAGACGTAGCTCAAACTAGCTGGTACTATTCATTCGTACAAAGCCTGTACTACTATGATGTAACTGCCGGTACAACAAAAACAACCTATTCTCCAAACGCATTCGTTCGTCGTGATGCAATGGCGTCATTCGTTGTAAACGCTGAAGAGGCAGATACAGAATTGAAAGTGGATACTTCACTTCAATTGGGTGTTGAAGACTTCAACGATCAAACAAGACTTCCACTAAAAACTACATTTGATGCAGATTTGAATGAAGTTAACGTAACGGTTTACAACACAGATCTACAAGTAAAAGACATCATGGACACAAACTTATTCATGATGATTCCTTACTACGATCTATATTCTGCATACGTTTCAGGTTCAAGTGTTGATCTTTCAACTGCATCTCCTGGTGAAGCTCGTGCAGCAGTCCTTGAAGCTCTTGGTCTTACTGAAGAGTCGGATCTAAACGAATTAGCTGGTAAAACAGTTACTTTCACTCTTGAAGATTACTGGGGCGATGTATTCCAATACACGTTCACTTTCAACGGATTCTAATATAGACTTCTACCAACCCTGGCCTTTATGGCTAGGGTTTTTTCGTCTTTTTACAAAATTCGCCATAAACAAGTACTTTTGGAACATGAATCGAAAATCCCACTATGTTATACTACAAAAAGCAATCTTTGTATTATAAAGGAGACGATTATGAAAAAGATATTGAAAATTGCAGCAATCGTCATCGGGAGTTTAGCGCTTCTTATTGGGGGATACTTGCTGTACATCACGAAATTTAAAGAATACGATGTAGCTGACACGCAAGTCGACGAAATCGTTAGAGAGCCATATGTTATTGAAATGCCAGAAGGTGGCACACTTGAAATCGACGAAGAAGGTAACGTTGTCGAAAAAGACGCAGAAGGCAATATTATTAGCGAATTCAAAGCTCCAGAAAATGCAGAAGACTCTAGTACAGTTGTAGCTTCTAGCGGCGGCACGTCTTCAAGCGAAGAAGAGGAAGACGGAGAAGACAGCACATCTGGTTCTTCACAAGGCTCTTCTTCGAATTCAGATAGCAACAACAGTTCATCGGGTTCTACTGGTGGCTCTAGCTCAAACTCTGGATCTGGCAACGGATCATCTTCTGGTTCGGGTTCATCTGGTAGTTCAGGTGGATCTGGTTCAGGGTCTTCGGGTGGAGGCGAAACGTCTACTATGACTGTAGCTGACATCAAAGCGAAGTACGATCCAGTATTTGCAGGGCTTGAAGCACAAGCTGAAGGACGTCTAGCTTCTCTTGTTTCACGTGCGAAAGCAGAATACACGGAAAAACAAGCAAACGGTGAGAGTATTGATTACGGCTACTTCTACCGTAAGTATTCTGCAGCGGCTGCGAACTTAGAAGCGGCAACAGATGCAGCATTCTACTCGACTCTAGCAGTCGTACAGAACACGCTTGTTGCGAATGGTTTCAATAAATCGTACGCAGCCGACTACGAGTCTCAGTACAAAGCTCGCAAAGCGGAGCGCCGCTCTGAATTAATGAGCCAGGTTACTGGTGGCTAGTTAGAAAAGTGGAGAACGCCGCTCTAGATATTTCATCAAAACCAGGCGCACCAATTGAGGCGTACTTTGCCTCGGTTGGGGTTAATGGTTTTGATGGGGATTTCTGGCGTTTGCAACTAGACAATTAGAATAGTCTATGACTTACCAAGCATCGGACCCACGTCCGGTGCTTTTTTGTTTTATAAAATTTTGTAAGGGTATGCTGAGTGCGCTTGAAAAAGAAACGCTTATCTGTGGGAGCGGCCATCAGAATCCTTGCGGCATACCAAAGCTTGCGCTTTGGCCTCCGACTGCGGGTTCTTCAAACCACTCTGATACCACGGAACGCGTATCTTTTCCTTCACCCTCTCCAAATCTAAAA
Source organism: Tetzosporium hominis (assembly GCF_002265435.1). Taxonomy (GTDB): domain Bacteria; phylum Bacillota; class Bacilli; order Bacillales_A; family Planococcaceae; genus Chryseomicrobium; species Chryseomicrobium hominis. The sequence continues at coordinate 319,074 of NZ_NOKQ01000220.1, forward strand.
CTAGGAATAAATTTATGAAAGAGAAGAGTAGATCCTGCCTATAGAAATCATTTGCCATCTAAATCATTATCTACATAAATATATCTTTTCACCGAACTAAATTGCGAAGGAGCGTGCCGTAGATCTTGGTGCTGTTTCCCGAAGAATCAGGTCGATGCCGGATATCACCCGTGTCGCTTCACCGGTGAAGCGATTGAGAAGATTCGGCGCGGCCCTTCTGGAAACAGCACCAAGTCAGGCACGATTTAAGTTTAGTTTACTTTCTTTCACTAGACTGTTTGACTCACACCTTCGGTGCCCGGATATTTAAAATCCTCACGCATCTTTAGTATTTAAAATCTTACAAATTCCTTACGAGATTTTCTCAAACTCTTTACATCCACCTGCTACAATTTTAAATAAGCAGTGTCTTTCGACTTAAAATTCGAAAAATACAGACCTATTTTGTTTAATTTAATTAACTTTATATTGCAATCTAGCGTCATTATGGTAAATTATGAATTGTTGGACTATTTTGAAACCTGAAATAGCGGAACAAAAATTTGACTAGGGGGAACATGAGTGAGTAAAAAGAAAAAAGCCTTGCTAATGACCATGGCCTCAACATTAGCAGCTTCGACAGCTTTAACTGGCCTACCAGTTGCACAAGCAGAAACTGTCGACAGTAAACTACCTAACACCAAGTCCGTCGCGCCATTGGCAACTCCGCAAAAAGTACTACCTAAAATTCCTGCAAAATTCGAGCAACCGGCTGACGTAAAAGAAATCGTCCGCGTGATTGTCGAATTAGACAAGGCACCAGCGATTTCTGAAGCAACAGCACAGGGGCTCAGCTATAAAGATCTTTCCACATCTTCAAAAGCTTCTGCTGAGGCAGCTGTTGAAAAACAACAAGCTTCTGTTCAAGCAGCTATGAAGTTAGCAATTGGCAGTTTCGACGTGAAACAATCGTTCACGACTGTATTCAACGGGTTCTCTCTTGAAGTCAAAGCTGGCGACGTTAAGAAAATCGCGAAACTACAAGGCGTTAAAGCTGTATACGAATCACAAGAATACAAGCGTCCTGAAGTAGAGCCAGAAATGATCACTTCTAAAGAACTGGTTCAAGCGCAACTTGCTTGGGACAAATACTCATACCGTGGTGAAGGCGCAGTCGTAGCTGTTATTGACAGCGGGATCGATCCAAACCACAAAGACTTCCAATTAACTGATGACTCTACAGGTGAAATCACATCTGCAGAAGTATCACAACACGTGGAAGCTGGAGATGTATCTGAAGGGAAATACTTCTCTGCGAAGATTCCATTCGGTTACAACTACATGGATGACAACCAAGAAGTAAAAGATATCGCTCCTGGCGCTTCTATGCACGGGCAGCACGTATCGGGTACTGTCGGAGCAAACGGTGACGAGCTGAACGGTGGAATCCAAGGGGTAGCACCAGAAGCTCAGATCCTAGCAATGAAAGTATTCGGAAACGACCAGAACTTCGGTTCTACATTCGGTGACGTCTATGTAAAAGCAATCGATGATTCAATCAAACTAGGTGCTGACGTTATCAACATGTCACTTGGAGCTACAGCTGGATTCGTTGACAACGCATCTCCTGAGCAACAAGCAGTTGCACGTGCGAAAGAGAACGGTCTTATCGTTTCGATTTCTGCAGGTAACTCAGACATGTACGGTTCTGGCTATGACTACAACGATGTAAAAGATCAAGACTACGGTCTTACAGGTTCACCATCGGTATCTGAAGGATCACTTGGCGTTGCGTCATTTGAAAACACAGATATCTCAGCAATTGCGTTCAACTATTCAGCTGACGGATCTGAAGCTGGCCAAGCGATGTTCTTACTTGCTAACGATGTAGATCCAGTTCAAGGTACGGACTACCCAGTGGAATTTGCTGGCTTTGGTACAGTAGCTGACTTCGAAGGAAAAGACCTGACAGGGAAATACGCATTAGTTTCTCGTGGTTCTATCTCATTCGTTGAAAAAGGACTGAATGCTCAAGCAGCAGGCGCTGAAGGAATCATCGTTTACAACAACGTGGATGGCACGATCAACATGGCATCAGACCCAGCTATCCAGATTCCTTACATGTCTGCACTTCAAGCTGACGGTTTAGCGATGAAAGCGCTAATCGACGGTGGACAAGATGTATCTGTTCGTTTTGACGGCGACGTCATCACAACTGCTAACCCAGAAGCAGGCTTGATGTCTTCCTTCACGTCTTGGGGGCCAACTCCAAACCTAGACTTCAAACCAGAGATCACAGCTCCAGGTGGAAACATCTACTCGACAATGAACGATGACAAGTACGGTCTGATGAGCGGTACGTCGATGGCAGCGCCTCACGTAGCGGGTGGATCTGCACTGATCTTCGAACGTGTTGACAACGACTTCGACCTTTCAGGTTATGACCGTGCACAACGCGCGAAAAACTTATTGATGAACACTTCAAAACCAGTCGTATTTGCTGAGTATGATGGTATTACAGAATTCGTATCACCTCGTCGTCAAGGTGCAGGTATCATGCAACTTGCGGACGCTCTTGAAACAGACGTAATCGTCTATGAAAAGAATACAGGTGAAGGGAAAGTCGCTCTCAAAGAAATCGCAGACGGTCAGTTCCAGTTCACATTGACTGCTGAGAACTTCTCAGATACGGAAAAGATGTATGATTTGAGCCTACAGCTGCAGACGGACTACCCATACGATCTTTCAGGTCGTGTCATTACAGCTCCTAACGAAATCGGATCTCTAGTACTAGAAGAAGGAACTGACTACACGTCTGACGCTCCTGAAACAGTAACAGTAGCTCCAAACAGCACGCAAGAGTTTACAGTGAATGTAAACTTGACAGGTGCTCAAGAGTTGATGGATATCTTCTCAAACGGGTTCTTCGTAGATGGATTCTTACAACTGACGGATTCAACTCCTGAAGAAGGCGAAACAGAAAACCTACCAACGCTTACAGTACCGTTCTTCGGCTTCAACGGTTCTTGGGACGATGCACCGATCTTCGATGACAACTTCTGGGAAGATACAACTTACTATGGCATCCAAGGTCTGATTGCTACTAAACAAGGGGCAACGGTTGCTGGTAAGACATTTGAAGATGCAAATGCATATGACTTCGAGTCAGTAGCCTTCTCTCCAAATGGAGACGGCGTCTACGATACAGCACTTCCAGTCTTCTCGTTAAAACGTAACGTGAAGAACTTTGAAGTCAACATCTTAGACAAAGATGGCAAGAAGCTTCGTACAATCGGTACAAGCAAAAACTTACGTAAGCACTATGATCCAACATCAAGCTACTACACGTTCAACCCGCTCTATGCATGGGACGGAAAAATCAACGGGAAAGCTCCTGTTGAAGGCGAATACCAGATCGAAATCAAAGCGAAAATCGACTTTGAAGGCGCTGAGTGGCAGTCTAAGACGTACCCAATCAAATTGGACGTAACGAAACCGACATTAAACGTAGCTGTAGATACTACAGAACAATTGATGTCATTCCAAGCTAGCGACAACTTGTCTGGTGTAGACGTGATCGATGTGTATGTAGAAGACGAATTAGTCGATACATTGATCGCTGATGAGACAGGTGCTGTAGCAGCATTTGATTTCACTGAAGTAACACCTGGCGATGACGTGACATTCGTAGCGTACGACGTTGCAGGAAACGCAACAGAAGTGACGAAACGCGTAGCGTCTACTCCTTATGAAACAAACGTACCGAACATCATCTGGGAAACTCCAGACTACCTGGCGTTCTTCGATTCTTCTGAAGTCGAGTTCACTGGTCAAGTTACGGATGATTCTGGCGTTGTGGCAGTAACGGTTGGTGGCGAACAAGCTGACGAGTTCGACGGCACGAACTATGCGCACACATTGACTCTTGCTGATGGCGTGCACAAAGTGAAAGTCGCTGCAACAGACGAGCACGGCAACGTATTTGATATCCAACGTCAAGTGGGTGTCGATACAACTGCACCGACTCTAGATGTATCAGATGTTCCAGAAGAAGCACCACTTGATGCGACTTCAGTTACTGCTGACCTAGTAGTAGGAGACAACTTCGACGAAGTTCGCGTTTATGTGAACGACAATGAAGTATTCTACAACGAACTAAGCGAGCCGTATCAGTTGAACGACTACTCTGAGACAGTTGAAGTCGAGCTTCCACTAGAAGCAGGCGTCAATGAGTTCGAAGTAAAAGTTGTCGACGTAGTTGGAAATACAACGATTGAAAACGTAACGGTTGATGTGACGGACGAGTACGGGAAAACTGTAATCGACGTTGAAGACCTACAAGATCAACTTGAAGACGGTTCTGGCTATGCAACATTTGATCTTTCGGATCTTGCTGATGGGGCAACAGAAGTTGTTGAGTTGACTCGTGAAGCAGTAGAAGCACTTGTTGAAAACGGCTACTCTCTAGAATTGATGTACGGTGAAGGCGCAACATTCTTCTACTCGTATGAAGTATTAGAGTCTTGGTTAGCAGTAGATGCAGACCGCTACGTCATCACATTGACGAAGAACGGCTTCATCGACCAAACTGACGCTGTAGCTACAAAACTTTCTGCTGACTACACACTTGAAGTAGCAGTGAAAAATGGAGACGAATTGACTCCTGTTACAGACCTTACTGGTGGCGTCTATGTCATCCTTGGTCTAGACAAAGAAGTAAACGATGAGCGTAAAGCAGCTGCATACCTAATTGCAGACAACTTGGCTCAAACGTATGTTGGTGGTTTCGTAATGGGAGAATCTTTGATCTTCTTAGCTAAGAAGACAGGTACGTACACTGCGTACGAAAAAGATGTAACATTCCCAGACATCGAAGAGCACTGGAGCCGTGACTATGTAGAAGTTCTTGCATCACGTTCTATCATCTTCGGTAAATCAGAGACGAAGTTTGCTCCTAACGACCAAGTGACACGCGCAGAGTTTGCAGTATTGATCTCTCGTGCGATGAACTTGCCGTTAAATGAGTATTCTGGTGTCTTCAAAGACGTAACAGAAGCTCAAGCTTGGAGCTACCAGCACATTGAAGCAGCATTTGAAGCAGGTATCGTAAGCGGTCGTACTCCAGACACGTTTGCACCAACTGCTCAGATCACACGTCAAGAAATGGCGTCAATGATCATGCGTGCTGCAGAGTATATGTTACCTGGTATCACTGAAGAATTAGATGGTCGTCACAAGTTTGCAGATGATGCAAAAATTGCTGACTGGGCTAAAGAAGATGTGAAGGCTGCTTATGAAGCTGGTATCATCAGTGGACGTCCAAACAACACGTTCGACCCACGTGCAAATGCTACACGCGGTGAGTCTGCAACTATGTTGTATATGCTTTTAACTACTCTTGGTGAATTCTAAACAATTCTACCTATTGAAAGAGGCGGCTTCTCATTTGAGGAGCTGCCTCTTTCTGTTTTGAGTGTATCTTGTTTAAAGCTTGAATCGTGCCTGACTTGGTGCTTTTTCCAGAAGGGCCGCGCCGAATCTTCCCAATCGCTTCACGGGTGAAGCGACACGGGTGATATCCGGCATCGACCTGATCCTTCGGGAAACAGCACCAAGATCTACGGCACGCTTTTTCGCAACTTAGTTCTGTGGAACAGGTATATTTGTGTAGATAATGATCTAGAGGGCAAATGATTTTTATAGGCAAGATCAATTCTTCTCTCTCATAAACTTATTCCTCATTTTAGATTTGGAGAGGGTGAAGGAAAAGATGCGCGTTCTTTCGTATTAGTATTTATTGTGTAGATAACTTAAGTTTTTGAACCTGAGATGCCTTTTTCCCAGGGTATCAAGAGGTTCTCGGAGACCCCGCAGTCGCCCGTAATCCAAGCTGTGTCTTTCAAAATAACTCGTCTGAAAATCTTCATTCCTTCACCGAGGTGCAGCGAGGAGCATTCCTGTCTTGAACGCAAAGACATCTTGAAAAGAAAAAAGTCCTCTTGTATGATGCAGGTATCAACG